>NZ_JBXUNG010000001.1:0-1440494 GCF_057196925.1 Klebsiella sp. SYXHC3 | reverse complement strand
GGGGCTATAGCTCAGCTGGGAGAGCGCTTGCATGGCATGCAAGAGGTCAGCGGTTCGATCCCGCTTAGCTCCACCAAAATTCGAACCCTCGCTACGGCGGGGGTTTTTGCTTTTTGCGCCGTTAATGTAAATGACGTTAAGCTTACGTCAGCGTGTATCGAGCAAATAAAAACCAACGTAATTTAGGAATTTTTCTCGATTTATTTTCTTGCCTGCCATTATTAACCAACATACTATTTTCTGATTGCTTATAATTTTTTAGCCGCAGAGGTGTTGATTAACAATAATGACTGACATATTTAACATCAAAGTTAAAAAAACTCTGCTGGCGTTAATTGTTTGTTTGATTTTTATTCCGCTATCTCGATTAATTTCTCCGCAAACCCTTATCGACGGAAAACAAATTTATCTGGCATGGCTGCCATTAAGCGTAATGTACGCAACCATTTGTATTTTTGGCCGTTACGCCGTTGCCCCCTTGATTGTTGCGTTTGCAATTACTAATACATTTGTAATAGATCTAACTTATACACAGGCCGCTATCCTGTTATTTTGTCAGTTATTTTCCGTCTTTTTCACCTTCGCTATCATGCGCTCGTTGTCGGGGAAAAAATGGCGTAGCGGAAGGCCTGCCAAGCGCCATATCGGTCGCCGTATCTTCTGGGGCGGCTTCTTTGCCCCCATTCTGCTTAAGCTGACGATGTATCTGGCGGGGCGCTTCTTCGCCTTCCCGCTTGCCGTCTCCAGCTACTTCAGTACCGCGTCGATCATCTATTCCGTTATTGATATCCAGGCGTTGATATGCGCCGCCTTAATCTTTACTACCGCTTTCTATTACCCGATGAGAATGATGGTTTGCCCACGTTACCGGCGGGTGTTTTGGTTGCGTCATTGCCAACCGTGGCTGGTGAAAAAAAGAAGAGCCTTTACCATATATTGGTTTATGGCATTAATCACAATCATGCTGGTGCTTTGCGCGCCTTTTGATTCAGATTTAATTGCTGGATATCTGGTGCCGATTATTTTTATTCTCTACTTCATCGGTATCGGCCGGCTGGGGCATGAATTAATTCGCATTACCTGGGCTATTTCGGCATTCTTTTTAGTGGCCTATAACAAAAATTTTCTCCAGGGCGTTCAATCGGGGTACTCCTTGTCATTTGTCCTGTCGGTGTTAATTTCATTCACGATTTGTTTGTTTTACATGACGGATATTTATTCGCGTAGCGAGAGAATTAAACAGCGCTGGCGCGATCGGGCTGAAGAAGATCCGTTAACCGGGTTACCCAATCTGCGGGCGCTGGAAGGGCATTTGCGCCAATCGCCTCGGGTTGTTATTAGCAGCCTGCGTATCGAAAACCTGGACTTCCTTAGCCGTCACTACGGCATGATGATGCGTGTAGAGTGCAAACGGCAAATAGCCCGCCGTCTGCAGCCGCTCCTGGATCACCACGATAAAATTTATCAGCTCCCGGGTAGCGAGTTATTGCTGGTGATAGAGGGGCCGGAACCGGCGGCACGGTTAAACCACATCGTCTCGATGCTTAACCACGCTAAATTTAACTGGCATAACCAGGATCTGGATTTAGAGTTTGGCGCGGCGTGGGGTAGTTACAGCGGCATTGAGACCGAATTACACCCCATGCTTGGCCAGCTTAGCTGGTTATCGGAGCAGGCTGGCGCCGTGCAGCGGGTGCTGGCGTTAGATATCGCGCAGGAAGAGGTTTCCGATCAAACGACCGAACAGGTACGGATGCTGACGAAAATAAAACAAGCGCTGAACGAGCGTAGCCTCCTGCTGTATGCGCAGCCGATTCAGAACGCAGAAGGGGAGGGCTATTACGAAATCCTCACCCGTATGCGTTGCGGCGAGACGATTATCACGCCGGATCGTTTTATTCCGCTTATTGCGCAGTTCAACCTCAGCCAGCGTTTCGATATGCTGGTTCTGGAAACGCTGTTCAGCCAGATCGATCACCATCCTGGCCGACGCTTCTCCGTCAATTTGCTGCCGTATACGCTGATGCAAAAGGATAGCGCCGCTCAGATTATCGCATTGTTTAAGCGTTATCGCGTATCGCCTGCGTATATTACGATTGAGATAACCGAGGAGCAGGCGTTCTCGAATGCGGATACCAGCATGCATAATATTCAGCTGCTGAGTGAGTTCGGTTGCGCTATCGCCATTGATGACTTCGGTACCGGTTACGCGAACTATGAGCGTCTGAAGAGCCTGCAGGCGGATATCGTAAAAATTGACGGCTGCTTCGTGCACGAAATCGAGAGCGACCAGCTTGATGCGATTATCGTCAAATCCATAATCGAAATCGCGCGGGCGAAACAGCTTACGGTAGTCGCAGAGTACGTCGAGACAGAGGCGCAAAAGGCGATGCTGTTGGCGCTGGGCGTCGATTATTTACAGGGTTACCTGATTGGCAAACCGCAGCCGTTAAGCGAATTAAAGGCGTAAAAAAGCCGGGCGATAACGCTGCCCGGCTTGTTATGCTATTAACGTCAGTTTGGGATTACAGCACCAGCGCAGCGATGGAAGCTGACAACACGCTGACCAGCGTGGAACCGTAAACCAGTTTCAGGCCAAAGCGGGAAACCACGTTACCCTGCTCTTCATTCAGGCCTTTAATTGCCCCAGCGATGATACCGATAGAAGAGAAGTTGGCGAAGGAGACCAGGAAGATAGAGATGATACCTTCCGCACGCGGGGAGAGCGTCGCTGCCACTTTCTGCAGATCCATCATCGCCACGAATTCGTTAGACACCAGTTTGGTCGCCATAATACTGCCCACCTGCAGCGCTTCGCTCGCCGGCACGCCCATCACCCACGCAACCGGATAGAAGATGTAGCCGAGGATCCCCTGGAAGGAGATGCTGTAGCCAAACCAGCCGGTGACGGTCGCGAACAGGGCGTTGAGTGCGGAAATCAGCGCGATAAAGCCGATCAGCATCGCCGCGACGATAATCGCTACTTTAAAGCCTGCCAGAATGTATTCGCCCAGCATTTCGAAGAAGCTCTGACCTTCGTGCAGATTGGACATCTGCAGGTTTTCTTCGCTCTGCTCAACGCGGTACGGGTTAATCAGCGACAGGACGATAAAGGTGCTGAACATGTTAAGCACCAGCGCGGCAACCACATACTTCGGCTGCAGCATAGTCATATACGCGCCGACGATAGACATCGAAACGGTAGACATCGCGGTTGCCGCCATGGTGTACATACGGTTGCGCGACATTTTGCCGAGAATATCTTTATAGGCGATGAAGTTTTCCGACTGACCGAGGATCAGCGAGCTGACGGCGTTGAAAGATTCCAGTTTACCCATGCCGTTAACTTTCGACAGCACGGTACCGATAGCGCGGATGACAATCGGTAGAATGCGAATATGCTGTAAAATACCAATCAGCGCGGAAATAAAGACGATTGGGCACAAAACCTTCAGGAAGAAGAAGGCCAGACCTTTATCGTTCATGTTACCGAATACGAAGTTGGTGCCCTCGTTGGCGAAACCGAGAAGTTTCTCGAACATCTCGGAAAAGCCTTTCACAAAACCCAGACCGACATCGGAGTTCAGGAAGAACCAGGCCAGCAAAACTTCAATAACAAGTAATTGAATAACATAACGAATGCGGATCTGCTTACGGTTGTGACTGACCAACAAGGCCAGTATAGCCACCACAACGATCGCGAGGACAAAATGCAAGACGCGGTCCATATTTGCTCCAAATATGAGGCAGGTTAAATTTCCGTGCACATTCTATGCAACAAGCCTAAATAAAACGAGATCGAATCCACACTATTGCAAGGATATGTGACCAATAACAAAAATAGTGATCAATCGTACATTTTTGTTATGTTATGCAAAGGTATTAAAAGTTGCATTAATGTACTAATCTGATGAAAGGCGCGTTGTCCACAGCTTCACGCCCGTTTTGTTGTTTGGCCTACTATCGTTCCCTCCTATCAAAGCAATCATTATCACCTTTCTAAATGAACTTGATAATCATTCGCATTTTGATAGCATTAAACATAGCAAAGGCTATATTTCCAGGGGCAGAAAATGACTAGCAGTCGCGTTGAGAATAGCAGCGGTCGCGCAGCGCGCAAGATGAGGCTCGCACTGATGGGCCCCGCGTTCATTGCTGCCATCGGCTACATCGATCCGGGTAACTTCGCCACGAATATCCAGGCAGGCGCCAGCTTTGGCTATCAATTATTATGGGTAGTGGTCTGGGCGAACCTGATGGCGATGCTGATTCAGGTGTTATCGGCCAAGCTTGGTATCGCCACCGGTAAAAACCTCGCGGAACAGATCCGCGATCACTACCCGCGCCCGGTGGTATGGTTTTATTGGGTACAGGCGGAAATTATCGCCATGGCGACCGATCTGGCTGAATTTATCGGTGCGGCCATCGGCTTTAAGCTGCTGCTCGGCATTTCCTTATTGCAGGGGGCGGTGCTGACCGGTGTCGCGACTTTCCTGATCCTGATGTTGCAGCGTCGCGGGCAGAAACCGCTGGAAAAAGTCATTGGCGGGCTACTGTTGTTTGTAGCAGCGGCCTATGTGGTTGAACTTATCTTCTCGCAGCCGGCGTTAGCGCCGCTGACCAAAGGCATGGTTATTCCGAGTCTGCCTAATGGTGAGGCGGTATTCCTTGCCGCCGGGGTACTCGGCGCGACGATTATGCCGCACGTTATTTATCTGCACTCGTCGCTGACGCAGAACCTGCACGATGGGTCGCGCAAAGAACGCTATAACGCCACGCGTTGGGATGTGGCGATTGCGATGACCATCGCTGGTTTCGTTAACCTGGCGATGATGGCGACCGCCGCCGCTGCGTTTCACTTCAACGGCCACACCGGCGTGGCCGATCTCGACCAGGCTTATTTAACTCTCGAACCGCTGCTCAGCCATGCCGCCGCGACGGTTTTTGGTCTCAGTCTGGTTGCCGCCGGTCTCTCGTCGACGGTAGTCGGAACGCTTGCCGGGCAGGTCGTGATGCAGGGGTTTATCCGCTTCCATATTCCGCTGTGGTTTCGCCGGACAATCACCATGCTGCCGTCATTTATCGTGATTATGATGGGGCTTGACCCGACGCGTATCCTGGTGATGAGTCAGGTGTTGCTGAGCTTCGGGATTGCGCTGGCGCTGGTGCCGCTGCTAATTTTTACCAGCGATGCGCGGTTAATGGGCGATCTGGTTAATAGTCGGTGGGTAAAACGCATCGGTTGGCTGATTGTGGCGATTGTGGTGGCGCTGAACGGCTGGCTGATTATTGGTTCAGCATTAGATTAATACGGCAACAAAAAAGGGAGCTTGCGCTCCCTTTATCAATTAGTGGTGCCCGTGGCCGTGACCACGTCCGCCGCCCGGGCCTCGGCCCCAGCCGCCACGACGATCGTTCCAGCCTTCGCGATAGCCGCGCTCGTAAGCGCGACCACGATCCCAGCCGCGTTTATCCCAACCGCGATGCCAGCCGTTATCATGGCGATGCCAGCGGTGATCGCGCCATTCATAATGACGACGCCAGTAATCACCGTCGCGCCAGCCGCCACCGTCCCAGTAGTTACCGTAACCGTCACGATCGCCAATTTGTAATTTTACCGATGGCAGCAGGGTGATTTCACCAGCATTAGCGATAACCGGCGCGCATGCCAGTAGTACCGCAGCCAGAATCAGTGACCTGAACATACTCTTCTCCTCACGATCGGGTCTTAAATGACCTGTTAACCAGATATTACGAGCCGGTAAAGAGACGTAGCATCAGGGAACTCTTAAATCGCAAGAAATAGCATTTTTTGCCAAAGTAAAAATGAGTTTACACCGCAAGGATCGCGTCAATAGCGGCACACTCTTCAGTGCTGAACTGGCGATTGCTTAACATGCCTACGGCATCATCCAGTTGCGCCGTTTTACTGGCGCCGATCAGCACTGACGTCACCTTATCTTCTCGCAGCACCCAGGCTAACGCCATCTGTGAGAGCTTCTGTCCACGGCGCCCGGCAATGGCGTCAAGCTGGCGGACTTTTTCCAGCCGCTCGGCGGTGAGCTGTTCCGGCTGTAAAAAACGGCTATTGCTGGCTGCGCGCGAGTCTGGCGGAATACCGTTTAGATAGCGGTTGGTCAACTGGCCGCCGGCAAGCGGTGAAAACGCTATACTTCCCACGCCTTCGGCCTGCAACATCGCTAATAATCCTTCTTCCACCCAACGTTCAAACATCGAATATTTGGGTTGGTGAATCAGGCAAGGCGTGCCGAGATCGTTGAGGATAGCGATAGCCTGACGCGCCTGCTCAAGCGGGTAGTTTGATAAACCAACGTAAAGTGCTTTCCCCTGGCGAACCAGATGATCCAGCGCCCGCATGGTCTCCTCCAGCGGCGTCTCCGGATCCGGGCGGTGGTGATAAAAGATATCGACGTACTCAAGGCCCATCCGCTTCAGGCTCTGGTTGAGGCTGGCGACCAGATACTTGCGCGATCCCCAGTCGCCATAAGGGCCGTCCCACATGGTATAGCCCGCTTTACTGGAGATGATGAGTTCGTCGCGGTAGGGCAGAAAATCTTCTTTCAGGATCCGCCCGAAGTTGCTCTCCGCCGATCCCGGCGGTGGGCCGTAATTGTTCGCCAGGTCGAAGTGGGTAATACCAAGGTCGAAGGCGTGACGCAGCAACTGGCGGCTGATCTCTACCTGTGTTTCATCGCCAAAGTTATGCCACAGGCCGAGAGATATCGCCGGTAGCTTCAGGCCGCTGTGCCCGCATCGGCGGTACTCCATGGCCTGATAACGCGTGTCGCTTGCCTGGTAAACCATACTTCCTCCGCATCAAAACAGGGTGTGTATACGTTTACACTAATCAATGTTGCACGCGGAGTATATGGGGAAAACGCGTAAATTTTGCTTTCCACCCTCTTTGTTGCTCACAATCTGGACAGGTAAAACGCATATCTAATACTCAGAATACCTGCACAACAACAAGGATTATGGATATGCAACCGACTTACACCATTGGCGATTATCTGCTGGATCGTCTCGTAGATTGTGGTATCGATCGCCTGTTCGGCGTACCTGGTGATTACAACTTACAGTTTCTCGATCACGTGATAGCCCATCAAGATTTGGGATGGGTCGGCTGTGCTAACGAACTGAACGCGGCCTACGCCGCAGACGGCTATGCGCGTATAAAAGGCGCTGGCGCGCTGCTAACCACCTATGGCGTAGGAGAGTTAAGCGCGTTGAATGGGGTGGCCGGTAGTTATGCGGAACATATCCCGGTGCTGCATATTGTGGGCGCCCCTTCGACTGGCGCGCAGCAGCGCGGTGAACTCCTGCACCATACGCTCGGCGATGGTGATTTCACCCATTTCTCGCGGATGAGCGAACAAATTACCTGTACTCAGGCGACGCTAACGGCGGGCAACGCCTGTCATGAAATTGACCGGATATTAAGCGACATGCTGACCCACCACCGCCCAGGGTATCTGATGCTGCCTGCCGACGTGGCGAAAGCCCGCGCGGTGCCGCCGGCCCGCGCGCTGGTCATTAAGGGCCCGGCGGCCGATGAAAACCAGCTTGCCGGCTTTCGCGAGCACGCGGCCAAACTGTTACGCAGCAGCCGTCGCGTGTCGCTGCTGGCGGATTTTCTCGCCCAGCGTTACGGTCTGCAAAACACACTACAGCAGTGGGTTAAGTCCGCGCCGATAACCCACGCCACCATGCTGATGGGGAAAGGGCTATTTGACGAACAAGGCTCAGGTTTTGCCGGGACCTATAGCGGGATCGCCAGCGCGCCGCAGACTCGCGAGGCGATGGAAAGCGCCGATGCCATCATCTGCGTGGGTACGCGCTTTACCGATACGATTACCGCCGGCTTTACACATCATTTGCCAACGGAGAAAACCATCGAAATCCAGCCGTTCGCCGCGCGGGTTGGCGATCACTGGTTCAGCCGGATCCCGATGGATCAGGCGCTGGCGGCACTCATTGACGTTTCTGGCAAGCTGTCCGCCGAATGGAGCGCGCCAGATATCATCGCGCCCGACGCTTCCGGCGCGCCGCAGGGTAATCTGACGCAGAAAAACTTCTGGAGTACGGTCGAGAAACAGCTGCGGCCGGGCGATATTATTCTTGCCGATCAGGGGACCTCGGCATTCGGCATCGCCTCATTAAAACTTCCCTCCCAGGCGACGCTGCTGGTGCAGCCGCTATGGGGCTCAATCGGCTTTACGCTACCTGCCGCCTACGGCGCACAGACAGCCGCCGCGGACAGAAGGGTGGTATTAATCATTGGCGATGGCGCCGCCCAGCTCACTATCCAGGAGATGAGCTCAATGCTGCGCGATAAGCAAAAGCTGTTAATTTTGCTGTTGAATAATGAGGGCTACACCGTCGAGCGCGCGATTCACGGGCCGGAACAGCGCTACAACGATATCGCATTGTGGGACTGGAGCCGCTTCCCCGATGCTTTTGCGCCGGATACGCCTTCCCGCTGTTGGCGGGTAACGCAAACCGGCGAATTGGCGGAGGCGATGGCCGATAGCGTTAATTCCGATAAGCTAACGATGGTCGAAGTTATGCTGCCGAAAATGGATATTCCTGATTTCTTACGCGCGGTCACCCAGGCGCTGGAAAATCGCAACAACCGCGGCTAATCGCCGCGGCGTTTGGCAATCATCAACGGCTTCCCGGCCAGCAGTAGCCAGGCCGGGAGCATCACGATACAAAGCAGCGGCAACAGGGTGGTGTCAGGCACCACTACTGACGCCATAAACAGACTCAGCCAGCCGTCGCGGGTAACGACCAGCACCAGGCCGAGGATCGCGCAGGAGATGGTAATGGCGGCCGGTACCGCTTCAACGTGAGCATGCAGCATTAGCCCCAACGAGACGCCGACAAACACCGCCGGGAAAATACGCCCGCCGCGGAAACCGCATGCGGACGCCAGCACCAGCGCCGCCAATTTCACCACGGCAATGAGCAGAAAATCGCCGGCGCCAAGCGTCTGGCTGGAGGCCAGTTGCTGCATTTCGTCCAGACCTTTAAATAGCGTAATATGTCCGCCGATAACGCCCAGGATCCCCAGTAAAAAACCACCGATTCCCAGCATTAACACCGGGTTTTTCAGCCGGTGGATGAGCGCGTGCAGACGCGGCAGACACCACACGGCGACCATGCCGACGGCGATGGCGATAAGCGTGACAATCGCGCCGCTGATGATATCGACGATGCGCAGGTGCGGATAGTGCGGGATTGGCAGAGTGAAATTGGGATGGAAAAAAATACCGGTCGTCAATGCGCCTGCCGCCGCCGCCAGCAGCGGGGCGAACAGCCGGTCCCATAACGGAACGTCGCTGCTGCTATTGAGCGTTTGCGAAAAAATAAGCGCCGCGGCAACCGGCGTGCCGAACAGCGCGCCGATGGTTCCCGACGCGGCGAGAATTGTCCAGTCCAGCGAACTTACTCGTGGAAACAGGCGCGAACCGAGGGCGACGGCAAGCGCTATATTGACGACCATGATCGGATGTTCCGGCCCGAGACTGACACCGCCCGCGAGGCCGAGAATCAATGCCGCCAGTAACCCCGGTAGCGCGTTGGTGGCGATGGGCGCGCCGATCAAGGATTCGGTTGCCGGATCCGGCCCCCCATGACCGGGGCTGAAACGGACTACCAGCCCCACGGCAATCCCGGTGAGAGTGAGGATGGCAATTATCCACAGCGGGCTATCGGCGGCAATGCCGACATGCGCCGGCAGGTCGCTCCACAAGATGCTCTGCAGAATCGCGGCGATCTTCATCGCCACAATCAATACCAGGCTGGAAGCGATACCAATAAGAATGGCGGGTATCGATAACAACAGCATCGTTCTGGCGCGCGGGTGCAACATGAAGGGTTCCTTTTAAATGTCCTGAAGCGCTACTTTGCCTGTCTCTGTAAAGAGCTTCGGCGCAAATGGTGCTGAAACGATAAACTTAAGGCCAAACCTGACGTTGCGTGTAGGTCATAAGATGCCGTGTTACATAGATTACAGGCTAAATGTGACCAATGTCGCTAAACTACCGGCGGCTGTACGTTGGGCGTTGTTGTTATGTCGCCATGAATTTACAGTGTGCGAAAAGAATTATTTTGACTTTAGCGGAGCCGTAACGGAATGACAAAATTTGCTTTAGTAGGAGACGTCGGCGGAACTAACGCCCGTCTGGCGTTATGTGATATCGCAAGCGGGGAGATTTCCCGCGCTAAAACTTATTCCGGGCTCGATTATCCAAGCCTTGAGGCCGTTGTACGCGTCTATCTCGACGAACAAGCCGTGAAGGTCGATGATGGCTGCATCGCCATTGCGTGCCCCATCACCGGCGACTGGGTAGCGATGACCAACCATACCTGGGCTTTTTCTATTGCCGAGATGAAAAAGAACCTCGGATTCGCGCATCTGGAAATCATTAATGATTTTACCGCGGTGTCGATGGCGATCCCAATGCTCAAAGACGAGCATCTGATCCAGTTCGGCGGCGCGCAACCGGCGGAAGGTAAACCGATCGCAGTCTACGGCGCAGGTACCGGTCTTGGCGTAGCGCACCTGGTACACGTTGATAAACGCTGGGTGAGCCTGCCTGGCGAGGGCGGCCACGTTGATTTCGCGCCGAACAGCGAAGAAGAGGGCATTATTCTCGAGGAGCTACGCAACGAGTTAGGCCACGTGTCCGCCGAACGCGTTCTGTCCGGCCCGGGATTAGTTAATCTGTATCGGGCGATTGTTAAATCCGATGGCCGTTTGCCGGAGAACCTGCAACCGAAGGACGTCACTGAACGCGCGCTGGCGGATACCTGCATTGATTGTCGCCGCGCGCTGTCGCTATTCTGCGTCATTATGGGGCGCTTTGGCGGTAACCTGGCGCTGACCCTCGGCACATTCGGCGGCGTGTACATCGCGGGCGGTATTGTCCCGCGTTTCCTTGAGTTCTTTAAGGCGTCGGGTTTCCGCGGCGGGTTTGAAGATAAAGGGCGCTTTAAAGCCTACGTGCAGGATATTCCGGTTTATCTCATCGTCCATGATAACCCAGGCCTACTGGGCTCCGGCGCGCATCTGCGCCAGACGCTGGGGCATATCCTCTAAACCACTCTCAGCCGGGCGGCGGTGTCTGCCGTCGCCCATCTCATTACAGATTCATCAACTGGCGAAACTCTTTCACCTTACTGCGGCTGACCGGCACCTGAAACTCAAGGTCGCGTAGCCGTAGGACGTAGGTGTTGTTGAACCATGGCTCTATTTCGCGAATTTTATTCAGATTGACGCAGTACGAGCGGTGGCAGCGAAAGAAGTGCGCAGCCGGCAGTTTGCTGCAGAATTCAGTGATGTTCATCGGCATGACGAATGATTCACGGCGCGTATAAACGAAGGTCATTTTTTCATGCGCTTCCGCGTAATAAATATCGTGAATGCTGGTGACGATGATCCGCTCGTCTTTAATCAGATTAATGGTGTCGTTTTCGCGGGTCGGGTTGTGCGCGGGCGCGCCGCTCACCGCCACCTGCTGCTGTTGCTGCCAGGCGCTGGACAGCTTCTGCAGCATGTTAATAATCCGCGATTCCTGATAAGGCTTAAGGATGTAGTCAAACGCTTCCAGTTCAAAGGCTTCCACCGCATGTTCTTTCCACGCGGTGATAAAAACGATAAACGGCTTATGCGCGAACTGGCTAATATTTTGCGCCAGCAGTACGCCGTCCAGAGAGGGAATATTGATGTCGAGAAAGATGGCATCGACTTTATTGTGCTGCAGGAATTTCAGCACATCGAGACCGTCGTCAAAGGTGCCGACGATCTCCATCTGGCTGTGAGTATTAATCAACCAGGTGAGTTCCTGCTGCGCCGGGAACTCATCTTCCACAATAATAACTTTCATGTTTTCTCCGCTCATGGCAACAGCGACACCGGTTCACTCGCCGGGGCGTGCTGGTTGGGGACGTAGAACGCAATCTCCGTTCCCGGCGTCAAGCGGCGGATATGCAGCCCTTCGCCGTAGAGCAGTTTCACCCGATGATGAACATTCAACAGACCAATTTTATTGCCCGGCATCTCGTCGGCTTCGACGCGGGCTACCACCGCCGGGTCAATACCGTTACCGGTATCCCGTACGCTAATGCGCACCCGGTTTCCGCATTCGTTGATGGCGATAGTCACCACGCCCTTACCCCGACAGGGTTGAATACCGTGGACGATGGCGTTTTCAACCAGCGGCTGAATGAGCAGGCTGGGGATGACGCAGCTGACGTCCTCGTCAATATCATAAATCACCGTCAGCTTGTCGCCGAATCGCGCCTGCTCGATCGCAATATAATCCTTAATTTGGTACAGCTCGCGCTTGATGTCGATCTGCTCGTCATCTTTTAACTCAATGTTATAGCGTAAATAGCGCGACAAATTGAAAATCAACTGTCGCGCGGTATCCGGATTCATGCGGATGGAAGAGGAGATGGCGTTAAGCGCATTAAACAGAAAATGGGGATTAATTTTACTCTGCAGGGCGCGTAGTTCCGCTTTATTGGCCATTTCTCGTAGTTGTTCGGCCCGCGAGACTTCAAGCTGAGTGGAGATAATTTGCGACAGGCCGATCGCCATCTCCTGCAGTGAGGAGGTAATACGATGCGCATGGCAGTAGTAAATTTTCAACGTGCCGGTCACCACACCTTTCTCACGTAGCGGAATGACCAGCATGGAGTGGATCTCCGGCGTTCTGTAGGCTTCATCGTTGTTTTTAATGATGATGGTGTCGCTTTCAATGGCTTGACGAGTGGTTGGGCTGATATCGTTGTTGCGATCGTTATAGTTATTTTCCCCGTAACCAACATAGGCCAGCACCCGGTCAGTGGTGGTAATCGCGACCGCATCGGCATTGATGTCCCGGCGAATAATATCGCAAACCTGACGCAGCGATTCGCTGTTAACATGGCGGAACAGCGGCAGCGTTTTGTTGGCGATATCCAACGCCAGTTTTGCCTGGCGCGCCGCGCTGGCTTCTTTCTCGCCTTCCACGCTCTGGACCAGCAGCACAATAAAACCGATGCAGATGCTGCCAAGGATCATCGGAATACCGATTTTGGAGACAATATCGATCCCCAGCGCCAGCGTCGGCGCCCACAGCACCACGAGGATCATGGTTAGCGTTTCGCACAGCATCCCGGCCAGAATCCCCACCTTCCAGCGCTGGGCTTTCGGAATTTTGCGATTAATAAGCCCGGAAAGTAGCCCGGCGACAATGCTGGTGATAAAGCAGGGGATGGCCGTTACACCATCAATATCAATGAGATAGCGGTGTACCCCGGCAATCACGCCGACAATCGCGCCGACCCACGGCCCAAACAGGATCCCGCCGGACATCACCGCGATAATCCGTACGTTGACCAGCGAACCCTCTACCGGAACGCCGGACCAGGTGCTGAACAGCGCAAACATGGAGAAAATGGCGGTGACCGCCAGCAGCTCGCGAGGCGTATGCGCCGATTTATGCAGCAGTTCGCGGAACAGGCGTAAGCGGATAAGAAAAAAGAGGCAAATGAGCATTAATGCCGCGCGGTCAAAAACCGCCAGCAGCATATTAAATATATCGTGCATGGATGCGCCCAGGATTCGCGGGAAAGCAATATGATAGAAAACCTCACGCCAGAAGGCTAGCAGCAGAGATAAATGGGGAACAGGCTTAAAAATTAAAGGGGATAAGTCGCTCACTCCAGCTATCAGGCCGTTTATGAGTAACGATGATACATTTGAGTATTATAAATGATATCAATATGTTGATTGTTTATTTACGTTACATTCGTTTCGGGAACACGTTCAGCCGCATACTGAGGCGTGATGACCCGTTTTACGCGTGGGCGAATATTTTTTATCAACCCTCTCGACAGCGTGTTTTTTTTCAGGTTATTTTCTAAACGTGCCACATCGGTGGCCGCGTCGCTCGGACGGTCCGGGCGCTAACGTTAATCTGAGGAATCTATGGCTGAATTCAGTCCTGAACGCCGTTTTACGCGTATCGATCGTCTCCCTCCGTATGTTTTTAACATCACTGCCGAACTGAAGATGGCTGCGCGTCGGCGCGGCGAAGATATTATCGATTTCAGTATGGGCAACCCGGATGGCGCCACGCCGCCGCATATTGTTGAAAAACTGTGTACCGTCGTCCAGCGTCCGGATACCCACGGTTACTCTACTTCTCGCGGTATTCCTCGTCTGCGCCGCGCGATTTCACGTTGGTATCAGGAACGTTATGACGTCGATATCGACCCGGAATCAGAAGCCATCGTGACGATTGGTTCGAAAGAGGGACTGGCGCATCTGATGCTGGCGACGCTCGATCATGGCGATACGGTGCTGGTGCCAAACCCCAGCTATCCGATTCATATTTACGGCGCGGTTATCGCCGGGGCGCAGGTCCGTTCAGTCCCGCTGGTGGAAGGCGTAGATTTCTTCAATGAACTGGAACGCGCGATCCGCGAGAGTTATCCGAAGCCAAAAATGATGATTCTGGGCTTCCCCTCGAACCCTACCGCGCAGTGCGTCGAGCTCGATTTCTTTGAGAAGGTGGTGGCGCTGGCGAAACGCTATGACGTGCTGGTGGTGCACGATCTGGCCTACGCTGATATCGTCTATGATGGCTGGAAAGCGCCGTCGATTATGCAGGTGCCCGGCGCGCGCGATGTGGCGGTCGAATTCTTCACCCTGTCAAAAAGCTACAACATGGCCGGCTGGCGTATCGGCTTTATGGTGGGGAATAAAACGCTGGTTAACGCGTTGGCCCGCATCAAAAGTTATCATGACTACGGGACCTTTACACCGCTACAGGTGGCGGCGATCGCCGCACTGGAAGGCGATCAGCAATGCGTGCGCGATATTGCGGAACAATATAAACGTCGTCGTGATGTGCTGGTGAAAGGGCTACATGAGGCAGGCTGGATGGTTGAGTGCCCGAAAGCGTCGATGTACGTGTGGGCCAAAATTCCGCAGCCATATGCGGCAATGGGATCGCTGGAATTCGCCAAAAAGCTGCTGCAGGAGGCTAAAGTGTGCGTCTCGCCGGGAATCGGCTTTGGCGACTACGGCGATACTCACGTGCGTTTCGCGTTGATCGAAAACCGCGATCGTATCCGTCAGGCTATCCGTGGCATCAAATCCATGTTCCGCGCCGATGGACTGCTACCGGCGGCCAGTAAAACGGTGACTGAACACCACGAATAAAAAATGGGAGCCGCCCGGCTCCCATTTCTTTGCTGCATAGCAGGTTAAATCATCAGGGCGAAAGTACCGGCCCAAACGATGACCATAAAAGAAATTCCCATCAAAAAGTATTTCACGACATGTCACTCCGCATTTCGGCGAAACGCCTAAATGAATTTAACTTTAACCGTTGTGGGACTGTCGCAGATAAAACCAGACTATTCTGGCGGCTGCGGCAGTCCGAAATTCTGTGCGCTATTTGCTCCAGATGGCGCTAATGTACGCTTAAAAAATGGTGGAAACAAGATCCATTTTTTTATTAATTTTTAGTTACTTACGACTGTCGTGAATAGGCGACACATTAATTTCATTCGGTAATAAATTCAATTACGGCGACGGTGATTTAAAGCAATACCCGGACATTTCGTAGTTATTTGATTTTGGGATTTTTTCTATTGGCGGGGAGGTGCAGAAATCATCTTCTGCACCCTGGAGCGATGAGGTTAGCGGGCGGTTGTCGTCGGCGCGCGCCACTGATGCGGATAACGTGCGGGCACAAAGCGTAAGGTAAGCGCCATTAAGATGAACACGCAAATGGCGTGGAATTCCCAGTCCAGCTGGTAGTTTCCGCTCAGGCTGCGCAGCAGCCCAGAAAGCCATGGCGATAACCCGGCGATAATAAAACCGATGCCCTGCATAAACGCCACCAGCCGAGCGGCGACGGCTGGCTGCGGCGAATGGTCCAGCGCCAGCACCAGACAAAGCGGAAATGCGCCGCCTAGTCCTACGCCGCAACTCACAGCCCACATCAGCGGCCATTGTTGTGGCCACCAGATGAAACCGCAGAACCCGATCAACTGCAGCGCCAGCGCCAGCATCAGCAGCTTACGTCGATCTTCGTGGCGAGCGAGCATCGGCAGCACCAGCGCGCCGGCGGTTTGGCCGACGGTCATCAACGCCAGAAGCGTGCCGCTAAACTGGGCGCTGTGGCCAAGCTGCATATAATAGGGTGGTAACCAGGCAATCAGGCTGGCGTAGCCGCCATTGATCAGCCCGAAATAAAGGCCAAGCGTCCAGGCGCGGTGGTGGCGAAAGACCGCCGGCGCGACTTGCGCCGATGCGGCAACCGGCGCGGCGGGTAACATTTTGCAGAGCGGCAACCAGCCAATGATCGCAGCCAGAGCCGGTAGCGCCCACCACGCCAGCGCGTGGTGCCAGAGCGCGCTATGCTGCGCAAGCCAGGGGGTGATCGCAGCGCCAAGGCCGCCCCCGCCCATCAGCGCCGCCGACCATAACCCCATCACCTGCGGCGTGCGGTGATGAAAGAGACGCTTAATGACGCTGGGTATAATCGCCTGAATCACGCCGATGCCAATCCCGCCGAGCAGCGCGCTGCTAAGCAGCAGGCCGCTTTGCGGCGCCAGCTCACGCAGGATTGCGCCAATGCCTATCGCCAGCAGACTTAACGCGATACTGCGGTTTTCACTAACGTGGCGGTTAACCCAGCCTCCGGCTAGCGCCAGCACCCCCATCGCGATGACCGGAAGGGCGGTCAGTAGTGAAACCAGGGTAAAGCTCATGCCTGTTGCGTGCTGCAGTTGCGGCAGTAATGGACCTATCGAGGTCAGTAGCGGGCGCATATTAATGCCGATCAGTACCAGCACAAATAGCGTCAGCGTTTTGCGTTGTGTCTGGCTCATTACGCTTTATCCGCCCAGCGCTGATACAAGGCCAGCCCTTCGGGTTGTGGGCAGTGGTGAATGGGGAGTGATTGGTTGTCCACCGACTGCTGCAATTGTTGGTAGATAGCGGCGGTTGAGAGATTGAAACGCTCGCCATCCTGATTGCTGTTGGCAAAATAGACTTCGCGCACGCCGGTTAAATACATCGCGCTCAGACACATCGGGCAGGGTTGTCCGCTGGCGTAAACCACGCATTCGCGCAATACCTGATTGCCCAGACGTAGAGAAACGTCGCGGATGGCGTTGAGTTCAGCGTGTGCGGTAGGATCGCCGCTCTGGTGCAAGGTATTCACCGCTTCGGCAATGACTTCGCCGTGGCGTACGATGACGGCGCCGAACGGGCGGCCGCCGTTTTCAACATTAGCGGCGGCAAGCGTAATGGCGCGCTGAAGATGGTTATCATGAGTAGGCATGAGCGGCTCCTGTAAAAGTCGGGTAGAAGAACTTAATCGGCGGCAGGCTGGAGATTGAATCCTGCAACAGGGTAGCGAGCTTACGCCATAAGCTAAAAGACTTATTTATAATTGCGTTAATCAGATTAACTTATGGATTGAGGAAATGCCCTGATGTTCTACCAGGTATATCCGACGCCGAGGATGCCATACAGTTCGCCGCTGTGCTGGACAATGGGACTATTGGCAATATCATCATCATAGCGTTCGTAGTTTGCCGCTATCATTCCGACCCAGTGGGGGCTGAAGCGGTAGCTGGTAATGATGGCGACCATTGGTGATACCGTCGTGCCGGTATCCCATTGGGGACGCTCGGGCGTCGCCTCGCTTGCTGATATGCCGCCAAAATAGTAGTTCGCCATATTATGACTACGTACCATCAGGCCCATCCCCGGCATCACCAGCAGATTGTCTTTGATGATTGGAAAATCAGCCCATAGCAGCAGCTCCTGGCCGTTGCTGCGGCCGCTGATATCTGAACTGATGCGCGCGCTTATCAGCGCGTATGGTGTGATCCATGTGGCGCCAATACCGCCTTCCAGTTCGCCTTTACGTTCGTTCATCCCCCTAAAAGCCGCATCGTCGTCGGGATCTAAATTACCGAAACGCCAGCGTCCGTAGCCGTATAGCGCGATAGTGTCATCAAGATGAAAATAGTAGCGGGCGCGGTCGCCCAGATAGATTAACTGGTCGCCAAAATATAATCCGCCGGGAATAAAGTGGGTTTCGTTGTCCTGCTTTTGGTAGCGCGCGGTACCGCTAATCGCGGCGCCGCCGAGAACCCAACCTTTCGGCACCGGGCTATTCGGGTTATCAGCAGAAAAAATGTCGATCGAGCCGAGGTCGACCTCAGCGCGAGTGGAACCACAATACAAAGCAAGGGTACCGAGAACGACTACAGGGCATCGGGATAGTTTCAGCATGAGCTCATAGTTGGCGTGAAATGATGAAGTGAATGTGAATCGTCTGTGATAAACACCAGAAGATATATAGACGATAGAGCACGTGTTGGGGAATTTTTTTTGTTTTTTATCGTACTTTTTTTTGCTTTGCTTTTGATCGAGAAAGTAAAGTGTGGCGGTATCGGTACTATCACTATGGACAATGGCGGATTATTCGTGTGAATAATCCGCACAAAAGTGAGTATTATGAACTGAGAATCAGTTCAGAGAGTGAAGCCATCGAATGATTTTCGTTGGTGACGATGCCTTCTTTTTTTAACTTTTCCATAATGGATTTAAAGGCGAGCTGTTTACTGCTTTCTGTCGCATTCAGTAAATCGCGATTAAAAGCCGGGTTGGATTGAATAATATAATTAATGAATTCGAGTAATAGCTTATTTTGTGGCGGTGTTGATGGCTCATTAATGGTTTTTTCATTATATGAATTCATCGCGGCCTCAGAATACTCTAGCGGACGACTGCTGATGGTGTGCTCGTAAATTTTCTCAATTTCTTTGCTGGTAATATACAGCTTGTTAAGCTCAATCGTCGGCTTATCATCATTATCAGGAATGAAATTGCAGTAGATGACGTTTTTAGCCGGGGAGATAATGCTCAGCGTATCTTCTTGTTGAATGTTATCCGGATTCTCCAGCACATCCATTAAATTTCTTGAATGAGTGTGCCATAAACCAGAAACAGAAACGTTGAGTTTAATTTTGGCGATGGCGCTGTCGTGATCGGCATCAATGACCGACACATTTTCATTCAGGGTGATGATGTTGTTTATTTTAGAGTGCTGAGACCAGGGCTTGTTGGCTTTGGTAATGTCATCAAAACCGCCGTAGCCGTATGATGAGTCGCCAACCCCCTGATTCCGGGTCAGGGCGCTATTGAGCGTGCCGCGATTCTTTTTCAGTTTCAGGCACAGGCTGATAGCGCCGATATCGTGCCAGTGAAGTAAATCTTCCAGTTCGCACTGCAGGAGTTTTTGCGCACGAGCGATAGAGCAATACTCCAGTGGTGGGAGATTGTTCAACTTCCAAATGTTTCTTTCTATCTTATTCATGGCGATAATTATATGTAAATGTTTTTAATAATCTGCGTTCCTGATGAACAGAGCGCCAGCGTTGTTGTTCGACTACACTATCCTTTCCATAAAAAATTATTCAGCAGTGAAATATAAATCCACAATGAAGAATCTTTATGTGACAGATGGCGGCAGTTAAAACACCTACCATAATCGATTATAATATCTTTTTCTTAATAAGGTATAGAATATTGCTTAATTAACGATAAAAATGGGGTGAGCCGTGGTGCTTTATTCTGGTGATGGATATACTCTATATTAATTATAGATGATATAAATAAAAAAGACGCCGCAGCGCCTTTTTTGCAGTAATCATCGCAGGCTCAAATTAGCGAGCACTCTTCTGAAGAGTAAAACCGCCATCCCCCACCTGGGCCGTGGCATACCACGCCATTAATTCCTCGGTGCCTGGCGCGCCTTCGGCTGGCGCCCATGGCGCGGAATCCTGTTCGGCTACCGGCTGATAGCCTCCGTGCTTGACTTCAAAGATGATACCGCCGTGATCCAGCGACAGTACCGCATGCCAGGTGCCGGCCGCCATTTCCAGCGCCGTGCACTCTTCTCCTAATACCACGCGGTGGGTCACGGTGCCTTGTTCATCGAAGTTCAGTACTACAAAACGGCCGCTTAACGGCAGCAGCAGCTCAAAAGTATGAGGATGACGGTGAGGGCGAATGTAGGTTCCCGGCTCCATGGCAATGGCCAGACGCTGTACCGGATCGCTGAGTTCCGGATGGAAGTTACGATGCGCCCGTAGGCGGGGAGCGGCCGCCGCGGCTGCGCTCTGTTGCTGCATATCACTGATGGTGAATTGTTTCATCTAAACCGCCTGCTTGAAAAACTGATAAACGAAGGCTTTCGCCGCTATCTACGACTAACGATCGGGCCTTTTACTGGAATACTTACAGATAAAGCTTAGCTAAAGTAGATGGTTTATTGCTGATTATAAAGGGGTTATTGAATTCGGTAGACGCCAGGAGAAGGTGATATGGTGTCCCCTGCAGGAATCGAACCTGCAACTAGCCCTTAGGAGGGGCTCGTTATATCCATTTAACTAAGGGGACAAGGCGGCGGGATTATAGCGTTTTTTCCGCCGCCCGTTAAGCGCATTGCGATTAATTGCTTAATTTGCAGCCGTTTAGCCCTTTTTATCTGCTTCGGCCTTCGCTTTGGCTTTCTGTTCCTGGGTCATGTCGTTGCGAATCTGGGCGTGGCTTAGCAGGGCGAAGATAAAGGTGCCGCCGCAGATGTTGCCGGCGAGCGTCGGCAGCGCGAAGGGCCAGATGAACTCCTGCCAGGGCAGGGCGCCGCTGAAAATCAGATAGAAAATTTCCACACTGCCGACGACGATATGCGTGGTGTCCGCCAGCGCAATCAGCCAGGTCATCAGGATGATGACGATGACTTTCGCCGAGCCGGCGGCCGGGAACATCCAGACCATTGTCGCCACCAGCCAGCCGGAAATAATCGCGTTGGCAAACATTTCGGTCGGCGTGTTTTCCATGACTTTCTGGCTGATGCTTTGAAACGCCTCACGAGTGGCGTCATCGAAAATCGGCATGATATTAAACGCCCAGGCGGCGATAGCCCCACCCAATAAATTACCTAATAACACCACACCCCACAGGCGCAGCAATAATGCAATATTACCGGCGCTGGGTTTATGCATAATCGGCAGCACGGCGGTGACGGTATTTTCCGTAAACAGCTGCTGGCGGGCGAGAATGACAATAATAAAGCCGAAGGTGTATCCCAAATTCTCCAGCAGATAACCGCCGGGCAGGGCGCCAAGGTGAACATGAAAAATCCCCTTGGCTACCAGCGAGGCGCTAATCGACAAACCGGCGGCAATTGCTGACCATAGTAGCGCCATGGCATCGCGCTCGAGCTCCTTTTCACCCTCCTGGCGAATCACCTCATGGGTAGCCATTGCCTGCGAAGGCAGACGCTCTTCATCTACTTCTATTTTCTCGCCATGTTGCTTCTCTTCGCTTTCAACTTCTCGTTCATCGCTATCATGCATACTGGCGGGGGTATTTTGTCGGGTCATGGCTGCTCTCCCTTTGTATTTGTTACTAAGCGTAGAGATAAATCAGCGCGGCGGCACAGGATATGCTCCTAAATTCAGCGCAATGGCAAGAATAGCAATACGAATATTGCAAAATATGTATAGAATCGGGGAGCAACAATTATGCCAAAGAAGGCTATGCTGAAAGCAGCTACCCAACGATAAAATGCTAATGGGGGCGCCGTCCCGGATGCCTCCAGCGATAGTCAGAATTAACAGGGAGACACCTATGAATTATCGCCTGTCGGCGCTTGCGCTTGGCGCCACATTGCTGGTGGGATGTGCCAGTTCCAGCACTGACGATCGGCCGCAGGGGCGTTCAGATCCGCTTGAAGGGTTTAACCGTACCATGTTCAACTTCAACTTTAATGTGGTTGATCCTTATGTACTGCGTCCCGTCGCCGTCGCCTGGCGTGATTATGTGCCGCAACCGGCGCGTAATGGTTTAAGCAACTTCACCAGCAACCTTGAAGAACCGGCGGTAATGGTCAACTCCTTCCTGCAGGGCGATCCCTATAAAGGCATGGTGCATTTCACACGCTTCTTCCTTAACACTATTCTCGGGATGGGCGGCTTAATCGACGTCGCAGGTATGGCGAACCCGCAGCTGCAGCGCGTTGAACCGCATCGCTTTGGTAGCACGCTGGGCCACTACGGCGTGGGCTACGGCCCGTACGTACAGCTGCCGTTCTATGGTAGTTTCACCCTGCGTGATGAGGGCGGCGACATGGCCGATGGCTTGTATCCGGTACTCTCCTGGCTGACCTGGCCGATGTCCATCGGTAAATGGGCGGTCGAAGGGATTGAAACGCGCGCTCAGCTGCTGGATTCCGACGGCCTGCTGCGCCAGTCTTCCGATCCATACATCCTGATGCGTGAAGCCTACTTCCAGCGGCACGACTTTATCGCCAACGGCGGTAAGCTGACGCCGGCCGATAATCCGAACGCGCAGGCGATTCAGGATGAGCTGAAAGATATCGATTCGCAGTAATCCACGCGGGTCAGAAAAGAAAAAGGGTGAACATGATGTTCACCCTTTTTTATACCGTTGGCTTATCAGAAGCGGTAGTTGAAGTTCGCGCCGTACAGCCAGGCGGTACCTTCAGAACGGAAGGTGTAAGGACCTTCTTTAATTTCCACGTGCTGACCGTGCATGTAAGAGACACCAACATCCACTGAAGCATCTTTATTGAACGCGTAGGTGGTACCGGCGCTCAGCCACAGGCGATCCTGATCCGGGATAGAGATGGAGCGGGTGCCAGCCGGAATCGGGCTATCATCGAAGGCGATACCGGTACGGAAGGTCCAGTTATCGTCATAGTAATAGGTGGTACCCAGCGCGATGCGGTAAGCATCTTTAAAGCCTTCATCTTTATAGAACAGCGTCTGGCCATTGCTACCGGTGGCCTTCAGCTCCTGGAACTGGCTCCAACTGGTGTAGGTCAGGCTATAGTGAACTGCCCACTGCGGCGCGACGCGGTTATAACCCGACAGTTCCCACATCTCTGGCAAGTTGAGGGTCAGCGAGCCGTTAGTGGTACGGCCATCGGTACCGGCCGGTAAACCGAAGTTGCCGAGGATCTGGTTATACGCGGACGGCAGATCGCTCTTATAGTTGCCATCAAAGTCGATTTTAACTTCCGAGCGGTAGGTGAAACCATAGCGGTTGTTCTTATCCAGCTCATACAGGATACCGGCGTTCCAGCCGAAACCCCATTCGTTGCCGTTCAAATGCGCAATCTGAGTGTCGGCAGGGATCTGGCTGACCCTGCCCGCCAGCGCTGGCGGCAGTTTACCGGAACCGGCAACGATTTGTCCTAAATCACCTGCGTAGCGTTCGATTTTCGCTTTCGCGTACACCGCGTCAAAACCTAAACCAAAGCTCCAGTTGCTGTTCAGGCGATAGGCGCCGCTTAAATTGAAGTTAACGGTGGTGAGATCGGTTGTGCCGCCCATACTGCCGGCAGCATAGTTATCAGCAAATTCAGTCGCGAGACCGTAGTTAGAGGTGATAGATGCGCCCCAACCAAACTGATCGTTAATTGGCGAAACAAAGTGGAGGTTTGGTACCCATGCCGTTGGGGCAATATTGTCTGCATTCAGACTTTTACCGGTCGGCGAAGTACCAGAAACATTAACGTCCGGGTCGACGAAGACGGCGCCTGCCGACATCATCGGGCGGTCAAACATCATGATTAACGCGGGGTTACGGCTGGCGTTGCCCGCATCGTCAGCGATTGCCCCTTCACCGGAATAGGCACGACCAAGGCCGGAAGCGGAGAATTCATTTAACTGGAATCCTGCGGACCAGGCTTGGGTTGAAACAAGTGCTACAGCCACTGCAAGGGCAGATTGGGTAAAGCGGGTTTTCTGGCTCATGCCCATAACCTCATTGAGTTATTTTTATTTAAACTATGTTACATGCCGTAACAGAAGCGCGAAGTGTAGGGTCTGCTTTACAACAGAGAAATCAGACCAGTGGCCTGAGTATAGGTCTGACCAGATGAGTTGTTGCAAGTTTGTTTATAAGATTTTTCAAGTGTGATAACAGAAACGCGATCCAGCTGGCAAAATTGCCCTGCTTCGTCATACCCAATTTGGGGCATTTTTGTTTTGGATCATTTTTAAGTGTGATTTCTGTCACTTAAGCGTTTTCCTGCCATTAACAACTGGAGGGGGGACGAGGGCGGGCGTAAAATAGGCGCATTATTTGTCTGGCACCGAAGGTGCATATACAGAGGAAATCTACGATGAGTAAATGTAGCGCTGATGAAACCCCGGTTTGCTGCTGTATGGATGTTGGCACCATTGTGGACAACACCGACTGCACCGCCTCCTACAGCCGCGTGTTTGCAAACCGCGCTGAAGCGGAAGCAACCCTCGCCGCGCTGAGCGAAAAAGCCCGCAATGTGGAATCTGAACCGTGCAAAATTAACTCGACGTTCACCGACGTTGATGGCGGCGTGCAGTTGAATATCGATTTTGTTTTTAGCTGCGAAGCGGAATCGCTGATCTTCCAGCTGGGGTTACGTTAATCCTCTCTCTTAACGCCTCTTTCTTGAGGCGTTATCTTTTCTATTCAATGTGTTTTGGCTCCCACTTTTTCTCTTCCCCGATTGGCTTAATGTAAAAAATTAGTTAAGACTAGTTATCAGGTCAGACCACTTGGTTTTATCGGTTAACAGGGGAGAGTTATGAGTCAGGCATTACCGCTTATCACCCGCCAGGGCGATCGCATTGCCATTGTCAGCGGTTTACGTACCCCATTTGCCCGTCAGGCGACGGCGTATCACGGCGTTCCGGCCGTTGATCTGGGTAAAATGGTCGTCGGCGAAATGCTGGCGCGCAGTGAAATTCCCCCGGAAGTGATTGAACAACTGGTCTTCGGCCAGGTTGTACAGATGCCGGAAGCGCCGAATATTGCTCGTGAAATCGTGCTCGGTACCGGCATGAATGTACATACCGACGCCTATAGTGTCAGCCGCGCCTGCGCCACCAGTTTCCAGGCGGTAGCTAATATTGCCGAAAGCCTGATGGCCGGCACGATCCGCGCGGGCATCGCCGGCGGCGCTGATTCCTCCTCCGTTCTCCCCATCGGCGTGAGTAAAAAACTGGCCCGCACCCTGGTGGATGCCAATAAAGCGCGCACCCTTGGCCAACGGCTAAAACTCTTTTCCCGCCTGCGCCTGCGCGATCTTTTACCGGTGCCGCCTGCTGTCGCGGAATACTCCACCGGCCTGCGGATGGGCGACACCGCTGAGCAGATGGCGAAAACCTGGGGCATTAGCCGTGAAGATCAGGACGCGCTGGCGCTGCGTTCACACCAGCTTGCCGCCCGCGCCTGGGAAGAGGGCAAACTGGCCAGTGAAGTGATGACGGCCTATGTACCGCCTTATCGCGAGCCGCTGGAGCAGGACAACAATATTCGTAAGAATTCAACCCTGGCGGATTACCAAAAGTTACGTCCGGCGTTCGATCGTAAACACGGTAGCGTCACGGCGGCAAACAGTACGCCGCTCACCGACGGCGCCGCCGCGGTGATCATGATGACCGAATCCCGGGCCAAAGAGTTGGGGTTAACGCCGCTGGGCTACCTGCGTAGCTATGCTTTCACCGCTATTGATGTCTGGCAGGATATGTTGCTGGGGCCGGCGTGGGCGACGCCGCTGGCGTTGGATAGGGCGGGAATTACCCTTGCAGACCTCACGTTGATTGATATGCATGAAGCTTTCGCCGCGCAGACGCTGGCGAATCTACAATGTTTAGCCAGTAATCGTTTCGCCCGGGAAGTGCTGGGCCGTTCACAGGCAACCGGGGAAGTCGATGCCAGCAAGTTCAACGTGCTGGGCGGCTCTATCGCCTACGGACACCCTTTTGCGGCGACCGGCGCGCGCATGATTACCCAGACGTTGCATGAACTCCGGCGCCGCGGCGGCGGATTTGGTCTGGTTACCGCCTGCGCGGCGGGGGGTTTAGGTTCCGCTATGGTTCTGGAGGCCGAATAATGGAAGCGGCAACAGCTTTTACGCTTGAAATTCGCCCGGATAACATCGCCGTTATTACCATCGACGCGCCCGGCGAAAAGATGAATACCCTGAAAGCCGAGTTCGGCGGCGAGGTGCGGACGATTATCCGCCAGCTCCGCGAAAATAAGGCGCTGCGCGGCGCCGTATTTATCTCCGCTAAACCCGACAACTTTATCGCCGGCGCGGATATCAACATGATTGCTCGTTGTACCAGCGCAGCAGAAGCCGAAGCGCTGGCGCGCCAGGGCCAGCAGATCATGTCCGAGATCCACGCGCTTTCTATCCCGGTGATTGCCGCCATTCACGGCGCCTGCCTTGGCGGCGGCCTGGAGCTGGCGCTGGCCTGTCATGGGCGTGTCTGTAGCGACGATGATAAAACGCGGTTGGGATTGCCGGAAGTGCAACTGGGGTTGCTACCGGGCTCCGGCGGCACTCAACGTCTGCCGCGGCTGATTGGCGTCAGTACGGCGCTTGAAATGATCCTCACCGGTAAACAATTGCGTCCGCGTCAGGCGTTGAAAGCCGGGCTGGTGGACGATGTTGTCCCGCAATCAATATTGCTGCGGACCGCGGTTGAGCTGGCGCTACAGGGCCGGCCGGCGAGCCGAACTGTACCGGTGCGCGAACGGGTACTTGCCGGGCCTCTGGGGCGTCAGCTGCTGTTCCGCATGGTGGCGAAAAAGACCCGGCAAAAAACGCAGGGTAATTACCCGGCGGCAGAACGTATTTTACAGGTGATAGAAAACGGACTGGCGCACGGCTGCAGCAGCGGTTACGCCGAAGAGGCGCGAGCGTTTGGCGAACTGGCGATGACGCCGCAATCGCAAGCGTTACGTTCTATTTTCTTTGCCAGCACCGATCTGAAAAAAGATCGTGGCGCCGAAGCTGACCCCGCTGCGCTGAATAGCATTGCTGTACTCGGCGGCGGCTTAATGGGGGGCGGTATTGCTTACGTCACCGCCTGTAAAGGCGGTCTGCCGGTACGCATAAAAGACATTCAGGCGAAAGGCATCAATCATGCGCTCAAGTACAGTTGGGATCTGCTGGATAAGCAGGTGCGTCGCCGCTATCTGCGCGCCAGTGAACGCGATCGTCAGCTGGCGCTGATTTCCGGCGCTACGGATTATCATGGCTTTGCCCATCGCGATGTGGTCATCGAAGCGGTGTTTGAGGATCTGGCGCTGAAGCAGCGGATGGTTGGCGAGATCGAACAATGCTGCGGGCCGCAGACGATCTTTGCTTCTAATACTTCATCGCTACCGATCGGCGAGATCGCCGCTCAGGCCGCGCGGCCAGAGAAGGTAATTGGTCTGCACTTTTTCAGCCCGGTCGAAAAAATGCCGCTGGTTGAGGTTATCCCGCATGCAACGACCGATGAGCAAACCATCGCCACGGTGGTGAAGCTGGCGAAGCTGCAGGGCAAAACGCCGATCGTGGTTGCCGACCGTGCCGGTTTTTATGTTAACCGTATTCTGGCGCCCTATATCAATGAAGCCATGCGCCTGCTGCTGGAGGGCGAGCCGGTTGAACATATTGATAATGCGTTGGTTAAATTTGGTTTCCCGGTTGGACCTATTCAGTTGCTGGATGAAGTCGGCATTGATACCGGCACTAAGATTATCCCGGTACTGGAGACCGCTTTTGGTGAACGTTTTAGCCCGCCTGCAAACATCATTGACGCGATTTTGAAGGACGATCGCAAAGGCAGAAAAAATAATCGCGGTTTCTATCTTTATGAGACAAAAAGGCGTAAAAGCAAAAAACGGGCTGACCCGGCTATTTACCCATTATTGGCAGTGGCTAGCCCGCAGGCGCGTTTGTCTGCTCAGCAGGTCGCTGAACGCTGCGTGATGATGATGCTCAACGAGGCGGCGCGCTGTTTTGATGAACAGATCGTACGTAGCGCGCGTGATGGCGATATTGGCGCCGTCTTTGGTATAGGTTTTCCGCCGTTTCTCGGCGGCCCGTTCCGCTATATGGATAGCCTCGGCGCGGGTGAAGTCGCCGCAATCTTGCAGCGTCTGGCCGCACAGTACGGCCCTCGTTTTTCTCCGTGCGACACCTTATTGCGCATGGCCGAGCAGAGGGCGACCTTTTGGCCCACTGGTGAACGGACGACCTAAGTTATGGTCAAAAGAAGGTAAATCCAACGTGGACTGGCGCTGTTGATTGGCGGTTTTGTAAACAAATATTGACTATACTTACGCCATTGAGGTAAAAAACAGCGTTTCATTCGTTGGATGGATCAGGCACAATGCCCGGCCACCGGGTCGCCTGCGTATTGTTTACGCAGAGCGAGTTGCGGTGATTCTGGTTAACAAAAGCGGTGCAATATGCAAGTTTTTATCATGCGTCACGGCGACGCTGCCCTCGATGCAGCCAGTGACTCCGTTCGTCCCTTAACCGTTTGCGGTTGTGACGAATCTCGTCAGATGGCAACCTGGCTGAAAGGTCAAAAAGTGGATATTGAGCGGGTGCTTGTCAGCCCTTACCTGCGTGCAGAGCAAACTCTCGACGTAGTAGGGGAGTGCATGAACCTGCCGAAAGATGTCGACGTGATGCCGGAACTCACGCCGTGCGGCGATGTAGGGATGGTTAGCGCTTATCTTCAGGCGCTGGCGAATGAGGGCGTGAAAACGGCGCTGGTCGTTTCACACCTGCCGTTGGTGGGGTACCTCGTCTCAGAGCTGTGCCCGGGGGAAACGCCCCCGATGTTTACTACCTCAGCGATTGCCTGCGTCACCCTCGACGCCGACGGCAAGGGCGAATTCAACTGGCAGATGAGCCCCTGCAATTTGAGAATGGCGAAAGCCATCTAAGGCTTTCCACCCTCGGAGCTTCCGCTTACGGAAGCTCCGGCGGCAACCACTCTTCAACTTCAATCAGTACCAATAGCGCGGCATCGCCGCCGTACTCTTTTGGTGCCTGATGGAACGCCATAATATGCGGATGTTGCGCCAGCCACAGCGGCGTTTGCTGCTTGAGGATGTGTTTGCCGTGTCCGTGCATCACGCAGGCGCAGAAGATATGTTCGCGGCGGCAGGCGGCAATCAGCGCGCCCAATTCTTGTTTTGCCTGCATCTGGGTCAGGCCATGCAAATCGAGAAACAGCTCCGGCGAATAGTCGCCGCGGCGCAGCTTTTTCAGCTCAAAATGGCTGACATCCGCGCGCACGTACTTCATCGCGCCTTCCGTATTGAGCAACGGCTGAAATTCGTCGGAAAAATAGTGGCTGTTATCCACCTGTTCCTGCAGCAATCGCTTAGGCGGAACCTCGCTGAGCTTCTTGCGCTGCGGGCGGTGTACGATAGTGTCCTGTTTAATTTGCCGGGTGCCGGTCATTAGCTGGCGGAACAGCGCCTGATCCTCCGCGCTTAGTGGTGTTTTCTTTTTCATTGCCCAATCTCACTATTTCTTTTCGTTAGTTTACCCGACTCGCCCGCGCTTCAGGCAAGGAAAACCTATTTTTCCCCACTCCGGCTGCGCAAGAATGCTGATTTATCGCCGCCATCGTGGCAAACTAGCCGCCGAATTTATAGCAGAGCGTGCCCTGGAGGATTGCGTGGATAAAATTTTTGTTGATGAAGCGGTCAATGAGCTGCAGACCATTCAGGACATGCTGCGTTGGGCGGTAAGTCGTTTTAGCGCCGCCAACATCTGGTACGGTCATGGCACCGATAACCCGTGGGATGAGGCCGTACAGCTGGTATTACCCTCGCTGTACCTGCCGTTAGATATACCGGAAGATATGCGCACCGCGCGCCTGACCTCCAGCGAAAAACATCGTATCGTCGAGCGCGTGATTCGCCGCGTCAACGAACGCATTCCCGTCGCTTACCTGACCAACAAAGCATGGTTCTGCGGCCATGAATTCTATGTTGATGAGCGCGTGCTGGTACCGCGCTCGCCGATTGGCGAACTGATCAATAACCAGTTCGCCGGGCTGATAAACCACAAACCGCAGCATATTCTCGATATGTGTACCGGTAGCGCCTGTATTGCCATCGCCTGCGCCTATGCCTTCCCGGAAGCCGAAGTCGACGCTGTCGATATCTCCCCGGACGCACTGGCCGTTGCCGAACATAACGTTGAAGAACATGGCCTGATTAACCAGGTTACCCCGATCCGTTCCGATCTGTTCCGCGATCTGCCGAAGCTGCAGTACGATCTGATCGTGACCAATCCGCCGTACGTTGATGAAGAAGATATGGCCGATCTGCCTGATGAATATGAGCATGAGCCGGTTCTGGGTCTGGCTTCCGGTAGCGATGGCCTGAAGCTGACGCGCCGCATTCTTGGCTGCGCGCCGGATTACCTCAACGACGACGGTATTCTGATTTGTGAAGTCGGTAACAGCATGGTACATCTGATGGAGCAGTACCCGGACGTGCCGTTCACCTGGCTTGAGTTTGATAACGGCGGTGATGGCGTCTTTATGCTGACTAAACAGCAGCTCATTGACGCGCGTGCGCATTTCGGCATTTATAAAGACTAAAAAAAACAACACGCAAACATAACGAAAAGAATGGAGCCGTGATGGCAGGAAATACAATTGGACAACTCTTTCGCGTCACCACCTTCGGCGAATCGCACGGCCTGGCGCTGGGTTGCATCGTCGACGGGGTGCCGCCAGGCATTCCGCTGACCGAAGCTGACCTGCAGCACGATCTGGATCGCCGTCGCCCTGGGACATCGCGTTACACCACCCAGCGCCGCGAACCGGACCAGGTGAAAATCCTTTCCGGCGTCTTCGAAGGCGTGACCACCGGCACCAGTATTGGCCTGTTGATTGAAAACACCGATCAGCGTTCCCAGGACTACGGCGCGATTAAAGATCTGTTCCGCCCGGGTCATGCGGATTACACCTACGAGCAGAAATACGGCCTGCGCGACTATCGCGGCGGCGGCCGTTCGTCTGCGCGTGAAACCGCGATGCGCGTGGCGGCCGGGGCGATTGCCAAAAAATTCCTCGCGGCTAAATTTGGTATTGTGATCCGCGGCTGCCTGACGCAGATGGGCGATATTCCGTTGGCCATCAAAGACTGGGATCAGGTTGAGCAGAACCCGTTCTTCTGCCCGGATCCGGATAAAATCGACGCGCTGGATGAACTGATGCGCGGCCTGAAAAAAGAGGGCGACTCTATTGGCGCGAAAGTGACCGTCGTGGCTGACGGCGTTCCTCCGGGCCTCGGCGAGCCGGTGTTCGATCGCCTGGATGCCGATATCGCCCACGCGCTGATGAGCATCAACGCGGTGAAAGGGGTAGAAATCGGTGATGGTTTTGAGGTGGTCAAACTGCGCGGCAGCGAAAACCGCGACGAAATCACCAAAGCCGGTTTCCAGAGTAACCACGCCGGCGGCATTCTTGGCGGTATCAGCAGCGGCCAGCAAATTGTTGCTAACATCGCGCTGAAGCCAACCTCCAGTATTACCGTTCCCGGTCATACGATTAACCGCTTCGGCGAAGAAGTCGAAATGATCACCAAAGGGCGTCACGATCCGTGCGTCGGCATTCGCGCGGTTCCGATCGCCGAGGCCATGCTGGCTATCGTGTTAATGGATCACTTTATGCGTCAACGCGCGCAGAATGGCGACGTGACAACATCAATTCCACGCTGGTAACCGATGAAAAATACCGTTATCGCACTGCTGGCGCTTTTGGCCAGCACCGCCAGCCTGGCGGCGACGCCGTGGCAGAAAATATCCCAGCCGATTAGCGGCAGCGCCCAGTCTATTGGCGCGTTTGCCAATGGCTGCATCGTCGGCGCCCAGCCGCTACCGTTGAACTCCCCTGATTACCAGGTGATGCGTACCGATCAGCGTCGCTATTTCGGCCATCCGGATCTCGTGCAGTTTATTCAGCGGCTGAGTTTGCAGGCGCACAATAAAGGTATGGGGACGGTGCTGATTGGCGATATGGGCATGCCTGCCGGCGGGCGCTTTAACGGCGGCCACGCTAGCCATCAGTCGGGTCTGGATGTTGATATTTTCCTGCAATTGCCGCAGACCCGCTGGACCTCCGCGCAACTGCTGAAACCACAGGCGCTGGATTTAGTCGCCCGTGATGGCAAGCGGGTGGTGCCGTCACTGTGGAGCCCGCAAATCAGCAACCTGATTAAAATGGCGGCGGAAGATAACGATGTAACGCGTATTTTCGTCAACCCGGCTATCAAACAGCAATTGTGCCTCGATGCTGGTAACGATCGCCAATGGCTACGCAAAGTTCGCCCGTGGTTCCAGCATCGCGCCCACATGCATGTGCGCCTGCGCTGCCCGGCGGGCAGCCTTGAGTGCGAAGATCAAGCGCCGCCGCCGGCTGGCGATGGCTGCGGAGCCGAGCTGCAAAGCTGGTTTGAACCGCCTAAACCTGGGTCAACCCCACCTGTGAAGAAGACGCCGCCTCCGCTGCCGCCTTCCTGCCAGGCGCTACTGGATGAGCATCTTCTCTAATGGATAGTTTTGTCGAACTGTTTATGGTGTCGCCAATGGTTTTGGTGGCGCTCTTTTTCGTCGCGATTCTGGCCGGATTTATTGATTCCTTAGCTGGCGGCGGCGGGTTGTTAACCGTCCCGGCGTTGATGGCGGCAGGTATGCCGCCCGCTCAGGCATTGGCGACCAATAAGCTACAGGCGTGCGGCGGTTCCATTTCCGCGACGCTCTACTTTATCCGTCGCAAGGTGGTAAATCTTGCCGATCAGAAACTCAATATTCTGATGACGTTTATCGGCTCGACGGCGGGGGCGCTGCTGGTGCAGCACGTGCAGTCCGATATTTTGAAGCAAATCCTGCCGCTGCTGGTGATCGGCATTGGGCTGTACTTTTTGCTGATGCCTAAGCTTGGCGAATCCGATCGTCAGCGTCGCCTGTATGGTTTGCCGTTCGCGCTGGTCGCTGGCGGCAGCGTGGGTTTCTACGACGGTTTTTTTGGCCCCGGCGCCGGTTCTTTTTATGCGCTGGCCTTTGTGACGCTCGCCGGGTTTAATCTCGCGAAATCCACCGCTCACGCCAAACTGCTAAACGCCACCTCCAATATTGGCGGCCTGCTGCTATTTATCATTGGCGGCAAAGTGATTTGGGCCACCGGTTTTGTGATGATGGCCGGGCAGTTTATCGGCGCTCGCGCCGGTTCGCGGCTGGTGCTGAGTAAAGGGCAGTCGCTGATTCGGCCGATGATCGTCATCGTCTCCGCGGTGATGAGCGCTAAACTTCTTTACGACAGCCACGGGGCTGAGATTTTGCAGTGGTTGGGAATTCACTAATGCAACAGCAACACCATTATCAGCAGTTGGTCGAGATCTTCGACGGCTGCTTTGCCGATGATTTTAATACCCGTCTGATTAAAGGCGACGACGAACCGATCTATCTTCCTGCAGATAGCGAAGTGCCATACAACCGGATCGTGTTTGCTCACGGCTTTTACGCCAGCGCGCTGCACGAAATTTCCCACTGGTGTATCGCCGGCAAGGCGCGGCGCGAGCAGGTAGATTTTGGTTACTGGTACTGCCCGGACGGCCGCGATGCGATGACGCAAAGCAAGTTCGAAGACGTCGAGGTCAAGCCACAGGCTTTTGACTGGTTGTTCTGCACGGCGGCGGGATTTCCGTTTAACGTCAGCTGTGACAACCTCGAAGGCGACTTTGAGCCTGACCGCATCGCCTTTCAACGGCGCGTACATGCCCAGGTGATGACCTATCTGGAGCAAGGGATCCCTGAGCGACCGGCACGCTTTATTCGCGCGCTGCAACAGTATTATCAAACGCCGCCGCTGACGGCAGAACAATTTCCGTGGCCGGAAGACCTGCACTAAAGCCACGTTCTACAAATGAAAGAGGAAAGACGATGATCGCGGAGTTTGAATCACGCATTCTGGCGTTAATTGACGATATGGTAGACCACGCCAGTGATGACGAACTGTTTGCTGGCGGTTATCTGCGCGGCCACCTGACGCTGGCGGTGGCTGAGCTGGAAGGGGAAGGGGAACATACGGCGCAGGCGATTAATGATAAAGTCGCCAGCAGCCTGGAAAAGGCCATCAGCGCGGGCGAACTGTCGCCGCCGGATCAGATTCTGGTGCAAGGGATGTGGAATAACCTGTACCAGCAGGCGAAAAATCAGGCCTGATAAATGGTGTCATCCGGATGAGGCGTTAGCCCACATCCGGAAACTCTCCCCGGTCGCGCTGCGCCTACCGGGGCGACTAAACCCAGGTCGGGATAAGGCGCAAGTCGGCGTTATTTTACCGCTTTTCCCTTCAGCAGTTTTCTCACCCACAGCCGATTCGGATTCAGCGCCGCGAGGGTTTCGCTATCCAGCGGTAGCGGTTCTTCACTCATCTGCGCGGCCAGCAGTTCGGCGCTCAATGGCGCGGTGCACAACCCACGAGATCCCAATGCCGCGAGCATAAACAGATTGTGATAGACCGGCGCACTGCCGACATTTTCCTGCTGTTGGTGAAGCGTGGCGTACTGCGTCAACGTTTTCTCATAATCCGGAACGTTGCCCACCATCGGCAGGTGGTCGCGGGTGGCGCAGCGTACGCCGCAGCGGGCTTCGTTGCCGCTAACATCCACCTCTTTTGCCCATGCCGCCTGCGGGAAACAATCAATCAGGCGCTGGCGATTCTGCCACTGATCTTCGGCGCTGAAATCGGTATCCGTCTTGCCGCGATGATAGCTGGCGCCGATACAGTGTTGCTGATTCTCGGGGTTTTGTGGCGTCAGATAGCCGTCATAGCATAACACCTGGCGCAGGGCAGAAAGCCCCGGCGTGGTGGGTATATGGCTGACCTGGCCGCCGACCGGATAAGCCGGTAACTGCCTGGTCTGGGCAAAATCAGTCAGGCGATGTCCGTTCGCCAGTACTACCGCCTGATGACGATGCTGCTGATTGAGCAACCAGCCGTCGCCCTCCGCGCTGAGCGTTTCGACGGGATAACCGTAGTGGCTGCGTAGTCCCTGCGTCGCCGCCAGCGCCAGTAATTCTGCCGTCAACTGCTGCGGGCACAGCCAGCCGCCGGCCGGATAGGTGATACCGCCGCAGCCGGTATCAACGCCGGTCAGTTCAGCAACCTGCTCCGCCGTCACCGCGCAGGCGATCTCCGCCGGTAAATCTGAAGCCAGCATTTGGGCGATTTTCTGCGTGCTTTTTTCATCCCAGGCGAGTTGGGTTACGCCGCACCATTGATGATCAAATTCCACTGGCAGGGCGTCGTAGAGGCGGCGCGCGAAAGTAAACGCCGCCGGGAAAAAGCGCGCCAGCGAAGGGTCGTGCTGGCTTAATAGCGGATACAGCGCGCCCTGACGATTGCCGGATGCGCCGCTGGCGGGCGCATCGTCAGCGCAGTACAACGTCACCTGCCAGCCGCGACGCAGCAGCGCCAGCGAGAGCAGGGCGCTGGCGATACCGCCGCCGATCACCGCCGCTTCGCGCGATTGACTACCGCTGCGGGCAAACCATGGCGTCCGCGCGAATGTCGGAACGTCGGCGGTCAATTCACCGATTAGCATTTCGCGCTTGCGACCAAAGCCTTTGCGTTTTTGCATGCTAAAGCCGGCCTCCTGCAGCCCGCGGCGAACGAAGCCAGCGGAGGTGAAGGTCGCCAGCGTGCCGCCGGGGCGGGCCAGACGTGCCATGGCGGAAAACAGCCCCGGCGTCCACATATCCGGGTTTTTCGCCGGCGCGAAGCCGTCGAGGAACCAGGCGTCGACCTGGCGGTTGAGTGAATCGTCAAGCTGGTCGGTGAGCGTGTTGATATCGCCAAACCATAAATCCAGCGTGACGCGGCCATCGTCGAGCAGCAGGCGGTGGCAGCCCGCGATTGGCAATGGCCACTGCGCCTGTAGCTGTTCAGCCCATGGCGCCAGTTCCGGCCAGTGCTGGTGCGCCAGGCGCAGGTCGTCGGCCTTCAGGGGAAATTTTTCAAAACTGATGAAATGTAATCTTTGCAGCGTAGCCTGCGGATTATCGCGACGAAAAACAGCAAACGCCTGCCACAGCGTCAGGAAATTGAGCCCGGTGCCGAAGCCGCTCTCCGCGACGATAAACAGCGGGCGCGGGTGGGTTGGAAAACGGCTATCAAGCCGGTTGCCGTTGAGAAAAACGTAGCGCGTCTCTTCCAGACCGTTGTCATTAGAAAAATAAACGTCGTCAAAATCTCGGGAAACAGGTGTACCCTCAGCGTTGAATTCCAGGTTGGCGGGTTGTATGGCGTTTTGTTTCACGTAAGTTACTCGAATCACAAGGCGTAGCGCGATCTTAACGATGTGTGCCAGAAGGCGCAAATTTATACACAAAATGGCTGATCGGACTTGTTCGGCGTACAAGTGTACGCTATTGTGCGACTCGAAACTTAAAATAGTGCGACTTACAGAGGTATTGAATGAAACGTGCAGTGATTACTGGCTTGGGCATCGTTTCCAGCATCGGTAATAACCAGCAGGAAGTCCTGGCATCTCTGCGTGAAGGACGTTCAGGGATCACTTTCTCTCAGGAGCTGAAGGATTCAGGAATGCGTAGCCACGTGTGGGGCAACGTCAAACTGGATACCACGGGCCTCATTGACCGCAAAGTAGTTCGCTTTATGAGCGATGCATCTATCTATGCTTATCTGTCCATGGAGCAGGCGGTAGCCGACGCCGGTCTGGCGCCGGAAGCATACCAGAACAACCCGCGTGTCGGCCTGATTGCAGGTTCCGGCGGCGGATCCCCGAAATTCCAGGTCTTCGGCGCCGATGCCATGCGTAGTCCGCGTGGTCTGAAAGCCGTGGGCCCATACGTTGTGACTAAAGCGATGGCTTCCGGCGTATCTGCCTGCCTCGCCACGCCGTTTAAAATCCACGGCGTCAACTACTCTATCAGCTCCGCTTGCGCCACTTCCGCACACTGCATCGGTAACGCGGTAGAACAGATTCAGCTGGGCAAACAGGACATCGTCTTTGCCGGCGGCGGCGAAGAGCTGTGCTGGGAAATGGCTTGCGAATTCGACGCCATGGGCGCGCTGTCCACCAAATACAACGATTCTCCGGACAAAGCGTCCCGTACCTATGATGCGAACCGCGACGGTTTCGTTATCGCGGGCGGCGGCGGCATGGTCGTGGTGGAAGAGCTGGAACACGCGCTGGCGCGCGGCGCGCATATCTATGCGGAAATCGTCGGTTACGGCGCGACTTCCGATGGCGCGGACATGGTTGCTCCATCTGGCGAAGGCGCAGTGCGCTGCATGCAGATGGCGATGCACGGCGTTGATACTCCGATCGACTACCTGAACTCCCACGGCACTTCTACTCCGGTAGGCGACGTGAAAGAGCTGGGCGCTATCCGCGAAGTCTTCGGTGACAACAGCCCGGCTATCTCCGCCACCAAAGCGATGACCGGCCACTCTCTGGGCGCCGCAGGCGTACAGGAAGCCATCTACTCTCTGCTGATGCTGGAGCACGGTTTTATCGCGCCAAGCATCAACATCGAAGAGATGGACGAGCAGGCTGCCGGCCTTAACATCGTCACCAAACCGACCGATGCTCAGTTGACCACCGTGATGTCCAACAGCTTCGGCTTCGGCGGCACCAACGCGACCCTGGTTATGCGTAAATACAACGCTTAATTGGTTAGAGTCAGTACCAGGGGAGCCCAAGGCTCCCCTTTTTTGACGTCTTGACAGCGCCTGGCGAGTGCAGGCAAATTGCTCGCCATCATTCCCATCTCATCTTCTCGCCTTGCTCTGCAAAACTGGGGTAACGCATGTCCGCAGCGACAAAAACGATAAACAACGCTTCAGAGAATCTCTCGCTATTTCGCATTACCTTTGCGGTTTTTCTGACCTATATGACCGTGGGGTTGCCGCTACCGGTTATCCCGCTATTTGTGCACCACGATCTCGGCTTTGGCAACACACTCGTCGGCGTGGCCGTCGGCATCCAGTTTCTCGCCACGGTATTAACCCGCGGCTATGCCGGGAGACTGGCCGATCAGTACGGTGCGAAACGCTCGGTGCTGCAAGGAATGTTGGCCTGTGCTCTGGCCGGCTGCGCCTGGCTGGCGGCGGCGCTGCTGCCGGTGCCGGTAATGGCCAAATTTGGCCTGCTGGTGCTGGGACGTTTGATTCTCGGCTTTGGTGAAAGCCAACTGCTGACCGGTAACTTAAGCTGGGGATTAGGGCTGGTTGGCCCGCGACGTTCCGGTAAAGTGATGTCGTGGAACGGCATGGCGATGTACGGGGCGCTGGCGGTGGGCGCGCCGCTGGGGCTGCTGATTTACAGCCGCTTCGGCGTGGCGGCGTTGGCCTGCGTCACGATGGCGCTGCCGCTGCTGGCGTGGGCGATTAACGGCACGGTCCGTAAAGTTCCCGCCCACGGCGGCGAGCGTCCTTCGCTATGGAGCGTCATCGGCATGATCTGGCGGCCGGGAATTGGTCTCGGCCTGCAGGGCGTCGGCTTTGCGGTGATCGGTACCTTTGTTTCACTCTATTTCGCCAGCCACGGCTGGGCGATGGCCGGCTTCACGTTGACCGCGTTTGGCGGCGCTTTTGTCCTGATGCGTATTCTGTTCGGCTGGATGCCGGATCGCTTTGGCGGCATTAAGGTGGCGATGGTATCACTGCTGATTGAAGCGATTGGTCTGACGCTGCTATGGCAAGCGCCGGGCGCCTGGGTGGCGCTGGCGGGCGCCGCTTTGACCGGCTGCGGTTGCTCGCTCATCTTCCCGGCGCTGGGCGTTGAGGTAGTCAAACGGGTTCCGGCCCAGGTTCGCGGCACCGCGCTTGGCGGCTATGCCGCGTTTCAGGATATCTCTTACGGCGTCACTGGCCCGCTGGCTGGCCTGCTTGCCACCTCGCTTGGCTATGCTTCCGTGTTCCTTGCCGGGGCGATTTGCGCGGTATTGGGCATTGGTGTCACTTTACTGACGCTGCGTAAGTAATGGCATCATGGCGGCGTTCTGACCGCCATGATTGTTTTTAGCTTACAGCACCAGCCACAGCAGAATAATCACCACCAGCAGGGCAATCGCCACCGTCCACGCTTTTTTGCTATACACCGCATGGGGTGCGGGCAGGGGCTCGACCGGGGTAATTGCCATTGTCGCCTGGGCGCGGGCTACGCGTAGCGCAAAGACCTTATTTAATAGCGTTAGCACCTGCGGGCTGGTTAAGGTCGTCGTGGGCGTCACCTGCCAGTTGCTTTGCGCGAAATCGGCGATTTTCTGCCACTCCTGCGCCTCCAGCGGTTGCTTGAGCGCTGCCTGCAGCGAATTCATCGTCGGCGCGGTTTGCGCGCTCAGCGTTTGTCGCGCCTGCAGCCAGTACGAGAGCGGGGTGAAGTGGGTGGCGGGGATCAGTTCGCCGGATTTCACGCCGCACAGCTCAAGCATTGATTGCCAGATAAGCTTGCTCGATTCGCCGGTTGCGGCGGCCAGTTTGGTCACTAGCTGATTCAGGGTGTTATGTTCCGCCGGCAGCAAAGGGCGCAGCGTCGGCGTACGCTGCTGCGGCTGCGGGATCGCCAACTGGCCGTTTTGCAGCAGATGCAGCACGTTCTCCAGCTGTGCCTGGGTCAGCGCATGCAGCACGGTTTGACCGTAATTCTGGCGGATATAATCGCTCACCGCCTGACGGTTATTTCCCTGAGTCAGCAGTTCGCTGAGCTGGGCGAGAATTTGCCGATGGTGGTGGTTTTGCTGAGCGATACTTAAGCGCTGATTCAGGTTGCTCTCAGCCGCGCTGAAATGGCTCGCCAGCAGCGGCGTGTCGCCTTTCAGACCCAGATCGTGCTTCACGCAGGCCCACACTTCGGCGTTTTGCTGCGATGTCAGCGTCACCAGACGCGTTATCAGCCGCTCCAGAACGGTGCGTTGCTGCATGGTGAGCGCGTTTGGGCCCACGGCGGATGCGCCGGATGGGCCAGTCCCCGGAGGGCGATCGGACATACCTGAAACGGGTGGTGTCATGATGAATCCTTACCGTAGTGCTGTACTTAAGCCGGGTGATGATGTTCCTGGCGGCCAGATTATGGCACACTTCCCCGGTTTACTCTCGTTCTCAGACAGGTACTGAACCGTGAAAATCCTCGTTGATGAAAATATGCCCTATGCGCGTGAGCTTTTTAGCCGTTTGGGAGACGTGCAGGCCGTTCCCGGTCGTCCCATTCCGCAGGAAGCGTTAACCGACGCCGACGCGCTGATGGTGCGTTCCGTCACTAAGGTGAATGAAGCGCTGCTCTCCGGTAAGGCAATTAAGTTTGTCGGCACCGCCACCGCAGGCACCGATCATGTCGATCAAGCGTGGTTACAGCAGGCGGGGATTGGCTTTTCCGCCGCGCCGGGCTGTAATGCGATCGCGGTGGTGGAGTATGTTTTCTCGGCGCTGCTGATGCTCGCCGAGCGCGACGGATTCGCGCTGGCTGATCGTACCGTCGGTATCGTCGGCGTCGGCAACGTTGGCGGGCGTTTGCAAAAACGTCTGGAAGCGCTGGGAATTAAAACATTACTCTGCGATCCGCCGCGCGCCGATCGTGGCGATGAAGGCGACTTCCGCAGCCTGGACGAGCTGGTGCAGCAGGCGGATGTCCTGACTTTCCACACGCCGTTGTTTAAAGACGGGCCGTATAAAACGCTGCATCTGGCCGATGAAGCGCTGATTTGCCGCCTGCAGCCGGGGGCGATCCTGATTAACGCCTGCCGTGGCCCGGTGGTGGATAACGCGGCGCTGCTCAAGCGCTTGCAGGCCGGGCAGCAGTTGAGCGTGGTGCTCGACGTCTGGGAACCCGAACCGGATCTGAATACCGAGTTGCTGGCGCGTGTCGATATCGGTACCTCGCATATCGCCGGTTATACCCTTGAAGGCAAAGCGCGCGGCACCACCCAGGTTTTTGAAGCCTATAGCGCGTTTATTGGCCATCCGCAGCAGGTGGCGCTGGATACGCTACTGCCGGCGCCGGAATTTGGCCGCATCACTCTGCACGGCCCACTCGATCAGGCGACGCTGAAAAGGCTGGTCCATTTGGTGTATGATGTGCGCCGCGATGATGCGCCGCTGCGTAAAGTGGCAGGCATTGCCGGCGAATTCGACAAGCTGCGCAAAAATTATCAGGAACGCCGCGAATGGTCTTCCCTGTACGTACAGTGCAGCGATGAAAAAGCAGCGACGCTGCTGCGTCAGCTCGGTTTTAATGCCGTACATCATCCTGTTCGTTAATATCTTCTTAATGCCCCTGTCGGATAATCCGGCAGGGTCGCTATTTTCTGGAGTACACCACCATGTCTGAAGGCTGGAATATTGCCGTACTGGGCGCAACCGGCGCCGTAGGCGAAGCCCTGCTTGAAACCCTTGCTGAACGCCAGTTTCCGGTAGGCGAAATTTATGCGCTGGCGCGCAATGAAAGCGCGGGCGAACATCTGCGTTATGGTGGCAAATCGGTCATCGTGCAGGACGCCGCCGACTTTGACTGGACCCAGGCCCAGTTGGCTTTCTTCGCCGCGGGCGTCGAAGCCAGCGCGGCGTATGTCGAAGAAGCCACCAACGCCGGTTGTCTGGTTATCGATCTTAGCGGCCTGTTTGCGCTGGAGCCGGACGTGCCGCTGGTGGTGCCGGACGTCAACCCGTTCGTGCTCGGCGACTACCGCAACCGTAACGTGATTGCGGTACCAAACAGCCTGACCAGCCAGCTGCTGACGGCGCTGAAGCCGCTGATCGATGATGGCGGCCTGTCGCGTATTACCGTTACCAACCTGCTGTCTGCCTCGGCGCAGGGGAAAAAAGCGGTCGATGCGCTGGCGGGGCAGAGCGCGAAACTGCTGAACGGTATTCCGATTGATGAGGACGATTTCTTTGGGCGCCAGCTGGCTTTCAACATGCTGCCGATTCTGCCGGATCGCGAAGGTAGCGTGCGCGAAGAACGACGTATCGTCGATGAAGCGCGCAAAATTCTGCAGGATGACGGCCTGATGATTTCCGCAAGCGTCGTGCAATCGCCGGTCTTCTATGGTCATGCGCAGATGGTGAATTTTGAAGCGCTGCGTCCGCTGGCGGCGGAGGAGGCGCGCGACGCCTTTACCCGTGGCGAGGATATCGAGCTTTCTGAAGAGGGCGAGTTCCCGACGCAGGTCGGCGATGCTTCCGGTAACGCGCGTCTGTCCATCGGTTGCGTGCATAACGATTACGGCATGCCCGAGCAGATTCAGTTCTGGTCGGTGGCCGATAACGTGCGCTTTGGCGGCGCGCTGATGGCGGTGAAAATCGCCGAGAAGCTGGTTCAGGAGTATTTGTACTGATGTCTGGAGCACAGCAGCAGCCGGTGTATAAAATCGCGCTGGGCATCGAGTACGACGGCAGCAAATACTACGGCTGGCAGCGGCAAAACGAAGTGCGCAGCGTGCAGGAAAAGCTGGAAAAGGCGCTGTCGCAGGTGGCGGCCGAACCGGTACACGTATTCTGCGCCGGGCGTACCGACGCCGGCGTTCACGGTACCGGCCAGGTGGTGCACTTTGAAACCCGCGCTCAGCGTAAAGACGCCGCCTGGACGCTGGGCGTAAATGCGAATTTACCTGGTGACATCGCCGTGCGTTGGGTGAAGCATGTTGCGGACGATTTTCACGCCCGCTTCAGCGCGACGGCCCGTCGTTACCGTTACGTCATCTATAATCACCGCCTGCGTCCGGCGGTGTTAAGCCAGGGGGTGACGCATTATTACCACCCTCTGGATGCCGGGCGGATGCATCGCGCCGCGCAGTGTTTAATTGGCGAGAATGACTTCACCTCGTTTCGCGCGGTGCAATGTCAGTCGCGCACGCCGTGGCGCAACGTGATGCATATCAACGTGACCCGTCACGGGGCTTATGTGGTGGTGGATATCAAAGCGAACGCTTTTGTTCATCATATGGTTAGGAATATCGTCGGCAGCCTGATGGAAGTAGGCGCCGGAAACCAGCCAGAGAGCTGGATTGCAGAACTGCTGGCGGCGAAGGACCGGACTCTGGCTGCCGCGACGGCGAAAGCGGAAGGATTGTATCTGGTGTCGGTGGATTATCCGGCCCATTTCGACCTGCCGGTGATGCCGATGGGCCCGCTGTTTTTGGCGGACTAATATCAGCGCCCCCGTAACAGGGGGCGGTTGTCACTAAAGGCTAAGACAAATATGGACCTGATTCATTTTTTGATTGATTTCATCCTGCATATTGATGTGCACCTTGCGGAGCTGGTCGCACAGTATGGCGTCTGGGTTTACGCCATCCTGTTCTTGATTCTGTTCTGCGAAACCGGCCTGGTGGTGACGCCGTTCCTGCCCGGAGATTCTCTGTTGTTCGTCGCCGGCGCGCTCTCCGCGCTGCCAACTAACGATCTCAACGTACACCTGATGGTTGCGCTGATGGTCATTGCCGCCGTTGTTGGCGATGCCCTGAACTACACCATCGGTAGATTGTTCGGCGAAAAGCTGTTCAGCAATCCGAACTCGAAGATTTTCCGTCGTAGCTATCTCGACAAAACCCATACCTTCTATGAACGCCACGGCGGCAAAACCATCATCCTCGCGCGTTTTGTGCCGATCGTCAGAACCTTTGCGCCGTTTGTGGCGGGAATGGGTCACATGTCCTATCGTCATTTTGCGGCGTACAACGTGGTTGGCGCGCTGCTGTGGGTACTGCTGTTCACCTACGCCGGGTACCTGTTCGGTGATTTGCCGATCGTACAGGAAAACCTGAAGCTGCTGATCGTGGCGATTATCGTCCTGTCGGTACTGCCTGGCGTTATCGAAGTGATTCGCCATCGCCGGGCGGCGGCAAAGCAGGCTAAATAAGCCCTTAGCGGCATTCTCGCCGGGCGTTGCTATGACGTCCGGCGCGCAAAGTGTGAGCGGTTCGACCACTTTTTTATCCCATGTTACGGGATGTTATGATTTAATGTGCAACATTCATGGTCTGTGAGGGGCAAAAGTGGCATTATGCGCCCCTTGCGACAAAACTGGCATCGACCAGGTTCAGGTAGAAAGGTTATCAATGAGCTGGATTGAACGAATTAAAAGCAATATAACCCCCACCCGTAAGGCAAGTATTCCTGAAGGTGTATGGACCAAGTGCGACAGCTGCGGTCAGGTACTGTACCGCGCAGAGCTGGAGCGCAACCTGGAGGTTTGCCCTAAGTGCGATCACCACATGCGTATGTCGGCGCGCAACCGCCTGCATAGCCTGCTGGACGAAGGTTCTCTCGTGGAACTGGGTAGCGAGCTCGAGCCAAAGGATGTGCTGAAGTTCCGCGATTCGAAAAAGTATAAAGACCGTCTGGCCTCTGCACAGAAAGAGACCGGCGAGAAAGACGCGCTGGTGGTGATGAAAGGCACCCTGCACGGCATGCCTGTCGTGGCGGCGGCATTTGAATTCGCCTTTATGGGTGGTTCGATGGGTTCCGTTGTCGGCGCGCGTTTCGTCCGTGCGGTTGAGCAGGCGCTGGAAGACAACTGCCCGCTGATCTGCTTCTCCGCCTCCGGCGGCGCCCGTATGCAGGAAGCGCTAATGTCGCTGATGCAGATGGCGAAGACCTCCGCGGCGCTGGCGAAAATGCAGGAGCGCGGTTTACCGTACATCTCCGTGCTGACCGACCCGACTATGGGCGGCGTCTCCGCGAGCTTCGCAATGCTGGGCGATCTGAATATCGCCGAGCCAAAAGCGCTGATCGGCTTCGCCGGTCCTCGCGTTATCGAGCAGACCGTGCGTGAGAAGCTGCCGCCGGGGTTCCAGCGCAGTGAGTTCCTGATTGAAAAAGGGGCGATCGACATGATTATCCGTCGTCCTGAAATGCGTCTGAAATTAGCCAGCATCCTGGCGAAACTGATGAACCTTCCTTCGCCGCAGGCCGATGCGCCTCACGAGGGCGAGGTGGTACCACCGGTACCGGATCAGGAACCAGAGGCCTGATAATGCAGAGGGCAGGGCCGACAGGCGCTGCCCTTTTTTTTACCGTTAACTCTCGCGGACATCATGGAAAAAGATCCTATTCCTCAGGCCACGTCGCCCCTGGCTACGTGGCTTTCTTATCTGGAGCATCTGCACAGTAAAGCCATCGATCTGGGACTGGCGCGGGTGAGCGAAGTCGCCGGACGGATGGCGATACTAAAACCGGCGCCGTTTGTCTTTACAGTAGCGGGTACCAACGGCAAAGGCACCACCTGCCGAACGCTGGAATCGGTGCTGATGGCGGCGGGCTATAAAGTTGGCGTGTATAGTTCGCCGCATCTGGTGCGCTATACCGAACGCGTGCGTATCCAGGGCGCCGAGCTGCCGGAAGCGGCGCATACCGCCTCATTTGCCGAAATCGAAGCGGCGCGCGGCGATATCTCGCTGAGCTATTTTGAATTTGGCACGCTGTCCGCGCTATGGCTGTTTAAGCAGGCGCAGCTGGATGTGGTTATCCTGGAGGTGGGCCTCGGTGGACGCCTGGACGCCACGAATATCGTCGATGCCGACGTCGCGGTGGTCACCAGCATCGCGCTGGATCATACCGACTGGCTGGGGCCGGATCGTGAAAGCATTGGCCGTGAAAAAGCGGGTATCTTCCGCGCTGGTAAACCGGCGGTGGTGGGCGAGCCCGATATGCCGCAGATGATTGCCGACGTGGCGAATGAAAAGGGCGCGATGCTGCTGCGCCGCGACCATGACTGGCGTTATAGCGTGACAGACCAGTCATGGAACTTTACCGATGGTCAGGGCGAGTTGGCAGGGCTGCCGCTGCCGCAGGTTCCATTGCCCAACGCCGCGACGGCGCTGGCGGCGCTGCGCGCCAGCGGGCTTAACGTCGCTGAACAGGCGCTGCGCGACGGCATTCATCACGCCATGCTCCCGGGCCGCTTTCAGATTATCAGCGACGCGCCGCGGGTGATCCTCGATGTCGCGCATAACCCGCACGCGGCGGCTTATCTCGCCGGGCGTCTCAAAAGCTTAGCGAAAACGGGGCGCGTACTGGCGGTTATTGGTATGCTGCATGATAAAGATATCGCCGGAACCCTGGCGAATCTGGCGCCTGAAGTAGACGCGTGGTACTGCGCGCCGCTGGAAGGGCCGCGCGGCGCCACGGCGGACCAGCTGATTGCGCATCTGCGCGCGGGCCAACGTTATGACAGCGTAGCGCAGGCGTGGCATGCCGCTATGGCGGATGCCAAAGCCGAAGATACGGTGCTGGTGTGTGGTTCCTTCCACACGGTGGCGCATGTAATGGAAGAGATAGACGCGGGGAGAATCGGTGGCGAGTAAGTTTCAGAACCGTTTAGTCGGGACGATTGTACTGGTAGCGCTGGGGGTAATTATTCTCCCGGGTCTGCTCGATGGCCAGAAAAAACATTATCAGGATGAGTTTGCGGCGATCCCGTTGGTGCCGAAGCCTGGCGATCGCGATGAGCCGGATATGCTGCCGGCGGCTACTCAGGCGCTGCCTTCGCAGCCGCCGGAAGGTGCCGCGGAAGAGGTGAGAGCGGGAGACGCCGCGGCGCCATCGCTGGATCCTTCGCGCGTCCCGGTAAACAACAATAGCTTCGATGAAGTCCAGGAGCCGGTGGTGGCCGCCAAGCCGCAGCCGAAACCACAGCCGAAGCCGGTTGAGAAACCGCAGCCTCAGCAGGTTGCGCAGACGCCGCCTCCGGCTAAAACGCAACCGCAGCCGCAACAACAGCAGGCCGCGATTCCGGCGCCGACCGGGAAAGCCTATGTAGTGCAGTTGGGGGCGTTGAAGAATGCCGATAAGGTTAACGAAATCGTCGGTAAGCTGCGTTCCTCGGGCTTTAAAGCCTGGACATCGCCATCCACGCCGGTTCAGGGTAAAATTACCCGTATTCTGGTGGGGCCGGATGCGTCGAAAGACAAGCTGAAGGGGCAACTCGGCGAGCTGCAGCAGATTTCTGGTCTGAGCGGCGTGGTTATGGGATATAGCCCGAATTAAAATCCCACCCGCTCTGATTGGGCGAGCTGGCAGGCGGGTTAACCTGCTGAAACCCTTGCCGGATACGCCCTGAAGAGGCGTCAGGCAGTATGGCGTTGAATGTTTTTTCAGCGCCATTTTTATTTCTGTAGGGCACGGAAATCCCTACGCAAACGTTTTCTTTTTCTGTTAGAATGCGCCCCGAACCGGACGACAGGGCGTAAAATCGTGGGATGTATATGGTCTGGATTGATTACGCCATTATTGCGGTAATTGGTTTTTCCTGTTTGGTTAGCCTTATCCGCGGCTTTGTTCGTGAAGCGTTATCGCTGGTGACATGGGGATGTGCCTTCTTTGTCGCCAGTCATTACTACACTTACCTGGCTGTCTGGTTCACGGGCTTTGAAGACGAACTGGTCCGAAATGGGATTGCTATCGCGATATTGTTTATCGCAACGCTTATCGTCGGCGCTATCGTTAACTATGTGATAGGCGCTCTGGTAGAGAAAACCGGTCTGTCAGGAACAGACAGGGTGTTGGGGATCTGTTTTGGCGCCCTGCGCGGCGTGCTGATCGTCTCCGCTATTCTGTTCTTTCTCGATAGCTTCACCGGTATGGCAAAAAGTGAAGACTGGCAAAAGTCTGAGCTTATCCCGCAGTTCAGTTTCGTTATCAGATGGTTCTTTGACTATCTGCAGAGCTCGTCAAGTTTCTTGCCCAAAGCATAAGCGTTGGGATGTAGCTTAACGAGGAAAAGACGTATGTGCGGTATTGTCGGTATCGCCGGTGTTATGCCGGTAAACCAGTCGATTTATGACGCGTTAACGGTGCTTCAGCATCGTGGGCAGGATGCCGCGGGCATCATCACCATTGATGCAAATAACTGCTTCCGTTTGCGTAAAGCTAACGGGCTGGTGAGCGATGTGTTCGAAGCGCGCCACATGCAGCGTATGCAGGGAAATATGGGGATTGGCCACGTCCGTTACCCAACGGCAGGCAGTTCCAGCGCTTCTGAAGCGCAGCCTTTTTACGTTAACTCGCCCTACGGCATTACGTTGGCCCATAATGGCAACCTGACCAATGCCCACGAGCTGCGTCAAAAGCTGTTTGAAGAAAAACGCCGCCACATCAACACCACCTCCGATTCCGAAATTCTGCTCAATATCTTCGCCAGCGAGCTGGATAATTTCCGTCATTACCCGCTGGAAGCCGATAACATTTTCGCCGCGATTGCCGCGACGAACCGCCAGATCCGCGGCGCATACGCCTGCGTGGCGATGATTATCGGCCACGGCATGGTCGCCTTCCGCGACCCGAACGGTATTCGTCCGCTGGTGCTCGGCAAGCGCGATATCGGCGATGGCCGCACCGAGTATATGGTCGCCTCCGAAAGCGTGGCGCTGGATACATTGGGCTTTGAGTTTCTGCGCGACGTCGCGCCGGGCGAAGCGGTCTACATCACCGAGAAAGGCCAGCTGTTTACCCGTCAATGTGCGGAAAACCCGGTCAGTAACCCGTGCCTGTTCGAATACGTCTATTTCGCGCGTCCGGACTCCTTTATCGACAAGATTTCCGTCTATAGCGCCCGTGTGAACATGGGCACGAAGCTTGGCGAGAAAATTGCCCGCGAGTGGGAAGATCTGGATATCGATGTCGTTATTCCGATCCCGGAAACCTCCTGCGATATCGCCCTGGAGATTGCCCGTATCCTCGATAAACCCTATCGTCAGGGTTTCGTCAAAAACCGCTATGTCGGCCGTACCTTTATCATGCCGGGCCAGCAGCTGCGCCGTAAGTCCGTGCGCCGTAAGCTGAACGCCAACCGCGCCGAATTCCGTGATAAGAACGTGCTGCTGGTGGACGACTCTATCGTTCGCGGCACCACCTCTGAACAGATTATCGAAATGGCGCGCGAAGCCGGTGCGAAGAAAGTGTATCTGGCCTCCGCGGCGCCGGAAATTCGCTTCCCTAACGTTTACGGTATCGATATGCCGACCGCCAACGAGCTTATCGCCCACGGTCGCGAAGTTGACGAGATCCGTCAGATCATCGGCGCTGACGGCCTGATTTTCCAGGATCTGAACGATCTGATCGAAGCGGTGCGCGCAGAAAACCCGGATATTCAGCAGTTCGAGTGTTCGGTCTTTAACGGCGTGTACGTCACCAAAGACGTAGACCAACAGTATCTCGATTATCTTGATTCCCTGCGCAACGACGATGCGAAAGCGGTCCAACTGCAAACCGAAGTTGAAAACTTAGAGATGCATAACGAAGGCTAATTCGTCACTTGTCGCTGGCCCGCCGTCTTTCGAGGACCGCGGGCCTTTTTATTTTTACCCGCCAGGTTGCGTCGGGGACTATAATCCGGCAAAGTCTGCGGCACTATGCGCAAGGGGTATAACATCGTGAAACGACTCATTATCGGTATTTCCGGCGCCAGCGGCGCGATTTACGGCGTACGCCTGCTACAGGTATTGCGTGACGTCGCGGAGGTCGAGACCCATCTGATAATGAGCCAGGCGGCGCGTCAGACGCTGTCGCTGGAAACCGACTACTCGCTGCGGGAAGTGCAGGCGCTGGCCGATGTGGTACATGACGCGCGCGATATCGCCGCCAGCATCTCCTCCGGCTCGTTTAAAACCAGCGGGATGGTCATTCTACCGTGCTCGATGAAAACGCTCTCTGGCATCGTCAATAGCTATACCGATGGTCTACTGACCCGCGCGGCGGACGTGGTGTTAAAAGAGCGTCGCCCGCTGGTGCTTTGCGTACGCGAGACGCCGTTCCATCTGGGGCATCTGCGTTTAATGGTGCAGGCGGCGGAAATGGGCGCGGTGATCATGCCGCCGGTACCGGCATTCTATCATCGTCCCCAGTCGCTGGATGATGTGATTAATCAGACGGTTAACCGGGTGATCGATCAGTTTGATATTGACCTGCCGCAGGACCTGTTTACCCGCTGGCAAGGCGGAGTATGATGCACCTGTTTGGTGCATTTTATTTACCTTTGCCTTCCGCTGGTGCATTTTTGTTGTCCTGATCAAATCCTCGACATTTAATTTGTTTTTTTGCGTTTTGCCGCTGCGGTTTATCCGCCAATGCTGGTATCTTCCCTCTTAAGACAATCTTGCAACTTTATATTAACAAATTTAACGCTGTTACCGGCACGCACCGGGAAAATGGCATAAAACCTGCAAGAACCGTCGGCAACATACATAACCAGACAGCGCACAACATAACAACATCACGACACTTAAGGGCTTTCTATGAAGAAGACGATCCTGGCTCTCTCGTTAATCATGGGAATCAGCAGCGCCGCCAGCGTATCTGCGGCGCTGCCGCAAAGTATCCGCATCGGCACCGATACCACCTATGCGCCTTTCTCGTCGAAGGATTCGAAGGGCAACTTTATTGGCTTTGACATCGATCTGGGCAATGAACTGTGCTCGCGTATCAAGGTGAAGTGCACCTGGGTGGGCAGCGATTTTGACGCGCTGATCCCCTCGCTGAAAGCGAAGAAAATCGACGCAATTATCTCGTCGCTATCGATTACCGAAAAACGGCAGCAGGAGATTGCGTTCTCTGACAAGCTGTATGCGGCAGACTCTCGACTGATTGCCGCAAAAGGCTCGCCGATTCAGCCGACGCTGGAGTCGCTGAAAGGCAAGCATGTTGGCGTACTGCAGGGCTCCACCCAGGAGGCCTATGCCAATGAACGCTGGCGCAGCCAGGGCGTGGATGTTGTCGCCTATGCTAACCAGGATCTCATCTATTCCGACCTCGCCGCAGGGCGCCTTGACGCGGCGCTGCAGGATGAAGTCGCGGCCAGTGAAGGTTTCCTCAAACAACCTGCCGGTAAAGACTACGCGTTTGCCGGTCCTTCCGTTAAAGACAAAAAATACTTCGGCGATGGTACCGGCATCGGCCTGCGCAAAGAAGATGGCGAGCTGAAAGCCGCTTTCGACAAAGCGCTGGGTGAAATGCGTAAAGACGGCACCTACGACAAAATGGCGAAGAAATACTTCAACTTTAACGTCTACGGCGATTAAGACTGTAGCGGTCTGGTTATGCCAGGCCGCTCCATTGCGACGCGGTTATTGTTGCCCTTGATAGGTGCAAGCGGTTGATAGCTTGCACCAGAATGGGGCGACAGCAGTTTTTCTTTGTTCATAAAATGCATAGTTAAGCGTTTCTGATGCAAAAAAATCTGCTTTCATGCGCATTTTGCTTTGCCTTGGCAGGGCGAATAATGGCACGATAACTGGCGTAAGTGCTTCTAATAAACCCGTTAGAATGACAGTCTGTTGAGGATAATTATGAAAAAACTGGCGTTGTCTCTTTCTTTGGCGCTGGCCCTTTCCAGCGTTTCCACGGTATTCGCAGCTATTCCACAGAAAATCCGTATTGGTACCGATCCTACTTATGCGCCGTTCGAATCGAAGAATGCGCAGGGCCAATTGATCGGTTTTGACATCGATCTGGCGAAAGAGCTGTGTAAGCGTATTAATACCCAATGTACCTTCGTTGAAAACCCGCTGGATGCGCTGATCCCCTCGTTAAAAGCGAAGAAAATCGATGCGATTATGTCCTCGCTGTCGATTACCGAAAAGCGCCAGCAGGAAATTGCCTTCACCGACAAACTTTATGCCGCTGACTCCCGTCTGGTGGTGAAAAAGGGCAGCGATATTACGCCAGACCTGAGCAAGCTGAAAGGCAAGCGCATTGGCGTTCTGCAGGGCACCACTCAGGAAACCTACGGCAACGAGCACTGGGCGCCGAAAGGCATTGAAATTGTCTCCTATCAGGGCCAGGACAATATTTATTCCGACCTGACCGCGGGCCGTATTGACGCTGCGTTCCAGGATGAGGTCGCCGCCAGCGAAGGTTTCCTCAAACAGCCGATTGGCAAAGATTATCAGTTTGGCGGCCCGTCCATTAAGGATGAGAAGTTGTTTGGCGTCGGTACCGGCATGGGCCTGCGTAAAGACGACACCGAACTGCGTGAAGCGCTAAATAAAGCTTTCGCCGAGATGCGTAAAGACGGCACTTACGACAAGCTGGCGAAGAAATATTTCGACTTTAACGTGTACGGCGACTAATCATCGTTAGTACCTCGCCGCACGCGTTTTCACGTGCGGCGATCGATGACAGACAGGGCAGACAGCATGCTGTACGGGTTCTCACAGGTTATTTTTCAGGGCGCGCTGGTCACCCTTGAGCTGGCGCTTAGCTCGGTAGTGCTCGCGGTCCTTATTGGGCTGGTGGGCGCGGGGGCGAAATTATCCGCTAACCGGCCTATGGCGCTGGTGTTTGAAGGCTATACCACGCTGATCCGCGGGGTGCCGGATCTGGTGCTGATGCTGCTGATTTTCTATGGGCTACAGATCGCCCTTAACAGCATCACCGATGCATTAGGCATGGCGCAATTTGATATTGATCCGATGATCGCCGGTATTATCACCCTCGGATTTATCTATGGCGCGTACTTCACTGAAACATTCCGCGGCGCGTTTCTGGCGGTGCCGAAAGGCCATATTGAAGCGGCGACGGCATTTGGCTTCAGCGGCTGGCAGACGTTCCGCCGTATCCTGTTTCCGGCGATGATGCGCTATGCGCTGCCCGGTATCGGCAACAACTGGCAGGTGATTCTCAAAGCCACCGCGCTGGTGTCGCTGCTCGGTCTGGAAGACGTGGTGAAGGCAACGCAGCTGGCGGGCAAAAGCACCTGGCAGCCGTTCTATTTCGCTATCGTCTGCGGGGCGATCTATCTGGTGTTTACCACGATTTCCAATGGTGTGCTGCTGCTGCTTGAACGCCGCTACTCCGTGGGTGTGAAGAGGGCTGACCTGTGATTGAAATTATTCAGGAGTACTGGAAATCCCTGCTGTGGACCGACGGTTACCGTTTTACCGGCGTGGCGATCACCCTGTGGCTGTTGATTGCTTCAGTGGTGATGGGCGGTATCCTTGCGGTGTTTCTCGCCATCGGGCGCGTATCGAGCAATAAATACATTCAGTTTCCGATCTGGCTGTTTACCTATATTTTCCGCGGGACGCCGCTGTACGTGCAGCTGCTGGTGTTTTACTCCGGGATGTATACGCTGGAAATCGTCAAAGGCAGCGATCTGTTGAATGCGTTTTTCCGCAGCGGCCTGAACTGTACGGTGTTGGCATTGACCTTAAATACCTGCGCCTACACCACCGAGATTTTTGCGGGGGCGATTCGTTCGGTGGCGCCGGGCGAGATTGAGGCTGCGCGGGCTTACGGCTTTTCGTCAGTTAAGCTATACCGCTGCATTATTTTGCCGTCGGCACTGCGTATTGCGCTACCGGCGTACAGCAACGAAGTCATTCTGATGCTGCACTCGACGGCGCTGGCGTTTACCGCCACGGTGCCGGATTTGCTGAAAATTGCGCGTGATATTAACTCGGCGACCTATCAGCCGTTTACCGCTTTCGGCATCGCCGCGGTACTGTACTTAATTATTTCGTATGTGCTGATTAGCTTGTTCCGCAAGGCGGAAAAGCGCTGGCTGCAGCATATCAAACCCTCTTCGACGCACTGAGAAAGCCATGACCGACAATAAATTAAGCGTTATCGATCTGCATAAACGTTACGGTGAGCACGAGGTGCTGAAAGGCGTCTCGCTGAAAGCGAAGGCCGGAGACGTGATTAGTATTATCGGCTCATCGGGTTCCGGTAAAAGTACCTTTCTGCGCTGCATCAACTTTCTGGAGAAGCCAAGCGAAGGAACGATTATCGTCAACGGACAGAATATTGGCCTGGTGCGCGATAAAGACGGCCAGTTGAAGGTAGCGGATAAAAACCAGCTGCGTCTGCTGCGCACGCGCCTGACGATGGTGTTCCAGCACTTCAACCTGTGGAGCCACATGACGGTACTGGAAAACGTTATGGAGGCGCCGATTCAGGTGCTCGGCCTCAACAAACAGGAAGCGCGCGATCGGGCGGTGAAGTATCTGGCGAAAGTCGGTATCGATGAACGCCAGCAGATCAAATATCCGGTACATCTTTCCGGCGGTCAGCAGCAGCGCGTATCCATCGCGCGGGCGCTGGCGATGGAGCCGGATGTGCTGCTGTTTGATGAGCCGACATCGGCACTGGATCCGGAGCTGGTGGGCGAAGTGTTGCGTATTATGCAAAAACTGGCGGAAGAGGGGAAAACCATGGTGGTCGTCACCCACGAAATGGGTTTTGCCCGCCACGTCTCTTCACACGTGATTTTCCTCCATCAGGGAAGAATCGAAGAAGAGGGACATCCCGACGAGCTATTCGGCAACCCGAAAAGCCAGCGCCTGCAGCAGTTCCTTAAAGGTTCACTGAAGTAATCGCCTCTATCCCGGCGGGTTCGCTCGCCGGGAATGACTTAACGCTCCAGCCGGTAGATCCAATCATCGTAATCCACGCCGTTGAGGTGGTAAGCATTTTCCAGCACCTGAATGCGTACAAAACCGTGCTTTTCCAGCAGCCGCGACGACCCCTGGTTATCTCCCAGCACCCAGGCATTAATGGCGTGGATGCCAAGGGTGGTAAAGCCGTAATCACAAATCGCGCGGAGCGCTTCGCTGGCGTAGCCCTGACCCTGCGCTTGCGGCAGTAGCGCGTAGCCGACGTCGGCCTCGTGCGGGTTTTTCGCGCTGATGCGCAGACCAATATCCCCCAGCGGCGTGCCGGCAGAATCGCGCAACACAAAGACGCCGGGATCTTCGCAGCGGGATTCAAACACGCTGCGTAGCGCCGTTTCGCTTAACACCTCACCCATGTAACGCATGACGTCAGGGTCCTGACGCAGACGCAGAAAAAAGGGCCAATCGGCCGGAGTGAAGCGGGAAAGCAACAGGCGGGGCGTTGTTATCGTAGTCATAAAGCAATTAATCAGCTAAAACGAAAGCCTACTTTACCACCATGCTGTGCCGGGTAACATGCTCGCCCTCGCGAATCAGCCCGTGGGTGACGTGGCGCTCAGACTTTGCAGGTAGCGCTGCACGCGGTGATTTTCCGGTGAACGGCGAAGCTGTAGCGCCAGGTTGAGGCTATCCAGCAGTAGGGCGTTAGCCACCATCGGCGAATCGGCGGCGATGCGCTTTTCCGCGACTAACCATTCAACGACGGATTTCCAGCGCCAGAGAGGGGAATTGCCCTTCACGCGCTGTACGGGGCCGGGAAACCGCCCGCTGCCGCGAGCGCCCTCTTTTAATAGCGCGATCGCCTGGCGGGAGACGCCGATAAGTTCGGCGATATCGCTCAGCCCGACCAGTGTCGAATCGATGGACTCCACGCGGATACTTGGCAGCGCGGCGGTTTCTACATCGCGGATGGCGGATAGCGCCGCCTGCTCCAGCGATTGGCCCTCGCGATCGAACTCGAGGTAGACCGCGGTACCGTAAAAGCAGACCAGCGCGTCGCTACAGCCTGCGGCAAAGAGCGCATCTTCCAGTCCTGGCGTTTGACTGGTGACGCCGGACAGCGTCAGCGTAAAATTAAATATCGGCATCGTTTTGCGTTCCTTATGCATGATGCGCGCGGTAGCCGGGATGGGACACCGTTTGACCATTCTGATTATTTGCCGGGCGTGGTTTTCAGGGACGGCGGGCGTCGACCAAATGCTCATCATATGTTCCCGGTGTTCAGTCACGCCGCAGACGAGGCGGCCAAAGCAATGAGCGCTTTTACCTGCAGGCAGCAATATCCACCCCCGCGCCAGCGCCGTGGCAATCGCCTTCCTGATATGTTTGTCCGGATGTTCCTTCATCGTCAAATCCTGCTCAGAATAAAAAGAGTGTTGACGGTTGTCAACGCTTTTTGAGGGTATATACCTCGTCAGGACGTTATGGCAGGAGAATAATTTTGCGGTTGGAATGGGCTTCACAAGAAGCGTAGCAAGGAGAGCGAGGAATTAACGATTTGCGAGGCGGCTTCCGCCCAAGGGAAGAAAACGGGGAGCCGTTGCTCCCCGTTTATCGACTTAGCCCAACACATCCTTCAGCGCCTCTTCCAGATCGTACCAGCGAAAGCTAAAGCCGGCGGCTTCCAGGCGCTTCGGCAGCGCGCGCTGGCCGCCGAGCACCAGTACTGAAGATTCTCCCATCAGCAGGCGAATGGCGGCGGCGGGAACGCGGAAAATCGCCGGGCGATTGAGCGCGTGGCCGAGCGCGTGGGCAAACTGTTCGTTACGTACGGGATAGGGTGAGACCATATTGAACGGGCCGCGCAGATCGTTATCCAGCAGCCACAAGATCCCGTTCACCATATCATCGATATGGATCCACGCCAGATACTGACGACCGTCGCCGATAGGGCCGCCCAGGCCGAGCTTAAACGCTGGCGTCATTTTGGCCAGGATCCCGCCGCGCGGCGCTAATACGACGCCGGTGCGCAACAGGCACACGCGCGTGCGATCGCTTTGCGCCTCACTGGCGATTTGCTCCCAGCGGGCGCAAAGTTTATGGGTAAATTCGTTGTGCGGCGGCTCTTCCTCGGTCACCACGACTTCTCCGAGATCGCCGTAATAGCCGGTAGCGGAACCGCTAATCAGCACGGAGGGTGGTGTTTCGCTGGCTTTAAATAACGCGACCAGTTGCCGGGTGATGTCCCAGCGGCTGTGGCACAGGCGCTCTTTTTGCTCTGCCGTCCAGCGCTTATCGGCGATCGGTTCGCCGGCAAGGTTAATGACGGCGTCAAAGCCATCGAGGTTGTTTTGCCCTTCGAAACCGCGCCACAGCGTGACGCGGGGATCGAGACGGGCTTTTGCGCGTTCAGGGTTGCGGGTGGAAACTGTGAGCTGGTGCCCAAGTTCCAGCAGCCTGGTAATAAGATGCCGACCAATGAGCCCGGTACCGCCAGTGAGCAGGATTTTCATACCGCCTCCCTTACAAACGTTTTAGCGCCGCCAGCTCATGGTCATTGATACTGAGTCGGCATAGCGCAGCGCGTGAAGTTTATCGATCTCTACTTCAGCATAAGTGACCCAGTGATGTTCGCATGCGATATTGAGCACATCCTGGGTTAATTTTTCCAGCAGCGAGAAGCGGTTATTCTCGATATGGCTGATGATGCGTTTAGTAATGGTGCGATAGTTCAGGGCATCATTGATGTCTTCGCTGTCGCGAGCCTTATCGGCCGGATAGTGAATCACCACATTCACCAATACGTCCTGACGGTTGGCGATCTCTTCCTCTTTGATTCCAATAAAAGTACGCAGGCGCAGGTTCTTAATACGAATAATGGCGTCTGGCTGAGACATTGCAGGCTTCCTCCGTGTAGTAATTTCCGCAATCATACATGAAAGCACGCCCTGCGAGCAGGGGATTAATACTGTTGCGTTTTGAGTAGCGCTTGTTGCGTTGCCGGGCGCTGGCGGATGCGTTCAAACCAGTTATGCACCGCCGGGAACTGGCTAAGATCGATGCGTTGGCGCGAGTGGGCATTAATCCATGGCCAGCAGGCGATATCGGCGATACTGTAGTGCTCGCCGCCCAACCATGGACTGGTTTCAAGACGCCGGTTCATTACGCCATACAGGCGCTGGCTTTCGACCTGATAGCGTTCAATGGCGTAAGGGACAGCCTGAGGCGCGTGATGGTTAAAGTGGTGGTTTTGCCCAAGCATTGGCCCCAGACCGCCGACCTGCCAGAATAGCCATTGCAGGGTAGTATGCCGCTCGCGCAGCTCGCCGCTTAGTAATTTTCCCGATTTCTCCGCCAGATAGAGCAGGATTTCTCCTGACTCAAACAGGCTTAACGGCGCGCCGCCGTCGACCGGAACGTGGTCAACGATCGCCGGGATCTTATTATTTGGCGAGATAGCCAGAAACTGCGGGCGAAACTGTTCACCTTTGCCGATATCGACGCGTATCAGGCGATAGGCCAGCTGCGCCTCTTCGAGAAAAAGAGTGATTTTGTGGCCGTTGGGGGTAGGTGCGTAGTAAAGATCGATCATGAGGTCTCCCGCCATCGAAGGTCGCAAACGTTTCGAGTATAGGCGACCTGCGCCATCGCGGGGCAAAGATTAAAATTGCGAAATCCTCATGTGGCTGCCAGTGACATCTTATAGCAGACCAGCTATGTTGATTTATCACCCCCTGGCTTCATTGAGGATGTCATGAATCAGCCTGTTATTACTCTGTGGTCCGATGCCGATTTTTTCTCCCCCTATGTGATGTCCGTGTACGTGGCGCTGCAGGAAAAAAGCCTGCCGTTCACCCTTAAAACCGTCAATCTCGACAGCGGCGAGCATCTGCAGCCGGGCTGGAAGGGCTACTCCGCGACACGGCGCGTGCCGCTGCTGGAAGTGGATAATTTTTCGCTGAGCGAATCCTCGGCCATCACCGAATACCTTGACGAGCGCTTTGCGCCGCCGGAATGGGAGCGCTTGTATCCGCACGACCTGCAAAAACGCGCGCGGGCGCGGCAGGTGCAGGCCTGGCTGCGAAGCGATCTGATGCCCATCCGCGAAGAACGTTCTACCGACGTGGTGTTTGGCGGCGCGAAGAAGCCTGCGCTTAGCGCTGCGGGGCAAACCAGCGCGGCTAAACTCTTCGCTACCGCCGGCGCGCTTTTGGCACATGGCGGACAGAATCTGTTTGGCGAATGGTGTATCGCCGATGCCGATCTTGCGCTGATGCTAAACCGTCTGGTGCTGAACGGCGATGAGGTGCCGGAAGCGCTGGCGGACTATGCGACCTTCCAGTGGCAACGGGCATCTGTTCAGCGTTATGCCGCACTGTCGGCTAAACGTAGCGGCTGATAAGCGCAGGCAGTTCCGTTATCATAGACAGACCGTATTGTCTGGTAAGGGGTTGATATGAAACTGATGTTCGCATCCGATATTCACGGCTCGCTGCCTGCGACCGAACGCGTTCTGGAACGCTTCGCGCAGAGCGGGGCGCAGTGGCTGGTTATCCTCGGCGATGTGCTCAATCACGGGCCGCGCAACGCGCTGCCGGAAGGGTATGCGCCGGCGCAGGTCGCCGAGCGGCTGAACAGCGTTGCGCAGCGGATTATCGCCGTCCGCGGTAACTGTGATAGCGAAGTCGATCAAATGCTGCTGCATTTCCCCATTACTGCCCCCTGGCAGCAGGTGCTTAGCGAACGCTACCGCCTGTTTTTGACCCACGGTCATCTCTATAGTCCGGATAATTTGCCGCCGCTCGCCGCTGGCGATGTACTGGCTTATGGTCATACTCATATTCCGGTTGCCGAGAAACGCGGCGATGTATTCCTCTTCAATCCTGGCTCTGTGAGCATCCCGAAAGGCGGCTTTGCCGCCAGCTATGGCATGCTGGAAGATGATCGGCTGCAGGTTTTCGCACTCAATGATAATCAGGTTATTGCAGAGGCCGCGATTTACCCGTAATTTACCCCTCAATCGTAAAGACGCGCCGCGAGAGCGCTTAAAAGTAAGGTTTCCTGATGGCGGAACAGAAGCATTTGGCAAGCACAGAATGGGTCGATATTGTTAATGAAAACAATGAAGTGATAGCACAGTCCAGCCGCGAGCAAATGCGCGCGCAGTGTCTGCGCCACCGCGCGACCTATATTGTGGTTCATGATGGGATGGGCAAGATTCTGGTACAGCGCCGTACCGAGAGCAAAGATTTCATGCCGGGCATGCTGGATGCGACCGCAGGCGGCGTGGTGCAGGCGGATGAACAGCTGCTGGACTCCGCGCGCCGCGAAGCGGAAGAAGAGCTGGGGATTGCGGGCGTGCCTTTTGCCGATCACGGCCAATTCTACTACGAAGATAAACACTGCCGCGTCTGGGGAAGCCTGTTTAGCTGTGTTTCTCATGGCCCGTTCGCTCTGCAGGAAGAAGAGGTCAGCGAGGTATGCTGGTTGACGCCGGAAGAGATCACCGCGCGCTGCGATGAGTTCACCGCCGATTCACTGAAAGCGCTGGCGCTGTGGATGACCCGTAACGCGGGCAATACCGGCCACGATCGCGACGAGCCGGAAGAAGACGAAGCGTAATTTCCTTTACGCGTTAGAGCCATAAGAAAGGCAGCCATTTGGCTGCCTTTCTTGTCTCAGCGGGAGATTATTTCTGCTGCTGAGAAGACTGAATCGCCGTCAGTGCGATGGTGTAGACGATATCGTCTACCAACGCGCCGCGGGACAGGTCGTTTACCGGCTTACGCATACCCTGCAGCATCGGCCCGATAGAGATCAGGTCAGCGGAACGCTGTACGGCTTTGTAAGTGGTGTTACCGGTGTTCAGATCCGGGAAGATGAACACGGTCGCGCGGCCAGCTACCGGAGAGTTTGGCGCTTTGGACTTCGCAACATCGGCCATTACCGCGGCATCATACTGCAGCGGACCGTCGATCATCAGGTCAGGACGTTTTTCCTGCGCCAGACGAGTTGCTTCGCGTACTTTTTCTACATCGCTACCTGCGCCGGAGGTGCCGGTGGAGTAGGAGAGCATCGCCACGCGCGGTTCGATACCGAAGGCAATCGCGGAATCAGCGGACTGAATCGCGATTTCCGCCAGCTGTTCTGCGGTCGGATCCGGGTTGATCGCGCAGTCGCCGTAAACGTAAACCTGTTCCGGCAGCAGCATGAAGAATACGGAAGAGACCAGCGAGCTGCCCGGCGCCGTTTTGATAAGCTGCAGCGGCGGACGGATGGTATTGGCGGTGGTGTGAACCGCGCCGGATACCAGGCCGTCGACTTCGTCTTGTTCCAGCATCAGGGTGCCGAGAACCACGTTATCTTCCAGCTGTTCGCGCGCAACCGCTTCGGTCATGCCTTTGTTCTTACGCAGTTCGACCAGACGCGCCACGTAGCTTTCGCGAACCACTTCCGGATCGACGATTTCAATACCAGCGCCCAGCTCTACGCCCTGAGAGGCCGCAACGCGGTTGATCTCATCCGGGTTGCCCAGCAGCACGCAGGTTGCAATACCGCGCTCGGCACAGATGGCCGCCGCTTTGACGGTACGCGGTTCGTCGCCTTCCGGCAGAACGACGCGTTTGCCCGCTTTACGCGCCAGCTCGGTCAGCTGGTAGCGGAAGGCTGGCGGAGACAGACGACGGCTGCGCTCGGAGGTCGCGGTCAGCGATTCGATCCAGTCGGCGTTGATATAGTTAGCAACGTATTCCTGAACTTTCTCGATGCGCTCGTGATCGTCAACCGGTACTTCCAGGTTGAAGCTCTGCAGGCTCAGAGAGGTCTGCCAGGTGTTGGTGTTAACCATGAATACCGGCAGGCCGGTGGCGAAAGCGCGTTCGCACAGCTTGCTGATGCGCGCGTCCATTTCATAGCCGCCGGTCAGCAGGATAGCGCCGATTTCTACGCCGTTCATCGCCGCCAGGCAGGCAGCGACCAGTACGTCAGGACGGTCTGCGGAAGTCACCAGCAGAGAACCCGGACGGAAGTGTTCCAGCATGTGCGGAATGCTGCGCGCGCAGAAGGTTACAGACTTCACGCGGCGAGTATTGATGTCGCCTTCGTTGATCACGGTCGCATTCAGGTGATGCGCCATGTCGATAGCGCGCGTGGCGATCAGGTCGAAGCTCCATGGCACCGCGCCCAGCACCGGCAGCGGGCTGCCATTCTGCAGTTGAGCCGGGTCGATCTTCACGACTTTCGCTTTAGACGAGTCGTCAAAGATTTCGGACAGGTCAGGGCGTGTACGGCCTTGTTCATCAACCGGAGCATTCAGTTTGTTAACGATAACGCCAGTGATGCTGGTGTTTTTCGCGCCGCCAAAGCTGTTGCGAGTCAGTTCGATACGCTCGTTCAGCTGTTCCGGGGTATCGGTGCCCTGAGACATCACGAAGACGATTTCCGCGTTAAGCGTTTTTGCGATTTCGTAGTTCAGAGACTGAGCGAACTGGTGTTTACGAGTCGGGACCAGGCCTTCAACCAGCACCACTTCAGCATCCTGAGTGTTGGCATGGTAGTTGGCGATGATCTCTTCCATCAGCACGTCTTTCTGGTTGCTGGACAGCAGCGACTCAACGTGGCTCATGTTCATCGGTTCAGCGGCAGTCGTCGTTGAAGAGCTGGCGCGAACGATGGTGGTAGTCTGGTCTGGAGTATCGCCACCGGAACGCGGCTGGGCGATAGGTTTAAAGACGCTCAGGCGAACGCCTTTGCGTTCCATAGCGCGGATAACACCGAGGCTGACGCTGGTCAGGCCTACGCTGGTTCCGGTAGGGATCAGCATGATAGTACGGGACACGATATATCCTCTTTCGTTACCGCCAGTTTTAGGCGGGATACAAAACAGCACCGCCAGCTTACCGTTCATACTTCAAGTGGCAACTCGAAGCAGTCAGGATTATCGCTGGCGGTGTGGAATTAAGCGGTCAGACGGTGTGCGTCTTGAGCGATCACCAGCTCTTCGTTGGTCGGGATAACCACGGCAGGGCGGGTGCCTTCTTTGTTGATGAAGCCAGACTTGCCGAAACGGGCAGCCAGGTTACGCTCGTGATCAACTTCGAAGCCCAGAACGCCCAGTTTACCCAGGGACAGTTCACGAACCATCGCGGCGTTTTCACCGATACCACCGGTGAAGACAACGGCGTCCAGACGGCCATCCATCAGCGCGGTGTAAGAACCGATGTATTTCGCCAGACGGTGGCAGTAAACGTCCATTGCGCGTTTAGCGTCAGCTTTATCCGCGTAGTTGTCTTCAACGTAGCGGCAGTCGCTGGTGACTTCGGTCAGACCCAGCAGGCCGGACTCTTTGGTCAGCATTTTGTTGATAGCATCTACGCTCATACCCAGCGCGTCGTGCAGGTGGAAAATGATTGCCGGGTCGATATCGCCAGAGCGAGTACCCATCACCAGACCTTCCAGCGGGGTCAGACCCATGGAGGTATCAACGCATTTACCGTTACGGATAGCGGAAACGGAACCGCCGTTGCCGAGGTGGCAGGTGATGATGTTCAGTTCTTCAACCGGCTTGTTCAGAACCTTAGCGGCTTCCTGAGTCACATAGTAGTGGCTGGTGCCGTGCGCGCCGTAACGACGTACGCCGTGCTCTTTGTACAGGCTGTACGGCAGGGCATACAGGTAGGACTCTTCCGGCATGGTCTGATGGAACGCGGTGTCGAACACGGCAACGTTCTTGTCTTTCAGGTGCGGGAAGGATTTCAGCGCTTCAGCGATACCGATCAGGTGCGCCGGGTTGTGCAGCGGTGCGAAGGAAGCGGAGTCTTTGATGCCCTGAATAACGGAATCGTCGATGACAACGGAACTGGTGTATTTTTCACCGCCGTGAACGATACGATGGCCAATTGCGGTCAGCTGTGCTGACAGTTCTGGTTTTTGTGCCAGAATAGTGTTAACGATAAAGTTCAGCGCTTCACTGTGAGCGGCGCCTGCGCCTAACTCAGCTTCGTGTTTGCCGCCGTCCATTTTCCATTTGATACGGGCTTCAGGAAGATGGAAACATTCGGCTAAACCGGAGAGATATTCGTCACCGTTAACGGCATCCAGGATAGCAAATTTCAGGGAAGAGCTACCGCAGTTCAGAACCAGTACTAACTTACTCGACATGGAAGTACCTTTTATGATACGTGGCTAAAAAAACATCAGTGTGTCACAAAGCGTAGCGCAGGATGACATCGACATTTATGATTAACATCATGCCTTGTTCTGTTTTCTGGCACGATGAGGGAAGTACATATGATTTTATGTCATTTTGCATAATTTTCCGCCAGCAGCAGAATATGCGATAATTTGACTAACCTGGTAAAAGGGTCTAACCGCCCTCTCAGGTGGGCACAGGATACCTGATTGCCGCACCCATTGCCAAAATCTTTTGAACGTTGTCATGCACAGTTGGTGTTTTGCACGAAAATTTTAAGTTTTATATGTAAAGTTGAGGTATAGCCATGTCGACCCCTGAGAATCGCCCCGTTAGCTTTTTTAGCTTGTTTCGTCGCGGGCAGCACTATGCGAAGACCTGGCCCCTCGATAAGCGGCTGGCGCCGGTGTTTATCGAAAACCGCATTATTCGCGCCACCCGCTACGCGATTCGCATCATGCCGCCGGTTGCGGTCTTCACCCTGTGCTGGCAGATAGCGCTCGGCGGCCAGCTCGGCCCGGCCGTCGCCACCGCGCTATTTGCCTTAAGCCTGCCGATGCAGGGGCTGTGGTGGTTGGGCAAGCGTTCCGTCACGCCATTACCGCCATCAATACTGAACTGGTTTTATGAAGTGCGCGGCAAATTACAAGAGGCCGGTCAGGCGTTAGCGCCGGTTGACGGCAAGCCGGATTACCAGGCGCTGGCTGACACGCTTAAGCGCGCCTTCAAACAACTGGATAAAACTTTCCTTGATGATTTGTAATTCCATACGGAAAACGCATATAAAAGAAGGCGCATGATTTATGCGCCTTCTTTATTTCACGCCGTAAGTGCTACAGGAGTCAAAAATGGAAATGACCAATGCGCAGCGTCTGATTTTGTCCAATCAGTACAAGATGATGACTATGCTCGACCCGGACAACGCTGAACGTTACCGCCGTCTACAGACCATCATCGAGCGTGGATATGGGCTGCAAATGCGCGAGCTGGACCGCGAATTTGGCCAACTGACGGAAGAAACCTGCCGGACGATTATCGATATCATGGAGATGTACCACGCGCTGCACGTCTCGTGGACCAACCTCAAAGATGCGTCCGGTATTGATGAACGCCGGGTCACCTTCCTTGGCTTTGATGTCGCCACCGAGGCCCGTTATCTCGGCTATGTGCGCTTTATGGTCAATGTAGAAGGGCGCTATAGCCACTTCGACGCAGGAACTCACGGCTTTAACTCGCAGACGCCGATGTGGGAAAAATACCAGCGTATGCTGGCCGCCTGGCACTCCTGTCCGCGCCAGTATCATTTGAGTAGTAACGAAATTAACCAAATTATTAATGCCTGATGGAGGTGCCCGTGCAGTGTAAAGGTTTCCTGTTCGATCTCGACGGGACGCTGGTGGATTCTTTACCGGTTGTCGAGCGTTCATGGTGTAAATGGGGCGATCGTTTCGGCATTCCGCATGATGAAATTCTCGGTTTCATTCACGGTAAACAGGCCATCACTTCGATTCGCCATTTTATGCCGGGGCGCAGCGAAGAGGATATTCAGGCCGAGTTCCGCTTCCTTGAGCAGATTGAAGCCACCGATATCGACGGCATTGTCGCACTGCCGGGCGCGTTAAGCTTGCTGAATACGCTTAATGAAGCGGGGATCCCGTGGGCTATCGTGACTTCGGGTTCCATTCCGGTTGCTCACGCCCGCCACCGCGCGGCAGGTCTGCCGATGCCGAAAGTGTTCGTTACCGCCGAGCAGGTGAAGAAGGGGAAACCGGCGCCGGATGCTTATCTGCTCGGCGCTGAACTGCTGGGGATACCGGCGCAACAGTGTGCTGTGGTTGAAGATGCGCCGGCGGGGCTGCTTTCCGGGCTGGCTGCCGGATGCCGCACCATCGCCGTCAACGTTCCGGCGGATGCGCCGCGTCTTGATGAAGCCGATCTGGTGCTGACGACTCTCGAAAGTTTGCGCATTGAACGGCAGGCGGACGGCAATGTTCAGGTGAATCTTAAAGCATAATCTCATGACTTAGCCCCGCGTCGCCGGGGCTTTTTTGTGCCACAATTTCGGCTCCCTCTTCAGACAAGGATAAGTTGTGAACGGTGAATTGATTTGGGTGTTATCGCTACTGGCCATCGCGGTTGTCTTGTTTGCAACCGGCAAGGTGCGCATGGATGCCATCGCGCTGATGATCATTGTGGCGTTTGTGCTTAGCGGTACGTTAACCCTCAGCGAAGCCTTCTCCGGCTTTAGCGATCCGAACGTCATTCTCATTGCTGCGTTATTTATCATTGGCGATGGCCTGGTGCGCACCGGCGTGGCGACTAAAATGGGCTCCTGGCTGGTCAAGGTTGCCGGTAATAGCGAAACCAAAATGCTGGTCTACCTGATGCTCACCGTTGCCGGGCTGGGCGCGTTTATGAGCTCAACCGGCGTCGTGGCGATATTTATTCCGGTGGTGCTCAGCGTTTCGCTGCGTATGAATACCTCGCCATCGCGGTTGATGATGCCGCTGAGCTTCGCCGGGCTGATTAGCGGCATGATGACCCTGGTGGCGACGCCGCCGAACCTGGTGGTCAACAGTGAACTGCTGCGCGAAGGATTGCATGGATTCAGCTTCTTCAGCGTGACCCCGATTGGCCTGGTGGTGCTGGTGCTGGGTATCGTCTATATGCTGGTGATGCGCTTTATGCTGAAGAGCGAAGATGACAGCGCCGCTCGCGATGTGCGCAAGAAAAGCACCTTTCGTGATTTAATCAAAGAGTACCGCCTTACCGGCAGGGCGCGCCGGCTGGCGATTCGTCCGGGCTCGCCGATGATCGGCCAGCGGCTTGATGATTTAAAGCTGCGTGAACGCTACTGCGCCAACGTTATCGGCGTCGAACGCTGGCGGCGTTTTCGCCGGGTGATTGTCAACGTTAACGGGGTATCGGAGTTTCGCGCCCGTGACGTGTTGCTGATCGATATGTCAGCCTCCGACGTCGATCTGCGGCAGTTTTGCGGCGAACAGATGCTTGAGCCGATGGTGCTGCGTGGCGAATACTTTGCCGATCAGGCGCTTGACGTCGGCATGGCTGAAGTCTCGTTAATCCCTGATTCAGAGCTTATCGGTAAAACGGTGCGCGAGATGGCTTTTCGTACCCGTTTTGGCCTGAATATCGTTGGCCTGAAGCGCGATGGTAAAGCGCTCGACGGGGCGGTAGTCGATGAACCTCTCCAGTTAGGCGATATTATGCTGGTGGTCGGCAACTGGCGGCAGATAGCCATGTTGGCGAAACGTGGCCGCGATTTTGTGGTGCTGAATATGCCGGTAGAGGTCAACGATGCTTCGCCAGCGCACAGTCAGGCGCCGCACGCCATATTCTGCCTGGTGTTGATGGTAGCGCTGATGCTTACCGATGAAATCCCCAACCCTATCGCTGCCATCATCGCCTGCCTGTTGATGGGCAAGTTTCGCTGCATCAACGCCGAGAGCGCCTATAAGGCGATTCACTGGCCGAGCATCATTTTGATTGTGGGGATGATGCCGTTCGCCCTGGCATTGCAGAAAACCGGCGGCGTGGATTTGGTGGTGCAGGGGTTAATGGACGTCGCCGGGAGTAAAGGCCCCTATTTGATGCTGGGTTGCCTGTTTGTGATGTGTGCGGCGATTGGTCTGTTTATCTCTAACACCGCGACGGCGGTGCTGATGGCGCCGATTGCTCTGGCGGCGGCGAAATCGATGGGAGTCTCGCCATATCCTTTTGCCATGGTAGTGGCGATGGCGGCTTCGGCGGCTTTCATGACCCCGGTCTCTTCACCGGTTAACACGCTGGTGCTCGGACCCGGTAAATATTCGTTCAGTGATTTTGTCAAAATCGGTGTGCCCTTCACCGTACTGGTGATGGTGGTCTGCGTGCTGCTGATCCCGGTACTCTTTCCGTTTTAATTCATTCAGGCCGGGCAGGGGATGCCCGGCCTGAAAATTAAAGCGGTGAATCCTGGCTGATTTCATCGAGCGACAGCTGGAAGCTCGGGACAAATACCTGCATAAAGTAATCCATCTCCGGGCTACGGCGCGACTCCAGTGTTTTTTCCAGCCGACCTTTAGCCAGCAGGAATTCGTTATTGCCGGCGGAAAGCTCTTCAAGACATTTCAGATAGGCGCACAGGGCGTCGGCCTGCTTCACAATCGACTGCTCTTCTTCACTGTAATGGTGCTCATCAATCAGGGGCTCAAAGATATCGCGCAGCTCATCGGGAACCATATCGACCAGTTTTTGCTGAGCGATTTTCTCAATCGCCTTATATTCCTGGGCAATCTGCGAATTGAAGTATTTCACCGGCGTGGGCAGATCGCCGGTGAGGACCTCGGAGGCATCGTGATACATCGCCAGCAGGGCAATGCGTTCGGCGTTGACCTGGCCGGCAAACTTGCGGTTCTTTATTGCCGCCAGCGCATGGGCGACCATCGCCACCTGCAGACTGTGCTCGGAGACGTTTTCGGTACGCACGTTGCGCATCAAAGGCCAGCGGTTAATTAGTTTCAGGCGGGAGAGGTGGGCAAAGAAATGACTCTGACTCATAGGAACCCTTAAGCGGTGACAACATCAGGTTCCATTGTGCGCAGGGATCGCCGCCGGATGCAAATACCGGCGGCGGCGCGATTAAAGCTGATGATAGCCGGAGAGGAAACGGCCAAAGCGGGAAATCGCCATTTCCAGGTCATCTTCACGCGGCAGGGTGACGATACGCACATGATCCGGCCACGGCCAGTTAAAGGCGGTACCCTGAACCAACAGCACTTTCTCCTGCAGCAGGAAATCGAGCACCATTTTCTGGTCATCGTGGATATTAAAGCGTTTGGCGTCGATTTTCGGGAACATATACAGCGCGCCTTTCGGCTTGACGCAGGAGACGCCTGGGATCTCGTTGATTAACTCCCAGGCGCGGTTGCGTTGCTCATACAAACGCCCGCCCGGAATGATAAATTCGCTAATGCTCTGATAGCCGCCCAGCGCGGTTTGGATAGCGTGTTGCGCCGGGACGTTGGCGCACAGGCGCATCGAGGCCAGCATTTCCAGCCCTTCGATATAGCCTTTGGCGTGCTTTTTCGGCCCGTTAAGCACCATCCAGCCCTGGCGGAAACCGGCGACACGATAGGTCTTCGACAGTCCGTTAAAGGTGACGGTCAGCATATCCGGCGCCAGCGCGGCGATCGAATGGTGTTCGGCATCGTCGTACAGGATCTTGTCGTAGATTTCGTCGGCGAAAATAATCAGGTTGTGCTGACGGGCGATCTCGACGATCTCCTGCAACAGTTCTTTGGAATAAACGGCGCCCGTCGGGTTATTCGGGTTAATGATGACGATCCCGCGGGTGCGTGGCGTAATTTTGGCGCGGATATCGTCGAGGTCCGGGAACCAGTCTGAGGATTCGTCGCACAGATAGTGCACCGCTTTGCCGCTGGAAAGGGAGACCGCAGCGGTCCACAGCGGGTAGTCCGGAGCCGGAACCAGCATTTCGTCGCCGCTGTTGAGCAGCGCCTGCATGGCCTGGACGATCAGCTCGGACACGCCGTTACCGATATAGATATCTTCCACGGTAACATCGCGCATCCCGCGCGCCTGGTAGTGCTGCATAATCGCTTTACGGGCGGAATAGAGACCTTTTGAGTCGCTGTAGCCCTGGGCGGTCGGCAGATTGCGGATAACGTCGACGAGGATTTCGTCAGGCGCATCGAAGCCGAACGGCGCCGGGTTGCCGATATTCAGCTTGAGTACTTTGTTGCCTTCTTCTTCAAGGCGTTTTGCTTCTTTGAGAACCGGACCGCGGATGTCGTAACAGACATTCTCTAACTTGCTGGATTTTTCGATAGGGGACATGAACCTTTGACCTTTTAGCTGTTATCGCCACTCCCTGCCGTGGAAGTCAGCACGGAACAATGTACTCCGCATCCCCGCTGTTTTGAAGGGTTAACAGGAGAAGATTTTGCTATTAGTATTTTTTTAGAGTAATGAATTTATCTGTGTAATGGCTTATTCTTTATATAATGTGCCTGGTATGGGTTTTTGAATGGTTTTATGTTGCGCGTATTAGGTGATTACATGGATGTTTATCCGGTTTGTTGCTGAAGGAAAAAGCGGTTTGCCGGAATTTTAACCGCTAAAAGACACTATGCTAATAAAAAGAGGGCGATGGCGACTGTAGCAACTATGTTAATTTTTTTTAATAAAACATGCCAATGAATGAATCAGGTATATTTGGTTGCATGGATTATTTCGGCTTTTGTTAATTTAATTATAGTGCTGCAAAAAAGTTTAAAATTACCTTAGATAATACTGATTAGCGCTTATAAATATTGTGGTTTTCGGTTAGGATAAGACAGTTAATATCGACGTGTAAACCTCTGTTTAACGGCGTGATTTTATTAATATATTGTTATTGCAGGCTTTTTTGTTTGTGTTCAGCAGGCGTTGTTATGCGTGTCGGGCTTCCTGGCGTAACGACATCTGTTATTGCAGACTTTGTTTGAGATTCATCACATAACCTAAGTCTCAGTAATTAAAAATGCGTAGAGCTACGAACAAAATATTACTCAAATTTTTCGCACATTTGTCGCGAACGAGTGCTTTCACATGCAATGACGTTCTTCCAGTTGTCCTCCGCGGAATTTGTCCGCTCGGCACGAGGCTCATGGAATAGCCGGAAACCTGGATACAGCATCAACAAGGCAGGCCAGCATTAGCGCCTGTAAGTGAAGAAATATGATAAATGCAAATCGTCCGATACTGAATCTCGATCTCGATCTGCTGCGGACCTTCGTCGCTGTCGCCGATCTGAGCACCTTCGCGGCGGCCGCTGCCGCGGTATGTCGTACCCAGTCCGCCGTCAGTCAGCAGATGCAGCGCCTGGAGCAACTGGTAGGCAAAGAGCTTTTCGCCCGTCATGGGCGCAATAAATTACTGACCGAGCAGGGGATCCAACTGCTCAGCTACGCGCGCAAAATACTGCGCTTTAATGATGAGGCCTGCATGTCGCTGATGTTTGGCAGCCTGCAGGGGACGCTGACTATCGGCGCTTCCGATGAAACGGCGGATACCATCCTGCCTTACCTGCTCAACCGAATCGGCAGCTTCTATCCCAAACTGACGCTGGAAATAAAGGTCCTGAATTACGCCGATATCGTCGCGAAGTTGGGCAGCGGCGAGATCGACCTGGCATTAACAACGCATCAAACCGGCGAATTTGACGTCCTGACGCTGCGTACCTCGCCGACGCTGTGGTACTGCGCCGCGGATTACGTACTGGCGCAGGGTGAATCCGTTCCGCTGGTGCTGCTCGAAGAGTCCGGGCCGTTTCGCGAAGATATCATCTCCGCGCTGAATGCCGCGCAGGTTCCCTGGCATTTGGCGTATGCCGCCAGTTCTTTAGCTGGGGTGAAAGCGGCGGTGAAAGCGGGCCTTGGCGTCACCGCACGTCCGGTAGAAATGATGAGTCCGGAGTTACGGGTACCGGGTAAAAGCGATGGCCTACCGGGCTTGCCTGATACCCACTATGTGCTGAGCTGCAATCCGCAGCGGGAAAACGAACTGGCGCAGGCGATTTTTCAGTCGCTGAGCCAGGACCATAATCCGTGGAACACGGAAACGCTGTATACCCCGGAAGGGGGAGACAGTTCTCTGGTTTCATAAAGCCGAATTATCATATATCGATCACAATAATCCGGTAACAAAATGTAAGTGTAAAAAAGAGCCGCCGATCGACAAAATGAGGTCAGTGGCTCTTTTTTTTTATATTTTACAAGGATTTTAAGCAGTTTAATAATTTATTGATCTATGAATCAATCAGTTAGCTTGAAAGCGGCTATTGTTTCCCTGTTTTTAGCTGCAGTTTCAATACTTCCTGCTAATGTTAAAAAACCGGACGGATTGTTGCCGTTTTCCAGATGTAATTAACAAAAGCGTGTCACAGATCAAGAAAATACCCCTACTTGGGGGGAGGAATCGCGGCCAAATCCTGTCAAAATAGATTGGCGAAATTGATTTACGTCTAAAACGGACACGATTCAACAACACTAAATCCGAATGATATGCAAGGTTATTACGCAACAAAGGGCATTTAATGTTAATGAAAATATTCCAATGTAAATTAATGTAGTTAAAACTTTTGTTAAAGTTGACAAAAGGTTAAAGAAAGGGGTAAAAAGCCACGGCATTTGGGCTTCCTCATCAACCAGGGACGCTTTTTTGCAAGGTCATTTTTTTATTCCTCCCGTGAAACGCTGTGGCGTTCATCTGCCATCAAGAGCAGAGGGTTTTGGCGCTACACTTTTTTGGTTAAGCAATGCGTATGTCAACATCCACTGAAGTCATCGCTCATCATTGGGCATTCGCTATATTTCTCATCATCGCTATCGGTCTGTGCTGCCTGATGCTCGTCGGCGGCTGGTACCTCGGCGGTCGCGCGCGCGCGCGTAGCAAAAACACGCCGTTTGAATCGGGGATCGACTCCGTTGGTTCGGCCCGCTTACGTCTTTCTGCGAAGTTTTATCTGGTCGCCATGTTCTTCGTTATCTTCGACGTGGAAGCCCTGTATCTCTACGCATGGTCAACATCCATTCGCGAAAGCGGCTGGGTTGGCTTTGTGGAAGCCGCAATTTTCATTTTAGTGCTACTGGCTGGTCTGGTTTACCTCGTTCGCATCGGCGCACTGGACTGGACGCCTGCGCGTTCCCGTCGCACGCTGGTTAACCCGGAAACAGACAGTCCCACTAACCGTCATATGCAGTAAAAGCGAGGCAATAAGATGGATTATACGCTCACCCGCATAGATCCTAACGGTGAGAACGACCGTTACCCCCTGCAAAAACAGGAGATCGTAACTGACCCCCTGGAGCAAGAAGTCAATAAAAGCGTGTATATGGGGAAACTCGAACACGCGCTGCATGACATGGTGAACTGGGGCCGTAAGAACTCGATTTGGCCGTACAACTTCGGCCTGTCTTGCTGCTATGTAGAAATGGTGACGTCATTCACTGCGGTGCATGACGTTGCGCGTTTTGGCGCGGAAGTACTGCGTGCCTCTCCGCGTCAGGCCGACCTGATGGTGGTCGCCGGTACCTGCTTCACCAAAATGGCCCCGGTTATTCAGCGCCTGTACGATCAGATGCTGGAGCCGAAGTGGGTTATCTCTATGGGCGCATGCGCTAACTCCGGCGGGATGTACGATATCTACTCCGTCGTCCAGGGCGTGGACAAGTTTATTCCGGTGGATGTTTACATCCCGGGCTGTCCGCCGCGTCCGGAAGCTTATATGCAGGCGCTGATGCTGCTGCAGGAATCCATTGGTAAAGAGCGCCGTCCTCTCTCATGGGTGGTTGGCGATCAGGGCGTCTATCGCGCCAACATGCAATCCGAGCGCGAGCGTAAACGCGGCGAACGAATTGCGGTGACCAATCTGCGGACTCCGGACGAGATTTAACTTGCGCCTGCGGGCGGGAACCAGACTTCGCAAATCAATCTACAAAAGCAGCGAAGCCTCGCCCGGCAGTCACCACGGACCTTTTGCAATGGTGAACAATATGACTGATTTAACCGCGCATGACGCCGCACCAGCCTGGCAAACCCGCGATCACCTTGATGACCCGGTGATCGGCGAACTGCGCAACCGTTTTGGGCCGGATGCCTTTACCGTTCAGCCTACCCGTACCGGCGTTCCGGTGGTGTGGGTGAAGCGCGAACAGCTGCTTGAGGTGGGTGATTTCCTGAAGAGATTGCCGAAACCTTACGTGATGCTGTTTGACCTGCACGGCATGGACGAACGTTTACGTACGCACCGCGATGGCTTGCCAGCCGCGGATTTTTCCGTTTTCTACCACCTGATCTCAGTAGACCGCAACCGCGATATCATGCTCAAGGTGGCGTTGTCTGAAAACGATCTGCATCTGCCGACCTTCACCAAACTGTTCCCTAACGCCAACTGGTATGAGCGTGAAACCTGGGAAATGTTTGGCGTGACCTTCGACGGTCACCCGAATCTGCGCCGCATCATGATGCCGCCGACCTGGGAAGGCCACCCGCTGCGTAAAGACTATCCGGCGCGCGCCACCGAATTCGATCCGTTTGAGCTGACTAAAGCCAAGCAGGATCTGGAAATGGAAGCGTTAACCTTCAAGCCGGAAGAGTGGGGCATGAAGCGCGGCACCGAAAACGAGGACTTTATGTTCCTCAACCTCGGCCCGAACCACCCGTCCGCTCACGGCGCATTCCGTATTATTCTGCAGTTGGATGGCGAAGAGATCGTCGACTGCGTGCCGGACATCGGCTACCACCACCGCGGCGCGGAGAAGATGGGCGAACGCCAGTCCTGGCACAGCTACATCCCGTACACCGACCGTATCGAATACCTCGGCGGCTGCGTCAATGAGATGCCGTACGTGCTGGCGGTGGAAAAACTGGCCGGGATCACCGTGCCGGATCGCGTGAACGTGATCCGCGTGATGCTGTCCGAACTGTTCCGCATCAACAGCCACCTGCTGTATATCTCGACCTTTATTCAGGACGTCGGCGCGATGACCCCGGTCTTCTTCGCCTTTACCGACCGTCAGAAAATCTACGATCTGGTCGAAGCCATCACCGGTTTCCGTATGCACCCGGCATGGTTCCGCATCGGCGGCGTCGCCCACGACCTGCCGCGCGGCTGGGATCGCCTGCTGCGTGAATTCCTTGAGTGGATGCCGAAGCGCCTGGATTCCTATGAGAAAGCCGCGCTGCGCAACACCATTCTGATTGGCCGTTCCAAAGGCGTTGCCGCCTACACCGCAAAAGAAGCGCTGGAGTGGGGCACCACTGGCGCAGGTCTGCGCGCGACCGGTATCGGCTTCGACGTGCGTAAATGGCGTCCTTATTCTGGCTACGAAAACTTCGACTTTGAAATCCCGACCGGCGGCGGCGTTTCCGACTGCTACACCCGCGTGATGCTGAAAGTGGAAGAGCTGCGCCAGAGCCTGCGCATTCTCCAGCAGTGCCTCGATAATATGCCGGAAGGCCCGTTCAAAGCGGATCACCCGCTGACTACGCCGCCGCCGAAAGAGCGCACGCTGCAGCACATTGAGACCCTGATTACGCACTTCCTGCAGGTTTCCTGGGGCCCGGTGATGCCGGCCAACGAATCCTTCCAGATGGTTGAAGCGACGAAGGGGATTAACAGTTACTACCTGACCAGCGACGGCAGCACCATGAGCTACCGTACCCGTATTCGTACCCCGAGCTATGCGCACCTGCAGCAGATCCCGGCGGCGATCCGCGGCAGCCTGGTATCCGACCTTATCGTCTATCTGGGTAGTATCGATTTTGTTATGTCAGACGTGGACCGCTAATTATGCACGAGAATCAACAACCACAAACCGAGGCTTTTGAGCTGAGTGCGGCAGAGCGTGAGGCTATTGAGCACGAAAAGCACCACTACGAAGACCCGCGTGCGGCGTCCATCGAAGCGCTGAAAATTGTTCAAAAACAGCGCGGCTGGGTGCCGGATGGCGCGATCTACGCGATCGCCGATGTGCTGGGGATCCCGGCAAGCGACGTCGAAGGCGTGGCGACATTCTACAGCCAGATCTTCCGCCAGCCGGTTGGCCGTCACGTGATCCGCTACTGCGACAGCGTGGTGTGCCATATCACCGGTTTCCAGGGGATCCAGTCGGCTATCGAGAAAAAGCTGGACATCAAACCGGGTCAAACCACCTTTGATGGCCGCTTCACGCTGCTGCCGACCTGTTGCCTTGGCAACTGCGACAAGGGGCCGACCATGATGATTGATGACGACACGCACAGTTATCTGACGCCGGAAGCGATTCCTGACCTCCTGGAGCGGTATAAATGAAAACCATTATTCGTACTGCCGAAACGCATCCATTAACCTGGCGTCTGCGCGATGACAAGCAGCCGGTGTGGCTGGACGAGTATCGCAGCAAAAACGGTTATGAAGGGGCGCGCAAGGCCTTAAGCGGCATGGCGCCGGATGAAATCGTCAATGCAGTAAAAGACGCCGGCCTGAAAGGGCGCGGCGGCGCGGGCTTTTCCACCGGTCTGAAGTGGAGCCTGATGCCGAAAGACGAGTCCATGAACATCCGTTACCTGCTGTGTAATGCCGATGAAATGGAACCAGGTACCTATAAAGACCGTCTGCTGATGGAACAGCTGCCGCACCTGCTGGTGGAAGGCATGCTGATCTCCGCTTTTGCGCTGAAGGCCTACCGTGGTTACATCTTCCTGCGCGGCGAATATATCGAAGCGGCGCAGCATCTGCGTCGTGCGATTGCCGAAGCTACCGAAGCGGGCCTGTTGGGGAAAAATATCCTCGGTACCGGTTTTGACTTCGAGCTGTTCGTGCACACCGGGGCAGGGCGCTATATCTGCGGTGAAGAGACGGCGCTTATCAACTCGCTGGAAGGCCGTCGCGCGAACCCGCGCTCCAAGCCGCCGTTCCCGGCGAGCTCCGGCGTGTGGGGCAAACCGACCTGCGTCAACAACGTTGAAACCCTGTGCAACGTCCCTGCCATCCTCGCCAACGGCGTGGAGTGGTACCAGAATATTTCAACCAGCAAAGATGCCGGCACCAAGCTGATGGGCTTCTCCGGGCGCGTGAAGAATCCGGGCGTCTGGGAGCTGCCGTTCGGTACTACCGCGCGCGAGATCCTCGAAGATTACGCCGGCGGCATGCGCGATGGCCTGAAGTTTAAAGCCTGGCAGCCGGGCGGCGCCGGTACCGACTTCCTGACCGAAGCGCACCTCGATTTGCCGATGGAGTTTGAAAGCATTGGTAAAGCAGGTAGCCGTCTGGGCACCGCGCTGGCGATGGCCGTCGACCACGAGATCGGCATGGTTCCGCTGGTGCGCAACCTCGAAGAATTTTTTGCCCGCGAATCCTGCGGCTGGTGTACGCCTTGCCGCGACGGCCTGCCGTGGAGCGTGAAGATCCTGCGCGCCCTGGAGCGCGGCGAAGGCCAGCCTGGCGATATCGAAACTCTTGAGCAACTGTGTCGATTCCTCGGGCCGGGTAAAACCTTCTGCGCGCACGCGCCGGGCGCGGTTGAACCGCTGCAGAGCGCTATCAAATATTTCCGCGAAGAATTCGAGGCTGGCATTAAGCAGCAGTTCAGCAATACCCATGCAATTAACGGTATTCAGCCGAACCTGCTTAAGACGCGCTGGTAATCTAAAGGTTTTTTATTTTTGGAAGCACGCAAATGGCTACGATTCATGTAGACGGCAAAGAATACGAGGTCAACGGAGCGGACAACCTGCTAGAGGCTTGTCTCTCTCTTGGTCTTGATATTCCATACTTTTGCTGGCACCCGGCGCTAGGGAGCGTCGGTGCTTGCCGCCAGTGTGCGGTGAAGCAATATCAGAACGCGGAAGACACGCGTGGTCGCCTGGTGATGTCCTGTATGACTCCGGCATCTGACGGCACCTTTATTTCTATTGACGACGGCGAAGCGAAGCAGTTCCGCGAAAGCGTGGTGGAGTGGCTGATGACCAACCACCCGCACGACTGCCCGGTCTGCGAAGAGGGGGGTAACTGCCACCTGCAGGATATGACGGTCATGACCGGCCATAGCTTCCGCCGCTATCGTTTCACCAAGCGTACCCACCGCAACCAGGATTTGGGGCCATTTATTTCTCACGAAATGAACCGCTGCATCGCCTGCTACCGCTGCGTTCGCTACTATAAAGATTATGCCGACGGCACCGATCTGGGCGTTTATGGCGCTCATGACAACGTCTACTTCGGCCGCCCGGAAGATGGCACGCTGGAAAGCGAATTCTCCGGTAACCTGGTTGAAGTCTGCCCGACCGGCGTCTTCACCGATAAAACGCACTCCGAGCGTTACAACCGTAAGTGGGACATGCAGTTTGCGCCGAGCATCTGCCAGCAGTGTTCCATTGGCTGTAACATCAGCCCTGGCGAACGCTATGGCGAGCTGCGTCGTATCGAAAACCGTTATAACGGCACCGTTAACCGCTACTTCCTCTGCGACCGCGGTCGTTTCGGCTATGGCTACGTAAACCTCAAAGATCGTCCGCGTCAGCCGGTTCAGCGCCGCGGCGACGATCTGATCGCCCTCAACGCCGAACAGGCGATGCAGGGGGCGGCGGATATCCTGCGTCAGTCGAAGAAAGTCATTGGTATCGGTTCTCCGCGCGCCAGCATTGAAAGCAACTTCGCGCTGCGTGAGCTGGTCGGTAGCGAAAACTTCTATACCGGCATCGCTAAAGGCGAACAAGCGCGCCTGCAGATGATGCTCAAAGTGCTGCGTGAAGGCGGGATCCATACCCCGACGCTGCGCGATATCGAATCCTACGATGCGGTGCTGGTGCTGGGCGAAGATATTACCCAGACCGGTGCGCGCGTTGCCCTGGCGGTACGCCAGGCGGTGAAAGGGAAAGCACGCGAAATGGCGGCGGCGCAGAAAGTGGCCGACTGGCAGATTGCGGCGATTCTCAACATCGGACAGCGCGCCAAGCATCCGTTATTCGTCACTAATATCGACGACACTCGCCTCGATGACATCGCGGCGTGGACCTATCGCGCGCCGGTGGAAGATCAGGCGCGTCTGGGCTTTGCTATCGCCCATGCGCTGGACAACAGCGCGCCGGCGGTTGATGGCCTGAGCCATGACCTGCAGGGTAAAGTTGATGTGATCGTTCAGGCGCTGGCCGGGGCGAAAAAACCGCTGATTATCTCCGGCACTAACGCCGGCAGCATGGAAATCATTCAGGCTGCCGCCAACGTGGCGAAAGCGTTGAAAGGCCGCGGCGCCGATGTTGGCGTGACTATGGTCGCCCGCGCGGTGAACAGCGTTGGCCTGGGCATGATCGGCGGCGGCTCGCTTGAAGAGGCGCTGGACGAACTGGAAAGCGGTGCCGCAGATGCGGTTATCGTGCTGGAAAACGACCTGCACCGTCATGCTTCCGCCGCGCGCGTCGACGCTGCGCTGGCGAAAGCGCCGCTGGTGATGGTGGTTGATCATCAGCGCACCGCGATTATGGACAAAGCTCACCTGGTGCTCTCCGCGGCAAGCTTTGCGGAAAGCGACGGTACCGTGGTGAACAACGAAGGCCGCGCCCAGCGTTTCTTCCAGGTTTACGATCCGGCTTACTACGACGCGAAAACCGTGATGCTGGAAAGCTGGCGCTGGCTGCATTCGCTGCACAGCACCGTCAACAACCGTCAGGTTGACTGGACGCAGCTGGACCACGTCATCGATGCGGCGATTGCGGCGCTGCCGCAGCTGGCGGGCATTAAAGATGCCGCGCCGGATGCGACCTTCCGCATTCGCGGTCAGAAGCTGGCGCGTGAACCGCACCGCTATAGCGGCCGCACGGCGATGCGCGCCAACATCAGCGTGCACGAACCGCGCCAACCGCAGGATAAAGACACCATGTTCGCCTTCTCGATGGAAGGGAACAACCAGCCGTCCGCGCCGCGTTCGCAAATTCCGTTTGCGTGGGCGCCGGGCTGGAACTCCCCGCAGGCATGGAACAAATTCCAGGATGAAGTGGGCGGTAAACTGCGCCACGGCGATCCGGGCGTGCGTCTGATTGAAGCTTCCGCCAGCGGGCTGGAGTACTTCACGGCGATTCCGGCCAGCTTCCACGCGGAAGAGGGCAAATGGCGTATCGCGCCTTACTACCACCTGTTTGGCAGCGATGAGCTGTCGCAGCGTTCTCCGGTGTTCCAGAGCCGGATGCCTGAGCCGTACATCAAGCTGAACCCGGCGGATGCCGCAAAGCTTGGCGTCAATGCCGGGGCGATGGTTTCCTTCAGCGTTGAAGGCCAGACGCTGAGTCTGCCGCTGGTTATTTCTGAAGGGCTGGCCGCGGGACAGGTTGGCTTACCGATGGGCATGCCAGGCATCGCGCCGGTACTGGCCGGGGCGCGTATTGATTCACTGCAGGAGGCGCAAGCATGAATTGGTTAACGCCGGATCTTATCGACATTTTGTTAAGCATCCTGAAGGCCGTGGTCATTCTGCTGGTGGTCGTCACCTGCGGCGCGTTCATGAGCTTCGGCGAGCGTCGTCTGCTCGGCCTGTTCCAGAACCGCTACGGACCTAACCGCGTGGGCTGGGGCGGTTCGCTGCAGCTGGTCGCCGACATGATCAAGATGTTCTTCAAAGAGGACTGGATCCCGCGCTTCTCCGATCGCGTGATCTTTACTCTGGCGCCGGTTATCGCCTTTACTTCGCTGCTGCTGGCTTTTGCTATCGTGCCGGTTAGCCCGTCGTGGGTGGTCGCCGACCTGAACATCGGTATTCTGTTCTTCCTGATGATGGCAGGCCTGGCGGTTTACGCGGTCCTGTTCGCCGGTTGGTCGAGCAACAACAAATACTCGCTGCTGGGGGCGATGCGTGCTTCTGCGCAAACGCTGAGCTACGAAGTGTTCCTCGGTCTCTCCCTGATGGGCGTGGTGGCGCAGGCGGGGTCATTCAACATGACCGATATCGTCAACAACCAGGCGCATCTGTGGAACGTCATCCCGCAGTTCTTTGGCTTCGTCACTTTCGCCATCGCCGGCGTGGCGGTGTGTCACCGTCACCCGTTCGACCAGCCGGAAGCGGAGCAGGAACTGGCCGATGGTTACCACATTGAATATTCCGGTATGAAATTCGGTCTGTTCTTCGTCGGCGAATACATCGGGATTGTCACCGTTTCAGCGCTGATCGTTACGCTGTTCTTCGGCGGCTGGAATGGCCCGTGGTTACCGCCTTTCATCTGGTTCGCGCTGAAAACCGCGTTCTTCATGATGATGTTCATTTTGATCCGCGCATCATTACCGCGTCCGCGTTATGACCAGGTAATGTCCTTTGGCTGGAAGGTATGCCTGCCGTTAACGCTGGTCAACTTGTTGGTAACGGCGGCTGTCATTCTCTGGCAGGCGCAATAAGGGGTGAATTGAACATGACCTTAAAAGAATTATTGGTAGGGTTCGGCACCCAGGTCCGCAGTATTTGCATGATCGGGATGCACGCCTTCGCCAAACGTGAAACTCAGATGTACCCGGAAGAGCCGGTATATCTGCCGCCGCGCTATCGTGGCCGTATCGTGCTGACGCGCGATCCGGACGGTGAAGAGCGCTGCGTTGCCTGTAACCTGTGTGCGGTAGCCTGCCCGGTTGGCTGTATTTCTCTGCAGAAAGCAGAGACCAAAGATGGCCGCTGGTACCCGGAGTTCTTCCGCATCAACTTCTCACGCTGCATTTTCTGCGGCCTGTGCGAAGAAGCGTGCCCGACCACGGCGATTCAGTTGACCCCGGACTTCGAACTGGGCGAATACAAACGTCAGGATCTGGTGTACGAAAAAGAGGATCTGCTGATTTCCGGTCCGGGCAAATACCCGGAATATAACTTCTACCGGATGGCGGGTATGGCAATCGACGGCAAAGATAAGGGCGAAGCGGAAAACGAAGCTAAGCCAATCGACGTCAAGAGCCTGTTACCGTAAGGAGAGGGGCAATGGAATTCGCTTTTTATATCTGTGGCCTGATAGCCATCCTCGCAACCTTGCGGGTCGTCACCCACACCAATCCGGTGCACGCGCTGCTGTACCTGATCATTTCGCTGTTAGCGATTGCCGGGGTGTTTTTCTCGCTGGGCGCTTACTTCGCCGGTGCGCTGGAAATCATCGTTTACGCCGGGGCCATTATGGTGCTGTTCGTGTTCGTGGTGATGATGCTCAACCTGGGCGGCACCGAGATCGAACAGGAACGCAAATGGCTGCAGCCGGGGATCTGGATTGGCCCGGCCATCCTTTCCGCGGTGCTGCTGGTAGTTATCGTTTACGCCATCCTGGGCATTAATGACCAGGGTATCGACGGCGCGGCGATCAACGCCAAAGAAGTGGGTATTGCGCTGTTTGGGCCGTACGTCCTGGCGGTGGAGCTGGCCTCCATGCTGCTGCTGGCGGGCCTGGTTGTCGCCTTCCACATTGGCCGCGAAGAGCGCGCCGGTGAGGTGCTGAGCAACCGCGTGAATGACAGCGACAAAAGAAAAACGGAGGAACACGCATGATCCCCTTAACACATGGACTGATCCTCGCCGCCATCCTGTTTGTGCTCGGCCTGACTGGTCTTGTGATCCGCCGCAATCTGCTATTTATGCTGATTAGCCTGGAAATCATGATTAACGCCGCCGCGCTGGCATTCGTGGTCGCGGGAAGCTACTGGGGCCAGACTGATGGTCAGATTATGTATATCCTCGCCATCAGCCTCGCGGCTGCGGAAGCGAGTATCGGTCTGGCGCTGCTGCTGCAGCTCCATCGTCGCCGCCAGAACCTGAACATCGATTCAGTAAGTGAGTTGCGTGGATGAACATGCTTGCCTTAACCATTCTTCTGCCATTGATTGGCTTTGTGCTGCTGGCCTTCTCCCGCGGACGCTGGTCGGAAAATCTTTCCGCCACCGTTGGGATGGGCTCGGTAGGCCTGGCGGCGCTGGTGACGGCGTACGTCGGCGTCGACTTTTTCGCTAACGGCAAACAGGCGGTCAGCGTACCGCTGTGGAACTGGATGTCGGTCGGTGATTTCAACATCGGCTTCAATCTGGTGCTGGATGGCCTGTCTCTGACCATGCTCTCCGTGGTAACCGGCGTCGGCTTCCTGATCCACATGTTTGCCTCCTGGTACATGCGCGGCGAAGAGGGCTACTCTCGCTTCTTCGCTTACACCAACCTGTTTATCGCCAGCATGGTCGTTCTGGTGCTGGCCGATAACCTGCTGTTGATGTACCTGGGTTGGGAAGGCGTGGGTCTCTGTTCGTACCTGCTGATCGGCTTCTATTACACCGATCCGAAGAACAACGCCGCGGCGATGAAAGCGTTCGTAGTCACCCGCGTCGGCGACGTGTTCCTCGCCTTCGCGCTGTTCATTCTTTATAACGAATTGGGCACCCTGAACTTCCGTGAAATGGTTGAGCTGGCGCCGCAGCACTTCGCAAACGGCAGCACCACGCTGCAGTGGGCGACGCTGATGCTGCTCGGCGGCGCGGTCGGTAAATCCGCTCAGTTGCCGCTGCAAACGTGGCTTGCCGATGCGATGGCGGGCCCAACGCCGGTCTCTGCGCTGATCCACGCGGCTACCATGGTGACCGCGGGCGTGTACCTGATTGCCCGTACCCACGGCCTGTTCCTGATGACGCCGGAAGTGCTGCATCTGGTCGGTATCGTTGGCGCAATCACGCTGGTGCTGGCGGGCTTCGCCGCGCTGGTGCAGACCGACATCAAACGTGTGCTGGCTTACTCGACCATGAGCCAGATTGGCTACATGTTCCTCGCGCTGGGCGTGCAGGCATGGGACGCAGCGATCTTCCACCTGATGACGCACGCGTTCTTTAAAGCGCTGCTGTTCCTGTCGTCCGGTTCGGTGATCCTCGCCTGCCATCATGAACAGAACATCTTCAAGATGGGCGGCCTGCGCAAATCCATTCCGCTGGTTTATGTCTGCTTCCTGGTGGGGGGCGCGGCGCTGTCCGCTCTGCCGCTTATCACCGCAGGCTTCTTCAGTAAGGATGAGATTCTGGCTGGCGCGATGGCCAACGGTCATATCAATCTGATGGTAGCGGGCCTGGTCGGCGCCTTTATGACCTCGCTGTATACCTTCCGTATGATTTTCATCGTGTTCCACGGTAAAGAGCAAATTCACGCGCACGCAGGGAAGGGGATTACCCACCACCTGCCGCTGATTGTGCTGCTGATTCTGTCCACCTTCGTTGGCGCGCTGATTGTGCCGCCGCTGGAAGGCGTACTGCCGCAGACCACTGAGCTCGCTCACGGTAGCGTGATGACGCTGGAAATCACCTCCGGGATTATCGCTATCGCCGGCATCCTGATCGCCGCATGGCTGTGGCTGGGCAAACGTACGCTGGTGACTTCCATCGCCAACAGCGCGCCTGGCCGCTTCTTCGGCACCTGGTGGTTCCATGCCTGGGGCTTCGACTGGTTATACGACAAAGTGTTCGTCAAACCATTCCTCGGCATTGCCTGGCTGCTGAAGAGCGATCCGCTGAACTCGTTGATGAATATCCCGGCGATTCTGTCCCGCTTCGCAGGCAAAGGTCTGCTGGTGAGCGAGAACGGCTATCTGCGCTGGTATGTGGCTTCAATGAGCATTGGCGCGGTGGTGGTGCTGGCTCTGCTGATGGTACTGCGTTGATTTGAGCGCGCGGTTTTGCCCGGTGGCGCTTCGCTTACCGGGCCTACGAAACCGTAGGTCGGGTAAGCGAAGCGCCACCCGACACAACAAACCGCCCTCAAACGTGAATGTAGTCGAATTCGTTGAAAATCGGTCCTGAACGGGACTTTAACAAGGAATAAAAATCGCCATGTTATTACCCTGGCTAATATTAATCCCCTTTATTGGCGGCTTCCTGTGCTGGCAGACTGAACGCTTTGGCGTGAAACTGCCGCGCTGGATCGCGCTGATTACCATGGGACTGACGCTGGTGCTTGGCCTGCAGCTGTGGATGCAGGGCGGCTATTCTCTGACGCAATCCGCGGGGATTCCGCAGTGGCAGTCGGAATTCGTGCTGCCGTGGATCCCACGTTTCGGCATTAGCATCCATCTGGCGATTGACGGTCTGTCGCTGCTGATGGTGGTGCTGACCGGCCTGCTCGGCGTGTTGGCGGTGCTCTGTTCCTGGCGCGAAATCGAAAAGTACCAGGGCTTCTTCCACCTCAACCTGATGTGGATCCTGGGCGGCGTCATCGGGGTATTCCTCGCCATCGACATGTTCCTGTTCTTCTTCTTCTGGGAAATGATGTTGGTGCCGATGTACTTCCTGATCGCGCTGTGGGGGCACAAAGCCTCTGACGGTAAAACGCGTATCACGGCGGCCACCAAGTTCTTCATCTATACCCAGGCGAGCGGTCTGGTGATGCTGATCGCCATTCTGGCGCTGGCATTCGTCCACTTCAACGCCACCGGCGTGTGGACCTTCAACTATGAAGAGCTGCTGAAAACTCCGATGTCTCACGGCGTGGAATACATGCTAATGCTCGGCTTCTTCATCGCCTTCGCGGTGAAAATGCCGGTAGTACCGCTGCACGGCTGGCTACCGGACGCCCACTCCCAGGCGCCGACGGCCGGTTCCGTCGACCTCGCGGGCATCTTGCTGAAAACCGCGGCCTACGGTCTGCTGCGCTTTGCGCTGCCGCTGTTCCCGAACGCTTCCGCCGAGTTTGCGCCAATCGCCATGTGGCTGGGCGTGATCGGTATCTTCTACGGCGCGTGGATGGCCTTCGCCCAGACCGATATCAAACGTCTGATTGCTTACACCTCCGTTTCCCACATGGGCTTCGTGCTGATTGCTATCTACACCGGTAGCCAGCTGGCTTATCAAGGGGCGGTGATTCAGATGATTGCCCACGGTCTGTCCGCGGCGGGTCTGTTCATTCTGTGCGGCCAGCTGTACGAACGTCTGCACACCCGCGATATGCGCCAGATGGGCGGCTTGTGGAGCAAAATTAAATGGCTGCCGGCGATGTCGATGTTCTTCGCTGTCGCCACCCTGGGGATGCCGGGCACCGGTAACTTTGTCGGCGAATTTATGATTCTGTTCGGCAGCTATAAAGTGGTGCCGGTGATTACCGTTATCTCGACCTTTGGTCTGGTATTCGCTTCCGTTTACTCGCTGTCGATGCTGCATCGCGCCTACTTCGGTAAGGCGAAAAGCGAAATCGCGACGAAAGAGCTGCCGGGGATGTCCCTGCGTGAACTGTCTATCATCCTGCTGCTGGTGGTGCTGCTGGTGCTGTTGGGCTTCTTCCCGCAGCCGATTCTCGACACCTCGCATGCTGCGATGAGCAACATTCAGCAGTGGTTTGTTAATTCTGTTTCTACTACAAGGCCGTAATTCGCCATGACAATAACTCCACAACAACTGATCGCACTGCTACCGCTGCTGATCGTCGGCTTGACGGTGGTGGTTGTGATGCTCTCCATTGCGTGGCGACGCAATCATTTTCTCAATGCCACGTTGTCGGTTCTCGGACTTAACGCCGCGCTGGTCTCGCTCTGGTTTGTTGGTCAGAACGGGGCGATGGACGTCACCCCGCTGATCCGCGTTGACGGTTACTCGATGCTCTATACCGGGCTGGTGCTGTTGGCGAGCCTCGCGACCTGTACTTTCGCCTACCCATGGCTTGAGGGTTACAAGGACAATAAAGAAGAGTTCTACCTGCTGGTGCTGATCGCCGCACTGGGTGGCATTCTGCTGGCCGGCGCCAATCACCTGGCCTCGCTGTTCCTCGGTATCGAATTGATTTCGCTGCCGTTGTTCGGCCTGGTCGGTTACGCCTTCCGCCAGAAACGTTCGCTGGAAGCGAGCATCAAATACACCATCCTCTCCGCGGCAGCCTCGTCTTTCCTGCTGTTCGGTATGGCGCTGGTGTATGCGAATTCCGGTAACCTGTCCTTCCTCGCGCTGGGCAAGAGCCTGGCTGACAACGCGCTGCACGAGCCGCTTCTGCTGGCGGGCCTCGGTCTGATGATCGTCGGTCTTGGCTTTAAATTGTCGCTGGTGCCGTTCCACCTGTGGACGCCGGATGTATACCAGGGCGCGCCTGCGCCGGTATCCACCTTCCTGGCGACCGCCAGCAAGATTGCCATCTTCGGCGTGGTGATGCGTCTGTTCCTGTACATGCCGGTGGGCGACAGTGAAGCGGTACGCGTGGTGCTGGGCCTGATCGCCTTCGCCTCTATCATCTTCGGTAACCTGATGGCGCTGAGCCAGACCAACATTAAGCGTCTGCTCGGTTACTCTTCCATCTCACACCTTGGCTATCTGCTGGTGGCGTTAATCGCCCTGCAGAGCGGCGAAATGTCGATGGAAGCCGTTGGCGTCTACCTGGCCGGTTATCTGTTCAGCAGCCTCGGCGCGTTCGGCGTGGTCAGCCTGATGTCCAGCCCGTACCGCGGTCCGGATGCTGACTCGCTGTTCTCCTACCGTGGTCTTTTCTGGCACCGTCCGATCCTGTCGGCGGTAATGACGGTGATGATGCTGTCGCTGGCCGGTATCCCGATGACCCTCGGCTTTATCGGTAAGTTCTACGTGCTGGCCGTCGGTGTGCATGCGCACCTGTGGTGGCTGGTTGCCGCGGTCGTGATCGGCTCGGCGATTGGTCTCTACTACTATCTGCGCGTTGCCGTCAGCCTGTACCTCAGCGCCCCGGAGCAGTTGAACCGCGATGCGCCGTCAAACTGGCAGTACAGCGCCGGCGGTATCGTAGTGCTGATCTCCGCGCTGCTGGTGCTGGTGCTCGGCGTGTGGCCGCAGCCGCTGATTAGCATCGTGCAGCTGGCGACGCCGCTGATGTAATCTGCGCTATAAATAAAAAACCGCCGACTTGTCGGCGGTTTTTTTATGCCTGCGGTTTACGCCAGCCGATAGACCATAAAATCTTCCGCCAGTAGCGTATTGGCGAAAATCTCCCGGCATTCCGCCAGCATACGCAGGCAGCCTTCGGCATCGTAGCGCGAGCTAAAGTGGGTGGCGATTAGCGTGCCGACCCCCGCTTCTTTGGCAAGCGCCGCGGTTTGCTGACTGGAAGAGTGGCCACGGCTATTGGCTTTCTCCGCCATCGCCTGCTCAAGCGTGGTTTCGTGGACTATCACATCCGCGCTGCGCGCCATCTCCAGCGCCTGCGGGCAGGGGGCGGTATCGCCAAAAATGGCCAGCGTTTTACCCGGCGTCGATGGTCCCAGATAGCGGCTACCGTCGATGACCCGGCCATCTTCCAGTTCAACACGCTGGCCGAGCTTGAGCTGATGGAACAGCGGCCCCGGACGCACGCCATCGGCAATCAGTTGGGCGGCATCGAGCGTTCCGGGCTTGTCATGCTGTTCGATGCGGTAGCCGTAGCACTCCACCGGATGACTGAGCGGGTACGCGCTGACCCGATAGCCATCTTCGTCGAAGACCAGGCCGGGGCCGACTTCGATGATAGTGAGCGGATAATCGGTCCACGAGCCGCTCAGGCGTAGTGCGGTTTCGATAAATTCTTTAATCCCTATTGGCCCGTAAACCGTCAGCGGCAGCGAATTTCCCTGCATCGAGCGGCTGCACAACAGGCCGGGCAGGCCGAACAGATGATCGCCGTGCAGGTGAGTGATGAAAATTTTATTCAGTTTGCCTGGGTGGTAAGGGGTATGGAGAAACTGATGCTGGGTGCCTTCGCCGCAGTCAAACAACCACATTTCAGCGCTGGTGGGTTGTTGCAAATTCAGTATTATCGACGTCATATTACGCGTACGGGTCGGCACGCCGGCGGATGTCCCCAAAAATGTTAATTCCATCGTCCAGTGTCCTCAGGCGAGTGGTAAAGCATCAGTATATCAATAAGGAGTCACAAATGATGACCTGGCAGGATTTACATCACAGCGAGCTCACCGTTGCTCAACTGTACGCCTTGCTGAAGCTGCGCAGCGCGGTGTTTGTCGTCGAACAACGCTGCGTCTATCAGGATATCGACGGCGATGATTTAGTCGGTGAGAACCGTCATCTGCTCGGCTGGCGCGACGGAGAGCTGGTGGCCTATGCGCGGATCCTCAAAAGCGAAGAGGAGTTCGAACCGGTGGTGATCGGTCGGGTTATCGTTAGCCCGTCCGTGCGCGGCGAGAAGCTGGGCTACCAGCTGATGGAGCAGGCGCTGGCCAGCTGCCGGCAGAACTGGCCGCAGAAGGCGATTTATCTTGGGGCGCAGGCGCATCTGCAGAAATTTTATGCCAGCTTTGGTTTTGTGCCGGTGACGGAGGTATACGATGAGGACGGTATTGCCCATATCGGTATGGCGCGTGACATCACAACTCATTAAGAAGCTAAATAGTAATAGCGTATCGCTATCAATTATCTATACTTTTCCTCCTGTAGCGAATCCAGTGGCTGGCGTTCGCCGGGCCTGTTAAGGTTCGCTCCCTCATGATGGGTACTGCTATTTATCGCAGCTACCCTTTATAATGTGGGGTTTTTAATTTCGTGGAGGTTCGCGTGCTGTCTGTTTCCACCGCGCTGGAAAGCCTGCTGGGCTGCCTGGCTGGAGATTTCCCTCCGTCACCCGGCACGCGAATTTTTGATATCCCATTCCCGTTAAACGACGCCTTCGACCCGTTACTGTGGTGCGCGCATCAGCCGTGCTGGCCGCAATTCTACTGGCAGCAGCGTAACGGCGATGAAGAGCTGGCGGCGCTGGGGGCAGTAACCACCTTTGCCTCTTTGTCCGCGGCGCATGATTTTTTATGCGCGCAGGGGCGGGAAGATCTGCGCATCAGCGGGCTGAATGCGTTCGATCCGCAGCAGGGTCATCTGTTTCTGCCGCGGCTGGAGTGGCGCCGCCTGGGCGGCAAAGCGACTTTGCGGCTGGTGGTACACAGCGCGACCTCGCTGCTTGACGACGCGGCCGCCGCGCGGGCGTTTCTCCAATCATTAAATAGCGGGCAGGCGACGGCGGCATCGATGCCACCGCTGCAAAGCGAGCAGCATGCGCCAGAATACCCGCAGTGGCGCGAGCTGATTACGCAGGCGACGCAGGCAATCGGCGCCGGCGAAATGGATAAGGTTGTGCTGGCGCGGGTCACGGATTTACGCTTTAGCGCGCCGCTGCAGGCGTTTGCCATAATGGCGGCCAGTCGGCGCAGCAATCTTAACTGTTTTCACTTCCTGATGGCCTTTAGCCCACAGCAGGCGTTTCTCGGCTCCACGCCAGAACGGCTGTGGCGGCGACGCGGCGCGCTGCTGCGCACCGAAGCGCTGGCGGGCACCGTCGCTAATCATCACGATGACGCCCGGGCGCAGCAGTTGGCCGATTGGCTAATGAAAGACGATAAAAACCAGCGGGAAAATATGCTGGTGGTGGAGGATATCTGCCAGCGTTTGCAGGGCGAGTCGCCGACGCTTGACGTTCTGCCGCCGCAGGTCGTACGCCTGCGTAAGGTGCAGCATCTCCGGCGCTGTATCTGGTGCGAACTGGCTGAGCCCGACGACAGCCGCTGTCTGCTGCAGCTGCAGCCTACCGCGGCGGTGGCGGGGCTGCCGCGCCAGGCGGCGCTGGCGTTCATCCGCCGCCATGAGCCTTTCACCCGCGAATGGTATGCCGGCTCCGCAGGTTATCTTTCACTGGCGCAAAGCGAGTTTTGCGTGGCGCTGCGTTCGGCAAAAGTCGAAAACGACACTCTGAGGCTGTATGCCGGGGCCGGTATTGTCAGCGGATCTGACCCGCAGCAGGAGTGGCAAGAAATAGAAAATAAAGCGGCGGGATTACGAACGTTATTACTTTCAGAAACGTAGAGAGACGACGTATATCAAAACGACGCAACTCTGCCTTATCTATACTTAGCATCAATATTTGATACCGGACAATTTCATGTCAGTAAGCGCATTTAACCGACGCTGGGCGGCGGTGATCCTTGAAGCTTTAACCCGCCACGGCGTGCAGCACATTTGCATTGCCCCAGGCTCGCGCTCGACGCCCTTAACCCTGGCGGCGGCGGAAAACCGCGCTTTTATTCATCATACTCATTTTGACGAACGTGGTCTTGGCCACCTGGCGCTGGGACTGGCGAAGGCCAGCCGCCAGCCGGTGGCGGTGATTGTGACCTCCGGAACCGCAACTGCGAATCTCTATCCGGCGCTGATTGAAGCGGGCCTGACGGGTGAAAAACTGATCCTGCTGACCGCCGACCGCCCGCCGGAGCTTATCGACTGCGGCGCCAATCAGGCCATCCGCCAACCGGGAATGTTTGCTTCTCATCCTGCGCAGACCGTTTCTTTACCGCGTCCTTCGCAGGATATTTCCGCCCGCTGGTTGGTCTCGACCATCGATCAGTCGCTGGGCGAGCTGCATGCCGGCGGGGTACATATCAACTGCCCGTTCGCTGAGCCCCTGTATGGCGATATGGACGATACCGGGCTAGAGTGGCAACAGCAGCTCGGCGACTGGTGGCAGAGCGATAAGCCCTGGCTGCGTCAGGCGCTGCAGATGGAGAGTGAGAAACAGCGCGACTGGTTCTTCTGGCGGCAAAAACGCGGCGTAGTGGTCGCGGGCAGGATGAGCGCCGCGGAAGGTAAAAAAGTGGCTGAATGGGCGCAGACACTCGGCTGGCCGCTGATTGGCGATGTCCTGTCGCAGACCGGGCAGCCGTTGCCGTGCGCCGACCTGTGGCTGGGCAACGGTAAAGCGGTCAGCGAACTTGCGCAGGCGCAAATCGTCGTGCAACTCGGTAGCAGTCTGACCGGCAAACGCGTGCTCCAGTGGCAGGCGACCTGCGAGCCGGATGAATACTGGCTGGTGGATAATCTGCGCGGTCGCCTCGATCCGGCGCAGCACCGCGGTCGCCGTCTGCTCTCAAGCGTTGAACGTTGGCTCGAACTGCATCCGGCGGAGAAACGTCAGCCGTGGGCGACGGTGATCCCGCAGCTTGCCGGGCAGGCGTGGCAGGCCGCGGTCGCCAGCAACGAGCCTTTTGGCGAAGCGCAGCTGGCGCAGCGCATTCGGCGCTATTTGCCGGATCAGGGACAGCTGTTTGTTGGCAACAGTTTAGTGGTACGCCTGATAGACGCGCTGGGGCAACTGCCGGCGGGTTATCCGGTCTACAGTAATCGCGGCGCCAGCGGCATCGATGGCCTATTGGCGACCGCCGCCGGCGTGCAGCGGGCGAGCGCCCGGCCTACGCTTGCGATCGTCGGCGATCTTTCGGCGTTATACGATCTCAACTCGCTGGCCCTGCTGCGCCAGGCGTCGGCGCCGCTGGTGCTGATCGTGGTCAATAATAACGGCGGGCAGATTTTCTCTATGCTGCCGACGCCGCAGGACGAGCGCCGCCAGTTCTATTTAATGCCGCAGGACGTGGATTTCAGCCACGCGGCGGCGATGTTCGGTCTGGCTTATCACCGCCCTGATGACTGGCAGTCGCTGGATGAGGCGCTGGCAGGCGCGTGGCGCCGCGCCGGGGCGACGGTGATTGAGCTGGCGGTTAACGAGACCGACGGTACGCAGACCCTTCAGCAACTGCTGGCGCAGGTAAGCCGCCTGTGACGCTCAACGCGGCGGTTGAAAGCGGCCAGCCGGGTTATCCCTGGCTGGTATTCCTGCACGGCTTTTCCGGAGACCGCGACGAGTGGCGTACGGTTGGCGAAGCGTTTCCGGCCTGGCCGCGGCTGTATCTCGATCTGCCGGGGCACGGTGGATCGGCGGATATCGCGGTTGATGGCTTTGCCGGGGTTAGCGAATTACTGCAGGCTACGCTAAATAGTTACAACATCCTTGATTATTGGCTGGTAGGCTACTCCCTGGGCGGCCGGGTGGCGATGAACTTCGCTTGCCAGCCGCGCGCGGGCCTGCGCGGCCTGATCGTTGAGGGCGGACATCCGGGCCTACAGGACGAAGTGTCGCGGCAGGCGCGGCGCGGCAACGATAGCGCCTGGGCGGAACGTTTTCGCCGCGAGCCGTTAGTGCAGGTCTTCGCCGACTGGTATCAGCAGCCGGTTTTCGCTTCGCTGAATGCGGCGCAGCGCGAGTCATTGGTCACCCTACGTCGCCGCAATAACGGCGCTACGCTGGCGGCGATGCTGGAGGCGACCTCCCTTGCCCGGCAGGCCGATTTGCGCCCGTCTCTGCAGGCTCGCGATTTTCCTTTTCACTACCTGTGCGGCGAACGCGACGCGAAGTTTCGCGCTATCGCGCAAGCGCTCGCCGCCGATATCCATATCATTCACCATGCCGGACACAACGCGCACCGGGACAACCCCGCGGCGGTGATTGCCTGTCTGGCGCAGATTCTGGCAAGTTAACTGAAGGACATTCTATGATCTCTCTTGATGAAGCAATGCTCTACGCCCCCGTTGAATGGCACGATTGCTCAGAAGGCTATACCGATATTCGTTATCAAAAATCGACTGACGGGATTGCTAAAATCACTATCAATCGTCCGCAGGTGCGCAACGCCTTCCGTCCGCTGACCGTCAAAGAGATGATTCAGGCGCTGGCGGATGCCCGCTATGACGACAATATCGGCGTCATCGTGCTGACCGGTGAAGGCGATAAAGCTTTCTGCGCCGGCGGCGACCAGAAAGTCCGCGGCGACTACGGCGGCTATCAGGACGACTCCGGCGTTCACCATCTCAACGTGCTCGACTTCCAGCGCCAGATCCGCACCTGCCCGAAACCGGTTGTGGCGATGGTCGCCGGTTACTCTATCGGCGGCGGCCACGTACTGCACATGATGTGCGACCTGACCATCGCGGCGGATAATGCCATCTTTGGCCAGACCGGGCCAAAAGTCGGCTCCTTTGATGGCGGCTGGGGCGCTTCCTATATGGCGCGTATCGTCGGGCAGAAAAAAGCGCGTGAAATCTGGTTCCTGTGCCGTCAGTACGACGCCCAGCAGGCGCTGGATATGGGGCTGGTGAATACCGTGGTCCCGTTGGCGGATCTGGAAAAAGAGACCGTGCGCTGGTGTCGTGAAATGCTGCAAAACAGCCCGATGGCGCTGCGCTGCCTGAAAGCGGCGTTGAATGCCGACTGCGATGGCCAGGCCGGGCTGCAGGAGCTGGCGGGTAACGCCACCATGCTGTTCTACATGACGGAAGAAGGGCAGGAAGGACGTAACGCTTTTAACCAGAAACGTCAGCCGGACTTCAGCAAATTTAAACGGAATCCATAATGCGCGTTTCGCAGGTTTACCGCTGGCAGATACCGATGGACGCGGGCGTGGTTCTGCGCGAACGGCGGTTAAAAACCCGCGACGGGCTGTTCATCCGTCTGCAGGAGGGTGAACGCGAAGGCTGGGGGGAAATTTCTCCCCTGCCGGGATTCAGTGACGAAACGCTGGAAGAGGCGCAAATGGCACTGCTGGCGTGGGCGCGGGCCTGGCGCGACGGCGCCGAGCCGCCGCTTCCTATGCAGCCCTCCGTCGCTTTTGGTATTAGCTGCGCGCAGGCGGAGCTTGGCGGCGAGCTACCACAGGCGGCGGATTATCGCGCGGCGCCGCTCTGTTCCGGCGACCCGGATGAACTGTTCGCCAAACTGGCGGCGATGCCCGGCGAGAAAGTCGCTAAGGTGAAAGTGGGGTTGTGGGAGGCGGTACGCGACGGCATGGTGGTGAATCTGCTGCTGGAAGCGATCCCCGATCTGCAGCTGCGGCTGGATGCCAACCGGGCGTGGACGCCGATCAAAGCGCAGCAGTTCGCCAAATATGTTAATCCGGCCTATCGCCAGCGCATTGCCTTTCTCGAAGAACCGTGCAAAAGCCGCGACGATTCGCGTGAATTCAGCCAGCAGACCGGTATTGCTATCGCCTGGGATGAAAGCCTGCGCGAGGCGGATTTCCGCTTTGTCGCCGAGCCCGGCGTGAGCGCGGTGGTGATCAAACCGACGCTGACCGGCAGCTTGCAAAAGGTTCAGCAACAGGTCGCCGCGGCGCATGCGCTGGGGCTGAGCGCGGTGATTAGCTCGTCGATCGAGTCCAGCCTGGGGTTAACGCAACTGGCGAGGATTGCCGCCTGGCTGACTCCGCAGACTATCCCCGGACTCGATACGCTGGCGCTGATGGGCGCGCAGCTGGTGCGGGCGTGGCCGGAGAGTACGCTGCCAATTTTCAATGCTGATGAGCTGGAGCAACTGCTGTGATGTTTTCCGATTGGCCGTGGCGCCACTGGCGTCAGTTACGCGGCGAGTCGCAGGCGCTACGCCTGAATGACCAGGCGTTGACCTGGCGTGAGCTATGCGCGCGGATTGACGCGCTGGCGGCTGGTTTTGCCGCGCAGGGCGTATTGGAAGGTCAGGGCGTGGCGCTACGGGCCTACAACCAGCCGGAGACGCTACTCGCCTGGCTGGCGCTGCTGCAGTGCGGGGCGCGGGTGCTGCCGCTTAATCCGCAGTTGCCTACGGCATTGCTGCAGGAACTGTTGCCTGCGTTAACCATACAGCATCAACTGGTGCTTAACGGTGATACGCTGCCGGAGAATTTACCGGCGTTAACTCTGCAGGCGGCAGAAGGCGCTTGTACCGTTTGCTGGCATGGCGAACGGCTGGTGTCGATGACGTTAACCTCCGGCTCAACCGGCCTGCCGAAGGCGGCGGTACATAGCGCCAGCGCCCATCTGGCCAGCGCCGCTGGCGTACTGGCGCTGATGCCGTTTGCCGCGGAAGACGACTGGCTGCTGTCGCTGCCGTTGTTCCATGTCTCCGGGCAGGGGATCATCTGGCGCTGGCTGCTGGCTGGCGCGCGGCTGACGGTGCGCGATAGACAACCGCTGGAGCAGGCGCTGCGGGGCTGTACCCATGCTTCGCTGGTACCGACTCAGCTATGGCGCCTGCTAAATGGCGATGTCGATGTTTCACTCAAGGCGGTGCTGCTTGGCGGCGCGGCGATCCCCGTCGAGCTGACCGAAAGGGCGCGAGCGCAGGGAATACGCAGCTTCTGCGGCTACGGCCTCACCGAATTCGCCTCCACGGTCTGCGCCAAAGAGGCCGACGGAGCGGCGGATGTGGGCGAAGCGCTGCCGGGACGGGAGGTAAAAATTGTCGCCGGCGAGATCTGGCTGCGGGCGGCGAGCATGGCCGCAGGCTACTGGCGCGATGGTCAACTGCTGCCATTAACCAACGATGAAGGCTGGTTTGCGACGCGCGATCGCGGAGCGTTACGTGCCGGTCGGCTGTCGGTTATTGGGCGGCTGGATAATCTCTTTTTTAGCGGCGGCGAAGGCATTCAGCCGGAGGAGGTTGAGCGCGTGATACTCGCCCATCCGCAGGTTCAGCAGGTGTTTATTGTGCCGCAGGATGATATCGAATACGGCCAACGCCCGGTGGCGGTGGTTGAATGCGAGGATGGCTGCGAAATGGCCACGCTGGTGGCATGGAGCGCTGAACGGTTAGCGCGTTTCCAGCAGCCGGTACAGTGGCTACGGCTGCCGGAAACGTTAAAGAACGGCGGGATTAAGATTTCGCGCCGGGCGCTGCGCGAATGGGTCAATTCGCCGGTTTAGCCGATATTAGCCTCGGCGCGGCGCTGGCGCTGTTTACGTCTCAGACGCAGCAGCGGCGGTACCACCAGGACGGCGACAGCCAGTATCAGCAATGTTTTGGTTACGCCGCTTTCCCAGAGGATAGCCAGATTACCGTTGCTGATCGATAGCGCGCGGCGCAGGTTCTGCTCCAGCATCTCGCCCAACACAAAACCGAGGATCAGCGGCGACATCGGAAAGTGCATTTTACGCATGATGTAGCCGAGCACGCCGAGGCCAACCATCAGCAACAGGTCAAAGGTGGTGCTGTGCACCGCATAGACGCCGACGGCGGAAACGGCGGCGATGGCCGGTACCAGGAACCATAGCGGGATCGTCAGCATGCGGGTGAACAGGCCAATAAGCGGAATGTTCATAATAAGCAGCATCACGTTGGCGATAAGCAGCGCGGCGATGAGCCCCCAGACGATATCCGGCTGTTCGGTGAACATCGCCGGGCCGGGCGTAATGTTATATAGCGTCAGCGCGCCCATCATGACCGCGGTGGTCCCGGAACCAGGCACGCCGAGCGTCAGCATTGGAATAAACGAACCGCAGGCGGAGGCGTTATTCGCGGCTTCCGGCGCCGCTACGCCGCGAATATCCCCCTTGCCGAAGTTATCGCTATTACCACTGATTTTTTTCTCCGTCATATAGGTGATGGCGCTGGCGATGGTCGCCCCGGCGCCGGGCAGAATACCGACGAAGAAACCCACCACGGAAGAACGCAGGGTCGCGCCGACGCACTGCGCGGCCTCTTTGGTGTTAAATAGCATGCGCCCGGTTTTACGCACCAGCGTTTGCCCGCCGCTGGTGCTCTCCAGCATCAACAGGATCTCGGAAACGGAGAACAGACCGATAACCACCACTATAAACTGAACGCCATCGGAGAGATGGACGCTGTCGAAGGTAAAGCGGTAAACCCCGGTGTTGGCATCCACGCCCACCGTCGCCAGGCCCAAACCGATTAACGCCGCGAGGAACGACTTCAGCGGGTTTTGCGCCATCATGCTGCCGAGGCAGGCGATGGCAAACACCATCAGCGCGAAATATTCCGCTGGGCCGAACGCCAGCGACCACTGGGCGAGGAGCGGCGCGAACAGAATAATGCCGCCGATCGCGATAAGCGAACCGAAGAAAGAGCTGACGGCGGAAATCGACAGCGCGACGCCGCCGCGCCCTTGCTGCGCCATGGGATAGCCATCAAGCGCCGTCATGATGGCGGCGGCATCGCCGGGCACGTTCAGCAGGATAGACGAAATACGCCCGCCATATTCGCAACCGATATAGACCGTCGCCAACAGGATCAGCGCCGATTCCGCGGGCAGGTGCAGGGCAAAGGCCAGCGGCAGCAGAATGGCGACGCCGTTAATCGGCCCGAGGCCGGGCAGTAGCCCGACGATGGTTCCGACAAAGCAGCCGATGAGGGCGATAAGCAGATTTTCCGGCGTCATGGCGACGGCGAAACCCTGCGACAGATAGATCCAGGTATCCATAAGCTTCTCCGTTAATTTAACCAGACGCCAAGCGGCAGAGTCACATCAAGTAAGGTATCGAAGGCGTACCATAACGAGACGCCCATCACCACGCCGGCAATGCCTGCCGCCGGTAGCGTGGCGCCGAATAGCAGGCCGATCACCGCCGTCAGTAGCGCGGTCGCCAGCGGAAAGCCCAGCCATTCAAATCCCCAGGCATAGACCACCAGCACCACGACCATGGTTAACAGCCGTTGCAGGACATGTCGTCCCGGCCACTCGATGGCGTCCGGGCGACGCAGCAGCATCAGCGCAGAACACAGCAGCATCAGGCCGATAATGCCCAACGGGAAAGGGCGCGGGCCGACGGGTTCATACGAGTATTCGCTGTGGATCTGCCAGGCGATAAACAGGCCGCCAATGCATAACAACAGCCAGACTCCGGCAAAGATACGATCGCTCATTAGCGCCTCCGCGGATTATTTAGCCAGGCCAAAGGCTTTCGCCTGTTCGCGATAATCGCTGACCTGCTGTTTTACATAGGTATCGAGTTCCTTGCCGTTCATGTTGAATTCAAACAGGCCGCGCAGTTCACGTTGCTTTTTGAACTCATCGGTTTGCTGCAGTTTAGTGAATTCATCAACCCACCACTGGTAGTCGGCATCGCTTACTTTCGGGCCCATAAAGAAGCCGCGAATAATCGGCCAGACCAGGTCATAGCCCTGCTCTTTAGCGGTAGGAACATCAGCCAGCGCGCCCGGCAGACGTTCGTTGGAGAAGACCGCCAGGACGCGGATCTTATTTCCCTGCAGGTACGGCACCATTTCACTTAGATCGCCGGAGACCGCCTGCACATGGTTGCCGAGCAGGGCGGTTACCGGCTCGCCGCCGCCCTCAAAGGCGACGTAGCGCATCTTGTGCGGGTCAACGTTGGCTTTTTGCGCCAGCAGCGCCGCTTTCATCCAGTCCTGGCTGCCGATGGAGGCCCCGGCGCCAATGACGATAGTGGCGGGATTTTTCTCCATTGCGCTCATGAATGACTTCAGGTCTTTCCATGGCGAATCGGCGCGCACGGCAATCATGCCGTAGTCGGTACCGACGCTGGCCAGCCAGCGTACGTCATCAACGCCGTAGCGGCCGAATTTGCCCTGTGACAAATTCAACAGCGAGCCGCCGGAAAAGGCGACCACGGTTCCGGCCTCTGCCGGGCGCTGGGCGACGATGGCGTTGTAGGCTACTGCGCCGACGCCGCCGGGCATATAGGTAACGCGCATCGGTTTCTCGATCGCGCCGGTTTCCATCAGGCTCACCTGAATCAGTTTACAGGTGAGGTCAAAGCCGCCGCCGGGTTTGGCGGGGGCGATACATTCGGTGCGGGACGGGGCTTGCGCCGCGAAAGCGGTGGTTGTACAGAGGCACAGCGCGATGGCGCTAAGATGGCGGAAAAATGGCGTTTTCATAGGCTTCCTCAGTAGGTACAGGGAATGTTTTTCTGATTATGTGAACCGACATGTGGCGATTCGGTTGCGTGATTGTTAAAACAGTTACCTTTCATTTCCCTTTCAATGCGACAGCAACTTTACAGGATGTGATATGCGTCTCTTATTAGCCGAGGATAACCGTGAGCTGGCTCACTGGCTGGAAAAAGCGCTGGTGCAGGGCGGTTTTGCCGTGGATTGCGTTTTTGATGGCCGGGCGGCGGATCACCTGCTGCAAAGCGAAAAATATGCGCTGGCGGTGCTGGATATCGGTATGCCGGGCTTAGATGGTCTCGAGGTGGTACAGCGGTTGCGTAAGCGTGGACAAACGCTGCCGGTGCTGCTGTTGACCGCGCGCAGCGCGGTAGCGGATCGGGTGAAAGGGCTGAACGTCGGCGCCGACGATTACCTACCCAAACCTTTTGAGCTGGAGGAGCTCGATGCCCGGCTGCGGGCGCTGCTGCGACGCAGCGAAGGGCAGGTGCATGAGGTGCAGCAGCTTGGCGATCTGGAATATCGCGATGAAGGCTATTTTCTGCTGCGTGGTGAGATGTTGTCCCTGACGCCGCGCGAGCTGGCGCTGTTGAAAGTGCTGATGTTTCGCCGTACCCGTCCGGTTTCCCGCCAGCAGCTATTTGAACAGGTGTTTAGCCTCAGCGACGACGTCAGCCCGGAAAGCATCGAACTTTATATTCACCGCCTGCGCAAGAAACTCCAGCAGGGTAACGTGCGTATCACTACGCTACGCGGGCTGGGTTATCTGCTGGAGTGTGAGCCGCATGAAATGGGGTAAACCGCAGTCGCTGTATGCCCAACTGCTGCTGTTTCTCGGCCTGCCGCTGGCGCTGTTGTGGGGGTTATCGGCATTCAATAGCTACGTGAGCGCGCTGCAGGCGGCGACGCAGGCCTACGATCGTACGCTGCTCTCCTCGGCGCGCACCGTGGCGGAGCGGCTGGTAGTGCGCGGCGGTCATCTGGAGGTCAATGTGCCCTGGGTGGTGCTGGACAGCTTTGAACTCAACATGAACGACCGGCTGTATTACAAGGTGGTCGACCCGCAGGGGAAAGTGATCTCCGGTTTTGACGATCTGCCGGCGATGCCGCCGGCCACGTCACGAACCCAGCTCTATCCGGCGCTGGCATGGTTTTATCATACCGAATACCGCGGCCAGGCCATCCGCGTAGCGCGCCTGCTGCAGCCGGTCAACGAAGGCGGCATCGTCGGAATGGCGGAGATTTATATTGCCGAAACGCTGCAGTCGCGGCGCTGGCTGGCCGGACAACTGCTGTTTTCATCCTGGGTGTCACAGGGCTTATTAGTGCTGTTGACGTTGGTACTGGCGGGGTGGCTACTGCGCCGCGTTCTGCGCCCAATGCGTCAGCTCTCGGCGCTGATGGTGCGCCGCGAACCCGGCCTGCTGACGCCGCTACCGGAATTGCTGCCGTGGTCGGAAACGCGGCTGCTGATCGTGGCTTTTAACCGCTATATTGACCGCCTGCGGGTGATGATCTCCCGGCAAGAGCGCTTTAGCGCCGATGCCTCCCATCAGTTAAAAACGCCGCTGGCGGTTCTGAAAACCCAGGCCTCGGTGGCGCTGGCCAGCGAGGATCCGCAGCTGTGGCGCGAGAGTTTGCAGGCCATGCGCGCGACGCTGGATGATACGATTTTACTCACCGAACGTTTGTTGCAACTGGCGACGGTGAAACGCCGGGAGCAGGGCGAGCAGGCGTTTGTCGCGGTCGATCTGCAGGAGGTCGTGCACCATAGCTGTTTTTCGCGTATTGCCCAGGCGCGCAGTAAAAACATCGATCTGGGTTATGAGGGCGAACAGTCGCCGGTGAACGTTTTGGGGGATGGCGTTTTGTTGGGGGAACTGTGCGCCAACCTGCTCGACAATGCGATTCGCTACACTCCGGCACGCGGGACGGTGACGCTGAGCCTGCATCGCGATGGCGAAGCCGTCACGCTGAGCGTGGAGGATAGCGGCCCGGGCATTGATGAAAACCTGATTAACCAGGCGCTGACGCCGTTTCGCCGGCTCGATAACGTCGGCGGCATACCCGGCGCCGGGCTTGGCCTGGCGCTGGTTAACGATATCGCGCGTCTACATCGTAGTCGGCCTCAGCTGTCGCGCAGCGAAAGCCTGGGGGGATTGAAGGTGACGCTGCGTCTGTTGACCGTGGTTTAAAGCAGCCCTTTCTGGCTGAGGGTGAGGCGGGTCGCGGCATTAAGATCGTAATGTTGCAGGTCTTCGCCCTTCACCCACGCGTAATCGTCGAATTCCTCGTTGATCGTGACCTCGCGGTTGGCGCTTATGCAATCGAAAATCAAATAGATCATGTAGATCTCTTCCTGGCGACCATCGGCATAGGTTTTCACGCGGGTATCATCGCGGAAGCTCCATGGCGTGATGCGGGTCAACTGTAATTTTTCGCCAAGCTCCTCGCGGACTTCACGTCGCAGCGCCTCTTCAATAGTTTCCCCCGGCTCCACGCCGCCGCCGGACAGCGCCCACTGTCCGGGAAAAACCCCGCGGTCGGCAGCCATCTTGCACAACAGGTAATGGCCATCATTTTGGATTAGCGGGCAAACAATCGTCCTTTGACGCATGATTTTTCTCCTTCGCAGTGAGTCGGGCCAGGTATCGAGGAAACAGTTTGCGAGGCGCCTCGGCAAACCGCAAGGGAAATACGGCGCTGGTGGCGAAGCTGACGGGGCTTGCGCCGGAGCGTCTGGCCCTGCTCACCCATTAATTTTTCTGCTTCCTTCAAACGGCCTGCGCGACGGCGATCGCGCAGGTTAATATAGATTTATTTAATCAATACAACTCAATTCAATATAATTCTGATGAATTTAAATTCGGCAGAATTTGCATTCTTTCGCAAATGCGCGGCGGTATTGCTGTAAAAAGACGCAACTGGTTACACTCTTGTGAAAAATCATTTCGCCAGGTCATTGATTCCTGACGGGTGCGCAGTAGAATTTTCAGGTTTTTTCGGGACTTCTTTGATTCTTCTTTTCTGGATAGAGTAAATAATGAAAAAGAGCATTTTTATGGCCCTGGCCGGGGTAATGATGGTTTCCTCGGCGGCCCATGCTATTAGCGTTACCGGCGAAGCCGGCGAGCACTATACCAACCTCGGCGTTGGCTTCGGTACCGAATCCACCGGCCTGGCTATTTCCGGCAACTGGTTGCACAGCGATAACGACGGCGACGCCGCGGGCTTAGGCCTGGGTCTAAATATTCCGCTGGGACCATTCCTGGCGACCGTGGGCGGCAAAGGCATCTACACCAATCCGAAGCAGGGCGATGAAGGTTATGCGGCCGCGGTCGGCGGCGGCCTGCAGTGGAAAATCGGCGATAGCTTCCGTCTGTACGGCGACTATTACTACTCGCCTGATTCACTCTCCAGCGGCATCGATAGCTATGAAGAAGCGAACGTTGGCGCCAGCTGGACCATCATGCGTCCGCTTAGCATCCAGGCAGGTTATCGCTACCTGAACCTGGCGGGCAAAGACGGCAACCGTGATAACACCATCGCCGACGGTCCGTACATCGGCGCCAGCGCCAGCTTCTAATCCTCCGGCGCGGCCTTCCGCCGCGCCAAATTTCTTCGTCGCCAGCCCGCGCCTTTGCGCTATAGTAATTCGACTTATCAGGCTGGAGTTCATAATGCTACAAGTGGAAATGCTGTCCACCGGCGATGAAGTGCTGCATGGGCAGATTGTCGATACCAATGCCGCCTGGCTGGCGGATTACTTTTTTAATCAGGGTTTACCGTTAACGCGCCGCAATACCGTCGGCGATGACCTCGATGCGCTGGTGGCTATTTTGCGCGAACGCAGCGAACAGGCGGATGTGCTGATCGTGAATGGCGGCCTGGGGCCGACCAGCGACGATCTTAGCGCGCTGGCGGCGGCGACGGCGAAAGGAGAAGGGTTGGTCCTCAACGCTGAATGGCTGGAGACGATGACGCGATTCTTTGCCGAGCGCGGTCGGCCGATGGCGGAAAGCAATCGCAAGCAGGCGGAAATCCCCGCCAGCGCCGAAATGATCAATAACCCGGTGGGCACTGCCTGCGGGTTCGCCGTACAGCTCAACCGCTGCCTGATGTTTTTCACCCCCGGCGTGCCGTCTGAATTTAAAGTTATGGTCGAGCAGGAGATCGTACCGCGTTTACGTGCGCGCTTCACGCTTCCGTCGCCGCCTGTCTGTCTGCGTTTAACCACCTTCGGACGTTCAGAAAGCGAGCTGGCGCAGAGCCTTAATCACCTGCAGCTCCCCCCTGGTGTGGTGATGGGCTATCGCTCGTCAATGCCGATTATCGAGCTAAAACTAACCGGTCCTGCCGAGCAGCGCGATGCGATGCTGGCGCTGTGGCCGGAAGTGCATAAGGTAGCCGGAGAGAGCCTTATCTTTGAGGGCACGGAAGGCTTACCTGTGCAGATCGCGCGTTGCCTGCAGGAGCGTCAGCTTAGCCTGACCTTGAGCGAACAGTTCACCAGCGGCCTGCTGGCGCTGCAGCTGAGGCGGGCGAACGCGCCGCTTCTCGCCAGCGAAGTGGTGCCGGCGCAGGAGGAGACCTTAGCGCAATCGGCGCGCTGGGCCGCCGAGCGGCGCGTTAACCATTTTGCCGGGCTGGCGTTGTCGGTCAGCGGTCAGGAGGCCGATTACCTGAACTTTGTGCTGGCGACGCCGGAAGGTACGCACGCGCTGAGGGTCAAGTTCAGCGTGAATCGCCACGGGCTGTCGGTGCGGCAAGAAGTCTGCGCCATGATGGCGCTGAATATGCTGCGCCGCTGGCTCGACGGTAAGCCGGTCAGCGGCGAGCATGGTTGGATCAACGTCGTCGAGACGCTGTTTATCGACTGATTCAGGCAGGCGCGCCCAGCGCCTGCGCCAGCAGAGTAATGGGATGTTCGCAGCGCTTGCTGGTGGACATCTCAATCTGCCATTTGCAGGTTTCGCAATCGGTAATCACTACGTCCGCGCCGCTCTCCTCAATCTGGCGAAATAATGGCGCGCCAATCGCCTGCGCCGACGAATAGTTTTCCGACTTAAAGCCGAAGGTGCCGGCGATACCGCAGCACTGCGAATCCAGCACTTCCAGTTGTAGGCCCGGGATTTGGCGCAGAAGCTCAAGGGTGTATAGCGACCAGCCCATTTTTTCCATATGACATGGGGTGTGATAGACCACCTTCAGCGGCAGCGGGCGCAATGGAAGGGTTTTGCCGGCATCGAGCTGTTTCCAAATCCAGCGGGTCGCTAACTCCACCCGATCGCGCAGATCGCTGTTATCGATATCCAGGATATGGGGATATTCATCGCGCAGGGTAAAAGTACAGGTTGAAGAGGTGGCGATGATCGGCAAGCTGTTTTCGCGCATGGCGGCGACGTTGCTGTGCGCTTGCTTGCGCGCTTTGTCAAAAAAGCCGTTGGCGATAAGCGGGACGCCGCAGCATTTTTCTTTTGATAAGAGCTGCACGCCGGTACCCAGCGCGTTGACGACGCGAATCAGATCCTTACCCAATTGCGGGTGGTTATAGTTGACGTAGCAGCCATGGAAGAAAGCCACCTGCTCGCTGTACTGCGCCTGTGCGGCGGCGAGCTGGCGGTAAGCGCGGCGAAAGGTGCCGAAGCCATATTTCGGCAGCGTGCGGCGATGGTCGATTTTCAGCGCCGCGTCGAGCAGGCGGCGTACCGGTTTTAACCCCGTTGTGGCGTTGACCAGCGGCGCAAAAGGCGTGGAAAGGGTACCCATCAGGTCGGTATGGCTGAGGATGGCATCGCGCAGGGTCGGTGTTTGCTGGCTGTACTGCGCACGCGCGCGTTGAATAATATCGCCGATTTTCACATCAGATGGACAGGCCACCTCGCAGCGTTTGCAATTAATACAATATTTCAGCGCATCGTCGTACAGCGCGCCATCTTTCAGACGCAGACGTTCGCCGTCCGGCCCCGCCTGTTTCGGGCCGGGATAGCGCGGATTTACCCGGCTCACCGGGCAGGCGGTGGTACAAACCGTGCATTTTATGCAGCTTTCAAAGCGGGTATCGTTCATGACCGGCCTCCTGCAAGGGCGTGGATCTGTCTGGCGGCATGCAGCGCGGTGACGGCGCAAACGCCGCCGCCGCAGCCGAGTTGAATGGCATCGAAACCGCCGAGCAGCGAGCCGATAGCGAAAAGATTCGTTAGCGGCTGGCCGAGCAGGTGTGGGCGCAGCATGGGGTCAGTCTTCAAACCAAAGCGCTGCCACGGTTGTGATGCGAAGAAATCACGCTGATACCAGCTATCGCGCGCCAGCGTTTGCTGCAGATCAAGGCCGAGAATCGGTTCGCGCACGCTATCACGGGTGGCGACGAGACCGTTACTGAAAAAGCTACCGCTCGCCAACACGGTAAAGCGCGGACGCAGTGCGATATCGCCGTGATTTCGCGTCCAGACGGCCTCGACGGTGCCCTGCTGATGGCTGATTTTCACCACCTCGTCGCCGGCAAGCCAGGTACCGCCGGTGCGGATGAACTGGCGCTGAAGCTGGCTATGCAGGCGCATCCCCGGCACCGAAGGCGGCAGCGTCGGCAGCAGGCGCAGCGGGCAGGGCAGATGTTCTTGTAGCCAATGCCAGAGGCGATTATCCGCGAGCCCAAAACAGGCGGGCATCATCAGCAGCTCGTACTCTTGCGCCAGCGGCAGCAGCGCGGACTGCAGGGCAGGCCACAGGTTTTCATCATCAAGCACGCGGGCGATGTTGGCGGCACGGAACTCCGTAGGGTTATCGCGCAGCACATCAAGCAGCGGTAAATCAATCTCCGCCGCGGCGGCATCCACTCCGCTCTGTCCGAGGGCGGCGGCGGCCAGATGCGGTTGAAAATCGGCAAAACCGCTAATCCCCACCATGCATACGCGTTGCTGCGCGATGGGCGCCAGCGGAACCTCTTCCGGCGACAGCCACGCCGGTCGCAACGTCCCCAGCGGCGTTACCCGCAGGTGCGGTCGGCGCGCTTCGCCTTGCATGTTCGCGCCGCAGGCGGCCAGCAGCGCTTCGGTCTGTCTGGCGTATTCGAGCACCGCGTCGGCGCCGAGGCGGGAGTAGGTGTGTTCAGGAAGCTGAACGGCCAGTTGCTGAAGACCTTGTACGACATCAGTGACGGTATCGCCGTTCGGCAGCGCCGAGAGCAGGTCTAATGAAGCAGAGGAAAAGTGCAGCGCGCTTTGCCCACGGCTGATTATCACGCAGCGTAGGCCGTGTTGATTCAGCGCCAGCCCGCACAACAGCCCGGCCAGTCCGCCGCCGACGATGGCGCAATCAAATTTCATCCTGATGCTCCTTTTGCAGTCCGCATAAGCCGAGGTAGACCCAGCGGGTAAATTCACTTTCGCGCAGCGCGTCGCCCCAGGCGATGGGCTGAACGCCCTTCCAGCGCTCATTGAGAAATTCCGACAGCTGAGTTAACGACTGCGCCGGGGTGGCGACGTTGAAGCGCTGGAGCAGTCCGGCGGCGCGGCAGGCGCACAGTTCACCCTGGCAGGTGCCCATGCCGACTCGGGTACGGCGGCGCAGGTCGAGCAAATTCTTCACCGCTAGATTCTCTACCGCGTACTGCACTTCCCCGGCGGTGACCGCTTCACATTCGCAGACCAGGCTACGGTGCTGGCGGCTGTCGCCGAGCCATGCTGGGGTGCGGTCGCCGTGGCGATACACCGCCGACCCGCGCAGCGGCGTCGGTAGCGAGATAATCTTTTTCAGCGTGGTTTCTGTGGCTTCCTGCGAACCCGGTAGCGGGCGCTCCGCGGTGCGGCACGGCTCAGCATTGCCGAGTTTGCGGCAGACGGCGTCGCTGGCCCATTCCGCCATCAAACGGTAGGTCATCAACTTACCGCCGGTGATGGTGATAAAGCCTTCCATACCGTCGCGCGGGGCGTGGTCGAGCAGCACAATACCGCGGCTGACGCTGCGCCCGCTGGGATCGTCATCGCTGGCGACCAGCGGACGGACGCCGGAGTAGGCGCGTAGCACCCGGGTACGCCCCATGATCGGCGCCAGTTTTTCACCTTCGCGCAGCAGCGTATCGACCTCTTCCGTCGTCACCCGGTTATCGTCAATTTCGTCATAAGGAATATGCGTCGAGGTGGTGCCAATCAACGAAATGGTATCGCCGGGCACCAGAATATCGGCATCCGCCGGCTTGCGGCAGCGGTTAATCACCTGGTTATTAATGCGGTGATCGAGGATCAGCAGCGAGCCTTTTGCCGGGAACATGGAGATGCGCAGATCGGCGTACTCCGCGATGCGTTGGCCCCAGATCCCGGCGGCGTTGACGACGACCTGTGCGCGAATGCTACGCGCTTCGCGGTGTTGATGATCGTAGATCTGTACTCCGTACACGCGATCGCCCTGGCGCAGCAGACCGGTGACTTCGCAGCCGGTAAGGATCTGCGCACCGTGTTCGCGGGCGTCGAGCATATTGGCTGCCGTCAGGCGGAACGGATCGACGGTGCCGTCCGGTACTTGTACGGCGCCAAGCAGCGTAGGGTTGACCGCGGGTTCCAGACGCAATGCTTCAGCGGGGGTAAGCGGTTTAGCATCAATACCGGCCTGCTGACAGGCGTGGATAAAGGTTTGCTGCCAGGCCATGTCATCTTCAGGCAGGGTGATAAACAGCCCGTTGGTGGGTTCAATGCAGTGGCGGGCGATGCGACGTAAAATGCGATTCTCGCTGATACATTCGCGCGCGGATTCGCTATCGGTGACGGCATAGCGCGCGCCGCTGTGCAACAGACCATGGTTGCGGCCGGTGGCGCCGGTGGCGATATCGTGCCGCTCAATCAACGCCACACGTAACCCGCGCAGGGCGCAGTCGCGGGCGATTCCCGCGCCTGTGGCGCCGCCGCCAATAATCAGCGCATCAAATTCTTGCGTCTCGGCCATCTTCCGGTCCTCTACTTTCGTTTTACACCATTTAGCCATATCAATAGTGTGGAATGTTTGATTTCGAGCATATTTGCGCGCAATTCGAGCGTTTGCTGTGATTTTGTGCTCACATTGGAAAATTTTGTCATATATCTGTAACAAAATGTGCGATATTTCACAGTATTAGTTCTACGCTTTGCCTACCATCGCGACCTAATTAGAAGTACGTGAATAAATTAGATTTTTTGCGTCGATGTCAGTGAAACAGCAATGGCCACGGAGGCTGATATGTTAAGTATTTTTAAACCCGCAGCGCATAAAGCGCGTTTGCCGGCGGCGGAAATCGACCCGTTGTATCGTCGATTACGTTGGCAGATCTTTATTGGCATCTTCTTCGGTTATGCCGCTTACTATCTGGTTCGTAAGAACTTTGCGCTGGCGATGCCTTATCTGATTGAGCAGGGCTTCTCTCGTGGCGACCTCGGTTTCGCGCTTTCCGGTATCTCTATCGCCTACGGATTTTCGAAATTTATCATGGGCTCGGTCTCCGACCGCTCGAATCCGCGCATTTTCCTGCCGGCAGGGTTAATTCTGGCGGCGCTGGTGATGCTGGTGATGGGCTTCGTGCCGTGGGCGACTTCCAGCATCATGATCATGTTCGTATTACTGTTCCTGTGCGGATGGTTCCAGGGGATGGGCTGGCCGCCGTGTGGTCGTACCATGGTGCACTGGTGGTCGCAGAAAGAACGCGGCGGGATTGTCTCAGTGTGGAACTGCGCGCATAACGTCGGCGGCGGTATTCCGCCGCTGCTGTTCCTGTTAGGGATGGCGTGGTTTAACGACTGGCACGCGGCGCTGTATATGCCGGCCTTCGGCGCGATCCTGCTGGCGATTTTTGCCTTCGCGATGATGCGCGATACCCCGCAGTCCTGCGGTCTGCCGCCGATCGAAGAGTATAAAAACGACTATCCGGATGACTATAGCGAAAAGCACGAAGAAGAGCTGACGGCGAAGCAGATCTTTATGCAGTACATTCTGCCGAACAAGCTGCTGTGGTACATCGCGATCGCTAACGTCTTCGTTTATCTGCTGCGCTACGGCATTCTGGACTGGTCGCCGACCTACCTGAAAGAGGTCAAACACTTCGCGCTGGATAAATCTTCCTGGGCCTACTTCCTGTATGAGTACGCGGGGATCCCCGGTACTTTGCTGTGCGGCTGGATGTCGGACAAAGTGTTTAAAGGCAACCGCGGCGCGACCGGCGTGTTCTTTATGACCCTGGTGACGATTGCCACTATCGTTTACTGGCTGAACCCGCCGGGTAATCCGGGCGTCGATATGGCCTGTATGATCGTCATTGGCTTCCTGATTTACGGCCCGGTGATGCTGATCGGTCTGCATGCGCTGGAACTGGCGCCGAAAAAAGCCGCCGGCACCGCCGCGGGCTTCACCGGTCTGTTCGGTTATCTTGGCGGTTCCGTAGCCGCGAGCGCCATTGTTGGCTATACCGTCGATTTCTTCGGCTGGGATGGCGGCTTCATGGTGATGATTGGCGGTAGCGTACTGGCGGTACTGCTGTTGATTATCGTCATGCTTGGCGAGCGTCGCCATCATCAACAACTGAAACAAGCCTAAGGAGCGGCGATGAAAATGAAACTCACCGCGTTAATGAGCGGAATGATTTTGGCCAGTTCGGCGCTGTGCTTCAGCGCCGTCGCGGCAGAGAAAATTGTCATCGCCCACCGCGGCGCCAGCGGGTATCTGCCGGAACATACCCTGCCGGCGAAAGCGATGGCTTACGCTCAGGGGGCGGATTACCTTGAGCAAGACCTGGTGATGACCAAAGACGACCGGCTGGTGGTGTTGCATGACCACTATCTCGATCGGGTGACTGACGTTGCGCAGCGTTTCCCGCAGCGGGCGCGTAAAGACGGCCGTTTTTACGCCATCGACTTTACCCTGGCCGAGATTAAGTCGCTGAAGTTCACCGAAGGTTTTGAGCCGAAAGATGGCAAAAACGTGCAAACCTATCCTGGGCGTTTCCCGATGGGCAAATCCGATTTCCGCATTCATACCTTTGAAGAAGAGATTGAGTTTGTACAGGGGCTAAACCATTCGACGGGTAAAAATATCGGTATCTACCCGGAAATCAAAGCGCCGTGGTTCCACCATCAGGAAGGCAAAGATATTGCCGCCAGCACGCTGAAAGTGCTGAAGGAATATGGCTACACCAGCAAGCAGGATAGGGTTTATCTGCAATGTTTTGACGCCAACGAGCTCAAACGCATTAAGGATGAGCTGGAGCCGAAGATGGGGATGGATCTCAATCTGGTGCAGCTCATCGCCTATACCGACTGGAATGAAACGCAGCAGAAACAGGCCGATGGTAAATGGGTGAACTACAGCTATGACTGGATGTTCAAGCCGGGGGCGATGGCGCAGATTGCGCAGTACGCCGACGGTATCGGCCCGGATTACCATATGCTGGTAGCGGAAGGCTCGAAGCCGGGCGCGGTGAAGCTGACGGCGATGGTAAAAGAGGCGCACGCCAGCCATCTGCAGGTGCATCCGTACACCGTGCGCGCGGATCAGTTGCCGGAGTACGCCACTAACGTTAATCAGCTCTATGACGTGCTGTATAACCAGGCGGGTGTCGACGGCTTGTTTACCGATTTCCCGGATAAAGCGGTGCAGTTCCTGGACGCGAAATAAAGCAAAAGGGCCGTAAGGCCCTTTTATGTTTTCCCCCTCTCTCTGTGGGAGAGGGCCGGGGTGAGGGCATCAGGCCGCACACATCGACAACACTTACATCTCGATCTCAATATCGCCTTTCGCCCGGCAGCAGCAGGGCAAAATCTCTCCCGGCTGGATAAACGCCAGCGGTTCGGTCAGCCAGTCAACCTGGCCTGACACCAGACGCGTGCGGCAGGAACCGCAATAGCCTTCGCGGCACTGATACTCCACGTCGATGTTATGCGATTCAAGCGCGGCCAACAGGGAAGGATGTTCATCCTGACACTCAAGGCGAGTGTCAGAAATCCTCAAGAAAATCCGCTTCATTACAGCTGGAAGTTGCTCAGATCGTCGGCATCGACTTCAGAATCGATCTGGCCGACGAGATAAGAGCTGACCTCCACTTCCTGCGGCGCGACCTGAACGTTGTCGGAAACCAGCCAGGTATTGATCCATGGGATCGGGTTGGAGCGGGTCTGGAACGGTAGATCGAGGCCCACCGCCTGCATGCGAATATTGGTGATGTACTCGACGTACTGGCAGAGAATATCTTTGTTCAGGCCGATCATCGAGCCGTCGCGGAACAGATAGTCCGCCCACTCTTTTTCCTGCTGCGCCGCCAGCACGAACAGGTCATAGCACTCTTGTTTGCACTCTTCGGCGATTTCCGCCATTTCCGGATCGTCGCTGCCGGAGCGCAGCAGGTTCAGCATATGCTGAGTGCCGGTCAGGTGCAGCGCTTCATCGCGGGCGATCAGGCGAATAATTTTGGCGTTGCCTTCCATCAGCTTGCGTTCGGCAAAGGCGAAAGAGCAGGCGAAGCTAACGTAGAAGCGGATTGCTTCCAGCGCGTTGACGCTCATCAGGCACAGATACAGTTTCTTTTTCAGCTCGCGCAGATTCACGGTCACGGTTTTGCCGTTGACGGTGTGGGTGCCTTCGCCCAGCAGATGCCAGTAGCTGGTCATTTCGATCAAAGAATCGTAATAGTGAGAGATGCCTTCCGCGCGTTTCTGGATCTGCTCATTGGTCACGATATCGTCGAACACCGTCGCCGGGTCGTTGACGATATTGCGAATAATGTGGGTATAGGAGCGCGAGTGGATCGTCTCGGAAAAGGCCCAGGTTTCTACCCAGGTTTCCAGTTCCGGGATGGAAATCAGCGGCAGCAGCGCGACGTTCGGGCTACGGCCCTGAATGGAATCAAGCAGCGTCTGATATTTCAGGTTGCTGATGAATATATGCTTTTCATGTTCCGGCAGCGCCTGATAGTCGATGCGATCGCGCGAAACGTCGACTTCTTCCGGGCGCCAGAAGAAGGAGAGCTGCTTTTCAATCAGCTTTTCAAAGATGTCATATTTTTGCTGATCGTAGCGGGCCACGTTAACCGGCTGGCCAAAAAACATCGGCTCAAGCAGTTGATTGTTTTTCGTCTGTGAAAAAGTGGTGTATGCCATGAGTGGGTCCTGTTGAGATTGTATCGCCCGGCGACACTGCGTTTGCCGGGCCTACAAAACCGTAGGCCGGGTAGGCATCGCGCCACCCGGCAAAAATACTTTAGATCTTACATGCGCCGCTTTCGCAGCCGTCGTCCTGAATTGACGGGGCCAGGTCATCCTGGGCGTCTTCCGCGCCATCACGGGTGTTGTGATAGTACAGCGTTTTCACGCCGAATTTATAGGCGTTGAGCAGATCTTTCAGCAACTGCTGCATCGGCACTTTTCCGGACGGGAAACGCGTCGGGTCATAGTTGGTGTTGGCGGAAATCGACTGATCGATAAACTTCTGCATGATGCCGACCAGCTGCAGATAGCCGTCGTTATTCGGCATTTCCCACAGCAGTTCGTAGGCGTTCTGCAGATTTTCGTAATCCGGAACGACCTGGCGCAAAATCCCATCTTTCGACGCTTTGATGCTCACGTGGCCGCGCGGCGGTTCGATGCCGTTGGTGGCGTTGGAGATCTGCGAAGAGGTCTCAGACGGCATCAGCGCGGAGAGCGTAGAGTTACGCAGGCCGTGGGTTTTAATGGATTCGCGCAGCTGCTCCCAGTCGAAATGCAGAGATTCGCTCACGATCGCATCCAGGTCTTTCTTATAAGTATCGATCGGCAGAATACCCTGCGCGTAGGTGGTTTCATTGAACCACGGGCAGGCGCCTTGTTCGATAGCCAGTTCGTTGGAGGCCTTCAGCAGATAGTACTGAATAGCTTCGAACGTTTTGTGTGTCAGATTGTTGGCGCTGCCGTCGGAGTAGCGCTTGCCATGTTTCGCCAGATAGTAAGCGAAGTTGATAACGCCGATACCCAGCGTACGACGACCCATCGCGCCACGTTTAGCCGCCGGGATTGGGTAATCCTGATAATCCAGCAACGCATCCAGCGCGCGCACCGCCAGTACCGCCAGATCCTCCAGCTCATCGAGGCTATCGATGGCGCCAAGGTTGAATGCCGACAGCGTGCACAGCGCGATTTCGCCATTTTCGTCGTTCACATCGTCCAGCGGTTTGGTCGGCAGGGCGATTTCCAGGCACAGGTTAGACTGGCGCACCGGCGCGACAACCGGGTCGAACGGGCTGTGGGTGTTGCAGTGGTCAACGTTCTGGATATAGATACGGCCGGTAGAGGCGCGTTCCTGCATCATCAGCGAGAACAGCTCAACGGCTTTAATACGCTGTTTGCGGATACTGTCGTCTTTTTCGTATTTAGTGTACAGGCGTTCGAACTCGTCCTGATCGGCGAAGAACGCATCGTACAGGCCAGGAACGTCGGACGGGCTGAACAGGGTGATGTCCTCGCCCTTCAGCAGGCGGGTGTACATCAGCTTGTTGATCTGCACGCCGTAGTCCATGTGGCGAACGCGGTTGGCGTCGGTGCCGCGGTTGTTTTTCAACACCAGCAGGCTTTCGACTTCCAGATGCCACATCGGATAGAAGAGGGTGGCCGCGCCGCCGCGAACGCCGCCCTGCGAACAGGATTTCACTGCGGTCTGGAAGTGCTTATAGAACGGGATGCAGCCGGTGTGGAAGGCTTCGCCGCCGCGGATCGGGCTACCCAGCGCACGAATGCGGCCGGCGTTGATACCGATACCGGCGCGCTGGGAAACATATTTCACAATCGCGCTGGAGGTGGCGTTGATCGAATCCAGGCTATCGCCGCACTCGATCAGTACGCAGGAGCTGAACTGACGGGTTGGGGTACGCACGCCGGACATGATCGGCGTCGGCAGCGAGATTTTAAAGGTGGACACCGCGTCATAGAAACGCTTGATATAGTCCAGACGGGTCTCACGAGGATAGTTAGAGAACAGGCAAGCCGCAACCAGAATATAGAGGAACTGGGCGCTTTCATAGATTTCGCCGCTGACGCGGTTCTGCACCAGGTATTTACCTTCCAGCTGCTTAACGGCCGCGTAGGAGAAGTTCATATCGCGCCAGTGGTCGATAAAACCGTCCATCTGCTGGAACTCTTCTTCCGTGTAGTCTTCCAGCAGATGATGATCGTATTTACCTTTTTCGACCATGTTCACCACATGGGTGTACAGCGCCGGCGGTTCAAACTGGCCAAACGCTTTCTTGCGCAGGTGGAAAATCGCCAGTCGCGCGGCCAGGTACTGGTAGTCCGGCGCATCGCGGGAGATCAGGTCCGCTGCGGCCTTAATAATGGTCTCGTGGATGTCGGCGGTTTTAATGCCGTCATAGAACTGAATATGCGAACGCAGCTCTACCTGGGAAATCGAAACGTTATTCAGTCCTTCTGCCGCCCAATCTAGTACGCGATGGATTTTGTCGAGATTGATACGCTCGGTGCTACCGTCGCGCTTTGTCACCAGCAGACTCTGATTCATGTGGTTTTTACCTGTCCGTGAGAAAAAATATCCCCCCATTTATCCACAGCCAGTCGTTGTGACTAACTCTGTGGATAAATACTATATGTAGGGGGTTGTCGATAAAAAGAACGCTATATGGTGAGTTATTTTAGTAAGGATTCTTTTGAGTACAAGGGTTGATTTTGACGTTAATTTGAGGTTGCGCAGGCGTAATAATCGCTAAGTCCACGCCGTATAAGGCCTGGAGAAGAAGTCAATAAAACAGAAAAAAAAATCAAAATTTGATCGAGTGCTGATTTCTTCGTCGGAAGGGAAAATTGCGCAGCTTGATGCCGCGCAATCATCATCATAAAAACGTATGACGTTATGCTTTTTTCGCCGTTGTATGCAACATATAGTTAACATCAACGCCCGGCGCCAGCTTGAAGGTATTGGTGAGCGGATTGTAATGCAGGCCGGTAATGTGCTGCTCTTTCAGAGGAGTCTGATCGATCCAGCCGATGAGCTCCGCCGGCTTGATAAATTTCTTAACGTCATGCGTACCTTTTGGCACCATTTTCATCACGTATTCCGCGCCGACCACGGCCATCAGCCACGCTTTGCCGTTGCGGTTAATGGTCGAGAAGAAGACCTGGCCGCCGGGCTTCACTAGCCGCGCGCAGGCGTGCACTACCGACTGTGGGTCAGGGACGTGCTCGAGCATCTCCATACAGGTGACGACGTCGTACTGCTGGGTGTGCTTCGCCGCATGCTCTTCGACGGTCTCTTGTACGTACTCTACCTGAACGCCGCTCTCCAGCGCGTGCAGTTTTGCGACCTGCAGCGGCTCGAAGCCCATATCCAGACCAGTGACCGTCGCACCTTCGCGCGCCATGCTTTCGGCGAGGATGCCGCCGCCGCAGCCGACATCGAGCACTTTTTTGCCGAACAGGCCGCCGGAGCGTTCGGCAATATAGCCAAGGCGCAACGGGTTGATGCGATGCAGCGGTTTGAACTCGCCTTCTAGATCCCACCAGCGCGAGGCGACGGCTTCAAATTTGGCGATTTCATTGTGATCAACGTTGGGGGCCACCGACGGTTTTTCGGCATTCATGGGCGCTTTTACTCCTTTTCTGTTCTGACCTGCGAGTATATCAGCAGACTGCCACGAATAAACCGTATTGCTTTACCTCTATTACGACGGCTGTGTTATAATTTGCGACCTTTGAATCCGGGACACAGTAGAGGGATAGCGGTTAGATGAGCGACCTTGCGAGAGAAATTACACCGGTCAACATTGAGGAAGAGCTGAAAAGCTCGTATCTGGATTATGCGATGTCGGTCATTGTTGGCCGTGCGCTGCCGGATGTCCGAGATGGCCTGAAGCCGGTACACCGTCGCGTACTATACGCCATGAACGTATTGGGCAATGACTGGAACAAAGCCTATAAAAAATCAGCCCGTGTCGTTGGCGACGTAATCGGTAAATACCACCCGCATGGTGATACCGCCGTTTATGACACCATCGTACGTATGGCGCAGCCGTTCTCCTTGCGTTATATGCTGGTCGATGGCCAGGGTAACTTTGGTTCTGTCGATGGCGACTCCGCCGCAGCGATGCGTTATACGGAAATCCGTATGTCGAAGATCGCTCATGAGCTGATGGCCGATCTCGAAAAAGAGACGGTTGATTTCGTCGACAACTATGACGGCACGGAGAAAATCCCTGACGTCATGCCGACAAAAATCCCTAACCTGCTGGTGAACGGTTCTTCCGGTATCGCCGTAGGTATGGCGACCAACATTCCGCCGCATAACCTGACGGAAGTCATCAACGGCTGCCTGGCATACGTTGACAACGAAGACATCAGCATTGAAGGGCTGATGGAACACATTCCGGGCCCGGACTTCCCGACCGCCGCTATCATTAACGGCCGTCGCGGTATTGAAGAGGCCTATCGTACCGGTCGCGGTAAAGTTTACATTCGCGCGCGCGCGGAAGTCGAAGCTGACGCGAAAACCGGCCGTGAAACCATCATCGTGCACGAAATTCCGTATCAGGTGAACAAAGCGCGCCTGATTGAGAAAATCGCCGAGCTGGTGAAAGACAAACGCGTTGAAGGCATCAGCGCGCTGCGCGACGAGTCTGACAAAGACGGTATGCGTATCGTTATCGAAGTGAAACGCGACGCGGTGGGTGAAGTGGTTCTTAACAACCTCTACTCCCAGACCCAACTGCAGGTTTCCTTCGGTATCAACATGGTTGCGCTGCACCACGGTCAGCCGAAGATCATGAACCTGAAGGACATCATTGCGGCGTTTGTTCGTCACCGCCGCGAAGTTGTCACTCGTCGTACTATTTTCGAACTGCGCAAGGCGCGCGACCGTGCGCATATCCTTGAAGCGCTGGCGATTGCGCTGGCTAACATCGATCCGATCATTGAACTGATTCGCCGCGCGCCGACGCCGGCGGAAGCAAAAGCGGGTTTAATCGCGCGTTCATGGGATCTGGGCAATGTATCCGCGATGCTGGAGCGCGCCGGCGATAACGCCGCGCGTCCGGAATGGCTGGAGCCAGAGTTTGGCGTGCGTGACGGCCAGTACTATCTGACCGAACAGCAGGCTCAGGCGATTCTGGATCTGCGTCTGCAGAAACTGACCGGTCTGGAGCATGAAAAACTGCTCGACGAGTACAAAGAGCTGCTGGATCAGATCGCCGAGCTGCTGCACATCCTGGGCAGCGCCGATCGTCTGATGGAAGTTATTCGCGAAGAGCTGGAGCTGGTTAAAGAACAGTTTGGCGATGCGCGTCGTACCGAAATCACCGCCAACAGCGCTGATATCAATATCGAAGACCTGATTAACCAGGAAGATGTTGTCGTGACCCTGTCGCACCAGGGCTATGTGAAATATCAACCGTTAACCGACTACGAAGCGCAGCGTCGTGGCGGTAAAGGTAAATCGGCAGCGCGTATTAAAGAAGAAGACTTTATCGACCGTCTGCTGGTGGCCAACACCCATGACACGATCCTCTGCTTCTCCAGCCGTGGTCGTCTGTACTGGATGAAAGTGTATCAGTTGCCGGAAGCCAGCCGCGGCGCGCGTGGTCGACCAATCGTCAACCTGCTGCCGCTGGAAGCTGACGAGCGTATCACCGCTATCCTGCCGGTTCGCGAGTACGAAGAGGGCGTTAACGTCTTTATGGCGACCGCCAGCGGTACCGTGAAGAAAACGGCATTGACCGAGTTCAGCCGCCCGCGTTCTGCCGGTATCATCGCCGTCAATCTGAACGAAGGCGACGAACTGATCGGCGTCGATCTGACTTCTGGCCAGGACGAAGTGATGCTGTTCTCCGCCGCTGGTAAAGTGGTGCGCTTTAAAGAAGACGCCGTTCGCGCGATGGGCCGTACCGCAACCGGCGTACGCGGTATCAAGCTGGCGGGCGAAGATAGCGTCGTGTCGCTGATTATTCCTCGTGGCGAAGGGGCGATCCTGACCGTGACGCAAAACGGTTACGGCAAGCGTACCGCGGCCGAAGAGTATCCGACCAAGTCGCGTGCGACGCAGGGCGTTATCTCTATTAAGGTCACCGAACGTAACGGTTCCGTGGTCGGCGCCGTGCAGGTCGATGATTGCGACCAGATCATGATGATTACCGATGCGGGCACCCTGGTGCGTACTCGCGTTTCTGAAGTGAGCATCGTGGGTCGTAATACTCAGGGCGTGATTCTGATCCGTACCGCGGAAGATGAAAACGTTGTCGGCCTGCAGCGCGTGGCTGAGCCGGTTGACGACGAAGAACTGGATGCCATCGATGGCAGCGTAGCGGAAGGCGATGATGATATCGCGCCGGAAAACGACGCTGACGACGACATCGCCGAAGACGAAGAGTAATCGTCGCAGGTAAATGTTCTGAAAGGGCCGGGTGTTATCCCGGCCCTTTTTGCATTAACATTGCGGCAGAGCCCATTTACCGCTACTTTAACCCCATTCTGTTGAGCCCCTGACGACCGAGCATTGCCCCATTGAAATATCTTGCCTCGTTTCATACGACCTTAAAGGTTTCTCGTTATCTGTTCAGAGCGCTGGCGGTTCTGCTATGGATGCTGATTGCTTTTGTCTCCGTGTTTTATATCGTTAATGCGCTGCATGAACGGGAATCGGAAATTCGTCAGGAACTGAATCTTAACGCCGACCAGGCCCAGCGCTACATCCAGCGTACCGCGGATGTCATCAAAGAGCTGAAGTACGTCGCAGGCAACCGCGCGGCGACCGGGAGCGAGGGTAGCGCGCTACTTGCCAATAGTGGCAATATCACAATCCCTAATTTTGAACCGCTGTATCCGGATTCCGACTGCGGCGCAATGAGCGGCACCTGGCGCAACTCACTGCAATCGCTGGCGTGGTTCATGCGCTACTGGCGGGATAATTTCTCTGCCGCCTACGACCTGAACCGTATTTTTTTAATTGGCAGCGACAACCTCTGCATGGCTAACTTCGGCCTGCGCGATATGCCGCTGGAGCGCGATCAGGCGCTGAAGGTGCTGCATCAGCGTATCGAACAATATCGCGATGCGCCGCAAAACGAGCGCGGCAATAACCTGTTCTGGATTAGCCAGGGCGTGCGTCCAGGCGTCGGTTATTTCTATGCTCTGACGCCAATCTACATGGCTAACCGTCTGCAGGCGATGCTCGGCGTTGAGCAGACTATCCGCATGGAGAGCTTCTTTACGCCAGGTAGCCTGCCGATGAGCGTGACGATCCTCGATGATAACGGTCAGCAGCTCATTTCCCTTGCCGGGCCGGATAACAGCATTAAACCGGAAACCCGCTGGATGCAGGAGCGGATGTGGTTTGGTTACAGCTCTGGTTTCCGCGAGCTGGTGCTGAAAAAGAGCCTGCTGCCATCATCGCTGAGCATTGTCTATTCTGTTTCCGTCGATCAGGTGCTGGAGCGTATCAGGATGCTGATCCTCAACGCTATCGTGCTGAATATCCTGACCGGCGCTATCCTGTTCGCGCTGGCGCGTATGTATGAACGGCGGATATTTATTCCGGCGGAAAACGACGCTCAGCGGCTGGAGGAACATGAGCAGTTCAACCGTAAGATCGTCGCCTCCGCGCCGGTCGGGATCTGCATTCTACGCACGCAGGACGGCACCAATATACTGAGTAACGAACTGGCGCATAACTATCTGAATATGCTGACTCACGAAGATCGCCAGCGGCTCACGCAGATTATTTGCGGCCAGCAGGTCAACTTCGTCGACGTGTTAACCAGCAACAACACCAACCTGCAGATTAGTTTTGTACACTCGCGATATCGTAATGAAAACGTCGCCATTTGCGTGCTGGTTGACGTTTCCGCCCGTGTGAAAATGGAAGAGTCGCTGCAGGAGATGGCCCAGGCGGCGGAGCAGGCCAGTCAGTCGAAATCGATGTTCCTTGCCACCGTCAGCCACGAGCTGCGTACGCCGCTGTACGGCATTATTGGCAACCTCGACCTGCTGCAGACCAAAGCGTTGCCGAAGGGAGTCGATCGGCTGGTGACGGCGATGAATAACTCCTCCAGCCTGCTTTTGAAGATTATCAGCGATATTCTCGACTTCTCGAAAATTGAGTCTGAGCAGCTCAAAATCGAGCCACGAGAGTTTTCGCCGCGCGAGGTCATGAATCATATTTCGGCGAACTATCTACCGCTGGTGGTGCGCAAGCAGCTTGGGCTGTACTGCTTCATTGAGCCGGATGTCCCGCAGACGATGATTGGCGACCCGATGCGCCTGCAGCAGGTCATTTCCAACCTGCTGAGTAACGCCATTAAATTTACCGATACCGGCTGTATCGTGCTGCATGTACGGCGCGCCGGCGACTATCTGCAAATTAGCGTACGTGATACCGGCGAAGGGATCCCGGCGAAAGAGGTTGTGCGCCTGTTCGACCCGTTCTTCCAGGTTGGTACCGGGGTGCAGCGTAATTTCCAGGGAACCGGCCTGGGACTGGCTATCTGTGAAAAACTCATCAGCATGATGGATGGCGACATTGACGTGGAAACTGAACCCGGCATGGGGAGCCGTTTCACCATTCGCATTCCGTTATACGGCATGCAGCAGATGCCGCCGCTGTTGGCCGAACAGCACAGCAACAGCACCTGTTGGCTGGCGATTCATAATACGTCACTGGCGCTGTTTATCGAATCGTTGCTGCAATATCATGGCCTGACGGTACGGCAATTTGCTGGCCAGACGCCAGCCGCTGACGATATTTTATTAACCGATGATGAACTCAGCGGGCGTTGGCCGGGAAGCGCTGCGGTGATCTTCTGCCGTCGGCATATCGGTATCCCCGTTGAGCGCGCGCCGGGAGAGTGGTTGCATAGCGTCACCACGCCGCATGAACTTCTGCCGTTGCTGGGACGCCTGCTGCATCTGGCGCTGGCGGTAGAAGAGAATGGTCCGGCGCTGTCGGCCCACGACGCGCCAACGGTCAGCAATGACGACATGATGATTCTGGTGGTCGACGATCATCCGATTAACCGCCGCCTGTTGGCCGATCAGCTTGGCTCACTGGGTTATCAATGCGTGACGGCTAATGATGGCGTCGATGCGCTTAACGTCCTGAGTAAACAACATATTGATATTGTTCTCAGCGACGTGAACATGCCAAACATGGATGGTTACCGTCTGACGCAGCGGATCCGTCAACTGGAGATGACGCTACCGGTTATTGGCGTCACGGCTAACGCGCTGGCGGAAGAAAAACAACGCTGTCTGGAGTCGGGAATGGATAGCTGTCTGTCAAAACCAGTAACGCTGGATATCCTCAAGCACACGCTGGCCACCTATGCCGCGCAGGTACGTAAAGCCAGAAAAACAAGCTGAGGCCGCACGGAATGGTGCTGAGAGCTCCCCGGCGCGCGATGCTCTCCGGGGCGGGAATAAAGTTTCAGAATGGCCCGGAAACGGCGGCTGGCCGCCATCCGGGAAAAGTGAATTACTCTTTATCCGTTGAGGTAAGAGAAACGGAAGAGAGGTAGTTCAGCAGTGCGATATCATTTTCGACACCCAGCTTCATCATGGCCGATTTCTTCTGGCTACTGATGGTTTTAATGCTGCGGTTCAGCTTTTTGGCGATCTCGGTGACCAGGAAGCCTTCAGCGAACAAACGCAGAACCTCACTCTCTTTCGGCGACAGGCGTTTGTCGCCATAACCGCCGGCGCTGATTTTTTCCAGCAGGCGGGAGACGCTTTCCGGAGTAAACTTTTTGCCTTTCTGCAGCGCGGCCAGCGCTTTCGGCAGATCGGTCGGCGCGCCCTGTTTCAGCACGATCCCCTCAATGTCGAGATCCAGTACTGCGCTCAGGATCGCCGGATTGTTGTTCATCGTCAGGACAATGATCGACAGCTCCGGAAAATGGCGTTTGATGTATTTGATCAGGGTGATCCCATCGCCATATTTGTCGCCAGGCATCGACAAGTCGGTAATCAGGACGTGCGCGTCAAGTTTAGGAAGATTGTTAATCAGAGCTGTGGAATCTTCAAATTCGCCAACAACATTCACCCACTCGATCTGCTCAAGTGATTTGCGAATGCCGAACAGTACGATCGGATGGTCATCGGCAATAATTACGTTCATATTGTTCATGTATTAGGCTACCTTGCTACAGCAAGCTCTTGACGTAACCGTCAATGTCGCTGATGTATTTTTCTATACCTTGAGTATCTCGTTCATGAATCAGATGCTCAAGCGCTTCACATAACTGCTTGCCGGGTATCAAATTAAGCATAGCAAACGCGCCTTTAAGGCGGTGAGCGGTCTGCGCCAGCGCAGCGAAATCGCTGGTGGTGAATTCAGTATACAATCTCTGAACATCATCCGGTACCGTGTCGGCAAACAGCGCGTAATAGCCGCTGGCATGGAGTTCCGCATTCCCCTCGTTTCCTGTTGAGGAGGGCTGAACCTCTTCTTGCGCCAGCTGCTGCTCAATCAGCTGCAGGATAGCTTCCTGCATGGCAGTGCTGATATTAAAATTGACGCTCAACTGACCTGGGCCAATTTTGCGTATCCCAACCTCATCATCGCTTAAAAGCAAGCCTGAAGCAGTAAGATTAGACGGATTATCCGTTAAAAAGAGATCATACTCTTGACTTGTGAGCCTTTCGTCCGGGGTGATGCAGCTTGCGCCCCAGCTCTCTAACTGACGCGTCACAATGCGGCGCACTTCATTGGCGGTGATGTCAATCATCACGACCACATCGTCCAGCAGATGTTCGCCGGAGTCGCTCTCTTCCTCACTCGCCGCCATTTTAAGGTGTAGCGAGTAGCGGGTGCCGAGCGACTCCCGCGCCTTAATATTAAGCTGTCCGCCAAGCTTGCGAGTTAACCGGTCGCACAGCCAGAAGGTGAGGGCGTTGGCTTTGCCGTACTGGTCGGCTTGCGTCTCATTAAGGAACGGGAAGTGCATATTATCGATTTCATTGCCGCTCACGCCATTGCCAGTATCGAGGATACGGAAGGTCAGACGATCGTCGGCAGATTCATCTTTGCTCACCTCAAGAGTAATTTTACCGATGGGGGTGGTGGTGATCGCGTATTGAATCAGAAGTAATAGCGTTCGGCGCAGCGCGTCGCAGTCGCCGTAGCGCTGCTCATTGGCCGGCAGCGCATTATTGATTAACAGCTGAAGTCCTTTGCGTTTCACCATCGGCAGGACTTCAGGAACCACTTCATCTATTAAGCCCTGAATGGAGAACAAACCGGGGGTGGTTTTCCAGGTATCGCTTTCCAGTAAGTTCGCCAACTGAATCTCATCGACAAGATGAACCAGTTCATCAGCGTGCTGCGCTAGTTTGCGGCTTTCATGAATCCCGACGGCCGCCGCCTCCTGCGCCAGCGCCTGCGCCGGTTCTTTCAGCGCGGCGCCAATATTCTGCATAAAGGCGATGCGCCCCTGCTGATTTTTCTCATACAGACGCTGGGCCTGTTTGAGTTTTTTGTTCACCATCACTTCTCTATCCTGGTCGCGAATAATCAGGATCTGCGTGCGAGGAGCCACCTGGCTGCGGTACTGGCGGATTTCATAAAGTTCATTATTGATCGTCGCCTGAATCACCCCTTGATGCTGATCGGCCATATTGGTGATGTTCTGCAGGTTGAGGTGCGGCAGCAGATGATCGGCAATCGGGTTACTAATAATGGTGCGATTGGCTTCCTGATCGTGCACCAACAGGCCCAACGGTAGCAAAGAGACGATCTCTTCATTAATTGCGCGCTGAGCGCGCAGCTCGCTGTTGGCCGCGGTGGGGGCCGTGCTTACGCTGCCGGGGGTACGGCGGCCGCTATAGTTGCGGAAAGTGGTAAAGCCAAACAGGGTTAACGCCAGCAGGCCAATGGTGAGCAGCAGCGGCAGTAAAATATTCTGTAAGGATTCCATTAGCAAAGTGCTGAACGGCACGACCCACACCAGCCGCATGCCGGTGGTATTGATGGCAGTGGTTATCTCAATACGCAGGCCATTAAAGCTGACGCTAACGTTATCAACGGCTTCTTTGTCTGCGCTGCTAGCGCCATTTTGCGCCGGATCTGGCTCGAGACGGAAGCTGTCCAGCGACATGCTCGGGGGGATGAGGTCGTTAATCGGTAAATCGAAGGCGACAACCGTTGCCAGGTGACCCGGCTGGTTAAAAGTGGTACGCAGCGTGAAGTAATGGCCATTTTGCCACGTCAGGTGACGCAGTGAAGAAAAGGTTTCCCGTTCGTCCAGCGTGTTTGCCTGCAGGAGCATTTCGGCGCGGCGGGATTCCACCACACTGCTAATCGTCGATTCTTTAAAACTCGAAGACAGATCTTTCAGCGGCAGGGTGGAGACCAGAATCAGGCTGTTATCCAACCCATTCAGGTAATACATCGACCAGGGAATGGTTTCCGCGCCCCATAAAATATCGAGGTAGTTGGAAATTTTCTGCGTCATCTCAAGCGTCGAGCTGTCATGAGAGCCGAAGATCAGCGCTTCGGTCTTACGTCGCGGCTTTTCCAGATAGTACACATCCTGCTTCAGCCGCGTCTCCTGCAGACCATCGCTTGAGGTACTTGAGCTGGTGGCGGCAATGTTGTCGTAAATCTGCCAGGTGGCATAACGCCAGGTATCAATGCGTTTGTGTAAAGCGTGGCTGATATCAACCACCTGGTAACTCCGGTCTTTTAGCCACGTATTAACCGAACTTTGGATCATCACGCCCATCGTCGCGAGCAAGACGATAACCATCAAGATGAAGAACCGGGTGATGCTACCGGGGATCAGGGAGAATTTTTTTTGGGTCATCGCGTGGCAGAGCTGCTCAGTAGTGTTTGTAAACAGGATGTTGCGCCATAGTGACGGGCAGCACAACGAATACTGGCAGGAAGTATAAAGGCTAACGCGGGAAATCCATACAACAGATTGACGCTGAGGGATCTTTTAATGCTGAGATTTCTCTCAAAACCATAGATGCGACAAATATGTACAGTTGAATTGATCTTGTACAATTAACCGACATTTCTTGCAGATAAATAGCACTAAAAAACAAGAAATTGGCCAAATAGGCTGACTTTCATTCGGAATTGATTGATTAATAGTCGTTATTTTTTTGCTGCGTTAGCACAGCATAATTCAAGATACGTAAAGAAGGGTAAAAAAAACCGGATGCGAGGCATCCGGTTGAAATAGGGGTAAACAGACATTCAGAACTGAATGACGGTAATAAATAAAGTTAATGATGATAGCGAGGATTATTTTAGTCTTCGGGGAGGATTTTGTTTTACCATTCAGTGCTATACATTTGAATGCTTATAATGCAATGATTTTTAATGAAAATATTATTTTTTTGATTTTTGGTGCTTATTTTTGCGACCTTTATTGCGCCTAAAAAGTTCCTTGGCATTTACAAATTGAAACATCTTGTGCGCATTTTGAAACACCTTAGAAGTTTTCGTATCATATTCTTGTTGGATTATTCTGCATTTTGCAGCACAATGAATACAGCCGACTGATTAGAAGGGTAATCAGTAAGCAGTGGCAATAATAAAAGGCATATAACAAACAGAGGGTTAATAACATGAAAGTTAAAGTACTGTCCCTCCTGGTACCAGCACTGCTGGTAGCGGGCGCAGCAAATGCGGCTGAAATTTATAACAAAGACGGCAACAAATTAGACCTGTACGGTAAAATCGACGGTCTGCACTACTTCTCTTCCGACGACAGCGTCGACGGCGACCAGACCTACATGCGTATCGGCGTGAAAGGCGAAACCCAGATCAACGACCAGCTGACCGGTTACGGCCAGTGGGAATACAACGTTCAGGCGAACAACACTGAAAGCTCCAGCGACCAGGCATGGACTCGTCTGGCCTTCGCGGGTCTGAAATTCGGCGACGCGGGTTCTTTCGACTACGGTCGTAACTACGGCGTTGTTTACGACGTAACTTCCTGGACCGACGTTCTGCCGGAATTCGGCGGCGACACCTACGGTTCCGACAACTTCCTGCAGTCCCGTGCTAACGGTGTTGCCACCTACCGTAACTCTGACTTCTTCGGTCTGGTTGACGGCCTGAACTTTGCTCTGCAGTACCAGGGTAAAAACGGCAGCGTGAGCGGCGAAGATCAGACCAACAACGGTCGTGACTTCCAGAAACAGAACGGCGAAGGCTTCGGCACCTCCGTAACTTATGATATCTGGGACGGCATCAGCGCTGGTTTCGCGTACTCCAGCTCTAAACGTACCGACGAGCAGAACAACTCTACCTTCGTGTCTAAGACCGATGGTGGTCGTTACGGTGTTCTGGGTGAAGGCGATCACGCTGAAACCTACACCGGTGGTCTGAAATACGACGCCAACAACATCTACCTGGCGACTCAGTACACCCAGACTTACAACGCAACCCGCACCGGTAACATCGGTTTTGCTAACAAAGCGCAGAACTTCGAAGTAGTTGCTCAGTACCAGTTCGACTTCGGTCTGCGTCCGTCCGTGGCTTACCTGCAGTCTAAAGGTAAAGACATGGGCCGTTACGGCGACCAGGACATCCTGAAATATGTTGACCTGGGTGCGACCTACTACTTCAACAAAAACATGTCCACCTACGTTGATTACAAAATCAACCTGCTGGACGACAACAAGTTCACTAAAGATGCAAGCATCTCTACTGACAACGTTGTGGCTCTGGGCCTGGTTTACCAGTTCTAAGCAAGCTGAAGTGTTGAAAAAGGCGCCTGCGGGCGCCTTTTTTTATGCCCGGTTTAACCTCGCTGGTATACTCTGGCTGCCTTTGTAACAGGAGCCCGTTTTCATGGATACCACCTTTTTCCGCGCCGCCTTTTTCGGCCTCTGCGTTCTGCTTACCGGCTGTGATTCCGCGACATCACCGGCCACGCCAAAATCCGCCGCCACCGTGCTCGATGGCAAAACGATGGGGACCTACTGGCGCGTTAGCGTTGTTGGGTTGGATCCGGCGAAAGCCGAAGATTTACGCCATAAAGTTCAGGCGCAGCTCGACGGCGATGATTGGCTGCTTTCGACCTGGAAAAACGACTCCGCGCTGATGCGCTTCAATCATGCCGCCACCACCGAACCGTGGCCGGTGAACGAGGCGATGGCGGATATCGTCACTCTGTCGCTGCGTATTGGCGCCAAAACCGCCGGAGCGATGGACATTACCGTCGGGCCGCTGGTCAATTTATGGGGTTTTGGCCCGGATAAGCAGCCGGTAAAAACGCCGACGGAGCAGCAAATCGCGGCGGCAAAAGCGCGTACCGGGCTGCAGCATCTGACGGTGATTAACCGCGCCGATAAACAATATCTACAAAAAGATATTGCGGATTTATTTGTCGATCTTTCCACCGTCGGCGAGGGCTATGCCGCCGATCATCTGGCGCGCCTGATGGAGCAGGAAGGGATCGCCCGCTATCTGGTGTCGGTTGGCGGCGCGCTGGTCAGCCGCGGCATGAACGGCGACGATAAACCGTGGCGGGTGGCGATTCAAAAACCGACCGACCGTGAAAACGCTGTGCAGGCGATAGTCGATATCAACGGCCACGGCATCAGTACCTCCGGCAGCTATCGCAACTACTACGAGCTGGACGGCAAACGTATTTCTCACGTTATCGATCCGCAAACCGGCCACCCCATCAACCATAAGCTGGTATCGGTGACGGTGATTGCGCCGACGGCGCTGGAAGCCGACGGCTGGGATACCGGGCTGATGGTATTAGGGCCGGAAAAAGCGCAACAGGTGGCACACGAGCAGGGGCTGGCGGTCTATATGATCGTCAAAGAGGACGATGGCTTTAAGACCTGGATGTCGCCGCAGTTCCGCACCTTCCTGGTCGGCGAGCAGAATTAAAAAGCAAGAAGCGCAGTTTTTTAGATCGTAGCAAGGCGCAAAGTAAGGATACACTTACAGCAGGAGCCCGCTATGAAACCGATGATTGCCGATATGACTAACGATGACCGCCGCTGGCAGGCGGTCTGCGAACGCGACGCCAGCGCCGACGGGCAGTTTGTTTTCGCCGTGTTGACCACCGGCGTCTGCTGCCGTCCCTCGTGCCGTTCACGGCGTGCGCTTCGGGAGAATGTCCGCTTTTATGCTGATGTCGAAGCCGCAAAGGCCGCCGGATATCGCCCCTGTAAACGGTGTCGGCCGGATAATCTCGACCCGGACCAACAGCGGGTCGAGAAGGTGGCCGCCGCCTGTCGTCTGCTGGAGCAAGAGGCGCCAATCACCCTTGAGGCGCTGGCGCAGCAGCTGGCGGTCAGCCCGTTTCATTTCCATCGCATTTTTAAATCCGTCACCGGGCTTACGCCCAAGGCCTGGCAGCAAGCGTGGCGCGCGCGGCGCCTACGCGAAGCATTAAGCCATGGCCAGAACGTCACCAGCGCGGCATTAGCCGCCGGCTTCCCTGATTCCGCCAGCTATTATCGCCAGGCAAACGAGACGCTGGGCATGACCGCCCGCCAGTTTAAACGCGGCGGCGAAGATATATTGATTAGCTGGGTTTGCTGCAATAGCGCCTCAGGACGGTGCCTGGTGGCGTTCAGCGAACGTGGCGTATGCGCCGTATTATTGGGCGATGACGATAAGGCGTTATATGCGCAGCTGGCGAGCTTGTTTCCCGGCGCCCAATTGCAGCCGGGTGATGATACGTTTACCGAACGCGTGGCGCAGGTGGTTGCCCATCTGGATAATCCGCAGCAGGCGGTGAATTTGCCGCTGGATATTCGTGGTACCGCTTTCCAGCAACGGGTCTGGCAAGCCTTGCGCCAGATCCCGGCAGGCGAAACCCGCAGCTATCGCGAGGTAGCGCATAGCATCGGTCAACCGCGCGCGGTCAGAGCGGTAGCCGGGGCCTGCGCTGCCAATAAACTGGCGATAGTCATTCCTTGCCATCGGGTAGTGCGTGAGGGCGGGGCGCTTTCCGGCTATCGTTGGGGAAGCGAACGTAAAGCGCTGCTGCTGGCGCGCGAAGCAAAAATGCGGGAGAAATAATGCTCGATCTGTTTGCCGATACGCCGCCCTGGCAGGAGCCGCTGGCCCCCGGGGCGATGATATTACGCCGCTTCGCCGTGCAGCGCGCGCCGGCGCTGCTGCAGGCCATCGCCGCGGTAGCCAGCGCTTCTCCGTTCCGCCAGATGGTGACCCCTGGCGGTTATACCATGTCGGTGGCCATGACCAACTGTGGCCAACTCGGCTGGACAACCGATATGCACGGCTATCTCTATGCGCCGGGCGATCCGTTGACCGGCGAACATTGGCCGCCGATGCCATTGATTTTTCAGCAACTGGCGGCGGAGGCGGCGCAGGAGGCGGGTTATGCGCATTTCTCCCCGGACGCCTGTTTGATTAACCGCTACCAGCCGGGCGCGAAGCTGTCGCTGCATCAAGATAAAGACGAGCGGGATTTGCGCGCGCCTATCGTTTCGGTGTCGCTGGGACTGCCGGCAGTGTTTCAGTTTGGCGGGCTGAAACGTAACGATCCGCTGCGTCGGCTGCTGCTGGAGCATGGCGATGTGGTGGTGTGGGGCGGCGAATCACGGCTCTTCTATCACGGCATTCAGCCGCTTAAACCGGGGGAGCATCCGCTGACCGGCGCCTGTCGCTACAACCTCACTTTTCGCCTCGCGGGTCACCGGCAAAAACAAAAATAAGAATTATTCTTGCTGTCGTCGGCAAGCCGTTTAAACTGCTGGCTGTTTGCTTGTCCGGATCGTAGCTTATGGAATTACTTGTTCTTGTTTGGCGCCAGTACCGCTGGCCGTTCATTGCCGTCATGGCGCTCAGTTTGCTCAGCGCGGCGCTGGGTATCGGGCTTATCGCCTTTATTAACCTGCGCCTGATTTCCCTTGTGGATACCTCGCTCACCGTGCTGCCGGAGTTTCTCGGCCTGCTGCTGCTGTTGATGGCGGTCACGCTCGGCTCGCAGTTGGCGTTAACCACCCTTGGTCACCACTTTGTCTATCGCCTGCGCGGCGAATTTATTAAACGCATTCTCGACACCCAAATCGAAAAGATCGAAAAAATCGGCAGCGCTTCGCTGCTGGCGGGCTTAACTAGCGACGTGCGTAACATTACCATCGCCTTTGTGCGCCTGCCGGAACTGGTGCAGGGGATTATCCTGACCTTCGGGTCCGCCGCCTACCTGGCTTTTCTGTCAGGTAAAATGATGCTGGTGACCGCGGTCTGGATGGCGGTCACCATCTGGGGCGGCTTTGTGCTGGTGGCGCGCGTCTATAAGCATATGGCGACGCTGCGTGAGACCGAAGATAAGCTGTATCATGATTATCAGACGGTGCTGGAAGGGCGCAAAGAGCTGACGCTCAACCGCGAACGCGCCGAATATGTTTTTAATCAGCTGTATCTGCCGGATGCCCGCGACTATCGGCACCACATCATTCGCGCCGATACGTTCCACCTGAGTGCGGTGAACTGGTCGAATATCATGATGCTTGGCGCCATCGGTCTGGTGTTCTGGATGGCGAATGGCCTCGGGTGGGCCAATACCGCGGTGGCGGCGACCTATTCTCTGACGCTGTTATTCCTGCGCACGCCGCTGCTGTCTGCGGTGGGGGCGTTGCCGACCTTGCTCAGCGCTCAGGTGGCATTCAATAAACTGCATCAGTTCGCGCTGGCGCCTTATCGCGCAGGTTTCCCCGAGCCGCAGGCGCATCCGCACTGGCAGACCCTGGAGCTGCGCGACGTGTCGTTCCACTACCCGGATAACAGTTTTGCCGTCGGGCCGATTAATCTGACACTCAAACGCGGCGAATTGGTGTTTCTGATTGGCGGCAATGGCAGCGGCAAGTCGACGCTGGCGATGCTGCTGACCGGGCTGTATCAACCGATCTCCGGGCAGATCCTGCTCGATGGTCAGCCGCTGGCGGCGGAAAAACCAGAAGATTACCGCAAGCTGTTCTCGGCGGTATTTACCGATGTCTGGCTATTTGATCGTCTGTTAGGGCCAAAAGGCGAACACGCCGATCCGGCGCTGGTCGCGAAGTGGCTGGCGTATCTGAAGATGGACCACAAGTTGCAGCTGGAAGAGGGAAAAATTCTCGATCTGAAGCTGTCTAAAGGACAGAAAAAGCGCGTGGCGCTGCTGCTGGCGCTGGCCGAAGAGCGCGATATCATTTTGCTCGATGAGTGGGCTGCGGATCAGGATCCGCATTTCCGCCGCGAGTTTTATCAGGTGTTATTACCGCTGATGCAGCAAATGGGGAAAACCGTGTTTGCTATCAGCCACGATGATCACTATTTCCAGCATGCCGATCGCCTGCTGGAGATGCGCAGCGGCAAGCTTAGCGAGCTCACCGGCGTTGAGCGCGAACTGGCGACCCGCGACGCGGTCGCGCGTACCGCCTGACGGTTTTGCTGGTTACCCGATCGGTCGTGCTCGCCCGTTCGGGACATATTGCTGGTTTTTACAGCAGATAAATTGCTGGCGGTTATTATTTCCCCCTCCTCGCGCTATGCTTATGGCTGCGGCCATGCAGGTCGACTTCTATTCTCACAAGGATTGCCTGAGCGATGTCCGTTTTGCATAAAAAAAGCGCCCGATTACGCGATGAAGAACGCGCCCGCCTGATTTGGCTATTGAGCACTGATAAAGCCGTCACCTCCGCGCTGCTGGGGAAACTCACCCTCGCGGAGCGCTATGATGAAGGGACGCTGGCCGATGACCTGGCGGAAGTGGAAGTGCTGGTGTCGCATTTGCCGCCGCCGGATCTCGCCGATACCCTGGAAGCGCTGCCCTATGACGCGCGTACCGCGCTGTGGGGGCTGGTTGCCGATGACAAGCGCGGCGAAGTGCTGCTGGAGGCATCAGAGAGCGTATGGGGCGATCTCATCGACAAGATGAGCGATCACGACCTGATATTTGCCCTGCAATCGCTGGATATTGATGAACAGGTTTACCTGTTGCAGCACCTGCCGCGCGACTTAACCGGCCGCCTGCTGGCGACGCTGCCGCCGGATAAACGTGCGCGCATTCGTCAGATGATGCGCTACGCCGATAACACCGTCGGCGCGATCATGGAATTTGAAGTGATTACCGTACGCCCGGAAGCCACTCTGGCGGCGGTACAGCGCTATCTGCGCCGTCTGGGCAAAATGCCGGAAAACACCGATAAACTGTTCGTCACCACCCGTAATAAACTGCTGCTTGGTGAGCTGGAGCTGCAGACTATTCTGCTCAATGATGCGCAAAAGCGCGTTGGCGAAGTGATGGAAGGCGATCCGGTGACTTTCCAGCCGCAGGAAGAGGCGGAAAAAGTGGCGCGTACCTTCGAACGCGACGACTTACTGAGTGCTGCGGTGATTGATGCCGACGGCAAGCTGATGGGGCGTTTGACCATCGATGAGATCGTCGATGTGGTGTACGAAGAGACCGATAACGACCTGCGCCGGATGGGCGGTCTGAGCGAAGATGATGATGTTTTTGCGCCGGTGAGCAAAGCGGTGAAAACCCGCTGGGCGTGGCTGGCGGTGAACCTCTGTACGGCGTTTATCGCTTCACGGGTGATCGACGGCTTTGAACATACGATTTCGCAGCTGGTGGCCCTGGCCTCGCTGATGCCGATCGTCGCCGGGATTGGTGGGAATACCGGCAATCAGACGATCACCATGATCGTCCGCGCGATGGCGCTGCAGCAGATCCAGCCGGGAAGTTTTACCTTCCTCATCCTGCGCGAGATGGGCGTCGCGCTGATTAATGGCCTGGTATGGGGCGGGATAATGGGCGCTATCACCTGGTGGCTGTACGATGACCCGCAGCTTGGCGGGGTGATGACGTTGGCGATGATGCTCAACCTGCTGATGGCGGCGATGATGGGGGTTATCATCCCGATGGTGATGGTCAAGCTGGGGCGCGATCCGGCGGTCGGCTCCAGCGTGATGATCACCGCGATTACCGATACCGGCGGCTTCTTTATTTTCCTTGGTCTGGCGACGCTGTTTCTGATGTAAGCTGCGCTTTTACGCGCAGGCGGCGAGGGATGAGCGCCATTGCGATAAGCCCCGCCAGTACGCCGATCGCCAGATTACTGGTAGTGACCGTCACGACGACGGTCGCTGCCATGACTACCGTTTCCGGCCACGGATTGCGCGCCAGCGCGGTTGGGCGAATACTCTGCCAACTGAAGGTTTTCACCGCCACGATCACCATGACCCCGGCCAGCACCGCCATTGGAATTTTGGCCATTACCTGGCTTAGCACCGTCACCAGAAGCAGCAGTACCATACCGGCCACTATCGTCGATAGGCGGCTGCGCGCCTTGCCCATTTCTACGTTAACGATAGTCTGGCCGATCATCGCGCATCCGGCGATGCCGCCATAGCAGCCCGCGAGGATATTGGCGATCCCCAGTCCTGCGCTCTCACGCGACTTATTTGACGGCGTATGGGTGAGATCGTCCACCAGCTTTGCCGTCAGCAGCGATTCCATCAGGCCGACAAAGGCGATACTCAGGGCGCAGGGCCAGATAATTTTTAAGGTGCTTAAATCCAGCTGTACCGCCAGCGCGTTGAAGCCCGGTAGACCGCCGCTCATAGCGCCTTCATCACCCACGGTCGGCAGGAGCTGCCCGCTGGTGACGGTATAAGCAGTAAGGAGGATGATAGCAATAAGCGGCGCCGGCACGGCTTTGATAAAACGCGGCGCCCACAGCACGATGAGCAGCGTCAGAACGAACAGGCCGACGATGAGCGGCTGCCTGCTCCAGAAATGGGGAACCTGGGCGAAAAAAATAAGAATGCCTAGCGCATTAACAAACCCGGTCATCACCGGTGGCGGGATAAAGCGCATTAACCGCGCCATACCGCATATCCCAAACAAAATTTGAATAATACCAGCCAAAATGACAGCAGGCAGAATATACCCTACGCCATGCTGATGTACCATCGGGCCGATCACCAGGGCGACAGAACCTGCCGCCGCCGTCACCATCGCCGGGCGCCCGCCAAGAACCGACATCGCCAGACAGAGCACCACCGAAGCAATCAGGCTGACCTGCGGGTCAACGCCGGCAATGACCGAAAATGAAATGACTTCAGGAATTAACGCCAGGGCAGTCAGCACGCCAGCAAGGGTCTCGCGTGTTATCAACGCCGGAGAGAGAGAGCGGGAAGTTGAGGGCATAAAAGTTCGCGGATGATAAAAAATTTGAATTGAGGCATGCCGCCGTTGGCGTGCGCTCCATCACAGAACGGGAGATGATAGCGCGGAAATGACCATCATACCAGTACAAAAAGTGATTTTGTGTACACATTTATTAAACATTTTTATAACAGATCTCAAAACTCAACTTAAAATTTAAACAATATTTAAATTTTTGAGTACAGGTGGTACCTTTGATCCCGAGAATCGTTTCACCTGCGCTAAATAAAAAAAGCGAGTAAAAGTAAGGCTCAAATCCGATGAAGAAAAAGATGGCCGTACCCAGCTCACAGGCGGTTGGTTCCAATACAAATCGGACCAACACCCGCCATGAGCAAGAGACGGATGTATTGTTGATTGGCGGCGGTATCATGAGCGCCACGTTGGGAACCTGGCTGCAGGAACTGGAGCCGGATTGGTCTATTACCATGGTCGAGCAGATGACCAGCGTTGCCGAGGAAAGCTCGAACGGCTGGAACAATGCGGGTACCGGCCATGCGGCGCTGATGGAGCTTAACTACACGCCGCAAACCGCCAATGGAATCAATATCGACAAAGCGGTCGATATCAATGAGTCCTTCCATATTTCTCGTCAGTTTTGGGCCCACCAGGTGACCCGCGGCATCCTGACTAAGCCGAAATCTTTTATTAACAGCGTGCCGCACATGAGCTTTGTGTGGGGTGAAGACAACGTTAACTTCCTGCGCGCGCGCTACGCCGCGCTGCAGCAGAGCGAGCTGTTCCGCGGTATACGCTATTCTGAAGATCATCAGCAGATCAAGGAGTGGGCGCCGCTGGTGATGGAAGGGCGCGATCCGCAGCAAAAAGTGGCGGCAACGCGTACTGAAATGGGCACCGACGTTAACTACGGCGAGATCACTCGCCAGCTGATCGCCGGGCTACAGACGCATGATAATTTCTCTCTCCAGTTGGGTACCGTCGTTCGCCGTTTTAAGCGCAATGCGGACAACAGCTGGACGGTGACGCTGGCGGATGCCAACAATCGTCACCAGAAGCGAACGATCAAAACCAAATTCATCTTTATTGGCGCGGGTGGCGCTGCTCTGACGCTGCTGCAGGAAACCGGCATTCCGCAGGCGAAAGAGTACGCGGGCTTCCCGGTTGGCGGACAGTTCCTGGTGTGTGAGAACCCGGAAGTGGTTAATCATCACCTGGCGAAAGTCTACGGCCAGGCGGAAGTTGGCGCGCCGCCGATGTCGGTGCCGCATATCGACACCCGTATTATCGACGGCAAACGCGTGGTGCTGTTCGGGCCATTCGCGACCTTCTCGACCCGTTTCCTGAAAAATGGATCGCTTTGGGATCTGCTGGCCTCGACGAATACCTCGAATATTCTGCCGATGCTTAACGTCGGGATGGATAACTTCGACCTGGTGAAATATCTGATTAGCCAGGTATTGCAGAAAGATAAAGATCGTCATGCCGCACTGTGCGAGTACTACCCGGAAGCGCGCAAAGAGGACTGGCGCCTGTGGCAGGCCGGTCAGCGTGTACAGATTATCAAACGTGATAAGAAGATGGGCGGCGTGTTGCGCCTTGGCACCGAAGTGGTGTGCGATGATGAAGGCACCGTAGCCGCGCTGCTGGGCGCTTCTCCTGGCGCGTCGACGGCGGCGCCGATCATGGTGCAGCTGTTGGAGAAAGTCTTCAAAGACAAAGTACAGACGCCGGCCTGGCAGGCGAAGATGAAAGAGATCGTGCCGAGCTACGGTATGCGTCTGGATGGTAACCCAGCCGCTATTGAGCAGGCGCTGGCGTGGACCAGTGAAGTGCTGGGGCTACACTACGAGCCGACGACTGCGGCGGACGAGGTGCCGCAGGCCGAACTCAAACCGTTGACCGGCGGCAAACCGATGGCGGATATCGCGCTATAACAAAAACGGCAGCCTTCGGGCTGCCGTTTTGTATTACTGCAGGCGATTAACGCTCAACGGCATTACCGATAGTTTCTTCAGCTTTCCAGATGCGGTATTTCACTTCGACGTTGGCCGGAGTATAAACCACGATCGGCAGCTTGCTGTTGTAACGCAGCAGGCCTGTATCGCCGAGACCAGCGGTAATAAATTTCTTCTCTTTCTTACCGTCCGGGCAGGCCATCATGGTGGAAACCGGGGACGTCAGCTTATCAAAGACATAGTAGTCATAGCCCCAGCCTTCCAGGGTTTTGCTTTCCAGTTGACCGCCCAGGCGGTGATGGTTGCAGTCGACTTCCAGCGTCTGGCCAATCATCAGTTCAACTTTTAACGCGGATTCATCCTGCTGCTGCGGCAGCTGAATCACCTGACGCTTCATCCCTTTTTCCGCTTTCGGATAGGGGGCGACTTTCTCCAGCGGCTGTTCAGCGGCTAAGGCGCTGGTGGAAACACAGGCAACGGCCAGCAGAGAAACAGCAAGCGTAGCGATTTTTTTCACGGTTGATCATCCTTTATTATCGTTACTAACCAATACAGACTAACATCATTGTCGTGAATGGTAAGAGTTATTTACCATTATTTTCAATATGAATAGTGAAATGCACTAGCAAGCTGAGGCTTGCGTTAGCTATTCATCGCGGCTGTTTTTGGCTTCTTCAATAAACTCTTCGTCCAGTAAGTCGGCGTTCCCGGCGTGTTCACGGCCCGATAACAGGTTCCAGCAGGCAATAAACAGGGCGGCAATCAGCGGGCCGATGACAAAGCCGTTGATGCCATAGATTTCCATGCCGCCAAGGGTGGCAATCAGGATCAGATAATCCGGCATTTTGGTATCTTTCCCCACCAGTAGCGGACGCAGAATGTTATCCACCAGGCCGATGACAATCACGAAGAAACCGACAATAAACGCCCCTTGCCACAATTGCCCGGTGGCGAACAGGTAAATCGCCGCCGGCACCCAGATGATGGCGGAGCCCACCGCCGGGATGAGCGACAGAAAGGCCATTAAAGCGCCCCACAGAATGCTGCCATCAAGACCGACAATCCAGAATGCAAAGCCGCCGAGCGCCCCCTGCGCCAGCGCGACGGCAACGGTACCTTTAACCGTCGCCCGCGCGACGGCGGCGAATTTGGCAAACAGATGTTGTTTTACGTAATTGGATAGCGGCAAGGATTCAAGGATCAGAAGTACCAGATAGGGGCCATCCTTCAGCAAGAAGAACAGCAGGTATAACATAATGCCGAAGCTGACGGTAAAGCCAAAGGTCCCTTTACCAATCAGGAAGGCGCTACCGGCCAGATACTGCCCGCCTTTCAGGGCGGCATCGGACAGCTGCTGCTGAATCTGTTCCGCGCTATCGAGATTGTGCTCGGAGAGGAAACTTCTGGCCCAGCTCGGGAGATGGGCAAACAGGTTGGCGACCACCGTCGGAAACTGGGTGTCGTTGTGCTGTAACTTGGTGTAGACCACGTTGAGTTCGAAGGCTAGCGACGAAATGATAATCGCCAACGGGGTGAAAACAATAAGACAGATAATCACGACGGTCAGTAGCGCCGCGATACCGTTGCGCTCACCGATGCGCGTACGGATGTTGTTTTTTACCGGATTAAATATCACTGCCAGGATAGCTGCCCACAGGATAGCGGAATAGTAAGGGGAGAGTACGTCAAAAAAGGCCAGGGTAACGATCAGTAAAATAAGGATAAAAAATCCTTTGGTAAGTCCTTTAACTCTCATTGGGTCCGCTCCAGATGATAACGAATACAGTCGAATGATAGATGGAATTTAACAATTTGCCATCAGGATAATCGCAGTCACAAAGGGAAGGGGAGTACAAACATTAAAAAACCCGCGCTCTCAGGGAGAGTGCGGGTTCTAAAGGGGACCGGTGGTTGTAGCAACCTACCGGTTAAATTTTTGGTCGGCACGAGAGGATTTGAACCTCCGACCCCCGACACCCCATGACGGTGCGCTACCAGGCTGCGCTACGTGCCGACGCGTGGAGGATAATATTACCCGTTCCCCCATCGAATGCAAGCGACCGACAACTGATTGATTTAAAATTAATCAATCAGTTAGCGATAAAGCGTTTTTCATCCGTCAGCACCTGCAGCAGCAGGCTGAGCTGCGGTTTTTGGTCTTTCACTTTCTCACCATCGCTGTTCCAGGTGTGGTAGGTGCCGTTGTGGTCGAGCACCACGGTCATCGTTGGCGTGGTAATCGCCAGAGTATCGCTATTAGCGGCGGTGACCCAGCTGCGGCGGCGTGCCGGGCTAAACAGGTCTTCGCCCTGCGAATATTCATTCGCTGGCGTCGACACGTGCAGCAGACGCTGCATCAGCGTCGTCATCACGTCTTTGTTATCCGTGAGCGTTGCGATCTCTTGTGCTGGGGTTCCCGGCCAGTGGATAACCAGCGGCACCTGCAGGTTGCCACGTGACCAGTCGAATTTACCCTGCTTGTTATCCAGCGGCATACCGTGCCCGGCGGTAATTATCACCACCGTATTATCCAGTTTGCCCGCTTTACGCAGCGCGTCCAGCACGCGGCCAATTTGTGTATCGACGTTGCCTGCGGCGCGGCCGTAGGTGCGCGCAAAATTCTGCTGCTGGCTGTTATCAATATTAGTGCCGTTCAGCGATACCCACGAGAACCAGCGGTTCTCGTCCAGGGCGTAGCGATCCAGCCAGCCGATCCATTGGTTGGCCGTTTGTTCATCGCTCTGCGTTTTAGCCGCCGGCAGCGAGAAGTCCGACAGCAGCGCCTGGCGATAAAGCGGGCTGCTGAAACCGTCTGATGAGAACAGGCCCAGCTGGTAACCCTGTTGGTTGAGGGCGGTAATCAGCGCCGCCGGGATACGCGCCGAGAGCACGCCATCCATATAACCCGGCGATATGCCGTAGAACAGGCCGAACATCCCGCTGTCGGTGCTATTACCGGAGCTCATATGCTGGCTAAAGTTGACGCTCTCTTTCGCAAAAGCCGCTAGTTGCGGCATGTTCTGCTCGAAACGTGAATAGTTAAGGTTATCCACGGTAATGAGCAGTACATTGTAACCCGTACCGAGGTCGCGATAGCGCAGATCGCTCAGCGGATATTGCACCGAAACCGCTTCCGGCGCGCCTTGCTCAACCAGACGGCGCTGATAGTCTTGCGCATCGAGCAGGCCATGCTTCTCAAGGAAGCGGCGGGCGGTCATCGGATAAGAAAGCGGCAAGTTGGCCCGCTGCATGGTGATCGGGCGATAAAAATTGGCATCCGCCCAGATATAAATCAGGTGGCTGCTGATAAACGAAATAAAGAAAAACCAGGCGACGGGGCGCGCGTAGTGGCGACGGCGCGTCAGGCTGCGCAGCTTTTGCCAGCTCCAGGTGGCGAAAAGCATCTCAATCAGGAAGATGATCGGTACGCTGATAAACATCAGCTGCCAGTCGCGTGCCATCTCGTTCTGATCGGGGTTAATCACCAGTTCCCAGACGACGGGATTTAAGTGCAGGTGGAAGCGAGTGAAAACTTCGCTATCGATTAGCAGCAGCGTCATCCCCGCGGTGGCGAAGATAACCGACAGGAAGCGCATAAGCCGCTGCGAGCCGACAATAAAGGTCAGCGGGAAGAGAATCAGTACATAGCTGGTGAAAACCAGAAAACTGAAATGACCAACGAGGCTGACATACGAGAATACTCGTCCGGCAAGCGTCGTTGGCCAGTCGGCGACAAAAAGATAGCGGCTGCCGAGCGCCATAGCCAACAATATGTTGAACAGGGCGAACCAGTGTCCCCAGCTGACCATCTGGGAGACTTTTTCTCGGTAGGGCTGACGAAGAGTCACCATATACTGTTGTTCGTTATCCTTAGTGCGCGGGATCGTCGTTAATGGACGATTGCAGCGCCTGGGCGAAAGAACGGGCGATTGCCTGACGCTGAGCCGGCGCGACGCTACTGTTGAGCAGGTTGGTCACCATATTGCCCAGCACCATCAGTGACAGGTCAACCGGCGCTTTGTGTGTTTCCAGGACGTTCGTTAGCTCGCTGAGCAGCTGCTCGACCTGTTCATCGCTATAGCGGGATATTTGTGGCATAAACTCAAAATCTGTTTGTTCGTGAAAGGGCAACATATTACCGTAGCAGCAGCTTTTTTTCCGCATTTTTTCGCCACGGCGCAAAAGCGCCCGGCCACGCGAGTCTCAAGCATAAAAGAGGCGTCTGCCGGTTGCGTCGTCGTCCCGGTGGTGGTTGAATACCGCCCGGTCTAAAAGGAGAGTTTAACATGAGTCTGGATATCGACCAGATTGCCCTGCATCAGTTGATCAAACGTGATGAACAGAATCTGGAACTGGTGCTACGCGAGTCGCTGCTGGAACCAAATGCCACTGTCGTGGAGATGATGGCCGAACTGCATCGTGTCTACAGCGCAAAAAGCAAAGCCTATGGCCTCTTTAATGAAGAGAGCGAGCTGGCGCAAGCGTTGCGTTTACAGCGTCAGGGTGAAGAAGAATTTCTTCCTTTCAGCCGTGCGGCCACCGGCCGCCTGCGCGATGAGCTGGCGAAGTATCCATTTGCCGAAGGCGGCATTGTGCTGTTCTGTCAGTATCGTTACCTGGCGGTCGAGTATCTGCTGGTGGCGGTGCTCAATAATCTGAGCAGCATGCGCGTTAACGAAGAGCTGGATATCAGTTCCACCCATTACCTGGACATCAACCATGCCGACATCGTGGCGCGCATCGATCTGACCGAGTGGGAAACCAATCCCGAATCGACCCGTTATCTGACCTTCCTGAAAGGGCGGGTGGGGCGTAAAGTCGCCGATTTCTTCATGGACTTCCTCGGCGCCAGCGAAGGGCTCAATGCCAAAGCGCAGAACCGCGGTCTGTTGCAGGCGGTGGATGATTTCGCCGCTGACGCGCAGCTGGATAAATCCGAGCGCCAGAACGTGCGCCAGCAGGTGTACGCCTACTGTAACGAACAGCTGCAGGCGGGCGAAGAGATCGAGCTGGAATCGTTGTCGAAAGAGCTCTCCGGCGTCAGCGAAAAGAGTTTCCAGGAGTTTACCGCCGAGCAGGGTTATGAGCTCGAAGAGAGCTTCCCGGCGGATCGCAGTACGCTGCGCCAGCTGACCAAATTTGCCGGTAGCGGCGGCGGCTTGACCATTAACTTTGATGCGATGCTGCTCGGCGAGCGCGTATTCTGGGATCCGGCAACGGATACGTTGACCATTAAAGGTACGCCGCCGAACCTGCGCGATCAGCTGCAGCGCCGTACCTCAGGCGGTAATTAATCCCTGCTGATTATCCCGGCGGAACATGATGCCGCCGGGTTAACCTGCTACCTGAATAATCCCGACGCCGCTTTGCTTAAGCTTCTGGCGTAACCTGTCATCCAGTTCGCTATCGATAACCACTGTGCTGGCAAGATTAAGCTCGCCGATGGCAAACGCGGAGGCGGAATTAATTTTTTCGGCAGAGGCCATCACCACGGTTTCTGCGGCTCTGGCCGCCAGCGCGCGCTTAATGCCCGCCTCTTCATAATCACCGGTGGTAAAGCCCGCCTGCGGGTGCACGCCGGTAACCCCCATAAAGAACAGATCGGCATGAATCCGCGCCATCGCCGCCAGCGTCCCGGCGCCGACCGTAACTACGGAATGTTTAAACAATGTACCGCCAAGCAGGATCACGTCGATCCGTGGATGCTCGACCAGCGCCACGGCGATCCCCGGACTGTGCGTCACCACGGTGCAAGCAAGGTCGGCAGGTAGCGCGGCGATCATCGCCGTGGTGGTGGTGCCGCCGTCGACGATGACTACCTGTCCTGGCTGGATAAGCGCCGCAGCCCGGCGGGCTATCGCCTGTTTGGAAGCCATCTGCACGCTTTTTCTGCTTTCGATTGGCGCGATAGCGGCGGATACCGGTAGCGCGCCGCCGTGGACCCGTTGCAGTTTACCTTCCGCCGCCAGTTCGCGCAGATCGCGACGAATGGAGTCTTCTGAGACCTGAAAGCGCTGGCTTAACTCCCCCGACATCACCTGTTTTTCTGCGGCAAGGATCTGCAGGATGTGCTGTTTTCTCTGGCTGGCGAGCATTTTGTTTACTTCACGATTGATCTTGTTTGTGCACGATTATGCATGTTATGTTGCCAGTTGTCACCTTGGAAGGGGAAATATCATGCATGAAGACGCACCGCGCGTTCGCCACGTTCGCGAAACGCTCTTGTCCGATAACTGGTACACGCTGAAAAAATATACCTTTGAGCTGTTGCGCCGGGATGGGCGCTGGCAGGAGCAGAGCCGGGAAGCCTACGACCGCGGCAACGGCGCGGTTATTCTGCTCTATAACCGCCACAAGCAGAGCGTGGTGCTCATCCGCCAGTTTCGTTTTCCGGTGTGGATCAATGGTCACGACGGCTTTCTGATCGAGGCTGCCGCGGGATTACTGGATAACGCCTCGCCGGAAGAGCGCATTATCGCCGAAGCGGAAGAGGAGACCGGATTTCGCGTTACCCGCATTGAGCCGGTATTCACCGCGTTTATGAGCCCGGGGTCGGTTACCGAGAAGCTGTACTTCTTTATTGCCGAATACTCCGCGGACGATCGCCGTGGCGATGGCGGCGGGCTGGCGGCGGAAGGAGAGGATATTGAAGTGCTGGAGTGGCCGCTGGCGCGGGCGTTACAGGCCATTCGCGATGGCGAAATCGTGGATGCGAAAACCATTATGCTGCTGCAGCACCTGGCGTTAAATGCCGATACGCTCCTTGCCGGTTAAGCGGCAAGGAGCAGGGGAGATTAGCGCAATTCGCGGGCAATAGCGCTGTACATCAGCGCCGCTTCCAGCGGCTGTGCGTTAAAGGACGGTTCCGCCTGCGGCCAGGTTGACCACTGCACGATCACCAGATGTTCCGCACGGTTGACCATAATCACCTGGCCGTAGATCCCCAGCGCCCACAGCGAGCCTTTTAGCCCTTCCTGCGGCGTCGGCTGTACGTTTTGCGCATTGGCCGGAATGGCGTTATTCCACCATTGATAGCCATAGATACCTTCCGGATGCGCGGCTGAAACCGAGTTCAGCGCTTTTGTCCAGCTTGCGGCTTGATCGAACCAGCCAGCGGGCACCAACTGTTTACCGTTGCTCAGGCGGCCATCGCGGGCGACAAACTCGCCAAAGCGGCCCCAGTCTTCGAGGGTGGCGTTAAAGCCGTGGGCGCCGACATCATGTTGTCCTTTTTTGTAGGCGTGCCAGACGCCATCGTGGGCCATACCCGCAGGTTGCCACAGTGATTGCTCAAGCCAGGCGGCCAGCGACATACCGGTCGCGCGTTCCAGCACATCGCCCAGCAGCCAGGCGCCGCCGGAAGAGTAGGACCACTGCTCGCCTGCCGGATATTTGCGCGACAGCGTCGACACAATTTTACGCACGCAATCATAGGCGCCGGGCTGAGCTTCACACTGGGTCAGGCGGGCGAAGTGCGACTGTGGGTTGGTGTAATCTTCATTCCATTCTACGCCGCTGGTATGTTGAATGAGCTGCTTGAGCGTTACGCCGTCCCAGGCGGTGCCTTTCAGTTCGGGTTCATAAACGGTAATCAGGTCGTCGAGGGAGTGGATTTTACCCTGTTGAATAGCGATGCCGACCAGCGTTGAGACGACCGATTTGCCCACCGAGCGCGAGGTCCACAACGTGGTGTCGGTATTACCTTCGGCGAGATATTTCCAGGCGACTTTACCGTCTTTCAGCACCAGCATACCGCTGACGTTTTCGCGCTTCAGGTAATCCTGCAAATTCCAGGTGTGGCCGTTGAGCGTATAGCGGGCATCGGTCAGTTGCTTTTCAGCGCGCTCCAGCGGGACTGAGGCGCCGTGGCGGAATACATCGCCAGCATAGTTGCGATAGTCATTACGAAAGCCAATCACGCGTGAAGTCTGATCCCAGGTGAGCATGTCTTTGGCCGCGGGTAGCGTTTGATCGTAAGGCGTGGGGCAGACATCCAGCGTCAGGCCGCCGCAGTTTTGCGCCATTGCCGCCGCCGGCAGCGCCGCCAAAATTAACGCCAGGGCCAGTGGTTTTCTTATCATTTTCATTTCCTCGTTTGCCATAGATTCGCATCGCAGTATATAAATCGGCGCGCGGCGGCTAAAATCACTACATGGGGGATTTTCCCCCGAAAGGGAGGGAAGGATGAAAACCCTGCAGTATTCATTTGCACAGATTGAAGCCTTCGCGACGATTGCTGAGACCGGCAGCCTGTCGCGGGCGGCGATCCGTTTAGGGAAAGACCGTACGACGCTTCGCGATCTGCTGGATTATCTGGAAGATGCGTTGGGCTACCGGCTATTCAGCCGTGCAGGGCGTAGCCTGACCTTAACCGCCGAGGGCGAGCAGCTTTTTCGCCAGGCGCACCTGTTGTTGCGTCAGGCGCAGGCTTTCGAGTCTTTTGCGCAAACGCTGCCGCAAACGGCCTGGCAGGAGTTACGCCTGGTGTACGATCCCTTCGTGCCGCGTGAGTTTCTCTGTTTGCTGGTCGATACGCTTGCCCGGCGGCAGATCCGTTTAAGCTGCTGGAGCGCGTCGCGTCGCGAAGCCGAGCAGGCGTTGAGCGATGGCGTCGCGGATATGGCCATTTGCCAGGCGAACAATCGTACGCTGGGTAGCGAAATGGAGTGGCGGGCGCTGGGTACCGTTGATTTACGCTTTTACGCCGCGCAGCGGTTGTTCGCTGATGCCGCAAGGCCGCTGACGTTGCTGAATTTATCGCTCACCCCGCAGTTAGTCATGCACCGGCGCAGCGACGATCAAATCGCCCGCCGGCTGCAGATATCCGGCCATACGCTGTATATGAATGAAATCACTATGTTGCGCCACGCAATGGAGCAGGGGCAGGGCTGGGGTTTTTTACCCGATCATTTACGGCCCGCCGAGTGGCAGGGGGTTGCTGAAATTGCCACCGAGGTCGGTAATCAGGGGCTTAACGTTACCATGGTGATGCTGTGGTTGCCGGGAATGAATAAACACCGCGCGCTGGGAGAGATTGTTGACGACGCGCCAGGGTTATGGCGGCGCAGATAACAAAACGCCCTGGGTCGGAAGACACCAGGGCGTTTGCCATACAACTTGCTATCGGCGATTAAGCGCGAACGAAGTCGATGTGGGTCAGTTTCGGCTTGAACGCGTGACGCTGAACAGCCTGAACTTTAACTTTCTCTTCTTTGCCATCGACAACCAGAGTCAGTACTTCGCCGTAAAACTCAGCTTTGTCCTGCATGTTCCATACTTTGTCGTGGTCCAGTTCGATAGCAACCGGAGCAGCTTCGCCACCGTAGATGATTGCCGGGAACTTGTTAGCTGCGCGCAGGCGGCGGCTCGCACCCTTACCCTGCTCTTTACGTACTTCTGCGTTGATAGTAAACATTGATGTCTCTCTATATATAAAGCCTGCAACAGGCGACCCAGCAGCAGGCAGATTATCTGCTTTGCGAATGCAAAAGCGGGCGGCATTATAGCCGCCTATCGGCACAGCGGCAATCAAAACCTCAGTTTTTGACGGATTAACGTAGCTCATTGGCGCGACGGAAACGGCCCTGATAATCGAACACTTTTTCCCGCACCTGCCAGTATTGCCCCTTCATCCGGGCGACGACAAAGTCCGGATGGCGCAGCAGTGCCTGCTGGGCAATGATATCCGCCGGGGTTATCCAGCGCAGCGGCACGCCCGGCGTACGGGTATGTGGGCGGATAAATAACTGCTCAAAGGCGGTACGCTGCGCGGGCGTTTGCAAACGGAAGCGCTCACTCACATCGGCGCCGTCCTCATCGTAATAGGTGATTTTTAGCCACGGGCCTTTTTCGTCGCCGCCATGCTGCAGCGCCATGCCGCTGCAGCGCAATACCAGCGCGTCTTTAAGCTTCAGCGCCGCCTTCAGCATGTCGTCCGGGTCGACCAGCACCGTATCGCACTCGCGACAGCGGCGGGCGGCAATGTCATTCTCGGCGTTGCACTGCGGGCAGTTTTTAAAACGAAAGCGGAAGTCGCACTGTTCGCGGTGGCCGTCGTCGTCTTCGAACCAGCCCTGGCAGCGGCGGCCAAAATGCTCAATCAACGTGCCGTCGGCGGTGGTTTTACCCCAAAAAGTATTGGCGAAACCGCAGGCCGGGCAGAAGACCTGCACCGGGACATTATCGCTTTTGCCTTTTGGCGTGCCGACTTCCGGCGCGTACAGGTCGTGAGGGTTGCCGGCATAGTCGAGGATCAGACAGTCGGTTTTGCCCGGCGCCAGACGCAGGCCGCGGCCTACAATTTGTTGGTAAAGGCTTACCGACTCGGTTGGCCGAAGAATCGCGATAAGATCGACGTGCGGCGCATCAAAGCCGGTGGTCAGTACCGCGACGTTCACCAGATAGCGGTACTGCTGCGCCTTAAAGGCTTCGATGATGCGATCGCGCTCCGGCCCCGGCGTTTCGCCGGTAATCAGCGCCGCCTGCGCGGGCGGCAGCAGGCCGGTAATTTCCCGCGCGTGTTCGACGGTCGCGGCGAAGATCATCACGCCTTTACGGTTTTCGGCAAACTCAACGATTTGGCTAACGATATGCGGCGTGATGCGCTGCTGTTTTTTCAGCTCGTGGTTAAGGTCAGCTTCGCTGAACAGGCCATTGCTCTGCGCCTGCAGGCGGCTGAAATCGTACTGTACCACCGGCATATCGAGGCGCTCAGGCGGCGTCAGGTAGCCGTGCTTAATCATATAACGCAGCGGCAGTTCATAGATGCAGTCGCGGAACAGCGCTTTCTCGTCGCCGCGTACCATACCGTGATAGTGGAACTGATAGATCCAACCCTTGCCCAGGCGGAAAGGGGTGGCGGTCAGGCCAAGCAGCCTGAGATGCGGATTCACCTGCCGCAGGTGGCTGATGATTTGCTGATACTGGCTGTCGTCATCGTCGCTGATACGGTGGCACTCATCGACGATCAGTAAGGAGAATTCGCTTTGAAACTGCTCAAGATTACGCGCCACCGACTGCACGCTGCCGAAGACCACCTTGCCCTGGCTCTCCTTACGCTGCAGACCGGCGGCGAAAATATCCGCTTCCAGCCCAAGCGCACAGTATTTACTGTGATTCTGCGCCACCAGTTCTTTAACGTGGGCCAGAACCAGTACGCGTCCGCGCGCCAACCGCGCCAGTTCGGCGATCACCAGGCTTTTGCCGGCGCCGGTCGGCAGTACGATGGCGGCGGGCTCATGGTGACGGCGGAACCAGGCGAGCGTGGCGTCAACGGCCTCTTTTTGGTAGGGACGTAGTGTAAAAGTCATCAATTCTCGGGGGTTAATTAACTCGCAAATAGTATGCCATGAATCTTTTCCCTTGAGTGGTGTTAAGAGCCCGTTATACTAACCAATGGAATTCTTCTTTTTCGGGCGAGATGCCCGCTCCAGCATTATTACAGGCTAAAAAATCTCATGCGACTTGATAAGTTTATCGCTCAGCAGCTTGGCGTCAGCCGTGCTATTGCCGGGCGTGAAATCCGCGGCAGCCGCGTTACCGTGGACGGCGACATTGTGAAAGATGCCTCCTTTAAGCTCCAGCCAGAGCACGAGGTGGAATATGACGGCAATACGCTGACCCAGCAGCACGGCCCCCGTTACTTTATGCTCAACAAGCCGCAGGGTTATGTCTGTTCAACAGACGATCCCGATCATCCAACGGTGCTTTATTTTCTCGATGAGCCGGTTGCCCATAAGCTGCACGCCGCCGGGCGTCTGGATATCGACACCACCGGTCTGGTACTGATGACCGATGACGGTCAGTGGTCGCACCGCATCACTTCGCCGCGTCATCACTGCGAAAAAACCTATCTGGTGGAGCTGGAAAATCCGCTGGAAGAGGGCGTCGCCGAGCAGTTTGCCAAAGGCGTGCAGTTGCATAATGAAAAAGATCTCACCAAACCTGCAGTCCTCGAAGTTATCACTCCGACAGAAGTGCGCCTGACCATCAGCGAAGGCCGCTACCACCAGGTAAAACGCATGTTCGCGGCGGTGGGTAACCACGTCGTGGGATTACATCGCGAGCGTATCGGCGACATTACCCTCGATGCGTCGCTGGAGCCCGGCGAATACCGCCCGCTGACGGAAGATGAAATCGCCAGCGTTGGCGCCCCACAAGCACGGAGTAAAACGTGACGACAAAGCAGAATTCTTCATTTGGGATTGTGTTTATTCTTGGCCTGTTGGCCATGTTAATGCCGCTGTCGATTGATATGTATCTGCCGGCGCTGCCGGTCATCTCGTCGCAGTTCAACGTGCCGGACGGCAGCGCGCAAATGACGCTCAGTACCTATATTCTGGGCTTTGCGCTGGGGCAGTTGCTGTACGGGCCGATGGCCGACAGCATTGGCCGTAAACCGGTGATCCTTGGTGGGACGCTGATATTCGCCGCGGCGGCGGTGGCCTGCGCGTTGTCGCAGACCATCGAGATGCTGATTACTATGCGTTTCTTCCACGGCCTGGCGGCCGCGGCGGCCAGCGTGGTGATCAACGCCCTGATGCGCGATATCTACCCGAAAGAGGAGTTCTCGCGCATGATGTCGTTTGTCATGCTGGTCACCACCATTGCGCCGCTGGTGGCGCCGATGGTCGGCGGCGCGGTGCTGGTATGGTTCAGCTGGCACGCGATTTTCTGGATCCTGGCGCTGGCGGCGCTGCTGGCATCGGCGATGATCGCTTTCTTTATTAGCGAGACGCTGCCGGTAGAACGGCGGCAGAAATTTCATATTCGCACCACGCTTGGCAACTTCGCCACCCTGTTCCGCCACAAGCGGGTACTTAGCTATATGTTGGCCAGCGGCTTCAGTTTTGCCGGCATGTTTTCATTTCTCAGCGCGGGTCCATTCGTCTACATCAACATTAATCACGTGTCGCCGCAGCACTTTGGCTACTATTTTGCGCTGAATATCGTGTTCCTGTTCATCATGACCATCATTAACAGCCGCTTTGTCCGCCGGGTCGGCGCATTGAACATGTTCAGAGCCGGGCTGTGGATCCAGCTGGCGATGGCGGTGTGGATGGTGGTGTGCGCGCTGCTTGATGTTGGTTTCTGGTCGCTGGTGGTGGGCGTGGCGGCGTTCGTCGGCTGCGTATCGATGGTCTCCTCTAACGCCATGGCGGTGATCCTCGACGAGTTTCCGCATATGGCGGGAACCGCATCGTCGCTGGCCGGAACATTTCGCTTTGGGATTGGCGCGATTATCGGCGCATTGCTGTCGATGGCCACCTTTACCACCGCCTGGCCGATGCTGATTTCTATCGCATTTTGCGCCGTTAGCTCCATTCTCTTCTATCTGTACGCCAGCCGGCGACGAAAAGTCGCACATTAAGTCACATTTTCAGGGGCGATTTCCGCCCCTTTTTTGATACATGTCAACCGAAATCGGCTTCCCTGTTTAGCTATATGTTTCTTTTATGTAAAATCAATTAGTGTAAAAAGTCGCAATGTTGCGATAAAAAAGTTGTTTTGGATCACAGAAACGGGTACATATAGCCGCGAACTGTTTCCGCAAGGCAACTATAAGGTTCTGGATAATAAGCTGTTAGCCCGGACCCCATGCGGGTGTAAGCGTTTTCTAAGCTGTTGCAGGACTATTTGTCAACAATGTGTTAATATTGATGTAAATTTATTGTGAAGCCTTTTGCTTCCGGGGAAACCAAGTGAATACACAGCAACTCTCTATCGTACACCGACTGCCGCAGAGCTATCGCTGGTTGGCCGGTTTTGCGGGTTCAAGAGTTGAACCGATTCCGCAAAACGGCGCTGAGGGCGAAAATAGCCTGGTGGCATTAAAACTGCTCAGCCCGGACGGCGAGAAAGCGTGGCCGGTGATGCGCACGCTGAGCCAGGCGCTGAGCGACATCGAAGTGGACTGTTCCATTCTTGAGTGTGAAGGCGAACCGTGCCTGTTCGTTAATATGCAGGATGAGTTTGCCGCTACCTGTCGTCTGAAAAATTTCGGCGTGGCCATTGCCGAGCCTTTCTCTGGCAACAACCCCTTCTGACCGTCAGCTTAACGCCAGCAGCTGGCGGGTGTACTCCTGAAGCGGTGCCGTAAATACGCGCTCGCATTCACCCTGCTCGACGACTTCTCCCTGCCGCAGCACTATCACCTGATGACAGAGCGTCCGTACAACACGTAAATCGTGACTGATAAACAGATAGGCCAGCTGATGCTTTTGCTGTAGCGTCTTCAGTAGCGCCAGGATCTGCGCCTGTACGGTTTTATCCAGCGATGAGGTAGGTTCATCCAACACAATCAGCTGCGGTTTGACGATCAGCGCCCGGGCAATGGCAATACGCTGGCGCTGGCCGCCGGAGAATTCCGCCGGATAGCGCTGCCGCGTCGCGGGATCGAGCTCCACTTCCTGCATCACCTGAATCACCGCTTGTTCACGTTGCGCGGACGTCAACGTCGGCTGGTGAACGCGTAATCCTTCCTCGATAATCTGCAGGACGCTCAGGCGCGGGTTAAGGGATGAATTCGGATCCTGAAAGACCACCTGAATGCGTCGGCGCAGCGGCAGCATCTGGCGGCGATTTCGTCCCTGGATCGACTCGCCGGCAAACTGCATTTCTCCGCTGGAGTTAATCAGCCGCAGCAGCGCCAGCCCGGTAGTGCTTTTGCCAGAGCCGGATTCTCCCACTAGCCCCAGCGTTTCTCCGGCCCGCAGGGTAAAAGTCAGATGGTTGACCACTCGATTGTGATCGACGACCCGGCGCAGGATCCCTTTGCGGATTGGGAAGGCGACATTAAGATCGCGGGCCTGCAGTAGGATGGGTGCGTCGGCGGGGAGCGGCACCGGTTTGCCGGCCGGTTCGCTATCCAGCAGGCGGCGGGTATACGGGTGCGTTGGCGCCTGAAACAGCTCCCGACAGCCGTTTTGTTCGACACAGCGGCCGTTTTGCATCACCGCCACCCGGTCGGCAAGCTGGCGGACGATGCTCAGATTATGGGTGATGAACAACATCCCCATGTTGAGCTCATGCTTCAGTTCGCGCAGCAGTTGCAGAATCTGCGCCTGTACCGAGACGTCCAGCGCGGTGGTCGGTTCATCGGCAATGAGCAGCTCCGGGCGCGTCAGCAGCGCCATGGCGATCATCACCCGTTGGCGTTCGCCGCCGGAAAGCTGGTGCGGATAGTCGGCAAGCCGTCGTGAGGCGTTGCGGATGCCAACCCGATCCAGACAGTCGAGGATTTCGCCGCGCGCCGCCTCTTTGCGCATGCCGCGGTGCAGCGAAAGCACCTCGTACAGTTGTTTCTCCAGATTATGCAGCGGATTGAGCGACACCATCGGCTCCTGGAAAATCATCGCGATGCGGTTGCCGCGGATCCCACGCAGGGTTCGTTCATCGGCGTGCAGCAATGATTGACCGTGAAAGCGAATATCGCCGCTGGGATAGCTGACCGGCGGCGAGGGCAGGAGGCGCAGTACCGACAGCGCGGAGACGCTCTTGCCGGAGCCTGATTCGCCGACCAACGCCAGCGTTTCACCTGCGGCAATCCGCAGCGTCAGGTTGCTGACGACCGTTTGGCTTGCCCCTTGCTGGCGGAAGGCGATAGAGAGGTCGTCAATGTCTAATAATGGCTGGCCCATGTTATACCGCCTTACCCGGATCGAAGGCGTCGCGGACCGCTTCGCCAATGAAAATTAGCAGCGTCAGCAGCACCGCCACCGACAAAAATGCCGCCATCCCCAGCCACGGCGCCTGCAGGTTATTTTTCCCCTGCAGTAGCAGTTCGCCCAGCGATGGCGAGCCTAGCGGCAGGCCAAAGCCGAGAAAGTCGAGCGAGGTCAGGGTAGTTATCGAACTGCACAAAATAAACGGCAGGAAGGTGAGGGTAGCGACCATCGCATTCGGCAGCATATGGCGCAGGATTATATGGCGATCGCTGACCCCCAGCGCCTGTGCGGCGCGAATATAATCGTAGTTACGGGTGCGCAGGAACTCGGCGCGAACCACCCCGACCAGCGTCATCCAGCCAAATAAAACGGTAATCGCCAGCAGCCACCAGAAGTCAGGTTGCACCACGCTTGAGAGCAGAATAATTAAAAATAGCGTCGGCATGCCGGACCATACTTCAATAAAACGCTGCCCCCACAGGTCGAGCTTACCGCCGTAGTAGCCCTGCAGCGCCCCGGCAAGCACGCCAAGCACGCTGGAGAAGAACGTCAGCAGTAGGCCGAATAATAATGAGATCCGTGCGCCATAGAGGATCCGTGCGAATACATCGCCGCCGTTAGCGTCGGTACCCAGCCAGTTGTGCCGGGACGGCGGCGAAGGGAAGGGGCTGTCGGTAGCGAAATTGATGCTGGTGGCGCCGAAACGCACCGGGGCCCACAGCACCCAGCCGTTTTCCGCCAGCCGCTTTTGCAGCCAGGGATCCTGATAGTCGGCGGCGGTGGCAAAATCACCGCCAAAGGTTGTTTCGCTATAGGTTTTCAGCGCCGGTACGTAGAGACTACCGCGATACTGCACCAGCAGTGGTTTATCGTTGGCGATAAGCTCGGCGCACAGGCTGCAAATAAATAGCGCAAGGAAGATCCACAGCGACCAGTAGCCGCGGCGGTTGTGGCGAAAACGCGCCCAGCGGGCCTGATTAACGGGGGAGAGAAATGACATTAGCGGCCCTCGAAATCGATACGCGGATCGACCAGCGTATAGCTGATGTCGCTGACAATGTTTAATAACAGGCCAATTAACGTGAAGATATACAGAGTGCCGAACATCACCGGATAATCGCGCGACACGGTGGCTTCGTAGCCGAGCAGCCCAAGACCATTGAGCGAGAACATCACCTCAATCAGCAGCGAGCCGGTAAAGAACATGCTGATAAAGGTGGCGGGAAAACCGGCAATCACCAACAGCATGGCGTTGCGGAAAACGTGTTTCCACAGGATCTGTTTTTCCCCGACACCTTTAGCGCGGGCCGTCACTACATATTGCTTGCGGATCTCATCAAGGAAACTGTTTTTAGTTAGCATGGTCAGGGCGGCAAAACCGCCGATCACCGTCGCCAGCACCGGTAAGGTGATATGCCAGAGATAGTCGGCGATCTTCTGGTACCACGGCAGGCTATCAAAATTAGCGGAGACCAGGCCGCGCAGCGGAAAAAGATCGAAATAGCTGCCGCCGGCGAAGATCACGATCAGTAATATCGCGAACAGAAACGCCGGGATGGCGTAACCGATGATGATAAAAGTGCTGCTCCAGACGTCGAAATGGCTGCCGTTACTGACGGCTTTACGGATCCCCAGCGGTATCGACACCAGGTAGATAATCAGCGTGCTCCACAGGCCGAGGGTAATAGATACCGGCAGGCTGTCTTTAATCAACTGCAGCACCGAAGCGCTGCGAAACAGGCTATCGCCAAAATCAAAACGCAGATAGTCGCCGAGCATCTTAAAGTAGCGTTCGTGAATGGGTTTATCGAAGCCGTAGCGGTGGGTGATTTCGGCAATCACTTCCGGATCGAGCCCACGGCCGCCGCGATAATGGCCTTCACTGATATTGCCAACGCCGGTACGCGCATGACTGGCGCCCATACCGCTATCTCCTGCGCCGGGCAACCCGCTACGGTCGCCGAACTCCACGGCGGCGATCGCCTGATCGACCGGACCGCCTGGCGCAATCTGCACGATAAAAAAATTGATGGTGATGATGGCCCAGAGCGTCGGGATCACCAGTAATAGTCGGCGGAGCAGGTAGGCGCCCATCTTTAATCCTTAACGTCGGTCCGCGGGAAGCCTGGCGGCTTTGTTAACATCGTACCACCAGCCATCAAAGCCTGAGGAGTAGGTAGGGCGAGTTTGCGGGAAGGAAAATTTATTCCAGTAAGCCGTCCGGTCCTGAGCCATATACCACATCGGCAGCATGTAATAGTTCCATGTCAGCACCCGGTCGAGCGCGCGGCCCAGCGGCAGAAGCTTCTGTTTGTTGCCCTGCCAGCGAACGATCTGCGCAATCAACGCGTCGACCGCCGGGTTCTGCACTCCCGGCGCGTTATAGCTGGAGTTAATATAGTCCGAGGCCCACGAAACCTGTAAGCCCGTATCTGGCCAGGCGGTGGCGCGCCACAGTGAGGGCATCATGTCGTAATCGCGGCTCCGCAGTCGGCTGTTGGCCTGGGAGTTATCCACCTGACGGATATCCATCGTCACGCCTAAACGCTGTAAATTATGCTGGAACGGTAGAACCCAACTGACGTTGCCGCCGGAGGCGAGCAGCAGCTCAAAGCGCAGCGGTTTGCCGGTTTTGGCATTAACGCGCTGACGGTTTTTTAGCACCCATCCCGCCTGGTTCAATAGGGCATCTGCTTTGAGTAAATTGGCGCGGTCAAAACCATCGCCGCTGGAAACTGGCGGCTGATAAATCCGGGTAAAGACCTCAGGCGGCAATTCTTTTTTCATCGGCGCCAGCAGGGCGAGCTCATCGGCCTTCGGGTAATCACGAGCGGCATATTCTGTGTTCTGAAAGTAGCTGTTTGGCCGACTGTAGGCGCCGTAAAACAGCGCCTTATTCATCCATTCGAAATCAAATGCAAGGGTGATGGCCTCACGTACCTGACGGTCGGCAAAGACCGGGCGTTGAATATTAAAAGCCAGCCAGCGGGTATCCTTTGCCGAGGTATTCGTTCGATCGTCTTTCACAATATAACCGTTGCTAAAGTTGCGCCCGATATAGCGCGTGGCCCAGTTTTTTGTTGAACTCTCCTCGCGCATATCTACCGCTCCGGCCTTGAAGGCTTCGAAAGCGACGTTATCGTCAAGATAGTAGTCGTAGCGAATCGTGTCGAAGTTCCAGCGCCCGCGGTTTACCGGCAGGTCGGCGGCCCAGTAGTTCTCGACTCGCGAATAGACAATATACTGCCCCATCCGCCAGCGGCTGATACGATAGGGGCCACTGGCGAGCGGCGGCGTTGAAAGCGGGTCACTCAGTTTATGATGGCGCCAGAATGACTCAGGCATTACCGGCAGCGACAGCAGGCTGAGCATATTTTCTTTGCCCGGCTTGGCCAGTTCGATGCGCACCGTCAGCGGGGCGATGGCTTTGACGGTCGTCCCTTTATAGATAAGACGGAACTGCGGTACCCCTTCGGTCATAAATTTGTGGAAGGTGAAAGCAACGTCGCTGGCGGTAATCGTGCTACCGTCATGAAAGCGGGCACGCGGGTTGATGGTAATTTCCATCCACGAGAAATCATCGGCAAAGCGCGCGCGATCGGCTATCAGCGGGTAGTAGCTGCCCGGTTCATCGTCCGAGGTGGTAAACAGGGTGTCATACAGCGCATCGGTGCGTACGCCGGGGTTACCGCGCAGGGCGTAGCGGTTGAAATTGTCAAAGGTGCCAATGGCGGCAAGCGTAATACTGCCGCCTTTAGGCGCGTCCGGATTGACGTAATCGAAGTGATGAAAGTCAACGGCATACTTTGGCTCGCCGATAATAGCGAACGCTTCGCTCTCTTTAATGGTTTGCGCCTGGCTACTCAGGCTAAATAAAGCCAGCAGCAGCAGGCCGATGCGCGCAAACATAGTTGGAATATCATCCTCTGACCATTAACCCCGGTGGTTTCGCATCATAAGCGACCCTCAGCGGCTTGTGAAATAATTTGCCGGTTCATCATGGGCGGCGACCAGTTTATCCAGCGGCAGCGGGCGGCTGAAGCAGTAACCTTGCAGATACTTCACGCCGTGAGCGCGCAGCCATTCCGCCTGCTCCGGCGTTTCTACGCCTTCAGCCACGGTTTTCAGCTGCAGACGGCGGCTTAGCGTTAGCACCGCATCCAGTACGGGAGAGGTGACGGTTTCGGTACCGATCGCCTGCACAAAACCACGATCGATCTTCAGATAATCAAAGTTATAGCGCTCCAGATAAATCAGCGCGCTATGGCCGGTACCAAAATCATCGATCGCAATTTCGAAGCCCTGCTGATGCAGCCACTCAAAAATGGCCATCGACTGGTTTTTATCGATCATCGAACGTTCGGTTATCTCCAGCACGACGTCGAAGTAGTTTGCGGGTAACGCGGCGGCAAAACGTTGCATATCTTGCTGAAATCCGGCGGCATGCAGGTGGGCAGGCGAGATATTCAGACCGAGTTTGGTACCGCGCGGCAAAATACGCTGCAGAGTCGGCGCGTCGCGGGCAATCAACATTAACAGGTGATGGGTAAGCGGCACGATCATCTGCTGCGTCTCCGCCAGATTAATAAAGACGTCAGGCGGGATTTCACCTACCACCGGATGCCGCCAGCGCATCAGCACTTCAACGCCGCTAATCTGCAGGGTATCGGCCTTTACCACCGGCTGGTAGACCACGTAGAACTGGTTGTTTTTGATCCCCAGTTGGATCGATTTCCGCGGATCGGATTTGATCGTCAGGATGTAGTAGCTGAGCAAGCCGGCAAGCATGCCGCATACCACGCCGAGCAACAGGGCGAACTGGGTATTCTCGCCAAGCCAGCTGTTGGAAAAGAGATACACTTTTAGCGGTAGCCCCGGAACCTGAATCTGGCGTATCGGCTCATTGGGCAATGATAGCGGATCGATAATTTTGCTGCTGAAGGTCGAAATTGCCGTATGGCCGATGGCCAGCGCAATGCCGCTGAAATCATTCTGTCGTGCGGTATAGAGGATATAAGGCGTCAGATTGGCATTGATGGATACAAAAATGCCGCTGTCTCGATCGCCGGGACGTTGTACCCACATTGCCAGCGCGGCGGTGTTCGGCATCATCGGCGTGCCCTGGAGGATGGCCATATCCAGAGGTTTATTGGTATCAAGCTGCGGTATCAATTGTTTAAACGGTGTGTCCATTGCACCGGTGGCGGATGAGCAGAACGCTTTGCCGTTTTTCACCAGCAGGAAGGCACGCACGTTGGGGCTAAAGGCGGCGCTGGCGGCGAGGCCGGAGTCAATATGTTCGCAGGGCTGATCGAGCAGCGGCTGCAGGCCATCAATGGTTTTGCTTAAATCAGCGAAATAGCTATTAAGGTAGTGGCTGACGTTATTGATTATCTGATCGAAACGCTCAGAGCGGTTGTGGTAGATAACCATAAACTGGATGCTGCCGGCCAGTAGCGCGACGGCAACGCCGATACAAATACTGGTAAGCCAGATTTTACGTCGGGGTGAAAAGTAGCGGGTTAGCATAGGCCAGAATCTGTCCGTATTATTGAATCACGCCAATGGGATGCCTGAAGAGTATGGTTCCATTTCCTTTAAAAGACATAGCTTATAAAGACATAACCTATTTTGCGGGGTTCATCGGCGGAGAAGCAAAAAAAAACACTGCCGAGGCAGTGTTCTTTTCATTTCTTACCGTCAGCCAAGGGATAACTCACGGTAAGAAGAACAATCAGGAACGACTCAGAACGCGACGCGCTTCGTTATAGCGCTTTTTCCAGTATGGCTCATCCAGGCTTGAGATGGTGACGCCGCTGCTGGTAGAGGCATGAACAAACTGGTTGTTGCCGATATAGATACCAACATGACGACCCGTAGAGCCAGCGCGGAACAGCACTAAATCGCCGGTACGCAGTTGAGTGCGCGAAATCGATTTGCCGGAATCCTGTTGCTCGGAAGTTGAGCGTGGCAGCTCCAGGCCAAATTGTTCACGGAAAGTACGCTGCACGAATGCCGAGCAATCGATCCCTTTCCGGGTGCTGCCGCCAAGGCGGTAACGCACGCCTTTCCAGCTAGCATACTGGTCCATCAAACGGGACTTCACGTCCAGGTTGCTGACCATTTTTTCAAATTCATCCTGAGAAGCTTGCAGTGATGATAAATCTCCACTACCCACAGCATGCGTCTCAGAATGCATATTCTTGGCGGTACTTGTTGAACTACACGCGGAAAGCAGAACCGCAACTGCAATCGCGGGGGCGACCCGCAAGATATATCTCAAAATCGGCTGAGATTTGACCATTATGTTTATTTTCCCTTGTTGTCCTTAACGACAATGTCGTTATAAAAAATGCCAAACGTGGTAGAGCCTAGATTCCAGAAAGCAATGAGACAATTCCTTAAGCCTAAAAATGTGGAGTACCGCACAAATTTATTTGGATGATGAATTGTGTTGCTTGGGAAGGCAAAACGAGAAAGAGATTACCCTATCAAACGTGGGATGGCGAGCGGTTTTGCGCGATTTCTTATAAGTATTTTTGCGACCAAAAGTGAATCATCGGCAAAGGGGAAAATAGCGCCTTTTTTGGCTGAAAAATATGCAATATCTTCATTTCAATGATGATTAATGTGACAGGAAGATGATGTCGCGAATAAATCATCAGCAAATATAAAAAAAGGGGTCAGAACGACCCCTTATGGATAATATTAATAAAATGTAAAAATGATCTTAATTTTTTGCTATTCCACCCGGAAGCGAACGGTCAAACCAGGCGATGGCCTTATCGGAAAGCGAGGTCATTAATACCCATGGCGCGCCAATCAGCACCGCGCTGAGTGAACCTACGGCAATATCGGTGAACCAATGGGCGCCGATCATCACTCGCGGGAAAGCAAAAACCACAAAAATAATCAGTGAAATGGTAAATGCCCGGCGGCCGAAATATCGCCACATAAACGAGGCGAAAATGAGCAGCATCATGCCATGGTCGCCCGGGAAGCTATCTTTTGAAGCGTCTTTGGTGGGCAATGAGACCACGTCGCTGACTTTCGTAATATCCGTAAAGAACAGCGAAGGGCTGGCGCGCTGTACCGGCATCAGATGCTGGGCAAGTTGATTGATAATTACCGCTGCGAGCAACATCACCAGCCCCATAATGATTATGCGGCGGCGCTCAGCGCTCTGCGCTTTGATCCAGAAACTGAGCATCAGGCAGCCCATCGCCAGCAGCGAGCAGGCGTCGAAAGCGCGATTGTTGATGATGGCTAACAGCCAGGCATAGGTGTGGTTGGCGCTGACGCCCTGGTTAAAGAAGTGAAAAATAGCCGAGTCAAGCGGGAACCAGAAACCGTGATTTGCCGGTAGATACCAGGAACAAAATAAGGCTACGCCCGCGGCGTTCAGCAGCAAGATAAGGGGAATACGGTTTTTAGTCATAACAGATGCGATTTTTTTAAACAGCGGCCAAACATAGCCGCATTAACTTAAACGAAGCTTCAACAGCGAGGACTGCAGGGCATTCCAGTCAACGTCTGATTCACAAATCAGTTCGATGCGGCTATCCGGCGGCGGCGCGTTTTGGGTTTCGATATGCAGATCGAGTCCCTGGCGGTTGATACGCACCAGACCCTCGGCAATTCGCATCACGCCTTTCACCCGGCCAACCGGCGCCAGACGCGCCCACTCCAGCAACCCAACGGTGTCAAATTGGGTATCAGCATCAAAAATCCATCCGCAGGCATGGTATCCCTGACCACTGTTAACGCTGCGACGCCAGCGTTGATGCGCCGGTAGATTCAACGCCGCCAGACCCTGCTTTTGCCCGTGACTATGCACGTGGTCCGGGCTTGCCGGCAGCGGGGCGGTGTTACGGCGCGGGAGATCCAGCAGCGCGAGCTCGATGTTACCCTGGGTGGCGTTCACCTGCAGGCGCTCGCCCCCGTACTGTTGCCACCAGTTGGCAAAAGCGGCCTCGCTTTCCGGCGTCGCCCGATCGCTTTTATTGGCGACGATGATATCGGCTGCGGCCAGCTGATCGCGGAAATTATCATTGGCTACGATCTTTTCCTCCAACAGCTGGCGCGGATCGAGAATGCACAGCGTCGCGCGCAGATCGATCCACGGCTCGTAGACCGCAGCGGTGAGGATATCAAGGATCTGCCTGGGATGACCCAGACCGGTTGGTTCAATCAGCAGACGATCGGGCTTTCCCTGGCGCAACAGCGTATTGAGCCCAACCTGCATTGGCAGACCGTTGACGCAGCACATGCAGCCGCCGGGGATCTCTTTTAGCAACGCGCCGCTTTCCGCCAGCAGGGCGCCGTCGATGCCGACTTCGCCGAACTCGTTGACCAGCACGGCCCATTTTTCATTTGCAGGTTTGTGGGCCAGTAAATGAAGAATCGAGGTCGTTTTGCCGCTGCCGAGAAAGCCCGTGATCAGGTTAGTTTTGGTCACATCCCCTCCAGCATAGAAATGTAATGTTGTAACAGTTGCGACTATCCTGACGAAAAAAGGGGAAAAAGAGAAGGATTACTGCGGACAGAAAAACATTCTGTCCGCTAAACAGCAGAAATTGTTAATTATGCAGTGCGGTAGCTACGGCTTCGCGTGCGCCTGATTTAGCTAACTGATGCCAGGCTGAAGTGATTTCAGCAACAAACTGCGGGTTGCCCGGCAGATCTTTGCCAAATATCTCTTCCAGGCCAAGCAGGGCGCTGACGCGTTCCTCTTGCTGGCTGGCGTCGACCAACCGTTTGATTTTGTCGACTAGCGGGTCGCGCACGTCAATGGCTTGCCCGGCGTCGTCGACGCCGCTTACGTAACGCATCCAGCCCGCCACGCCCAGCGCCAGCAGTGGCCAGCGGCTGTCGTTTGCCAGATGAACGCGTATACTATCGAGCATGCGCTGCGGCAGCTTTTGACTGCCGTCCATGGCGATTTGCCAGGTTCGATGCTTTAAGGCCGGATTGGCGAAGCGCGTTATCAGGCTGTCGGCATAGGCAACTAAATCCACGCCGGTAATCGATAGCGTTGGCGCTTGTTCATCAAGCATCAGGCGACGGGCGGCATGGCGGAAAACATCGTCCTGCATGCAGTCGCTAACGTGCGCATGCCCCGCCAGGTAGCCCAGCCAGGCGAGGAAGGAGTGGCTACCGTTGAGCATGCGCAGTTTCATTTGTTCCCACGGCAGGACATCGTTGGTCATCTGTACGCCCGCGGTTTCCCAGGCTGGACGCCCGGCGACAAAATTGTCTTCCACAACCCATTGAATAAACGGTTCGCAGCTGATAGCGCAGGGATCGTCAACGCCCAGCACGGAGGCAATCTCCGCCAAAGATTCTTCGGTGGCGGCCGGGACGATGCGGTCAACCATGGTGCCGGGGAAGCTGACATGTTCAGCAATCCAGCTTGCCAACTCCTGGCTTCGTTTCTCAGCCATGCCGAGGACGGCGTTTTTCACGACGTGACCATTGTCGGGAATATTGTCGCAGGAGAGTACGGTAAAGGGAGCGAGTCCGCGTTCGCGGCGGCGATTGAGCGCTTCAACTAAAATACCGGGAGCCGACTGCGGCAGCGTCGGGTTTTCCAGATCGTGAACGATGCGCGGCTGGGTTGGGTCCAGTTTACCGGTGGCCGGATCGATGCAATAACCTTTCTCAGTAATCGTCAGCGAAACGATAGCCACCTGCGGTTCGCAAAATTTTTCGATAATTGCTGCCAGGGAATCAAGTTTGGCGTTCAGGCATTCATGTACTGCGCCAACCACGATCGGTTGGTTACCCTCAGCACCTTTTTCCAGCACCGTAAACAGGTGGTCTTGCGCACGCAGTTGGCTCATCAGCTTATCGCCGCTGAACAGGCTGATTTCACAAATTCCCCAGTCGCCGCCGCTGGCGTTAAGCACCCGGTCGGTTAGCAGCGCCTGATGCGCACGGTGAAATGCGCCAAAACCAAGGTGCACGATACGCGAGCGCAATTGGCGGCGATCGTATTGCGGAAGTTGCACGCCTGCTGGCAGCGCGGCGGTAGCGATAGTTGTCATTTTTATACACCTGATTAACCAATGATTAACATGAGGTAGTGTAAAGTTATATGACAACAATTTAAATTGGTAAGCCGAATTTATCCGCTTAGTGTGAGCTGGATCAATCAATGCTACGGGGGAAATTGACCATTCAGCAGAAGCATGTATGGTAGTCGTCATGATGTTTCACATTATTGGTATAACAACTTAAAGAGGGCATTGCGATGGAGCAAACCTGGCGTTGGTATGGACCGAACGATCCGGTATCGCTTGATGATGTGCGCCAGGCGGGCGCCACGGGTGTCGTGACCGCGTTGCATCATATTCCGAATGGCCAGGTCTGGCCGGTAGAAGAGATCCAACAGCGTTTAGCGCTACTGGCGGAAAAAGGCCTGAGCTGGTCGGTTGTTGAGAGTATCCCGGTGCACGAGGATATCAAAACTCACAGCGGGCAATATGAGAAGTGGATTGCCAACTATCAGCAGAGCATCCGCAATCTGGCGGCCTGCGGTATTGATACCGTGTGCTATAACTTCATGCCGATTCTGGACTGGACGCGTACCGATCTGGAATATCAGCTGGCTGATGGCTCCAAAGCGCTGCGTTTTGACCAGATTGCTTTCGCCGCTTTTGAACTGCACATCCTTAAACGCCCGGGCGCCGAAGCTGACTACAGCGCTGAAGAACAGCAGCAAGCGGACGTTTACTTTAAGGCGATGAGCGCGGCGGATATCGACAAGCTGACCCGCAATATCATCGCTGGTCTGCCGGGAGCGGAAGAGGGCTATACCCTCGATCAGTTCCGCGCACGTCTGGCGGAGTATGACCATATCGATAAAGCGCAATTGCGTGAGAACATGGCTTACTTCCTGCGGGCGATTGTGCCGGTGTGCGAAGAAGTCGGCGTGCGCCTGGCGGTTCACCCGGACGATCCGCCGCGTCCGATCCTCGGCCTGCCGCGTATCGTGTCGACTATCGAAGATATGCAGTGGTTGAAAGAGACGGTGGACAGCATTTATAACGGCTTTACCATGTGTACCGGATCCTACGGCGTGCGTGCCGATAACGATCTGGTGAAGATGGTGGAAACCTTCGGCGATCGTATCCACTTTACCCATTTGCGCTCTACCTGCCGTGAAGAGAATCCTAAAACCTTCCACGAGGCGGCGCACCTGAACGGCGACGTCAATATGGTGGCGGTGGTTGATGCGATTCTGAGCGAAGAGTGGCGTCGTAAGAAAGCAGGCGATCTGCGTCCCATCCCGTTCCGTCCGGATCATGGGCATCAAATGCTTGACGATCTGCGTAAGAAAACCAACCCCGGTTATTCGGCGATTGGCCGTCTGAAAGGCATGGCGGAAGTGCGCGGCGTTGAGCTGGCGCTGAAGATGACCAAATATCCTGAGTTGCTGTAATCGTGGCGTGAGGGAAAGCAAAAGGACAGCCAGCGGCTGTCCTTTTTTGTGCCTGATATCGGCAGCGAGTAGCCTGGATAAGGCGCGCAGCGTCGCCATCCGGGACATTCCCCGGCCTGCGCGACGCTGGGTCGGGCAACCGTCAGAGGCGGGAGGTTAGTTGTGTAGCCCGGATAAGGTGCGCAGCGCCGCTATCCGGGAAGAGTCCGGCCTGCGTGACGCTGGGCCGGGCAACCGTCAGAGGCGGGAGGTTAGTCCGCGCGGCCCATATAGCGGCACTCTTCGATATGAATGCGGATTTTCTCGCCGCTGGTCAGGTATTCCGGAACCTGAATCACCAACCCGGTGCTCATGGTGGCCGGTTTGGTGCGCGAACTGGCGGAAGCGCCTTTGATTCCCGGCGCGGTTTCTACGATTTCCAGGTCAACGGTCTGCGGCAGCTCCAGCGCCAGCAGCTGGCCATCCCAGGTCAAAACCTGCATATCCGGCATGCCGCCTTCCGGGATAAACTGCAGCTCTTCTTCGATCTGCTCTTTGGTGAAGGTATACGGGGTATAGTCTTCTTTATCCATGAACACGTATTCGTTGCCATCGACGTAGGAGAAGTCAACGAAACGACGGGTCAGGGTAACGGTATCAACGATGTCGTCGCCTTTAAAACGTTCTTCTACTTTCAGGCCGGTACGCACGTCGGAAAAACGCATTTTATACAGCGTTGCTGCGCCACGGGCGCTTGGCGACTGAATATCAATATTTTTAACAATCAGCAGTTTGCCGTTGTAATTCAGCACCATACCTTTTTTAATTTCATTCGCTCTTGGCATTGCAGTAATCCTGTCACTTAAAGGGTCAAAAATATCGCGTAAAACTACTCGCGCCGGGCCTTTCAGGCAAGCGGAATTCGCGACTTTTGCTATCTCCTGGCAAATCTTCGATCGGCGCTGCTGAAAAAGCCGTGTCGCCAGCTTCAGCTTTCCTGACGGGCGATATTTTGCTACTGTCCGCCTCCCACTCATTAAGGAGTCAGGTATGGAATGTCGCCCGGACTGCGGAGCCTGTTGCACCGCGCCGTCCATCTCAAGCCCCATTCCCGGAATGCCTGACGGCAAGCCGGCTAATACTAGGTGTGTCCAGCTATCGAATGAAAATCTTTGTATGATTTTTGGATCTGAGTTGAGGCCAGAAGTTTGCGGAAGTTTGCAACCGTCTAAGGAAATGTGCGGAGAAGACCGTGATGCAGCGCTGACTTTTCTGATTCAGCTTGAGTCTATGACTGTACCTTAAGCGCCAGTGCTAGGGTAATGCAATGAAATATAGTCTTTTTTGTTATAAGAATCTCAATGTCAACATGATAAATGCTATATAAATTTTTTAAACATTTTCAGATAAATGCTGTAGCATGAACGCATTAGTTAAGACTTGAGATAAATCGTCATCAACTGAGTTGTAAAACTCGCGGAAAGCTTAACCGCTTTCTACCTATTTACCCCCACGCATGGCTCCTGACGCCTCCGGGCAGTACTGGCAGCATAGCATGATGGGTATTCGAACCCTCTGGGCGACAGAGGGTTCGTGGAGCGGGGAGCTAGTGCTGTTCAATCTCATCCTTATGAGGGCGAGCCTTTGGTGTTTCAGTGAACAAAAAGTTCACGCGCCATCGGACATAAGGAAAAAGTCGACATGAAAAAAGACAGCTTAACTAAAGAACAGCAGGCACAGAGCAAATCAACCTTGAAGAAGTGGTTGGTTACTGGATGGAAAGGTGTGAAACTCGCAATTCGCGTAGCTAACATCATATGTACAGTGATTAACTATTTTGAAGGGGGAGACGAGTAATGTGTCCTCCCTAGTTTCAAAACAAGTAGGTACAAGTATGTTAAATAAAGCCTTGAAATTGATAAGACAATACCATCAGCAAACTGTTTTGGAACTTTCTCAGGCGATCTCTCTTCCAAAAGAAACTATCTTACTATTGGAAAATGGTTCTGTAGCTCCTTCGTTAGATGTGCTCAATAAGTACTCAGAACATTTTGACATCCCAGTTAAATCATTACTTTTTTTCTCCGAGTCTTTGTATAAAAGTAATAAATTTTCAGAGCGGTTTAGACTGAATTGTGCGGGTAAAATTTTAAATGTAGTCGAATGGATTGCTAAAAAAAATGAAATCTAAACCCAAACTTAAAATCTCAACGAGAGATAAATCATACAATTTAATTGATTCCCCGCTATATAAACTGAAAAGCAAAAAAAGGCTGGCACAACTTTTAAATATAAACCTTTGTGATTTCCGCACGTTAACAAGCGATGATGAAAACTACTCTGTATTTGAGCAATTATCAAAAAAAGGAAAAGTGCGAAAAATACAAAAGCCAGTTCACAAACTGGATGTGGTGCACACGAGGATCGCTAGTCTTATATGCCGCATTCAGACTCCATTGTATCTACATTCTGGAAAAAAAACATGTTCCAATATTAGTAATGCTAGTGCGCATATAAATGAGTTAAATTTGCTTACGACAGATATTAAATCATTTTTCCCATCGACAACAAGGAATATGGTTTTTTCTTTCTTTTATTCTGTGATGAAAACTTCATCTGATATAGCTGATATTCTATCGCATATTTGCACTTGCCATGGGCATATACCTACAGGTAGTAGGATTAGTATGCCGTTGGCATTTTGGTCCAACATTAGAATGTTCACAGAGCTAGAAAATTTAAGCCTGTCATTAAATGTGACTATGACAGTCTATGTTGATGATATTACTTTTTCAGGTGAGAAAGTTAATCGACTATTTATGTCCTGTATGAGAAAGATTGTTGCTAAACATGGTCATCAGATTCATCCAACAAAAACTAAACTTTATGGGGCAAAGCTTCCTAAATTGGTGACAGGAGTTATTGTGCACTCCAATGTCCTGAAAATTAGGAATGAACAACATCTGCTGCTCTCAAGAGAACTGGAACAATGGCGGATTATCAAAGATGAACCATATGCAATTAATGCTAATATAACAAGTAAACTTGTCGGAAGACTTTATTCCATGGGTGTTATAGAACAGCGGTATAAAGAAAAAGTCAGAACAATAAAGAGTAATACTGCATTTTGAATAGCTGTTCAGTATGAATGCAGGGCATTGCGTCGACTGGCTAAAGTGATATCCTTGAGGGGGCTATGTCAGCTGACCTGCCCCCAGTATTAGATACAACTATCAGTTAGTAATGTCGGTTTGTTTACCTTCACATTTTTCATTTCGCCACCGTGCTGCAAACTCTGATGGCGTCTGATAATTCAGTGCTGAATGTGGACGACACTCGTTATAATCCTGCCGCCAGTCATTAATAACTTTCCTAGCGTGAACGATATCGCTGAACCAGTGCTCATTCAGACATTCATTGCGAAATCGTCCGTTAAAGCTCTCAATAAATCCGTTCTGCGTTGGCTTGCCCGGCTGGATTAAGCGCAACTCAACACCATGCTCAAAGGCCCATTGATCCAGTGCGCGGCAGGTGAACTCCGGCCCCTGGTCAGTTCTTATCGTCGCCGGATAGCCTCGAAACAGTGCAATGCTGTCCAGAATACGCATGACCTGAACGCCTGAAATCCCGAATGTGTCAGGCACTCCTTCGTGAAGTCGTCCACACAGGTCAGGCACTTGATCCTGCGACCGGTGGCGAGCGCGTCCATGACAAAATCCATCGACCAGGTCAGGTTGGACGCCGCCGGGCGGAGCAGCGGAGGACGTTCTGTTGCCAGCCCTTTACGACGTCGTCTGCGTTTTACGCCCAGCCCTCTCAGATGATAAAGGCGGTACACGCGCTTGTGATTAACATGAAGGCCTTCACGGCGCAGTAACTGCCAGATGCGGCGGTAGCCAAAACGACTACGCTCCAGTGCCAGCTCAGTGATGCGCCCTGATAAATGCGCATCAGCCGCCGGACGCCGGCAGGTCGATAGGGACAAACCAGTAAGCTGGTAGGCACGACGTTGAGACAGACCGGTCGCATCACACATAAACTCAACGGCTTCCCGTTTCTGGTCTGTCGTCAGTACTTTTGCCCCAGAGCCACCTGAAGTCCCTCCTTATCCAGCATGGCTTCGGCAAGCAGCTTCTTGAGTCTTGCGTTCTCTTCCTCAAGCGACTTCAGGCGCTTAACCTCGGGCACCTCCATACCGCCATACTTCTTACGCCAGGTATAAAAGGTGGCATCGGAAATGGCGTGCTTGCGGCAGAGCTCACGGGCAGAAACCCCGGCTTCAGCTTTGCGGAGTATACTGATGATCTGTTCGTCGTAAAAACTCTTCTTCATGTGGATGTCCTCATGCGGCTTATGAAGACATTACTAACATCGCGGTGTATTAATCAACAGGGAGCAGGTCAAATACAGTTTAGGCTTCATTAATCGTACTTACCTTCGGGTAGCAAGTGATTCATAGACTGATGCTCAGATGCTAACAGCAGACATACAAATTTTAAACAATGAATAATTGTACTTTTGGCAAGCCGGCTAACACCCCATGCGTGCAGCTGGATGAACATCTGCGCTGCAAGATTTTTGCCTCGCCGCTGCGCCCTAAAGTCTGTGCAGGTTTACAGCCGGCCGCGGAAATGTGCGGCAGCACGCGTCAGCAGGCGATGGCTTATCTCATTCATCTCGAAGCGCTGACCGCGCCTTAAACGTCTTTAATCCGCCACAGGCAGCCCTGGGCGATAATTCCCATCGCCAGCGCAATCCAGAACACCGCGTGATAGCTCCAGATTTCCGCGACAACGCCCGCCAGCGAGCCGGCGATGATCCAGCCGACGCGCGTGGTATTGGTATACAGCGTGGTCGCCGCGCCCGCCTGGCCCGGCATCAGATCCTGAAAATAGAGCATACCGATACCGGCCAGGATCCCGATGTAAATCGCGTTCAGCGCCTGCATCGCCAGCAACAGGGCCGGGGTATGGACAGTCAGCATACCGACATAAAACAGCAGTCCGGCAAGCGCGGCAATGCGCATCAACAAGCGCTTTCCAAAACGTTTCGCGTAATAACCGGCAATCAGCATGGTGGGGATTTCCAGCCCGGCGGCGGTCCCCATCATCAGCCCGGCCAGTTTCTCCGGCAGATGCAGTTCATTAATGATAAACAGCGGCATATTAATGATATAGAGGCTGTTGGTGCCCCACATTAACGTACAGATGCTGAACAGCAGCAGCGCATCGCGGCGGTTGGTGCGCGGCGCTTCAAGATGACCACCGGCGGTTTTGCTCTCTTTACGCATGCTGGGCAGGAAGAACCAGACCATCAGCGCGCAGACGATAAACGCCACGGCGGCGCTGAGATACATCACGGTAAAACCAAAACCCATCGCCAGCGCGTAGGCCAGCGGCGGGCCGATCACCCACGCTAGCGAGACCTGCGCGCGCAGAATGGAGCTGAACATCACCGCCTCGCGCCCGGTTTTGTCCGCGTGCTCGCGGGCGAGGGCGAACATTTGTGGGTTGGCGGTGGAGCCAAAACTACTGAGAAAGACGCCGACGAACAGCAGAATAAAGTAGTTGCGGTTCCAGGCGAACAGCACGCAGGCCAGCACCCCCAGCAGGCAGCAGGCGACAATCAGCTGCTTGCGATCGCCTTTACGATCGGAACGCCCGGCAAGAAACTGACTTACCAGAATGCCGATGACCGCGCTGCCGGTAAAAAAAAAGCCGACCATTGCCGGGCGAACGTGCACCTCATTGGTTAGAAACAGGCTCAGGGTCGGGGTCTGTAAGGCCCCGGCGATCCCCGTCAGAAAGGCGACGATAAGAAAAGCGGAGGAGGTTAAGTCGAACCCGCGGCGGGGAAGGGCGGCGCTACTGTTTTGCATGCTGGAATATCATTGGTTTCAGGAGAGGCGAAGTTTACGCCGACACCCATAAAATGAATAGTGGTATGGCACGAAAAATTAAAAAGGCGTTTCAAATTATGTTGTTCAGCAAAATGCTGAAGCCAATGGCGCGTTTCACCATTAGCTTCAGCAAAAATGTGCGGTATCTCTAAATTCTGTTATCAACCTTCGGAGTTTACTTGCGCAGTGCGCAAGAAAGGTACAGACTCATTGAAACGTTTCAGCGTCATCAGAGTATTATCCAGTCATCGGGTGGCGTATTTTTTCTCATGTTAGCTGAAACGATTCAATTCAGCGGAGAGGAGAACTATGTTCCAGTTATCTGTACAGGATATCCATCCCGGCCAGCAGGCCGCGAATAAAGAAGAGGCAATACGTCAGATTGCTGGCGCGCTGGTTAGCGCGGGTAATGTGGCTGACGGCTACGTTAACGGTATGCTTGCCCGCGAGCAGCAGACCTCCACTTTCCTCGGCAATGGCATCGCTATTCCGCACGGCACCACCGATACCCGCGACCAGGTTCTGAAAACGGGCGTACAGGTGTATCAGTTCCCGCAGGGCGTGACCTGGGGAGAAGGACAAACCGCTTATGTGGCGATCGGTATTGCCGCCAGCTCCGACGAGCACCTCGGTCTGCTGCGTCAGTTGACGCACGTCCTGAGCGACGATTCGGTGGCTGAACAGTTGAGAACCGTCACCACCGCAGAAGAACTGCGCGCTCTGCTGATGGGCGAAAAGCAAAGCGAAGCGCTGAAGCTCGACAACGAAACGTTAAGCCTCGACGTGGTCGCCAACGATCTGCTGACGCTGCAGGCGCTGAACGCCGCGCGGCTGAAAGAGGCAGGGGCGGTAAACGCCGATTTCGTCAGCCGCACTATTAATGATGCGCCGCTCAACCTGGGCCAGGGGATCTGGTTGAACGACTGTGCGGAAGGCAACCTGCGCAGCGCTATCGCCGTGAGTCGCGCCGCCAATGCGTTTACCGCTGACGGGCAGCCGGTGGCGCTGCTGATCACCGTCGCGATGGCCGATGAGCAGCCGACCGCGGTGCTTAATCGCCTGAGCAATCTGCTTATTGATAAAAAAGCGGAGCATCTGCTAAAAGCCGACGCCGCCACGCTGCTGGCGCTGCTGACCAGCGACGACGCCATTGCTGAAGACGTGCTGAACGCCGAGTTTGTGGTACGCAACGAGCACGGGCTGCACGCACGTCCGGGCACGATGCTGGTGAATACGATTAAACAATTCTCCAGCGACATTACCGTTACCAACCTCGATGGTTCCGGCAAGCCGGCCAATGGCCGCAGCCTGATGAAGGTCGTGGCGCTGGGTGTGAAAAAAGGTCACCGTCTGCGTTTTACCGCGCAGGGTGAAGATGCGCAACAAGCGCTGGATGCGATTGGCGAAGCGATCGCCGCAGGCCTTGGGGAGGGCGCATAAATGAGCAGACGTGTAGCAACGATTACTTTAAATCCGGCATACGACCTGGTGGGTTTCACCCCGGAAATCGAACGTGGCGAAGTGAACCTGGTACGTACTACCGGCCTGCATGCGGCAGGCAAAGGTATCAACGTGGCGAAGGTGCTGAAAGATCTTGGCATCGACGTCACCGTCGGCGGCTTCCTCGGTAAAGATAACCAGGATGGCTTCCAGCAGCTGTTTAGCGAGCTGGGTATCGCCAACCGCTTCCAGGTGGTGCAGGGGCGTACCCGTATTAACGTCAAGCTGACGGAAAAAGATGGCGAAGTGACCGATTTCAACTTCTCCGGTTTCGAAGTGACACCGGCGGACTGGGAGCGTTTCGTTAATGATTCTCTGAGCTGGCTGGGGCAGTTCGATATGGTTTGCGTCAGCGGCAGCCTGCCGTCCGGCGTGAGTCCGGAAGCCTTTACCGACTGGATGACGCGCCTGCGCAGCCAGTGCCCGTGCATTATTTTCGATAGCAGCCGTGAAGCGCTGGTTGCAGGGCTGAAAGCCGCGCCGTGGCTGGTAAAACCAAACCGCCGCGAGCTGGAAATCTGGGCTGGCCGCAAGTTGCCGGAGATGAAAGATGTTATCGACGCCGCCCATGCGCTGCGCGAGCAAGGTATCGCCCACGTGGTGATTTCGTTAGGCGAAGAGGGCGCGCTGTGGGTTAACGCCTCCGGCGAATGGATTGCCAAACCGCCTTCAGTAGAGGTCGTCAGCACCGTCGGCGCCGGTGATTCGATGGTCGGCGGCCTGATTTACGGCCTGCTGATGCGTGAATCCAGCGAGCATACCCTGCGCCTGGCGACCGCCGTCGCCGCCCTGGCCGTCAGCCAGAGCAACGTTGGCATTACCGATCGTACCCAGTTGGCCGCAATGATGGCGCGCGTCGACTTACAACCCTTTAATTGACAGCAGGAGAGGCATAATGAAAACGCTGCTGATTATTGATGCCGGGCTTGGCCAGGCTCGCGCCTACATGGCGAAGACCCTGCTCAGCGCCGCGGCGCAGAAAGCGCACCTTGAGCTGATTGATAACCCGAACGATGCCGAACTGGCCATCGTACTGGGGACCGCGCTGCCGGCCGATAGCGCGCTGAATGGTAAAAACGTCTATCTGGGCGATATCAACCGTGCTGTCGCCCATCCGGAGCTGTTCCTGGGTGAAGCGAAAGATCACGCTAAGCCGTACGTTGCGCCAGCGGCGGTAGCCGTTCCGGCCGCCGCCCAGGGGCAGAAACGTATTGTCGCCGTTACCGCTTGTCCGACCGGCGTAGCTCATACCTTTATGGCGGCGGAAGCCATCGAAACTGAAGCCAAAAAACGCGGCTGGTGGGTGAAAGTAGAAACCCGTGGCTCAGTGGGGGCCGGTAATGCCATTACCCCGGAAGAGGTGGAGCAGGCAGATCTGGTGATCGTCGCCGCCGATATCGAAGTCGATCTGGCGAAGTTCGCTGGTAAACCGATGTATCGCACCACTACCGGACTGGCGCTGAAGAAAACCGCGCAGGAACTGGATAAAGCCGTTGCGGAAGCAAAACCGTACCAGCCATCCGGCAAACCGCAGGCCTCCGGCGAAGGTAAAAAAGAGTCGGCTGGCGCTTATCGTCACCTGCTGACCGGCGTCTCCTACATGCTGCCGATGGTGGTAGCAGGCGGTCTGTGTATCGCGCTGTCGTTCGCGTTCGGTATTAAAGCGTTTGAAGTGAAAGACACCATGGCGGCGGCGTTGATGCAAATCGGCGGCGGTTCAGCCTTTGCGCTGATGGTGCCGGTACTGGCTGGCTTTATCGCTTTCTCCATCGCTGACCGTCCGGGTCTGACGCCTGGCCTTATCGGCGGTATGCTGGCCGTGAGCGGCGGTTCCGGCTTTATCGGCGGTATTATCGCCGGTTTCCTTGCCGGTTATGTGGCGAAGTTAATCAGCACTAAGCTGAAACTGCCGCAGAGTATGGAAGCGTTGAAGCCGATTCTGATCATTCCACTGATTTCCAGCCTGATTGTTGGTCTGGCGATGATCTACCTGATCGGTAAACCGGTGGCGGGTATCCTGGCCTGGCTCACCCACTGGCTGCAAACCATGGGGACGGCGAACGCGGTGCTGCTCGGCGCGATCCTTGGCGGCATGATGTGTACCGATATGGGCGGCCCGGTGAACAAAGCGGCTTATGCTTTCGGTGTGGGTCTGTTGAGTACTCAAACCTATGCGCCGATGGCGGCGATTATGGCGGCCGGTATGGTGCCACCGCTGGCGCTTGGCCTGGCGACGCTGATTGCCCGCCACAAGTTCGATAAATCGCAGCGTGAAGGCGGTAAAGCGGCGCTGGTTCTGGGTCTGTGCTTCATTACCGAAGGGGCGATTCCATTCGCCGCACGTGACCCGATGCGCGTACTGCCTTGCTGTATCGTTGGCGGCGCGGTGACCGGCGCTATCTCGATGGCGGTAGGCGCGAAACTGATGGCGCCGCATGGCGGTCTGTTCGTTCTGCTGATCCCAGGCGCCATCACTCCGGTGCTGGGTTATCTGCTGGCGATTATTGCCGGTACGCTGGTTGCGGGTCTCTCTTACGCGGTGCTGAAGCGCCCGGAAGCGCCGGCGGCGGAAGCTGAAAAAGCGGCGTAATATAAGCGCAATAAAAAAGGGCCGATTTGTCGGCCCTTTTTTTGTGTCTGGATTCAGGCCACTTCGGCGGTCTGCTGCGCCCGCAGCCAGGCAATTTCTTCCGCCCAGATATCCGGGTTAATGGTTTCCAGAATCAGCGGGATACCATCGAAACGGTTATCCTGCATGATCCAACGAAAAGCATCATGGCCGATATTGCCTTCACCCAGGCTATGGTGACGGTCGACGCGGCTGCCAAAAGCGCTTTTGGCATCATTCAGGTGCATGCCGCGCAGATACTGGAAGCCGACGATCCGTTCGAATTCGGCGAAGGTCTTTTCACACTCCTCCGCGCTGCGTAGGTCATAGCCGGCGGCGAAAGCGTGGCAGGTATCGATGCAGACGCCAACGCGGGATTTGTCTTCAACGCCGTCAATGATGGCGGCAAGATGCTCAAATTTAAAACCGAGGTTACTGCCCTGACCGGCGGTATTTTCGATAACCGCGGTCACGCCTTCGGTTTTCGCCAGCGCGATGTTGATGGATTCAGCGATACGCGCCAGGCATTCATCTTCCGGGATCTGCTGCAGGTGGCTGCCCGGATGGAAGTTGAGCAGCGTTAATCCCAACTGCTGGCAGCGGGTTAATTCATCGATAAACGCCTCGCGGGATTTCTCCAGCGCTTCTTCGACCGGGTGACCGAGGTTAATCAGGTAGCTGTCGTGCGGCAGGATCTGCCCCGGGCCGAAGTGATATTTTTCGCAGGCGGCTTTGAATTCGGCAATCGCTTCGTCGGTGAGCGGCGCGGCGCGCCATTGACGCTGATTTTTGGTGAACAGGGCGAAGGCGGTCGCTTCGATTTCGGCGGCGCGGATGGCGGCATTGGCCAGCCCGCCGGAGGCGCTAACGTGCGCTCCAATATATTTCATAAAAAAACTCCAGTTAAGCCGCTGGGGGGAGGGTAATGATAGCGGCTTAACCGGAGAGTTACAGCAATGAATGAATATCGACGAGAAAACTTACTGCTTAGCCAATCAGGTGGTGGATAGCGAAGTTAATCGCGCCGCCGCCAACAATCAGCCAGACGAACAGCATCAGCGCCATCAGCAGCGGCTTCGCACCGGCTTTTTTCAGTGCGCTGACGTGGGTGGTTAAGCCCAGCGCGGCCATCGCCATCGCCAGCAGTACGGTATCGAGGGTGACCAGCATATCGACGACGGCTTTCGGCAGCAGGTGGAAGGAGTTAAATACCGCCACCAGAATAAACAGAATGGCAAACCACGGAATGGTGATTTTGCTCTTTTCGCCGTTACCGGCTGGCGCCAGTTGTTTCACACGAGCAGCAATGAACAGCAGGAACGGAGCCAGCATCATCACGCGCAGCATTTTGGCGATAACCGCCGCATTTTCGGCGTCCGGGCTAACCGCATGACCGGCGGCGACCACCTGAGCGACTTCATGCATGGTGGAGCCCATATAGATGCCGTAGGCTTCCGGAGTGAACCAGTGCGCCAGCAGCGGGTACATCGCCGGGTAGAGGAAGATAGCGATAGTACCGAAGATAACCACTGTCGCCACGGCGACCGTCACTTTACTGGCTTCGGCTTTGACGACCGGCTCGGTGGCCAGGACCGCCGCGGCGCCGCAGATGCTGCTACCGGCGCCGATAAGCCAGCTGGTATGTTTATCGAGCCCGAAAACCTTCTGCCCGAGGAAACAGGCGATAAAGAAAGTGCTGGACAGCGTCAGTACGTCAATCAGGATCCCGCTGACGCCGACGTCAGCAATCTGGGCAAACGTCAGACGAAAACCATAAAGAATGATCCCCAGGCGCAGCAGATACTGCTTGGCGAAAATCACCCCGCCGTCGCAGGACTGCCAAATTTTGGGATAAACGGTGTTACCGACCACCATGCCGAACAAGATTGCCAGCGTCAGCGCGCTGAAGCCCGCGCCGGCGATAGCAGGGAAACTGCCTGCCCACAGGGCGGCGCAGGTCAACGCGGCGGTCAGCGCCAGGCCTGGGACGAAATGCCACAGGGTGCGATGTTTAGTGGGTAAAGTGAGTGCTGTCATAACCTTCTCCTTTGTCTGGGCAAAGAATACGACTGGCTGGTTTAAAAATAAAATTGATTATATATTTATAATCTATCGGAATAAGTGATAAACCCTTCATCCTTCGCGCTGCAGATGTGTTGGCTGCGTTTACTCACCCCAGTCACTTACTGATGTAAGCTCCTGGGGATTAATGAGGGACATCCTTGTCCCTCACCGGAGGCCAGCCTTTGACTGGTCAAATTCGTTCCTGACGAATTTGTCGCTCACTTGCCGCCTTTCTGCAGCACGAATGATTTTGGGTTATACCCTTCATCCTTCAGGCCACAGCCCTGCTGATTTATGTCACCATAGCGTTGACGGTTATCCAGCTTGGGCTAATAAACAGGTGAGTTATGCATATCACGCTACGGCAACTGGAAGTTTTTGCTGAGGTTTTGAAAAGCGGGTCAACGACGCAGGCGTCACAGATGCTGGCGCTGTCGCAGTCGGCGGTGAGCGCGGCGCTAACCGACCTGGAGGGGCAACTCGGCGTTCAGCTGTTTGACCGCGTCGGTAAACGGCTGGTGGTCAACGAGCATGGCCGCTTGCTCTACCCGCGGGCGCTGGCGCTGCTGGAGCGCGCCGGAGAGATAGAACAGCTGTTTCGCGGCGATAATGGCGCAATCCGCGTTTATGCCAGTAGCACCATCGGCAACTATATTCTGCCGGAAATCATCGCCCGCTACCGCCGCGACTTCCCTGAACTGCCGCTGGAGCTGAGCGTCGGCAACAGCCAGGATGTGATCAATGCGGTCAGCGATTTGCGCGTCGATATTGGCCTGATTGAAGGGCCATGCCACGCGGCGGATATTATCGCCGAGCCGTGGATTGAAGATGAACTGGTGGTGTTCGCCGCCCCTGATTCGCCGTTCTTAGAGGGCGAATTGACGCTGCAACGGCTGGCGGAAGCGCAGTGGATCCTGCGCGAGCATGGCTCCGGCACGCGGGAGATCGTCGATTATGTGCTGTTGTCGCATCTGCCCGCGTTCCAGTTAGGCATGGAGCTTGGCAACTCAGAGGCGATTAAACATGCGGTGCGCCACGGACTAGGCATCAGCTGCCTGTCTCGGCGAGTCATTGCCGAACAGCTGGAGGCCGGAACGCTGGTGGAGCTCAAGCTGCCGCTGCCGCGCCTGACGCGCACGTTGTGGCGTATTCGCCATCGGCAAAAACATGTTTCCAAGGCGCTGCAGCGCTTTATCCGCTACTGCGAGGTGTAGCGCTAGCAACGACGTAAGCCACGATTTTTTGTCTGTTTTTTTATGCGCCAATGCAGGATTACTGCTTTACTAATAATTTGTGTCAGATCATGAAGCTCTCTTATAACTTTGCATTTGTACCGGATGGATGGACGATCGTCTGCTACAATCGCGCCTCATTTTTTGGATGGATAGCATTTTCACATGGTTTCGGAAACTAAAACCACAGAAGCGCCCACGCTCCGCCGCGAGCTAAAAGCGCGCCACTTGACCATGATCGCTATTGGCGGTTCCATCGGTACAGGTCTTTTCGTTGCCTCTGGCGCAACAATTTCTCAGGCAGGCCCCGGCGGCGCGCTGCTTTCCTACATTCTGATCGGTCTGATGGTGTATTTCCTGATGACCAGTCTCGGCGAGCTGGCGGCGTTTATGCCGGTTTCAGGCTCCTTCGCCACCTACGGTCAGAACTACGTAGAAGAAGGCTTTGGTTTCGCGCTGGGCTGGAACTACTGGTACAACTGGGCGGTGACTATCGCCGTTGACCTCGTTGCTTCGCAGCTGGTGATGAGCTACTGGTTCCCGGATACACCCGGCTGGATCTGGAGCGCCTTATTCCTCGGCATCATGTTCCTGCTGAACTGGATCTCGGTTCGCGGCTTCGGCGAAGCGGAGTACTGGTTCTCGCTGATTAAAGTTGCCACCGTGATTATCTTTATCATCGTCGGCATTATGATGATTTTTGGCATCTTCGAAGGCACCACGCCGGCGGGCTGGAGCAACTGGGGCATTGATGACGCGCCGTTTGCCGGCGGTTTTGCGGCGATGATCGGCGTGGCGATGATTGTCGGCTTCTCTTTCCAGGGCACCGAGCTCATCGGTATTGCCGCGGGCGAATCGGAAAATCCGGAGAAGAACATTCCGCGCGCGGTGCGTCAGGTGTTCTGGCGTATCCTGCTGTTCTATGTCTTTGCGATTTTGATTATCAGCCTGATCATCCCGTATACCGATCCGAGCCTGCTGCGTAACGACGTTAAAGATATTTCCGTTAGCCCGTTCACTCTGGTATTCGAGCACGCCGGTCTGCTCTCTGCGGCGGCGATCATGAACGCGGTTATCCTGACGGCGGTGCTGTCGGCGGGTAACTCCGGGATGTACGCCTCTACGCGTATGTTGTATACCCTGGCGTGCGACGGCAAAGCGCCGCGCATTTTCTCGAAGCTGTCGAGAGGCGGCGTACCGCGCAATGCGCTGTATGCGACTACCGTGATTGCGGCGCTGTGCTTCCTGACCTCAATGTTCGGCAACCAGACGGTTTACCTGTGGCTGCTGAATACCTCCGGGATGACTGGCTTTATCGCCTGGTTGGGTATTGCGATCAGCCACTACCGTTTCCGTCGTGGATACGTGTTGCAGGGTAACGATATTAATAACCTGCCGTACCGCTCCGGGTTCTTCCCGCTGGGGCCGATCTTCGCCTTCGTACTGTGCCTTATCATCACCCTTGGCCAGAACTACGAAGCCTTCCTCAAGGATACTATTGATTGGGGCGGCGTGGCTGCGACCTACATCGGCATTCCGCTGTTCCTGGTTATCTGGTTTGGTTACAAGCTGGTGAAAGGTACCCGCTTCGTGCGCTACAGCGAAATGAAGTTCCCGGAACGCTTTAAAGGCTAATTCCACACTCTACCGCTTTCGATAAAGCCCTCTTTTAAAGAGGGCTTTTTTTATGCCAGCAAGGCTTACAAACGGACACACTTCTTCATAATTGTATTGATAATTGTAATCATTATCCTTATCATTTCGGAAAATTCAGGATGAAGCCAATCTCCATATCTTGCCGCTCAACTACGAAAGGCAAGGGGTGACCAGCCACATCGACTGTAAAAAAATTGCGCGCGGCCGCCAGAGCCGCGTGTCGACAGGATGTGCAAGCAGCACCCTTTGTTTGATTTGTAGTTGACCTCATGGAGATTTGGTATGTTCAGGTTAAACCCTTTTGCCCGGGCGGGACTGTGCGCGTCCGTCGTAGCATTGGCATTTCCGGCGCTGGCCGCAAATGATGACGAAACGCTGGTTGTCACCGCCGCGGCGACTGAACAGAGCGTCAAAGATGCCCCCGCCAGTATCAGCGTGATCACCCAACAGGACTTGCAGCGTAAGCCGGTGCAGAACCTGAAGGACGTGTTGCGCGATGTGCCTGGCGTTCAGCTCACCAACGAAGGGGATAACCGCAAGGGTGTCAGCATCCGCGGTCTGGATAGCAGCTATACGCTGATCCTGATCGATGGCAAACGCGTCAACTCGCGTAATGCCGTCTTCCGCCATAACGATTTCGATCTGAACTGGATCCCGGTGGACTCCATCGAACGGATTGAGGTAGTGCGCGGCCCGATGTCTTCCCTGTACGGTTCCGATGCGCTCGGCGGCGTGGTCAATATCATTACCAAAAAAATCGGCCAGAAATGGACCGGTACCCTCAGCAGCGATGCCACCATTCAGGAACACCGCGATCGCGGTGACACTTATAACGGCCAGTTCTTCACCAGCGGCCCGCTGATTGACGGCGTGCTGGGGATGAAAGCCTACGGCAGCCTGGCGAAACGCAGTAAAGACGATCAGCAATCTTCCAGCAACGCCGCGGGCGAAACGCCGCGCATTGAAGGCTTTACCAGCCGCGACGGTAACGTTGAGTTCGCCTGGACGCCAACGGAGAATCAGGACATTACCGCCGGCTACGGTTTCGATCGCCAGGATCGCGATTCAGACTCGCTCGACAAAAACCGCCTCGAACGTCAGAACTACTCTTTGACCCATAACGGGCGCTGGGATGTCGGCAATAGCGAAGTGAAATTCTACGGCGAGAAAGTGGATAACAAAAATCCAGGGCAGGCGGGCACTATTACTTCTGAGAGTAATGCGGTCGATGGTAAATATGTGATGCCGCTGGGTATGATCAACCAGATCGTCACCCTCGGCGGCGAATGGCGCCACGATAAACTCAAAGATCCGGTGAACCTGAGCAGCGGCGGCAAATCGACTTCCGCCAGCCAGTACGCGCTATTCCTCGAAGACGAGTGGCGGATCTTTGAACCGCTGGCGCTGACCACCGGCATCCGTATGGACGATCACCAAACCTACGGCGATCACTGGAGCCCGCGTGCGTATCTGGTCTATAACGCCACCGATACCGTGACCGTGAAAGGCGGTTGGGCTACGGCCTTTAAAGCGCCGTCGCTGCTGCAATTGAACCCGGACTGGACCACCAACTCCTGTCGCGGTAGCTGCAGCATTATCGGTAACCCGGATTTGAAGCCGGAAACCAGCGAAAGCTTTGAGCTCGGTCTGTATTACAGCGGTGAAGAGGGCTGGCTGGAAGGGGTTGAAGGCAGCGTGACCGCCTTCCAGAACAACGTTGACGATATGATCGACATCCTGCGCACCTCCAGCGCCAGCGAAGCGCCGGGTTACCCGAACTTCGTCGGCTGGAAGACCGTGAACGGTAAGCGTGTGCCGGTATTCCGCTACTTCAACGTCAACAAAGCGCGGATTAAAGGCGTAGAGACCGAAGTGAAAGTGCCGTTTGGCGAAGAGTGGAAACTGACGGTCAACTACACCTATAACGATGGTCGCGATCTGAGCAATGGCGGCAATAAACCGCTGCAGACGCTGCCGTTCCATACCGCTAACGGTACGCTCGATTGGAAGCCGCTTGAAGATTGGTCTTTCTACGTCACGGCCAACTATACCGGCGAGCAGCGTGCAGTAAGCGCGACGGGTAAAACCCCAGGCGGTTATACCATGTTCGATATCGGCGCCGCGTGGCAGGTCAGTAAAAACGTGAAACTGCGCTCCGGCGTGCTTAACGTTGGCGACAAAGATCTGAACCGCGACGATTACAGCTATACCGAAGATGGCCGTCGCTACTTTATGGCCGTCGATTACCGCTTCTGATAGCGATAAACTGTCTGCCGCCGCTGAAGTAACTTCAGTGGCGGCAGCCCCGATAAAACGTGTACGCCGCTATCCGCCAGGTATCAGCCGCTTGCCTCTTTCATCCACCACCTTTTCTCCATCCTCTTTGCTAAAAGCGCCTTGCCGCGGATCGGGCAGGATATCCAGCACCACTTCAGAAGGCCGACATAAGCGGGTTCCCCGTTCAGTGACCACAATAGGGCGATTAATCAGGATGGGATGAGCGAGCATAAATTCTATTAACTGTTCGTCGGTGAACTTGTCCTCCGCGAGTCCCAACTGGGCATAAGGTTCAACATTCTCGCGTAGCAGAGTACGCACCGCGATCCCCATCTCTGCGATAAGTTTAACCAGCTCATCGTGAGTCGGCGGTGTTTCAAGGTAGTGAATAACGGTGGGTTCATTACCGCTGTTACGGATCATCTCCAGCGTATTACGTGACGTGCCGCAGGCCGGGTTGTGATAGATGGTGATATTACTCATATAAGTGTCTCGTTATAGAGTGAGAGAGAGCCGCAGCGCCAGCGCGGCCAGAGTGACAAACAGCACGGGTAGCGTCATGATGATGCCGGTGCGGAAGTAATATCCCCAACTGATGGTCATACTCTTCTGCGACAGTACGTGCAGCCACAGCAGGGTCGCCAGACTGCCTATTGGCGTGATTTTGGGGCCTAAATCGCACCCAATCACGTTGGCGTAGATCATCGCTTCTTTGATAACGCCAGAAGCGGTGCTTCCTTCAATCGACAGCGCGCCCACCAGGACCGTTGGCATATTGTTCATTACCGACGACAGGAAAGCGGTCAGGAAGCCCGTGCCAAACGTTGCCGCCAGCAGTCCCTTATCCGCCAGCATATTCAGGACACCCGACAGATATTCCGTTAAGCCCGCATTGCGCAGACCGTAGACCACCAGGTACATACCCAGCGAGAAAATAACGATCTGCCAGGGCGCGCCGCGCAATACTTTACCGGTATTGATAGCGTGACCTTTTTTCGCAACGGCAAACAGAACAGCGGCTCCGACAGCGGCGATGGCGCTAACGGGCAGCCCCTGCGGTTCAAGAACAAAGAAACCAACCAGCAACAAAAGCAGAACAACCCAGCCAGCCTTGAAGGTTGCGGGATCTTTAATCGCGCTGGCAGGCGTTTTCAGCAAAGTGACGTTGTAGGTTGCCGGAATATCCCGGCGGAAAAACAGATGCAGCATGCCCAGCGTGGCCGCGATGGCAGCAATATCAACAGGAACCATTACAGAGGCGTATTGCGTAAAACCAAGCCGGAAGAAGTCAGCAGAGACAATGTTTACCAGATTAGAAACGATAAGCGGCAGGCTGGCGGTATCGGCAATAAACCCGGCTGCCATGACAAAGGCCAATGTTGTCCTTTTGCTGAACCCCAGAGCGAGCAGCATGGCAATGACGATGGGAGTCAGAATGAGCGCTGCTCCATCGTTAGCAAACAGCGCCGCAACGGTCGCGCCTAACAGGATAATCCAGCTAAACAGCAGACGACCGCGCCCGTTGCCCCAGCGGGAGACATGCAGCGCGGCCCATTCAAAAAAGCCCGATTCATCGAGCAGCAGGCTGATGATAATTACCGCGATAAAAGTCGCAGTTGCGTTCCAGACGATATTCCAGACCACAGGAATATCACTGGGATGAATAACGCCGCTGACCAGCGCCAGCACTGCGCCAATACTCGCGCTCCAGCCGATGCTGAGGCCCCGGGGCTGCCAGATAACCAACACCAGCGTGAATAAAAAGAGACTACCTGCCAACAACATTCTCTACTCCGATATATGCGTTTATATATATGTATCAACAGGTGCTACACGCTGATTTCTTGCGCCATTCGTCAATATCTTCTCTCATGCTCTGCCAGGATGCGGCAATGATCTTCGCCGCCCAAGCCGGCATATGGGGCGAGAGGCGATAGTGGACCCATTTCCCTTGCCGACGGTCGAGCACCAGTCCGGACTCACGTAATATCGCCATATGACGCGATATTTTCGGCTGGGATTGCCCGGTGGCGGCACACAAATCGCAGACGCACAGTTCGCCGGACTCACGCAGCAACATGATGATGGCTAGACGGGTTTCATCCGCCAGAATTTTAAATAGCTGGATAGGTTTTATCATGGTTGACCAGATTATCATGGAGGTACATATATGCTAAATCATATATGTTGTGTTTTAAATAACAAATTATCGCCCGTAGCGACAAGATAGTTCCTGACAAAGATATAAAGCCGGGCAAGCGGAGGATGCCCGGCGGAGGGAAATAGAGGGTTACTTAAACAGATGCTTCGCGTGGAAGCGCAGATGATCTTCTATAAAGGTGGCAATGAAATAGTAGCTGTGGTCGTAGCCGGGCTGGATACGCAGGCTCAGCGGCCACTGTTTCTGTCGCGCTACCTCCGCCAGCACCGCGGGCTGTAGCTGGGTACCGAGAAACTGGTCGGCGTCACCCTGGTCAATTAATGTGGGAATGGCATCCCCGGCCTGGCTTGCCTGCATGAGTGCGCAGCTGTCCCACTCCTGCCAGGTCGCCTCATCATCGCCGAGATAGGCGCTGAACGCCTTTTGTCCCCACGGAACTTTGCATGGGTTGACGATCGGCGCGAAGGCCGAGACGCAGGTAAAGCGCCCTGGGTTTTTCAGCGCCATGATGAGCGCGCCGTGGCCGCCCATCGAGTGGCCGCTGATAGCGCAACGGTCGGCGACCTTAAATTGACGGTTAATCAACTGCGGCAGCTCATCGCGCAGGTAGTCGTACATGCGAAAATGGGCCGCCCACGGCGCCTGAGTGGCGTTGAGGTAAAAACCTGCGCCTTTACCGAGATCGTAACCGGCATCATCGGCGACGTCATCACCGCGCGGGCTGGTGTCGGGCATCACCAGCGCAATGCCAAGTTCGGCGGCTATCCGCTGAGCGCCGGCCTTAGTGGTAAAGTTTTCGTCATTGCAGGTCAAACCGGATAGCCAGTACAGCACCGGCGGCGGGGCGGTTTCCGTCGCCGGCGGTAAAAAGATGCTAAACGTCATGGCGCAGTTCAGGGTACTGGAGTGATGACGCCAGCGTTGCTGTCGACCCTCGTAACAGCGATGCTCTTCAAGCAGTTCCATGCAGGGCTCCTCGGGTATCTATGTGTAATGCTTAATAATACAGATATTTCATTAACCGGTGAGCAACTTTCACTTTCCCGTCGCGCAAAGCTATTGCATCATTAATACGAGTTATAAAGAACATCTCAGAACATCTACAGTACTTATGATTGCGCGCGGTAGCGGCGGGGCTCGCTGGCGTGGCGCATCGACAACGTCCAACCGCAGCGGTAAAAATGAAAGGTTGCGCCAATTTCAATAATTATCGTGACGGCTACTGGATTATGTGCGCCACCTCACGCACAATGAGTGCAAACTTTGCCCTCAGAAGAGCAAAGAGCGCCACACCTGCAGGAGAACCTAAATGTCATCATTGAGTAAAGAAGCCATACTCGTTCATGAAGCGCTGGTCGCTCGTGGGCTGGAGACGCCGCTGCGTCCGCCAGTACAAGAAATTGATAATGAAACGCGCAAGCGTCTGATCGCCGGGCACATGACTGAGATTATGCAGCTGCTGAATCTTGATCTCAGTGACGACAGCCTGATGGAGACTCCGCATCGCATCGCAAAAATGTACGTTGATGAGATTTTCTCCGGTCTGGATTATGCCAGATTCCCGAAAATCACCGTTATTGAAAACAAAATGAAAGTTGACGAGATGGTGACGGTTCGCGATATCACGCTGACCAGTACCTGTGAACATCACTTTGTGACGATTGACGGCAAAGCGACCGTAGCTTATATCCCGAAAGATTCGGTAATCGGCCTGTCGAAAATTAACCGCATCGTGCAGTTCTTTGCCCAGCGTCCGCAGGTGCAGGAGCGCCTGACGCAGCAGATCCTCACTGCGCTGCAGACCCTGCTCGGTACCAGTAACGTCGCGGTATCCATTGACGCGGTGCATTACTGCGTGAAAGCGCGCGGCATCCGCGATGCGACCAGCGCCACGACCACCACTTCGCTTGGCGGTCTGTTTAAATCCAGCCAGAATACCCGCCAGGAGTTCCTGCGCGCCGTACGTCACCACAATTAATTCGGAGCAGGGTGCATGGAGAGAAACGTCACGCTGGACTTCGTTCGCGGCGTCGCCATCCTCGGCATTCTGCTACTGAATATCACCGCCTTCGGCTTGCCGAAGGCGGCCTATCTTAATCCTGCATGGGCCGGGAGTATTTCGCTGAGCGACGCCTGGAGCTGGGCAATCCTCGACCTGTTTGCGCAGGTGAAATTCCTCACCCTGTTTGCTCTGCTGTTCGGCGCCGGATTACAAATGCTGCTGGTACGCGGTAAACGCTGGATCCAGTCACGGCTAACGCTGCTTGCCCTACTTGGTTTTATTCACGGCCTCTTTTTCTGGGATGGCGATATTCTGCTGGCCTATGCGCTGGTGGGGCTAATTGCCTGGCGCATGGTACGCGATGCCCAACACGTTAAATCGCTATTTAATACCGGCGTAGTGCTATATCTCATCGGTATTGCGGTGCTGGTATTGCTGGGATTGATTTCCGCCAACGGCGCCAGCCGGTCATGGGTGCCCGATGCCGCGAATGTGCAGTATGAACAGTTCTGGAAGCTCAAAGGCGGTATGGAGGCGGTGAGCAATCGCGCGGATATGCTGTCCGGTAACCTGGTGGCGCTGGGCGTGCAGTACGGCTGGCAGCTGGCGGGGATGATGCTAATGGGCGCGGCGCTAATGCGCTGCGGCTGGTTGAAAGGGCAGTTTAGCCTTAGTCACTACCGCCGCGTCGGGTTGGTGCTGATTATTGCCGGGATGGCGGTGAATGTGCCGGCCATCGCCGCGCAGTGGTACTTGCAATGGGACTACCGCTGGTGCGGTTTTCTGCTGCAGGCGCCGCGTGAACTTGGCGCGCCGCTTCAAACTATCGGCTATGCCGCGCTGGCGTGGGGATTCTGGCCGCAATTATGCCGCTTCCGTCTGGTCGGCGCGATTGCTTGCGTTGGGCGGATGGCGCTCAGTAACTATTTACTGCAAACCCTGATCTGCACCACGCTGTTCTATCATCTCGGCCTGTTTATGAAATTTGACCGTTTTCAGCTGTTGGCCTTTGTGCCGGCGGTGTGGGCCGTTAATCTCCTCTTCTCGCAGTTTTGGCTGCGTCATTTCCGCCAGGGGCCCGTTGAGTGGCTATGGCGTCAGTTAACCCTGAGAGCCTCAGGGACAACAACAAGAGATACATCCGTATAACGATCTCGATCACAATCATTAACAAAATGGATGTAACCGTTTCCAGCGGTGTGACCTCACTCACGTAGCGCGGCGCGCGTCACTGCCAGAATAGCCACCTTGCTGAACACAGGAGGTGGGTGTGACGTATTGTAATGCTATTAAGGTGGGTCTCCATGATCACCATTCGTGATGTCGCCCGTCAGGCGGGGGTCTCCGTAGCGACGGTCTCACGGGTGCTGAACAACAGCGCGCTGGTGAGCCCGGATACGCGGGAAGCGGTGATGAAAGCGGTCGCGCAGCTGGGCTATCGACCCAATGCCAATGCCCAGGCGCTGGCGACCCAGGTTAGCGATACCATCGGCGTGGTGGTGATGGATGTGTCGGACGCCTTTTTCGGCGCGCTGGTGAAAGCGGTGGATACCGTCGCGCAGCAGCACCAGAAATATGTCCTGATCGGCAACAGTTATCATGAAGCTGAAAAAGAGCGCAACGCCATTGAGGTGCTGATTCGCCAGCGCTGTTCGGCGCTTATCGTGCATTCGAAAGCGTTAAGCGATGCCGAACTCGGCGATTTTATGCAGCATATTCCGGGCATGGTGCTGATTAACCGCATTGTACCCGGCTTCGCGCACCGCTGTGTGGGTCTCGATAACGTCAGCGGCGCGCTCATGGCTACGCGGATGCTGCTCAATCACGGCCATCAGCGGATTGGCTATCTCTCTTCCAACCACGGCATTGAGGATGATGAACTGCGCCGTGAAGGGTGGAGTAAGGCGCTGCAGGAGCAGGGTATTATCGCCCCGGAAAGTTGGATTGGCTCGGGATCGCCGGATATGCAGGGCGGCGAAGCGGCGATGGTGGAACTGCTTGGGCGTAATTTAGGCCTGACGGCAGTGTTTGCCTATAACGACAGTATGGCTGCTGGCGCGCTCACCACCCTCAAGGATAACGGCATTGCTGTGCCGCAGCATCTCTCGCTGATTGGCTTTGATGACATTCCCATTTCCCGTTACACCGATCCGCAGCTGACCACGGTGCGCTATCCCATTATGTCGATGGCCAAATTGGCTACTGAACTGGCGCTACAAGGGGCGGCAGGAAAACTCGATAGTGAGGCCAGCCACTGTTTTATGCCCACGCTGGTGCGCCGCCATTCTGTGACGCAGAAGCAAAGTGTGGGGCCGATCACTAACTGAATCTATCCATCGATGTAACCGCTTTCAATCTGTGAGTAAATTCACAGTATATTAACATTACGCTGTTTATGATGGCAGCGTTGACCAGTCCGAACCAGACTGTGCTGATGATGCGTTTAAACATCATCTTAAACAATAGGTTAGGCACTTGATGAAGCCGTTTTTCTGGAGCGTTACCCTACACGGAAGACAGAATTAACGTTGTGAATATCGTTGTGCGGTAACCCTAATGTAACAACTCCCGCCAGCTATCTTCACGCCAAAAAAAACGATGCAAAATAATAAAACCGGAGATTCCATGAATAAGAAGGTCTTAGCTCTGTCCGCCGTCATGGCTGGTATGCTTTTCGGCGCCGCAGCGCATGCCGCGGATACCCGTATCGGCGTTACGATCTACAAGTATGACGACAACTTTATGTCCGTCGTGCGTAAAGCTATCGAAAAAGACGGCAAATCTGCGCCGGACGTGCAACTGCTGATGAATGACTCGCAGAACGATCAGTCCAAACAGAACGATCAGATCGACGTGCTGCTGGCGAAAGGGGTGAAGGCGCTGGCGATCAACCTGGTTGACCCGGCGGCGGCGGGTACGGTTATCGACAAAGCGCGCGGGCAAAATGTGCCGGTGGTGTTCTTTAACAAAGAGCCGTCGCGCAAGGCGCTGGATAGCTACGATAAAGCCTATTATGTGGGTACCGACTCCAAAGAATCCGGGATTATCCAGGGCGATCTTATCGCCAAACACTGGAAAGCGAATCCAAACTGGGATCTGAACAAAGATGGTCAGATTCAGTTTGTTCTGTTGAAAGGCGAGCCGGGCCACCCGGATGCCGAAGCGCGTACTTCCTACGTTATCAAAGAGCTGAATGAAAAAGGTCTTAAAACTCAGCAACTGGCGTTAGATACCGCCATGTGGGATACCGCGCAAGCGAAAGATAAAATGGACGCCTGGCTCTCCGGCCCGAACGCCAACAAAATCGAAGTGGTCATCGCGAACAACGATGCGATGGCGATGGGCGCGGTAGAAGCGCTGAAAGCGCATAACAAGAGCAGCATTCCGGTGTTCGGCGTCGATGCCCTGCCTGAAGCGCTGGCGCTGGTGAAATCCGGCGCGATGGCCGGTACCGTGCTGAACGACGCCAACAACCAGGCCAAAGCGACCTTCGATCTGGCGAAGAACCTGGCTGACGGCAAAGAGCCCGCTGCTGGCACCAACTGGAAAATTGAGAATAAGATTGTCCGCGTACCGTACGTAGGCGTAGATAAAGACAACCTCAGCCAGTTTATCGGTAAATAAGTTCTTCATGCATTGCGGGCGCGCTCGCGCGCCCGATTATTCCTGATACCGAAGCCGATTTTGCTGCGATATAACTTATCGTCGCGGATCGGCACGAACGCAGCCAGGTATAACTATGGTCAGCAATAATAGCGTACAGTCGGGCGAATATTTGTTGGAAATGAGTGACATCAACAAATCTTTCCCCGGCGTTAAAGCTCTTGATAATGTCAACCTGAAGGTTCGTCCGCACTCTATCCATGCATTAATGGGTGAGAATGGCGCGGGTAAATCGACATTATTAAAATGCTTATTTGGAATCTATCAAAAAGATTCCGGCAGTATTCTTTTTCAGGGAAAAGAAATCGATTTCCATTCGGCGAAAGAAGCGTTGGAAAACGGTATTTCTATGGTGCACCAGGAATTAAACCTGGTACTTCAACGTTCGGTCATGGACAACATGTGGCTGGGACGTTACCCCACCAAAGGCATGTTTGTCGATCAGGATAAAATGTATCGCGATACCAAAGCGATATTTGATGAACTCGATATTGATATTGATCCGCGCGCTCGCGTGGGGACTTTATCGGTATCGCAGATGCAGATGATTGAAATTGCCAAAGCATTCTCCTATGACGCGAAAATCGTCATTATGGATGAGCCTACCTCATCGCTGACAGAAAAAGAGGTCAATCACCTGTTTAAAATAATCCGCAAGCTGAAAGAGCGTGGCTGCGGTATTGTTTATATCTCCCATAAAATGGAGGAGATATTTCAGCTATGCGATGAGATTACGATCCTGCGCGATGGTCAGTGGATTGCCACCCAGCCGCTGGAGGGGCTGGATATGGATAAGATCATCGCGATGATGGTTGGCCGTTCGCTGAACCAGCGTTTTCCGGATAAACAAAACAAACCGGGCGAAGTAATCCTTGAAGTTCGTAACCTGACCTCGCTGCGCCAGCCGTCAATTCGCGATGTCTCATTCGATCTGCATAAAGGTGAAATCCTCGGCATTGCCGGACTGGTGGGCGCTAAACGTACCGATATTGTTGAAACGCTGTTTGGCATCCGCGAAAAGGCCAGCGGCACAATTACCCTGCATGGCAAAAAAATTAATAACCATAGCGCTAACGAGGCGATAAACCACGGCTTTGCGCTGGTGACCGAAGAGCGTCGCTCGACGGGAATTTATGCTTACCTCGATATTGGTTTTAACTCGCTGATATCAAATATCAAGAAGTATAAAAACAAGGTCGGTCTGCTGGATAATTCGCGGATGAAAAGCGACACCCAATGGGTTATCGATTCCATGCGGGTTAAAACCCCAGGCCATCAAACGCAAATCGGTTCGCTTTCCGGCGGGAATCAGCAGAAGGTTATTATCGGTCGTTGGTTATTAACCCAACCGGAAATATTAATGCTTGATGAACCGACCCGCGGGATTGACGTCGGGGCCAAATTCGAAATTTATCAGCTGATTGCCGAACTGGCCAAAAAAGATAAGGGCATCATTATTATCTCTTCCGAAATGCCGGAACTGCTGGGAATTACCGACCGTATTCTGGTTATGAGTAACGGGCTGGTTGCCGGAATTGTTGAGACCAAAACCACGACGCAAAATGAAATTCTGCGTCTTGCATCATTGCACCTTTGAGATCAGGGGCTTTCCATGAGTGCGTTAAATAAAAAGAGTTTCCTCACTTACCTGAAAGAGGGTGGGATTTACGTTGTACTTTTGGTCTTACTGGCCATTATTATTTTCCAGGACCCGACCTTCTTAAGTCTGTTGAACTTAAGTAACATCCTGACGCAATCCTCGGTACGTATTATCATCGCGCTCGGCGTCGCCGGACTGATTGTCACCCAGGGGACCGACCTTTCCGCCGGACGTCAGGTGGGTCTGGCGGCGGTGGTAGCGGCTACCATGCTGCAGGCGGTGGATAACGCCAACAAGGTGTTCCCGGAGATGGCGACCATGCCGATTCCGTTGGTGATTCTGCTGGTCTGCGCGATCGGCGCGGTGATTGGCTTGATTAACGGTATCGTCATTGCCTATCTCAACGTGACGCCGTTTATCACTACCTTGGGGACGATGATCATCGTTTACGGTATCAACTCCCTGTACTACGACTTTGTCGGCGCGTCGCCGATTTCCGGTTTCGACAGCCACTTCTCGCAGTTTGCCCAGGGCTTTGTCGCTTTAGGTTCATTCCGCCTGTCGTACATCACTTTCTACGCGCTGATCGCTATCTTCTTCGTGTGGATCCTGTGGAATAAAACCCGTTTCGGTAAAAACATCTTCGCTATCGGCGGCAACCCGGAAGCGGCGCGTGTCTCCGGCGTTAACGTGGCGCTGAACCTGCTGATGATTTATGCCCTGTCCGGGGTGTTTTACGCCTTCGGCGGGCTGCTGGAAGCCGGACGTATCGGTTCGGCGACCAACAACCTCGGCTTTATGTACGAACTGGATGCGATTGCCGCCTGCGTGGTGGGGGGCGTTTCCTTCAGCGGCGGCGTGGGTACGGTTTTCGGCGTGGTGACCGGGGTCATTATTTTTACCGTCATCAACTATGGTCTGACCTACATTGGCGTCAATCCATACTGGCAGTACATTATTAAAGGGGCGATTATCATCTTCGCTGTGGCGCTGGATTCACTGAAGTACGCGCGTAAGAAATAAGATTGAACATATAAAAAACCCGCGCCTGGCGCGGGTTTTTTATGCCTGAAATTCGATAAAACGACGGCGGCTATTTTTCTTTCTGTAGCTCCAGTAACTGCTCGGGCGTGACCGCCGGGTAGGATTGCGCATCCTCCGGAACTTCATGCTGCTGCGCCGGAATGGGGATCAGCGGCCCGAGGAAACGCGGTTCGCGTTTGAAGATATAGAGATCCGCCAGCGCGCCAAACCGGGCGCCAAACTCGCGCAGACGTACGGTCCACATATCCTTCGGCGAAGGCACCGCATAGCACTGCGCCTGAATCCCCATATGCAGGGCGATAAACAGCGCGCGTTCGCAATGGAAGCGCTGGGTGATAATAATAAAATCATTGGTATCGAACACTTTGCGGGTGCGCACGATCGAATCGAGGGTACGGAAACCGGCATAGTCCAGCACGATATCCGCCGGATCGACGCCGGCTTTAATCAGATCGCGGCGCATGGTCATCGGTTCGTTATAGCTTTGCAAGGCGTTGTCACCGCTCAACAGCAGATAATTAACCTTACCGCTATTGTAGGCGTTGAGCGCGCCCTGGATCCGATAACGATAATACTGATTGATCACGCCGGTGCGATAATATTTGGCAGTGCCCAACACCACGCCCACCTGGCGGTAGGGGAGATCCTGCAGCTCATCGTAAATATAGGGCGCGGTTTTCCAGCTCATCCAGCGGTCAAGACCCAGCACGGTCAACAGCAGCAGGCCGAGCAGGACTAACAGGCTGTATAACACACGCTTTAACATGAACTTGACTCAATGGTGGACGAGGGAAGCTTCAGGCTACTTTACCCGCCGGGTAAGCGCAAGAAACCATCGTTTAATTGCGGGGATTTTCAGCAATATGGCAGATTACCGAATCCAGGCCGGAGAAGCCAAAGGCGCATCCGGCAATCTGCTCAGGCTATCAGGCTAATTAACCTAACAGCACGCGGTCGATATTCTGACAGCCCAACGCTTTCAGGGTCGCGACGGTCGCATCCCACTGGATAAGCGATGCATCGGCTTTCTCGGCCAACAGCGCGCGCTGGATATCCGGATAGTCGTAACCGTTAAGGCTCAGCAGGTTCAGCGCGCCCTGTAGCGGCGGTAGTGTTGGATTGAACGCCGCGTTTTCCGCGTAGCTGCCGCAGAAAATGGTGCCGTCTTTCAGCTCCAGCGCCACGCCGGAAGGGGAGTTGCTGTACGGCGCGTGGCAGCGGTTCGCCGCCTGAATAGCCGCCTGCGTGAGCGCATCGCCGCTGAGGGGGAAGCCGTGATCCTGCTCATCCATCAGCAGAGTTTTGATTTCCAGGTCTTTCGGGCCAAAGGCGTCCGGCAGATAGTGCTGCAGGGAGTGCGCTTCGCGACCCGGCAGATGAATGCGCAGCGCCAGACCGCTATTCAGTTCATTCATAAACTGGCGGCAGTGACCGCAAGGCGTGTAGTTGACGGTAATGGCGCGCAGGGATTTTTCGCCGCGTAGCCAGGCGTGGCTGATGGCGCTCTGTTCCGCGTGGACGGTCTGTTGCATGGTGGCGCCGAGGAATTCCATGTTGCCGCCGAAGTACCAGCGACCGCTCACGCCGCGGGCGATAGCGCCAACGTTAAAGTGAGAAAGATCGGCGCGGGCGCAGGCGGCGGCAAGCGGCAGTAGCGCAAAGGCCAGCGCGTCTTCATCCAAACCTGTTGCTTGTTGTAGCGTCGCCACCTGATCGGCTTCGAGCAGCGCCGGGAAGTGAGGGTCTGCGAGCATCGGGGCGATGGCCGCCTGCAGGTCTGCCGCCAGATTAGTCAAAGCAGCTTGAAAACGAGAGTGCATAGCGTTGCCTCATAACAATGTAATGGGAAGCTAGTGTACGGGCCCGCACGGGACCCATATGTGACATAAGTCTCATTGTTTATGCAACGATAATTTGTTGCATTTATAAATGTGATGCAAATCACAATTATCCGACAACAGCGACGATCACCGGGAACAGAAAAGGCGCGACCAGCGAGGTAATAATTCCGCACAGTACCAGCGCCAGCGAGCTAAACGCCCCTTCCTGGTAGTCCAGTTCGGCGCAACGCGCGGTGCCGAGGGCGTGCGAGGCGGTACCCATCGACAGGCCGCGGGATGCTTTAGTATGAATACGCATGGCGTTAAGCAGCGTATGGCCGAACACCGCGCCGAGGATCCCAACGAAAATGACGCACACGGCGCTAATCGCTGGAATACCGCCAATACTGCCGCTGACCGCCATGGCAATTGGCGTGGTGACGGATTTTGGCATAATGGAAGCGGCGATTTGCGGGGTGGCGCCCATCAGCAGAGCGACGGTGGTACCGGTGATCATCGCCACGCAGCTACCGATAAAGCAGATGGTGATGATGGATTTCCAACGCGCGCGGATCTGGTGCAGTTGTTCATATAGCGGAAAGGCCAGCGCAACCACCGCCGGCTGCAGCAGATCGTTAAGGATTTTGCTGCCGGCAAAATAGCGTTCATAAGAAATACCGGTGACCAGCAGGAAAGGAATAATGACCACCATGGCGACCAGCAGCGGGTTGAGCAGCGGAAATTTAAACCGCGCCGCCAGCTTGCGGGCAAGGAAAAAGACAATCAGCGTTAACGGTAGCGACCACCACATTTCATGGATCATTTTTTACTTCCTTTTTGCCCGATGATTTTGCGTTCACCGTGGACCAGATGCGAGCTCCAGCTCACCACCAAAAAGACTAATAAAGTACTGACGGCGCAGGACACCGCCACCGGTCCCAGCTGCGCACGCAGTAAATCCCAGTACTGCATTACGCCAACGCCGATAGGCACGAACAGCAGCGCCATGTAGCGGATCAGAATGTTGCAGCCGGGGTTGACCCACTGCGGCGGCATAATTTGCAGCGCCAGCAGCACGAACAAAATCAGCATGCCGATAATGCTGCCGGGGATCGTGATGGGCAGTAGCCCGGCGATAAAAATGCCTGCATACAAGCAGGCGTAAATCAGGACGAAAGCTCGCACGTACTGCCAGATAATATTCAGCGACTTACTCATGGTAATAACCCTTGATGAACTGCCATTCATCATACAATTAAACCCTGAAATGTGCTACCGATCACATCATGAATTCTAGGCATCGTCAGCATAGAAAATGGGAACAGCGGCCTTATTCTGCGAGGTAGTGCAGAAAACGAGTGAGCGCCAGCGATGGTACTTCGCTTTTGCGCCAGAACACCCCAACGCTACCTTTTTGTTCAATACGCGGCAAATTCAGAATCGTCAGCTGCCGATGTTCGGCGTAATGCTGCGCCAGCCGCAAAGAAAGAATAGAGATCATATCGCTGCTTTGCAGCAAATTGCTGGTGACATTCATTGAGGCTGACTCGATAGTATTCTCCGGCAGCATGACGCCGTTATCGACCAGCGCGTTATCAATGCTCTGACGAATGGGCGTGCCGGTAGGCCAGACTATCCAGCGCCAGACGGCGAGATCCGCCCAGCTCAGACGCGGCATGCTAGCCAGCGGATGGTCGGGACGGGCGACGAAGCACACCGGTTCGGTATAGAGCACACGATAGTTGAGCGGCAGTTCCAGCGCGCGGCCGCCAACACGTCCGACGACCACATCGACCACGCCGGAGAGCAGGTCGTGCAGCAGCGGGGTCATCACTTTTTCTTCGATATTCAGATGCAGGGTCGGCATCTCTTTAAGCAGGGAGAGGATCGCCTGCGCCACGCAGTCTGTCGCCACGGGAGAGCAGCCGATCATCAGGCTGCCGACCAGTCCGCCTTGCTTAAAGCGCTCGATCTCGTACTGCGAGCGCGACATATCGTTGATTAGCCGCTGGGCGTGCTGAAGCAGCAGTTTGCCGCCTTCCGAAGGGCGCAGGCCCTTACTGTGGCGCTCAAAGAGCGGCATGCCGACTTCTTCTTCAAATTGCGTCAGCCACTTAGAGAGTGCGGGCTGGGTAATATTCATCATTTTCGCGACCTGCGTGAGATTGCCTTGCTCACCCAGCGCCACCAGCATTTTCAAATGCTGCAGCTTCAACTTTTGCGTCCAGTTCGCCATCAGCCGATAACCTCCAGGTTATGTCTATGCCCGAAAAGCCATTGTACATTTCATCGCCATGGTTACAAAATCGCAACATAAAAGAAATAAATACAACATCTACCCTGACCTGCACTGAGGCATCATTATGGCTCAACGACGTGAACTACAGACGTTACTTAACGCAGCGCCGGTTGGCGCCCTGCAGTGGCGTGTGATTATCTGCTGTTTTCTGGTGGTGATGCTTGATGGATTTGACACCGCCGCCATTGGCTTTATCGCTCCCGATATCCGTGTTCACTGGCAATTGAGCGCCAGCGACCTCGCGCCGCTGTTTGGCGCCGGACTATTGGGATTGACCGCCGGGGCGCTGCTCTGCGGCCCGCTTTCCGACCGTTTCGGTCGTAAACGGGTGATTGAGTTTTGCGTGGCGCTGTTTGGCCTGTTTAGTCTGCTCTCCGCATTCTCGACGAATCTAGAGATGCTGGTTTTTCTGCGTTTCCTCACCGGTCTGGGATTAGGCGGGGCGATGCCCAACACCATCACCATGACTTCGGAATATCTGCCCGCCCGCCGCCGCGGTGCGTTAGTTACCCTGATGTTCTGCGGCTTCACGCTGGGTTCGGCGCTGGGCGGCGTGGTGAGCGCCCAACTGGTGGCGCATATCGGCTGGCACGGCATTCTGGCCTTAGGCGGGATCCTGCCGCTGCTGCTGGCCGTCGCGCTGCTGTGGGCGCTGCCGGAATCGCCGCGCTGGCAGGTTCGCCGCGGACTGCCGCAGGCGACCATCGCCAGAACCGTCAGCGCTATCACCGGCGAGCGCTATCCCGAGACCCATTTCTGGCTCGACGAACCGGCAGCCGGGCCGAAAGGCAGCATTAGCCAGCTGTTTGCCGGCCGACAACTGGCGATCACCTTGATGCTCTGGGTGGTGTTCTTTATGAGCCTGCTGATTATCTATTTGCTCTCCAGTTGGATGCCGACGCTGCTTAACCATCGTGGTATCGATTTACAGCACGCTTCGTGGGTGACCGCCGCGTTTCAGGTGGGCGGCACGCTCGGCGCACTGTTGCTCGGCATCCTGATGGACCGTTTCAATCCCTTCTTTGTACTGGCGCTAAGTTATTGCCTGGGCGCGTTGTGCATCGTGATGATCGGTTTAAGCGAAAACGGATTGTGGCTGATGACGCTGGCGATTTTCGGCACCGGAATTGGCGTGAGTGGTTCGCAGGTGGGCCTGAATGCGCTGACCGCCACCCTTTACCCAACCCAGAGCCGCGCGACCGGGGTCAGCTGGTCCAACGCCATCGGCCGCTGCGGCGCCATCGTTGGTTCGCTCTCCGGCGGCATGATGATGGCGATGAATCTCTCTTTCGACACGCTGTTTTACGTTATAGCGGTACCGGCGGCGATCGGCGCGGTGATGCTCATCATGCTGATGCTGGCGGTTCGCCGTCCTGGATCTGTACCCGACGCGCTGCCCTCTGCGGGTGTCGCGAATAAATAAGGAGAACAATAATGACCCTATCTACTCCGCAATCGAACCGCGAACGCCAGCAGTTCTACCAGCATATTGCCGGGCAGAATCTGACGCCGCTGTGGGAATCCTTGCACCACCTGGTGCCGCAAACGCCGAATGCCAACTGCGCCCCGGCGTACTGGAACTATCAGGAAATTCGCCCGCTGCTGCTGGAAAGCGGGCAGTTAATCGGCGCTAAAGAGGCGGTGCGTCGGGTACTGGTGCTGGAGAACCCGCAGCTGCGCGGCCAGTCGTCCATTACCGCGTCGCTGTATGCCGGCCTGCAGCTCATCATGCCTGGCGAGGTGGCGCCGAGCCACCGTCACAATCAGTCGGCGCTGCGCTTTATCGTGGAAGGCCATGGCGCGTTCACCGCCGTCGACGGCGAGCGCACGCCAATGCGCCCCGGCGATTTTATTCTGACCCCACAGTGGCGCTGGCACGATCACGGCAATCCTGGCGATGAACCGGTGGTCTGGCTCGATGGTCTCGATTTACCGCTGGTCAACTATCTCGGCTGCGGCTTTGCTGAAGATTATCCGCAGGAGCAGCAGCCGGTGACGCGTAAAGAGGGCGACTACCTGCCGCGCTACGCTGCCAACATGTTGCCGCTGCGCCATCAGGTGGGAAATTCCTCGCCGATCTTTAACTACCGCTACGACCGTAGCCGCGAGGCGCTGCACGACCTGACCCATCTTGGCGAGGCCGACGAATGGGACGGCTACAAGATGCGCTACGTCAACCCGGTCACTGGCGGCTATCCGATGCCCTCGATGGGCGCTTTCCTGCAACTGTTGCCGAAAGGGTTCCGGTCGCGGGTGGCGAAAACCACCGATAGCACCATCTACCACGTAGTAGAAGGTAGCGGCCAGGTGACGATTGGCGAACAAACCTTTGCATTCCAGGCGAAAGACATCTTCGTGGCGCCAACCTGGCACGGCGTATCGTTCAACGCCAGCGAAGAGTGCGTGCTATTTAGCTTCTCGGACCGTCCGGTACAGGAGGCCTTAGGCCTGTTCCGCGAAGCGCGTTATTAATAAGAAGGAAAACAATGATGACTCAATACGTTTTTGCACCCCAGGCGCCGATTAGCATCCCGGTTGTTGGCAGCGATGAGCAGTTCCCGGTACGCCGCGTTTACTGCGTTGGCCGTAACTATGCCGCCCACGCTCGTGAAATGGGCTTCGATCCGGATCGCGAACCACCTTTCTTCTTTTGTAAACCGGCGGATGCGGTTGTGCCGGTGGCGGCTGGCGAAACGCTGGATCTGCCGTATCCGGCGCAGACCGACAACTATCACTACGAGATTGAGCTGGTGGTCGCCATCGGCAAAGCGGGACGCGACATCCCGCTGGAGCAGGCGCAGGAATATATCTGGGGCTATGCCACCGGACTCGATATGACCCGCCGCGACCGCCAGATGGAGATGCGCCAGATGGGGCGCCCGTGGGAGATAGGTAAAGCGTTCGATCTTTCCGCTCCTGTCGCGCCGCTGCATAAAGCCGCCGAGGCGCGCGAGGTGAATCAGGCCGGGATCTGGCTGCAGGTGAATGGTGAAGATCATCAGCGTAGCGATATACGCCACCTCATCTGGTCGGTAAATGAAACCATCAGCTATCTCTCGGGCTTTTTTGAACTACAGCCCGGCGATCTGATTTTCACCGGCACGCCGGAGGGCGTCGGCGCGGTGGTAAAGGGGGATGTGATTACCGGCAACGTAGACGGACTGACGCCTATCGCCGTTCGCGTGGTGTGAGGTGAACAATGAAGCTGTACAGTTTTTTTAATAGCTCTGCCTCATATCGGGTGCGCATCGCGCTGGCCCTCAAGGGCATCGATTATCAGAGCGTTGGGGTGAATATCCGCATCGGGGCGCAGAATGCGCTGGAGTACCGGCGGCTCAATCCGGTTGGGCTGGTGCCGACGCTTATCACCGATGACGGTGAATCGCTGGGTCAGTCGCTGGCGATTGTTGACTGGCTTGACCGCCACTACCCACAAATGCCGCTGCTGCCGCAGGAGGATCCCGCGCGGATGCGGGTGCTGGAGATGGTCTACGCCATCGCCTGCGATATTCATCCGATTAATAACATGCGGGTCTTGCGCTACCTTAGCGATGAGTTGAAGGTCAGCGAAGCGGACAAAAAACGCTGGTATGCCCACTGGATCCAGCAGGGGCTGAGCGCGCTGGAGCAACTGCTGCGACAATCGAAATCCGGCGCTTTCTGCATCGGCGATAGACCAACGCTCGCCGACTGTTGTCTGGTGCCGCAATGGGCCAACGCGCAGCGGATGGGGTGTGATTTGAGCCATTATCCGCGCTGCCAGGCGGTTTACGACGCCTGTACCCGGTTACCGGCGTTTATCGCCGCCGCGCCGGAAAATCAACAAGACAAAATTCCGGCCTAGGGAGGAGGGAAAATGGCGAAAGTGACGCGAGCAATTATCGTTGGCGGCGGCATTGGCGGCGCGGCGACGGCGCTCTCTCTGGCGCGCCAGGGGATCAAAGTGATGCTGCTGGAAAAGGCGCATGAAATCGGTGAAATCGGCGCCGGTATTCAGCTGGGGCCGAATGCGTTTTCAGCGCTGGATAGCCTCGGCGTCGGCGAAGTGGCGCGCCAGCGCGCGGTGTTTACCGACCATATCACGATGATGGATGCGGTGAATGGGGAAGAGGTAGTGCGTATCGAGACCGGGCAGGCCTTCCGTGACCATTTCGGCGGCCCGTATGCGGTGATCCATCGGGTGGACATTCACGCCACCGTCTGGGAAGCCGCGCTGACCCATCCCGGCGTGGAATACCGGACTTCAACTCAGGTGGTGGATATCCGCCAGACCGCCGATGACGTGACGGTCTTTGATGACAAAGGCAACAGCTGGACCGCCGATATTCTGCTGGGCTGCGACGGCGTGAAGTCAGTGGTGCGCCAGAGTCTGCTCGGCGATGCGCCGCGGGTCACCGGCCACGTGGTGTACCGCGCGGTGATCGAGGCGGCCGACATGCCGGAAGACCTGCGTATTAACGCGCCGGTACTGTGGGCCGGGCCGCATTGTCATTTGGTGCATTATCCGCTGCGCGGCGGCAAACAGTACAACCTTGTGGTCACCTTCCATAGCCGCGAAAGCGAAGAGTGGGGCGTGCGCGACGGTAGTAAAGAAGAGGTGCTCTCTTACTTTAAAGGGATTCATCCGCGCCCGCGGCAGATGCTCGACAAGCCGACTTCCTGGCGCCGCTGGTCCACCGCCGACCGCGAGCCTGTTGCAAAGTGGGGCAACGATCGCATTACCCTGGTTGGGGATGCCGCCCATCCGGTAGCGCAATATATGGCGCAGGGCGCCTGCATGGCGCTGGAGGATGCGGTAACGATAGGTAAAGCGCTGCAGCAGTGCGACGGCGACGCCGCTCGCGCCTTCGCGCTGTACGAGTCGGTGCGTATTCCGCGTACCGCGCGAATTGTCTGGTCAACCCGTGAAATGGGGCGGATTTATCACGCGGCGGGGGTCGAACGTCAGGTACGTAATCTTCTCTGGAAGGGCAAAGCGCAGGATGAATTTTACCGCGGTATCGAGTGGCTTTACGGCTGGAAAGAGGATAACTGCCTCGAACCACGCTAAGGTCTGGTATTGAGGTCTTTCAACCGACGCACAGAGGCGCTACCATAGCGCCTCTTTTTTTTCCGGGTAACGATATGCGTGTATTACTGGCGCCAATGGAAGGCGTGCTCGATTCGCTGGTGCGCGAGCTGCTGACCGAGGTTAACGATTACGATCTGTGCATCACCGAATTTCTGCGCGTGGTGGACCAGCTGCTGCCGGTAAAATCGTTCTATAGACTGTGCCCGGAACTGCACCATCAAAGTCGCACTCCGTCCGGCACCCGGGTGCGCGTGCAATTGTTGGGGCAATACCCGCAATGGCTGGCGGAAAACGCCGCCCGCGCGGTGGAGCTTGGCTCTTGGGGCGTGGATTTAAACTGCGGCTGTCCATCGAAACTGGTGAACGGCAGCGGCGGCGGTGCGACGTTATTGAAAGATCCCGAGCTTATCTATCGCGGGGCGAAAGCCATGCGCGAAGCGGTTCCCGATCACCTGCCGGTGACGGTGAAAGTTCGCCTCGGCTGGGACAGCGGCGAACGGCGCTTTGAAATCGCCGACGCGGTACAGCAGGCGGGCGCCAGCGAGCTGGTGGTGCATGGCCGCACGAAAGAGGATGGTTACAAAGCTGAACGTATCAACTGGCAGGCCATCGGAGAAATCCGCCAGCGCCTGACTATTCCGGTGGTTGCCAACGGCGAAATCTGGGACTGGCAAAGCGCGCAGGAGTGCATGGCCGTCACCGGCTGTGATTCAGTGATGATTGGCCGCGGCGCGCTCAACGTGCCGAATCTCAGCCGGGTAATTAAATACAATGAACCGCGTATGCCGTGGCCGCAGGTGGTTGAGTTACTCAAAAAATATACCCAGCTGGAAAAGCAGGGGGATACCGGTTTATATCACGTGGCGCGCATTAAGCAGTGGCTGGGCTATTTACGCAAAGAATACACGGAAGCGCTTGGCCTCTTTAATGAAATTCGCACCTTGCAAACCTCAGCAGAGATAGCGAACGCCATTGCACGTTATTAGATAAGGCGGTGTTATTCCGTACGCACTTTATTAATTAGCACTCATCCTTGCACGATGCGACGCGAGCTGTATCACGTTTTTATTCCTTCGCGCTTGAGTCGCCACAAGAAGTTGATACAGTGCAATAGTTGGATTGCTACTGCTTCGGCAGGCGAAACCTGATTACCTGGCATTTGTCGGGGGTCAGGTTTTTTTGTTTCTGGGGTTCATATGCTAATCGCCAAAGTACTTAATAATAACGTGGTGGTAGTGGTCAACGAGCAGCAGCGCGAACAGGTGGTGATGGGGCGAGGGCTGGCCTTTCAAAAGCGCGTGGGCGACTCGTTGGACGAAAGTAAAATTGAAAAAGTCTTCGCCTTACAAAGCGATGAACTGGTTGGCCGCTTAGGCGAATTACTCAGTCAGATACCGTTAGAAGTGATGACCACCTGCGATCGTATCATCGACCTGGCCCGCGGGCGGTTGGGAAAGTTACAGGAAAGTTTATATATCACCTTAACTGACCACTGTCACTTTGCCATCGAGCGGCAGAAAAACGGCGTCGCGATTCGCAACGTGCTGCTGTGGGAGATTAAACGGCTGTATCCGAAGGAGTTCGAACTGGGTCAGGAGGCGAGGGCCATTATCGCCCGCCGGCTGGGCGTCGAGCTTGCCGAGGATGAAGCCGGGTTTATCGCTTTGCATCTGGTGACGGCGCAGCTCAACAGCGAAATGCCGGAAGTGATGCACGTGACGCGGGTGATGCAGGAGATCCTGCAACTGGTGAAGTATCAGCTGCAGCTTAACTATGACGAAGAGTCGCTCAGCTACCAGCGCTTTGTGACCCACCTGAAGTTTTTCGCCCAGCGCATGTTAACGCGAACGGTAGTGCAGGATGACGACGTCACGCTGCACAGCGCGGTGAAAGATAACTACGCCAAAGCGTGGAAGTGCGCGGAAACGGTGGCGAAGCACTTGCAAAAGAATTATCAACGGGCGCTGACCACCGAAGAGATTATGTTTCTTGCCATTCATATTGAACGGGTAAGAAAAGAGGGGCGTTAATTCCCCCACAAAACTGGATTGTTACTGCATGATGCAGGCAAAACCTGAGCGCGACGCCAACCGGCGTGGTTCTCGGGTTTTTTTATTTTTACTACTCAGTCGCCGGTTGTCTGTGGGCAGCGGCAGTAAGGAAAAGAGCATGGAATATAAAGCACTCGCGCAGGATATTCTTCACCGCGTCGGCGACAAAGAGAATATTGTGAGTCTGGTTCACTGCGCGACACGTCTGCGTTTCAAATTGAAGGATAATGCGAAGGCCGATGCCGAAGGGCTGAAGGCGAACCCCGGTGTGATCATGGTGGTAGAAAGCGGCGGCCAGTTTCAGGTGGTCATCGGTAACCATGTTCACGATGTCTGGCTGGCAGTGCGCCAGCAGGCGGGGTTAAGCGACGACAGCGAACCGGTGCCGCAGGAGAAAGCGGCGAAAAGCTCGGTATTAAGTCAACTCATCGACATCATCTCCGGCATCTTTACCCCTTTTATTGGCGTGATGGCGGCGACGGGTCTGCTGAAAGGTCTGCTGGCGCTGGCGCTAACCTGCGGATGGCTCACGCCGCAGCAGGGGACCTATAAAATCTGGTTTGCCGCCAGCGATGCGCTGTTCTTTTTCTTCCCGCTGTTTCTTGGCTACACCGCCGGCAAAAAGTTTGGCGGCAACCCGTTTATCTCAATGGTGATCGGCGGGGCATTAACCCACCCGCTGATGATTCAGGCCTTTGAAGCCAGTCAGACGGGGGCGCCCGTGGAGCACTTCCTCGGTATACCGGTGACCTATATCAATTATAGCTCCTCGGTGATCCCGATTATCCTCGCCTCCTGGGTCTGCTGCTGGCTGGAACGGAAGAGTAACGCGGTGCTGCCGTCCGCGATGAAGAACTTTTTTACTCCGGCAATCTGCCTGGCGGTGGTAGTGCCGCTGACCTTTCTGGTGATAGGCCCGCTGGCGACCTGGCTGAGCCACATGATTGCCAATGGCTATCAGGTTATCTACGTTTTTGCCCCATGGCTGGCAGGCGCAGTGCTGGGCGCGCTATGGCAGGTATGCGTTATTTTCGGCCTGCACTGGGGGCTGATACCGTTGATGATCAATAACATGACCGTGTTGGGGCATGATTCTATGCTGCCAATTATTCTGCCGGCGGTGATAGCCCAGGTGGGCGCCGTGCTGGGGATACTGCTGGCCACGCGCGATTCGCGTCAGCGGATGCTGGCCGGTTCCGCGTTTTCCGCCGGGCTGTTTGGCATCACGGAGCCTGCCATTTATGGCCTGACGCTGCCGTTACGTCGCCCGTTTATCTTCGGGTGTATCGCCGGCGCGATTGGCGGCGCGATCACCGCCTTCAGTAATAGCTACGCCTATTCCTTTGGGGTGCCGAACATTTTCTTTCCGGCGCAGATGATCCCGCCCGGCGGTATTGATTTTAGCGTGTGGGGCGGATTAATCGGCACCGGGGTGGCTTTCATTCTCGCCTGCGTATTGACCTTCTTCGCCGGCTTACCGCGCAGCCAGGCGGAAGGCGCCGTCGTCGTCGCGCCTGCGGCGGAAAACGATATTCTGGCGCCGATGTCCGGCCGCGTGCTGGCCCTCGATCAGGTGCCGGATAGCACCTTCGCCAGCGGTCTGCTGGGTAAAGGCGTGGCCATTATTCCGGCGGTGGGCAAGGTCATTGCCCCGTTTTCTGGCGAGGTCGCCTCGCTGTTTCAGACTAAACACGCCATCGGCCTGCTGAGCGACAGCGGCATTGAGCTACTGATCCATGTCGGCATTGATACCGTCAAACTCGACGGCGTACCGTTTACCGCCCATGTCAAAGAAGGGGATAGAGTTCAGGCCGGCGATTTGCTGCTGGAGTTCGACCGTCAGGCTATTCTGGACGCCGGTTACGACCTGGCGACCCCAATTATTATCAGCAACAGCGATGATTACCGTAGCGTTGAGATTGTATCCGCGAGCGTCGTGGATGCCGGCCAGCCGCTGTTGTCCGTCAGCCATTAATTACAGGAGAGAGCGATGAAAACATTCCCACAGGGCTTTTTATGGGGCGGCGCCACCGCGGCAAATCAGGTCGAAGGGGCGTATCTGGAAGATGGCAAAGGTTTATCCACCTCCGACGTGCAGCCGCAGGGGGTATTCGGCGACGTCGTGGAGCGCGTTGCGGGCGACAGCGGTATTAAAGATGTGGCGATCGATTTTTACCATCGTTACCCGCAGGATATCGCGCTGTTCGCTGAGATGGGTTTCAACTGTCTGCGGGTCTCGATCGCCTGGACGCGTATCTTCCCGAACGGTGATGACGCCGAGCCGAACGAAGCCGGGCTGGCCTTCTACGACAAGCTGTTTGCCGAGATGGCCGCGCATAATATCACTCCGCTGGTGACGCTATCGCACTACGAGATGCCGTGGGCGCTGGTAAAAAACTATGGCGGCTGGGGCAGTCGCAAGGTGATTGGCTTTTTCGAACGCTACGCCAGAACGGTATTCAGCCGCTATAAAAATCAGGTCAAACTGTGGCTCACCTTTAACGAAATTAATATGTCGCTACATGCGCCAATGACCGGCGTCGGGCTGCCGGCCGGTAGCAGCAAAGGCGAAGTTTATCAGGCTATCCACCACCAGCTGGTAGCCAGCGCGCTGGCGGTCAAAGCCTGTCATGAACTGGTACCGCAAGGGAAAATTGGCAATATGCTGCTCGGCGGGTTGATGTATCCGCTGAGCTGCAAGCCGGAAGATGTCTTTGAAACGCTGCAGCAAAACCGCAGCTGGCAGTTCTTCGGCGATGTGCAGTGCCGTGGTGCCTATCCGGGATACATGCAGCGCTATTTCCGCGAAAACGATATTACGCTGACCATCACCGACGGCGACCGGGAAGCGCTGAAAGAGACCGTCGATTTTATCTCCTTTAGCTACTATATGACCGGCTGCGTCACCGCCGATGAAGCGCTGAACCAGCAGGCGCGCGGTAACATTCTCAGCATGGTGCCGAATCCGCATCTGGCAAGCTCGGAGTGGGGCTGGCAGATAGACCCGCTGGGGCTGCGTACCCTGTTGAACGTACTGTGGGACCGCTATCAGAAGCCGTTGTTTATCGTTGAAAATGGTCTGGGGGCGAAAGATAAAATCGAAGCCGACGGCAGCATCAACGATGACTATCGCATCAGCTATCTCAACGATCATCTGGTGCAGGCGCGCGAAGCCATTGCTGACGGCGTTGAACTGATGGGCTTTACCAGTTGGGGGCCAATCGATCTGGTTAGCGCGTCGAAGGCCGAGATGTCCAAGCGCTACGGTTTTATCTATGTCGATCGTGACGATCGCGGGCAGGGAACGCTTGAACGGCGTAAGAAGAAAAGCTTTGCCTGGTATCAGGCGGTGATTGCCAGTAACGGCGGTAGCCTGCAGGAATAAGCTGTTCGGCGGCCCGGTTGATCCGGGCCGCATGCCGTTTAAGCCGGTTTACCGGCGCGCAGTAAAAAGATCATCGGACGCTCTTTCTCTTCCTCCAGCGCCGGTTGGGCGGCGATTTGCTCGGCGCTCGGGCCCCACTCATCAAGCTGCTCCAGCACAAAACCGGCGGCGATGAGCGCGTTAATCCAGCTTGAGAGTTTGCGATGCTGTTTAATCACCCCCTCGGCAAACCAGTTGCTGATACGTTCGCCTTCCTGCTGATAGTGGCTCACCGGCCAGCGTTTCCGCCCCTTTTCATCTACCTGCCAGCCCTGCTGCAGCGGCGCGGTATAGATGGGATGTTCGGCGGAGAAGACCAGCGTACCGCCGGGAACCAGCGCCTGATAGAGCGTGGCGAACAGCGGGGCGACATCCGGCAGGTAATGCAGCGCCAGCGAACTGTAGACCAGATCGCAGCTCTCGGCGGGCAGCGTCAGGGTTTGCAGGTCGGCGCAGCGATATTCGATAGTTTCGCCGGTGGTCATCTCCCGCGCGCGCTCCAGCATCCGGCTGGAGAGATCGAAACCGATTATCTGTTTTGCCCCCTGATGCTGCGCCCAGCGGCAAAACCAGCCGTATCCGCAGCCGAGATCGACTACTCGCAGGCCGTCTAACGCTGGCAGCAGGCGCTGAATTGCCGGCCACTCCGGCGCGCCGTCAAGCCCCTTCACCGAACGATCAAGGGTGGCGTAACCGGCAAAGAAACCGGGATCGTCATAAATGTTCTGACTCATTGCAACTCCAATAATAACTTTGTTTATTTTTAGCTGACTCATTGTCAATGCACACGCTTTACTTAACGAACGTCATTCAATTAATTTATGATGACCAACCTTTATAAGTAACCCGACCTGAAGAATGAACCTTACACTGAGCAAAAGCGTGCTGGCGGCACTGCCACTGGCCATCGCGCTGGCTGGCTGCGCGCCATCCCATGACATTGGCGGCCCTTTAAAGCAGCAAACCCCGGCATCTCATGTTTCGATGGATCTTCCCGCCGCCGTAAAAAATGGCTGGCCGCACACCGACTGGTGGAAAGACTACCACGATGCCCAGCTGGATAATCTGATTCAGCGCGCGTTAGCCAATGCCCCGGACATGCAAATTGCCGCGCAGCGCATCAAACTGGCCGAAGCGCAGGCGCGAATGTCGCAGGCGAATCTTGGTCCGGAGATGGATTTCTCCGCCGATATCGAACGGCAGAAAATGTCCGCGGAAGGCCTGATGGGACCGTTCGCTACCGATACCGACGGCAACACCGGGCCCTGGTACACCAATGGTACCTTTGGCCTGACTGCCGGTTGGGATCTGGATCTGTGGGGGAAAAACCGTGCGTTGGTGAAAGCGCGTATCGGCGAAGTGAAAGCCCAGGTCGCCGAGCAGGCGCAGACCCGCGAGCTGCTGGCCAGCAGCGTGGCGCGCCTGTACTGGCAGTGGCAGACCGAAGCAGCGGTGAAAACGGTGCTGCAGCAGGTCAAAAGCGAACAGAATAATATTGTTAGCGTCGATACCGCGCTCTATCAGCGTGGCATCACCAACTCCGCCGAAGGGGCGGAGAACGACATTAACGTCAGCAAAACCGATCAGCAGCTGGCCGACGTGGCGGGTAATATGAAAGAGATTGAAGCGCGGCTGATGGCGTTAACCAACAACCAGAGCCAGTCGCTCAATCTGCGAGCGGCGCCGCTGCCCGCAGTCAGCGCGCAAATGCCGAGCGAACTGGGTTATGAACTGCTGGCCCGCCGTCCGGATCTGCAGGAAGCCCACTGGTATATTGAATCCTCGCTAAGCGAAGTTGATGCGGCGAAAGCGGCGTTTTATCCGGATATCAACCTGATGGCGTTCCTGCAACAGGATGCGCTGCATTTAAGCGATCTGTTCCGCCATTCGGCGCAGCAGATGGGCGTCACCGCCGGGCTGACGCTGCCTATCTTTGATAGCGGCAGGCTGAATGCCAATCTCGACATCGCCAGCGCGCAGAACGGCCTGTCGATCGCTAAATACAACAAAGCCGTGGTCGATGCGGTGAACCAGGTAGCGAAAACCGCAAGCCAGGTAGAGACGCTGATGGAGAAAAACCAGCAGCAGCAGCAGGTGGAGAAAGACGCGCAGCGGGTGGTCAATCTCGCCCAGGCGCGGATGAATGCGGGAATCTTATCCGGTTCCCGCGTGAGCATGGCGAAGCTGCCTGCGCTACAGGAGCGAATCACCGCACTGCGTCTGCACGGCCAATGGCTGGATGCCAGCATTCAGCTGACTTCCGCACTGGGCGGCGGTTATCACCAGACGACAAAATAACGGCATCAATAGCGGCGCGCGGCGCCGCTATTGATTATCATCCTCTGTATCTTCCTCTTTTCTTTTCGCTTCCCGGCGTTTCAGCCACAGATGAACCCCGACCACCAGCGCCACTACGAGGATCAGCCAGATCCAGTGTTTAACGTGCTGATCGAGATGGTGCAGCCACGGGCCGATCGCTTCGCCGCCAAGATAGCCAAGGGTAGTAAAAATCAGCGCCCAAACGATGGCGCCAAAAATATTCAGCGGTAGAAATATTTTTGGCGGCAAGCGGCTGGCGCCGATCAAGACCGGGCCGATAACCCGAAAGCCGTACATAAAGCGGGTGCCGATAACGAACAGATAGGGATGGCGCTGAATCAGGCGCTGCGCTTTACGGATGCGCGCCTTCTGCCGCGAGAAGCGGCGCAGTAGCTTACCGCCGAACTGACGTCCAAGGAAATACAACAGCTGATCGCCGATCATGCCGCCTAAGGCCACGGCGATGACCACCAAAGGAAACTTCAATAGACCCTGATGTGCCGCCACGCCGCCAAGGATGGTGATGGTTTCACCTTCTGCGATGCTGCCAATAACCAGCGCCGCGTAGCCGTATTGGGAAATCAGGTGATTGATATCCATATAAACATAAACTCCTACTCTTACCAGTCCCTTAATCATACACCCTGATGATTAAAACGCGCTGAAGCGGATTTTTATCGCTGTACACAAAATAATCTACAGAGTGAATTATACTTGGATCAGTGCTGTACGAAGCCGTGACAAGGGGGACGCTATGAACCATGTCTGGGGACTCTTCGCTCATCCTAATCAAGAGATGAGCGTGATCAAGAGTGAAAATGAGACCGTTTCGCACCACTACACGCACCATGTGCTGGTGATGGCGGCGGTTCCGGTTATCTGCGCCTTTATCGGTACGACGCAGCTCGGCTGGAACTTCGGCGACGGTACGGTGATTAAGCTCTCGCTGATGACCGGGTTGGTATTAGCGGTACTGTTTTACGCCGTGATGTTAGCGGGGGTGGCGGTGATGGGGCGGGTGATCTGGTGGATGGCCAGAAGCTATCCGCAGCAGCCGTCGCTCAAACGCTGTATGGTCTTTGCCGGCTACGTCGCGACGCCGCTATTTTTAAGCGGGATCGTGGCGCTCTATCCGCTGGTATGGCTGTGCGCGCTGATAGGCACCATCGCGCTGTTTTACACCGGTTATCTGTTGTATCTGGGTATTCCGACCTTCCTGAGTATTAATAAGGAAGAGGGGCTCAGCTTCGCCAGCTCAACCCTGGCTATCGGGGTGCTGGTGCTGGAAGTGCTGCTGGCGATCACCGTCGTGCTGTGGGGCTACGGGTACCGACTCTTCTAATCAAATGCATTGCCGGCAGAAATGAATAATTATGTCGGCAATGCAGCATTTACTCACGATTCTTATTGGCCTCAGGGCGTTATGACGCGGTATGATGGCGTTTGCCAGCGGCGTAGCTCACTTTACGCCGCGGCGTACGTTCTATAACGTGCAAAAATACTTTTCAGAATGCCCATGATGCCGAATTTTCGAATTTCTTTGCTCAGCCTGACTTTGCTGCTGGCTGTGCCTTTTGCGCCCCAGGCGATAGCAAAAACCACTGCGGTAACCGCCGCTTCACAGCCGGATATCGCTTCCGGTAGCGCGATGATCGTCGATCTGGCGACCAAGAAAATCATTTACGCCAGCCAGCCCGATTTGGTGCGCCCGATGGCGTCTATTACCAAAGTGATGACCGCCATGGTGGTGCTGGATGCGCATTTACCGCTGGACGAGATGCTGACCGTTGATATCAGCCAGACGCCGGAGATGAAAGGTATCTATTCCCGCGTACGACTTAACAGCCAAATCAGCCGCCGCAATATGCTGCTGCTGGCGCTGATGTCTTCGGAAAACCGTGCCGCCGCCAGCCTGGCGCACCACTATCCTGGCGGTTATAACGCTTTTATCCGCGCGATGAACGCCAAAGCGCAGGCGCTGGGTATGACCCACACACGCTATGTTGAGCCGACCGGCCTGTCGGTGCATAACGTCTCCACGGCGCGCGATCTGACTAAGCTGCTGATCGCCAGCGAACAATATCCGCTGATCGGCCAGCTAAGCACCACCAAAGAAGATACCGCCACCTTTGCGCATCCGGCGTATACCTTGCCGTTCCGCAATACCAACCATCTGGTGTATCGCGATAACTGGAATATTCAGCTGACCAAAACCGGCTTTACCAACGCCGCCGGCCACTGCCTGATTATGCGTACGGTGATTAATCAACGCCCGGTGGCGCTGGTGGTAATGGACGCGTTTGGCAAATATACCCACTTTGCCGACGCCAGCCGGTTACGGACCTGGATTGAAACCGGTAAGGTGATGCCGGTTCCGGCGTCCGCATTGAGCTATAAAAAGCAGCGTGAAGCGCAGATGGCGGAAGCGATGCTGAAAGGCGGCACGCAGACCGCGCAGAACGATTAATTTGTCCTTCCCCCGGATTGCGCCGCAATCCGGGAATTTTGATATCACTCCGGTAACGTCCAGTCGCCGTCGCCAAGCTGGCGCTGCATGATTAGGGTATCGCGCCAGTCGCCCATCTTATAGCCGACGCTGCGCAGCTGTCCGGCAACGGTAAAGCCAAATTTCTTATGGATGGCAATCGAGCCGGCGTTGTTATGTCCGTCGCCGATAATCGCCAGCATCTGCCGCCACGGCCCCTGTTCACATTGCGCGATGAGGCGTGTCAGCAGCGCGCTGCCGATGCCGCGCCCGCCCATGCCGGACTCAACGTATATGGACTCTTCCAGCGTATAGCGATAGGCCGGGCGAGGGCGGTAAAAGGTGGCGTAGCAGTAGCCGACAATGGTGCCGCGCCACAGCGCGACCAGCCACGGAAGCCCGTTATCGCGCACGGTTTTGATTCGCTTGCGCATTTCGTCGACGGTAGGCGGGATCTCTTCAAACGAGGCGCGGCCATTAAGCACGTGCCAGACGTACAGCGCGGCAATCGCATGCGCGTCATCAGGCAACGCTTCGCGGATCTCTAAGTCGGCGTCTTGTAACTTATCCTTGGCGGACATGGGGGCTCCTCAAGCTAATTGGCCGGAGAGTCTTTTTCTCCGGCATGCAGCGTAATACAGAAGCCCCGCGGCTGAACAGTCCTGGTTAACGATTATTGTGCTTCCGTCGGTTTCTGCACCTCGCCCCAGTATTTTTGTTTGCTGGTTTTGCCGATCCCTGGATTCATGCTGTTGGTGGGATCGTTCTGGCGATAGAAGCGTTTTAAACTCTCCGCCGCTTCATACAGATGGCCGACGTTGTGCTCCGCCGGGTACTGCGCGCCGCGCGCTTTCAACAGATCCAGCATTTTTTCCTTCAGTTCGTGCGCGTCTACCCCTTTCTTCACGATGTAATCCTGGTGGAAGACGTGACACATAAAGTGGCCATAGTAGAGCTTGTAGACCAACTGGCTGTCGATTTCCGCCGGCAGATGTTCGAACCATTCGGTGTCATTGCGGCGCAGGGCGATGTCCAGCGCCAGAATATCTTCCACTTCGTCGGCATGTACCGCCTGATAGCGGATCGCCGCGCCGGCGGCGGCGAAGCGGTGCAGGAATGCCTTGCTGCCTTCTTCCGCGGTACAGACAAAGAAATCGCCTTCGGCCTGCTGGAAATACTCCGTAAGCCACTTCTGCGCTTCTTCGATGCCGTCGCCGGCCATCTTCAGCAGCAGATGATGTTCGTACTTATCACGCCAGGTTTTCATACGCTCCGGCAGGTGCGCCGGGAAGGCGTGACCGAGCTTCTGCATAAAGCGGTCGGTGAAGTGCGGCTTGAACAGGGAGACTTTTTCCAGCATCGCGTCGGTGCGCCCCTTCATGGTGAAGAAGAACGGCATTTTGTCGGTGCCGAGCTTATCGATCATCAGGAAGGTGTCTTTGCCATATTTTTCGGCGATATCGTAAATATCGCGGTGCATATATTCACCGGCTACCGGCAGATTATTGAATTCAGCGAGGATGTGGCGGCGGATTTCGGTGAGCACTTCCGGCTGATTGGTGCCGATATAGAACACCTGCTGGCGTTTTTCCGCCGGAAAAGTATCGAGACGGACGGCGAAGACCGCCAGCTTGCCGGCGCAGCCGGAGGATTCGAACAGGCGGTCCGGGTCGGCGTTATAGCGAGCCGGGGTATCGGCGTTGACGTCGCGCACGCGGGTAACGTAATCGTGATCGTGGGCGTGGCGGCCATCGTGCTGCACGTCTGTATCGTTGATACGATCATCGTCGAGACGGCTCAGGATTTGCTCCGGCGTTGAGCCAAGATCGATTCCCAGATGGTTGACTAACTTCAGTTTGCCGTCGGCGTCAATCTGCGCGAACAGCGACATTTCGGTATAGGCCGGTCCGCGCTGCACCAGCGATCCGCCGGAGTTGTTACAGATACCGCCGATGACGGATGCGCCGATGCAGGAAGAGCCGATCACCGAGTGCGGTTCGCGGCCCAGCGGTTTTAGCGCTTTTTCCAGTGAATAGAGGGTGGTGCCAGGGTAGGCCAGCACCTGCTCGCCCTTATCCAGCAGATGCAGCTTATCCAGACGCAGCGTGCTGATAATGACGATTTCGCGATCGTAATCATTGCCACTTGGAGTGGAGCCTTCGGTGAGGCCGGTATTCGCCGCCTGCATCAGGATAATTTTGTCGGCCTGGACGCAGGCGCTGAGCACCCGCCATAGTTCAAGCAGGGTACCGGGGAACACCACCGCCAGCGCATCGCCGTGGCCGGAGCGGAAACCTTTCCGGTAACGCTGGGTTTTCGCCGGATCGGTTAACAGATGCGAGGAGCCAACCAGCCGCGCCAGTTCCGCCAAAAAGGGAGGGTTATTTATTGTTGTTGCAGATGACATGATTCACTCCTTGTGGGCACAGAAAAGCTATATCGCTGTTAGCATACCGCTTTGTATGACAATTTGGTGTATGAATGTTTCTATAAATCAGATAAGAACCTTAGCATTCTACGGGCGCGTTGTTTATATATATGGCAAACTGCGGTTTTTGCTGCGTTTTCGCTGGGCTATTAGCACCGAATCAAAGAGGGATACATAATAATGAAATGGTTGTGTACTGTTGGCGTCGCCGTGAGCCTGGCGCTGCAACCCGCGCTGGCGGATGAACTGTTTGGTAACCATCCGCTGACGCCGGAGGCGCGAGATGCGTTTGTTAGCGAACTGCTGAAAAAAATGACGGTCGATGAAAAAATCGGTCAGCTGCGCCTAATCAGCGTCGGTCCGGATAACCCGAAAGAGGCGATCCGGGAAATGATCAAAGACGGTCAGGTAGGGGCGATTTTTAATACCGTGACCCGGCCTGATATCCGCGTGATGCAGGATCAGGTGATGCAGCTAAGCCGCCTGAAGATCCCGCTGTTTTTCGCCTACGATGTGCTGCACGGCCAGCGTACCGTCTTTCCGATAAGCCTCGGCCTGGCCTCCTCTTTTAATCTCGACGCGGTGAATACCGTCGGACGTATCTCGGCCTATGAAGCGGCTGACGATGGTCTCAATATGACCTGGGCGCCGATGGTCGACGTCTCTCGCGACCCGCGCTGGGGCCGCGCCTCCGAAGGTTTTGGCGAGGATACTTACCTGACCACCGTGATGGGTAAAGCGATGGTGGAGTCGATGCAGGGTAAGAGCCCGGCAGACCGCTATTCGGTGATGACCAGCGTTAAACACTTCGCCGCCTACGGCGCGGTTGAAGGCGGCAAAGAGTACAACACCGTCGATATGAGCCCGCAGCGCCTGTTCAACGACTACATGCCGCCGTATAAAGCCGGTCTCGATGCCGGCAGCGGCGCGGTGATGGTGGCGCTAAACTCGCTCAACGGTACGCCGGCGACTTCCGATTCCTGGCTGCTGAAAGACGTCCTGCGCGACCAGTGGGGCTTTAAAGGCATCACCGTTTCCGACCATGGCGCCATCAAAGAGTTGATTAAACACGGTGTCGCCTCCGACCCGGAAGACGCGGTGCGCGTCGCGCTGAAGTCCGGTATCAACATGAGCATGAGCGATGAGTACTACAGCAAATATCTGCCGGGGCTGGTGAAATCCGGTAAGGTGACGATGGCCGAACTGGATGACGCTACCCGCCACGTGCTCAACGTCAAGTATGATATGGGGCTGTTCAACGATCCGTACAGCCATCTGGGGCCGAAAGCATCCGACCCGCAGGACACCAACGCCGAAAGCCGTCTGCATCGTAAAGAGGCGCGTGAAGTGGCGCGAGAAAGCCTGGTGCTGCTGAAAAATCGTCTCGATACGCTGCCGCTGAAAAAATCCGGCACGATCGCCGTAGTAGGCGCGCTGGCGGATAGCAAGCGCGACATGATGGGCAGCTGGTCGGCGGCGGGCGTGGCCGATCAGTCGGTCACCGTGCTGACTGGCATTAAAGAAGCGCTGGGCGATAAAGGCAAAGTGATTTATGCCAAAGGCGCTAACGTTACCGACGATAAAGGCATTGTCGATTTCCTTAACCTGTATGAGAAAGCGGTGCAGGTCGATCCGCGCTCGCCGCAGGAGATGATCGATGAAGCCGTGGCGGCGGCGAAACAGTCCGACGTGGTTGTTGCGGTAGTGGGTGAAGCGCAGGGCATGGCGCATGAGGCTTCCAGCCGGACCGATATCACCCTGCCGCAAAGCCAACGCGATCTGATTAGCGCGCTGAAAGCGACCGGTAAGCCGCTGGTGCTGGTGCTGATGAACGGGCGTCCGCTGGCGCTGGTGAAAGAGGATCAGCAGGCGGATGCGCTGCTGGAGACCTGGTTTGCCGGTACTGAAGGCGGCCATGCAATCGCCGATGTGCTGTTTGGCGATTACAACCCTTCCGGTAAGCTGCCGATGTCCTTCCCGCGTTCGGTGGGGCAGATCCCGACCTACTACAGCCACCTGAATACCGGCCGTCCGTATAATCCGGAAAAACCCAATAAATACACGTCGCGTTATTTTGATCAAGCGAATGGTCCGCTGTATCCATTTGGTTATGGCCTGAGCTACACCACCTTCAGCGTTTCGGATGTTAAAATGTCGGCGCCAACGATGCCGCGCGACGGCAGCGTGACCGCCAGCGTGCAGGTGACCAACACCGGCAAGCGCGAAGGGGCGACGGTGATCCAGCTTTATTTGCAGGACGTGACCGCGTCGATGAGCCGGCCGGTGAAAATGCTGCGCGGCTTTAAGAAGGTGAATCTCAAGCCGGGTGAGACGCAAACCGTCAGCTTCCCGATTGATGTTGAAGCGCTGAAATTCTGGAACCAGCAGATGAAATACGTTGCTGAACCGGGCAAATTCAACGTCTTTATTGGGGTGGATTCCGCCCGCGTTAAGCAGAGCGAATTTGAGTTGCTGTAATCGATAGCCCTGTCAAAGGGGATAAACCGGGTATTACTCCTGAAAGGCCGATTAATCGGCCTTTTTTTTTCGTTCGCCGGCCAAATGGACTACGCTTTTCTCTTAAGCTTCTGTAAACGGAGCGCAAAAGAAGAGAAGGAAGCAGGATGATGGCAACGAAATGGTCAGGCGCGTTGGCGCTAGTGGCGCTGGTCAGCCTGCCGCTGCAGGCGGCGGAACCGGTGAAAGTGGGTTCGAAAATCGATACGGAAGGGGCGCTGCTCGGCAATATCATTTTGCAGGTACTGGAAAGCCACGGCGTGAAAACGGTCAATAAAGTCCAGCTTGGCACCACGCCGGTGGTTCGCGGAGCGATTACCGCCGGTGAGCTGGATATCTATCCGGAATACACCGGCAACGGGGCTTTCTTCTTTAAAGATGAAAATGACCCGGCGTGGAAAAACGCCAAACAGGGCTATGAAAAAGTTAAAAAGCTGGACGCGGAAAAAAACAAGCTGGTCTGGCTGACCCCGGCTCCCGCCAATAATACCTGGACTATCGCGGTGCGACAGGAAGTGGCGGAGCAAAATCATCTTGCTTCATTGGCCGATCTTAGCGCCTATCTACAGAAGGGCGGCGATTTTAAACTGGCGGCTTCCGCGGAGTTTATCGAGCGCGCCGATGCTCTCCCGGCGTTCGAAAAAGCCTATGGCTTTAAGCTCAATCAGAATCAGCTGTTGTCGCTGGCGGGCGGCGATACCGCGGTGACCATTAAAGCGGCGGCGCAGCAAACCTCCGGCGTAAACGCGGCGATGGCCTATGGCACCGATGGCCCGGTAGCGGCTTTGGGGCTGCAAACCCTGAGCGATCCAAAAGGCGTACAGCCTATTTACGCCCCGACGCCGGTTGTGCGTGAAGCGGTGCTGAAGGTGTATCCGCAGATGGCGCAGTGGTTGGAACCGGTGTTTGCCAGCCTCGATGAAAAAACGTTGCAGAAATTAAACGCCAGCATTGCCGTTGAAGGGCGTGACGCGAAGAGCGTAGCCGCCGATTACCTGCAACAAAAAGGGCTGCTGAAGTAAATACGAGTGACTATTCGTTGTTATAACCGCGTGGCGCTGCTGCTCACGCTACTGCTGTTGGCCGTGACGGCGCTGCCATTCGTCACTTATGCCCCTAATCGTCTGCTTTCCGGTGAAGCGCGCTGGCTATGGACGCAGATGCCGTGGCTGGCGGCGGCGCAGCTGGCGGGCGCGCTGCTGCTGTTGTTATTGTGCTGGATCCCAGGCCGTCTGGCGCTGCTCGGTAGCCTGCTTATTGCCGATTTGCTCCTGCCACTACTAATGTGGGGCGCCGGAGACATCGCGCTACAGCTGGTGCAACAGGGCTCCCCGCTGGCGCGTACCTCTCCCGGAAGCGGATTATGGCTTTCGCTGGCGCTATGTCTGCTACTCGCCAGCGATACTATCCGCCGCCTGACTCCGCACGCTTTATGGCGTTGGCTGCTGAATGCGCAGCTTTGGCTGCTACCGTGCCTGCTGCTGTGGCATGGGTCGCTCGATCAACTCTCTTTGCTGAAAGAATATGCTAACCGTGAGGATGTCTTTAATGACGCGCTGCGTCAGCACCTGTGGTTGTTGTTCGGGACGTTGCTGCCCGGATTATTATTGGGTCTATCGATAGGCTTCGCCCTCTGGCGGCGACCGCACTGGCAGGCGCCAGTATTTACCTTCCTTAATGTGATTCAAACTATTCCTTCGGTGGCGCTCTTCGGTTTGTTGATCGCGCCGTTGGCCGGGTTGACGCGCCATTTTCCGCTACTGGGCAAAATTGGCATTTCCGGAACCGGCCTGGCGCCGGCGCTAATCGCACTGGTGCTATATGCGTTATTGCCGCTGGTACGCGGGGTGGTGACCGGGCTGCAACAGGTACCACGCGAGGCGCTGGAAAGCGCAACCGCAATGGGAATGAACGGCTCCCAGCGTTTTCGCCAGGTTCAGTTACCGTTGGCGCTGCCGGTCCTGTTGCGCAGCCTGCGGGTGGTCAGCGTACAGACTGTCGGTATGGCGGTGGTAGCGGCGTTGATAGGCGCGGGCGGCTTCGGCGCTTTGGTGTTTCAGGGGCTCCTCAGCAGCGCGCTGGATTTGGTGCTGCTGGGCGTCATTCCGACGATTGCGTTGGCGGTAGTCGTGGATGCCGTGTTTGCACTGTGGAGCGCGTTACTAAAAGGAGAAACGCATGATTGAGTTCGACGGGGTGAATAAAGCCTTTGCCGGGCAACCCGCGGTGAAAGATCTCAACCTGCATCTGCGCGAGGGGGCGTTTTCGGTGCTGATTGGTACTTCCGGCTCCGGAAAATCAACCACCCTGAAGATGATTAACCAACTGGTGGAACAGGATAGCGGAGTGATACGCTTCGCCGGCGAGGATATCCGTCGACAGCCATTGCTGGCGCTGCGCCGCCGTATGGGGTACGCCATTCAGTCAATTGGCCTGTTTCCACACTGGACGGTGGCGCAAAATATCGCCACCGTGCCGCAGTTGCAAAAGTGGCCGCGCGCAAAAATTACCGAGCGGGTTGATGAATTGATGGCGTTATTAGGCCTGGAGCCTCTACTACGCGATCGCTACCCACATCAGCTTTCCGGGGGCCAGCAGCAGCGCGTCGGCGTGGCGCGGGCGCTGGCGGCCAACCCGGAGGTGCTGTTAATGGATGAGCCGTTCGGCGCGCTGGATCCGGTGACCCGCGAAGCGCTGCAGCAGGAGATGTTGCGCATTCATCGTCTGTTTGGGCGCACGATTGTGCTCGTCACCCATGATATCGATGAAGCGCTACGCCTGGCGGATCATCTGGTGCTGATGGACGGCGGCGAAGTGGTGCAGCAGGGAGAGCCGTTACAGATGTTGCTGGAGCCAAAGAACGCCTTTGTCGAAACCTTCTTTGGCCGCAGTGAACTAGGGGTTCGGCTGCTCTCGCTACGCGGCGTCGGGGATTATTTACGCCGGGATGAGCGGCTGGCGGGCGATGCGCTAAACGTCTCAATGACGTTGCGCGAGGCATTGTCGCAGTTTGTCGCTCACCGTCGCGACGTTTTGCCGGTGGTTGATGAACAGGGCGAAGCGTGCGGTACGTTGCACTTTGCTGATTTGTTACGTGATGGAGGTGGGGCGTGAAGGCGCTTCGCGATCCGCTGCTGTGGTTGGTGGCGCTGTTTATCGCGCTGCTGCTGGTGTTGCCCCATAGCGCGCCGCTGTTTAGCTGGCTATTTCCGGAACTGCCGCGCCCGGTTTATCAGCAGGAGAGTTTTCTGGCGCTGACGCTGGCGCATTTTTGGCTGGTGGCGTTATCAAGCCTTGTCGCAACGGTTATCGGTATCGGGGCCGGGGTTATCGTCACCCGGCCCGCCGGACGAGAGTTTCGTCCACTGGTGGAGACCATTGCCGCCATGGGACAGACATTTCCGCCGGTGGCGGTACTGGCGATTGCGGTACCGGTGATGGGCTTCGGCTGGCAACCGGCGCTTATCGCGCTGGCGCTGTACGGAATATTGCCCGTGCTGCAGGGGACGTTGGCTGGATTAAGTTCGATATCGCCTGGGGTATGGAACATTGCCGAGGGGATGGGGATGAGCGGCTGGCAGCGGTTGTGCAAAGTGGAGCTGCCGCTGGCGGCCCCGGTCATGCTGGCCGGGATCCGCACTTCGGTCATCGTCAATATTGGTACGGCAACCATTGCCTCAACGGTGGGCGCCAACACGCTCGGCACGCCAATTATTATCGGCCTCAGCGGCTTTAATACCGCTTACGTGCTGCAGGGGGCGCTGCTGGTAGCGCTGGCGGCGATCATCATCGATCGCTTTTTCGAACGGCTAAACCAGTGGGTCAGCCGACACCACCGCGAACAATAAACGAGTAACCCGCTAGCATCACGCCGCCGATCCCGCCGATGGCCATGCATAAGAAGAGGGTAATGACCGCGATTTTCGCAGGCTTCATGATAGGCTCCTTTTGTTAACGGAGGGATTATACGGTGAAGCGCTGGTGTTAACGAAACATTAATTGCTATTTAGCCAGATCAGGTTTTCCCGCTGTTCCCAATCGCGAAGCTGTGCTGCCTGTGGACTACCTGGCGGTGTGGGGCACCACACCAGTAGGGTGCTGTCGGGAAACAGTTGCGGACGGATCTGGTTCAGGGAATGTGCGACAACGTCGACCCGCCAACCTTGCTCGCAGGCTTTCCAGCCCTCCAGCCACAGTCGGGTGGTGTCATCGGTATTCCAGCCAACCACCACCGCGTGATGGCCGGGGCGTTTCCAGGCATGGGCGAGACATTGGGCGATATGATTGATCAAGATGCCGTCGAGCAGGCTGCGCAGCGCCAGTAGCGTTGGCTGCGGGCTTAACAGGCGGTGGCGGAGCGGATTAATCAGGTAATGGACCAGCGTTTGCGCGGAATAGCTGTGGCTGCGCTCTTTTAGCCATAGGCGCAAGCGTTGGTAATGACCTTCCTGTAGAAAACCGAGCAATATCTCCTGCTGTTCGCGCCAGCCGTCTTCAGCATCCTCTTCGCGGTCAGGTAGCAGGTTTTTTACCTTGCTGACCTGTACGCCGGCATCAATCCAGCGCTTAATTTCGCGAATACGCTCAATTTCATTGTCATTGAATAATCGATGACCGCCATCGGTGCGCTGCGGTTTAATAAGTTCATAACGTCGCTGCCAGGCTCGCAGCGTCACGGGATTGATATCACAAAGCTGAGCCACTTCGCCTATCGTATACAGCGCCATTTTCCCCTCCCGCCGTGTTCTCCTGATTTAACTGTAGAAGGGGTTTATCAATTGTTCATTTTTTGCGCTTTCTGGCGCTAATGAGACGATGGGAAGTGTGATCGTCACCATGATTTATCATTTTCTTGTATCGCTTCAAAGAAAGTTATCGGCGGTCAGTGTATGTTACGCGCTTTCAAAGGTTGTGTGGTTTGCGGGTATGTACGAGTTCGATCTGGTATTGCTGCTGCTCCAGCAGATGTGCGTGTTTCTGGTCATCGCCTGGCTGATGAGTAAAACGCGGCTGTTCATTCCCCTGATGCAGGTCACCGTGCGTTTGCCGCATAAGTTACTGTGCTATGTCACCTTCTCAATTTTTTGCATTATGGGGACCTATTTCGGTCTGCATATCGAAGATTCTATTGCAAATACCCGCGCTATTGGCGCAGTGATGGGCGGCCTGCTCGGCGGCCCGGTGGTCGGCGGCCTGGTGGGCCTGACCGGGGGCTTGCATCGTTATTCGCTGGGCGGAATGACGGCGTTAAGCTGTATGGTGTCGACCATTGTCGAAGGGCTGCTCGGTGGTCTGGTGCACAGCATTCTAATCAGGCGCGGCCGCCCGGATAAAGTGTTCAGCCCGCTTACCGCCGGGGCGATTACCTTTTTCGCTGAACTGGTACAGATGCTGATAATCCTGCTCATTGCGCGACCCTTTCAGGATGCGCTGCACCTGGTACAGAGTATTGCCGCGCCGATGATGGTTACCAATACCGTCGGCGCCGCGCTATTTATGCGTATCCTGCTGGATAAGCGGGCGATGTTTGAAAAATACACGTCGGCTTTTTCCGCCACCGCGCTGAAAGTGGCGGCCTCTACCGAGGGGATCCTGCGTCAGGGATTCAACGAAGAGAATAGTATGAAGGTGGCTCAGGTGCTGATTCAGGAACTGGATATCGGCGCTGTAGCCATTACCGACCGCGAGCGGCTGCTGGCGTTTACCGGCATCGGCGATGACCACCATCTACCAGGTAAGCCGATCTCATCATCCTATACGCAAAGGGCGATTGATACCGGCGAAGTGGTTTATGCCGACGGCAACGAAGTGCCGTACCGCTGTTCAATTCATCCTGGCTGTAAACTGGGCTCGACGCTGGTGATCCCGTTACGCGGCGAGAATCAACGGGTTATTGGCACCATTAAGCTATATGAAGCGAAAAACCGCTTGTTCAGCTCGATTAACCGTACGCTGGGGGAGGGGATCGCCCAGCTACTGTCGGCGCAGATCCTTGCCGGTCAGTATGAACGGCAGAAGGCGTTACTGACCCAGTCGGAAATTAAGCTGCTACATGCTCAGGTCAACCCGCACTTTTTGTTCAACGCCCTGAACACGCTGAAGGCAGTGATTCGCCGCGATAGCGATCAGGCCGGACAACTGGTGCAGTATCTATCAACCTTCTTTCGCAAAAATCTGAAGCGACCAACGGAGATCGTCACTCTGGCGGACGAAATTGAACATGTGAATGCCTATCTGCAAATTGAGAAGGCGCGATTCCAGGATAATTTACAGATACGTATGCAGGTTCCTGCATCGCTTGAACATCTGCAGCTACCGGCGTTTACGTTACAGCCGATAGTCGAAAACGCGATCAAGCACGGCACTTCTCAGCATCTTGGCGTAGGCGAAATTACCATTCGCGCCAGTCAGCATGAGCGTTGGTTACAGCTGGATGTGGAAGATAACGCCGGTCTGTATCGGGATAACCCTAATGCCAGCGGGCTCGGAATGAGCCTGGTGGACAGAAGACTGCGTACGCGCTTCGGCGCCGACTGCGGAATTAGCGTCGCTTGCGAAGCGGAACATTTTACCCGCATTACGCTGCGACTGCCTCTGGAGGAGAATGCATGCTAAAAGTTTTAATCGTCGATGATGAGCCGCTGGCGCGGGAAAATCTGCGCATTCTGCTGGAGGCGCAAAGCGATATTGATATCGTCGGCGAATGCGGCAACGCCGTCGAGGCGATTGGCGCGGTGCATAAGCTGCGTCCCGACGTGTTGTTTCTGGACATTCAAATGCCGCGCATCAGTGGGTTGGAGATGGTTGGTATGCTCGATCCAGAGCATCGCCCCTATATCGTCTTTTTAACCGCCTTCGATGAATATGCGGTGAAGGCCTTTGAAGAGCACGCCTTTGATTATCTGCTCAAGCCGATCGAAAACGCCCGGCTGGAGAAAACCCTGAGCCGCCTGCGCCAGGAGCGCAGCCTGCAGGATGTATCCCTGTTGGATGATGCCCGGCAGGCGCTGAAGTACATTCCCTGCACCGGTCACAGCCGCATCTGGTTGCTGCAGATGGAAGATGTGGCTTTTGTGAGTAGCCGGATGAGCGGGATTTACGTCACCGATAGCGAAGGCAAAGAAGGGTTTACCGAACTGACTTTGCGTACGCTGGAAAGCCGTACGCCGCTGTTGCGCTGCCACCGTCAATATCTCGTTAACATGGCGCATTTGAAGGAGATCCGCCTTGAGGAGAATGGGCAGGCGGAATTGTTAATGCGCGCCGGGCAAACGGTGCCGGTCAGCCGCCGCTATCTGAAAAGCCTGAAGGAGGCGATTGGGCTGTAAAAACGCGGAATCATGGTAGACTTAGCGCCAGCATTTTTCATCATGAAGGCATTATGATCAGTAACGATATTTTACGTAGCCTGCGCTACACCCTGAAAACGAATAATAACGGTCTGGTACGCATCTTTGCGCTGGCGGATGCGCCGGTGAGTGCGGAACAACTGGTACCCTGGCTGAAAAAAGAAGAGGAAGAAGGGTTTGCGCGCTGCCCGGATGTCGTGCTGTCGAATTTCCTCAACGGTCTGATTTACGACAAGCGTGGTAAAGATGAGTCGGCGCCGCCGCTGGCGGTCGAGCGCCGGGTGAATAACAATATCGTACTGAAAAAATTGCGTATCGCCTTCTCATTGAAGACCGACGACATTCTGGCAATCCTGACTCAGCAAAAATTCCGTGTGTCGATGCCGGAAATCACCGCCATGATGCGCGCGCCGGACCACAAAAACTACCGCGAATGCGGCGATCAGTTTTTGCGCTATTTCCTGCGCGGTCTTACCGAACGCGAGCACGCCAAAGGCTAAGCGCCTGACTTGACCCGGGCCTGCGCCCGGGCCCTGCACCTCTTTACTTCTTCACCTCTTTAAAACCCTGCGATTCCAGCAATTTAGTTGACACAGATAGTGAAACAAACTGTTGTGAGCAGTCGGTGAACATCGAGCCCGGCAGTTTGCACAGCTCGCTGATTTTCGCTTTGCTAAAATCCACGGTCAGATGCTCAAGCGCATAGGAATCTTTATAGTCGATGGTCTGTTCTACGCCCTGTAGATTACGATACACGCTGCTAATCGGCTCAATAATGGCCCGCGCCTGTTCTTTATTTTCGGCGCCGATCGATTTATAGGGAATGGTGTTGTCGGCATCCTGACGCAATACTTTGTCGCCGTCATAGTGGTAGGTAAAGCTGAGTTCGACGCCGTTGGTATTCAGCGCAAAGGTTTTACTCTCTTCTTTTTTATTATCGCAGCCGGCGAGGGCCGCCAGCAGAACAGATACGGCCAGCACGCCAGCCATCTTGCGGTTAAATTTCATCACGATTCCCTATGTTGAGTGGTATTGCGCGTCCAGAGAGGAGCAGACAGTAATGATTATTATGGCTATTGCGCGTTGTCGCAACAGAAGGCGTGAAGGGAATAAAAAAGCGCTGCCGGAGCAGCGCTTTTACGGAGGTTATTTAACCTGCTGACCCGGCTGTGCGCCGCTGTCAGGGCTTAACAGGAAGATATCTTTCCCGCCAGGGCCGGCGGCCATCACCATCCCTTCGGAGATGCCGAAGCGCATTTTACGCGGCGCCAGGTTGGCGACCATCACTGTCAGGCGGCCAATGAGCGCCTGCGGGTCCGGGTAGGCGGAGCGGATGCCGGAGAAGACGTTGCGCTTCTCGCCGCCGAGATCGAGAGTCAGGCGCAGCAGCTTATCGGAACCGTCGACGAACTCGGCGTTTTCAATCAGCGCGATACGCATATCCACCTTGGCGAAATCGTCAAAGGCGATAGTTTCCTGGATCGGATCATCGGCCAGCGGGCCAGTCACCGGCGCGGCGGCGGCTTTCACTTCTTCTTTAGAGGCTTCCACCAGCGCTTCGACCTGTTTCATCTCAATGCGGTTGTACAGCGCTTTGAAGGCGTTAACCTTGTGCGCCAGCAGCGGCTGCTGGATGGCGTCCCAGCTCAGCTCGGTGTTGAGGAATGCTTCAGCGCGCGCGCTCAGCCCCGGCAGAACCGGCTTCAGCCAGGTCATCAGCACGCGGAACATGTTCAGCCCCATGGTGCAGATTGCCTGCAGATCGGCGTCGCGGCCTTCCTGTTTTGCCACCACCCACGGCGCCTGCTCGTCAACATAGCGGTTAGCGACGTCGGCCAGCGCCATAATTTCGCGGATGGCTTTACCGAACTCGCGGCTTTCCCACGCTTCGCCGATAGCGGCAGCCGCATCGGTGAAGGTTTTATACAGCGCCGGGTCAGCCAGTTCGGCGGAGAGCATCCCGTCGAAGCGCTTATTGATAAAGCCGGCGTTACGCGAAGCCAGGTTCACCACTTTGTTAACGATATCGGCGTTAACGCGCTGGATAAAGTCTTCCAGGTTCAGGTCGATATCATCAATGCGCGAAGAGAGCTTAGCGGTGTAGTAGTAGCGCAGGCTGTCGGCGTCGAAATGGTTCAGCCAGGTGCTGGCCTTGATAAAGGTACCGCGTGATTTGGACATCTTGGCGCCGTTTACCGTGACATAGCCGTGAACGAACAGGTTGGTCGGCTTACGGAAATTGCTGCCTTCCAGCATGGCCGGCCAGAACAGGCTGTGGAAGTACACGATATCTTTACCGATGAAGTGATACAGCTCGGCACTGGAATCTTTCTTCCAGTATTCATCGAAGCTGGTGGTGTCGCCGCGTTTGTCGCACAGATTCTTAAAGGAACCCATGTAACCGATCGGCGCATCCAGCCAGACGTAGAAGTATTTGCCCGGCGCGTTGGGAATTTCAAAGCCAAAGTACGGCGCGTCACGGGAAATATCCCACTGTTGCAGGCCGGATTCGAACCACTCCTGCATTTTGTTCGCCACCTGCTCCTGCAGCGCGCCGCTGCGGGTCCACGCCTGCAGCATTTCGCTAAAGGACGGCAGGTCGAAGAAGAAGTGCTCGGATTCACGCATCACCGGCGTCGCGCCGGAAACCACGGACTTCGGATCGATGAGCTCAGTTGGGCTGTAGGTGGCGCCGCAGACTTCGCAGTTATCGCCGTACTGGTCCGGGGATTTACACTTCGGACAGGTACCTTTGACGAAACGGTCCGGCAGGAACATGCCCTTTTCCGGATCGTAGAGCTGAGAGATAGTGCGGTTTTTAATAAAACCGTTTTCTTTCAGACGGGTATAGATAAGCTCCGACAGCTCGCGGTTCTCGTCGCTGTGCGTCGAGTGATAGTTGTCGTAGCTGATATCGAAACCGGCAAAATCGGTCTGATGCTCCTGACTCATTTCGCCAATCATCTGCTCCGGGGTGATGCCAAGCTGCTGGGCTTTCAGCATAATCGGGGTGCCGTGAGCGTCGTCGGCGCAGATGAAGTTGACTTCGTGGCCGCGCATTCGCTGGTAACGGACCCAGACATCAGCCTGGATGTGCTCCAGCATGTGGCCGAGGTGGATAGAGCCGTTGGCGTACGGCAGCGCGCACGTTACCAGAATTTTTTTCGCGACTTGAGTCATAGTGGGCATTACATCTTCTGTTGTAAAAAGGGCTTTTGATGTTACCTGAAAGGCAATAATTTGGTAAGCCCAAAGCTTATTGTGGGGGAATTATTCCCTTTCAGGTAAACTTAACGGACAAGAATCAACTCACAATAACAAAGGAGTCGGGATGAGTTCGCAATCCCAGGCCAAATCCCCCGAACGTCTACGTGCGATGGTCGCCGGGACTCTGGCTAATTTCCAGCACCCAACCCTGAAACATAACCTCACCACGCTAAAGGCGCTGCACCATGTCGCCTGGCTTGACGATACCGTGCATATCGAGATCCAAATGCCGTTCGTCTGGACCCGCGCGTTTGAGGCGTTGAAGGAGCAATGCAGCGCCGAGCTGCTGCGTATCACCGGCGCGAAAGCCATCGACTGGAAGCTCTCTCACAGTATCGCCACCCTGAAGCGGGTGAAAAACCAGCCGGGTATTAATGGCGTGAAAAACATCATCGCCGTCAGTTCCGGTAAAGGCGGGGTGGGCAAATCCTCTACCGCCGTCAACCTCGCGCTGGCGCTGGCGGCGGAAGGGGCCAAAGTGGGTATCCTTGATGCCGACATCTATGGTCCGTCGATTCCGACCATGCTTGGCGCGGAAGACAGCCGCCCGACATCACCGGATGGCACCCATATGGCGCCGATTATGAAGTATGGCCTGGCGACGAACTCCATCGGATATCTGGTGACCGATGACAACGCCATGGTGTGGCGCGGCCCGATGGCCAGCAAGGCGCTGATGCAGATGCTGCAGGAGACGCTGTGGCCGGATCTGGATTACCTGGTGCTGGATATGCCGCCGGGAACGGGCGACATCCAGCTGACCCTGGCGCAGAACATTCCGGTAACCGGCGCGGTGGTGGTGACGACGCCGCAGGACATCGCGCTGATCGACGCCAAAAAAGGCATCGTGATGTTTGAGAAAGTAGAAGTGCCGGTCGTAGGCATCGTGGAAAACATGAGCATGCATATCTGCAGCAACTGTGGCCACCACGAACCTATCTTTGGCACTGGCGGCGCCGAGAAGCTGGCGGCGAAGTACCACACTCAGTTGCTAGGCCAGTTGCCATTGCATATCACGCTGCGTGAAGATCTGGATAAAGGTACGCCGACGGTTATTGCGCGTCCGGAAAGCGAGTTTACCGATATCTACCGCCAGCTGGCGGGACGCGTGGCGGCGCAGATGTACTGGCAGGGCGAGGTTATCCCGAGCGAGATTGCCTTCCGCGCCGTTTAAGGCTGGGTGTAACGCATCAGCCAATAATCTCCGTCAGGAGACGCGCCCTGTGCTTCGAGTTTCCAGCCGTGATGCTGGTAGAAGCGCAGGGCGTTTTCATTTCGCGACAGACACTTCAGCGTACCACTGTGCTTGAATGAGCGCTGAACCTGTTCCAGCAGCAGGCTACCGACGCCTTTTCCCTGCCACTGCGGATCCACAAACAGGTTATGCAGGAAGTTGTCGATAACCCACACCGAGGCGAATCCTGCCAGCACATCGCCGCATTCGGCGACCCATAGCTGTTCGTCTTGCACCACGGCATCAAAATCTTCCAGCCGCCATTGATCGCCGTTAAGCCATGTCCATGAGGCAAGACGCACGTCAAGAAACAGCTGACGCAGGCGAGGGTAGTCGCTGGCGCGACCGGGGCGAATGCGCAATTGCGCCTGCGTCGAGGACTTAGCGATGATAGAAGATCTCGCCGTCATACACTTTCAGGATCTTGCCTTCGGTGTCGGTGATCAGAACGTAGTTGCCGCCCATATAGGTCCAGTGACTGCCGGCATCCGGCGCGGGCAGGTTACGCAATTGCCACTGTTTGATGTTGTACTCTGGAGTGAGGTACATCGCCGGCACGGTATCGCCAATATGAAATTGGGTAAAATCAGCGGTGAATTCTTTCATCGCATACTGTTCAATCCCGGAGGCCGGCGCCGCCCAGCTTGCGCTGGCGCTGACAAGAAGTACGCCCAGAAGCATCATTTTTGTTTTACGCATATTTTCCTCAATATTACCTGGACTCAAAATAGCAGCCTCGTATCATTCCTGAAGCGCTGCTGAAATGGCAAGCACTGGTTTTTTAAAAAGTGTAAGCAAAACACGGCTGAAGTCTTGTCCCGCTTGCGTTGTTAGGCGGTAAATCGCTATTTTGGGAGCATTCTGAAGCAGGGGAGAATTGGCATGTTCAGGCTGGAAGATCTGACCTTATTTGTCCGCGCGGCGGCGTTAGGCAGTTTTAGCGAGGCGGCGCGGGAGGCGGGGCAGCAGCCAGCGCAGGTCAGCGCGGCGATCAAACGCCTGGAGACGACGCTCAACATTCGTCTTTTTGCCCGTTCGACCCGTAGCCTGCGCCTGACCCCGGAGGGCGAAACCTGGCTGCCCTACGCCACCCAGATGCTTGATACCCTTCAGGCCGGGCTACAGAAAATTCAGGCGCCGGGGGATGAAGTCCGCGGCACGCTGCAAATCGCCGTGCCATCCGATCTTGGACGTAACCTGCTGCTCAAGGTGTTTTGCGCTTTTCGCGAACGTCACCCGGCGCTGCGCCTGCGGCTGCACTTTTCCGATCATCTGACCGACGTGTTTAAAGATCCGGTGGATGTCGCTTTTCGCTACGGCTACCACGAAGACGCTTCGTTTATCTCGCTGCCCGTCGCGCCGGAAAACCGTCGGGTGTTGGTGGCTTCACCGCAGTGGGTTGCCCGCCACGGTCAAATCAGTAGTCTGGAGGAGTTATCCCGGCACAGCGCGCTGTTGTACGTATTACGCGGCCGCCCTTTTGACCGCTGGCCGCTGATTTCAGGTAATGAAGTGCATACCGTGGAGATGAACGGCGCGATTATGAGCGATGATGCGGAGGTGATCCGTCGGCTGGCGGTAGCCGGGGAGGGGATCGCTTATAAATCGTTTCTTGATGTCAGCGACGACCTGCGGGAAGGGCGTCTGGTGCGGTTGCTGCCGGACTTTCAGGGCGATTTAACGCCGCTGAACATGATTTGTCCGCACCGCAAACAGCTCTCTGCCGCGGTGCGTTTGTTATATCAAGAGGTGAAATCACATTGTGAAGCGCTTAGTGCTTAACTAAGGTCGCGAAGTAATAGATTAGCGGGATCGCCAGCACCCACAGGCCAATCGGAATTTCACGCCACTTACCGGCGATCGCTTTGATGACAATATAAAACAGCAGCCCACCGGCAATACCGGTGCCGAAGCTGTTGGCGATTAGCGTAATCATCACCATCATTAACACCGGCAGTCCGTCGGTAAAGTTCCCCAGATCGACTTTGCGCAGGCCGCTAAACATGTTCAGGCCTATCAAAATTAACGCCGGCGCGGTGGCCTCTTTAGGGATCATGAGCGCCACCGGCGTAAACAGCAACATCAGCAGGAACATCACCGCCGCCGCCAGCGCGGTGAGGCCGGTCTTGCCGCCGGCTTCCGCTGCCGCGGATGATTCAATCAGCGCCGTGGCCGCCGGAATACCGACCCACGGGCCCAGCGCGGCGGCAATCGAATCGACCATAAACGGGCGATTAATCTGCGGCATGTTGCCTTCTTCATCCAGTAAGCCCGCCTCGCCGCCGACCGCCAGCGTCGTACCCATGGTCGAGAAAAACTCGGACGCGAAAAAGACGAACAGGAATGGCAGGAAGGCGATATTTAATGCCCCCAACAGATCGATTTGCCCGAACACCGGAGCCAGCGAGTGAGGAACATCAATAAAGCTGCCCGGTAGCTTTGTTACGCCGAATGGAATACCCACCAGGGTGGCGAAAAGAATGGCCCACAATATCGCGCCTGGCACTTTACGCGCCTGTAGCGCTATCGCCAGAAACAGGCCGCACAGCGCCACCAGCGCGCCGGGGGCAAGAAAATCACCGAGCATCAGGGCGTTGGTTTTGGCATTCGCCAGCACCAGCCCGGCATTGCGAAAGCCGAGCACCGCAACGAATAACCCGATCGAGGCCGTGAGTCCCAGCTTAATTGACTGCGGTACCGAGCGGGTGACCACTTCGCGCAGGCCGAATTGGGTCAACAGGAAGAAGAGGATCCCCGACCAGCAGGCAATCCCGAGGCCTATCTGCCAGCCAATACCTTCGCTGCCCGCCAGCGTCACCCCCACCAGTACCGAGCCGCCAATGCCCGGACCGACGATAAACGGCAGGTTGGCATAAAACGCCATTAATAACGAACCGGCGACAAAGACCAGGATGGTGCCGGTGGTGGCGGCGCCTTTATCCATTCCGCCAATCGCCAGCAGTCCTGGAATAACCACCAGTAAATAGGCGGCGGCGAGAAAGCCGGTGATCCCGGCCAGGCATTCGGTGCGTAGCGAACCGCCCCGTGAGTGCAGCGCAAAGCGGCGCTCCAGCCAGTGGCTACGGGCAGAAGTATGAAGTGTGTTATCGGCCATGCTCAGGCTCCCTGAGGATTATTGTTGTGATGAGTTGGCGCCGGAGTCTCCCGGCAGGCTATCAACGGGTCAACTATCTGGCGACTGCCGCCGTCGGTGAGACCCAAATCGGTTAGATGCGGCCCGGCATTACAGGCGAGGCAGGTGCCTTCAATCGCTTTAAATACCCGGTATGGCGGCTCCCAGTCGGCGACTTTACTGCTTAAATCTCGCAGCTCGCGGAACTGCCGCGCCAGCTCGGCGGCGGGAAGATCGGAGAGCATTCCGGCAATCGGCATCGCCACATGGGCCAGGAGCTCGCCCTGTTGCGCCAGCGCCATTCCGCCGCCGGAAGCGATCAACTGATTTGCCGCCAGCGCCATATCATTCGCATCACGCCCGAGCACCACCAGGTTATGTGAGTCATGCGAGTAGCTGGTGGCAATGGCGCCACGCAGCTCGCCCCAGCCTTCGAGCAGGGCGATTTGCGGCGTTGCCTGATGGCGGCCATGGCGGTGTTTCACCCAAATCAGGCTAAAGCCCGCGGGCAGTTGTACTTCGCCGTCGCGGATCTGTACTTCTACTTCACCCCATTTCGTGAAGCGCGCGCCGCTGATGTGGCGCAGGCGGGCGACGCCATGGCGAATGCTCTTAATTCGCAGAACAAAATCTTCTGCATCGAGGGGGGCTAACTGCAAGGTATCACGCGGCGGCGTCACGCCGGGCGCGGCGGCAAGGGGGGTTAGCAGGTGACCGTTACGAGCGATAAGTTTGCCGCCGACATAGACCTCCTGAGCCTCGAGTTTCTCCAGCGAATCAAACACCACCAGATCCGCGCGCCGTCCTGCGGCAATCAGCCCAAGATCGTTACGCTGCAGGCGAATAGCCGCATTGAGGGTGGCGAAACGCAGCACATCGACCGTTGGCAAACCGTGTGCAATCAGCAGGTTGAGCAGGGCGATAACGCCGCCTTTCTCCAGCAGCATATCCGGCGGTACGTCATCGGTGCAGACGGTGATTTGCGAGGAGAGATGCGGCAGCGTTTTTAACGCCGCAACGATGTCGGGCAGCAGGTAGGGGTGCGAGCCGCGAATTTCGATAGTCAGCCCGGCGCGCAGTTTTTCCAGCGCATCGGCCGCTGAAGTCAGTTCGTGATCGGAGGTGACGCCGGCGGCGAGATACGCCTGCAAATCGGCGCCGCTGAGCCCACGGGCATGGCCCTCAATCAGTTTGCCGCTGTTAAGCCCGGCCTGGACAATCTCCTGCATCCGTTCGCTACCGTTCAGCACGCCATGCATATCCATCACTTCCGCCACGCCGCGTACTTCCGGCCAGCCGAGCATGGTTTCCATTTCAGCACCGGCGAAATCAGCGCCGGACATTTCGAGACCTGGCGTAGAGGGGACGCTGGATGGCGCGGCCACCATCACCTGTAGCGGCAGGTGGCGACTGGCATCAACCGCGTAGCGCACGCCATCGACGCCGAGCACGTTTGCCAGCTCATGCGGGTCCCAGAACACCGCGGTGGTACCCTGCGTCAGGACGATTTCGGCATAGCGCTCGGGCGGTAGATGCGAACTTTCAAGGTGTACGTGGGTGTCCATCAAGCCAGGCGACAGATAGCCGCCCTGCAGCGAGCGCACTTCATGGGCGTCGGCGCGGCTGCCGCGCGGATGCACGCTGGCAATCATGTCGCCAACGATGCCAACGTCGGCGTCGCGGATTTCGCCAGTGGCCATATCGACGATCTGCGCATCGACGAGCAACAGATCAAACGGGGATTCGCCGCGTGCGGCCTGCACCGCGCGACGACGGACTTCAGCATTGCTGGACATAACAACTCCACCACAAGGATAATGCGGATACTCTAGGGGCACAGCAAACGTTTGCCCAGATGAATAAATTTATCGCCCGATAAGCTCGGGTTATTCTGTATGACCATTGGTAGCGAACCTGACAATGAACGAACCCTGGCAACGTTTGCCCGCGCTCTCGCTGAAGCAGCTGCAGTATTTTGTGACCCTGGCTCAGTTGCGCCATTTTACCGATACCGCCAATCGGCTGGCGATTAGCCAACCGGCGCTCAGCAGCGCGCTGCGGCAGATTGAAACCGTGATCGGCGGCAAGCTGGTCAATCGTACCGCCTCGGCGGTGACCCTGACGGAACTGGGGTCGGCGATTTTACCCCATGCCCAGCGGATACTGAGCGTGGCCCAGGCTTCTTTTTTTGATATGCAGCAGATTGTGGAAGCGGGCGGCGATGGCACGGTGCGGATCGGGCTGGTGCCGTCGGTGAGCTCACTGCTGTTTCCGCTGCTGCCGCAAACCCTGGCGCAAGCCTTTCCGCGTCTGCGCATTGAATTTCATGACCAGACCAACGATGCGTTAATGCGGGCGCTGCAAAGCGGTGAGATTGATTTTGGTATCGGCGCGATCGACAGTTCGCTACCAGCTGAGCTACTGGTTTATCCGCTACGCGAGGATCCGTTCGTGGTGGTACTGCACCGCGACGATCCGCTCGCTGCGCAGCCAAATTTACCGTGGAAGCAGTTGGTAGGCCGTGATATTGCCGTTTTCTCAAAGGGGAATATTCAGCGGCTGGTGGCGGCGCTGGTGGAAAGCCAGCGTTTGACCTTAACGACGCGTTACCAGGTAGACTATATCGAAACCCTTTATGGGCTGGTACGTTCGCGGCTGGCGGTGGCCATTCTCCCGGCGCTGTATACGACCTATTTGCACGATCCGGCGTTAAAGGTGGCGCAACTGCAGCAGCCGGCGCTCACGCGGACGGTGGCCCTGATGCGTGGGCCGCAGGCGCTTGCACCGTTAATCGAAGAGTGTTTTTCTCTGTTACAGTCCGCATTGCGCTAGGGCAGGTGTTTTATCAGTACGTCCACCGTCAAATGGTTGATGTACTCCAGCGAGTGCGAGGACAGCACCCCCAGCAGCCGGTTATGGTGTCCGGCGATAATTAAATCGATATGGCGTTGTTGTACGCACTCTTCGACATCAGCAAAACGGCGGGTCGTCACCAGCGATAGCGTCTGTACCGGCAGGGCGACGGTCGTCGCCAGCTCGTTGAGCAGGGCTTTGGCCTGAATGACCTCTTGCGATACTTCATCATTCTGCAGGCTGTCGGACACGTAATTAAGCGCCCGGTAGTCGGTGCTGATGTGGGCGATGGTAATCCGCATCCCGTTTTCCTGCGCCATCCTGGCGGCGTGTTGTAGCAACGGAACACCATCAAGGCTGCTATTAATCAGTACCAGCGCATGGTGATAAACGGTCATATATACCTCCGCGCAATAAAACAGTCCTGAACTCATTTTGGGCCTGCGGCGAGGGGAACGCAAATCAGAACATGCGAGGCGAATGGATAAAAAAATCCCCCGCGGCCAGAAAGGGCGCGAGGGAGATTCAGCGATTATCGCTTACGGGGTGACAATGTTGAACCAGAATTCAAATTTGTCCATGTAGCTCAGCATTTCATCGAGCTTAGCGCCATTGCCGCTAATCTTGACGTCGCCCTTATCTTCAGCCTGCTTCAGCGTTTCCTGTTTCAAAATGATCTTGTTCAGGGTATCGCGGTTCAGAGTAATACTGGCGTCAGCGTTGTCTGCTACCGCATTAGCGGTGTGGTTAAGCACGCCATTTTCCAGCTCCAGCTTGTACTTACCGCCATCTTTACCAAGATCGATGTTGAAGACCGCTTTTGCCGCGCCGGCTTTCTGGCCGTTGATATGTACGCCCAGGTAGTCGAAGAACATCTCCGGAGTCATTGCACGAACGGTATCCGGGCTGGCGGTGTTAGGCGTCGGGAGCTTCTGTACGCCGTTACGCAGTTCCTGCGCGCCGGTCAGGTAGAAGTTGCGCCAGGTACCGGCTTCCGCCTGGTAGCCTAACTGCTCCAGGGCATCCGCTTCGAGGTTACGCGCATCGGCATTCTGCGGGTCGGCGAAGACGATTTTACTGGTCACCTGCGCCACCCAGCGGTAGTTCCCCTGCTGATAGTCGGCTTTGGCTTTCTGCATGATGGCATCGGCGCCGCCCATGTATTCAACGAACTTCTTCGCAGCCTGTTGCGGCGGCAGCTCGTCGAGGGTCGCCGGGTTGCCATCGAACCAGCCGAGGTAGTAAACGTACGTCGCTTTCACATCGTGGCTGACGGAGCCGTAATAACCGCGGCTCGACCACTGTTTTTCCAGCGATTCCGGTAGCTTGAAGTTAGCGGCGATTTCATCGCGGGTCAGGCCTTCGTTGGCCATACGCAGGGTCTGGTCGTTGATGTAGCGATACATGTCGCGCTGACCTTTCATCAGCTTGATAATGTTGTCATTACCCCAGGTTGGCCAGTGGTGCTGAGCGATAATGACTTCAGCATCGTTGCCCCAGCGGTCGATAGCGGCGTTAATATATTTTGACCAGGCCAGCGGATCGCGGATCTTCGCGCCGCGTAGCGAGTAAGTGTTGTGCAGGGTATGGGTAACATCCTCTGCCGCTTCAATCATTTTCTTCTCTTTGACATACCACAGCATTTCCGACGGTGCTTCGGAACCTGGTGCCATCATGAAGTCGTAGGTCAGGCCATCAATCACTTCCTGCTGGCCGGTTTTAGTGATGTAGTTGGTCGGCTGGAGCAGCGTCACGGTACCCGCAGAGGTGGTGGTGCCAAGACCAGCGCCGACCTGGCCTTTGGCGTCAGGCTTCAGCAGGTTGCCGTACATATAGCTGGCGCGACGACTCATCGCGGTACCGGCCATAATGTTCTCGGAAACCGCTTCTTCCATGAATCCGGCCGGGGCGTAGATTTTTACTTTGCCAGCCTTCACGTCGGCTTCATCAACCACGCCGCGGATGCCGCCGTAGTGGTCAACATGGCTGTGGGTGAACAGGACGGCGACAACCGGCTTTTTACCGCGGTTGGCGTAGTAGAGATCCATCGCTTCTTTCGCCGGCTCGGCGCTCAGCAGCGGGTCGATAACGGTGATCCCTTTCTCGCCTTCGATGATGGTCATGTTGGAGAGATCGAGATTACGGATCTGATAAACACCGTCGGTGACTTTAAACAGGCCGCCGATATTAATCAGCTGTGACTGGCGCCACAGGCTCGGGTTAACGGTATCCGGGGCTTTTTCACCTTCTTTGACGAAGTCATATTTTGCCGGGTTCCAGATAACGTTGCCTTGCTCGCCTTTAATCATGGTCTGCGGCAGCGCGGCGATAAAACCTTTATGCGCGTTATCGAAATCAGTTTTATCGGCAAACGGCAGTTTGTTGTACAGCGCGTTATTTGCCTGCTGAGTTGCCGGGGTGGCGTCCTGCTGCTGGGCGGCAGCGAAGGCGGAAAGCGACAGCGAAGTTAAAACACCGGCCAGAGCCAGATGTTTAGCGATCTGATTTAATTTCATTGCATGGCCTCTTAGATTATTTGTTCCGCTATCAATGTTTAATATCAGCGGATAATTCAAATGCGGACTAATTACTGGCCATTTTAAAGCGAATACTTTGCGTTGATAGTCCCATATGGGACTGGTCATTATCAAAGAAATAATCACCCTCGAATCTGCTATCACTTCGCTGCTATACTCGATACCACAGCAGACTGCGCAGCAAGGGGCATAGCGTGAATTTTCAGGATATCCATAGCTATTATCAGCAACTCAACATTGATGCCTTTTTTCCGCAAATAATTGCGCAAGGGGAAGCCCTGACGGTTGCGGCTAATAAAAAATTAGCAATTCAGCCAGGATATATTTATTTTTGCACTGAAGGTTCGCTGTCAATATTAATGCCGGATAGTGGCCTTCATATTGGTAATTCCATTGAGTATATGCCGATAGGGCTTATGGAAAGGTACTGCCCGCTGGCGAAGTTTGAATATATCGGTAGCGCAGCGGTGAAGCTGGTTAACGTCACTTATGATGTCTTTGACCAAATCTTTTTACACGGCGGCCCTGAACGCGTGCAGGAGCTGGCGACCATTCTGACCTATATGTCGATCTTTACTATCGATCTTCATAACGAACGCCGACAGATGACCAGCTATCAGACCATCAGGCCGATGCTGTTTCGTTATCTTTATCGCCAGAGTACCCATCAGGGGGAAAACGAAGGCCTGGCGCTGTTTATTATTAAGCGTACTAATCTGTCGCGCACGCATGTTTTTCGGGTGCTGGCGGATCTGAAAGCCGGGGGCTATATCACGATGAAGCGCGGCAAACTGGTTTCTATCGACCGACCATTGCCGGAAGCCTACTAGCAGAGAGGGAAAACTCCCGCGACCGGGCGCCGCGGGAGCAGGACATTATGGCGTAACGATGTCGAACCAGAATTCGAACTTGTCCATATAGCCCAGCATTTCATTGAGCTTATCGGCGTTACCGGTGATTTTCGCATCGCCGTTATCAACGGCCTGCTTCAGCGTCTCCTCTTTGAGGATGATCTTATTCAGGGTGGCGCGGTTGAGGGCGATAGTGGTATCGGCATCTTTCGCTTCCGCATTAGCGGTATGGTTCAGTACGCCGTTTTCCAGCTCCAGCTTATACTTGCCGCCGTCGCTGCCGAGATCGATATTAAAGACCGATTTCGCGTTACCCGCTTTCTCGCCGTTGATGTGCACCGCCAGATAGTCGAAGAACATTTCTGGTGTCATCGCGCGTACGGTATCCGGGCTGGCGGTGTTCGGGGTTGGTCCTTTCACCACGCCGTTACGCAACTCCTGCGCGCCGGTGAGGTAGAAGTTACGCCACGGGCCGGATTCCGCCTGATAGCCTAACTGTTCAAGGGCATCTGCTTCCAGATTACGCGCATCCTGGTTTTTCGGATCGGCGAAGACGATTTTACTGACCACCTGAGCTACCCAACGATAGTTACCCTGGTCGTAATCCTCTTTCGCTTTCTTCATGATGGCATCGGCGCCGCCCATGTAATCGACGAATTTCTTCGCCGCTTCTTCCGGCGGCAGTTCGTCGAGGGTGGCCGGGTTGCCGTCGAACCAGCCGAGATACAGCACGTAGGTGGCTTTCACGTCGTGGCTAACAGAGCCGTAGTAACCGCGGTTAGCCCAGGTGTTGGCAAGGCTATCCGGCAGTTTGAATTTAGCGGCAATTTCATCGCGAGTCAGCCCTTCGTTAGCCATACGCAGGGTCTGGTCGTTAATGTAACGGTACAGGTCACGCTGGCTCTTAAGCAGGTTGACCACGTTTTCGTTGCCCCAGGTCGGCCAGTGGTGCTGAGCCATAATAATCTCAGCCTTGTCGCCCCAGCGTACAATCGCTTCGTTGATGTACTTCGACCACGGCAGCGGTTCGCGGATTTTCGCGCCGCGCAGCGAATAGGTGTTGTGCAGGGTGTGTGTTACGTCTTCCGCGGATTCAATCAGTTTTTTCTCTTCGATGAACCACAGCATTTCCGATGGCGCTTCTGAACCTGGCGCCAGCATAAAGTCATAGGTCAGACCGTCAATAACTTCTTTCTGACCGTCTTTTTCAATGATATTAGTTGGGGCAATCAGGGTAACGGTACCCGCCGAGGTGGTGGTGCCCAGACCGGCGCCGACCTGTCCGGTGGCCGATGGTTTCAGCAGGTTGCCGTACATGTAGCTGGCGCGGCGGCTCATGACGTTACCGGCCATAATGTTTTCAGCCACCGCCGCTTCCATAAAGCCGGACGGCGCGTAAATTTTCACTTTCCCGGATTTCACATCCGCTTCATCTACTACGCCGCGCACCCCGCCGTAGTGGTCAACGTGGCTGTGGGTATAGATAACGGCGACGACCGGTTTCTTACCGCGGTTTTTGTAATACAGATCCATGCCCACTTTAGCGGTTTCTGCCGACACCAGCGGATCCACGACGGTAATGCCTTCTTTACCTTCGATGATGGTCATGTTGGAAAGATCCAGATTGCGGATCTGGTAGACGCCGTCGGTCACCTCAAACAGGCCGCTGATGTTAATCAGCTGCGACTGCCGCCACAGGCTCGGGTTGACGGTATCCGGGGCTTTTTCACCTTCTTTGATGAAAGAGTACTGTTGCGGATCCCATACTACGTTACCTTGTTCTCCTTTAATGATCTCGGTGGGCAGGGCGGCAATAAACCCTTTATGGGCGTTGGTGAAATCGGTGTTATCTGAGAAGGGGAGTTGGTTATAGAGAGCGTCGTTGGCTTGTTTAGTGGCAGCGGTCGCTTCTTTTGCGGCGACTTCCGCCCATGCTGACAAGCTGATCGATGACAGCAAGCCAGCAATGGCCAATCCTTTTACTATGGGGGTCAATTTCATTGGAATCCTCTTACCTTAATGGCGATTCACTCGTTAATTCCGATCTGACGTGGTGTTACAGCTTGTAACGCTTTCTTGAACTATAACCTATTGTTTACATTGAGCAAGTTTGTGGTTACAAAAAAAATACATTAATTAAAAAACCACACTCTCGTAGGTAAAATGAGATTTATCCAATGGGATTAATGTCGCTTATTTAGCTCGGCGTTTGACGTGTCGGCTACTGCGGAGAAGGGAAAAAGCGGCCCTTAGGCCGCTTTTAAATTAACAATGAAGCGGCGCTATTTGGCGTAGCCTAAAAATTTACCGTCCTGCATGACGGCAATTTTTCCTGATTGGTAGACAATAAAAACGTATAAACCCTGAGAATAGGTTTTCGCGTCAGCATTGCTTTCGTCTAAGGCCGCGGGTTTGCCATCAACTGTCAGCCCGGTTGAGTTTGTGACCAGCTTCATACCATTGAAGATCTTCACTTTTTTGCTGGATTGCGCTTTCTGCACGGGATATAAAGCCTGTGCATTTTCCAGCGCCTGTTTCTCCGCTGCGGCATTCACCGTAGCCTGTTTGTTTTGTTCCGCAATATAACAGGCATCTTTACTGATCCCCTGTGCTTCGCACTCGGCCATACGCTGCGCTGGTGAACTGCAACCAATCGCGATGGCTGCGCTGAGTGCCAGCAGCAGCATAGAAACGTGTTTCACTTTCATCATTAACGACCTTAGTGTCGAAATTATTTTTAACATGTTATGCAAACTAACGGCAGCGGCGACTACTGCGGTTACTGTGTTCGCTTAGTTAGTAACGCGTAGTAACTATGTCTTATGGTTATTAAGTGAATTGTGATCTAAATCAACCGCCGCACGGATAGCTAAAATTTTGTGTAATCGCTTACATGGCGCAGGAAAAAGTGGCGTCTCTGTGGCAAACGTACAAGGATGATACAACGACGCGTAATGACGGTATGCAAATCAGCCATTATGATGGCGCTTTCTACAAGGATCATAAGGGATTATGAAGTGGATACTGTTGAGGAAATAAATGGAACATACTTTTTTGCGGGGCGTTCAAACCTTACCGCCTCAGAACTATTTTTCATGGTCTTTGTCTTCAATACTGCTGATCAATTTGGTATCAAAGATGTTGCCTCTGTATATGCACTGTATGCGGGTATAAATGATCAGGCGACACGGGCTAAACCCGGAACGGCAATTCCTGGAACATCCAGACTATCGAAAGGTGCCAGACGAGTATTTGGCAATAGAATGTTCCCATTTGGGTTAAAAATGCCTACATGGATTGGCGGTTATACTCCATGGACTGCAAAAAGGAGGATGGTGAGGAAAATTGGAACGTGGGTGGGACGGACTATTCCCCTCATTGGTGAAGTGATCATTGTGGCTGATGTATCGCAGATCATTTACAACACGATCATTGAATACAATACCATCGCGCGGGGCAACGATAAGCTATGGTAGAAGATATCGAAAAACGCGTCATCAAGTTGTTCACTATTCGTAGTGGGACCTATATCCTCAGGAACAAGAAATACGCTACATACACGGCAGACTCGAGTATTCATTTTGATGTCCAGTTAGATCAAGATGACGTTGAAGAGTTGGTTGAAGACTATGAAAAAGAGTTCAACGTCGACATGTCGAATTTCCATCTTGAAACGTACTATCCCGAAGTCAATTTTTCATGGAATCCATTTAAAAAGCCTGAACCAGTAGATGTTCCAGAGTTCACCATTGATATGTTTATCCAGTCTGCCAAAGCCGGGAGATGGTTGTACGATTAAGGGACATATCGCCAGTAGATCTACCGCTTTTACCGTTTACAAGACTTATCGCTGGCATTACTATCCTGATTAAAGATTAACGGAACGTTAGTCGCCATTTTGTACCAAATGACTCGGGGTGCCCTTCTTTGTGAAGGCTGAGAAATACCCGTACCACCTGATCTGGATAATGCCAGCGTAGGGAAGTCAGAGACCGCATGGTCTGCGCTGCTTCCTCATCTGGCGGGAGCAAACCATGCATCAACCGCTAAATCCGGCGCATATCGCGCACCTGCAGCAGCTTTTCCGCACCTCTTCGCCGCTTGTTCACTGTATGACCAACGATGTGGTCCAGACTTTCACCGCTAACGTCCTGCTGGCTATTGGCGCCTCGCCGGCGATGGTGATTGATCCTACGGAAGCCGCGCAGTTTGCCGCCATTGCCGATGCGCTATTGATTAATGTCGGGACCTTAACCACTGAGCGCGCCAATGCGATGCGAGCGGCGGCGCAGAGCGCCCGCCAGGCGGGAAAACCCTGGACGCTGGATCCGGTTGCCGTCGGCGCGCTGACGCTGCGTACCGATTTTTGTCGCGAATTACTGGAACTGCGGCCTGCGGCGATTCGCGGTAACGCCTCGGAAATCATGGCGCTGGCGGGGAGCAGCGGCGGCGGGCGCGGCGTGGACACGACCGATAGCGTAGCTGCGGCGTTACCCGCAGCCCAGGTGCTGGCGCGCAAGCTCAATACCGTGGTCGCGGTGACGGGCGAGGTGGATTACATCAGCGACGGTGAGCGCACGCTTGCCGTGAGCGGCGGTAATGTCCTGATGACGCGGGTGGTGGGGACCGGCTGCGCGTTATCCGCGGTTGTGGCGGCAAGCGCCGCGATGCCCGGCGATCGGCTGCAAAACGTGGCAGCCGCCTGCGGCCTGATGAAAATGGCGGGAGGTGAAGCGGCGCGACACGGCGGCCCCGGCAGTTTTATCCCGGCATTCCTCGACGCGTTATACGCGGAGGTGGCGGCATGAAGCGGATTAACGCCTTAACCATCGCCGGCACCGATCCCAGCGGCGGCGCCGGGATCCAGGCCGACCTCAAAACATTCTCCGCACTCGGCGCTTACGGCTGCTCGGTGATCACCGCGCTGGTGGCGCAGAATACCCGCGGCGTGCAGTCGGTATACCGCATTGAGCCGGACTTCGTGGCGGCGCAGCTGGATTCGGTGTTTAGCGACGTGCGAATCGATACTACGAAAATCGGCATGCTGGCGGAAACCGATATCGTTGAAGCGGTGGCGGAACGTCTTGCCCGCTATCAAATTGCCAACGTGGTGCTGGATACCGTAATGCTGGCGAAAAGCGGCGATCCGCTGTTATCCCCTTCCGCCATTGCGACGCTGCGCCAGCGCCTGCTGCCGCACGTTTCACTGATCACCCCGAATTTGCCGGAGGCCGCGGCGCTGCTCGATGCGCCGCATGCGCAAAGCGAGCGCGAGATGCTGGAACAGGGCAGGGCGCTGTTGGCGCTAGGCTGCGGGGCGGTATTAATGAAGGGCGGACATCTGGACGACGCCGAAAGCCCGGACTGGCTGTTTACCCGCGAAGGCGAACAGCGCTTTACCGCGCCGCGCGTGCAGACCAAAAATACCCACGGTACCGGCTGTACGTTATCTGCCGCGCTGGCGGCGCTGCGTCCGCGCTATGCCGATTGGGGACAAACGGTCGCCGAAGCGAAGGGCTGGCTGTCGGCGGCGCTGGCGCAGGCCGATTCGCTGGAAGTGGGGCACGGTATCGGCCCGGTACATCATTTCCACGCCTGGTGGTAAATGGCAGTGAAACGAGACAGCAGAATCTACTGAAAAAACGCGCTCCCGGCTGGAAAATATGCTAACTCGGTACCAGGCTTAACCTGCCCAAAATTTTTGGGTTGGGATAAAACATGCTGGCTGCGGCCAGCACTTACGGGAGATAGCTATGACTGATATTACGCAGTTGCTTGGCAAAGATGCCGACAGCCTTTTACAGCACCGTTGTATGACTATTCCAGCCGATCAACTCTATTTACCGGGAGCGGATTACGTCGACCGGGTGATGGTGGATAACAACCGCCCGCCTGCGGTGCTGCGTAATATGCAGACCCTCTACAACACCGGGCGTCTGGCGGGAACGGGATACCTGTCCATTCTGCCGGTCGACCAGGGCGTAGAGCACTCGGCGGGCGCGTCGTTCGCCGCCAACCCGCTCTACTTCGATCCGAAGAATATCGTGGAACTCGCCATCGAAGCCGGCTGTAACTGCGTGGCTTCTACCTATGGCGTACTGGCCTCGGTATCGCGCCGCTACGCGCACCGCATTCCATTCCTCGTTAAGCTCAACCATAACGAAACGTTGAGCTACCCGACCGAGTATGACCAGACCCTGTACGCCAGCGTCGAACAGGCGTTCAACATGGGCGCGGTTGCGGTTGGCGCGACGATCTATTTCGGCTCCGAACAGTCGCGTCGGCAGATTGAAGAGATATCCGCCGCCTTTGAACGCGCGCACGAGCTCGGCCTGGTCACCGTGCTGTGGGCCTATCTGCGCAACCCGGCATTCAAAAAAGATGGCGTCGATTACCACGTTTCCGCTGACCTGACCGGCCAGGCCAACCATCTGGCCGCCACCATTGGCGCTGATATCGTGAAGCAGAAAATGGCCGAGAATAACGGCGGCTATAAAGCGGTGAACTTTGGTTATACCGACGATCGCGTCTACAGCAAGCTGACCAGCGATAACCCGATCGATCTGGTGCGCTATCAACTGGCGAACTGCTACATGGGCCGCGCCGGGTTGATTAACTCCGGCGGGGCGGCGGGCGGCGAAACCGATCTTGCCGATGCGGTGCGCACGGCGGTGATTAATAAACGCGCCGGCGGCATGGGGCTGATCCTCGGTCGTAAAGCCTTTAAGAAATCGATGAGCGAAGGCGTGAAGCTGATCAATGCGGTGCAGGATGTCTATCTGGATGGCAAAGTCACCATCGCGTAAGGCAAAAATCCGGGCACGAGGCCCGGATTGACTATTTTACTTACCCCGGTCTCCGGGGTTTTTTATGATTTTACTGTGCTGACGTTCAGCGGTTCAGCCGCTTCGCTGGTAGCAAAACCGGGCTGCTCAACGCGAATAAACGGGCACAGACAAAACGCCAGCAGATAGAGCGCGGTATAGGCCACCACCACGCCGATGGTGCTGAAGTGCGGCAGCAGCACCACCGCAATCGCCGGTGCGAGGAAGTTCGACAGCCCGGCCGACAGGTTGTAGACCGAAATCGCCGCCCCTTTATGCTCTGGCTCCAGCGCCGGGAACACCGCCGCCATCGGCACGAACGCCGCGACAAAAATCCCCAGCGCAATTGCCGGCACCAGCGCCATGGCGAAGTTATGGCCGAAGTGCTGCGGCAGGTAGTAAAACGCCAGACTCGACAGCGCCATGCCGATGCAGCCGAACCAGCGCACCACTTTCATCCAGCCCAGTTTCTCCGCCACAATCCCCCAGAAGACGTTGGAGAAGATGGTGGTGAAGAAGAACGCCGCCCACACCTGCAGCCATTCGGAAGTGGTGAAGCCAAGCTCATCGACGAACATCATTGGCATGACCACCGCGAAGCCGAACAGCGACAGGGTGTTGATAATGCGCACGATGCTGGAGAGCATAATGCTGCGGTTGGTGTAGATAAGGGTCACCGCGCGCCCCAGCTCGGAGAACTTCTCGCGGGTGGTGAGGTTCTGCATATGGCGCGGGGTTTCGGTGTTGCGCAGCGCCGTCAGGGCAATCAGCCCGCCGGTGACGCAGAACGCCAGCGCCAGCCACAGGGTGCCCATCTCGCCAATGTGCGGAATGGTGAAGCTCGGAATATAGCTGCCGAACACGCCGATGCCGACGGAGTAGACCGCCCAGAACCAGCCCAGGGCCGAGCTGGAGCTGTCGCTGCGGACGTTATGGATAATGGCGACGATAAACGAATAGAGGAACAGCGGATAGGCCAGGCCGCGGATGCCGTAAAACAGCAGGATTAAGGCGTAGTTGGCGCGACCGAGGCCGAAGACGAGGAACAGGACGTGGAACACGCACCACAGCACGAAACCGATAAACATGGTTTTACGCGGGGTGATAATTTCCGCGACCACGCCGGAGACCCAGGCCGAGAGGGCGGCGGCGAGGCCGTAGAGGGTAAAGGCGAAAGAGGCCTGCGCCGGGCTGAAGCCCAGCTCCTTGATGTAGTGCGAGAGGAAGGCGAGTTCAAAACCGTCGCCGGTCATAAACACGGCGATGGCGACGTATCCCCAGATAAGATTCAGCGGCAGACCGAACCACTGTTGGTTATTAACGGACATGTTAACCTCGATTTCAGGATGCAGAGGAGCGGCTCCGCTGCACAACAGCGGAGCATTATTGTTATTAAATTAAAGAGGTATGTTATTCGCGGATTAGCCGACCGGCCTGTTGTAGCGCTTTGTAGGCCTCATACCTGCGTTGATGTAGCGAGCTAAACGCCGGTTCGCTACGATAGGTTTTATCCACTCTGGTGAACCGCTTCATGGCGTCCGGTAGCGAGGCGGCGACGTTGCCCGCGACGGCGCCGAGGATGGCGGAACCCAGCAATACGGGTTCGCTACAGGCTGTGCTGACCACGGTCACGCCGCAGGCGTCGGCCAACAGCTGGCGTACCAGCGGGTGCTGACCCGCGCCGCCGCTGATAACGATATTTTCGTTCTCAATACCACAGGCGCGTTGGGCATCAAGGATCTGCCGCAGGCCGTAGCCAATTCCGCATAATCCGGCGACGTACAGCGCGGTCAGATTATCAAGATCCCGCTCCATCCCCAGCCCGGCAATCAGCGCTTTCGCGTGGGGGTCGGCAAGCGGCGCGCGATTGCCGAGAAACTCCGGCACGACATGCAGTCCATCAGCCAGCTGCACCGCCTCCGACGGCGAGGCAACCTGCGCCAGCACGCGATCCGCCAGCCAGACCGGCAGCGGAACGGCGGCGGCTTTGGCCAGTTCACGCGCTTCTACCGCTGCCGGATGGAAGCTCAGTAACTGGTCGATAGCCGCGCCGGCGGCGCTTTGTCCGCCTTCGTTCAGCCAGTTACCCGGTACCATCGCCGAATAGTAAGGCCCCCAGACGCCAGGAACGAACACCGCTTTCTCGGTGGTAGTCATGGTGCAGGAGGAGGTGCCGAAGACGTAGGCCATATTATTCACCGCGCCGTTGAGTACGCCGACGGTGCCGATGCCGCCTGCATGGGCGTCGATCATCCCGACCGCCACCGGCGTACCGACAGGCAGGCCCATCTCTTTAGCCGCCGCCGCGGTTAACCCATCACCACAGGGCGTACCCGGATCGACAATGCGCTGGCCGATACGAGCGAAGTCTTCCTCCGCCAGCTCTGCGAGGCCAATCTGGCGAAAGTAGTCGGCATCCCAGCGTTTTTCATGGGCCAGATAGGTCCATTTACAGGTGACGGTACAGACGGAGCGGGCCAGATCGCCGGTCGCGCGCCAGGTGAGATAGTCGGCCAGGTCGAAGAAATGGCGCGCGGCGGCAAAAATCTGCGGACGGTTTTCTTTCAGCCACAGCAGCTTCGGCGTCTCCATCTCCGGGGAGATAGTCCCGCCGACGTACTGCAGCACCGGATGGCGGGTGGCATTGATGCGTTCCGCCTGTTCGGTGGCGCGGTGATCCATCCAGACGATGATATTGCGATCCGCCTCTTCGCTGGGGCCGACGGCCAGCGGCGCGTCATTCTCACCGATTACCACCAACGAGCAGGTAGCGTCGAAGCCGATACCGGCAACCGAGTGCGGAGAGACAGCGGCCTTTTCAACCGCGCGTTTAATGCAGTCGCAAACCGCCTGCCAGATTTCGCGGCTGGATTGTTCCACCACGCTGCCGGCGCTACGGAAGAGGGTGATCTCCCGGGTGGCGTGGGCCAGCAGTTCGCCGCTGAGGTTAAATACCCCGGCGCGTACGCTGCCGGAGCCGACATCGACGCCAATGAGGGTTTGAGTCTCACCATTCATAAAATCGTCCTTTTAGTCACCGATACCGGGGGTTATAAATCAACGCTGTTAGGCAGAATAACCAGGTCGCGCACGGTGACGTTTTTCGAACGGGTGACCATAAACAGCACCGATTCGGCAACTTCGATAGGCTGCATCAGGCTGCCGTTGGCCAGCGCTTCTTCCATTTTCTCTTTCGGCCAGTCATCGAGCAGGGCGGTGACCACCGGGCCCGGCAGTACCGCGCCGACGCGGACGCCGTGTTGGGAAACCTGGCGGCGGGTGGTATGAACAAACGCCTGTACGGCGAATTTTGACGCGGTATAGATAGGTTCCCAGATAACCGGCACCACGCCGGCGATGGAGCTGGTGAAAATAATATCGCCGGATTTTTGCGCGATCATATGCGGCAGCACGCTACGCACGCAGCGGAAGGCGGCGTTAGTATTGAGGTGCAGCACGCGATCCCAGACGTCCGGGTCGCCCTCAGCGACCGGGCCGCCGATGTAAGCGCCGGCGTTGGCGTGGAAGATATCGAGACGTCCGGCAAGTTGCAGGATGCCGTCAATGATCTTATCCACCTGATCGCCCTGCATCAGATCGACCTGTAAAGCAAAAGCGTTTTCGCCAAGCTCTGCCACAATCTTGTTGAGCTTTTCGCCTTCACGGTCGATCAGAACCACCTTCGCGCCCGCGCCAAGCAGGGTTTTCGCGCATTCAAGACCAATGCCGGAAGCGGCGCCGGTGACCGCGGCGACTTTGCCGCTAAGAGAAGTATTCATAGAGGATACAGAGTGGTTCATTTTATAATCCTTCATGTTGTCTGTTTTGCTCATCAAGCGGGACTCGACGAGCTTGAGGAGCGGTTACCTGCTACAACAATCTGGCCTGTCAGAGCAGGAGTAACTAAGTTAAGCTATTGAATATCAGCACCATTTATTTCAATTTGCTGATGTCTGAACGATTATTGAGTGTATACGCTAGCGAGCGTCATGGTTGCTCAATCGATGAAGCTAATGTTGCGCCAGCTTCATCGATTGAGCAAGTGGGGAAATTAACAGCGAAATGAATTTGTGACGCAAGTTGGGAAAATGAAAAAAATCACTATCTACGATCTGGCGGAATTATCCGGCGTTTCGGCAAGCGCGGTGAGCGCGATCCTCAATGGCAACTGGAAAAAACGCCGTATCAGCGCCAAACTTGCGGAAAAAGTGACGCGGATTGCGCAAGAACAGGGCTACGCGATTAATCGCCAGGCCAGCATGTTGCGCAGTAAAAAATCGCATGTCATCGGGATGATTGTCCCCAAATACGACAACCGCTATTTTGGTTCCGTGGCGGAAGGCTTTGAAGAGATGGCGCGTGAGCGCGGCCTGCTGCCGATTATTACCTGTACTCGCCGTCGACCGGAGCTGGAAATCGAAGCGGTGAAAGCGATGCTCTCCTGGCAGGTGGACTGGGTGGTGGCGACCGGGGCGACTAATCCGGATAAAATTACCGAGCTATGTCAGCAGGCGGGGGTGCCGACGGTCAACCTTGACCTGCCGGGCTCCACCGCACCGTCGGTGATCTCCGATAACTACGCGGGCGCCCGCGCGTTGACCGATAAAATTCTTGATAACAGCCTCAATCGCCACGGCAAACTGGCGCCGCTGTTTTTTGTCGGCGGGCGCAGCAGCGACCACAACACCCTGGAGCGTTTGCGCGGATTTCGCGATGCTCATGAGGCGCGCGGCATGAGCGTGCCGGAAGAGAATATTCTTTCTCCGGGCTATTCAAAAGGCAAAGTGGAAGCCTGCATGCAGGCGCGTTTCAAAAGCGCCGATGAACATCTGCAGGGGTTCTTTGTTAACTCGACCATCTCGCTGGAAGGGGTGGTGAGATGGCTGGCGCAGTTGGGGCTGACCGGCGTCGAGCAGCCGCCGATGGGCTGTTTTGACTGGGACCCATTTGTTTATCTATTGGGTCACGATATTGACATGGTGCAGCAGAACGTCCCGGCGATGCTGGAAGCGGTATTCAATATCATCGACGCAGGTGAAGCCAGCCAGCAGCGGGTAGAGATCCCGCCGCTGCTGATTAGCAGCCGCGAGCATCTGGCGTGAAAAGCCGCTGGCGCTAGCGCGTCAGCAGCCAGCGGGCGGTATGTTCATCGGTCACCAGGCCGTTAATCCAGCCACCTTTTAACGCCGCGAGGATCGCCGGGCGCTTGTTCTCGCCACAGGCGACGGCTATTCGCGGGCACTGGTTTTGGCGGATATCGTAGCTGGTGATCAGCCGATTAATTTCGCTGTCGACGACGCCGCCGTCGGCATCGATAAAGCGGCCGAGGATCTCGCCGATGCCGCCGCGCGCCGTCAGTTCATCCAGTTGGACTTTATTAATAAACCCGTCTTTGAAGATCGGGCTTTGGGTACCCAATGGGCCGATACCGACGAAAATAACGTCCGCCTGCTGCGCTGCGGCAGAAACATTGCTGAACAGGCGGCTGCCGCACCACATCTCATGTTCCTGACGGGTTTGCGCATAGCGCGGCGCGGGCCACTGATAGTAGTTGGCCTGAATTTTCCGCGCCAGCAGCAACGGCACATCATCGTAGTAGTTGCATTTCCCCTCATCGTTCATTGCGCTAATCAGCGCCACGCAGCGGCTGTTTGGGCTATCGAAATCAATGCGCTGAATGGTTTTTTTCAGCGTTAATCCAGAACCAATGCCGATTATTTTGGCGTTATCGCTCTGCAGGTAGCGGGCCATCAGCTGATAACAGCCGAAAGAAACGCTATCCAGCGTGCTCTCTTCGTTGTAGGTCGGCACGATATTGCACTCGATGAGTTGATACTTTTCCTGCAACAACTGCGCATAATCGAGGCAGTTCGCCACAGGATGATGCAAGCCAATCGACACAATACCTTCTTCCTTCGCCGCGGCGATCAGGCGCTGGACCACCGGCCTTGAGGTGCCAAGGTGGCTGGCGATTTCGCTCTGATTCTGACCGGCAATGTAGTACATCCATGCGGCACGGACCTTCTGATCCAGCCTGATGTCGTCTTCTTTACTCACGGTGTCCTGCCTTAAATACGCGGGCGCGGTAGCGCAGATACCCGCATTTTGGCTGCGGTTTTCCAAACAGGCAAGCTTTTGCTCTGTTTTGGTCATTTGTAATTTGAATGGGTAATTGCTCTTTTGTGATCCGTAGCTCTTATTTGATTCAAATGATCATCTACAGTGAGCCGCATCACCTCAAGGAGAGCAGAACATGAATACGCAATTCACATGGCTTCACATCGGTCTCGGTTCTTTTCATCGCGCCCATCAGGCGTGGTACCTGCATCGACTGCGGGTTTCCGGCGATTCGCGCTGGCATATCGCGGCGGGAAATATTCGTAACGACGCCGAGCATGTGGTGCAGGCGCTGGCGGAGCAGAGAGGGCGCTACGTCCTCGAGACGGTGAGCCCGGAAGGGGAGCGCGAATATGAAGAGATCGCCTCAATTCAAAAATTACTGCCGTGGCAGGCGGGACTGCAGCCGCTGATTGATGAAGGCGCGAACCCGCAGACTAAAGTCATTGCTTTCACGGTGACGGAAGGGGGTTATTACCTCAATACGCAGCATCGCCTGGAAACCAGCAACGCCGATCTGCAGGCCGATTTGCAGGGAGATTGCAAAACCATTTATGGCACCATCACCCGGATTCTTGAAAAACGCATCGCCGACGATGCGGGTCCGCTGACGCTGCTCAACTGTGACAACGTGCGCCACAACGGCGAACGTTTCCATGATGGGCTGGTGGAGTTTCTGCAACTGACCGGTAAACAGCAGGTTATTGACTGGCTGGCGGCGAACGCGACCTGCCCAAACACCATGGTCGATCGTATTACGCCGCGCCCGGCCGCCGATCTGGCGCCACGTATCAAAGCGCAAACCGGCATCGATGATAAAGCGTCGGTGATGGGCGAAACCTTTATTCAATGGGTAGTGGAAGATAATTTCCGCGCTGAGCGCCCGGCGCTTGAGACGGTGGGCGTGGAGATGGTGGCGTCGGTTATCCCCTATGAAGAGGCGAAGATTCGAATTCTTAACGCGTCACATAGCTGTATTGCCTGGGCGGGAACCCTGTTGGGCCAGCAATATATTCACGAGAGTACGCTTACCGATGCCATCTACGCCATTGCTGACCGTTACGTCAGCGAAGATGTGATCCCGTGTCTGGGTGATAACGGCATCGACCTGGCAACCTATCGCGACGTGGTACTCAAGCGTTTTACCAACCCCTATATCCAGGACACCAACCAGCGGGTGGCAGCCGATGGATTCTCAAAAATCCCGGCGATGATTGCCCCAACCCTGCAGGAGTGCTACCAGCGCGGCGTGCGCCCGCAGGCTACCGCTATGTTGCCGGCGCTGTTCTTTGTCTTTATGCAGCAGTGGCATAAAGGGGCTTTACCGTATCAGTACCAGGACGGAATTCTTGATGAATCGGCGGTACACGCCATGTTTAATTCGCCTGATCCGATCGCCCGGTACGCTGCTGATAAAGCCTTATTTGGCGAGCTGGCGGAATCGGCGGATTTTCAGGCGCTGCTGCGTGAGCAAATCGCCGCCGTCTACGCGTTGACCCAGCAGGAGGCGCTATGTATTTAGGTATCGATCTCGGCACTTCGGAAGTTAAAGCGCTGGTGCTGGATGAAAATAATACGGTCGTCGCCAGTCATAGCGCGCCGTTGACCATTCAACGGCCGCATCCGCAGTGGTCCGAACAATCGCCGCAGGCGTGGTGGGAAGCGACGGAATATCTGATTGCCACTCTGCGCGAGAAGTGCGCGAGCCATTGGTCGGCAATTAAAGCCATCGGCCTTTCCGGACAGATGCACGGCGCCGTACTGCTGGATGCCAGCGGCGAAGTGATTCGCCCGGCGATTTTATGGAATGATACCCGCTGCGCGCAGGAGTGCGCCGAGCTTGAAGAGATGGCGCCGGAGCTGCATCAGGTGGCCGGTAATCTGGCAATGCCGGGGTTTACCGCGCCGAAACTGCTGTGGGTGCGGCGTCACGAACCGCAGCATTTCGCCCGTACCGCCTGCGTGCTGTTGCCGAAGGATTTTCTGCGCTACAAGATGACCGGCAAAAAAGTCTCCGATATGTCGGATGCCGCCGGGACGCTGTGGCTGGATGTTGCGCGGCGGGACTGGTCCGACGCGCTGCTGCAGAAGTGCGGCCTGACGCGGCAACAAATGCCGGAACTGATGGAAGGATGCGACGTTTCCGCCACGCTGGCGGCAGACATTGCCGAACGCTGGGGGCTTAATCCTTCGGTGCTGGTGGCGGGGGGCGGCGGCGATAATGCGGTCAGCGCGATTGGCGTTGGCGCGGTGTCGCCGGGAGACGCTTTTATCTCGCTGGGTACCTCCGGCGTACTGTTTGTCGTCACCGATCGCTATCGTCCGGCGCCGCAGTCGGCGGTGCATGCTTTCTGTCATGTGCTGCCGAACCTGTGGCACCAGATGAGCGTGATGCTCAGCGCCGCCAGCTGTCTGCAGTGGTTCTGTCGTCTGACCGGCACCACCGAAGTGGCGCTGCTGGAGGAGGTCGCCCAGTTAAGCGAAGACGAAAAAGCCAATGCGCCATACTTCCTGCCTTATCTTTCCGGCGAGCGTACCCCGCATAACGATCCTCTGGCGCGCGGTATGTTCTGGGGAATGACCCATGCCAGCCTGCGCGCTCAACTGGGATATGCGGTGCTGGAGGGAGTGAGCTTCGGTATTGCTGACGGCCTGCGCGTGTTGCAGGAGAGCGGAACCCGTATCGACCAGTGCTCACTGGTTGGCGGCGGCGCCCGCAGTCCGTTCTGGGCGCAACTGCTGGCGGATATACTGGCGATGCCGGTGGTGACGCATAAAGGCGGGGAAACCGGCGGCGCGCTCGGAGCGGCGCGTCTGGCCTGCCTGGCGGCGGGCAAACCGCTGGCCAGCGTTTGTCATAAGCCGGAAATCTGGCAAACCTGGCAGGCGGATCCGCAGCGTCATCAGGCGTTGATGCAGCGTTACGCCCATTTCCAGTCTCTGTACCTCAACGACCGACATTTTCGACAGCAATAAGACATATGACGCTCCGGCGAAACTGCCGGAGTGATTCTCCTGCACCCTACAACAACGAGGTCACCATGTCCGTTAATCACCAACAGTGGCTCGGTCTGCCGCTGAATCTTATCTGGGGATACGTCGCCATCGCCGTGTTTATGACCGGCGATGGTTTTGAACTCGCCTTTCTCTCGCACTACATCAAGGAGCTGGGCTTCAGCCCGGCGCAGGCCTCTTTCGCCTTTACCCTCTACGGCCTCGCCGCCGCCCTCTCGGCCTGGGTCTCCGGCGTGGTCGCGGAAATTATCACCCCGCGTAAAACCATGTTTATCGGTTTCGTGCTGTGGTGCGTGTTCCACGTCCTGTTCCTCGTCTTCGGCCTCGGTCGCGCCAACTACGCCTTAATCCTGCTGTTTTACGGCATCCGCGGCCTGGCCTATCCGCTGTTCCTCTATTCGTTTATCGTCGCCATTATTCATAACGTCCGCAGCGACAGCTCCAGCTCGGCCCTGGGCTGGTTCTGGGCGGTCTACTCCGTCGGCATCGGCGTGTTCGGCAGCTATATTCCAAGCTTCACCATTCCGCACGTTGGCGAGATGGGCACCCTGTGGCTGGCGCTGGCGTTCTGCGTCACCGGCGGGCTGATTGCCCTGGCGGCGCTGCGCAACACCGAAACCCCGCGCCATATGCAGAATCTCACCACCCGCGAGAAGTTCTCCGAGCTGGGGCGCGCGGTGACCCTTATCTACACCAACCGCAGCATTATGCTCTCCAGCATCGTGCGTATTATCAACACCCTGTCACTGTTCGGCTTCGCGGTGGTCATGCCGATGATGTTCGTTGATGAACTCGGTTTCACCACTTCCGAATGGCTGCAGGTGTGGGCGGCGTTCTTCTTCACCACCATCTTCTCCAACGTCTTCTGGGGGATTGTGGCGGAGAAACTGGGCTGGATGAAAGTGGTGCGCTGGTTCGGCTGCATCGGCATGGCGCTGTCGAGCCTGGCGTTTTACTACCTGCCGCAGCACTTCGGCCATAACTTCGCCATGGCGCTGGTGCCGGCGATTGCGCTGGGGATTTTTGTCGCGGCGTTTGTGCCGATGGCGGCGGTGTTTCCGGCGCTGGAGCCAGAGCATAAAGGGGCGGCGATTTCGGTCTACAACCTGTCGGCCGGGCTGTCGAACTTCCTCGCACCGGCGATTGCGGTGGTGCTGCTGCCGCACTTCAGCACCATCGGCGTGGTGGTGGCCTATACCGCGCTCTATCTGCTGGCGTTTTGTCTGTGCCCGTTTATTCGTGTCGATCAGCCGGGCTTTGCCCGTAAGGCAAGCGGCGTCAGGGAAGGGGTAGAATATTCATAACGTTATCAGGGCGGGTATATCCCGCCCTGATGTTTTAACGCAGTAACATACAGTCCGGCGGCAGACGGCAGCGTAGCGCCTCGCCGAGGATTTCCATACGGAAGGATTTGCCGCTCAGCGGTTCTCCATCCAGGTTGAAGGTCATTTCATGGGCGGCGGTGACTTCAAACCACGGCGATACGCCATCGATCAGATTTGGCGAATTATCGGGATTAGCGAGGGTGCTAAACAGCGCAGGCAGCAACTCTTCGCCGGTGAAAATACGCAGATGCAGTAGCCCGTCGTTAATTAATGCCTCAGGACACAGTTGCTGGCCGCCACCGGCCTGGCGGCCATTGCCGATGCCGATAACCAGCGCGTCGCCCTGCCAGTGAAAGTTCTCGCCGCGAATTTCGCAGCGGTCCGGCTTTAGGGTATCCATGCGCGTCAGGCCGTGAATCAGATAGGAGACGCCGCCGAGCGCGGCTTTTAGTTTTTCCGGCGTTTCGGTGGTGATACGGGTACCAAAGCCGCCGGTGGCCATATTGATAAATCCGGCCTCGTTATTCACGCGAACCACATCAATAGGGACGTCGCGCCCGGCTATCGCCAGCTTCAGCGCGCTGGCTAAATCCTGCGGGATGCCGACGCTGGTGGCGAAATCATTGGCTGTGCCGAGGGGGAGTATTCCCAGCGCCATGTTGCTGCCGCGCTGGACCAGCGCGGTGGCGACTTCATTAATCGTGCCATCGCCGCCGCCGGCAATCACCGTCGCCACCCTGAGCGTTTCGGCTTCCTCGACAAAACGAATCGCATCGCCTTTCTCCCAAGTCACGCGGACGTGTATCTCGATACCTTCTTCGCGCAGGAGATTAACGGCTTCGCGCAGTTGGGGCTCATTCGCGCCTTTACCGTTGAGAATTAATAAGCTGGCTGGAAATTGGGTCATCCTTTATCGCCTCATTCTTAGTCGTCATCCTCAGTGTATCGCATGAATGGCGTCATGGAATAAGAAAGTCGGGAAAATAGGATGCATAAAAAATAAGCCCGCGTAAGGGAGATTACGCAGGCTAAGGAGGTGGTTCCTGGTACAGCTAGCATTTATGGGTTATGTTTTTCAGCGAAATGGATGATACCTGCTTCGAACGAAACGGTATGTGATCCGATTCTAATATCCATACATAATGAAAAAATAACGCCAATAAACTAATTTTTATGCGGATTGCGCGTCGACTCGCCGTTAAAATTACGCATCAGCAACCCATACTCCAGCGCCATATCCTCCGGCAGCGGCAGCCAGACGATATAACCGTCTCCCGGCGCGACAGGCATTGCTTCGCCTTTGGCGTTCTCCATATGTTCGAGCGTAAAGTTGACGTTACCTTGCGGAGTCATGACCTCCAGGCTGTCGCCGACCGAGAACTTATTTTTCACCGCCACTTCGGCCAGATGACCATGACGCTTGCCGGTGAATTCGCCGACAAACTGCTGGCGTTCGGAAACCGAATAGCCGTATTCATAATTCTGATAGTCGTCGTGGGTGTGGCGGCGCAGGAAGCCTTCGGTATAGCCGCGGTGGGCCAGACCTTCCAGCGTCTCCAGCAGACTGGTGTCGAACGGTTTACCGGCGGCGGCGTCGTCGATCGCTTTACGGTACACCTGGGCGGTGCGCGCGCAGTAGTAGAAGGATTTGGTGCGGCCTTCAATCTTCAGCGAATGAACGCCCATCTGGGTCAGACGCTCAACGTGGGCAATAGCGCGCAGATCTTTGGAGTTCATGATGTAAGTGCCATGCTCATCCTCAAAGGCGGTCATATACTCGCCCGGACGTTTGGCTTCCTCAATCATAAATACCTGGTCGGTTGGCGCGCCGATACCGAGAGTCGGTTCAACGTTCTGCACCGGGATAGGTTCATGCTTGTGGACGATATTACCCACGTCATCTTCTTTGCCTTCCTGGACGTTGTACTCCCAGCGGCAGGCGTTGGTACAGGTGCCCTGGTTAGGGTCACGTTTATTGATATAGCCGGAGAGCAGGCAGCGGCCGGAGTAGGCCATGCACAGCGCGCCGTGGACGAAAATCTCGATTTCCATCTCCGGCACCTGGCTGCGAATTTCGGCGATCTCGTCCAGCGACAGTTCGCGGGAGAGGATCACGCGGGTCAACCCCATTTGCTGCCAGAATTTCACCGTCGCCCAGTTGACGGCGTTGGCCTGTACCGACAGGTGGATCGGCATATCAGGGAAGTTTTCCCGCACCAGCATGATTAAACCAGGATCGGACATAATCAGCGCGTCCGGGCCCATTTCCACTACCGGTTTGAGATCGCGAATGAACGTTTTCAGCTTGGCGTTATGCGGCGCGATGTTAACCACCACATAGAATTTTTTCCCCAGCTCATGGGCCTCATTGATGCCGAGCTGCAGGTTTTCGTGGTTGAATTCGTTGTTGCGTACGCGCAGTGAGTAACGCGGCTGGCCGGCGTAGACCGCATCGGCGCCATAAGCGAAAGCGTAACGCATATTTTTCAGCGTTCCCGCCGGGGAAAGCAGTTCCGGTTTAAACATGATTTTCTCGTTCTGATGACAGGTCAGACTCGCCGCACCAGGTACGGCGATTCGGGGGAGTGTCCCCACATTAAGGGCGGGCATTGTAGCGCTGTGGAAAGAGGGAGTAAACCTTCGCGCCTCTCTGCGCTAAGAGGCGCGATGTTCAAGCCATTCTACAGGCGTCGGCTTCCCAGCGATAGCCAACGCCGTAGACGGCGCGAATAAACGACTGCTCCGCGTCCAGCGATTCCAGCTTACGGCGCAGGTTTTTAATATGGCTGTCGATGGTACGGTCGGTAACTACGCGATAATCGTCGTACAGATGATTGAGCAGTTGTTCGCGGGAGAAGACTTTACCCGGCTCCTGCGACAGCGTTTTTAATAGCCGAAACTCGGCGGGAGTCAGGTCCAGCATTTTTTCGCGCCACGAGGCCTGGAAGCGGCTTTCGTCAACAATTAGCGGACTTTGCGCATCCAGAGCCTGCAGGTCGCGCTGTGGTTTACAGCGACGCAGGATCGTCTTCACACGGGCCACGACTTCACGCGGGCTGTACGGTTTGCAGATATAGTCATCGGCGCCGATTTCCAGCCCCAGCAGGCGATCGATCTCCTCGATTTTGGCAGTGACCATCACAATCGGTATCTCGGAAAATCGGCGGATTTCGCGGCACAGGGTCAGGCCGTCGGTGCCCGGCAGCATTAAATCGAGCAGGATCAAATGCGGGGGCGTCTGGCGGACGTAGGGCAGTACTTGATCGCCATGCGCAATGAGCGTTGGCGCATAGCTCGCAGCTTGCAAATAGTCGATCAACAACTGACCGAGTTTGGGCTCGTCTTCCACGATTAAAATGCGCGGCGTGTTTTCATCAATAGGTAATTCGCTCATACATCCCTCGATAAATCCTGTTCCAGAGGTAACTCTACTTTAATGCTAACCCCGCCAAAAGGCGAATGACCGGCGTTCAGGCTGCCGCCGTGGGCGGCGACGATATTCATACAGATTGCCAGCCCAAGACCGGATCCACCGCTGGCCCGGTTGCGTGAGCCCTCGGTGCGATAAAAACGCTCGCAGAGCCGCGCCAGCTGCTCGTCGCTAACGCCGGGGCCGCTATCGGCGAAATCGAGCGTCAACATGCGACCATTTTGTTTGGCGTCAATCTGCAGGCGGCCGCCGCTGTCGGTATAGCGTAGGCTGTTTTCCAGCAGGTTATTGAACAGCTGCATCAGACGATCGCGATCGCCGAAAACGATAGCGTTATCCGGCAGCGAGACGCCGATGGTCAAGCCGCGGCTGGCGAAACGTTCGCGGAACGCCCCTGCGGCGACCTCCAGCAGCGCAATTAAATCCACCGACTCTTTCTGGTAGGCTAACGCGCCTTCATCGGACATCGACAACTGATGCAGATCGTCCACCAGCTTGGTAAGCGTGCCGACTTCCGCCTGCAGCGAAGAGATCGAATCCGGGGTGAATTTACGCACTCCGTCCTGAATAGCCTCCAGCTCGCCGCGCAGGACCGCTAGCGGCGTGCGGAGTTCATGCGAAATATCGGCCATTAAATCGCGGCGCATCTGTTGGTTACGCTCAAGCGTACTGGCAAGCTGGTTAAAATCCTGCGCCAGACGGCCCAGTTCATCCCCGCCGGTGACCGTGACGCGGGTGGAGAAATCGCCCGCCGCCAGCTTATGGGTGCCTTCCACCAGCCGTTTGACCGGCGCCAGCAGCCCGCGGGCCAGCGGGAAGGTGGCCAGCGCGGCGAGGAGGGTGGCAAGGGCGACAATCAGCCAACTGGTGCGTTTTTGCTGGCGGTCGAAATTAATATCCGTGTTGCGCGTGAGCCGCTCAACCGGCGAGGCGATCACCGCCCCGACGGTCACGCCGTCGACGACAATGTTACGGCGGGTACCGTCCTGCGGGACCGGCGCCCGCGGGCCTACCAGCACGCGCCCTTGTTGATCGACAACCCAAAATTGCGTGCGCCAGCCGTGCGGCGGCATATCGGGCCGCGGGCCAGGGCCGGGCATTGGCCCTGGCTCGCCATGCGGCCCCGGCCCACCCGGTGGACGTTCGTCGTTATCGCGCTCGAAGGTGCGCAGTAACTGGAAGATAAAACGATCGTTGTTGCGCAAAAATTTCCAGTCGCCGTGCTGCTCGTACTGTTCACTCAGCGCGTCGCCGAGCATCGTTAGTCGTTGTTCATTACCGCGTTTAATATAGTCGATAAAGCCGCGCTCAAAGCTGATGCGCACTGCCCAATGCATGCTAATCAGCAGCACGATACAGGTGGCGAAAATAGCCAGGAACAGCTTACCGGTGATACCCGGGCGCCAAAGTTTCACGATTCACTCCTTTTGCGTCGGCGGATGACGGTGTTGCTGCCGACATCGTTCGGTACACGGGAAAAGATGAGCGCCGGGAGAGCGATAATCACCGCCATGCTCAGATAGGTATAGAGGAAAACCTGATGGACAGCTGGCGCATCGGCGCTGATATGCTGCTGGCCGTACATGCCGAGCAGTAGCCCGGCGATGGTCACGCCGATACTCATCGAGAGCTGCATGACCATTGAGAGCAGGCTGTTACCGCTGCTGGCCAACTCATCAGGCAGGTCTTTTAGCGTCAGAGTATTCATCGACGAGAAACGGCTGGAGTTAATCATGCCCTGCAGGAACAGCACCAGCGGCAGCAGCCAGTACCAGCCGGCCAGTGCGACGGCCATGAACAGTAAACTCACCAGCGCCAGGCCGAGCGTCGCGAAAACCAGCACGCGGCGATAGCCAAAGCGATTCACTACCTGCACCACGATGCGTTTCATCCCCATGCTGCCCAGCACCATGGGGATCATCATCAGCCCGGCGTGGAACGGCGAGAAGCCGAGGCCAATTTGCAGGAATACCGGGGTCATAAACGGTAACATCCCGCTGCCGATACGCCCGGCGAAGCTGCCGCCAAGACCGAGCGAGAAGGTTTTATTGCGAAACAGTTTGAGGCTAAACAATGCGTTAACGTTGTCACGGGCGTGCCACAAATAAAAAACTATCGCCATCAGGCCACCGGTGACCAGCACGGCGAGCAGCAGCGGCGAGATACCCAGCCCTTTTTTGCCGTCAAGCGCCAGCGTCAGGGCGGCCATTCCTGTCGCCAGCAGAATAAAACCAAGGATATCAAAGCGCCGGGTCTGCAGGGTGTAGTTCGGCATCAGGCATAATGTGGCGATAGCGCCGATGATGCCAACCGGGATGTTAATCAAGAAAATCCAGTGCCAGGAGGCATATTCGACCAGTACCCCGCCAAGCGCCGGGCCGAGCAGCGGTCCAACCTGGCCGGGCAGGGTGACGAAGGTCATCGCCGCCATATACTGATCGCGCGGAACGATTTTCATCACCGTTAGCCGCCCGACCGGCACCATCATCGCGCCGCCGACGCCCTGCAGCACCCGGGACATCACTAACTGATCGAGAGTGCTGGCCTGGGCGCAGAACAGCGAACCGGCGGTAAACAACACAATGGCGCTGAAAAAGATATTGCGCACGCCAACCCGGTCCGCCAGCCAGCCGCTGGCCGGCAGCATGACCGCCACCGTAAGCACATACGAGACCACTACCATATGCATGTGCAGCGGGCTCTCCCCAAGGCTATTGGCCATCGAGGGCAGGGCGGTGTTGACGATGGTGGTATCCAGCGACTGCATAAAGAAGCCGAAGGCCACAATCCATAACTGCCAGCGTACGCTGGCGGGCAGATCTGTCATCTTATTCGCTTACCGGTTGAGCAGGCTTGCGCGTAAAACGCAGCCGCAGACGATCAAAGAACAAATAGACCACCGGGGTGGTGTACAGCGTCAGCAACTGGCTCATGACCAGGCCACCGACAATGGTGATCCCCAACGGCTGCCGCAGTTCGGACCCGTCGCCGCCCGATAGCACCAGCGGCAGCGCGCCGAATAGCGCCGCCAGGGTGGTCATCATGATCGGGCGAAAACGCAGCAAACAGGCCTGGAATATCGCTTCTTCCGGCGGAAGATTGCCGGTACGCTGCGCTTCAAGGGCGAAATCGACCATCATGATGGCGTTTTTCTTTACGATGCCAATTAATAGCATGATCCCTATCAGGGCGATTAGGCTGAATGGGGCGCCAAATAATTCCAGCGCCAGCAGCGCGCCAACCCCCGCTGACGGCAGGGTTGAGAGAATGGTTAACGGATGCACGTAGCTTTCGTAGAGGATCCCCAGCACGATATACACCGTGGCGATGGCGGCGATAATCAGGATCGCCTGTGAGTTCATCGTCTGCTGGAATACCTGTGCGGTGCCGGCAAACGATCCTCGCACGCTCGACGGCACGCCAAGCTGGGTCATCGCCCGGTCAATGGCGTCGCTGGCTTCCGACAGCGATTTGCCGGTCGGCAGGTTGAAGGAGATGGTCGAGGCGGCCGATAGCCCCTGGTGGTTGACCGAAAGCGGTGCGTTCGCCGGTTGCCATTTGGCGAAGTATGACAGCGGGATGGGTTTACCGTCGTTACTAATGACAAACATTTGCTCCAGCGCGCTAACGTCCTGGGTATAAAGCGGATCGACTTCCATCACCACTTTGTACTGGTTCAAAGGTTGATAGATGGTCGAGATCTGCCGCTGGCCGAAAGCGTTGTTTAACAGGCTGTTGGCATCCTGCACGCTGACGCCCAGGCGTGACATGGTGTCGCGGTCGTAGACCAGATCCATCTCCGCGCCGTTATCTTGCTGATCCGAGTTAACGTCGGCCAGTTCCGGCAGCGCCGCCAGCGCCTTGCGGATTTTTGGCTCCCATTCACGCAGCGCCGACAGATCGTCCGATAACAGGGTGTACTGATAGCTGGCGTTCGACTGACGTCCGCCAACGCGGATATCCTGCACCGCCATCAGGAACAGATTAGCGCCGGGCTCTTTCGCCAGTTTTTTCCGCAGCCGGTCGATGATTTGCTGCGCCGTTTCGTGGCGTTGGTCGCGCGGTTTCAGGGTGATAAACATCATACCGCTATTCACCCGCGAGCCGCCGGTAAAACCGGTCACGTTATCGACCGCCGGATCCTCGCGGATGATCTTCATAAAGTCCTGCAGTTTGCCGCGCATCGCCTGGAACGAAATACTCTGATCCGCCTGAATGCCGCCCATCAGCACCCCGGTGTCCTGCTCCGGGAAGAAGGTTTTCGGAATGGCGATATACAGCCACACGCTGAGCGCCATCGTACCGAGCAGCACCAGGCCAGTCAGGCGACTATGCTTCAGCACCCATTTTAACGATTTGCCATAGCCGCCCTGAATAGTGACCAGCAGGCGGCCAAAGCCACGCTTGCGCGTTGGTTCATGAGGTTTGCCGCTTTTCAGCAGCCAGCCGCACATCATTGGCGTCAGCGTGAGCGACACGGCGAGCGAAATACCGATCGCTACTGATAGCGTGACGGCGAACTCGCGCAGCAGACGACCCGGCAGGCCGCCCATCAGCAGCAGCGGTAAGAACACCGCCACCAGCGACAGGCTCATCGACAGCACGGTAAAGCCGACTTCACGGCTGCCCTGTAACGCGGCCTGCAGCGGTTTCATTCCCGCCTCAAGATGGCGGGAAATATTCTCCAGCACCACGATGGCGTCATCGACAACGAAACCGGTGGCGATGGTCAGCGCCATTAACGACAGATTATTGAGGCTGAAGCCGCACAAATACATCGCGGCAAAGGTACCGATTAACGATACCGGTACGGCGACGGCCGGGATAAGCGTTGCGCGCCCGGAGCGCAAAAACAGAAAGACCACCAGAATCACCAGTGCGACCGAAATCACCAGCGTTTGTTCGACCTCTTCCAGCGAAGCGCGGATGGTGGGCGAACGATCCTGCGCAATCTGTAAATCAATGGCGGCGGGGATGGTACGCTGTAGTTCCGGCAGGCGGGCGCGAATGCTATCAACCGTCTGAATGATGTTGGCTTCCGGCAGCTTGCGGATCATCAACAGGATCGCCGGTTTGGCGTTGGTCATCCCGGCGTTACGCACATCCTGCACTGAATCCGTCACTTTTGCCACGTCGCCAAGGCGTACCGCCGCGCCGTTATTGTAGTGGACGATCACCGGCAAATATTCCGCCGCGGTTTTCAATTCATCGTTGGTCTGCACCTGCCAGCGGTGGGTCTTATCTTCCAGCGCGCCCTGCGGGCGACGCACGTTGGCGTTATCAATGGCGCTGCGCACGGCGTCCAGTGAGACGCCCTGGTTAAATAGCGCCTGCGGGTTAAGGTCGACGCGCACCGCCGGCAGTGAGCTGCCGCCGACGTCGACATCGCCGACGCCGTCAATCTGCGCGATGGTTTGCGCCAGCTGGGTTGACGCGAAATCGTACAACTCGCCTTGCGAATAGGTATCCGAGGTGAGCGTCAGGATCATGATCGGCGCATCGGACGGGTTAGCTTTGCGATACGTGGGGCGGCTGGGCATCCCGCTCGGCAGCAGACTTTGCGCGGCATTAATCGCCGCCTGCACGTCACGGGCGGCGCCGTTAATATCGCGATCGAAATTAAACTCCATGATGATGCGGGTACTGCCAAGCGAGCTCGACGAGGTCATTTCATTGACCCCGGCAATGCGCCCCAGCGAGCGTTCCAGCGGTGTTGCCACCGACGAGGCCATGGTTTCCGGCGAGGCGCCGGGCAGCGAGGCGCTAATCATGATCACCGGGAAATCCACCTGCGGCAGCGGTGCGACCGGCAGCAGGCGGAATCCGAGGATCCCGCATAGGGTAATCGCCAGCGAGATAAGAATCGTCGCCACCGGCCGATAAATGAAGAGAGCGAATAACTTCACTTACGCCTCCTCTTCACGACGCGGGAAGCGGCTCTTCATATACAGCGATAGCCGGTCGAACAGCAGATAAATCACCGGCGTGGTGAATAACGTCAGTACCTGGCTGAGCATCAGACCGCCAACCATACCAATCCCCAATGGGCGGCGTAACTCGGCGCCGACGCCGGTGCTGAGCATCAAGGGCAGCGCGCCGAGCAGGGCGGCGAGGGTGGTCATCAGAATCGGACGGAAGCGCAGCAGGCAGGCCTGATAAATGGCTTCGCGCGGCGGCATTCCCTGCTCGCGCTCGGCGGCGAGGGCAAAGTCAATCATCATGATGGCGTTTTTCTTCACGATACCAATCAGCAGAATGATGCCGATGATGGCAATCACATCCAGCTCGCTACCGGCCAGCCATAGCGCCAGCAGCGCCCCGACGCCAGCGGTCGGCAGGGTAGAAAGAATGGTGATGGGATGAATGAAGCTTTCGTACAGCACGCCGAGGACGATATACATGGCGACGACCGCCGCGACGACCAGCCAGACGGTGCTACCGAGCGCCGACTGGAACGCGAGGGAGCTGCCCTGGAACTGGGTGCGGATGTCGCTTGGGAAATCCAGCGACTGCTCGGCTGACAAAATAGCCTCTACCGCTTCGCCGAGGGAGTAGTTATCCGGCACGTTGAATGAAATAGTGGTCACCGGGAACTGATCGAGATGGTTCACCGACAGCGGGGTAAAACGCTGCTCGACGCTGGCGATGGATTTCAGAGGCACGATACCGCCATCGCTGCTGGTGAGGCGGATATTATCAAGAGCCGCTAGCCCCGGCGTCGCCTGGGTGTCGTGCTCCAGTACCACACGATATTGGTTGGCCTGGGTATAAATTGTCGAGATCAGCCTTTGGCCAAAGGCGTTATACAGCGCGTTATCGACATCCGCCATGGAAATACCCAGCCGGCTGGCGCTATCGCGATCGACATTAATATAAGCCGCGAGCCCTTTATCCTGCCAGTCGCTGCTGACGTCGGCAAGCTGGGGTAAGGATTGCAGGCGCGACAGCAATTGCGGCACCCAGTTGCTCAGCGCATCAAGCGAGTTAGCCTGCAGGGTAAACTGATACTGAGTGCGACTGACGGTGGTATCGATAGTCAGATCCTGCGTTGGCTGGAGATAAAGCTCAATACCCGGTACGCTAGCCACCGATTGCTGCAGACGGCTGATGACCGTTTGCACGCGATCGTCGCGTTCATCCAGTGGTTTGAGGTTAATCTGCAGACGCGCGCTGTTCAGCGCCGGATTGGTGCCATCAACGCCGACGAACGACGTCAGGCTTTCAACCGCCGGATCTTTCAGAATCAGATCGGATACCTGCTGCTGGCGTTGCGCCATACTGGCGAACGACACCGACTGCGGGGCCTGTAACGTGCCCTGAATAATGCCGTTATCCTGGATTGGGAAGAAGCCTTTCGGGATAAAGACCCACAGCAGAATCGATAACGCCAGGGTGCTTAACGCCACGCTCAACGTTAGCCATGGGTGGTTTAGTACCCGGCTTAGCCAGCGGCCATAGACGGCAATCACCCGCTCGAAGAAACGCTCGCTGGCCCGCGAAAAGCGGTTTTGTTTGCGCAGCGATTCGTGGCTTAACATCCGCGCGCACATCATCGGCGTCAGGGTCAGCGAGACCACCGCCGAAATCAGAATCGCCACTGCCAGGGTAATGGCGAATTCACGGAACAATCGCCCAACGATATCACCCATAAACAGCAGCGGAATCAGTACGGCAATCAGCGAGAAGGTTAATGAAATAATCGTGAAGCCGATTTCCCCCGCGCCTTTCAGCGCGGCGGCAAGCGGTTTCTCACCCTTTTCAATGTAGCGGGAGATATTTTCAATAACCACGATGGCGTCATCGACGACGAAACCGGTGGCGATGGTCAATGCCATTAGCGTCAGGTTGTTGATTGAAAAATCAAGGAACACCATGACCGCGAAGGTGCCGACCAGCGACAGCGGCACGGCGACGCCGGGGATGATAGTCGCCGGGACATTGCGCAAGAAGAGATAAATGATCATCACCACCAGCGCGATGGCCAGCAGCAATTCGAACTGGGTATCGCTGACCGACGCGCGAATATTGGTGGTGCGGTCAGAAAGCACCTGTACCTTAACGGATTTAGGCAGGCTCTCGGTCAGTTGCGGCAGCATCTGGCGGATGCTGTCGGCGGTGGCGATGATGTTCGCTCCCGGCTGGCGTTGGACGTTCATCACGATCGCCCGCTGCTTATTGGCCCACGCCCCCAGCCAGGCGTTCTCGGCGCCCTGTTCGATGGTCGCGACATCGCCAAGACGGATCGGCGCGCCGTTCTGATAGGCGATAATCAGCCGACGGTAATCTTCCGCCGACTGCATCTGATCGTTGGCGGAAAGGGTGACCGCGCGGGCCGGGCCGTCAAGGCTGCCTTTCGCTGAATTCACGTTAGCGCTGGTAATGGCGGTACGCACGGTTTCGCTGGTCAAACCTAACGCGGCGATCGCCTGGGCATTGAGCTTAACGCGTACCGCAGGACGTTGGCCGCCGGCCAGCGTCACCAGGCCGACCCCGGAAACCTGAGATATCTTCTGCGCTACCCGAGTTTCCACCATATCTTCAACCTGCGTCATCGGCATCGCGCTGGAGGTCACGGCCAGGGTCATGATCGGCGGATCCGCCGGGTTCACTTTGCTGTAAACCGGCGGGTTGGGTAAATCAGACGGCAGCAGGTTGGTCGCGGCGTTGATGGCCGCCTGCACTTCCTGTTCGGCGACATCCAGCGCCAGGGTCAGTTGGAACTGCAGAGTAATGACCGACGCGCCGCCCGAGCTTTGTGAGGACATCTGCTTAAGGCCGGACATCTGGCCAAACTGGCGTTCCAGCGGTGCGGTAATCGATGACGTCACCACATCCGGGCTGGCGCCGGGGTAGAGCGTTACTACCTGAATGGTCGGGTAGTCAACTTCCGGCAGCGCAGAGACCGGCAGGAAGCGATAGCCGATGATACCGGCCAGCAGAATGGCGACCATTAGTAGCGTTGTCGCCACCGGACGCATAATAAACAGCCTGGAGGGGCCGCCCGTACTGCTCGGGGGTAAGACTTGCATCAGGCGCCCGCTCCGTTTTTACCACTCGGGCGGGTGGTAGGTTGTTCCTGCACGGCGCTGTGAGCTTCGACGACTTCGACCTTCGCGCCTTCCGTCAGGCGATCGATACCATCGGTCACCACCCGGTCGCCCGCTGACAGCCCGGCGTTAATCACCACTTTTTGGCTATCCTGAATACCCGGCGTGACCGTATGTTTACTGACTTTATTCTCACTGTTCAGCACCCACACGAAGTGCCCCTCGTTGCCCATTTGTAGCGCGGCGGTGGGGATCACTACCGCATCCTGCTCGGTATCCACCAGCATTCTGGCATTGACGAACTGATTCGGGAACAGCGCGTCATCGAGGTTATTAAAGCGCGCTTTAAGCTTAATGGTGCCGGTGGTGGCATCGATTTGGTTATCGAGGCTCAGCAGGCTACCTGTACTGATCTTCTGTTTATTGGTTCGGTCCCAGGCCTCGACGCTCAGCGTTTTACCGGCTTTCTGCGCCTGTACCACGGTGGCGATATCGCTTTCCGGCAGGGTAAAGACCAAATCGATAGGGTGAGTTTGCGTGAGAACGACAATGCCGGTAGTGTCGCCACTGGAGATTTGGTTGCCGATGTCGACCTGTTTCAGGCCCACGCGGCCGTCAATCGGCGCGGTGATGCGGGTCCAGTCCAGCTGCAGTTGCGCACTGGCGACGGCGGCCTGATCGGCTTTAACCGTACCGGCGGATTCGACCACCAGCGACTGCTGGGTATCCAGCTCCTGACGGGAGATAAGGTTGGTTTTGACCAGTTGTTGATAGCGAGCGAGATCGCGGCGCGCGTTTGCGAGGGTGGCGTTATCTTTGGCAAGCTGCCCCTGCGCCTGGGCCAGCGCGACCTTGAACTGGCTGGGATCGATTTGCGCCAGCAGATCGCCGGCTTTTACCTGCTGACCTTCCTGGAAATGGATACTCAGTAACTGGCCGTCAACCCGACTGCGTACGGTCACGGTGTTCGCCGCGGCGATAGTCCCCAGGCCAGTAAGATAGCGGGGGACGGATTCGCTGGTGGCAGTGGCCGCCTGCACCGGGGCCAGCGTTGCCCCAAAACGCCCGTGACGCGCCCCGGCAGGCGCCTTTGCTCCTTGTTGACTCGCGCCAGCAGCGCCTGCGGTTGTCTCTTCGGAGCGATCGTGCCAGAACCAATAGGCGGCTCCCGCCGCCAAAATTACCGTCAGGACTATTCCCCAACGAAGTGTGTTACTGCTTTTCATTATTTTGCTATCTCATTCTGAAGCTTTCGCTGAATGATACTAGTTTAGTAACGGAACGCCCTGCAAAAATGGAGGAATTATGAAAAGAGCGTATGGAAAGGTCTGAATTGGCGGGCTTTCACGAGGAGGCTCGCAAAGCCGAACGCTAAAAGAAATGTGTCAGACGCGGCATGGTAACGTCAGCTTGATTTAGCGGAGGCTAAATACAGGAAAGCCCCTCCTGAGGAAGGGGCCTTAAATAAGGAAAGGGTTATGATGAACCTGGTCATCATACTGGTGATACTCTTAGTGATTAGCTTACCGGCTTACTAAGACGCCAGGGGGAGGAGAAATCCTCCCTTACCCTTCATCCTGCAAGTTAGGACGAAAAAGCGGCAAAGTCAACTCAGGTTACCGGATGGCGCTCGCGTTTCAGGCAAAAACCACCTGCGCCCAGCGGGCAAGCCCGGCGGTAACGGAACCAAAATCATCGCCGCCGGCGATCGGTATTCCCGGCAGCTGTGCGGCCAGCGCCTTTTTAATTAACGGCGATCGTGCGCTACCGCCGGTGAGATAGATAACGTCCGGGGTTTCATGGCTGCTTTCCAGCGCTAACTTTACCTGCTCCATGATGCGAGCCAGCGGTTGATTGAGCGCCTCTTCCAGCCCCTGCTGGCTGATAGTGGTAGCCAGCTCATCGCTAATAAACGGCAGTTCGGCGTTGAAATCCGGCTGAGCGGAAAGGGCGATTTTGCTCTCTTCCGCGCTGCGTACCAGGCGATAGCTCAGGCGCTGACGCCAGACTTTAAGCAGCAGTGCGACCTTGTCGGCATCGCGAGCGTCGCGCAGCAGGTCATTGAGCATACGTCCGTTGGCGGCGCTGTAAAAATCGCTCTGCGCCGGGACGTCGTTAATCGCCACCGCATTCCACCAGGGCAGTACCGGCAGCGCAATGCCTTTTTCCGTTTCACCGCCCATGCCGAGTAACGGCATCAGGCATTTGAAGGCCAGGGCGATATCCAAATCGTTACCGCCGATACGGCAGCCGCTGTGGCCCAGCAGGCTATCCTGACGGTCGGCTTTCTGCCGCCATTGCGGCCCCATCAACAGCAGTGAGCAGTCGGTGGTGCCGCCGCCGATATCGACGACAAGCACGCGTTTTTCATCATTGAGCGTGGCTTCAAAATCTAACCCCGCCGCAACGGGTTCAAACTGAAACACGACATCGTTGAATCCTGCTCGCGTCGCCGCGCGTTCGAGAATACCCTGTGCCTGAGCGTTAGCGTCATCGCCGCCAAGACCCTGGAAGTTAATTGGTCGACCAATAACCGCCTGGGTAATCTGTTCACTAAGCTGAGACTGCGCCTGCTGTTTGATATGTAGCATCATCGCGCAGACCAGATCTTCAAATAACGCGACCTGCTGGGGTTTCAGGCCATTGGCGCCAAGAAACGATTTTGGCGACTTAACGAAGTAGACCTCTTCCGGATCGTCAACGTATTGATGCAATGAGGCGAGGCCGAACTGGACGCTGTTGCCCAGGACTTCGATATCTTCATCACGGTTATAATTAATGGCGCGTCGTAGTAGCGCCTGATTTTCTGCGCCGTCGGCCGGGACATTATGATGGCGGTATAGCCATTCGCTGACCGCTTCGCGCGTCGGGGCGCAAAGCATTGATGGCAGCAGCGGGCTACCGTTTTCCAGCGTTAAAAGCCGTGGCGCATTATCCTGCATGACGGCGACCGAACAGTTGGCGGTACCATAGTCAAAACCAATAAACATGACCTGAAAAATCCCCATGCCAGTGAAGAAGGGGGGCGACTTTAGCGGATTGCCGCCATGCCGACAACTGGAATTTAAAAGCAAGGCGCAGCAGGCTTAGAGCATCTATGCTTGTCGCGATTAATAAGGAGAGTGCATGACATTATTATCCTGGCGAGCGCCCTATGACTGGAAATGGATGTTCGCGTTTCTCAGCGCGCGTGCGGTGGCGGGAATTGAAACCTTCCATGAAGATCAATATACCCGCAGCTTCAGTTTAGATGGGCATCGTGGATTGATTACCGTTAAACCGGATGAACGCAGCCAGGGGTTCCAGGTTACGCTTTCTCATGGGCTGTTACCGGTAGCAGACCAGTGCCTGGCGCGTGTAGCGCAACTGTTTGATTTAGCATGCGATCCATTTGAGGTCACGCAAACCTTAGGCAAACTGGCGCAGCCGCGACCAGGACTTCGCTTGCCGGGGGCGCTGGATGCGTTTGAACAGGCGGTGCGCGCGGTATTGGGGCAACTGGTGAGCGTAGCGATGGCGGCGAAGCTGACGGCGAAAGTGGCCGCGGTCTATGGGGAAGCGTTAAGCGAAGCGCCAGGTTATGTTATTTTTCCCGTACCGCAGAAACTGGCGCAAGCCGACCCTTTGGCGCTTAAGGCGTTAGGGATGCCGCTTCGCCGCGCGGAAGCGTTAATTCACCTTGGCAAAGCGGCATTGAGCGGAGAATTGCCGTTGACGGCGCCTGCTGATATGGCAACCGGCATGAAACAATTGCAGAGTCTGCCGGGCATCGGTCGCTGGACGGCGAATTACTATGCGCTGCGCGGTTGGCAGGCAAAAGATATTTTTCTGCCCGATGACTATCTGATTAAACAGCGTTTTCCCGGAATGACGCCTGCGCGTATTGCGCGTTATGCCAGCCGCTGGCAACCCTGGCGCTCCTATGCTTTGTTGCATATCTGGTACACCGAAGGCTGGGCGCCGGACGAGGAATAGGCGTACAGGGCGCATATCACTGGTATCGCCGCCCTGAAATCCCTATAATTGCCGCGTTTGACGGTCAACCGTCACCCTCCATCTACATCCAGGTTAATCAGGTCGCAAAAATTTATGACTGATACGTCTCATCAGTGCGTCATTGTAGGCATCGCCGGCGCATCGGCTTCGGGCAAAAGCCTTATCGCCAGCACACTTTATCGTGAATTACGTGAACAAGTTGGCGATGAGCATATTGGCGTTATTCCAGAAGACAGCTATTACAAAGATCAAAGCCATCTGTCGATGGAAGAGCGTGTAAAAACCAACTATGACCATCCAAGCTCAATGGATCATAGCTTGCTGTTCCAGCATTTACAGACGCTGAAAAGCGGCCAGCCAATTGAATTGCCCGTGTATAGCTACGTTGAACATACGCGTATGCCGGAAACTATTCATATTCAACCGAAGAAAGTGATCATTCTCGAAGGGATCCTGCTGTTGACGGATGCCAGACTGCGCAATGAATTAAACTTCTCTATTTTCGTCGATACCCCGCTGGATATCTGTCTGATGCGCCGCATCAAGCGTGATGTTAACGAGCGTGGCCGTTCCATGGACTCGGTGATGGCGCAGTATCAGAAGACGGTGCGGCCAATGTTCCTGCAATTTATTGAACCTTCCAAGCAATATGCTGACATCATTGTCCCGCGCGGCGGTAAAAACCGTATTGCCATCGATATTCTGAAGGCCAAAATCAGTCAGTTCTTTGAATAACACGTACTAATTGTGTAACGTGCAAAGAGAATCCCAATTGCCCTTATTCCCGGAAAGCGTAAGGGCTAGATGCCTTAAAGGAGAAAGCTCATGCGTCTGTGTGACCGAGATATAGAAGCCTGGTTGGATGAAGGGCGCCTGGCAATCAGCCCGCGCCCGCCGGTGGATCGAATTAACGGCGCCACCGTTGACGTTCGCTTAGGCAATAAATTCCGTACCTTCCGCGGTCATACGGCGCCGTTTATTGACCTGAGCGGCCCGAAGGCGGAAGTGAGCGCGGCGCTGGACCGGGTAATGAGCGAAGAGATCGTACTGCCGGAAGGCGAGGCTTTCTATCTTCATCCAGGAGAATTAGCGCTGGCTGTGACTTATGAGTCAGTAACGCTTCCGGCTGACCTCGTCGGCTGGCTTGATGGCCGTTCGTCACTGGCGCGCCTTGGGCTGATGGTACACGTCACTGCGCACCGTATTGATCCGGGTTGGTCTGGCTGCATCGTGCTGGAATTCTATAATTCCGGCAAGCTGCCGTTGGCGTTGCGCCCGGGAATGCCCATTGGCGCGCTGAGCTTTGAGCCGCTTTCGGGCCCGGCGGCGCGGCCATATAACCGCCGTGAAGATGCCAAATATCGCGACCAGCAGGGCGCGGTAGCGAGTCGAATCGACAAGGATTGATAAAGTTAGCGGCTTATCGAGGATGCCATGAGACGAATTCTGACCACGCTGATGATCTTGTTGACCGTCATTGTTGCGGGGCTCGCTGCGCTGGTGCTGCTGGTCAACCCTAATGACTTCCGCAACTATATGGTGCAGGAAGTGGCGGAGCGTAGCGGCTATCAACTGAAGCTTGACGGGCCGCTGCGTTGGCATGTTTGGCCGCAGCTGAGTATTCTCTCCGGTCGTATGGCGCTGACGGCGCCAGGCGCTTCCGAACCGGTTGTGCGTGCCGATAACATGCGGCTGGATGTTGCGCTGATGCCGCTACTTTCTCACCAACTGCAGGTGAAGCAGGTGATGTTGAAAGGCGCGGTCATTCAGCTTACCGCGAAAACGGAAGCGGTGCGTAACCAGAACGCGCCGGTGGTGCCACATGACAATACGTTGCCGCAGGCGCCGCAAGATCGCGGATGGTCCTACGATGTCCGTAAACTGCAGGTGGCCGATAGCGTCCTGTTCTTCCAGCATGAAAATGGCGAACAGGTTACCGTGCGCGATATACGCTTACAGATGGAGCAGGATGACAACCATCTGGCGACGGTAGATTTCTCCGGCAGGGTCAATCGCGATCAACGTGACTTAACGTTGTCCTTTACCGCCCAGGTTCAGGGCGGCGATTACCCTCACTCTTTAAAAGCGGATTTTTCGCAGCTTAACTGGCAGGTACGTGGGGCGGAGCTGCCGCCGGACGGCCTGAGCGGGCAGGGAAGTCTGCAAGCCAGCTGGATCGAAGAAGCGAAAAAACTCGATTTCAACAATCTCAATCTCACTGCTAATGGCAGCGCAATTACCGGCAGCGGTAGTGTTGTACTGGGGGAGAAACCTGACTGGGCGCTAAACCTGCAGGCGACCACCCTGAATCTGGATAGTTTGCTTGCACAAAGCGCGACGGCCAATGAAGGGAATGTCGATCAGCGTGGACAAAGCCAGCCGAGACAGCTACGCCCTGTGATTGCTGATAGCGATATTCAACAGGATTATCATAGTTTGCTTGGCTTTAACGGCCAACTGGCGCTGTCGGCGGACCAGGTGCAGTGGCGTGGTATGCGATTCAGCCAGGTGAAGAGTGATATCACTAACCAGCAGGGGCTGCTGACGGTGAAACAGCTGGAGGGTAGTCTGGGAGAGGGACGTCTCTCGTTACCTGGGATGCTGGATGTCAGAGGCAACACTTCGCATGTCGCTTTCCAGCCACAACTGGATAATGTGGAAATCGGTACCATTTTGCAGGCGTTTAACTACCCGATTAACCTGACGGGGAAATTATCCCTGAAAGGTGATTTCTCGGGGCCGCGCATTGATGCAGAAGACTTCCGTCGCAACTGGCAGGGACAGGCACAGCTGCAGATGAAGGATACGCGTACCGAAGGGCTCAACTTCCAGCAGCTAGTACAACAGGCTGTGGCGAGGAGCACTAATGTACAGGCGCAGGAAAACTTCGATAACGCGACCCAGCTTGACGCATTAAGCAGTGATTTGACCCTGAATAATGGCCAAATCACGCTTAACGGCTTGCAGGGACAGTCGGCAATGATGGCGTTGACCGGGCAAGGTAATCTGAATCTGCAAGCAGAGGATTGCGACATGCATTTCAACGTGCGGGTGTTAGGCGGTTGGAAAGGCGAAAGCAAGCTTATTGATCGTCTCAAGCAGACGGCAATCCCGCTACGTATCTATGGCAAGTGGCAGTCGCTAAGCTATAGCCTACAGGTAGATCAGATCCTGCGTAAGCAGTTGCAGGACGAAGCCAGACAGCGTTTGAATGAGTGGGCGGAACGCAACAGTAATAGCCAGAACGGCAAAGATGTGAAGAAACTGCTTGATAAGCTGTAATCATTAAGCCGCCGCGAGCAACTCGCGGCGGCTTAACCCTCAACTTCATTCACACTTCATAATCTAATTCATCTTCTACTTCAACCGGCGGGATAATCTGTACTTTCTGCACCCTGTGGCTTTCCACTTCCAGAGTACGCAGCGTATAACCGCCGATTTTCACTTCTTCGCCAGCGGCAGGAATGTGCTGCAAATATTCCATCAATAATCCGGCTATTGTGTGATATTCACGTTTATCATCCAACGGCAGCGGAACGTACTGAACCAGATCTTCCAGCGGCATATGGCCGTTAGCGGTCCAGCTGCCATCGGCGTTTTTGTGAATGTCATGACGAGCATCGATCTCCTCGACTTCATTAGGCAGATTACCCGCAATGGTTTCCATAACATCGCTGATGGTTACCAGGCCTTCAACGGAGCCAAATTCGTCAACCACAAAAGCAAAGTGCGTCCGCGCCTGGCGAAACTGCTCCAGCGCCGGGAGCAACGGCAAGGTTTCCGGAAAAATAAGCGGTTGGCGTAGCAGAACGTGTAAATCCAGCGGCTCATTGCGTAATGACTGTTGTAGCAGGTCGATAACATGAACAACCCCCAACAGATCTTCGTTATCGTTGCCGCCGGTGACGACAATACGGGTATGCTGGTTTTTCTCCAGCAGTGCGCGAACTTCCTCTTCAGGCGCGCTTAAGTCGATGTGCTCAATATCATGACGTGAAGTCATAATGCTGCTGACGGTACGTTGATTCAGATTGAGAACGCGCTCAATCATTAAGCGTTCCTGCGGATTAAACAACGGACTTTCGCCCTGGTCGGCGACCATGGTTGCCGTCTCGGTATCAAGCTCTGCATTCTCTTTGCGCCCGCTTAGCAGATTCATCACCGCTTCAGTCGTCCGCTGTCGCATGGTCAGATTGGCCGAGAGGAAACGGCGGCGATTGAAGATGGCTAACTGGTTGAACGATTCGATCATCACCGAGAAACCGATGGCGGCATACAGATAGCCTTTCGGGATTGGGAAACCAAATCCTTCGGCAATCAGGCTAAAACCGATCATCAGCAGGAAACTCAGGCACAGAATGACGATCGTGGGGTGGCTGTTGACAAAGCGTGTGAGAGCTTTGCTGGCCATCAGCATCAGCGTAATGGCAATGATGACCGCTGCCATCATCACCGCCAGGTGATCAACCATACCCACCGCGGTAATGACCGAATCCAGCGAGAAAATAGCATCAAGTACGACTATTTGCGCCACCACGCCCCAGAACTTCGCGCCTTTACGCTGCGTGGGGTTATTACTGTCTTTTCCTTCCAGCCGCTCATTAAGCTCAACGGTGGCTTTAAACAGCAGGAACAGTCCACCAAATAACATGATCAAATCGCGGGCGCTGAAGCTTAAGTCATGCCAGTTGAAGAGCGGTGTCGTGAGGGTGACTAACCAGGAAATTGACGCCAGCAGTACCAGACGCATCACCATTGCCAATAGCAGGCCGGTAACGCGAGCGCGATCGCGTTGTGCCGGGGGAAGCTTTTCAGCAAGGATCGCAATAAATACCAGGTTATCTATCCCCAGAACCAGTTCGATAACCACCAGTGTAATGAGACCAGCCCAGATCGAGGGATCGGCAATCCATTCCATAATCACTTAGAACCTTTACAACATAATCGTATGATCTATCGATCATGGATAAGCGCCAGGTAAAATGCAACGATTTATCGCGGCAACGCGCACCAGTCTGGCATATCAAACGAAAGCGGTAACGTAATTAACCACTGCTAAATATCGGGTGTTTAAGATCGATCTGGGCTGATTTGGAATTAATTAGAAATCCCTGTAATTACTGTGCGGTAATAGCAGGGATAAGGAGGGGTTATTAACAACGGGTAAAGTCAAAATATTGCCGTATTTTTCACCAAAATGTTATTAAGGGGAATATTCCTACTGAATTCCGTAGCTTGTCAGGACCTGCGTTTAATAAGACCCTTAACATGGCTCAATGTTGCATAAAATCAGCAGTATCATCGATGGCCAAGGGGTTAATCCACGGGTAAGAAGGTTAGTTAGCGAAGCTTTTGTCCAAAGTTTAGACGATTTTGCTGATTGCTATCGCCAAATTGCTCGTTCGCATGGGATTTGACTTTTTCTGTAGTGGCTTACCACGGTGATTTTTAAGAAAGAAGGTGTTAAATCTGCAGAGTAAGTAGCTTATCGCCAGGAACATGGATCAATTATTATTGTTTAATAACAATGGATTAAGCGTTTTTCTTGCTCTGTTTATTCGAAGGCCGATTGACCAGGACAAACGCGTGAGAATTTTCTTAAAGCGACCTGTCAGCTAGCATTTTTTGCGTGTATTCTTGGACTAAGAGAGTAATTTAGGATTTTGGTTAAAGTCGTGCGCGACACGATGCTGTACCATCACAAACAAATGCCAGTGACATCAACGTTCTGACAAAAATTCGAAAGTTTATAACCATATAGGTGGATGAAATAATGGTGAGTTTGAAAGCAATTATTCCGGTAGCAGGGTTAGGGATGCATATGTTGCCTGCCACCAAAGCGATACCGAAAGAGATGCTGCCAATCGTTGATAAGCCGATGGTTCAGTATATCGTCGATGAGATTGTCGCCGCCGGAATCAAAGAAATTGTGCTGGTCACCCATTCATCTAAGAATGCTGTAGAAAACCATTTTGATACCTCCTATGAGCTGGAAGCGCTACTCGAGCAGCGTGTTAAGCGTCAACTATTAGCCGAAGTTCAGGCGATTTGTCCGCCAGGCGTAACGATAATGAACGTTCGTCAGGGCCAGCAACTGGGCCTGGGGCATTCTATCCTCTGTGCGCGCCCGGCCGTTGGCAATAATCCGTTTGTTGTGGTGTTACCGGATATCATTCTTGATGGCGCAAGCGCCGATCCGCTACGTTATAACCTGGCGGCAATGGTCGCGCGTTTCAATGAAACCGGGCGCAGCCAGGTTCTGGCCAAACGAATGCCTGGCGATCTCTCTGAATATTCCGTCATTCAAACCAAAGATGGCTTGAAAGTGGAAGGAGAGATTGGCCGTATTGTTGAATTTATTGAAAAACCAGACGAACCACAAACGCTCGACTCTGACCTGATGGCCGTAGGTCGTTATGTGCTGTCTGCTGATATCTGGGAAGAACTCGAGCGTACTGAACCTGGCGCCTGGGGCCGTATTCAATTAACGGATGCTATTGCGGCACTGGCAAAGAAACAGTCTGTCGATGCCATGTTGATGACCGGTGAGAGCTACGACTGCGGCAAAAAAATGGGTTACATGCAGGCTTTTGTGAGTTACGGCTTACGTAACCATAAAGAAGGGACCAAATTCCGCGAGAGCATCAAGAAGCTGCTGGCGTGAAACTGATCGCTTAATACGAGCGAGAGCTGGCGTGCAGATAACATCAAGATGTTTGGTGTCGCGCCAGCGTAACAAGATCCAACTGAAATGAGACCGAGGTTATTAGCATTCGGTGCAGTAAATGCAATGAGATTTTCATCTCAGTTGAATCTTATCAAGTATGTGGATTTGATGGCTTATCGATGATGGGCAGGGCGTGAGCCGGGCATTTGGTCAGATGAGTTAAAATAATGCTTAGCTGATAGTTTCTTAGTGTGAGCTTTCTTAACGAAATGTACGCAACAAAAGCTAGCGATGCGAAATAAAACTTGACTGAGATCATGTTTACCCATTAAACAACGGTGATACATGCATAAAAACGTAATGTTGATGGATGAATATGCCCATAGGGAGATCATGGATAAGATACAGGGAAAAGGGATGTATCGTCAGAGGATGAAGCGTAAATGAACTGGCAATTAGTCTCTTTTTTTGGCGATAGTACCGTGCTACTGCCTAGTGCAGTGGTGCTGTTTGCGGTGCTGGCGCTGCGTAAAGCATCCCGGACGCTGGCCTGGCAATGGGCGTTGCTTTTTGGCATTACGGGTACTGTCGTGTGTATTTCAAAGCTGGCTTTTATGGGCTGGGGTATTGGCATACGGGAAATCGATTTTACCGGTTTCAGCGGACATACCGCACTTTCTACCGCTTTTTGGCCAATCCTTTTATGGCTGTTAACCTCACGGGCGCCTTTCTCCGTCCGCTGTAGCGCCGTATTCGTAGGTTATGCCCTTGCTGTCATAGTTGGCTATTCCCGTTTGATGATGCATGCACATTCGGTATCGGAAGTGGTGAGTGGATTTATCCTCGGAGCCTGCGGGAGTTTGATTTTTCTGCTGTTGCAATGGCGTACGCATTCATCGCGCACTGCGCAGATCTCATGGGCAGGAGCGCTGAGCATGGTAATCATTCCCCTTGTGCTGTTAAACACCGGGGCTAAAGCGCCAACACAATCGCTGCTGGGGGAAGTTGCAACCATGATCGGCCCATTGGACAAACCGTTCACCAGAGCCGATCTGCATAAGCATATATATTAATCATGCAATTCGACCAAGCTGTACATTATCAGCCTGGGGTGATTGGTATGATAAAATGCCAGACTGCGGACAATTAAGGGATAATAGAATCGTGGCTTTCATAAAGATGAAACATAATAATGTTAACAGAATACTTGAAAGCACGAACTATCATGATATTGCGGCTAGGATGATTCTTAAATCAAAACGGAATTTCGGAAATCAGAGTTATCTTTCTGGAACCCATAAACGAAGTGGGTAATGATGGCTATCATATTTTGTAGTTGACTGTTCTATAGTTGTTTTTTTGCATTAATCATGCGGATTATTTTATTTTCTTTATAATCATGCAGTTACGTATCCATACTGTTGCGGTGGTAATATCATGCCGGATGGGGAAAGAATCCATCAAATAATCTTATTAACGGATGAAATCCTGCCGGGGAAAATGAAAAATATCATCTTAACAGGTCTGTGTGGTTAAATTTATACTGCCATTTGCAGGAAGAATCTCGTAAACTCGGGGCGGTAAAAATAATAGTTGTGGTTAATTAACCAACAACAGGACGTAAAGAAAATTGCTGGATAAGAGGTACAGTGCGTTGGTAGCTGTTAAGCCAAGGGCGGTAGCGTATCCAGTTCCCCGGTCCTCCTCGTATTGAAAAGGCCTGAGTCAATCAGCCCTACGCCGAGCTACGTCATCGACTTCTGATCATGTGCACATTATTGAGTCCGTGAAAGTAGCCTTGGCAACCAATATCGCTTACATTATGAATGCGTTAAGTTCACATCCGTTTACAGCAAACCGCTCGTACTTTGAGGGGGTTGTCTATCGAGGCGATGGATCGCTGTTGTAAAAAAAAGGCTTGTTGAACTCATAAGCTCCTGATTCTTAAAAATCCCCATTGCCGTACCCACCTGGTGGGAAGGGACTCGTAAATGGAACTTGAACAATGATGAAAATTGCTCGTATCGCACTTGCTTTGGGTCTGGTTGCATCAGTTAGCTCACAGGTATATGCAGCTGGATTGGTGCAAAATGATAATGAACTCCGTAACGATCTGGCATGGCTTTCCGATCGTGGGGTCATTCATCTCAGTCTTTCCACCTGGCCGCTCAGTCAGGAAGAAATCACCCGAGCGTTGAAAAAAGCAAAACCTTCATATTCCTCTGAACAAGTCGTACTGGCGCGCATCAATCAGCGGCTTTCTAATCTGAAGGCGGATTTTCGCGTTAGCGGCTATACGTCGACTGACCAACCAGGCACGCCACAGGGCTTTGGCCAAAGCCAGCCGGCAGATAACTCGCTATCTCTTGCTTTTAATAACAGCGGTGAGTGGTGGGATGTGCATCTGCAGGGCAATGTTGAAGGCGGCGAACGTATTAGCAACGGTTCACGTTTTAATGCCAATGGCGCATATGGCGCCGTCAAGTTCTGGAATCAGTGGTTATCTTTCGGTCAAGTGCCGCAATGGTGGGGGCCGGGTTATGAAGGCAGTCTGATCCGCGGCGATGCAGCCAGACCAATGACCGGTTTATTAATGCAGCGCGCAGAGCAAGCTGCTCCGGAGACATGGTGGTTACGCTGGATTGGTCCGTGGCAGTATCAAATTTCCGCCAGTCAGATGAATCAGTATACTGCGGTGCCGCATACCAAAATCATTGGTGGTCGTTTGACCTTCTCACCATTCCAGTCGCTGGAACTTGGTGCCTCACGCATTATGCAGTGGGGTGGGGAAGGGCGACCACAATCGTTTAGTAGCTTCTGGGATGGGTTTACCGGTCAGGATAATACCGGCACCGACAATGAACCAGGTAACCAGCTAGCTGGTTTCGATTTTAAATTCAAGCTGGAGCCGACACTTGGTTGGCCGATCAGTGTCTATGGCCAGATGGTTGGTGAGGATGAAGCGGGCTATCTGCCTTCCGCTAATATGTATCTTGCCGGGGTTGAAGGGCATCATGCTTGGGGCAAAAATGCCGTTAACTGGTATGTAGAGACCCATGACACTCGTGATGACAGGAGTCGTACAGATTATATTTATACCCACCACATCTATAAAGATGGTTACTACCAACAGGGTTACCCATTGGGTGATGCAATGGGAGGGGATGGCCAATTAGTGGCTGGAAAAGTCGAACTGGTAACGGAAGATAATCAGCGATGGAGTACACGCTTGGTATATGCGAAAGTCAATCCTGAAAATCAATTGATTAATAAAGCATTCCCTCACTCGGATACTTTGAAAGGGGTTCAACTGGGCTGGAGTGGCGATGTTTATAAGTCGGTTCGCCTGAATACAAATCTTTGGTACACCAATGCCGATAACAGTGATAGTGATGATATAGGCGCCAGTGCCGGGATAGAGATTCCGTTTAGTTTATAGAATGAGAGCTATGTAATGAGCGGGAAAACTAGTGGTTGGACAGAAAATAGCTTCAAGCTAGTAGCGACTCAAAGCAGCAACTCAGAACTTGGTAAAATTTGAATTATTGATGATGTGACATTATGAAGAAAAAAATTATTAGGGTTTCAGCAGTGGCGTTAGCAATGAGTCTTTTGGTGGGTTGTACCATTGTTCCAGGGCAGGGATTAAATAGCTTGCGCAAGAACACAGTGGAACTCCCGGATAGTGACTATGATTTGGATAAACTGATAAATGTTTATCCGATGACGCCAGGCCTAATTGATCAACTGCGTCCAGAAACTATTCTGGCTCGACCTAACCCGCAGTTGGATAGCTTACTCCAAAGCTATGAATATCGTATTGGAATTGGTGATGTGTTGATGGTCACGGTATGGGATCATCCGGAACTGACTACCCCAGCAGGGCAATACCGTAGCGCTAGCGATACAGGCAACTGGGTCAATTCTGACGGTACTATATTCTACCCGTATATTGGTAAAGTCCAGGTGGCAGGAAAAACCCTCAGTCAAGTACGTCAAGATATCGCTAGTCGTTTGACTACTTACATTGAAAGCCCTCAAGTTGACGTTAGCATTGCTGCATTTCGTTCCCAAAAGGCATATGTGACGGGCGAAGTCGTAAAATCAGGACAACAGCCAATCACGAATATTCCATTAACTGTTATGGATGCCATTAATACTGCTGGTGGTCTTGCGCCTGATGCTGATTGGCGAAATGTGGTTCTTACGCATAATGGTAAGGATACAAAAATCTCATTATATGCGTTAATGCAAAAAGGCGATCTAACCCAAAACCACCTCCTTTATCCTGGGGATATTTTGTTTGTTCCTCGAAATGACGACTTGAAAGTGTTTGTAATGGGAGAGGTTGGCAAACAGAGTACTTTAAAAATGGATCGCAGTGGTATGACTGTAGCTGAAGCGCTAGGAAATGCCGAAGGTATGTCACAGACATTTAGTGATGCTACAGGAGTCTTTGTTATTCGACAGTTAAAAGATGATAAGCAAGGTAAAATCGCTAATATTTATCAACTTAATGCTCAAGATGCTTCAGCAATGGTACTGGGTACAGAATTCCAGTTACAACCATATGACATTGTTTATGTTACTACTGCTCCTATTGTTCGTTGGAATCGCGTGATTTCCCAGTTGGTACCAACAATAACTGGTGTCCATGATATGACTGAAACCGGCAAGTTTATTAGAACTTGGTGATAGAAATGTTTGACAGAATTCTTATTGTATGCACTGGGAATATTTGTCGTTCGCCCATAGGGGAGCGCTTTCTCAGGGATTTGTTACCTAATAAAAAAATTGACTCGGCGGGTACTGGAGCACTCGTTAATCATACAGCAGATCCTAGCGCGGTGAAAATTGCCGCTCAGCATGGAATCTCTTTGGAGGGGCATAGTGGACAGCAGTTTACTTCCTCTTTGGGGCGACAATATGATTTGATTTTAGTAATGGAAAAATATCATTTAGAACAAATTGGTCGGATTGCTCCAGAGGCAAGAGGTAAAACAATGCTTTTTGGACATTGGATAGATCAACGGGAAATCCCGGATCCCTATAAAAAAAGCGAAGAAGCGTTCCTGTCTGTCTATAAATTAATTGAGCAAGCCGGAAAGTTCTGGGCTAAAAAACTAAGCGCATAAAATCAGGAATTAGGTTATGTCATCATCAGCTAACAAAACAAATGTGAACGATGCGAGTGAAATCGATTTATCTAGATTAGTTGGAGAGCTAATCGATCATCGAAAATTAATTATATCGGTCACTTCATTATTTACATTAATAGCAATTATTTATGCACTTTTTGCAACTCCTATATATCAAGCTGATGCTCTCGTTCAGGTTGAGCAGAAGCAAGCCAATGCCATACTAAGTAATATTAGCCAAATGCTTCCTGATAGCCAACCGCAATCTGCCCCAGAAATTGCATTATTACAATCTCGTATGATCCTCGGAAAGACGGTAGATGATTTAAACTTACAAACTGAAATTCAGCAAAATTATATACCGTTAATTGGCCGTGGGATAGCCCGGATTACTGGGGAAAAAAGTGGAGAGGTTTCGATCTCACATTTAAATATGCCCCTATCTGAGAATAACGATCAACCATTAGAATTGACGCTAAAGGTATTAGGGGACAATAGATATTTATTATCAGGTGATGATTTTAGTATTAATGGAATAGTAGGTGAATTAGTAGATGGTAAAGCGATCTCAATAAAAATTGACAAAATAAATGCTGATGTTGGTACTGAATTCACAATTAGCTATATTTCTAAATTGCAGGCAATAACTGAGTTGCAAAAATATCTTAATGTTACTGATCAAGGGAAGGATACAGGTATTTTAAATGTTTCGTTAATTGGTGATGATGCTTCATTAATTAAAAAAACTGTAGACAGTATTACTAATAATTATTTAACTCAAAATATTGCAAGGCAAGCAGCACAAGATGAAAAAAGTTTAGAGTTTTTAGACAATCAACTGCCAAAAGTTCGAAATGAACTTGATTTAGCTGAAGATAAATTGAATGCATTTCGCAAAAAAAATGACTCGGTAGATTTATCGCTAGAAGCAAAATCAGTTCTTGATCAAATTGTTAATGTAGACAATCAGTTAAATGAATTAACATTTAGAGAGTCAGAAATATCTCAGCTTTATACTAAAGAACATCCGACATATAAAGCATTAATGGAGAAGAGAAAAACATTACAAGATGAAAAAGCTAAACTAAATAAACGAGTTTCAGCAATGCCGGAAACACAGCAAGACATACTTCGATTGAGTCGAGATGTTGAATCTGGTCGTGCAGTATATATGCAATTACTGAATCGTCAGCAGGAATTAAATATTGCAAAATCAAGTGCAATAGGTAACGTACGCATTATTGATGAAGCTGTAACTCAGCCAAAACCCGTCAAACCTAATAAAATATTAGTGGTGTTAATTGGTGTAATTCTTGGAGGGGTTGTATCTGTTGGCTTAGTTCTCGTTCGTGTGTTCTTACGTCGAGGGATTGAAACACCAGAACAACTAGAAGAACTGGGGATTAATGTTTATGCAAGCATCCCCGTTTCAGAAGAATATGCTAAGAAAGCAGATAAAACTCGGAATTGGAGTAAGAATAAGCTTGAGCAAAAAAATGCTTTATTAGCATTGGATAATCCCGCTGATTTAGCAATAGAATCAATTAGAGGGCTTAGGACCAGCCTCCATTTTGCAATGATGGAAGCTAGGAATAATGTATTAATGATTTCGGGGGCAAGCCCGAATGCAGGAAAAACTTTCGTGAGCTCTAACTTAGCAGCAGTTATTGCACAAACAGGTAAGAAGGTTCTCTATATTGATGTAGATATGCGTAAAGGGTACACACATAGACTATTCAATGTGAGTAATGATAATGGGCTATCAGATATATTATCTGGGAAAATTGAAATATCGAAAGCTATAAAAAAAATAGACTCAATTGGTTTTGATTTTATATCAAGAGGAATGGTACCACCAAATCCTGCTGAGTTGCTGATGCATCGTCATTTCGGAGAGGTGATTAATTGGGCCAGTTCACATTATGATATCGTTGTTTTGGATACACCTCCAATTCTCGCAGTAACAGATGCCGCAATAATAGGTAACTATGTTGGCACCACACTGTTGATCGCACGATTTGAACAAAATACAGCCAAAGAAATTGAAATTAGTGTTAAGAGATTTGAGCACAGCGGTGTTAGCGTTAAAGGTTGTATACTCAATGGTGTTGTGAAGAAGGCAAGTAACTATTATTCATATGGATATAGTAGTTATGGATATTCATACACAGATGAAAAATAGTTATTGAAATATCAGGTAATTCGTCGAAGAATTACCTGTTTTTCAGCGGGTTTGTGCTCCATAGAAATGAATAAATAAGAAAGAGTTCAATAGGAAAATAAAAGGAATATGAATGATAATTAATTATGTAGCTGGAGTGTGTATAGGGAAAAAATGTAATAGGAAATAAGAATATGTTTTTTATAATCTTCTCGATGTTCATAGTGTTTTCTATTATAATGTTGATTGGCTCGCCAAAAAAATCTTTTTTTATATTTCTTTTGATTATAGCCATTATACCTACAGGGAACTCCTACGCAGATTTTATATCGCTGCAAGGGGTGTACTATTTTGATTTCTATCTGATTGGTTTTTTTATACTAATACTTAAAAGCATCATGAGTTATAGTAGTGAGAAAAATATCTCTATTCCGTACTCGACTCTTTTCGGTATTTTTACATATCTATGTATTATACTTGTGTCTGTTGTCAGTAATAATATTGTAGATAAATATCTATTAAAAGATATTCGGCCAGTTATAATGATTTTTACAGCTGTTTATTTCTCTGGGTTAGTGCTGAGGATTGATGGCTATAATAAAAATACAATATTTAAGATTTTGTTTGTAATGTTTATATTTAGCATTATTCATCTGATATTACCGAGACTTGGAGTATCAGTGTATAAAGATGAATATTATGAAGATAACTCTTATAGATATCTTGATGCATCAACTTACGTTGCAGCGATATACATTATCAATTATTTTACTAGCAACATGAAGAATGAATGTGGAAAATGGGCTAGATTATGTTTCTATGCAGCAATTCTTTGTGTGCTAGTTGGTAACTCCCGCTTTATGCTTTTGGCCATCTTCGCAAGTATAATCTTTGTTAGCGTTAAAGATGTAAAGAAAATGGCTATATACTCCCTATCCGCTATTCTTGTTGCTGGTCTTTTTTTGGGGGTGAGTGTTTATGTTGGTGCTGATAGGGTGGTAAATGGATTTTCAGGCGATGTACTGCTCTTCCAGATCACTAACAGATTTTCACCTGCTCTAAGTTTAATTGATAAAATGTCATGGTATAACTATATATTTGGATTGGGAGCTGGAACATATTTTGATATCCCGTGGTTTGCATACCGTGGTCTTGAGACCCAAAACATTTCCGTTGATAGCTTATATTTAACAATGTATGTTAAATATGGATTGTTTGGACTTATGCTTATTGCTTTATTTACAAAGGTTGCTGTTAATGGTCTTGAAGCAAACGTAAAAAAAGCAGTTATAATATTTTGTTTAATAATGTATTTTGTGTCAGCTATACCTTATCACCCTTATTCCTTAGGGATTATTGTTGGGGGAGCCGTTATGATATTACTTAACAGAAAAGAAGTTGTATAGGGTATATGCATATGCAAAATAATTCAATTTTATCGAGATTGTTAAAAGACTCAACCTGGAGTATGATTTCAACTTTTGCAAATAAGATTTCATTTGTTATTGTTGGAATTATTGTGGCTAGAATTTTAGGAGCAGAAAAGTTTGCTATATTTGCGATAATACAAAGCGTGGTAGTGATGCTCGCGAATGTTTTCTCTCAATCGATAACAACCGCCACCTCTAAGCATATAGCTGAATATATAGAATTTGATAAAAATAAGGTAGGCGCGGGAATCGTGGCAACATTAATTTTTTCTATGTTGTTCGCATCAACTATTTGTCTTTGCGCCAATTTTTTTCCTAATGAATTTTCTATATACTTGCTGTTTCATGAAGACTATTTGATATTTGTTAGCAGTACAGCTGGTATTATTGTTCTTACGATTGGATTGGGGTGGGTTCAGGGCGTTTTTTCCGGTTTTAGAAATTTTAAATTAAATGCAGCGATCAATTTGCTTTATGCAGGTATATCCGTACCATTTGCATATGTATTAACATCTAAATATGGTATTAGCGGAGCATTTTATAGCGTAATTATTAGCCAGTCAGTGACTCTTATTATAAGTATCCTTTTTATATTTTTTATACTTAAAAAAAATCATGTCAGATTTATTATTAAAAGTTCATGGCGAGAAAGAGGAGTTATTACCCATGTAGGGTTGCCAGTTTTCCTCACCGGCATTATTGTTGCTCCTATTACGTGGTATTCTAATAAGCTATTGTCAGTCCTTTCAGATGGTCTTAACCAACTTGCGGTTTTTGCTGCATCAATGCAATGGAGTTCTATTTTTACGCAAGTTTCTGTTGTGCTAGGTGCTGTTTTAATTCCTATGTTGGCTGCAAATAAAGATAAAAACAATGAGTTGCTAGATAGAATTAATTTCTATTCGAGTTGGCTTTTTACGGTAATATGCACAGTGCCTCTTATTATTTTTGTTGACTTGTTTGTAAGGATTTATGGGAAGTTTAATTTAACCTCTGACTTTAAAGTTAGCGTAATATTTGTATTATTTAGCGCAATTTTAACATCATTTAAGGGGGGGGTTGCTAGAAAAATAATTATATTAAATCTATCATGGTTCAGCGTGCTGAGCAATTTAGGATGGGCGTTTATATTTGTAGCGTTGACTTGGAAAACTAAAAAATATGGAGCTGTTGGAATTACTGGTGCGTTGTTTTTTTCACAGTTTATACATTTCATAATTACAATACCTTATTTTTTAAAAAGGAAGATTATTGACATATCCATGATTTTTAATATACATGTCTTAACTTTGATTTTTGTTCCCATGATTTCTATTTATGTAAGCTTTCGAATTGACAGCCTGATTCTTAAAGCTATAGCATGTGTTGTTATTATGGTTTTTTCAGTATTCAAATCTATAGATTTGATAAAAATAAGGAAGTAAATCGTTCATGAAAAAAAATAAAATATATATTCGTGGCGCGTATGCCCCTGGTAATATCGGTGATGATGTACTGATGTTGAGTGTTATAAATATAGTAAAGAAGGTAGTGCCGGAAAAATTTATTTCAGTAGGGGTTGAACACCCATCACTAGCAAGAAAATATAATTCTAATATTGACTGGATACATATAAAAAAACCTATCTCAGCGGATGTTGTTGTGTTTGGTGGGGGGGGGCAATTTTTTTCATTTAACCCACCTCCCGGAGTCAAATCGAGTTTAATTTCTAAAGTTATAAAATCTATAAAAGCCCAAGAAAATCTATTCACTGCGATAGAACGACTGAAGGTATCCTCGTGCGGCGGGTTAGATAAAATTTATATACCAAGGAAACTTGCTGCATTTTGTATTGGCTTAGGACCATTTGATAATCACGGCAAGGGATATCAGCGTGCAGTTGAAATAATAAATAAATGTGACTATGTTTCGGTTAGGGATGATAAAAGTAAAGCCTATTGTAAAATGCTTGGCAATGAGTCTGTTTCAGAATTTACTGATCCTACTTTATTATCTGACATTTGGTACCCTAATCAGATAAAAAAGCCATACTATTCTGACAAGGGGTATATCTCAATTGTATTAAGAGATTGGCCACATGATAAGAATGGGCAGGATTTTACTAAAGAGTTGATTAAATTTGGTAACTATTTGATTAATAATGGTGAAAAGGTTCGGTTCGTATCAGTGTATAAAGAACGTGAAGAGGACTTAATTGCAAAAAATGATAATATTGACTGGCTGGTTTGGGATGCAAGAAACTATTCGATAGTTGAATTCATGAATGAATTCGTTGGCAATAGTGAAGTTATCATCAGCTCTAGAGCGCATGGTGTACTGCTTCCTGCTTCTTTAGGTGTACCAACAATTGCTGTTGCAATTGAGAATAAACTGCTAAAAGTTCATGATATGATTTCGGACGGAAATATTATAGTGAAAATAGCGGAACATAAAGCTTTTGATGAAGCATTGATCTGTTTCAGGAAAGATAAAGAACAGTTAAGAGTTAATTTGGAACAAGAGATAACTAAAAATCATCAAAAGGTGAAAGATGCAATTGATGAATTTACAAAATGGCTTAAGGATAACGTTTGATCTTAACGTTATCTGCATAGCCTTATCTTTAATAATGCCTAGACAATCTTTAGCAGATGAGTTGGATTTTAAAAAATTAGGTCTTAACGATACTTTTAAACAAGATATTCTGAATATTGAAGGGATCCGGAATTATTATGTATTCGATGAAAAGGAAGGTGCGTTCAGAGTGTATTATCCAGCAGGTTCCTTTGATCCTCAATCGATGAAAAGTAAACATCTTCCATCTGGAGGGATGAATTTTAAATGGGCCCCGTTTTATAGTAGAAATAAGGAATGTGCTATTATACAGTATTCTGTTCGATTTCCTAAATCTTTTGATTTCGTTAAAGGGGGAAAGTTACCAGGTCTATATGGTGGAAATGGAAATACTGGAGGAAAAATACCAAACGGATATGATGGATTCAGTGTTCGTTTACTTTGGGTAGAGAATGGTATGGGCAAAGTTTATGCATATCTTCCTCAGGAAGACAAAAAACAGAAGTGGGGGGTTGGATTATCTGGCTTGCCATGGTTTTATCCTCGCGGAGAATGGCAAAATATAACTCTTAAAGTTAAGCTCAATACGGTTAATTTTCAAAATGGAATTGTGAAGTTATGGGTTAACAATAAATTAGTTATTGATAGGCGGGATGTTTTATTCAGAAAAACTCGTAATTTAAAAATCGACGGCGTCCTGTTTTCAACTTTTTATGGTGGCAATAATCCTAGTTTTGCGCCTAAGGAACTCCAGTATCTTGACTTCAAGGATATTAAAATATCGGATTGGTTCTCAAAGCAAATGAGATGCGAACATGATGAAACTGATTAAGTTGAATGCTAAAAAAGTGATTATAGGTTTTCTAAATGCTATCTTATCACTATCGACTTTTTTTGTGGTTAGGCGATTCTTGTTACGTGTTTTATTTAGAGCTATTGTGGGAAATAAGAGTACGGTTCATCGCAAAGTTAAAATATTTGATATCGGCAGTTTATCAATAGGTAAGCATTCAACGATTAACTATGGCTGCTTTCTGGATAATAGAGGTGGGTTAGATATTGGTGATAATGTTAATATCTCGCATTGCGTTAAAATTTATACAATGGGTCATGATTTAGATGATCCATTTGCAAAGCTTGTAAAAGGAAGAGTACAAATTGGGTCAAATTCATGGGTATTTCCTAATGTATTAATAATGCCAGGTGTTACTCTTGCTGAAGGAGCTGTCGTATATCCGGGAAGTGTAGTAACAAAAAACATTCCTAGTTATGAAGTTTGGGGGGGAAGTCCAGCCAAATTCATATGCCATAGAAAACGTGACATTAAATATGAAGCATCTTTTCCTGTATGGTTTGCCATTTAATATTTAAGAGGTGTCTGTGAGATCCGTTATGATTGCATGGGTTAGCTTTCAGCGAAGAGCTGATGTTATGAAAGAATTTTGGGAGTATAGCGATTATTATATTACTACTAAATTTAGACATAAATTATTAAAACCACTTGATTATCTTATAAAGATAATCAAGACCATAAATATATTAGCGCGTGAAAAACCAGATGTAGTGTGGATGCAATTACCTCCAACATTTATGGTTTTTGTTGGAATCGCTTACAAACGTTTAAGAAGGAACAGTGTTTTTTTGATTGGTGACTTTCATAATAGTGCATTAAGGCCAAAATGGTTTAATTTCCCATTTGTACGTTCTGCGCTTAATAGAATAGATATTCTTGTTGCTCATAATGAGCAGGTTAAAACTGAGTTGATATATAAAGGTATTAATAAAAAAAATGTTTTTGTTCTTGAAGATATGCCTTTCTCATACTCAACTGGGAATAGTGAATCTTTAAAGAACACTATTTTATTTCCTTGTTCATTTGATGTCGATGAACCCCTCGATGTCGTCCTTTGTGCTGCGAAAGAGCTTCCACATATAACTTTCAATATTACCGGAAACCATAATGGAAAAATTTCTCCCGATGTAATAAAACTAGCTCCTGACAATGTAATATTTACTGGATATTTAACCAAAAAGGCTTACGATGATTTGTTCTTATCTAGTAGCGTAATTTTGGGGTTGACCACACGTGATAATGTGCAACTAAGTGTTTCTAATGAAGCTTTAAGTGCTGATAAACCAATGGTTTTATCAGACACTACAACTCTTCGAAACCTATTTGGTGATGCTGCGATTTTTGTTGAATCCCTTGACGCTAAGTCTATAAGTATGGGCTGCGTTTATGCTGTTGAGCATACCCAAGAATTACATGTTAAAACTAAAATATTAAAATCAGAGCGTAAAAACAGATGGAAATATCAGGCTGAAAAGATCAAAAGAAAAATAACGGATTTCAACGCAATATAACGAGGTTATAAGATGGGACGGATTTTATTTGTTAGCTCTGGTGGTGGGCATTGGGTCCAGTTGACACGAATAATTAAAGAACTAAAACTGGAAAGGCATGAATTTCATATCGCCTCTACTTCTGATGGAATTAGATGTTTAGGGAAGGATGTAAAAACTATACCTGATTTCAATAAAAGCAAGCCATTCAAAATATTGATGGGTAGTATTATAATTCTTCTATATATTTTTAAGATCAGGCCTACACTAGCTATCTCAACAGGAGCAGCTCCTGGACTTTTATGTCTGCTTTTTACTAGACTATTAGGAGGAAAAACTATTTGGATTGATAGTATAGCAAATACTGAGAAGTTATCATTATCTGGAAGACTGGCACGATTTTTTAGTAATCAGGTCTTGACACAATGGGGCCATCTTGGCGATGGAAAAAAAATTAGTTACCACGGGCGGGTTATTTAATGATTTTTTGTAGTGTAGGCACTCAACTTCCTTTTTCTAGATTAGTGGATTATTTATATCGCTGGTCTGAATTTGTAAACAAACAGCAAAAGAGAATAGTTATACAATCCGGTGGTGAGGTTAATTCTAAAAAACTAGATAATATTTTAGTCAGAATGTTTGTCTCTGAGGAAGAATTTTCAAAGTACATTGATGAATGTTCGGTTTTTATTTCTCATGCGGGGATGGGGAATATAATTAGGGCTATTGAATTAAATAAACCGATAGTAATTGTTCCTCGACTTGGTTCATTAAATGAACATAGAAATGATCATCAAACTGATTCTGCGAACCGATTCTCTTCACTAAGTAATGTTTTTGTGGCAAATGATTTTGATTCTTTTTGTAAAGCCATTGAGTTAGCTAGCGGTTATTGTGACAACACAAGCAAAACTGCTTACCCTGAACGAGATAAATTAATAAAATATCTTAATTCACAAATATCCCTTCTGTAGTGTTGTAAGTTTTATTTCACTTTTGATATTAGCATTGTTAATTTTAGTTTTGTAACCTATGGCAGTTAAATAAATATTTTTCTCTTAAGTGATAAATGATATCGGTTTTGCTATAGATATGCATATAAAACAATATTTTGATAATGCTTGTTGATTATGGTGAAATATTTGATTAAACATATATCTACATTATGATTATTAATATGGCTTATTCAGTTAGGATGTACATATAGATTGATTTGAGGTTATACATGTCTATATCTAAAGGAAATTTCCATGTCTACTTTTAATCATCGCAATCGTTCAAATGCCAATGCCTCATTGATTTCAATGGCTCAACGCTTCTCGGATGTGATTATAATATTTTTCGGTTTGTATTTGGTTTGCATAATCAATTCTATAAACTTTGACTATCATCATATATTGATGCCATTATTAGCATTAGCAATATTTCAGATGATAGGAGGAATTACTGACTTTTATCGGTCGTGGCGTGGGGTTGCTTTTTCCACTGAATTTAATTTATTTCTTAAGAATTGGTCTTTTTGTTCTTTAATTACTTTGGGGCTTTTGTCTTTAGACTTATCTACTGAGATGAATTTTTATTTTTTTATCCAGTGGTATTTTTTTGTTAGTATCGGATTCCTTGCATGTCGTTTATCTATTCGTTTACTTGCAGGCATTCTTCGTAAACTTGGTTATAATACCCGAAGAGTGGCTGTTGTTGGATCTTTACCCGCAGGCGTTAATTTACTTAAAGGCTTTATTGAGGCACCTTGGCTCGGCTTTGTTGTCAGTGGTATATATGATGATGAACCACGAAGTGACATTGATTATGCAAATATTCCATATGCTGGAACTACGGAAGAGTTAATTATAAATGCACGAGATGGTAAAATTGACCGCATTTATATTGCGATGAGCATGAAAGATGAGGTGAAAATAAATAATATTGTTAGTCAATTAGCTGATACTACGTGTTCGGTTCTTTTAATTCCTGACGTTTTCACCTTTAACATTCTTCAGTCAAGGACAGAGGAGATTAATGGTTTGCCAGTTGTTCCTCTATTTGATTCTCCTTTGAATGGCATCAATATGGTATTCAAACGGCTTGAGGATATTTTGGTTTCTTCGATTATTTTGTTATTCATTTCGCCAATTCTTTTAATAATTTCATTGGCAGTAAAATTAAGCTCCAATGGTCCGGTTATATTTAAACAAATTAGATATGGTATGGATGGCAAACCTATCCAAGTCTGGAAGTTTCGCTCTATGACTGTAATGGAGAATGATGATAAGGTAGTTCAGGCAACTAAGAATGATATCCGGGTTACCAAAGTTGGCAAGTTTTTGCGGAGCACATCTCTTGATGAACTCCCTCAGTTTTTCAATGTGTTGTTTGGGCAAATGTCTGTTGTAGGACCAAGACCGCACGCTGTTTCCCATAATGAACAGTACCGTACCTTGATTCAGGGATATATGCTTCGACACAAAGTTAAACCTGGTATTACAGGATTGGCGCAAATAAATGGCTGGCGTGGTGAAACTGATACACTTGAAAAGATGGAAAAAAGAGTTGAGTATGACTTGTTATACATCCGTGGATGGAGTATTTGGCTAGATCTTAAAATAATTTTTCTAACTATTTTTAAGGGTTTTATAAATAAATCTGCATATTAGCTTTTGATTTTATATTCCACGTTGTTCATTTCTAGTTCTATAGGGTTATATTTTATGCCAACTAATCAATTTTCGCTATGAGGACCCTATGCTTTGAGCTAACATTATCATCACATTTAAGCTGTGCATATGTCGCAGTGACCACACCTGACAGGAGTATGTAATGTCCAAGCAACAGATCGGGGTTGTCGGTATGGCAGTGATGGGGCGCAACCTTGCGCTAAACATCGAAAGCCGCGGTTATACCGTCTCCATTTTCAACCGCTCACGTGAAAAGACTGAAGAAGTGATTGCCGAAAATCCCGGCAAGAAACTAGTTCCTTACTACACAGTACAAGAGTTCGTTGAATCCCTCGAAACGCCACGCCGTATCCTGTTGATGGTTAAGGCTGGAGCTGGCACTGACAGCGCTATTGATTCGCTGAAGCCTTATCTTGATAAAGGCGACATCATTATCGACGGTGGTAACACATTCTTCCAGGACACCATCCGTCGTAACCGTGAGCTGTCTGCTGAAGGTTTTAACTTCATTGGTACTGGCGTTTCCGGTGGTGAAGAGGGGGCTCTTAAAGGACCTTCCATCATGCCTGGTGGCCAGAAAGAAGCCTATGAACTGGTTGCTCCGATACTGAAGCAGATTGCTGCGGTTGCTGAGGATGGCGAACCTTGTGTCACTTATATCGGGGCTGACGGTTCTGGCCATTATGTGAAAATGGTTCATAACGGCATCGAGTATGGCGATATGCAACTGATTGCAGAAGCCTATGCGCTGCTGAAAGGTGGTCTGGTGCTGTCCAATGAAGAGCTAGCGCAAACCTTCACCGAATGGAACGAAGGTGAGCTGAGTAGCTACCTAATCGACATCACTAAAGATATTTTCACCAAGAAAGATGATGAGGGTAAATATCTCGTCGATGTTATTCTTGATGAAGCTGCGAACAAGGGGACCGGTAAGTGGACCAGTCAGAGCTCTCTGGATCTAGGCGAACCTCTGTCTCTGATCACGGAGTCCGTGTTTGCTCGTTATATCTCTTCTCTTAAAGACCAGCGTGTAGCGGCATCGAAAGTGCTGAGCGGCCCGCATGCTCAGCCGGCTGGTGATAAAGCGGAATTTATCGAGAAAGTGCGTCGCGCGTTGTACCTCGGTAAGATTGTCTCCTATGCTCAGGGCTTCTCGCAGTTACGTGCCGCCTCTGATGAATATCACTGGGATCTCAACTACGGCGAGATCGCTAAGATTTTCCGTGCTGGTTGTATCATTCGTGCGCAGTTCCTGCAGAAAATCACCGATGCTTACGAGCAAAATGCCGGGATTGCTAACCTGCTGCTGGCGCCATACTTTAAACAGGTTGCTGATGATTATCAGCAGGCTCTCCGTGATGTGGTTGCTTATGCTGTGCAGAATGGTATTCCAGTACCGACCTTCTCTGCAGCAATTGCCTACTACGATAGCTATCGCTCCGCAGTTCTGCCAGCTAATCTGATTCAGGCTCAGCGTGATTACTTTGGTGCTCACACCTACAAGCGTACAGACAAAGAAGGTATTTTCCATACTGAATGGTTGGAATAATATTATCTGTCATAGTCAGGCCATTTGGCCTGACTGCTTTAAATATATCTTCTATTTTATTAATTGACTAAAATATTCCCTTCTAAAAATATATCTAATCTTTAATTTTAAATAATTACCATACTTATTAACTCATACGCCTATATCAGTCTGCTTCTGGCCTCAGTAATTTACTGAGCGTTAAATAACTGAGCTTTAACTAAAGGATATTAATATGTTACTTCCGGTGATAATGGCTGGTGGTACCGGCAGTCGTCTCTGGCCGATGTCACGTGAGCTTTATCCGAAACAGTTCCTCCGCCTGTTTGGGCAGAACTCTATGTTGCAAGAAACCATCACCCGACTCTCGGGCCTTGAAATTCATGAGCCGATGGTTATCTGTAACGAAGAGCATCGCTTCCTGGTGGCAGAACAGTTGCGCCAGCTGAACAAACTGACGAATAACATCATCCTTGAGCCCGTCGGTCGCAATACCGCCCCGGCCATCGCGCTCGCGGCTCTTCAGGCTATGCGTAATGGTGACGACCCGTTGATGCTGGTGCTGGCGGCTGACCATATCATCAATAACCAATCGGTTTTCCACGATGCTATCCGTGTTGCCGAACAGTATGCCGATGCAGGCCATCTGGTAACTTTCGGCATTGTACCGAATGCGCCTGAAACCGGTTACGGCTATATCCAACGTGGTACGGCGCTAAATGAAGGTGAGCATACGCCTTACCAGGTTGCCCGTTTTGTGGAAAAGCCTGACATGGAGCGTGCTCAGGCTTATCTTGCCTCTGGTGAATACTACTGGAATAGCGGCATGTTTATGTTCCGGGCGAAAAAGTATATCTCTGAGTTGGCCAAGTTTCGTCCGGATATCCTGGAAGCCTGCCAGGCTGCTGTGAGTGCAGCCGACAACGGCAGTGATTTCATTAACATCCCGCATGACATTTTCTGCGAATGTCCTGATGAGTCAGTTGACTACGCGGTGATGGAGAAAACTGCCGACGCGGTGGTGGTCGGTCTCGATGCCGACTGGAGCGACGTCGGCTCGTGGTCCGCCCTGTGGGACGTCAGTCCAAAAGATGAACAGGGTAACGTACTTAGCGGCGACGCGTGGGTGCACAACAGTCAGAACTGCTACATCAACAGTGATGAAAAACTGGTAGCCGCTATTGGTGTGGAGAATCTGGTGATTGTCAGTACCAAGGACGCGGTGCTGGTGATGAACCGCGATCGCTCTCAGGACGTTAAGAAGGCTGTTGAATTCCTGAAAGAAAACCAGCGCAGCGAGTACAAGCGACACCGCGAGATTTACCGTCCCTGGGGCCGCTCCGACGTTGTGGTCCAAACACCCCGTTTTAACGTTAATCGCATCACAGTGAAACCGGGCGGCGCCTTCTCGATGCAGATGCACCACCACCGCGCCGAGCACTGGGTGATCCTCGCCGGTACCGGGCAGGTGACGGTTAACGGCAAGCAGTTCCTGCTGACCGAGAACCAGTCCACCTTTATTCCCATCGGCGCTGAGCATTGCCTGGAGAATCCGGGCCGCATTCCGCTGGAAGTACTGGAGATCCAGTCGGGGTCTTACCTCGGTGAGGACGACATTATCCGTATTAAAGATCAGTATGGTCGTTGCTAATTTTTTTCGGGACAAGATGCAGAATGACACAGTTAACATGCTTTAAGGCTTATGACATCCGTGGTGAGCTTGGTGATGAGCTAAACGAGGACATTGCCTACCGTATCGGCCGCGCCTACGGCGAATTTCTGAAACCCGGGAAGATAGTGGTGGGGGGCGATGTGCGCCTCACCAGCGAGTCGCTGAAGTTGGCGCTGGCCCGAGGGCTGATGGACGCCGGCACCGATGTGCTGGATATCGGTCTGAGCGGTACCGAAGAGATCTACTTTGCCACCTTCCACCTCGGGGTGGACGGCGGTATCGAGGTGACGGCGAGCCACAACCCGATGAACTACAACGGTATGAAACTGGTGCGCGAGAACGCGAAGCCCATCAGCGGCGATACCGGGCTGCGCGATATTCAGTGCCTGGCGGAGGAAAACCAGTTCCCGCCGGTGGACCCGGCACGTCGCGGGACCCTGCGCCAGATTTCGGTGCTGAAGGAGTACGTTGACCACCTGATGGGTTACGTGGACCTGGCGAACTTCACCCGTCCGCTGAAGCTGGTGGTGAACTCCGGCAACGGGGCGGCGGGGCATGTGATTGATGAGGTGGAGAAACGCTTCGCGGCGGCCGGGGCGCCAGTGACCTTTATCAAGGTGCATCACCAGCCGGACGGCCATTTCCCGAACGGTATCCCGAATCCGCTGCTGCCGGAGTGCCGTCAGGACACCGCCGACGCAGTGCGCGCGCATCAGGCGGATATGGGGATTGCCTTTGACGGCGACTTCGACCGCTGCTTCCTGTTCGATGACGAGGGGGCGTTTATTGAGGGGTACTACATTGTCGGCCTGCTTGCGGAAGCGTTCCTGCAGAAGCAGCCGGGGGCGAAAATCATTCACGACCCGCGCCTGACGTGGAACACGGTGGACATCGTGACCCGTAGCGGCGGCCAGCCGGTGATGTCGAAGACCGGGCATGCGTTCATCAAAGAGCGGATGCGCCAGGAAGACGCCATCTACGGCGGTGAGATGAGTGCGCACCACTACTTCCGCGACTTCGCCTACTGCGACAGCGGGATGATCCCGTGGCTGCTGGTGGCGGAGCTGCTGTGCCTGAAGAACAGTTCGCTGAAATCGCTGGTAGCGGACCGCCAGGCGGCGTACCCGGCGTCGGGGGAGATCAACCGCAAGCTGGGGAATGCGGCGGAAGCGATCGCCCGCATCCGGGCGCAGTATGAGCCGGCGGCCATCGACATCGACACAACGGACGGGATCAGTATTGAATATCCTGAGTGGCGCTTTAACCTGCGCACGTCCAACACGGAGCCGGTGGTGCGTCTGAACGTTGAGTCCAGAGCAGATGACACGTTAATGAAGGTAAAAACTGAAGAGATCTTAGCACTACTCAAATAATGCGCGAGCTGTGATAGAAGCCATAAGGTTAGACTTTTAATGTATTATTGACCTTATGGCTTATTCTTGACATCCCTCTGGTCAGAGCGTAAAACCGCCAACAGCATTTTTAATTTTGTGGCTTTCCGCCATTATCCAGTTAACTTATTTAAGTGTGATCGAATGAAAATTACTATTTCCGGTACAGGTTATGTTGGTCTTTCGAACGGTATCCTGATCGCTCAGCACCACGAAGTGGTCGCATTAGATATCGTACAAGCTAAAGTTGATATGCTTAACCAGAAGATCTCCCCGATTGTTGATAAAGAAATCCAGGAGTATCTTACAGATAAACCACTTAACTTCCGCGCCACTACGGATAAGTATGATGCTTATCGTGATGCTGATTATGTCATTATCGCTACCCCGACCGACTATGATCCCAAGACAAACTATTTCAATACGTCTACTGTCGAAGCCGTCATTCGTGATGTCACTGAGATTAATCCTCAAGCGGTAATGATTATAAAATCAACAATACCGGTTGGTTTTACTCGCGACATCAAGGAGCGTTTTGGTATCGACAACGTCATATTCTCTCCGGAGTTTTTGCGGGAGGGGAGGGCTCTATATGACAATCTGCATCCGTCGCGCATTGTTATCGGTGAGCGCTCTGCACGTGCCGAGCGTTTCGCTGAACTCTTAAAAGAAGGGGCGATCAAGCAGGAAATTCCGACTCTGTTTACCGACTCCACGGAAGCTGAAGCGATCAAACTGTTCGCTAACACATACCTGGCGCTGCGGGTGGCCTATTTCAATGAGCTTGACAGCTATGCTGAAAGTCAGGGGCTGAATAGCAAACAGATCATTGAAGGGGTTTGCCTGGATCCACGTATCGGTAACCACTACAACAATCCGTCCTTTGGCTATGGTGGTTACTGCTTACCGAAAGATACCAAGCAGCTGTTGGCGAACTATGAGTCCGTACCGAACAATATTATTTCTGCAATTGTCGATGCCAACCGTACTCGTAAAGATTTCATTGCTGATTCTATTCTGGCTCGGAAACCAAAAGTTGTCGGTGTATACCGCTTAATTATGAAGAGTGGTTCTGATAACTTCCGGGCATCTTCCATCCAGGGAATCATGAAACGAATTAAAGCTAAAGGGATTCCTGTTATTATTTATGAACCTGTGATGAAAGAAGAAGATTTCTTTAATTCGCGGGTAGTACGTGATCTGGATGCTTTCAAACAAGAAGCCGATGTCATCATCTCTAACCGAATGGCCGATGAGTTGATGGATGTACAAGACAAAGTGTATACTCGTGATCTCTTTGGTAATGACTGATTAACCTTCTTTAAGATGGTAGAACGCTCAATGGTACAACTTAGCGTTCTGCCATCACATCCTCTTCCTTTGTGACCTTTCCTGTGTCCTCCTGGCAACAATCCTGAATTGCAAAAAGAAATGAGTAGTAATGTCGAAAAGTTCTGCTGAACGACATCGAAATAGCATAATTCGCGGCATTCTGACTAAAAAATTACATGCTTGCTATCTGCAAAGAATTTAAGGAAGGGCAATGAAGGCCAAATGAATATTGCATGAATCATTCTTATGTAACAAAGCCGCTAATTGAATAGAGCGACTTTGTTACTGAAACGGTCCTCAGGATTTATAGTAAGCTTTATACCACTCGACAAAGTTCTTCACGCCTTCCTTTACTGATGTTTGCGGTTTAAAGCCAACCAGATCATACAGCGGCTGCGTTTCAGCGCTTGTCTCCAGTACATCGCCCGGTTGCATTGGCATCATATTTTTCTTCGCTTCCATTCCCATAGCCTCTTCCAGGGCAGTAATGTAATCCATTAACTCGACCGGCGAACTATTCCCAATGTTATATACGCGGTAAGGTGCTGAGCTGGTTGCCGGTGAGCCAGCTTCAACCGTCCAGTTTGGATCTGGCTGCGGAATGACATCCTGAATACGAACAATAGCTTCGACGATGTCATCAATATAGGTGAAGTCTCGCTTCATTTTTCCGTAGTTGTAGACGTCGATACTTTGACCTTCGAGCATGGCTTTCGTAAATTTGAACAATGCCATGTCCGGGCGCCCCCAGGGACCATAGACGGTAAAGAAACGTAGCCCGGTTGTCGGAATACCATACAGGTGCGCATAAGTATGTGCCATCAACTCGTTGGCTTTTTTAGTCGCCGCGTACAGCGATACCGGATGATCCACCGAGTCGTCAGTTGAGAACGGCATCTTACGATTTAAGCCATAAACAGAACTGGATGATGCGTAGACCAGATGCTCAACTTTAGTATGACGACAACCTTCGAGGATATTCAGGAACCCCATCAGATTAGCGTCAGCATAGGCATGTGGGTTTTCCAGCGAATAACGTACCCCTGCTTGCGCAGCGAGGTGAATGACTCGATTAAACTTCTCTGACGCAAAAAGTTGCTCCATGTTTACCCGGTCAGCGAGATCAATTTTATAAAAACTGAACAAAGGTGTTTTCAGGAGATCCAGACGCGCTTGTTTGAGGCTAACATCGTAATAGTCATTCATGTTGTCGATGCCAACAACCTCATGACCAGACTCCAGCAGGCGCTGACATACATGGAAGCCGATGAAGCCTGCAGCTCCAGTGACTAAAAATTTCATTCATATCCTCCAGGAACGTTATGTCCCACTACTTATAAGCACCTATTGTACACAGGGCGGATGCATGGATCACCTTGTTTACTTGATGCTTAGGAAAGGGCCTGGAGGAAAAACGTTAAAAGCCAAACATCAGGGGATTGTGGTCTTATATGAGAGTGAAAATCACTCACATTGGTGTACGTATGTATTTAGTTGTAGCTGGATGTTTAAATAGAGTTGGACATAACGGTAGTAAGCATCTCCTTTACCTGTTGATAGTGCTTTTTCTCTTTTATTCTCATAGCCCGGGGGTATACTATGCTGCTGTTTCATTCACATGGTGTCCGTTTAAGAAGCTTACATTGCAACTTACTGATTCTATTACCATAATAGGCTGATATACAGCCAAGGGTGATGCTGGGTTCCAGTAGGATAACTCAAGTGGAGTTACGCCTCAAAGAGGGGGGTTATGTGGCCTGAAATGAGACAAACCTGATGGAATGTCGACTCTAAAACATAGAGAGTGACTGCTTTCTGAGTGGGAGTAAAATTTCTGCTTGGGATGGAGTGAAACCATGAACTTCTGCTACAGCATTTTAGATGTAAGCCTGTGAGGTTTATGGGTTTTTTTTAAAATCAAACTTATTCTACGCGTTTTGGTTGCGATAGCCAATGGCGGTAGCGTGTCCCTGATTAGCTGAATAGATAGCCATAGGCGTTCATGATGATACATCGTAGCCAAATAGTTTACTCCGTAACATATACAAAGTAGTGCCTGGTACTATCGCAGGTTGTTGAGTGGTCTATAGCTAGCGAGAAGTGTTTATCTATACCATAGATATAAACACTGCACTGTGCCAGGGTACTTTGTTATGATTATGTTGATATGATAGCTATGCACTTTTTCCTTCTGAAGTGACAGAGGAAATTATGGTTGCGTGGTAAATTTCTAAAAAATGAGTGCAAATAATGAAGTTTAATTTAGGATATTTATTTGATTTACTTATTGTAATTACCAATAAAGATTTAAAAGTGCGCTACAAAAGTAGCATTTTTGGATATTTATGGTCTATTGCAAACCCTTTATTATTTGCGATGATTTACTATTTTATATTTAAAATGGTAATGAGAGTTCAAATTCCAAATTATACCGTTTTCCTCATTACCGGTTTGTTCCCATGGCAATGGTTTGCAAGTTCGGCAACAAATTCATTATTTTCTTTTATATCAAACGCACAGATTATTAAGAAGACGGTATTCCCGCGGTCAGTTATTCCTCTAAGTAATGTGATGATGGAAGGGTTACATTTTTTATGTACAATTCCTGTGATTGCAGTTTTTCTCTATATTTACGGGATGTCACCATCTCTTAGTTGGCTTTGGGGTATTCCTGTTTTGGCTGTCGGACAGATTATTTTTACATTTGGATTTGCACTGATCTTATCTACCTTAAATTTGTTCTTCCGTGACCTGGAGCGATTTGTCGCCTTAGGTATTATGCTGATGTTCTATTGTACTCCGATACTCTATAATTCTGACATGATTCCGCAGCAGTTTAGCTGGATTATTGATTATAACCCACTGGCAAGCATGATCATAGCCTGGCGGGATCTTCTTATGAATGGTAATCTGGATTACATGCATATTACTTATCTATATTCTTCTGGCATTGTTGTTTTGATGCTCGGAGTGTGGGTCTTTAATAAATTAAAATACCGATTTGCAGAGATTTTGTGATGACAACCGTTATTGAATTTTGCAATGTAACCAAAGAGTACCCCCTTTATCATCATATTGGCTCTGGCATTAAAGATTTATTTTTTCACCCTCGTCGGGCATTTAACTTACTTAAAGGGCGTAAGTATCTGGCGATAGAAAACGTATCATTCAGTGTGAACAAAGGTGAGTCTGTCGCATTGATTGGTAGGAATGGAGCCGGTAAAAGTACTACCCTTGGTCTCGTTGCTGGCGTGCTAAAGCCAAGCAAGGGTGAAGTAAAAGTTGTTGGGCGAGTGGCTTCGATGCTTGAACTGGGAGGTGGTTTTCATCCGGAACTTACTGGCCGTGAAAATATCAAATTAAATGCCACGTTGTTGGGGTTGCGTAGAGCAGAAGTTAACAAGAGGCTCGATAAGATTATCGAGTTTTCAGAGTTAGGTGAGTTCATTGATGAGCCTATACGTGTATACTCCAGTGGCATGCTGGCGAAACTGGGTTTTTCTGTTATAAGTCAGGTTGACCCGGATGTATTGATTATTGACGAAGTTCTGGCAGTTGGTGATATTGCATTTCAACGTAAATGTATTGAAACAATCAATGAATTTAGAAAACGTGGGGTAACGATCCTGTTTGTTAGCCACAGCATGAACGACGTTATGAAAATTTGCGATAAAGTAGTGTGGGTGGAAAATCACCGGTTGAAAGCTATCGGTGAGGCAAGCTCGATTGTTGATGAATATGTAGCCTCGATGGCTTGATGGAAAAACGAATGCAGAAGAATGTTCTTATTGTAGGCGCAGGATTTTCTGGCGCGGTTATTGGTCGCTTATTGGCTGAAGCTGGTCATAAGGTCACAATCATTGACAGCCGGCCACATGTCGCTGGTAACTGCTATAGTGAGCGGGATACTGAAACCGACGTTATGGTTCATACATATGGCCCTCATATTTTCCATACTGACAATGCTGAAGTATGGGAGTACATCAACCAATACACCGAAATGATGCCATATGTGAACCGTGTGAAAACGACGGTAAATGGGCAAGTATTTTCCTTACCAATCAACCTACATACCATCAACCAATTCTTCCACACCACTTGTTCTCCAACTGAAGCTCGCAAATTGATTGATGAGAAAAGTGATAAAACAATTAAAGAGCCAGCAACATTTGAAGAGCAGGCATTGCGTTTTGTGGGCAAAGAATTATATGAAGCCTTTTTTAAAGGTTACACCATAAAACAGTGGGGAATGTCACCATCCGAACTCCCTGCTTCAATTCTTAAGCGCTTGCCTGTCCGCTTTAATTATGATGATAACTACTTTAATCATAAATATCAGGGCATGCCAAAAGACGGCTATACGGTGATCGTAGATAAGATACTGGCTCACGAGAATATTTCAGTGTCTCTAAATACACGGTTTAATGAACAGTCCCGTAATGAATATGACCATGTCTTTTATAGTGGTGCTTTGGATGGTTTCTATAACTATGATATGGGGCGCTTGGGTTATCGCACGTTAGATTTTGATGCATTCCGCACCGAAGGTGATTATCAAGGCTGTGCAGTCATGAATTATGGTGAGCAAGAGGTTCCTTATACTCGTATAACCGAGCATAAATACTTTGCTCCATGGGAAAATCATGATAAATCAATCTGTTACCGTGAGTTCAGCCGCTCATGTGAACCCGAGGATATCCCGTACTACCCAATTCGCCAGGTAGGGGAAATGGAGATGTTACAAAATTATCTCGATCGTGCTGAACAAGAAGCAAACATTACTTTTGTTGGTCGTCTGGGTACTTACCGTTATTTGGATATGGATGTGACAATTGCCGAAGCTCTGGAAACTGGCCGTACTTATCTTAAGTCTTTAGAGCAGAATTCAGTTATGCCTGTATTTACGGTTAAAGTCAGATGAATGTTGTTGCTCTAATCGTCACTTATAATCGGTTAGATAAGTTAAAAACAACAATTGAGGCAACGCTGGCGTTGCCTTTTCAATATATCGTTGTGGTTAACAATGCGTCAACTGATGATACTCAATCCTATCTTGATTCTTTTTGTGATGAACGGATAATAGTTTTACATCGCGAGATAAACAGTGGTGGGGCTGGCGGTTTTAAATACGGAGCGCGATGGATAACCGAAAACCTGAGTAGTGATTGGGTTCTTTTTTACGATGATGATGCTTACCCATATACTGATTTTTATGATAATTTAATTGGATGGCAAGTGCAGCAAGGAACGGTGTACTGCTGTAAGGTATTAGATACAGAAAATAACGTTTGCAAGATGAATGTACCATGGAAAAAATATCCACATGGGATTCTTGAGAACATTGCCTATCTACGACAGCCTGAAAAATTCATTCCAAATGGTCAATCCAAAGAAAACGTATCGAGTGTATCATTTGTCGGAATGCTAATCGATGTTAAACTGCTAAAGTCGTCAATTGATTATATTTATGATGATCTGTTTATCTATTTTGACGATGTTTATTTTAGCTATCAATTAAGGCTCAATGATATACCAATAATATATGTTCCTGAGTTGATCATAACACATGATGTAGATACTAGCACTAAGCCTGTGCCCTCCTGGAAATTATATTATTTAGTAAGAAATCTAATCCTGTCGAGAGTACTGTTCCCAAAAAAATCCCCATTTTCGAGGATTGATATTTTATTGAGGGTGTTTAAGTACATCTTGATAGGAATCAAAAATCCTGACCCTAAAAAAGCCATCGGTGGTATAATAAAAGGGATTAGTGATGGAGTTAAAGGACGCAGAGGTCAAGGTATTTAACTTATATGAAAAGAAAACTTTGCTACTTTGTTAACTCTGCCTGGTATTTCGAACTCCATTGGGTTGATAGAGGTGTTGCAGCAATTAAAAGTGGTTATGAAGTATATGTGATTGCTAACTTTTCTGATGCTGCAACAGTTCAAAGATTGAGTTCTTTGGGCTTTCACTGCATCAATACTTATATTGATGAGAAAAATATTAATCCATTAGTTTTTATAAAAGATTTTTTGGTAGCTAAAAAAATTCTTGATAAAGTAAAACCAGACATATTACATTGTATAACAATAAAGCCTGGGGTCATCAGTTGCCTATGGGCTAAATATAATAATGTTGGTTTGGTTTATAGTTTTGTTGGCTTAGGGCGTGTATTCGAAAGTAATAGAATTATTTTTAGAACTTTAAAAGTAATAGTTACAAAATTATATCGCTATCTTTTCAATAATATAAATTATAAATTGGTGTTTGAACACCGAAACGATCAACATAAAATGCTATCATTGCTGCACTTACCTAAAAATAACAGCATTGTAATTGATGGTGCAGGCATAGATATATCTTATTTTAATTTTAAAACCCAAAAAAAAGATAGCCCAGCAACAATTTTTTTTGCTGGACGAATGCTTAAAAGCAAAGGTTTGAATGATCTAATCCAAGCAAAAAATTTATTAAAGCAACGGGGCATCGATTGTATTCTAAAAGTGGCAGGAATCTTGGTAGATAATGATGAAGATGCCATTAGTCGTAAACAAATTCAGCAATGGCAAGATCAAGATGATATCGAATGGTTGGGAACTCGAACAGATATCAAAGGATTGCTTGAAGCGGCGCATGTTGTTGCATTACCATCACTTTACCCAGAAGGAATCCCGCGAATATTATTAGAAGCCGGGGCCGTAGGTCGGCCTTGTGTCGTCTATGATAATGATGGTTGCAATGCTTTGATAGTAGACAACTATAATGGATTCGTTGTAGAGCGAAGCAATGTCAGCAAACTGGCTGATAAAATTAGTTTATTGATCACAAATCCCGATGAGCGAGATCGCATGGGGAAAAATGCCAGGCAAAATATCGAAGACCGTTTTACGTCAACAATGGTTATTGAGCAAACGCTCAAAGTCTATCAGGAAATATATAATGAGTAATCACTTTTCGATATTAAATGTTGCGTATGTATTTAGAAGCGGAATACATTTAACACCATTATATAATTTGTTCTAGAATGATTTAATTGTTTTATATTAATTTATGAAACAAGGCAATGAGATAATAAGAGGCATCATGAGATTATTGGTTCAGGATATTATAGTTCCTAGCATTGGGTTGTGTACTGATGAGTCGTTATATTACCGTGCAGGAGAGCGGGTTTTTGCTGACTTAAACAGTAAAGAAATTCACGTTCCTAAAAATGCGGTGATTAGTTTTGATTCCTTCTTTAACTCTCTTAGTGTGAAGAAATGGAAAGAAAACACAACCATTGATAATCTTTTAGTAACATATAAAGTTCGTGGGAAAGGTTGCCTTTACATCAATCACTTTAACGATAGTAAAGATGAAGTTTTAGAGCAAATTATTATCGATAATGATGAAGGCGAAGTGCAATTTTCACTGAGTGGATTACATACCGGCTATATCTACTTAAGATGGCGAGCATTTGAAGAAAGCGTAATTGAATCCTTTTCATTTTATACCTCTTCACCTTGTAAAGATGTCAAACTCGGGTTAGTTATAACAACGTTTAATCGTGAAGAACAAGTTGTTAAGTCGGTCAAACGTATTCGTGATGAATTGTTAACTGATTCACGCTATGTAAATAAAATACAACTATATTTAATTAACAATGGTAATGATGTTGATGGTATCGATTATCCTGAAGTAAATATAGTCAAAAATAAAAACCTTGGCGGTGCCGGTGGGTTTTCTCGAGGCTTGTGTGAGTTAACGGACGAAGGCACTTTTACACATTGTATATTTATGGATGATGATGCAGCATGTGAAATCGATTCAATTCGACGTACATTTGCACTTCTTTCTCTGTCAAATGATGATAATCTGGCTGTATCGGCTGCTATGCTCTATGAAGAAAGGCCAAGAATTGTGCATGAAGCCGGTGCTGTAGTTTTCTGCGATGGTATTTTTCATCGCCCGGCAAAGATAGGCTTAAATGTCTCTGAGCGCTCAGGTATTATTAGTTTTGATGAAGAAGAGGCTTTGGGATATGGAGCATGGTGGTTTTATGCGTTTAATATAAAGAATACTAAATACTATCCATTCCCTTTCTTTGTCCGGGGTGATGATATGCTATTTGGGCTAATGAACGATAATCATAAGATTATCACTCTCAATGGCATTGCATCCTGGCAGATGGATTTCAATAGAAAACTGAACCCGCTAGTCTTTTATCTTAGCTTCCGAGCTATGTTTATGAGTTCCTGCCGAAAAGTTACCTGGCGTAATAGAATAATGCTCTCAGCATTTTTCATGCGTGAAGTTATAATTCTATCGATGGCTAACCGCTATGAAAGTGCGCAGGCTGTTGTACAAGCTTATAAAGACTGCATGAGTGGGATAGATTTTTGGGAAAACAATGTAGATTGCGCTGAAGTACGAAAAAAGATAAATCAGCTTACTATTAATGAGAGATTTAATATACCTTCAAGTGATTTATTAAAAATTGAAACAGATTCTTTTTTGTATATAAAAGAAAATAAAATACATAAGGCCTTAAGATACTTGACATTAAATGGCCATCTTATTCCCAAATATTTCTTTAATAAAAGAGCTCGTTTAATACCTGAAACACACAAAAACCCGACTAATATGGTGTTTATGCGAAATGATGTTTACTATGTTTCGCAAATGAATGGTTCAGCAATGAAATTGTCGCATTCAAAAGAGAAGTTTTTCCGTGTTGTTTTAAATGCAAGTTTACTTAGCTTTAACACGTTATTTTCCTTAAAGAAACGACTTGAGTCTTATCAGTCTGAAATTACCCGGTTGACGACTAAAGATTTTTGGAAAACTAAGTTTTAATACAGGCCCCAATTGTTTACAATTGGGGCCTATTTTTTTAATGTTAACGGAAAGCCACGACCAGAAGGTGTGGCTGTTTACGAATTTAGTTCAGCCTGATTACCTTTAAATTTAAATTTCGCTGGATTGTTTGAGATCTTTTAAAATTTTAATGCATCCATATAGGCGGTAATGAATGATATTCTTTGAATTGGAGGGTGTGACCAGCTTCACGTTATTGATATGAATAGTTAGATATTATTAGGTTTTAAATATCTTTACTGGAAGTCATCGTTTATCTGCAAGTGGTAATGATTTATATATGGTTTAATTTGCCAGAAATAATAATTCGACATGTGTATGGGCGACTGCGCGCCAGGGTGTGTTAAAATCATAAAATGACAACACGCAGAATCATAGAAATTGTTTTTTTGAATTTTTTTTGGAGTTTGCATGAGCAATTTTTTTAAATTTTTAGGCTACTTGAAAACCAGAAGATTTCTCTATTTTATACTTTTTTTTCTGTCGCTTGCTTTGTGCTGGCTTGATCCCACAAATGTGTTTTTCACCACTTTCTTTTCTGTTTTTCTTTTACTGCGCTTAATTTTCTGCATTCGCAACAGAATAATTAGAAATAGCCTTGTGGTTTTTGTTTCATTAATTACTTTTTTGACCTATTTTATCTATCAAAAGTACGGTGGCCTTTCCACAAGTATGGTAATGTCTACCTTCGGCGTAGGTCTTTCTGTATCATTAGGTACGGTGCAGACGTTTGGTCTCAAATTCCTGGTCGGTTTTCTTTTTATACTGTTCGTGATCTCGCTGTTATCGATTAAAATTCCGAAAGCATGCTACTCTATTAAAGAGCGTGTAGTTTTGGCTGTCTGTCTTATTCTTATTCTTTCGAAGCCAGTATTCGATGGTATCAGCTTTTGGGGTGCAAAATTCTTCATTAACAATCTCGAATACTCACCAACTTTTATTTCTCAGCCATATATCGACCAGTACAAGATTTTTTTTGGTCCTCTCATTTCCTCTGTTTCTATCATCGCTGAAAATATAGTGGATGATGTCAAATATAAAAAGGTTGATCATGAAGAATATCCTGATTATATTAAGAATAAAACAGCAGGCAGCACAAATATTATTTATGTCATCGGCGAATCATCCAATCCTGGTCGTTATGGCATCTACGGTTATGGTAAAGACACCACACCAAACTTATCGCAGATGGATAGAGATGGAAAAATCTGCGTCGTTAACAATGTGCATTCACCGGCTGCGCAAACACGACTTGCTGTACCAATGCTAGTTTCTTTCGAAACGCCTTTGCAGCGTGGTAATTTATTTAAGTATAAGAATCTTATCGAAATGGCAGAGTTGCAGGGGTACCATACATATTGGTTCGACTCTCAAATGCAAAACAATATGTGGAACAAACCCTTTGGCTATCTGGCTAAATATGCGGAAGTATTGCAAACTCCTGAAGAAAATAATACCCGTTTCCCAATTAACGAAGGGCAGGACGAAAAACTATTACCTGCAATCAAGCATTACTTTAAAGAATCACAAGAGAGAAACTTTTACGTCATTCATTTGATGGGCAACCATTTACCTTATTCTGCTCGCCGAGGTGATGGGGGTAACCCGATGGTTGATGATTATGATGCGTCTATTTATAACGTAGATGATACCTTAAAAAGTATCTTTACTCTCGCGGATACCTATCTTAAAGATTACAAATTGGTTTATGTTTCTGATCATGGTGAAGTGGTGGGTCAGGGTCATGGCTTCCCTTCCAGCGACAATGAAATGTATAAAATCCCATTGCTGATGAATGATGCTTCCTGGTGCGCGAAGGCTGAACAATTACGCAATAATAATCATTATTTTTCATCAGATTTAACCAAGCTTCTGGTTTTAGAAATGATGGGTTATTCTGTCTCCGACCAACATTTGCGGGATGCAGTAAAAAACTCTGATTTCGTGCTGAATGAAAAAGAGGATGCTATCCGTTTCTCTGAATTAAGAGATGTGCCTTTACCGCAACATCCTTAATCGTCTGTTAATACATTAACTCTGGTTTAAATGTTGATCATATTAAACCAGAGTAATTTTCTACCTGTTACATTTTACTTATGCCTCGCCCTTAAATTATCAATCACTTCCCCTAAATTCAGCCCCTGGTCCTGCAACAGCACCAGCAGGTGATACATCAGGTCTGACGCCTCATTCTTCAGTTCAAACTTGTCATTTACCGTCGCGGCCAGCGCGGTCTCCACGCCTTCTTCCCCCACTTTCTGCGCAATACGTTTGGTGCCGCTGGCATACAGTTTCGCAGTGTATGAGCTCTCCGGGTCGGCATGTTTGCGCTCGGCCAGCAGTTGTTCCAGTTGATAGAGGAACAACCACTGGTGTCCGGTCTCCCCAAAGCAGCTTGACGTCCCTTTGTGGCAGGTCGGGCCTGTCGGGTTGACCAATACTAGCAAGGTATCGTTATCGCAATCCGGGGTGATGCTGACCACATTAAGAAAGTTGCCGGAGGTTTCACCCTTTGTCCACAGGCGCTGTTTGGTGCGCGAGTAGAAGGTCACTTTGCCGCTTTCTTGCGTTTTCGCCAGCGCGTCCTCATTCATATATCCCAGCATTAACACTTCGCCAGATTCTGCGTGCTGTATGATGGCCGGCATCATGCCGTCGGTTTTTTGCCAATCCAGCTGTTCACTCAACATACCCTGATCTCCACGCCCTGGGCTGCCAGGAACGTTTTTAATTCGCCAATATTAATAATCTGTTTATGGAATACGGAAGCGGCGAGGGCGCCATCGACGTTGGCGTCGCGGAAGGCCTCAAGGAAGTGCTCCATGGTTCCGGCGCCGCCGGAGGCAATTAACGGAACGTTACACACTTCACGGACCTTTCTGAGCTGATCCAGATCGTAACCGTTGCGCACGCCGTCCTGGTTCATCATGTTGAGGACGATTTCTCCCGCTCCGCGCTTTTGTACTTCCTGCACCCAATCCAGCGTCTCCCATTGGGTGACGCGAGTCCGGCTTTCATCGCCGGTGTACTGATTAACGTGATATTTACCGGTTTGTTCATCAAACCAGGTATCGATACCTACCACGATGCACTGCACGCCAAAGCGATCGGCGAGGCGGGTAATTAACGTTGGATCCGCAAGCGCAGGCGAGTTAATTGAAATTTTATCTGCGCCGAAGGAGAGGATCTGCGCTGCGTCTTCCAGAGATTTAATCCCGCCCGCGACGCAGAATGGAATATCAATCACTTCCGCCACGCGCGAAACCCAACTTTTATCGACTACCCGGCCATCGCTGGAGGCGGTGATATCGTAGAACACCAGTTCATCCGCGCCTTCATCGGCATAGCGTTTTGCCAGCGGCACAATATCGCCGATAATTTCGTGATTGCGGAACTGTACGCCTTTCACTACCTGGCCGTCGCGGACGTCAAGGCAGGGGATTATCCGTTTTGCCAGCATTGGATAGCCTCCGTTACGTTGAATTTACCTTCCAGCAGCGCGCGGCCGACGATCACGCCGCGAACGCCGGTTCCGCGCAGCGCGGCAATATCGTTGAGACCGCCGATCCCACCGGAAGACTGGAACGCCACCTGCGGATAACGTGCGCAGACTTCTTCATACAGTGAGACGTTGGAACCCGCGAGAGTGCCATCGCGGGAGATATCGGTACACAGCACATGTTGCAAGCCGACCGGCAGATAGCTCTCCACCAGCTCTTCCAGAGTGACGCCAGAGTTTTCCTGCCAGCCGCTCACCGCCACCTGTTTATTGCCATCGGCATCAATGCGTACGTCCAGCGCCAGTACCAGATGTTCGGGGCCAAAGCGTTTAAACCAGGCTTTGACCACCTCCGGCGATTTTACCGCCGTTGAACCGACCACCACGCGCGCCACGCCGGCGTCAAGCAGTGCGGCAACGTCTTCTTCTGTACGTACGCCGCCGCCGACCTGTACCGGTACCGTAACGCCGGCGACTAAGGTCTTAAGCAGCGGAATCTGGCGTTTTGCCGGATCTTTTGCTCCGGTCAGATCGACCAGGTGCAATACTTCCGCGCCCTGGTCTGCATAGGATTGCAGGCGTGGTAACGGATCGTTGCCATAGTCGCGCTGCTGGCCATAGTCGCCCTGATGCAGGCGTACCACTGTACCGTCAATTAAATCTAAAGCTGGAATGATCATTACATCTCCAGGAAATTTTTCAGCAGCTGCGCACCGGCGCTACCCGAGCGCTCAGGGTGGAACTGTACGCCAAAGAAGTTATCTTTCTGTACCGCCGCGGTGAAGGCCTCGCCGTAGTTGCATTGGGCGATAGTGTACGGATTGACCGGCATGGCGTAGCTATGGACGAAATAGAAATACGCGCCTTCTTCAATGCCGCGGAACAGGCGATCGCCGGCTTTGGCATACACCCGGTTCCACCCCATATGCGGTAGCGGCAGCCCGTGATCGGTCATTTTCGGCACCTCTTCATCAATAATGCCCAGCAGCTCGACGCCGTTTGTCTCTTCACTGCGGCTCCCGAGTAACTGCATGCCAAGACAGATCCCCAGCACCGGCTGGGTACAAGCTTTAATAAGATCAATGAGCTCACGTTCGCGCAGCTGATCCATCGCAGCCTGCGCGGTGCCGACGCCGGGCAGAAAAAGTTTATCGGCGCGTAGAACAACATCCGGCTCGCGGCTGACCACTGGCTCATAGCCGTGGCGGCTCACCGCAGATTTCACCGAGCTGAGGTTGGCGCACCCGGTATCGAGGATCACCACGTTCATCACAATACCCCTTTTGACGATGGCAACGTGTCGCCCTGGACCCGAATGGCCTGGCGCAGCGTACGACCGAAGGCTTTGAACAGGCTCTCGACGCGGTGATGATCGTTTTTACCTTTGGTTTTCAGGTGCAGCGTCACCGCCATGGTATAGGAGAGCGAGCGGAAGAAGTGTTCGACCATCTCGGTGCTCAGATCGCCAACGCGCTGATAGGTGAAGTCAGCTTTATATTCGAGGTGCGGACGGCCAGAGATATCCAGCGCGCAGCGCGCCAGGCACTCATCCATCGGCAGCACAAAGCCAAAGCGGTTAATGCCGCGCTTATCACCCAGCGCCAGCTTCAACGCTTCGCCTAACGCCAGGCCGGTATCTTCTACGGTGTGGTGATCGTCGATGTAAAGATCGCCGCCGACGTTAATCTCCAGGCGAAAGCCGCCGTGGGTGGCGATCTGATCGAGCATGTGATCGAAGAAACCAACGCCGGTGTGGATCTTACTGCCGCCTTCACGGTCCAGCCAGACTTTAACGTCAACCTGGGTCTCTTTGGTGATGCGCTCAACGTGAGCATAGCGGTCGCGACGGGTCAGCTGTTCGCAGATGGTCGGCCAGTTCAGCGTTTCACTGTTATAGCGCAGGCCGGTGATACCCATGTTATCCGCCAACTCGATATCGGTGGCGCGGTCGCCGATGACATAACTGTGAGTTTTATCCATCACGCCGTCTTCCAGCCACGGCAATACCAACTGGGTCTTCGGCTTACGGCAGTCACAGTTATCGCCAGGCATGTGCGGGCAGATCAGGACGTCTTCGAAGTTAATGCCCTGCGAGGAGAAGACCTGCATCATCAGGTTGTGTGGGCCGTCGAATTCCTCCTGCGGAAGGCTTTCGGTACCAAGGCCGTCCTGGTTGGTGATCATCACCAGCTTGTAACCTTCCTGCTGCAGCTTAAGCAGCGCCGGGATCACCTGCGGCTCGAAGGCCAGTTTTTCAAACCGGTCTACCTGAAAATCAACTGGCGGTTCAGAGATAAGCGTACCGTCACGGTCAATAAAGAGAAACTTCTGGGTCATACATTCTCCGCAGTCAAAGCGTCAATCACGCGCTGGCTCTCTGCACGGGTACCGATAGTGATACGCAAACAGCCGCTTAATGAGGGTTGTTTATTTTGGTCACGTAAGATAATGCCCTGATCCCACAAAGATTTAAACACCGCGCTGGAGGCGGTTATCCGCGCCAGCAGGTAGTTGGTCTCGGAATCGAACACCTGTTCGACGCAGGCGATCTCGCGCAGCGCATCGACCAGGTAAGCGCGTTCATCAAGGATCTGCGCTACTCGCGCGCGCATAGCGGCAATTCCTGCCGGGCTCAACGCCTGGGCGGCGATATCGGCAACCGGCGTCGAGAGCGGATAAGGTGCGATGACTTTTAGCAGTACATTAATTACCTCTGCGTTAGCCAGCGTAAAACCGCAGCGCAACCCCGCCAGCGCAAAGGCTTTCGATAAGGTGCGCAGGATAACCAGGTGCGGGTATTCATTTAGCCAACCAGCGAGCGACGCCTGCGGGCAGAACTCAATATAGGCTTCATCCGCTACCACGATAGCTTTACCGCGCGTCATTTCCAGCAGGGCGCGGAAATCTTGCGGATTGATTATCTGCCCGGTTGGATTATTCGGGCTGCAGACAAAGACCACTTTCACGCCGGTGAGATTTGCTTCGATACCCGGTAAATCAAGCTGCCAGTCGGCGAGCGTCGGCACCGTGCGGCACTCAACGCCGATGGTTTCGGCGCTGACGCTATACATGCCGTAGGTAGGTGGGCAATAAAGGACCGCGTCCTCACCGGGTTCGCAAAAAGCGCGGATCAATAACTCGATACCTTCGTCAGCCCCGCGGCTCACCAGTACCTGCTCTGGTGTTACGCCGGCATATTGCGCGTAGTTTTCGATAACCGCTTTCGGCTGCGGCTCCGGATAGCGGTTCAGCGTCTGTTCGGTTAACTGGAATTCCACGGCGGTGGGGAATTCGTTGGCGTTCAGCCACACGTCGCCTTTTCCCCCAAGACGGCGGGCGGATTGATACGGCGTCAGCGCGCGGATATTGGCGCGGGCTAAGTCTTCAATGCTCATGCTTGCTCCTTAAGGGCGGCTACGCGTAGCGTCACGGCGTTTTTGTGGGCGGTCAGCAGTTCGGCTGCGGCCAGGATCTCGATAGTCGGGGCGAGGGAGGCGAAGCCTTCACGCGTCAGCTCCTGTACGGTCATGCGCTTTTGGAAATCCGCCAGACCGAGGCTGGAACAGGTGGCAGTGTAGCCGTAGGTCGGCAGCACGTGGTTGGTGCCGGAGGCGTAATCACCTGCCGATTCTGGCGACCAGTCGCCGAGGAATACCGAACCAGCGCTGGTAATGCCGTCAACCAGTTCACGGGCGTTGCGGGTCTGGATAATCAGGTGCTCCGGTCCGTACTGATTTGAGATCTCTACACATTGCGCGAGATCGCGAGCGACAATAATACGGCTGGCGGAAAGCGCTTCACGTGCGGTTTCAGCACGCGGCAGGGCAGCCAACTGACGTTCAACCGCTGCGGCGACCCGGGAGCCCATGTCGGCGTCGGGGGTCAGCAGGATAACCTGGGAATCCGGGCCATGTTCCGCCTGGGAGAGTAAATCGGAGGCGACGAAATCTGGCGTTGCGCCGCCGTCGGCAATCACCAGAACCTCCGACGGGCCGGCAGGCATATCGATAGCCGCGCCGTCGAGGCGCTGGCTGACCTGGCGCTTGGCCTCGGTGACGAAGGCGTTGCCAGGGCCAAAGATTTTAGCGACTTTCGCCACCGATTCGGTGCCGAAGGCCATTGCCGCGATAGCCTGCGCGCCGCCGACGTTAAAGATATTACGCACGCCGCACAGCTGCGCCGCATAAAGAATTTCATCGGCAATCGGCGGCGGCGAACACAGCACCACTTCCTGACAGCCGGCAATGCGAGCTGGCGTTGCCAGCATTAGCACCGTTGAAAACAGCGGCGCCGAGCCGCCCGGAATATATAAGCCGACAGAGGCGATAGGGCGGGTAAGCTGCTGGCAGCGTACGCCGGGCTGGGTCTCAACATCGACAACCTGCAACCGCTGTGCGTTGTGAAAGGTCTCGATATTATTGACCGCTACCGCCATCGCTTGTTTGAGTTCGTCGCTGAGACGCGCGCCGGCAGCGGCAATTTCTTCGTCAGATACTTTCAGCGCCGTGACGGTGGTTTTATCGAATTTGGCGCTATATTCGCGTAAAGCGGCATCGCCATTCTCTTTAACGTTGCCGAGGATCCCGGCTACCGTTTTGCTGATGCTCTCGGAAGCTGAAATCGCCGGGCGCATTAAGAGTTGTTGCTGTTGTGCGGCGCTGCAGCTATTCCAGTCGATAATGGTATTGAAGCTCATGGTCATTTCCCCTGTTTGTCCCGTATGCGGATAGCTGGATTACTCCATCATCTTCTCGATCGGCAGCACCAGGATGGAGCTGGCGCCAAGCGCTTTCAGTTTTTCCATGGTTTCCCAGAACAGAGTTTCGCTGCTGACCATGTGCATCGCTACCCGCTGTTTATCGCCCGCCAGCGGCAGAATAGTTGGTCGTTCGGCGCCCGGCAGCAGCGCCACCACTTCCTCCAGCCGTTCGGTCGGCGCGTGCATCATGATGTATTTCGATTCGCGGGCCTGGATAACCCCCTGAATGCGGGTCAGCAGACGGTCGATCAGCTGCTGTTTCGCCTCGTCCATCTCGCCGTCGCGCTGGATCAGGCAGGCTTTGGAACGATAAATAACTTCAACTTCGCGCAGGCCGTTAGCTTCAAGGGTTGCGCCGGTAGAAACGAGATCGCAGATGGCGTCGGCAAGGCCAGCGCGCGGGGCGACTTCGACAGAACCGTTTAGCAGACAGGATTTAAAGGAGATACCTTTCTGATCGAGATAGCGTTTTAACAGGTGCGGGTAAGAGGTGGCGATGCGTTTGCCGTCCAGCGCCGCCGGGCCATTCCAGTTTTCATCCACCGGTGTCGCAAGCGACAGACGGCATCCGCCAAAGTCCAGACGACGCAGGGTAAAGTAGCGCGGGTCTTCGCCCTGCGCGCGGCGGCTCAGCAGTTCTTCTTCCAGCACGTTCTCGCCGATAATGCCAAGGTCGACAACGCCGTCCATCACCAGCCCCGGAATATCGTCATCGCGAACGCGCAGAATATCGATCGGCATGTTTTCCGCAAGGGCGATCAGACGCTGGGTATGCAGGTTGACTTTAATGCCGCAGCGGCCGAGCAGTTCGCGTGAATCTTCACTCAAACGGCCGGATTTCTGAATAGCTATGCGTAAACGGGTGTTGTCTAACATTGTTGTTTTCCTCTGAATACCTGTCTGAATCTGTCCGAATTCGGTCCAAAAAAAAGCCCCCGGAAGTGAATCTTCCGGGGGCTCTCTTTGCGTTCATGCACCACTGGAAGATCCAAACGTCTTCCAGCACACATCGCCTGAAAGACTAGTCAGGATGATGGTGATGATGGTGGTTTTTAAATTGAACGCTGTTCATAAAATTCTCTTTGAATGACTATGCATTTGATGTCTTTTAACCTAAACCAGTTGCGGCGCATAAAGCAAGCCCTTTTTTCCATCATTAATTCATTTCATATTCGTCGAACAAATTGTCAGGTCTCGCGGGCTAGCGTAGCCTAGTATCAGCACAGCGAATGAGTCAGGAGCCAGGGTATGAAAAAGGTCGCGATTGTCGGGTTAGGGTGGCTGGGCATGCCGCTTGCGTTGTCATTGCGCGCACGCGGTTGGCATGTCACCGGCAGTAAAACGACGCAGGACGGCGTGGAGGCGGCGCGGATGTGCGGTATTGAAGGATATCCGCTGCGTCTTGAACCCCAGCTGATCTGTGAGGCTGAGGATCTGGACGCGATGATGAACGTCGATGCGCTGGTTATCACGTTACCTGCGCGGCGCACGGGCCCCGGGGAAGATTTTTATCTACAGGCGGTGCAGGAGATTGTTGATACCGCGCTCTCGCGGCATATTCCACGCATTATTTTTACCAGTTCGACCTCGGTTTATGGCAATACCGAAGGGACGATGAAGGAAAATTCGCCGCGCAATCCACAAACCGCCAGCGGCAGGGTACTGAAAGAGCTGGAAGACTGGCTGCATGCGTTGCCGGGTACCTCGGTGGATATTCTGCGTCTCGCCGGGTTGGTTGGGCCATCGCGCCATCCGGGCCGTTTCTTTGCCGGTAAATCGGCCCCGGATGGCCAGCACGGGGTCAATCTGGTGCATCTGCAGGACGTTATTGCCGCGATTGAGCTATTGCTTCAGGCCCCGAAAGGCGGACACATCTATAATATATGTGCGCCGCAGCATCCGGCGCGCGGCGTCTTTTATCCGCAGATGGCCCGTGAACTTGGGCTGCCGTTACCGGTATTTACCGATAACCCGGAGGGGGGTAAAGGTAAAATCATTGATGGCAACCGGATATGCTATGAGCTTGGCTTTGAATACCAGTACCCCGATCCGCTGGTGATGCCAATGGAGTAATCGCCAGCAGACGATCGCGTACCGTAAGGGGGGGCGATGAAACCACTGCTGGATGTTCTCGTAATTCTTGATGCCTTAGAAAAAGAGGGGAGCTTTGCCGCGGCTTCGGCAAAGCTCTATAAAACCCCCTCGGCGCTGAGCTATACCATCCATAAATTAGAAAGCGATCTGAATATCCAACTGCTGGATCGCAGCGGTCATCGGGCGCGCTTTACTTGCACCGGGCAGATGCTGCTGGAGAAAGGACGTGAGCTACTCCATACCGCTCGCGAACTTGAGCTGCAGGCCATCAGGCTACATCAGGGCTGGGAAAATACCCTGACCATCAGTGTCGATATGACTTTTCCTTTCTCTCTTTTAACTTCACTGATGGAACAGTTTTATCAACAACGCAACGTGACCCGTTTGCAGTTCACTAGCGCTGGCGGTTGGGATGCTCTGGCGGCAGGCGAGGTCGACATGGTGCTGGGCGCGCTTAACGAGCCGCCAACGCTGGTGGGTTATGGTTTTAGTCTGCTTGGCGATGTGGATCTGTGTTTTGTTGTCGCGATTAATCATCCACTGGCGCAGGCTAAGGAACCGTTGAATTTGCGGGTGTTACAGCGATATCGGGCGATTATTTGCAATGCCGGGTTGCTGCAAAGCGAAAAGCAGGAGAGTGTGACGGTTTATGATATGAATAGCCTGCTGGAGCTGGTATGCGCCGGCCTGGGCTGGGCTTACCTGCCGCGCTATCTGGCAGAGGCCTGGCTGGAGAATGGAAAATTGGTCGAGAAACGTATTAGCACACCTGCGCGGCTGTATCGGGCATGGATTGGCTGGAATGAAGACGTTTTTGGCCTTGCCGCGCAATGGTGGTTACAAGCGATATTAGCAAATAGTGCTATTCGTCAGATCTACAATACTAAAATAGTATGAATATTAGGCGGTTAGAATTCTTAGCCTATTAATAAACCTTTCAACATCTTGTCATTAAGCCAGAAGTTGTTGCAAAATACGCAGCCTGAAAACCAGAGACTAGCCGACGCTTTTTTTAAAGTGTCGGTTATTTTTTTGGTCGAAAGACACATCATTCAATACCAAGAGGCCGGGCTTCGTACCGGATAGATATTTACTAAAAACCGACAGTCGTTGTCGCTGAGGAATAGAAAGAAATGGGGCAATTTTTTGCTTACGCGCTGGCCTTCGCCGTAAAAGGGGATAACTATGTCGCATAACGCTACTCCAAATACCTCTCGCGTGGAATTACGTAAAACCCTTACGTTAGTTCCGGTTGTAATGATGGGCCTGGCCTATATGCAGCCGATGACGCTGTTCGATACGTTTGGTATCGTCTCTGGTATGACCGACGGTCACGTGCCGACGGCCTACGCCTTTGCGTTAATCGCTATTCTTTTTACTGCGCTGAGCTACGGGAAGCTGGTACGCCGTTATCCTTCCGCGGGTTCCGCGTATACCTACGCCCAGAAATCCATTAGCCCGACCGTTGGCTTCATGGTGGGTTGGTCTTCTCTGCTCGACTACCTGTTCGCGCCGATGATCAACATCCTGTTGGCGAAAATCTACTTTGAAGCGCTGGTGCCTTCGATTCCATCGTGGGTGTTTGTTATCGCGCTGGTCGCGTTCATGACCGCCTTTAACCTGCGCAGCATCAAGTCCGTCGCCAACTTCAACACCGTTATCGTGGTGCTGCAGGTGGTACTGATTGCCGTGATCCTCGGCATGGTGGTGTATGGCGTATTTGAAGGCGAGGGCGCCGGTACGCTGGCCAGCAGTCGTCCGTTCTGGTCCGGCGATGCGCACGTTATCCCGATGATTACCGGGGCGACGATACTCTGCTTCTCATTTACCGGCTTTGACGGCATCAGCAATCTGTCTGAAGAGACCAAAGATGCAGAACGCGTTATTCCGCGCGCTATCTTCCTGACTGCGCTGATTGGCGGCCTGATCTTCATTTTTGCCACCTACTTCCTGCAGCTGTACTTCCCGGATATCTCGCGCTTTAAGGATCCGGATGCCTCACAGCCTGAAATCATGCTGTATGTGGCAGGTAAAGCCTTCCAGGTAGGCGCGCTGATCTTCTCCACCATCACCGTGCTGGCTTCCGGTATGGCGGCGCATGCTGGCGTTGCGCGTCTGATGTACGTGATGGGCCGTGATGGCGTATTCCCGAAAAGCTTCTTCGGCTACGTGCATCCGACCTGGCGCACCCCGGCGATGAACATCATCCTGGTTGGCGCGATCGCGCTGCTGGCGATTAACTTTGACCTGGTGATGGCGACTGCGCTGATTAACTTCGGTGCGCTGGTGGCGTTCACCTTCGTTAACCTGTCGGTTATCTCGCAGTTCTGGATCCGCGAGAAACGCAACAAGACGCTGAAAGACCACTTCCAGTATCTGTTCCTGCCGATGTGCGGCGCTCTGACCGTTGGCGCGCTGTGGGTTAACCTGGAAGAGAGCTCGATGATCCTGGGTCTGATCTGGGCCGGTATCGGTCTGATTTACCTGGCGTGCGTAACCAAAAGCTTCCGCAACCCGGTACCGCAGTACGAAGACGTTGCATAATTACGCTTTATGATAGAAAAGCCGGAGGGAGACCTCCGGCTTTTTTGTTTCTGGCGTCCGCTGGTTTTCCCCTCTGGCGGCTGTCGCTTTACCGGGGGCATAGGGATGGCTTACTTCTCCTGTCGCATCACATTAAGCAGCGTATCCAACAGCCCTGGAAAACGGGCATCCAAATCGTCGCGGCGAAGCGAAATGAGATTTTCCCGCCCCTGAGGGCGTTGCCAGATCACGCCGCTGTCGCGCAGCACCCGCCAGTGGTGAGTCATGGTGGATTTAGCGATATCTTCTTTGCGCAATGCGTTACAACTCTGCTCGCTGCCGTCGGAGAGCGTGCGAATGATTTCCAGCCGCAAGGGGTTGCCCAGGGCAAAAAGAACATTTTCGAGGCGAATTTGTTCACGTTCGGGGTGATTGGCGATCATAATATTCCTGTGTCGGCGGTTGTGCTGTTCACGCGAACAGCAACCCGTATCGGCGGCTGGCGGCTACTATACCCAAACTCCTTTTCTTGTGCCACGCGCGCCGTCGCAAGCTGACCGATAGCAGTGATAGTGAAGATAGTTCGGGTATACTCGTACAGTTGTACTATTATAGATGCCGTAAACCTAACCGCGGCAGATTTAGCCGCTCATTGACAGTCAAAATGACTAAGGACGCATCATGCCCCGACCCATCCCCCTCGAACGTTATCGCAACATCGGTATCTCCGCGCATATCGATGCCGGCAAAACCACCACCACTGAGCGCATTCTGTTTTACACCGGGATGAGCCATAAGCTGGGTGAAGTACACGATGGCGCGGCAACTACCGACTGGATGGCGCAGGAGCAGGAGCGTGGGATTACCATTACTTCCGCAGCGGTAAGCTGCTTCTGGCCCGGGATGGACCGCAGCTTTGAGCCCCATCGTATCAATATCATTGATACCCCGGGGCACGTGGACTTTACCATCGAAGTAGAACGTTCGATGCGCGTGCTGGACGGCGCGGTGATGGTCTATGACTCGGTCGGCGGCGTGCAGCCGCAGTCGGAGACCGTCTGGCGGCAGGCCAACAAGTATCACGTCCCGCGGTTGGCTTTCGTTAACAAAATGGACCGCCCGGGCGCCGATTTCTTCCGCGTGGTGCAAATGATGATCGATCGCCTGAAGGCCAATCCGGTGCCGATTGTTATCCCCATTGGCGCTGAAGAGCATTTCACCGGCGTCATCGACCTGATAAAGATGCGGGCCATTCTGTGGGATGATGCAACGCAGGGGATGACGTTCAGCTATGCGCCTGTGCCTGATGACCTGCTGCCGACGGCTCAGGAGTGGCGGGAAAAAATGGTTTCGGCTGCGGCGGAAGCCAGTGATGAGCTGATGGATAAATATCTCGAAAGCGGTGAACTGAGCGAAGCGGAAATTGTGGCCGGGCTACGTAAACGCACGGTTGGCGGCGAAATCCAGCCGGTGCTCTGCGGCAGCGCCTTTAAAAATAAAGGCGTGCAGCGGATGCTCGATGCGGTCGTTGAGTTAATGCCGTCGCCGCTGGATATTCCGGCGATTCAGGGCATTGATGATAAGGGGCAACCGGCGGAGCGTCACCCGAGTGACGATGAGCCGCTGTCGGCGCTGGCGTTTAAACTCATGACCGATCCCTACGTCGGCCAGTTGACCTTTATTCGCGTCTATTCCGGGACGTTGAAAAAAGGCGATGCGGTCTTTAACCCGGTGAAGGGCAAGAAAGAGCGTATCGGGCGCATCGTGCTGATGCATGCCAACGATCGCCACGAAGTCGACGAGCTGCATGCCGGTGATATTGCCGCCTGTGTTGGTCTAAAAGATGTCACGACGGGCGATACGCTGTGCGATCCGGATGCGGTCATCACTCTTGAGCGTATGGAGTTCCCGGAACCGGTCATTTCGCTGGCGATTGAACCGAAGACCAAGGCCGACCAGGAGAAAATGGGCATTGCGCTACAGCGGTTGGCTTCCGAGGATCCGTCGTTCCGCTTGCATACCGATGAAGAGTCCGGGCAGACGATTATCTCCGGGATGGGGGAGTTGCATCTGGAGATTATCGTCGACCGCATGAAACGCGAGTTCGGCGTTGAGGCGAATATTGGCCGTCCGCAGGTTACCTATCGGGAAACCATCCGTAAAACGGTGAAGGATGTGGAAGGCAAATTTGTGCGTCAGTCCGGCGGTAAGGGGCAGTATGGGCACGTCGTGCTGACCCTGGAGCCATTGGCGGCGGGGAGCGGCTTTGTGTTTGAAGATGCCACCAAAGGCGGAGTCGTACCGCGTGAATACATCCCTTCTGTGGAAAAAGGGCTGCGTGAAGCGATGGGCACCGGCGTGCTGGCGGGCTATCCGGTTGTCGACGTTAAAGCGACCCTGACGTTTGGTTCGTATCATGACGTCGACTCCTCCGAAATGGCTTTCCGTATGGCGGCGATTTTCGGCTTTAAGGAAGGGGCGCGAAAAGCGGACCCGGTGATCCTGGAGCCGGTGATGCACGTCGAGGTGGAGACGCCGGAAGAGTACGCCGGCAATATTATGGGCGATCTCTCTTCCCGTCGCGGAATGGTGCAGGGGATGGAGGAGCGTTTCGGTAGCCAGATTATTCGCGCCGATGTGCCGCTGGCCGAAATGTTCGGTTATTCCACCACGCTGCGCTCGATGTCGCAGGGTCGCGCGACCTATAGCATGGAGTTCCATCATTACGCAGAAGCGCCGCGTAACGTGGCCGACGATATCATCGCCAGCCGCGCGAAAAGTTAAGTTAGTACTCCCGGGCTACGGTGACGGCCTGGCCCGGGTTAAACGATTTCCTGCGCATATTGCCACAGCGCTTTCAACAGGGCTTGTTTTTCACTATCGTCAGCATACTGTTGATACATCACCTGCAGTTCATCGGCATAGGCCTGCAAAAACTCTGGCGTAAAGACGTTACGGCGGTGCTCTAACCAGCGCTGCTGTTCGTTTTCATCAAGCGTACCGGGGAAGTTACGCGCGCGGTAGTTAAACAGCAGGCGTTCAATGCGTTTATCCGCAAACGTAATATCCAGCGCTGGCAGGTTACGCGGTTCGGTTTCCAGCACTATCTTCATCGCCGCGCGATCGGCATCGCTAAAGAATCCGTTGTACAGTTGGGCGTCAACATTATCCGATGGCACGAACGGTTCGGCTTCGGCATACAGGGCCACCACTTTCTCACGTACCTGCGGATTTGCGCGCAGCAGTTGGGCGTTCTCCAGGCAGCGCTGAGTATTGATACCTAAACGGTCGGCATCCTGCGGACGCAACGTATTGGCCTGCGCCAGCACCGGGCATTTGTTTAAATGCACCAGCTTAATTGGCGCTGCCGGTAAATAGCCGAGTTCGTCTCGCGGAGTATACAGGCGCTCGCGCAATGTATCGGCGTCGAGCTCCAACAACGGCGACATATCCCCCGCCAGGTCAACCATAATCACCGCATTGCGGTTATCCGGATGCCAGGCCAGCGGCGCGACCAGGCTAGTGTTGCCGCGGGCGGCGCCGAACATACCGGAAACGTGGACCAGTGGTTTCAACTGCGGCACGTCGATTAACGTCGCCAGCTTGCGTTTATTTCGATGACTGTACAGATAGTCAAACAGGCGCGGCTGATGGGTCTTCACCAGTTTCGCCATCGCAATAGTGGCGTACACATCGGCCATCGCATCGTGGGCATTGCTATGCTCTATGCCATTCGCGACGGTCAGATGCTCAAGGCGGAAGCTTGGCAGACCGTCTTCATTTTCCGGCCAGTTGATACCTTCCGGGCGCAGGGCATAGCAGGCGCGCATCACATCCAGCAGGTCCCAGCGCGAATTATCATGCTGCCAGCTCCAGGCGTACGGATCGTAAAAGTTGCGGTAAAAAATATTACGGCTGACTTCATCATCAAAGCGGACATTGTTGTAGCCGACGATACAGGTTTTCGGCACCGTGAACAGATCGTTGATGCGGCGGGCGAAAGCGGCCTCGTTGTCGCCTTTGGCCAGCGCTTCCTGTGGCGTAATTCCGGTAATCATCACCGCCTGTGGTTGCGGCAGGTAGTCGTCCGCAGGCTTGCAGTAGAAGACTTCTGGTTCGCCAATGACATTCAGATCGCTATCGGTACGGATGGCGGCGAACTGCGCCGGCCGGTCGAGCGAAGGGCTGGTACCGAAGGTTTCGTAGTCGTGGAATAAAAATCCAGGCTGATTGGCGCTGTCTTGCATAATCGATTCGTTATCCATGGTGTAAGGCATTCCGTATGGTAAACGATTTGTAGAGCCATCAGAAGGGTAACGGTCAGATGCATCTACTGTCATGTCATATTTTCTTGCAATTTAGCCCTGATCTCTCAGGCGAACTTCCGTAAAAAGGACGGCGAATCTGTGAATCTTGAGGATATGCCGTTGAAAGGCCGTTTTTTATTTGCTGTAACTTTGCTCGCTTCGAGCGTTTCCTGCGCATTTGCTGCCGCTGATTTGCCCGTCACCGTGACGCCGCCATCGATCCAGGCCGGTTCCTGGGTGCTGATGGACTACACTACCGGTCAAATCCTGACCGCCGGTAATGAACATCAACAGCGTAACCCCGCCAGCCTGACCAAACTGATGACCGGTTACGTTGTCGACCGCGCCATCGACAGCCATCGCATTACCTTTGATGATATGGTCACCGTCGGTAAGGATGCCTGGGCCAAGGGCAATCCAGTGTTTAACGGTTCTTCGCTGATGTTCCTTAAAGCGGGCGATCGGGTTAGCGTTCGCGATCTTAGCCGCGGGCTGATCGTCGATTCCGGTAATGACGCCTGCGTCGCGCTCGCTGACTATGTCGCCGGCGGCCAACCGCAATTTGTCGCGTTGATGAATAGCTACGTTGAAAAATTGCATTTGAAAGACACCCATTTTGAAACCGTCCACGGACTCGACGCGCCTGGCCAGCATAGCTCCGCCTATGATTTAGCGGTGTTGTCGCGGGCGATTATTCACGGCGAGCCGGATGTCTATCACATGTATAGCGAAAAAAGCCTGACGTGGAACGGTATCACCCAGCAGAACCGTAACGGTTTGCTGTGGGACAAAACCATGAATGTCGATGGCCTGAAAACCGGCCATACCTCAGGAGCGGGCTTCAATCTTATTGCCTCGGCGGTCGATGGCCAGCGTCGTTTGATTGCCGTGGTGATGGGGGCCGATAGTCCAAAAGGGCGAGAAGAGCAGGCGGCTAAACTGCTGCACTGGGGTCAGCAGAACTTCGACACCGTGCAGGTGCTGCAAAAAGGTAAGCAGGTCGGCGTCGAACATATCTGGTATGGCGACAAAGAGCAGATCAAGCTCGGCACCGATCAGGACTTCTGGCTCGCGATCCCGAAATCAGAAGTTCCACGTATCAAAGCAAAATATGTGCTGGATACCAAGGATCTGGAAGCGCCGATCGCCGCTAACCAACGCGTGGGCGAAATCTCGCTTTACGATGGCGACAAAGTGGTCGGGCATTGGCCGCTGGTGACCCTGGAAAGCGTCGGCAAGGGTGGGATGTTTTCCCGCCTGAGCGATTATCTGCATCACGGCATTTAATCTTGTTACCCTCTGGCCCGCCGCACTCTGCGGCGGGCTTTATTCATTTCGCGCTTGTGGCGACTCTGTGAATCCGCGCACATACTGTTGTTCATCCGGCTGCTAAATTTGGTGTATATTTATACAGTATTTTATCAACACTGGAGGCGCTATGAACTACAGCATTCAATCTCTCGATGCCCGCAAGATTGCCGGGTTTCATATGGTTGGCCCCTGGGAGCAGACCGTAAAGCAGGGGTTTGAACAACTGGCGGCGTGGGTCAGTCACCACCAGGTGCCTGCGCAGGAGTGGGTCGCGGTTTATTATGATAATCCGCAGCAGGTACCGGCGGAAAAACTGCGTTGTGACACCGTTGTTACCGTGGCGGATGATTACGTCATCCCGCCGAATAGTGAAGGGGTCATCCTCACCGCAATTGCCGGCGGCGATTACGCCTGCGCCAGCGCGCGGGTCATTAACCACGACTTCTCCACGCCGTGGCTGCAGTTCTTTGACAGCCTGCTGCAGAGCAGAGAGTTCCAAATCGCGGATAAGCCCTGTTTTGAAATTTATCTTAACGATGGCAACCAGGATGGTCACTGGGATATTGAGATGTACGTGGCGGTGAACCGTATCGGCTCGTAAGTCGTTATCCCTTATCTTGACAAGGTTTTTTACATTAGCGCAGTGCGCTCGTGAAAAAAGCGGCTACAATTGGCCTTTTCTGTTTGCCGGAGCAGGCCGTGCGCGCTGATAAATCACTTAAGCCATTTGAGATCCGTCTGTATCGTCATTACCGAATTGTACACGGTATCCGCATCGCGCTGGCTTTTGTCCTGACCTTCCTGCTGGTGCGTCTGCTGAACGTGCCGGAGGGCACCTGGCCTCTGATCACCCTGGTGGTGGTGATGGGGCCTATCTCTTTCTGGGGCAATGTGGTGCCGCGGGCCTTCGAACGTATTGGCGGCACTATCCTCGGTTCGGTACTGGGGCTGGTGGCGCTCAAACTCGAGCTTATCTCACTGCCAATCATGGTGCTGTGGTGCGCGGTGGCGATGTTCCTTTGCGGCTGGTTGGCGCTCGGCAAGCGGCCCTATCAGGCGCTGCTGATTGGCATTACGCTGGCGGTGGTGGTGGGCGCGCCGCCGGGCGATATGAACACCGCGCTGTGGCGAAGCGGCGATGTCATCTTCGGTTCACTGTTGGCGATGCTGTTTACCGGTATCTGGCCGCAGCGGGCGTTTTTGCACTGGCGCATCCAGATGGCGAATTACGTTACAACGTTTAATCGGTTGTATCAGGCCGGTTTTTCGCCAAATCTGGTTGAGCGTCCGCGGCTGGAAAAACATCTTCAGAAAGCGCTCAATGATGTGGTGAAAATGCGTGGGTTGATAACCCCGGCCAGCAAAGAAACGCATATTCAGAAAGCAATCTTCGAAGCAATTCAGACCGTCAGCCGTAATCTGGTATGCATGCTGGAACTGCAGATCAACGCTTACTGGGCCTCTCGCCAGGGCCATTTTGTGATGCTTAACGCCCAGACTTTGCGCGAAACCCAACGGATGACCCAGCAAACGTTGCTGACCATCGCCCATGCCTTGTATGAGGGAAACCCGCAGCCGGTACGCGCCAACACCGAGAAACTCAACGAGATTGTGGTCGAGTTGCGACAGCTTATCAAAGAGCATCAGGGCGATAATCTGTCGGAAACGCCGATTCACGGCTATGTTTGGCTGACCATTGAGCTGGCGCGCCAGCTTGAGCTGCTGTCGCACCTTATTTGCCGCGCGCTGCGCAAATAAAAGACAGATACGTGCGCGAAGTGAACAGGTTGCTTCGATTCAGCAGCATTTAGGGTTATGATAAACGCAAAGGAAAAAACATTGTCATCAGCGACTGCTAGCAGTTATGTTAGCCCTATAGGGCAGTCGCTTTAGCGAATCCGAATCTCAAATATTAGGGGTGTAAAAATGGAAACAACTAAGCCTTCTTTCCAGGACGTTCTGGAGTTTGTTCGTCTGTTCCGTCGTAAGAACAAGCTGCAGCGTGAAATTCAGGACGTTGAGAAAAAGATCCGTGATAACCAGAAGCGTGTCCTGCTGCTGGACAACCTCAGCGACTACATCAAGCCGGGTATGAGCGTAGAAGCCATTCAGGGTATCATCGCCAGCATGAAAACCGATTATGAAGACCGCGTTGACGATTACATCATCAAAAACGCCGAGCTGTCGAAAGAGCGTCGCGACATCTCCAAAAAACTCAAAGTGATGGGTGAAGCCAAAGTCGGCGAATAAACCACTCATTAGTTCCGGCGGCAGTGCTGGCCGCCGGGCTCCTCCATCTTCCTGCCGTTAAACCTCCGTATAAGCATCTCCCTTTAAGCCGACAGTTTGTTATACTGCCGCCGTGAACTTATTGATACCGGAAGGGTTTATCACATGCTGTCCCAGCTACAGGTACCGCCGCGATGATACTGATTACCGGCGGCGCGCGTAGCGGCAAAAGCCGTCACGCCGAATCTTTAATCCAATCCTTCGCGTCGGTGCTCTATATCGCCACTTCAGCCGCTATTGACGATGAAATGGCCGCACGCATTCAACATCACCGCAATAGCCGCCCGCCGCACTGGCGTACTGCAGAGCGCAGCCGTGATCTAACGCCACTCATTACCCCCGATAATGTACCCGATGAAGCCATTTTGCTTGAGTGCGTCACTACACTGGTCACCAATATTCTGTTCGCTGAAGGTGGGGAAACGGATCCTGATGAATGGGATTACGTTGCGATGGAAAAGGCAGTCACGCAAGAAATCACTCAGCTGATTGCTGCCTGCCGCGCCTGCCCATCGCCGGTGCTGTTGGTTACCAATGAGGTGGGGCTGGGAATCGTGCCGGACAACCGGCTGGCGCGGCATTTTCGTGATATTGCCGGGCGCGTGAATCAGATGCTGGCCGCGGCTGCCGATGAGGTGTGGCTGGTTGTTTCAGGGATAGGAGTCAAAATCAAATGATTAAATCGTTCTTTGCCACGCTTTCTTTTATGAGCCGCTTGCCGGTTCCGGCCCGCTGGTCGCAGGGGCTGGAAATCGATCAATATGAGCGCGGGATTGTTACTTTTCCACTGGTGGGGTTACTACTTGGCGCGATTGCCGGGCTGGTGATGCTGGCGCTTCATGCCTGGTGCGGCCTGCCGTTGGCCGCGCTGTTTGCCGTACTGGCGCTGGCGCTGCTGACCGGCGGTTTTCATCTTGATGGCCTGGCGGATACCTGCGATGGGATCTTTTCCGCCCGCCGCCGCGAACGGATGCTGGAGATCATGCGCGATAGCCGCTTGGGGACGCACGGCGGACTGGCGCTGATCTTTGTGCTGATGGCGAAGGTTCTCGTCATTAGCGAACTGGCGCTGCGCGGTACCTCGATGCTGACCGCGTTGGCCGCATCTTGTGCCGTGGCGCGAGGGATGTCGGTGTTGCTAATGTACCGCCAGCGCTATGCCCGGGAGCAGGGGCTTGGTAACGTATTTATTGGCAAGGTGACTTTCCGACAGACCGTCATTACCCTGGCGCTATCCTTGGCGCTGGCAACGTTGCTGCTGGGCGTGCATGGCCTGCTGGCTGCGGTTATAACGCTGCTGGTGGTATCGGCGCTTGGCCAGGCGCTGAAGCGCACGCTGGGCGGGCAGACCGGCGATACGCTTGGGGCGGCCATTGAACTGGGCGAAGTTATCTTTTTACTGGCGTTGCTATAGAGTACACACCGCGCTGACAGGAAGCATATGAATACAATAAGTGAATGGTTAGCGGCCATCCCGCGGCCGGACGAAAGCGCGATGTCGCGGGCTCGTGAGCATATTGATGGCTTGTTGAAACCGCCCGGCAGCCTGGGACGTCTGGAATCACTGGCGATTCAGTTGGCCGGTATGCCGGGGCTACAGGGCGGGCTACGTTTTGCACGCAAAACTATCGTGGTCATGTGCGCCGACCACGGCGTCTGGCATGAAGGTGTTACCGTCTCGCCACAAGCGGTGACCGCTATCCAGGCGGCCAATATGACCCGTAAGAATACCGGCGTTTGCGTGCTGGCAGCGCAGGCCGGGGCTGATGTTCAGGTAGTTGACATCGGTATTGACGCCGAACCGATCCCTGGGCTGGTAAATATGAAAGTGGAGCGCGGCAGCGGCAATATTGCCTGTACCGCGGCGATGAGCCGGGAGCAGGCCGAAGCGCTGCTACTGGCGAGCATGCGCTACACCCGCCAGCTTGCGGACCAGGGCGTGCGTCTGTTCGGCGTGGGCGAGCTGGGGATGGCGAACACCACGCCTGCTGCGGCCGTGGTCAGCGTGCTGACCGGCCATGATGCCGGCGATGTTGTGGGCATCGGCGCAAACCTTCCGCTATCGCAACTGGCGCATAAGGCGGAAGTGGTACGCCGGGCGATAGCGGTCAATCAGCCGTCAGCGGGCGATGGCCTTGATGTGCTGGCAAAAGTAGGCGGTTTTGATTTGCTCGGGATGGCTGGGGTCATGCTGGGCGCCGCTTCCTGCGGATTGCCGGTGATACTCGATGGCTTTTTATCGTACGCTTCAGCACTGGCGGCCTGCCGGATCGCGCCACAGTTGCATCCGTACCTGATTCCGTCGCATCTGTCGGCGGAGAAGGGGGCAAGTATTGCGCTGGAGCACCTGCAGTTGCAACCTTATCTGGAGATGGGCATGCGCTTAGGCGAGGGCAGCGGCGCGGCGTTAGCCATGTATCTGGTCGAGGCGGCAGGGGCAATGTTCAACAATATGGGGACGCTGGCTGAGAGCAATATCGTGCTGCCGGAAACCCGTTAAGCGGCTTCGGGGCGCCGACCGGCCCCCCGAAACAGTGCTTACAGCACCTGCTGCCACACGCTTTGCGGCAGCAGATAAACATCCGCTTTAGCCTGCATGCCGTCGGTAACGATATGACGAATGCCGCTAGCCATCACCGCAAGGGTGACATCAAACGCATTCAGGCTATCGCCAAAACCGGCGGTAAGGTTGAGCATTGAGCCATCGGCCATTAGATAGATTGTTTTCCCCGGCATCCGATAAGCGTTGATATAGGGCATAACCTCTTCATGCGGGAACTGGCGCAGGTGTTCGCAGTCAATCTCTTCCGCCACGTGGCCGACGTTGAGAATAAACCCCCCATCTTTAGCGCTGTCCAGCGCCAGGCTGTTGACCACTTTTTTGCCGCCGGTGGCGGTAGCGACGACGTCGGCTGATGCGATGGCATCCTGTAAATCCACGACATGCCAGCCGTCATAAGCGGCCTGTAAACGGCGCGCGGGATCGATTTCCGCCACCATAACCTGGCCGCCGAAGGCTTTTGCCGCGGCGGCGACGCCTTGCCCGACCAGGCCGTAGCCGATCACCAGCACTTTTTTCTCATGTAGGGTCAGGTGAGTAGTCTGGAAGAATGTGTGCCAGGCCGTCAGGCCAACCATATGGCGGTTATGTAGCCCTTCTTTGACCGGCAGATCATCCCAGTTAAAGATAGGGTAGCCGGGGCGAATATCACCGAGGCGATTGACGCCGGAGCCGGTGGCTTCAAGGCCGGCGACGACATTGCCGAACTCGCCACGCTGGTGGAGCAGGGTGGTAATATCTGCACCCATTTCACAAAGGTGAGTTGGCCCCCAGGCGATGGCTTTTTCCCATGATTGTTGCCAGTCGGCGTCGCTCATATTGCGCCAGGCGCAGGCTTCCGCGCCGCGCTCCACTAGCCAGGAGACAACCTCATCCTGCACGGTGGTTGGATTACAGGTGGTCAAAAAGACTTTCGCCCCTTTCTCAAGGAGCCCCTGCACCAGCGGGATCATTTTCATATCCAGATGCATACAGCAGGCCAGGCGCACTTCGCTGAGGTCAGGAAGGGCCGCCACCTGACGCAGGGTACGCGGCATATTCTGGCTGGCCCATGCCACTTCTTTCGTTAAATTTGTCTTATTATTCACCGTATTGTGACCTTTAATCCGTAGAGTGGGTTTAACCCCGGTGGGGAAGATGATTCTAACGCAGGGTGTAAAAATCACATAACCCACACTGCCCGGTAAAGTTGCAAATAATAGGCATCATAAATACATGGTTGTTAATGAATGGTTAAATAAAGACAATGAAACATCATTTATTCCTATGATGTGAGCGATTCGTTCGATGTTACGCGTTTTACAGCGCCCGCTATTTTCTCGCGCGCGTATTTTTCTTGGCCGTTTAAAACCTCATGCCTTACCCGTTGCTAAAAAGCATATTGTGCTGGGATCGATCGGTGCGGGAACCGGACTGGCGGTGACCAGTATGTTCAGCCACTGGCTGTTGGGTGAGGTAAATCTGTGGTTTATTGCGCCGATGGGGGCCTCGGCGGTATTGCTATTTGGCGTGCCCAGCAGCCCGCTTGCTCAGCCCTGGTCTATCGTTGGCGGCAACGTGCTTTCGGCGCTGATCGGCGTCACCGTCGGACTACTGGTGCCGGATACGGCAATCGCCTGCGGCCTGGCGGCGGCGCTGGCGATCGCTGGAATGTACTTTTTGCGTTGTCTGCATCCACCTGGCGGCGCGGTGGCGCTCACGGCCATCCTTGGCGGCGCCGGCGTACACAGTGAAGGCTACCAGTTTGTGCTGACGCCGGTATTATTGAACTCCATGATGTTGGCGCTGCTGGCGATCGTCTTCAACAATCTGGTCGGGCGCCGCTATCCGCATCCGCTGGCGGCGGAAGAGGTGAAGCCGAATGTAGTGCCGATGGGGATTGCAGTCACTCGCGAAGATATTCACGCCGCGCTGATGGAAGGGCAGTTCCTTGATATCGGCGAGGACGATGTGCAGGAACTGCTGGAGAATATCGAACAGCAGGCCCGTCTGCGTCTTGCCGCCGGTCAAAAAGCGCGCCAGTGATGCTATTAAGACACCCGTTGCAATGCCTTAGCTAGCGCCAGCCTGAATCGCTCGATGAGGTCGGGTTCACCGGGCAATAATTCGGCGAGCGTAATCGTTTTGTCCGCGCGGTAGACCTTACCGCTGCCGAGCAGCGCCTCAATATCATTGGCCGCCTGATGTGCGGCCTGCAGATCGGCATCCAGTAATATCACGGCGTGCGCCAGGACAATGTGACCCTGGCTTTCGGCTATGGGCCGCCAGTATTGAGCGGTACCGGCAATCTTGCGCGCGTTTTCTCCCTCACCGCAGGCCAGATTATAGCGGCCGTCGCAAAAAGAACCGCTGACGGCCTGAAAATGGCTTTCGACGCCAAGAGTCGAAAGCGTGCGTTGCAATATTCCACATAACAACAGATAGATGGGTTCGGCGGCTTCGCCTAATGGCTGGATTACCGGCCAGGCAAGACTCAGGTTGAGGATCCCGGGCCCCTGCGGCACCAGCCCGCCTCCGGATCGACGCATCCACACCGGCCAGCCACCGGCGGCAAAGGATTCACTGACGGTGGCCAGATTGGCGAATTTCCGGTAACTGCCAGGAACCACGAACCCTTGCGGCGCCTGCCAGAGTTGAGCGACGGCTTCGCCGCCGCGCGCGCGCTCGAACAGAGGCTGTTCGGCGAGCGTGGGATCATCGCAACGGACAATCGGTAATCCGCCGGTATTGAAGCGGATGGGCAAACAGCCTGCGTTATGTGGTTCGCGCATAAAGCCTCCGTTTTTATGCCGGATGGCGGGTTTTCATCAACATCGCCGTAACGGCGGAGAGCAGGCAGCCGACCGTCAGATAAATCGCCACGCTATGCCATGACCCGCCAGAGAAGGTGACCAGCGCGGCGGCGATAAATGGCGTAAAACCTCCGCCGACCACGCTGGCCACCTGGTAGCCTACGCCTGCGCCGCTGTAACGATAGCTGGCGCCAAACATTTCGGTAAACATCGGCTGCTGTACGCAGACCACCATATCATGGGCGATGTTGGCCAGCATCAGGGCAAAAAACAGGATCCAGAACAGCGAGTGCTGCTCCAGCGCCATAAAGAAGGGGAAGCCGCTTAATGTTCCGATCAGTGCCCCGGTAATATAGATACGACGGCGGCCAAACCTATCCGCCAGCCACGCAAAGCAGGGAATGGTAATACAGCTAATACCGCCCACCAGCAACCCAATATTGAGGAACAGTTCACGCGGCAGGCCGAGGTTTTGTGTCGAGTAGTTGAGGGCGAAGGCGGTCACGATGTACATCGTTAACAGTTCACACAGGCGCAGGGCGATGATCAATAAGAAGGCGCCGGGATGGCGCGCCAACGCTTCCAGTACCGGCAGGCGTTTTTTCACCGCGGCTGGCGTTTTCTGCAGCTGTTGTTCAAATTCTGCCGACTCGGTCATGCCGTTGCGGATCCACAATGCCCCCAGTACCAGCACTACGCTAAACAGGAATGGCAGGCGCCAGCCCCAGCTAAGGAACTGCTCATCGGTGGTGAAACTGCTGATAAGCGATACCAGCCCAGTAGAGAGTAACAGACCGACGCCATAACCCACCTGCACGCCGCTGCTATAGAACGCCTTTTTGTTTTTTGGCGCGCTTTCAACCGACAGCAGCGCCGCGCCGCCCCATTCGCCGCCGACGGCGAAGCCCTGCACTGCGCGTAAAATAACCAATAAAACCGGCGCCCACCAGCCAATTTGGTTAAAGGAAGGCAGTAGGCCGATGCAGGCGGTGGCGATCCCCATCATCCACACGGTCATCATCAGCATGCGCTTACGGCCTAAACGGTCGCCGAAATGGCCGAAGATAATGCCGCCGAGCGGGCGGAAGAGGAAGCCGACGCCGAAGGTCGCGAAGGCTGCGAGCGTGCCCATCGCCGGGCCAATTTGTGGGAAAAATTCGCGGTTGAACACCAGTGCGGCGGTAATGCCGTACAACAGAAAATCGTACCAGTCGACGACGGCGCCGGCAAAGCTTCCCCATGCCGCACGACGAGCGCGATGAAGAGAAGCAACCCCCTTGCCGGAGTCGGGAGAAATAAGCGTTGAGTCCATGCCTGTCCTGTTTGTTGTTAACTTGTTATTATTTGAATGAGACGCTTTCTTATCTTCGCGCCGTTAACGAGATTACCGCGCATAAGCGCAGCTGAAAAGTTTTTTACCAGCATGAAAGACAATAAAGTAAAAAATGTCTAAATCGAACATTTAATTTCCACCACTGGCGTGGGTTAACTGTTGACCATAACTGCTATTTTATTTTTGTGGTCCTACTGGGACAGCTTTTAAGAATTCACGTAAATGGTTTACAATTACTATCTCCAACGCTGGATATGGTGGGTGATATGCGTCTAATTTTTGCAGTTTTATTTTATGTTTTGGTTTTACCCAATGCTTTCGCAGAAAAACTGCCTGCGCCAACAGGCAAACCCGTTTTAACCATTTCAGGAAAGATTACCAATACAAACGAAGGTGATACCGCCGTATTTGACATTGCCGCGCTAGAAAAATTGGGCAATGAGACAGTGATCACCACCACTCCGTGGTATTCAGGGAAAGTGCGCTTTGATGGTATTTCACTTAGCAAACTTATGGACTTAGTGGGTGCGCAAGGTAAGACGGCGAAGGTGATGGCCCTTAACGATTATACCACTGAGGTACCGGTGGAGGATTTTCATAAATTCCCGGTGATCCTGGCGCTGAAGATGAATGGTGAATATATGCGCATTCGTGACAAAGGGCCCCTTTTTATTGTTTATCCCTACGATAGTAGCGCGGAGTTACAGAACCAAATCTATTATTCCCGCTCGGCATGGCAGGTTTCAAAGATTATAATTGAGTAAGGCTCTGATCTTGAATCGAATACTCACTGCCATTATTTTGTCGCTTTTTATCGTCACCGGATACATTACCTATCTGGTGCATGAGCGGCAGAGTGAGCTGCAAAAATTAACACGTTATACCGACTCGTGGTCCGTATCCCAGATGGTCTCTGAATATATGCGTCTGGAGGCTCGTTTAAGCGCCCTGGCGCTGAACGTGAAGGGGACCGACCGCGATGAGGTACGCCTGCGCCTGGAAATAATGATGAGCCAGATCGAGCTGCTGCAACAGGGCGATCTTGGTCAGTTTATCAGAAAAAGCGAGCAGCGGCAGGCAACGGTGACCAGTCTGATTCAGATCCTCGATCAACTCGATCGGCAACTGGACACCATGACGCCTGAGCAGATGGTGACTCTGCTGCATACCATGAGTAAGTTAGATGGTCCGATGACCTCACTGGCCTCCATGACCCTGGCGCAGGACTTTGATGTCGTTAATCTTACGCACGATAAGATTCAGCATCTCTATTACATCTATTCGGTGATTTCAATCTTGCTGATTACGATGTGTATCACTCTTGGGCTATTGATGCTTCGGCAAAATAACAACTTGCGCCGCGCTCATGTGCGCATGAAATTGCTCGCGAATGACTTGCAGCTGTCGAAAGAGAAACTGCAGGTACAGAACCGCCGGTTGCAATATGATGCTTATCACGATTCGTTAACAGGCATGCCTAATCGCCTCTCTTTCTGGCAGAGGCTACAGGAAGTGGTTAATCACGTGAAACCTTATCATGGTTGCGCTGTGGTTATGCTGTTCGACCTGGATAATTTTAAAGATGTTAACGATACCCTGGGGCATGATGCTGGTGACAAACTGCTGCAGGAGCTCGCCAGCCGCCTGTCGTTCTTCCGTAAAACATCAGAGACGCTGTACCGGCTTGGCGGCGACGAATTTGCCCTGGTATCGCAGGATCTGAGCGAAGAAATGGCGCTGGAGCGGGCGGATGTGATCCGCGAGAAAATCAGCCAGCCGTACCAGATCTACGATTCATTAATTAACATCGGGGCTTGCATTGGCATCGTAATCTCCGATGCTGAAAGCCGCACTGATTACTTATACAAATGTGCCGATCTGGCGTTGTATGAAGCGAAAAAATCCGGTGCGGGACATGTGGAGATTTTCCGTCCCGGCATGTTGCAACGTTTACAGGACAACAAATCCTTTGAGGACGATCTGCTGCATGCGCTGGAAAATGACCAGTTCAAGGTTTACTACCAGCCGATCGCCGACACGGTGTCGCGTGAAATTTATGGTTACGAAGCGCTGGTTCGCTGGTTTCATCCGCTGCGGGGCATGGTACCGCCTACGGAATTTATCCCGGTGGCGGAGAAAACCGGCCTGATTAACCAACTTGGCGAGTGGGTGCTGAAGACCGCCTGTGAGGAAGCGGCCCGCTGGGAGCAACCACTGAAAGTTTCGGTTAACGTCTCACCGATTCAACTTATCAATACCTCACTCACAGACACGGTGGTTGCGGTGCTAAAGAAGACGGGCCTCGACCCGCGGCGCCTTGATCTTGAGATTACGGAATCTGATGTATTTAACGAAAATACGCGCTCGCTGGAGATCCTCAGCCAGTTACGCGAGCAGGGGATTCAGATTTCGATTGACGATTTTGGCACCGGGTATTCGTCATTGTCACGGTTAAGTTATTTCCCCTTTGATAAGATCAAAATTGATCGCTCGTTTGTGGTCAATATACCTATGCAAAAAGATGACCTCGATATTGTGCGCCTGATCATCAGTATGGGGAAAAGCTTACATATGCGCATTGTCGCCGAAGGTGTTGAAACCGAGGAACAATTAACCTCGCTGCAACAATTGGGTTGCGATCTCGTTCAGGGCTATTTAATTGGCAAGCCGGGGCAGTTAAATAACAACTGAAACAAGATAATCCTCAGTCTTTAAACTGGCGCCGGTGAACTATCACTGGCGCTTTTTTATATTTTAAATAACGATAATCCGTAATGGGTATAAATAGTGGTAGGTAAAATAGATTCGAAAAAATAATACCCTTAGCAATTGAAAGGGGTATATGATATGCAATATATCGTTCCATTCGCGGCGCTATTTCACGGCGCGGAAAGAGAGGCAAATCATGCAACGAATCATTATACCTACCCATTATGTTCAGACCCGTTCCACCCCCATGTGGACCAAAGAGACCGCGCCCGCGTCCATCTGGAAGCGCCATCTTGATGCCGGTACGCGACAGGGCGTCTACCCGCGTTTATCGGTGATGCAGGGCGCAATACGCTATTATGGTTATGCCGATGAAACGAGCCCAGACCCTGTTGAAACGATGACTATTGAAGCGGGGCAGTTTGGTGTCTTTCCTCCGGAAAAATGGCACTGCATTGAGGCATTAACTGACGATACTGTATTTAATGTCGATTTTTACGTCGACCCTAAAATTCTGATTGAGGGATAAGTTGAGTCTATGAACAGTGAAAATAAAGGTTACTCATTAGCGATAGTCAATAACAACAATAATGAAAAACGAGAGAAAACTTATCTCAAGCCGATGGCGCTTTATGTCCCTGATATCGCGGTTCAGGCAGTAGCGGAATTGCTTCAGGATCTTTCAACCGATAACGCACAGGGCAAAGGGTTCAGCCTGATGGTGACGAACAATAATAACGGTGTATCGGTAGATAAAGATTTTGCTGCAATCGAGGCGCTTCAGGATCCACTGCATGCCGCTGATGCGGTGAAAGAGCTCATCAATATTGTGCGCGGTTATGAGTCTGACGAAGAGACTAACGTCTGCGGTTGGTAAAAATTCAGTCAGGCAGATATCGTCCGATATCTGCCTCTATCTCTGGTTTCAACTCATCGCTATCTGCTGCAGTAACCAGTCCCGCAAGGCGCTGATATCGGCGCGCTGGGCTAACTCTTGTGTCGCCACCAGATAATAGTTTGCTCCCGGTAAGAACATTTCAAATGGCGCCGTTAATACCCCGCGTTGCAACAGATCGCGCGCCAGCAGTTCGCTGGCAATCACCACGCCTTGTCCCGCCACCGCCGCCTGTAGCGCATGCGTCTCGTCGCTGAAGGTTAACCCTGCGTCGATATTCAGCTGCGGTGGTCCGTAGCGGCGTTGCCAGTTCTCCCAGCCCGGCGAATCTGCCGGAACGTGACGATGTTCAACGTGGAACAGGGTCGCGTGATGCAAATCCTCCAGCCGTGTAATACCCAGCGCGGGGCTGGCGACGACGATAAATCGGTCTTCATGTAGCAAGGTACAGTGCAGTTCGCGCTCCGGCGTTTCACGATAGCGAATCGCGACATCCACGCTGCGCTGGTTGAGATCCACCCGTTCGACGCTGGTATGTAGCCGCAGGTCAATGGCGGGGAATTTCGCTTTAAATGCTGCCAGTCTCGGTACCAGCCAGTGAGTCAGAAAGTTGGAAGTCGTGGTGACGGTGAGCGACGGCGGCTGGTGTGAGCGAACAATTTGCGCGGTAGCCTCTTCCAGCGCGCTAAAGGCGCGCTGGGTTCCGACATAGAGAATTTCGCCGCTTTCGGTAAGGCTGACGCCAAGGGCATTGCGTTCACAGACCCGGCACTCCAGCACAGATTCCAGCAGCTTGATTTGATGACTTACTGCGGTAGCGCTCACCCCGAGCATATCGGCGGCGCGTTTAAAACTGCGGCAGCGGGCAACGGCATGAAAGGCGCGTAGCGCGCCCAGCGGGGGGAGACGGTTTTTTCTCATGGCTGAGTTTTTCTCATCTATGGCTGAAATCTATGCGTTTGTGTGGGTAATTATACAGGCGCTAGTCTACTGAAATGTGAAATAAGAGCTGAATTTAATTCATCATCGTTTGAGAATGTCAGGAGTGAAAAATGAGTATTTTCCTGCACCCGCGTGCTGCGGTAGCGACATCCGGTGCTGAACCGCGTGCGCAAGCTATCGCGCTAAGCAGCTTATTCGCGGCAGGCGCGCTGTTATTGAGCATTTCCGCCATCATCGGCGCTATCGCCAGTTTGGCGTTGCTATTGGCGCTGGCGGGAGCTTTTGCTGTTGGCTATGCAATCGCGCGTTGGCAGCCGTGGCCAGCGCATTATAGCGTGACAATATCGTGTTATGCCTTTGTGCTGTCCGCTATAGGTTGGTTGCTGGTTCTGGTGATATGGAATAGCGAACACGGTTGGCTGGAGCTCATTCCGGGAATCGTCTTTGGTGGATTAGGGCTGGGCATTGTCTGGCAAACCCATGCGGCAGAAAGAGGTTTGTTGGGGATGATGCCGAACATCCCGATGATAGCGAGTATCGTTTTTATTACCCTGGCGATTCTGCTAACCAATCACTATGCCGATTCAGGAAAGGGAGGCTTTGTCTACGCTCTGGCGGTGCTGGCGGATCTGGCGTTGCTGGGTGCGGTGCTGGTGAAAATCAGGCTGCAGGATGAGCACAGCATCAAATACGAATGATCGAACGCGTAGATAATTTCTGAATAGAGATAGATTGAAAGTATTGCGATAAGGAAGCAAAAAGCCTGCTCGTAAGCAGGCTTTTCTGAATCTGGCTCCTCTGACTGGACTCGAACCAGTGACATACGGATTAACAGTCCGCCGTTCTACCGACTGAACTACAGAGGAATCGTGTGGAGTGGTATCTTAGCGGCGAAAAAATTTTTGTCAAACATCAATTCAACTGCAGCGTCACGCCTGCCGCATCTATCAACAATTTGTCGTATTTGCCGACAATTTACCAGGAAAAATACTTTGCAGGATTAGCATTTCTCAATCATCATTTGAAATGTTGTTTCAACTCTTCTCACTAAGGTCTCCCTTGAACGTCACTTCAGCAGTACGCCAGGCCGTAGCGCGCACGTCCTGGTTTAAAAAGCGCAAGAGCTATCGTGTGCTCTACTGGCGTGAAATCAGTCCCCTTGCCGTACCGATCCTGCTGGAAAACGCCTGCGTATTATTGATGGGCGTGCTGAGTACTTTCCTTGTAAGCTGGCTCGGTAAAGAAGCAATGGCCGGGGTGGGGTTAGCCGACAGCTTTAATATGGTCATTATGTCGTTCTTTGCCGCGATTGATCTTGGCACCACCGTGGTAGTGGCCTTCAGCCTCGGCAAGCGCGACAGAAAACGGGCGAGGGCGGCTGCGCGGCAATCGCTGGCGATCATGACCTTGTTCTCGATCGTGCTGGCGGCGGTTATTCACGCCTTTGGCCAGCAGATTATCGATATCGTTGCCGGCGACGCCACGGTTCAGGTTAAAGCGCTGGCCCTAACCTATCTCGAACTGACCGTGCTGAGCTATCCGGCGGCGGCCATTGCCTTAATTGGTAGCGGCGCGCTTCGCGGCGCGGGGACCACCAAAATACCGCTGTTGATTAACGGCGGGATGAATATTCTCAATATTATTATCAGCAGTATCCTGATTTACGGCATCTTCTCCAGGCAGGGGCTCGGCTTTGTCGGCGCCGGGTTGGGGTTGACTATTGCCCGCTATATTGGCGCGTTGGCAACCATTTGGGTATTGATGACAGGTTTTAACCCGGCGCTGCGTATTTCGCTGAAGAGTTACTTTAAGCCGTTTAACTTTGCCATTATCTGGGAGGTGATGGGTATTGGTATCCCGGCGAGCATCGAATCGGTACTGTTTAACGGCGGCAAGCTGCTGACGCAGATGTTTGTTGCCGGTATGGGGACCAACGTCATCGCCGGGAACTTTATTGCCTTCTCGGTGGCTTCGTTAATTAACCTGCCGGGTAACGCGCTGGGATCGGCTTCTACCATTATTACCGGTAAACGGCTGGGGAAAGGGCAGGTTGGTCAGGCGGAACGTCAGGCCTGGTTCGTGTTCTGGCTGTCGACTATTATCCTGACGCTTATCGCCTGGGGCACCGCGCCGTTCGCCGGCCTGATCGCTTCGTTCTACACTAGCGAAGAAGATGTAAAAGTGGTGGTTAAAGAGCTATTGTGGCTTAATGCCCTGTTTATGCCAATTTGGTCGCTCTCCTGGACCTTGCCTTGCGCCTTTAAAGGCGCGCGCGACGTGCGTTACACCATGTGGGTGTCGATGCTGGGTATGTGGGGTTGCCGGGTGGTTGCAGGCTATACGCTGGGGATCATGCTGGGCATGGGCGTCATCGGCGTCTGGCTGGGTATGGTGCTCGACTGGGCGGTGCGCGGCCTGTTGTTCTATCGCCGGATGATCACCGGGCGTTGGTTGTGGAAGTACCCGCGATTAAAGGCTCGGCTGGAAGAAAAGTCATGAATATACTGGATAAGTGTTACTTTTTAGACGAAGTGAAGAATAAATCGGCAAACGAACACCATTATAAAAAACACCTTTGACATGGCTGAGCGTGGTCGTTAATATTCGCCCCGTTCACACGATTCCTCTGTAGTTCAGTCGGTAGAACGGCGGACTGTTAATCCGTATGTCACTGGTTCGAGTCCAGTCAGAGGAGCCAAATTCAGGACTTCATGAAGTCATGCTTCGTGAAGTTATCAAAACGCCTGATGATGCTAATGTATCATCAGGCTTTTTTGTTTTACTGGTCAGATGGGGTCAGCCTAAGGTATTGAGACAAACCACATAGTCAGGTTTGTCTCAGCAGGGGATTAGGGTTTTAGTAACCGGGTAACCAGCGCGGCAACTTTATCATTGTGGCTATGGGCGATATTAAAGCGCATATAGCGTAGCCCTTCTGCTTTTTGACAAAACAGCGTACCTGGCGCCAGAGCCAGACCCTGCGCTAATGCTCTTTCAGCCAGCGTTTCACTATCGATATGTTCAGGCAATTCAGCCCATAAAAACAACCCGTAAGAATGGACGACCGGGAAACGACAACCTGCTTCCTGAAGCCAGCTTTTTACCCGCGAGGAGACGTCACTCAAATTACCAATAAGCCGGCGCTGATGGCGATTATAGCTACCGTCACGGAAGAATTGATGTAATGTCTGCTCGGTAAATTCACAGGTGACGCCGCCAGTCTGCTGTTTTAGCTGTACTAATTTTTCAGCCAGCAATGGGTTCGTTGCAATATAAGCAACCCGCATATTGGCGCTCAGCAATTTTGAGAAGCCGGATATATAACTGGCATTAGTGAGCCCGGCAAGCGCCGACATTGGCTTGGTTGCCGGTTCCATCAGGTCATGATACAGGTCATCTTCAATGAGATGACAATCGTAGCGGTTTAATACGGTGATTAAAGCAAACATCTCTTCCAGACTATAACTTTGCCCGGTGGGGTTGTGCATTAGTCCGGAGGTGAGATAAGCCCTGGGCCGGGACTCTTTTAATAAGGTTTCAAGCTCATCAATATCAACCCCTGTATGACCGCGAGGGATAAAGACAACATTGGCCTGATGCTGACTCAGACTGGCGCGAAAATTGAAATAGCAAGGGTCGTCAATCAGCACGGTATCGCCAGGTTTGATCAGAATACGGAACAGCATGTCGATGGCATTCATGGTGCTATTCGCCATAATAATCTGCTCAACCGGTACGCTAATTCCCGCCTCATTCATTTTCATCTGCAGTGTTTTTCTCAATGGCAGGTATCCTCGTGGATTACCGTACTCAGAGAATTTTAGCTGCGGTTTGCGGATAATCTGGCGTAGCGCTTTACGGAAAAATTCAGTATCCAGCCACTCTTCAGGCAAAAAACCGCATCCGGGACGAAGAATATCGCTACTTTTTGCAAAAGCGTGTTTCAGTCTTGAATGCAGATCGGGGCTGACTAACGAAAGAGGCTTGTCGGCGTCAATCTCAGTCGTTTGCCGTGCATGGCTGACAAAATATCCTCTTCCCTGAATAGAGGTGATCAGTCCTCTGGCACGCAAACGTTCCAGTGCTTCCACAACGGTAAATTTACTGGTTTCAACCTGGTCGCAGAATTCCCTCAGGGAAGGTAAACGACTGCCCGGTAATAATTGGCCGCCGATGATTGCCGCGCTGATAAAATCAACAATCTGGGTGACTTTGGCAGTGCCATTCACCAGTTGTAGTTGGGATAAGCTAAAAATGGGGCTACCTCTGATACTTGCCTTGACTCTTCGAACTGTACCGGAGATTTTACCTGTAAGGAAAGCGAATATTTCGCTAAACATTCTATGAACAGTACTACACTAACGCGATATATCTTTAGCCCATCAATTGTGGTTCTGAAGATGAGTGTATGACAGCGGCAAAAAATAACTTTTATTTATTATTTATCAAAAGGTTGGGAGCGTCTTCCGCCCAGCTATTGTTACTACGGATGGTCTCTGCAATTGCCCTGTTTTCCCTGCTCGGGCAGGCCAATGTTTGGTTAGACACGACCAGTAATGCCTTACTGGCTTTTGGTTATCGGTTTCTGTTGATATTGACCCCATTGACGCTAGGTCTGTTTGGTCAACGTGCATTAATAGTTACTCTGTCGGTCTCGCTGCTGGGAATAGTATTATTAGCACTAAATGTTGCAACGGGCGTCAATTGGCTGGCGGTGGTCCTCTTTAGCTATGGTGTCGCCGTGCTGGGTTATATCGTGAAGAATGATGCGGCCAGAACCCCGGCAGGAGCGGCTAATAATAAAATTATGCTTAATCTCGGCAGTCTGTGTGCCGGGTTATTATTACTCTATCCGCACTGGAGTCCATTATTATTTTATATTGTAATTGCTGCTTTATTGCTCGTTTGTTTACCAACCGCACGCCATTTTAGTTTATCAAGTGACCTGACGGCGCAGACGCTACTGACGAAGAACTTTGCCAAATCTGGAAAGTTGAAATGGGTATTAGCAGGGATTGTTACTGGGGTTAAATTATTTGCGGTATTCTCTATCCTGCCGCAGGAAATTCTGGTTCATCGACAGACTCTACCAGCCTGGTATGGCATGATGATCATCTTTAACAGCGCAATTGTTGCATTAATACAGATACCATTAATGGCGCTTATTAATCGCAGTGGCGATAAAGCAATGCTGTTGTCGATAGTGATTATACTTCTTGGTTTGATCGTTTTGGCAGTACCTGGCATTTTCCATGTTTATACTTTTTGGGGAGCAGCGGTATGGCTAACAATACTATCAATTGCTGAATGTGCATTGAGTTATATTGACTATTGTGCAGCGCAAGAAAATTCTCTGTTAATAAAAGAGTTGTCCGTCAGTCTTGGCGCAGGATTAACGGTTCTGGTTATGCGTTATTTTCCGGTGGCGATTAACACAGAAGTGCTTTCTTTAATTTCTATTGTCGCGTTATTACTTTGGCTGTGGAAATATAAGTACTCATCAAATAAATTCTATAAGGAAAATATAGATGCCGTCAGTGATGTTTGTGAAAAGTGAAACTGAATTCACTTTCAGGGATGTGGTGAGCCTTTTAGAATGCAGGGAGAACATGAGGTTTGGTTGTAAAACTGGAAACTGTGGGTTGTGTCGAGTCAAGGTATTATCAGGGATGGAGAATATCACGGGCAAGACTTTAAAAGAGAAACGTTTATTCAAATTGCTTGGTATAGAAGATCAAACGGTGCGGCTGGCGTGCCAGTGCAAAATCAGGATGTCTCCTCGCGCGGCACAATTTCTTACTCACCGACAACCTCGCCATTGAGTGGTGTGGTCTTTGGCGAGCAAACGAAAATCGCAAGAGTCATTGAGTCAATTTTTAATACCTGCACAGTGGAAGCCTTATCATGAATACGCCATGCTTTATTGTCGTTGGATATAATAACGTCAGAATTTATGATGTTGCTAAAATTCGCGTTGAGGCACAAAAATATTTTGACGCCAAAGTTGTATTAATTACTGAGAAAAAAACAGCAAGCGATGAGCAATTTGCTGATCTGGTGATTGAAACAACGCTTGAAGTTACACAACTCCCGGCCTCAGCGGATGTCGTTCATCAATATCTGGCAACCGAATCACTTTCTCCCATCGGTATTTTACCATTTTCCGATCGAGGTGTTCCTTTGGGGGCGCTGCTGGCGCAAAAGAACAGACTACCCGGCGCGCTGCCAGAACAAGCAAAAGCAGGGCTGGATAAGCAAATATTCCGTCAACTGGATGCCAGGGCTTCATTCCATCCCGCCGGTTATCGGACGGTAACCAGCCAGCCGGTAACATCATTGAATGAACTTAAAGATCTGGTCGATTCGTTAGGCGGTAAGGCGTTTATCAAGCCAGCGAAGGAGGGCAATAGCCGCGGGTGCCAGGTGATTGAGTATATTGAGCAATGCGAGTCTATCTGGGCTTCACTGGCGCCTTATCGCGAAGCAGGGATCCTGGTGGAATCTCTTATCGAAAATGCGAAAGAATTTAGTTGGGATAGTGTGGCGGGTAAGCAGTGGATCACGGAAAAGCATACTACTGAAGGCCACTACCGTGCGGAGTATCAACAGGTGGTGCCTGCCTGTTTGACCCCGGCGGATGAAATACTGCTGCGTTCTGCAGGCGAACATATGCGTGAACTGGTGTCGTCGTCGAATGGCGCCTGGCATAACGAAATATTTTTACTTCCCGGCGCGACGGCCGCTGTTGAAACCAATATGCGCCCTGCCGGTATGCATATTTGGGATCTGGCGATGTTGAGCTTTGAAAATTTCAATCCATGGCTGCTGTGGCTATGTTGGGCTGCGGAGGGTAAATATACGGCTGAGCCGCTCAAACAGAACTATTACTCTGGTATCCGCATGCTTCGGGCCCGCGTATCAGGAACCTTGCAGGCATTACCAGATGTTGAGCAATTGGCATTGCAGGCGGGTATTACGCTTCATGAAGCCAGCTTTTCAGCCAAAATCGGCGACATCCTTAATGGCGAAATTAAGACGAATGCCGATTTTATTGGCCATATCATTTTGCGCGATAGTAGCCATGAGCAGTTACTCAATTCATTAGAGACGCTGGCGACGGCTATTGAGTCTGCCGCTGAAATTAGCTAAGCGCGTGGAGCACAAATGAAATCCTCTTTTATCTGCCACGATAAACGTAGTCTGAACTATTTGCTGTCGTTGTTCATATTCAGCCTCGGCAGCTTTATTATCAATCCTTACTATGCCATTTATGTGTCAGATAATTTAGGTTGTGGCGTGGCATTTGCCGGTGTGTTGGTCTCAATTAAAGTCATTTCACAGCGCGTTTTCGCTTTATTTGGCGGCAGCATGGCTGATATTTTTCCTGCCGTTTATGCCGCCCTTGCCGGGGTGGGGGTGCGCGCGCTGTCGTTTGCGCTTCTGGCTCTGAATGCGAATCATGAGATCCTGCTCGTTTCTGCGGTGATGAATGGTATTGGCGGGGCGCCGGTCGCTGATAGTCGAGCTCTCGGCTAGCCTGTTTAATCCAGCGTTATTCCCCGTTTTTGCCCTGCAATTTTTCTTTATGTATTTTTACTCTCATATTGAGTACCTGTTGCCAATATTTATCACCCACCAGTATAGCGAGTATTTTGTTAGCGTGGTTTTCTTCGTTAATACCTTGTTCGTTATTTTCGCACAGACGGTATTTAGCCGTATTTTTAATGAATTATGTGCCGGTATTGCATGGGGCGCGATGGCGCTATTTCACTGGTGGCGGCTGGCGGGTTATTTGCGGCCAACGCCATCAACAGCGTCATACTCGAGTACTTTAATTTTGCAGCTGTCTGGCTGGTGAATTCGGTAATCGCCGCAGCCCTGGGGGGCTTCTCATTATATCGATATTATTTATCCCGAACGCTGGCTTATTCTCGCTAGATTTGCGGTATACCCGCTTTGCATGATGCCATACAAAGCGGGTGGGCGGATTAACGGAACGGCGGTTCGTTGAAGGTACGCAGCTTGCGGGAGTGCATATGGTCGCCCTCGGCGCGCAGCAGATCGATGGCGCGGATCCCTATCTGCAGATGCTCGGAAATCGCCCCTTCGTAGAAGCGGTTCGCTTGTCCCGGTAGCTTAATCTCGCCATGCAGCGGCTTATCGGAGACGCACAGCAGCGTGCCGTAAGGTACGCGGAAACGGTAGCCCTGCGCGGCGATGGTGGCGCTTTCCATATCGATGGCTACCGCCCGGCTAAGGTTAAAGCGCAGCGCCGAGGCGGAATAACGCAATTCCCAGTTGCGATCATCGGTGGTCACCACCGTACCGGTACGCAGACGCTGTTTGACCTCTTCCCCCGGCATGCCGCTAACCTGTTTAGTGGCGTCATACAGCGCGCGCTGCACTTCGGCGATACTCGGGATGGGAATATCCGGCGGCAGCACCGCATCCAGTACGTGGTCGTCACGTAAATAGGCATGCGCCAGTACATAGTCGCCTATCGACTGGCTCTCACGCAGACCGCCACAGTGACCAATCATCAGCCAGACGTCAGGGCGCAGCACCGCGAGATGATCGCAAATATTTTTGGCATTGGCCGGGCCGACGCCGATGTTGATCAATGTAATGCCCTGACCGTCGTTAGTGATCAGGTGCCAGGCCGGCATCTGGTGTTTTTTCCATGCCAGATCGGAAATCGCCTCTTCCGGTGCCTCCGTGTCGGCGGTGATCCAAATCCCGCCCGCACAGGAGAGGGCAATGTACGGGCTATCCGGATCGAGGATCTGGCTACAGCCCCAACTGACGAATTCATCGACGTAACGCGTGTAGTTGGTAAACAAGACATACGGCTGGAAGTGTTCAACCGGCGTGCCGGTGTAGTGCTTCAGGCGTGCCAGTGAAAAATCGACGCGGCGGGCGTCAAAATGCGACAGCGGATAATACTCGGTGGCGTGGAACAGACCATCGGCGGTTTCATCGCCAATTTGTGACAGTTCGGTGGTCGGAAAATAACGCGTTAATCCGGCGCTCATCGAGCGATCCAGCGTCAGCGCAGAGCCATCAATCACGTAAGGGAAGGGAATTTCGTGCTGCGAATTGCCGACGCTAATATGCGCGCCGTAATCCTGATACAGCAGAGTTAATTGTTCCAGCAGATAAGCGCGAAAGAGTTTTGGATTGGTAATGGTGGTGGTGTAGCAGCCTGCATGGGTGAATCGCCCCCAGGCTCGGGTTTTTAAGGCTTTGTGCTCGGCGCCATCCCACGAGACAGACAATTGAGGATAGACGAATAAGCCTTCAGCACGGGCTATTTCATCAGGAAGAATATTGTGGTGAATGTACTCGCCAATGGCCTTACGCAACGCGTTAACCGCTCTTTCATACTGCGCTTCCAACTGGGAAAGCGCCTGCTCCGGGGTCAGACTGACGGCCTTCTGGTTCATCATTCGCTCCTTGTTTCAGGTCTGCTGATACTGACGATAGTATGCTACAGCGTGAAAATGGCGAAGGAAAATTACTGTCCCGGATAAATATTCAAACTCGTTGATAATAAAAGCTTAGCCACCCAGGATCAGGCTGTCTGTGCCCAACGTCCGGCGCTAAAATTACTTGCGCTTATCACTCTTAATGTCGCCGCGCCGTTATTGTTGATGTAATAAAGCGCATTAGGGCCAGGCGTTAACTTATCGCCTTCCTGCAGTCTGCATCGGCTTTCGATTTCAGCAATCACCACGAACTGACCGCTCTGTAGAACCACGCAAGTCGTTGCTGTAGAGGAATTTTTCCGTACTTTCTTTACCCACCACTCCATGTTTTCACCCAGGCTTGTTACACTCAGAATGATAATTGCCGTGTTATCGTTTTAAAGACAACTGAAACTACCCATTGGTTTAATTTACGTTTAGCTGACGTTGTTAAATCTTAACTCGGCGATGCAGCGGGACAGGCAAATAACACCTATGGCTTTGATGCGATTTAACAAGATTCTGAATCAATCTGGATTAAGGATAGTCTCGCTGGCGAAAAAAGCGCTGGTCGCCGCCGCTATTGTTGTGGTGGTGTTTTTCATCGGACGAATCTATGAATCGGAACGCGGCCCCGCGTTGCAGCGCTGGCATACCTGGTCTGGGGATGAGATGACCGCCGGTGAAATCGACCGCGCCAGCTTTGCCAGCTATCTCAAGCGGGAAGATGAAATATTTGCTGATTTGCGGCGTGAGGTCAGTGACCAGCTATCAGCCGCTGACAAAACGCCGCTAAATCGCTTTTATCGCGACAGCCTGGTCTACCCACAACGCTTTACGCCAGACTGGAATCGCTCCTTTATCCTACTGCCATCCGGCAAACCGCGTGGGGCGGTGGTGTTGCTGCATGGATTAACCGACTCTCCCTACAGCGTGCGCTATCTGGCGGAAGAGTATCAACGGCAAGGTTTTGTCGCGGTGGCGCCGCGCTTACCCGGCCACGGTACCGCGCCTGGCGCATTAACCCACGTTGATTGGCAACAGTGGCTGGCGACAACTCGCCTGGCGGTACGAGAAGCGACGCGACTTGCCGGTGGGGATGTGCCGCTGCATCTGGTGGGATATTCTAACGGCGGCGCGCTGGCGTTGAAGTATGCGCTTGATGAACTGACCGATAAATCGCTGGTCAGGCCGCAGCAGATTATTCTACTTTCGCCGATGATTGGCGTCACCGCTTTCGCCCGTTTCGCCGGGTTGGCTGGCCTGCCTTCGGTGTTTCCCGCCTTTGCGCGCGCGGCGTGGCTAAACGTCATTCCGGAGTTTAACCCTTATAAGTACAATTCATTTCCGGTAAAGGCAGCGCGCCAGTCGTGGCTGCTGACCCAGGCCTTACAAAAACAGATTATCCAGGCGGCGCAGAGCCAGCGGCTAACTTCTATCGCGCCGGTGTTAACCTTTCAGTCGGTGATTGATTCTACGGTCAGTACTCGAGCAGTGGTTGATTCGTTATACCGCTATTTGCCGGACAACGGCAGCGAACTGGTGATTTTCGATATTAATAGGCGGCGAACCTGCGGGCGCTGTTTCGCCCGGCGACTTATTCGGCGGTGAATACCTTGTTACCTCCGGCGCCGCGTCCGTACTCCACGACGATCGTGACGAATGCGACTCAGCACACCCTCGATACCGTCGCGCGCCTGACACTGGCGGGGCAAACCGCCGAGAGAACCCAGGCGCTGCATTTGTCCTGGCCGCAGGATATGTACTCGCTTTCGCATATCGCGGTGCCGTTCCCCATCGCCGATTCGCTGTATGGCCGCGAGCCGACGGAGAAAAACCTTAGCGGTATTAGTCTTGGCACCATTTCGCTACGCGGCGAGACCGCGACGCTGAGCGTCGGTCTTGATACGTTAATGCGCGCCACCTCTAACCCGTTTTTCCCCTACCTGCTGCAGCGGATTGATCAGCGTCTACCGTTGGGCTCAGAACACCAGGATGTGCAATACCGTCCGCAGCGCAATACCGATGAGGGCGGCAGGGGCGACGAAGCGGAAAAGACGCACAAATCTTGAGCTGACGCCAAGGAAAATGCCGATGCCGGGTAGGTCGAAAGTCTGGATGAGCAGCCCCGCGGAGGCGTTAATCTGGCTGAGCGTCACTTTTCCCTGCTGCGCCAGCTCGGAGATAACCCCAAAATAGGCGGTACCGCCCGCCACACATTTCACCAGCGCGGGCAGAACGAAGTTTTCCGGGATATGTAGCCATTGCAGCAGCGGCATCAGCACGCGCTGCAGCATTTCGATGACGCCAGCCGCCTGCATCAGGCCGACGATGGTCAAAGATAAAATCAGCATCGGCACGGCGCCAAGCGCCAGGCGGATAGCGTCGGCGCCGGCGCTATTGATCACCGCAATCAGCCCGTGATTATTTTGTTCGCTTTCCGGGAGTACTTCTGCCCGGCTGCTCTCGACAATGGATAACTTACGCCCGGTGGCGTACCAGCAGACCGCTGCGGCGCAGAGTCCACCGACAATAGAAATGGTGATTGCGGCCAGCCAGTGCAGGCCAAACGGCGTTAAGGGGTAGAAAACGTTGCCCTGGCCCATGGCGAACACCATCGCCAGGGTGGCGGCCATTTGTCGGTCGGAAACACCACGTTTATCCATAATCGCCAGCGTGGCGAGCGGGGCGGCAAAACTCACAAAATTTATCTGAATCAGCGCGAAGGCGCTCATGCCGGTCAACCCAAAGGGTTTTAGCAGCGGCGCCAGCCAGCGTACGATGATGTCGAGAATTCCGCGGACTTCGAGATATTTCATTATGATCAGCATGACGACCATAATGGGTAATAAGGTATAAAGCGCTACGTCGACGGAGGATTTCCCCGCTGACATAATGATGCCGATGACATCCATTTATCTATCACTGTATGCAGGTCAAATAGTTAGCGCCATCATAATCCCGAAGGGGCGAAATGAACAGCTAGCACAGGCAGGTAAGAACGGTGCCTTCACTGAAGTGATATTCGCCGCTGAACGGGCTACCTGCGGCAAAGGCGTCGCTGAGCGTTTTATTGAGGCGTAACGTGAAACGCTGTTTTGCCGGGTCGACTGCGACTATGGCGGCGGCATCAAAATCAAACATCTGCTGTACACGCGGATATAGCGCTTTGAACAGGCTCTCTTTGGCTGAGAAAGCCAGCAGCAGTGCCCACTCCATATCCAGCCCACAACAGGAAAGCAGCGTCTGTTCCGTTCTCGAGACAAACATATCGGCGCTTTCCAGCATGACCCCCGGTTGCAGATGCTCGATATCGACCCCGGGATACCGGCCGTCGGCCTCTGCGGCAACCACCGCGATGGCGATATCTTCGCTATGCGAGACGCTTCCTCGCCAGCCTGCCGGCCAAACTGGCGCGCGATCGGCGGCGCTTAACACCGGCTCTAAGCAGCCGGCTTGTCGCAGTAAATAGTGCGCACAGTAGCGCCCGGCCAGATATTCGGCTTTACGTTTTACGACGGCGCCCGCAAGAGCAGAAGGGAACGGGACGGCGTATTGGTTGAAAAGTGCGTCCTGTAATTGTGTCCTGGCGAAACGTACCCGACAAAATTTTAACGCCGGGTCAGCGCGAAGATAGCCGCACTCGGCATACTGAATAAAAGGTAAATCGCGGAAGGTGCCGGTAACGATAAACATGCAGGATCATCTGGTGAAACGAACGATGACGCTACCTTAACGCAAGTGATAATCAAAGCAGAAGGTGTATAAAGCAAATAAAAGCAAAAAGCCTGCTCGAAAGCAGGCTTTTCTAAATTTGGCTCCTCTGACTGGACTCGAACCAGTGACATACGGATTAACAGTCCGCCGTTCTACCGACTGAACTACAGAGGAATCGTGTGAACGGGGCGCATATTATCGATGACTTAGGGTGTTGTCAAAGGCTGAATCGCCATAAAGCGTTCGACTGCTGACAATTTCAACAATCAAAACCCTTTTAGAGTAGACCCCGGCGGAAACGCACCAAAATGGTGCATTTATACCCCTGATGGGGCATATCATGCGCTCATGGAAGCCAGCAGTATTATCACTAACCCTTATTTTACCGCGCCAGCAGGGCGGTGAGCGGCTACGTAAAACCTGGCAAGCATCTTGCAAAATCCCTGTAACTTAATGGCCAGTAGTGGCATTCCCTTACAGGAGGCAAAATGAACTTAAGACGACTGAAGTATTTTGTGAAAATCGTCGATATCGGCAGTCTGACCCAGGCCGCTGAAGTCTTGCATATCGCACAACCGGCGCTGAGTCAGCAGGTAGCGACCCTGGAAGGTGAACTGGAGCAGAAACTGCTGATCCGCACCAAACGAGGCGTTACGCCAACCGAAGCGGGGAAAATTCTCTATACCCACGCGCGAACCATTTTGCGTCAGTGTGAACAGGCGCATCTGGCGGTACATAATGTGGGCCAGACGCTGAGCGGGCAGGTGGCGATTGGCCTTGCGCCGGGAACGGCGGCTTCGGCGATCACCATGCCGTTGCTGCAGACCGTGCGTAATGAGCTTCCCGAGGTCAACGTCTATCTGCAGGAATGTAGCGGCAGCGTTTTAAATGACAAGCTGCTTGGCGGCCAACTGGATATGGCGGTGTTGTACGAACGTTCGCCGGTAGCGGGAGTGGTCAGCCAGCCGTTGCTAAAAGAGGATTTGTATCTGGTCGGCACGCAAAACTGCCCGGGACAAAGCGTTGATCTCTCTGCGGTGGCGGAGATGAGTCTGTTTTTACCGCGTGACTATAGCGCTGTCTGTGCCAGGGTGACGGAAGCCTTTACCTTACGCCGCCTGTCGGCAAAAGTGATCGGCGAGATCGAATCCATCACTACATTAACTGCCGCTATCGCCAGTGGAATGGGCGTTACCGTACTGCCGGAATCGGCGGCGCGCTCGCTGTGTGCTACGGCAAATGGCTGGATGGCGCGCATCAGCACCCCGTCGATGAGCCTGTCGCTCTCACTGAATACCTCGGCGCGCGGCGGTTTATCTCCTCAGGCTCAGGCGGTCAAAGATATCCTGCTGTCGCTGGTCAGCCGTCCTTCGTTGGAGAATCGTGAATTACAGCTGGTCAGTTAGGTTATATTCTTTTAAGGAATAAGTTGCTGGTTTTTATTATTTGTTTGCCGGGTAAACAGACTTTAACAATAGACATCATGTTATGTCTGAAGACCTGGGGGAAAAGGTGAATTTCCAGCAACTAAAAATTATTCGCGAGGCGGCCCGTCGGGATTACAACCTGACGGAAGTCGCTAATATGCTGTACACCTCGCAATCTGGCGTCAGCCGCCATATTCGTGAGCTGGAAGAAGAGCTGGGGATAGAAATCTTTATCCGCCGCGGTAAGCGTCTTCTGGGGATGACCGAACCCGGTAAAGCGCTGCTTTCCATTGCCGAAAGGATCCTCAACGAGGCCAGCAATGTTCGCCGGCTGGCCGATCTTTTTACCAATGACGCTTCAGGCGTATTAACTATTGCCACCACGCATACTCAGGCGCGTTATAGCCTACCGCCGGTAATTAAAGCTTTTCGCGAACTTTTCCCCGAAGTGCGGTTGGAACTGGTGCAAGGGACGCCGCAGGAAATCGAGGCGTTGTTGCACAACGGCGGGGCGGATATTGGTATCGCCAGCGAGCGCTTAAGTAACGACCCGACGCTGGTGGCATTCCCCTGGTTTCGCTGGCACCACAGTCTGTTAGTGCCAAAAGATCATCCACTGATTGAGGTTACGCCGCTCACGCTCGAGGCTATTGCGCGCTGGCCGTTAATTACCTACCGTCAGGGGATCACCGGGCGCTCGCGTATTGATGAAGCTTTCACCCGTAAAGGGCTGATGCCGGATATCGTCCTCAGCGCCCAGGATTCGGATGTGATCAAAACTTACGTGGAGCTGGGCTTGGGCGTGGGGCTGGTGGCGGAGCAATCCGGCGATGCTCGCGAAGCGGATACCTTTACCCGGCTGGAAACACGCCATCTCTTTGATGCCAATACCGTTTGGTTGGGGCTCAAACGCGGTCAGTTACAACGTAACTACGTCTGGCGCTTCATTGAACTGTGCAATGCTGGACTATCGCTGGATGAGATTAAGCGCCAGGCGATGGAGCCGGAGGAAGTGGCGATCGATTATCAAATCTGAGTGCGGCCAGCGGGCAAGCGGGAGGCGACAAAGCAGCTATAATTCATTCACGTGAGTCGCGACTGAGGAAGGGAAAATGATGGTGCGGCGTATGAAGTTGCTTTGCTCTCTGGTGATGATGTTGGCCAGCCACAGCGCATTGGCGGTAAGTTATCCGTTGCCGCCGGAAGGGAGTCGTCTGGTTGGCAGCCCGATGAAAATTAACGTGCCCGAGCGTAATACCCAACCGCTGGAAACCTTTGCCGCGCAGTACGGGCAGGGGCTGAGCAATATGCTGGAGGCTAACCCCGGCGTCGATGTCTATCTGCCCAAATCGGGAAGCTCGTTGATTATCCCACAGCAATTGATCCTGCCTGCTACTGTACGTAGCGGTATCGTGATAAACGTCGCCGAGATGCGGCTTTATTATTATCCGCCTGAGGGCACTACCGTCGAGGTGTTACCGATCGGTATCGGTCAGGCGGGGCGCGAGACGCCGCGTAATTGGGTGACGGCGGTGGAACGTAAGCAGGAAGGGCCTACCTGGGTGCCGACGGCGAATACCCGTCGCGAGTATGCCAAAGAAGGTAAAACCCTGCCGGCGATGGTGCCCGCCGGGCCAGATAATCCGATGGGGCTGTATGCTATCTATATTGGCAGGTTGTATGCCATTCATGGAACGAATGCCAATTTTGGCATTGGCCTGCGGGTGAGCCAGGGCTGTATTCGCCTGCGCAACGATGACATCAAATACCTGTTCGATAATGTGCCCGTTGGCACGCGAGTACAGATTATCGATCAGCCGGTAAAATACACGACTGAACCGGACGGTAGCCGCTGGCTGGAAGTGCATGAACCGTTATCGCGTAATCGCGCTGAATTTCAGTCAGACCGTAAAGTACCGCTGCCATACACCCCGGCAATCCGTGAGTTTGTACAGGGCGCGGGCGTGAATGTCGGGCGCGCGGATTCAGCGTTACAGAGGCGCTCCGGGATGCCGGTGAATATTAGTCGTTCAGCGGTAGAAAGCAGTTTTTAACTGGCGTGGATGTTAAAAAGCAAAAAGCCTGCTCGAAAGCAGGCTTTTTAAATTTGGCTCCTCTGACTGGACTCGAACCAGTGACATACGGATTAACAGTCCGCCGTTCTACCGACTGAACTACAGAGGAATCGTGTGAACGAGGCGCATACTAATGGCCTCGCATTTTAGTGTCAACACTAAATTTAACCAGCTGATTCAATTGGCGAAATTTAGTTCAAAGTGGGCTTTTAATGAACAACGCGCACGTCGTCTTCATCCAGTAGATCGTTTTCCCGTAAACGCTGTAGCGGATCCTGACGATAGAACAGGCAGAACCGCTGCCATAGCGCCGGGAAGCGAGGTGCGAATAGCTCCGGTGCGCTAAAGAAATATTCTGAGAGCACCGCAAAGCACTCAGCCGGATCGGTTGCCGCATAGGCATCAATGCTGGCGGCGCTTTCGCCGACCAGATCGATTTCATCCTGAATGTTGTTCATCGCTGCATGCAGGTCGTGTTCCCAACCAGCGACTTCACGCAAGGGAATAAAAGGGACGCCGCTGGCGCGATCGCCGTTACGTGAATCCAGTTTATGCGCGACCTCGTGCACCACCAGGTTAAAACCTGAGGCATCGAAAGAGTCCTGAATATCTAACCAGTTAAGGATAATGGGACCCTGCTGCCAGCTTTGCCCGGATTGCACAACGCGTTGATTATGCACCAGGCCGATGTCATCTTCCCATTCGTCATCGACGACGAAGGGCGCTGGGTAGATCAGGACTTCATGGAAGCCATCTAACCACTCAAGGCCAAGCTCCAGCACCGGCAGACAAAAGAGTAGGGCGATACGCGCGCTATGTAATGGGGTTAACTCAAATCCCTGTAACGGCACCAGACGTTTTTGCTGTAAAAAACGTGCTGCCATTTGGCACAGCTGTTGCTGTTCCTGATGAGTGAGGTTTGCTAAAACCGGAATGGCAACCGCTTGTTCCCACGGGATTTCGCCATTGCCTGTCTGTTCTTCTGCTTTCCACGGCCATTTAAACATCATATCGCTCGCAAAGTCGTCACTTGAACTCAATTTAAGGGACTGGAGCTATTAAAATGCCAAAGAACCTGGCATTATAGCAACCTCAACAGCGGAGAGATGCCGGAGCGGCTGAACGGACCGGTCTCGAAAACCGGAGTAGGGGCAACTCTACCGGGGGTTCAAATCCCCCTCTCTCCGCCACTATTCAATCACTTACGCTTATCCTTTTCAGTGATGCATATCCCGCTGAGACAATCCCTTTACAAAAAAGCATAGCGCTGAAGCAGACAAGGGCGCCAAAGAATCTTCTCATTTTCTGACTCAGACCAGGACTAAATTTCAGCGTTTCCGCTCTCGTGCGCTCGCGAGTATCCCTTCCGCTGCTGAAGTGCTATTGAGCCACTTCCTTGGCGAAATTTAAATGAATTCAGTGAATTGATGCCGACGTCGCGCGAGGCAGTATTGGCTGACCGTTAAAATAAAAAAGCCTGCGCGTGGCAGGCTTTGGTCATGAGGGGATCTTAGAACTGGTAGACCAGACCCAGCGCGACAACGTCATCGGTGGCGATGCCGTTTGCGCGGTAGAAGTAGTCATCTTCGTCCAGCAGGTTGATTTTGTAATCAACATAGGTGGACATGTTTTTGTTGAAGTAGTAAGTCATACCCACATCAACGTATTTAACCAGGTCTTTGTCGCCGCTGTTGTACAGGTCTTTACCTTTAGACTGCAGATATGCAACGGATGGGCGCAGCGGTAAACCGTAATCATCGAACTGATACTGGGCAACGACTTCGAAGTTCTGCGTCTTGTTGGCAATACCGCCGCCGAGATAGCTGGTGGATTTACCGAAGGAGGTCATGTTGCGGGTTTCCGCGTACATCGCTGCCAGGTAGATGTTGTTAGCATCGTATTTCGCGCCTACGGTCCAGGCATCGGCTTTATCGCCGCCGGCGTATGCGCTGCTGGCAGAGGCAGCCACCTGATTGTTGGTACGATCGGAAGAAGCATATGCCGCGCCGAAGCTGATGCCCATACCAAAATCGTAGGAAGTAGAGATACCGAAGCCGTCGCCATTTTCACGCGCCAGTTTACGATCGCCACCGTTATTGGTGCCTTCGCCAGAACCCGCGTTTTCGTTATTACCCTGATACTGCAGGGCAAAGTTCAGACCATCTACCAGGCCGAAGAAATCGCTGTTGCGGTAGGTCGCCACGCCGTTGGTACGGCCGAGCATGAAGACGTCAGTTTGGGTGTAGGTATCGCCGCCGAATTCCGGCAGCACATCGGTCCAGGCTTCAACATCATAAATAACGCCGTAGTTGCGGCCGTAGTCCAGTGAACCGTAATCAGCAAATTTCAGACCCGCGAAACCCAGACGGGTCCAGGAGTTAGCGCCTTCACCTTCAGTGGTGTTAGCCTGAATATTGTATTCCCACTGGCCGTAGCCGGTCAGCTGATCGTTGATCTGTGTTTCGCCTTTCAGGCCGAAACGTACGTAGGTTTGGTCGCCATCTTCAGAAGCATCGTCAGTGAAATAGTGCAGGCCGTCAACTTTTCCGTAGAGGTCCAGTTTATTGCCGTTTTTATTATAAATTTCCGCAGAGTGCGCCGCGCCTGCTGCTAATAACGCTGGCAGCATAATAGCCAATACTTTTCTTTTCATTATGTATTCCCTTTAATCATAATTAATATGAATTGTCTAATTCCCTGTGGAATGACAAATCGATACTAGCCGCTTAAGTTCATTTTTAATTAAATAAAAAATGTAATAAAAGTATATTAAAATATTTCAAAATATTTATTTTATATTCAATATATGTATTTTCTATTCTTTGGGTAATGAATATTTCCATGGCTTATTAGTGACTTATTATGGTTGTTGATACTAAAGGTTTTTTAATTTTTCATGATAATGATATGTGTATTGTAAATGGCATAATAATATCATCGGTTATAAAGTGATAAGTCATCATTTGAAATAATTTTGTTTGATAACGAACATCGCTGAATTTCAGCAAATCGTCTTATTTAAAAGCATGAACACAGCCGTAATATATAGGGGAGTACCGCTCCTGCGTTCACGGATGTCCAAAAGCGCTCAGTACTACACTCATGCTTCCAGATAAGCATGATAATTGTATAATGTGATTTGCGTCACAAATGTGTGGTTGACGATGATGCGTTGTGGTTGATGTATGGAGAAGGATTTAATGGACACGAAAGCGAAACGGGGGCCCGTTGGAAAGCTGGCGTTATGGGCTTTTTACGCTTTTTGCGCTTACTTTGTGTGGGCGATGGTACGGTACTGGTGGATAGTGGGGCGGATTCAAAGTGTTCCCGGCGCCAGCATTGATGGTGAATGGGGATCAACGGCGGGCAAATGGATTGGCGCGCTGCTGGGTTTTTTGGTGCTGGGGGCAGTGGGGTTAATCCTTGGGGCGATAGCCTGGTACACGCGTCCCCCTATTCAGGTACATGAACAGCGCGATTAAAGTTGCTATGCTCGTGGCTAGTCCCAGGCATCAGGAAACGCTCATGTTATTAGCTGAATGGCAACAACGATTTGAAAACTGGTTAAATACGCATCATGCACAGGAAGATGCGGCGCATGACATTTCGCACTTTCGCCGCGTCTGGAGTACCGCGCAGCAACTGGTCGACGAGAGCGGCGCTGACGAGTTGGTTATCCTGACGGCCTGCTACTTTCACGATATTGTCAGCCTGGCTAAAAACCATCCTCAACGTCATCATTCTTCACGCATGGCGGCGCAGAAAACGCGGTCTATCCTGCAAAGCGCTTTTCCCGACTTTCCAGACGACCGTTATCCTGCTGTTATGCATGCCATTGAAGCGCATAGCTTTAGTGCGGCTATACTGCCACAAAGCGTAGAGGCAAAAATTGTCCAGGATGCAGATCGTCTGGAAGCTTTGGGCGCAATTGGCCTGGCCCGTGTCTTTGCCGTTTCAGGCGCGCTAAACACGATTTTGTTTGATGCTAACGACCCCTTTGCTGACCAGCGCGATCTTGATGACAAGAAATATGCTCTCGACCATTTCCAGAGCAAATTGCTCCGTCTGCCTGAGACCATGCAAACGGAGCAGGGAAGAGCCTTGGCGGTGCATAACGCCCAATTTCTGGTGCAATTTATGGCGAAGCTGAGCGCCGAACTGCGTGGCGACCCGTTGTCGTTGGATGAAGCGGTTTTACGCCGCTTTGCGCCAGCGGTTTAAATCCGTTGCGACTATTTGTGGTACTCTCTGCAAAAATTGTCCGTGCTGGTTGAGGTTATGCCGCAAAATTTATCCCAAGAAAACCTCCTGTCTTTACCGTCAGGGGAACACGTGCAGGCGTTGTTGCGCCAGTTGATGACGATATATGATGTCAAAACCCTGGTCGCACAGCTGGTCGCGGTTGGCGACCAGCACTGGAGCCCGGCGATACTCAAACGGGTGGCGACGGTGAGCCGTGCGGCAAGTAGATTGACTAACGCGGAGTGCGCTCATCTGGCGAGCCTGTTACCGGCCCCGCCGCGCCATCATCCGGACTATGCCTTTCGTTTTATCGATCTCTTCGCCGGCATCGGCGGCATTCGTCACGGCTTTGAAGCTATTGGTGGGCAGTGCGTATTTACCAGCGAGTGGAATAAACACGCCGTACGTACCTATAAAGCTAACTGGTATTGCGATCCGCAAGAGCACAGCTTTAACGCCGATATCCGCGAAATCACTCTCAGCCAGCGCGCCGATATCAGTGATGAAGAGGCGGCGAAGTCTATCCGTGAGGCGATCCCGCAACATGATGTACTGCTCGCGGGCTTCCCCTGTCAGCCTTTTTCGCTCGCCGGAGTATCCAAGAAAAATGCCATGGGGCGCGCTCATGGTTTTGCCTGTGAAACTCAGGGAACGCTGTTTTTTGATGTCGTTAGAATTATTGCCGCCCGCCGTCCGCCGATCTTCGTGCTGGAAAACGTCAAGAATCTGAAGAGCCACGATCAAGGAAGAACCTTCCGTATTATCATGCAGACGCTGGATGAACTAGGCTATGAGGTGGCGGATGCCGATCATGCGGGCGTCGATGATCCAAAAGTGATCGATGGGCGTCATTTCTTACCCCAACACCGTGAGCGTATCGTGCTGGTGGGTTTCCGTCGCGATTTACAATTGCATGAAGGATTTACGCTGCGCGATATCGCCAGCCTGTACCCGACGCAGCGGCCGACCTTTGGCGAGTTATTGGATCCCACCGTCGATGCTAAATTCATCCTGACGCCGGTTTTATGGAAATATCTCTACCGCTACGCGCGTAAACATCAGGCGCGTGGCAACGGTTTTGGCTACGGTCTGGTCGACCCGACCAATCCAGGCAGCGTTGCGCGAACGCTTTCGGCGCGCTACTACAAAGATGGCGCTGAGATTCTGGTCGATCGCGGTTGGGATAAGCCATTGGGCGAAAAGCACTTTGACGATCCACAAAATCAACAGCGCCGCCCGCGGCGTTTAACGCCGCGTGAATGCGCACGGTTGATGGGGTTCGAAGCCCCGGGAGAATACCGTTTTCGTATTCCGGTTTCCGATACCCAGGCCTATCGCCAGTTCGGCAACTCGGTGATTGTTCCGGTGTTTGCCGCGGTAGCGAAGCTGCTGGTGCCGCGAATTTCCGAGGCGGTAAAGCGGCGCGTTGCAGGAGATAGCGATGGCGGACGTTCATGATAAGGCCACCCGTAGTAAAAATATGCGCGCTATCGCGACCCGCGATACGGCAATTGAGAAGCGGCTGGCGGCGCTGCTAACGCAGGCCGGATTCACTTTTCGCGTTCAGGAGGCATCGCTACCGGGGCGGCCTGATTTTCTGCTGTCTGACTACCGCTGCGTTATTTTCACCCATGGCTGCTTTTGGCATCATCATCACTGTTATCTGTTTAAAGTACCGGCGACCCGTACCGATTTCTGGTTGAAAAAAATTGGCGCTAACGTGCAGCGCGATCGCCGCGACCTGGCGATGTTGTTAGCACAAGGCTGGCGGGTGCTGATTGTCTGGGAGTGCGCGCTCCGCGGGCGGCAGAAATTAAGCGATGAGGCTTTATGCGATCGTCTGGAGGAGTGGATCTGCGGCGGTGGCGATTGCGCGCAGATCGACACTCAGGGAATCGGTTTTATCGATCCGATTGACAAGGCGTAACGGTTGAGCGGGCAGGGAAGAGATATTTACCTAGTGTCACCAGCACGACCGCGAAAATAATCACCGCCAGCGCCAGCCATTCGATAAATGAGAGACTTTCGCCGCCAAATCCGGTCCCCAGCAGCACGGCGACAACCGGATTGACATAGGCATAGCTGGTAGCAACCGCCGGCGTTACGTTACGTATCAGATACATATAGGCGTTGATGGCGATAAGCGAGCCAAAAATGGCCAGATACGCAACGGCAAATATTCCAGACCAGGAGGGCATTTGAGCGAGTTTTTCGCCTGAGAACCAGGATGCCGCGGAAAGCACCATCCCTGCCGCCAGCATTTCAATCGCGCCCGCCATCATCCCGGTTGGTAATTCAATACGGGAACCGTAAACCGAGCCAAATGCCCAGCTCAGGGAACCAATCAGAATCAGCAATGCGCCCCAGGGATTGCCACTGAGGTTGCCGCCGCTATTGAGCATCACTATTCCCGCCAGACCGATCGCAATACCGAACCATTCCAGCTTGCGCGTAGCAATGCCAAAAAAACGGCTGAAGCAGAGCGTAAACAGCGGTACGGTGGCGACCATCACCGCTGCGATGCCTGATGGTACATGCTGATGTTCTGCAAGGGTGACGAAGCCATTGCCGACGGCAAGCAACAGGATGCCTATCAGGGCCGCATTAAGTAGCGGCCGGCGGGCCGGGAGTTTATGGCCGGTGGCCAGTAAATAGATAAGCAACACGCCGCCGGCAGAGAGAAAGCGGATCCCGGCCATCATCAACGGCGGCCAGCTGGCAACGCCAATAGCGATAGCAAAATAGGTTGAACCCCAAATGATATACAGCGCAAACAGCGCGCCGATAAGGGGTAACAGCTGACGGGTAGACATACTTCCTCGCGACGAAAAGAGATAGAAAGGGAACATATAGTTAACGTGAAAACTAACGTGCTGGCGAGCGCTTTCAATGTGCTTTTTTTGTTATATTTTTGTTGACTAATGACATCTCTGGGCGAGAGGGCGCTTTTGCCTCATACTCTATGTTTCATAAACAGAAATTGAAGGAAGCACATTTTGGCGGGAAGTAGTCTTTTAACCTTATTGGACGATATTGCCACGCTGCTGGACGATATCTCCGTCATGGGAAAACTGGCGGCCAAGAAAACGGCTGGCGTACTGGGCGATGATCTTTCTCTCAATGCGCAGCAGGTCACAGGCGTAAGAGCCAACCGCGAGCTCCCGGTGGTATGGGGAGTGGCAAAAGGCTCGTTCCTGAATAAAGTGATTCTGGTGCCGCTGGCGTTACTCATCAGCGCCTTTATTCCCTGGGCCATTACGCCGCTATTGATGCTGGGCGGCGCATTTCTCTGCTTTGAAGGCTTTGAAAAAGTGCTGCATAACCTGCACGCGCGCAAGAATAAGGAGGATCCGAAATTGCGCCAGCAGCGGCTGGAAACGCTTGCAGCCCAGGATCCGCAGGCCTTTGAGCGCGATAAAGTAAAAGGGGCGATCCGTACCGACTTTATCTTATCAGCCGAAATCGTCGCGATTACCCTGGGTATTGTAGCTGATGCGCCATTGCTTAATCAGATCCTGATTTTATCCGGCATCGCCATTCTCGTGACCGTTGGGGTTTATGGCCTGGTGGGCGTCATTGTTAAGCTCGATGACATGGGATATTGGCTGGCGGAGAAGAAAAGCGCACTGGCGCAGTGGGTTGGAAAAGCGCTCCTGGCCATCGCGCCGCGATTGATGAAAATTCTGACTTTCGTCGGTACCCTGGCGATGTTTCTGGTTGGCGGCGGTATCGTGGTTCACGGCGTAGCGCCGCTGCATCATTTCATCGAGAATTTTGCCCATGGGCTAAGCGGAATGCTGGCATCCACATTGCCTGTGGCCGCTAATCTGGTGCTAGGATTTATCATTGGCGCTATCGTCTTTGGCGTCGTTAAAGCTATCACCGCGTTACGCGGTAAAGCGAAATAAATCCCTGCGCCGGCTACGCAAAATGGGCCGGGGTCGTCTAAGGTGAAACAGTTTCTTCCTGATACCGGAGGCAAAAATGGTCTTGTTGGTCAGTGATGAAGTCAGACGAAAAAACGGCGGGCCGCGGATGGTGGTCACCGGCATTGCCGACGATATGGTCGAGTGCCGGTGGTATGACGGACAGGTCGTACAGCGTGAAGCCTTCCGTGAAGATGAGTTGGTCCGCGGCGAAGGGCAACATTCGCAGCATAATTAGATGTGCAGCGCCCGCTGGTGCGGGCGCTTTTAATATTGATTACGTTCGGACAAGGAGCGTTGATGTTGTTGGTTTCTTTGACCGTACTGCGAGTAAATAATGGATAAGCCGCTCTGGCCAAAAAAGTTTCATCGCCTCTTCAATCCGGGGCGAGTGGTCAATATCTGTTTCATCGTGGTGCTGTTCTTTTCAACGTTGCTCATCTGGCGAGAAATCCGCGTACTGGAAGAAGCCTACGTCGCCAACCAACGTAATAATCTTGAGAACGTGGCCCATGAAATGGATGGGCTGTTGCAATTTAATCTCAATCGTCTGCTCTTTTTTCGCAACAGCATGCAATCAGCACTGGAGAATCCGCTGGATTTCGCCATTCTGCGCCGGGCCGAACAGGAGTACATCAGTAAACGTCATGATCCCATCTGGTCAGTCGAGCTAAACAACCGGCGTACTCTGACGGTATACGGGGTTTCAGATTCTTTTGTCGACGCTGATGATCTGTTGTCGCGTAATAATCCTCAGGCCAGCAATGAACTGATGGCTACCCTTGAGCTGGGCTATCTTCTGCGTTTGACCAATAACAACAGAATTTTCAGCGAGCGCATGTCCTACGTTTCTCGCAGCGGGTTTTATACCACTACCGATGCCCCGCGCAGTTCCAGCCAGGTGCTGGCGCAGTTCTCGCGAGATACGGGGTCAGCATGGTTTATGCGGCAAACCCAGCGTGATAATCCAGGGCGAGGGATCCTCTGGCAAACGACTCAACAAGAAGACGGGTATACGCAACCGCAGGTGGTTACGGCCTCGATCCCTCTTGATTATGAGCACTACTGGCTGGGGGTGCTGGCGATGGATTTTTCCATCCGCGACCTGCAGAATTTTCTGGTCAGTGCGGTAAAAGGAGGGCAAATGGGCGAGTATCAACTGTATGACAAGCAGCTCAATTTGCTCGCCTCTTCGGCGCCGGATGATGTCCTGACGCCGCTCTCGCCAAAGGAACAAGAACAACTTCGTTATGCGTTGACCAATGATAACCATGGCGGCATACGTCAGTTAACTCGCTATATCAGTTGGGAAAAGATCCGCAACTTTGACGGCGTACTGTTGCATATTCATACTTTGAAGGAAGGAGTGCGTGGTGATTTCGGGACGATTTCCATCGCACTGACCCTGATGTGGTTAATGTTTACCCTCATGTTGATTGTGTCGTGGGGGGTTATTCGCCGTATGGTCATCAACATGAGCGTGTTGCAGGCGTCCCTTGAGTGGCAGGCCTGGCATGACGCATTAACGCGGCTGCTAAATCGCGGCGCTCTGTTTGAACGGGCGATCGCGGCGGCCCGAAGCTGCCGGCGGAATAATCAACCGATATCCGTCATACAGCTGGATCTGGATTATTTTAAAGGCATCAATGATAAACATGGTCACCAGGCAGGGGACCGTGTTTTGACGTTGGTTGGCAGTACTATTATGGGACAGATTCGCGAGCAGGATATTGCCGGACGCGTTGGTGGTGAAGAGTTCTGTATCGTTCTACCCAATACCCAACTGCCGCAAGCGCGTGCGATTGCTGAGCGTATTCGTCTGCGTATCCATAGCCGGGAGATATTGTTGCACAATAGCGTTAGTTTGCGGCTCAGCGCCTCGCTGGGGATCAGTAGTAGCGAAACATCAGATGAGTTTAACTTTGAGGAGCTGCAGTCGATTGCCGATCATCGCCTGTATCTGGCAAAGCAGAATGGACGTAATCGGGTTTGTTCGGCTGGGTAGGGCCTGGTAATGTGAGGATGCTCACCTTTATTGCCGTGTTGTTGCTCTTCGGTATGGGAAAATTCTTAAAAAACGTATGACACAAGCATACCGTTCGTAAAAGAACGATAACAGGCAAGCCTTGTCGCGCCTGGGTTATTAAATAGGTTGTACATATAAGCCGCATTTCTCAATAATTCTCATCATGAATACTTCTTGTCATGCAAAATAATTGAGGATAATGTCTTCCATGCATCGGATTTCCCGGTGTAACGAATTTTCAAGTGCTTCTTGCATTAGCAAGTTTGATCCCGACTCCTGCGAGTCGGGATTTTTTTCACCTGAGCTTAGCGATTGGCTTCAGTAACGCTAAAGTCATGAATATCAAGCTCAAAGGCTTCGGCCAGCTCGCGCCATGTGTGTTCATCACGGCCATCGATACTGACATGATGCGGATCATCTTCACTACGATGTACTTCGCTTTCGCTAATCTCATTGATCGCCGCCAGCAGGGCATCGACATTAACGTCAATCCCGTCGGTATTCATCACACCGTGGTCTTTAGCGGATTTCATCATCACTACCTCGCTCGGCTCTGAAAGGGCCTCTTTAAGTATAGACGGTCTATAAAAACGCCAGTTGCGCTGGCTGAACGCTGCGTGAAGTCAGCTTTTGTTCTACACTGGCTCAAAACGAGAGGAGGCGAGTTATGCAGGTAAACGATCGTGTCACGGTAAAGACCGACGGTGGCCCACGTCGATCGGGGGTAGTACTGGCAATTGAGTCGTTTAGTGAAGGAACCATGTATCTTGTAGCGCTGGAAGATTACCCGCTGGGGATCTGGTTTTTCAATGAAGTGGGGCATCCGGACGGCATCTTTGTTGAGAAAGCAGAGTAGGCCCCCATTCAGAAACTGGCGGTAATCGCCGCCAGTTTGCCATCAGCGCATATTGACGTAAATGCCGGAAGTAATGTTTTCAGCCAACCGAACAATGTGGTAAATCACCTGTTTATTGTGTGTCTGGATTTTTTTCTTAATATTACCTTTATGTGACGAAACGGTTTTTGCTTTGATATTCATCTGCCTGGAAATATGTGAAGTAGCGTGGCCGGCCATCCACATTTGCAGCATATTCGATTCGGCCTGACTGAGCGATAGAGTGGGAATGCGGGTACGTAATTGGTTTAGATTATTGGCGCTATCGGTCTGCAGATAATTACCCAGTATGTTATCAAGGTCTTTCGGCGTAAGGGATTTTGAGCTGATAAGTAAATTCTTGCGTACAAGTAAATAGTGATCAAAATGGATGTTGGCCAGCGACATAAAAATAACAAATAGAGTATCGGGGTAGGTGGTAATGATGTCGCGGATAAGTTGATTGCTCTCTTCGTGATGTATAAAACAGTCTTCGTTGAGAAACACAACCGCCGGACGCAGCGATTCGCAGCGCTCTTTCAAACTCTGTGCGCTACGCACCTCAATGATATCGCGCTTCTTTATTCCCCGGCTTGCCAGATATCCGGTTAAACCTAGCCGGGTATAGCTGCACAAATCCATGATAATCGTTGACATGACCCATCCTCAATCAACACGTAACGATAATTCATCTGGCCCAGGCCGTGTGATGAAGTCCATTTTTGTAACACCTGACTTTATGCGGAAAGCATTAGCCAAGCTAAACTATTCGCTAATAATACTCATAATTTGCCAGGAATATTCTCAAAGTAAAGCCATAGAAAAAGAATAAACAGACCCTGACAGTAATAATGCCCGGTGTCGCGGCATGTCGTCGCCAGAATTGTAATTTATTTTCGGATTATCCTTATGGAGGAGCAGCCTATTAAATTGGCGTTGGCTGTATTCTATTCAAAAAATGCATTTGTCATTCAGGTTTCATACAACTAATAATAATCGGTAAGAATAAATGCTGAGATTGACGGCGAAGCTAAGCAATGGGAGCATCGCGCAGGGGTGGCGGCCTTAACGCTTTAATGCCACAATACTTTTTTATCGGTTTGTGGGATGGATGATGAAAAAGATTGTTATGGCTGGCGCGCTGCTTACCCTGGCCGGATGCGTTCAGGTTGATACCTATGAGGCGGTGGTCAAAGCGCCGGCGCCTGCAGGGCTGGAAGGGTTCTGGCAATCGAAGGGACCGCAGAGCGCAATGGTAAGTCCTGAGGCGATTGCGACGTTTATCGTTACCAAAGACGGAGATACTCTCGATTGCCGTCAGTGGCAGCGGGTAATTGCTGAGCCGGGAAAATTAATGAACCGCGACAATCAGGTTTATAATGTGACCAGCAGCCTCGATATTTATCCTATTGAACGTACTGGAAACTCGCTGGAATACGATCGAATGACGTTAACCCGTGTTGAACGCTTAACGCCGGAATGCGAGCAGGCCTGGAAAAAGAACCAGACGGCGAGTACGACCGCGCAGTAATCGATGTTGGCGGGCCGGCTATAAAGCCAGCCCGCTGACCTCAAAGCACCTCTTCAATCACCCACACGCTTACGCTGCCTGCATTACAGGTGAATACGGCATTGCCCTCGTCATCAGTCTCAATAACCTCTTGTCGATTATTGAGAAAATCCTTCCAGCGTTTATTGGCATAATTCTCGCCAAGCGGTAACGTTTTCTCGCCATCGTCGCCGTTGGAGAGCACCACTACGCAGCCAGGATGTTCATCGGTGCCGCTGCGGCTGAAGGCGATACAGTTAGGATGATCGAACCACAGCGTTTGTACGCCGTGGGCGAAACGCTGACGCGCATCGATGAGTTCGTGAAGCTGCTCGATAACCGGCATCTCGATGGAGTATGTCTGGCCATCTCCGCCGGTATCTTCATAACTTGCGCCGAACAGGTCGGCGTAAAATACCGAGGGAACACCGTTTTCACGCAGTAAAATCAGCGCATAGGCTAACGGCTTAAACCAGGCCTCGACCGGCGCTTCCAGCGCCTGAAGCGGTTGGGTGTCATGATTTGTGACCAACGTGACCGCATGGAATGGGTCGGCTTCCACCAGCGTCCCGGTGAAGATTTGACTCATGTCGTAATCGCGGCCCTGACGCGAGGCTTCATGGAATTTCATCTGCAGCGGCGCATCAAACAGCATGGTATTACCGTCAACAAGGTCGATGTACTGCTGTAGCTTATCCACCTCGTGTGACCAGTATTCGGCAACAATAAATAGCGGTTTATCGGTGGCCCCCTGCACATGCTCAATCCACTCTTTATAAAACCATGCCGGAATATGTTTGACGGCATCCAGGCGGAAACCATCGCAGCCGGTCTGTTCAATGACCCAGCGGGCCCAATATTTTATCTCTTCGGTCACGGCATGGTTACGGAAATCGATATTTTCGCCCATGAGATAATCGAAGTTGCCCATTTCATCGTCGACCTGATCGTTCCAGCCATCGCCGGTGTAGTCATTAACAACTTTGAATACGCCATCTTCATCGGGATTTTCGATATGGTCGATACCGCTAAAACATTTATAGTCCCAGATAAATTGTGAATATTTGCCACCGCGGCCCGGAAAGGTATAGCGGGTCCAGGCTTCACATTCGATGATTTCTTCCGCGATTTGCGTGCGGTCCTGTTCATCAACGCGTTGTACGCGGATGCGTTCTTTCTCATCGGCGCCCATCTTGTGGTTTACGACGACATCAAGAAGTACGGCAATTTGATGTTCTTTTAGCGCATTAATCGCCGCTAACAGCTGAGCTTTATCGCCGTATTTGGTGGCAACCGATCCTTTCTGATCGAATTCACCGAGGTCGAAAAGATCGTAACTATCGTAGCCAACTGAATAACCGCCGGAAGCGCCCTTATAGGCGGGCGGCAACCAAATCATATTAATGCCAATTTCATTGAGATTTGGCGCAAGGGCTTCTACTTCCCGCCATAACTCGCCACCTTCCGGGTAATACCAGTGAAAACATTGCAACAACGTGGGATTTTTCATCTTCCATGCTCCTGGCGTCATCAAGCTGACCTTTGCAGTATGGGAGATAACTGGCAAATATGAATAATTTCGTTGCTTTTTCGCTATACCCTAAATAGCCGCATATATAATAAATTGGCATAAGATGTAGCGGATAGATGTTGGTAGGCTGCTGCTAAACGCCTTACACTACACGAAAATCTCATTATATTCGGGGTATCTATGAAATTAGCACTTCTGGGTCGTCAGGCGCTGATGGGCGCAATGGCCGTAGCATTGATGGCTGGTGTAAGCGTGAAAAGCTTCGCCGCTGAAAATCTGCTTAATCAGGTCAAAGAGCGCGGCACGCTACGCGTTGGCCTGGAAGGTACATACCCGCCGTTTAGTTATCAAGGCGATGATGGCAAATTGACCGGTTTTGAAGTTGAGTTTGCCAATGAACTGGCGAAACACATCGGGGTGAAAGCCGATCTCAAACCCACCAAATGGGACGGCATGCTGGCTTCTCTCGATTCTAAACGTATTGATGTGGTGATTAACCAGGTCACTATTTCCGACCAGCGCAAGAAAAAATACGACTTCTCCACCCCTTATACTATTTCTGGTGTTCAGGCGCTGGTGAAAAAGGGTAACGAAGGCGTGATTAAAACCGCGGCGGACCTGAAAGGTAAAAAAGTCGGCGTTGGCCTGGGTACCAATTATGAAGAGTGGTTGCGCCAGAACGTACAGGGCGTTGATATCCGCACCTATGATGATGACCCGACAAAATATCAGGACCTGCGCGTAGGCCGTATTGACGCCATTTTGGTTGACCGTCTGGCAGCGTTGGATTTGGTCAAGAAAACGAACAACACTCTGGCTGTAACCGGTGAAGCATTCTCCCGTCAGGAGTCCGGGGTGGCGTTACGTAAAGGAAATGAAGATCTGCTGAAAGCGGTGGACACCGCTATTGCAGATATGCAGAAAGATGGCAGCCTGAAGGCGCTTTCAGAAAAATGGTTTGGTGCTGACGTCACTAAGTAACGTCTGAAGATGAAAAAAGGCGCTGATAACGGCGCCTTTTTTTATTTCGCCAGCAACTGCGTGCATAATAAGGATAACTGAGTCTGGAGGTGCCATGTCACTACAAAATTTAACGCGTTTTCCGCGCCTGGAATTTATTGGCGCGCCGACGCCGCTGGAATATCTACCACGCCTGTCCGATCATCTCGGACGGGATATTTTTATAAAACGCGATGATGTCACCCCCATGGCGATGGGAGGAAATAAACTGCGTAAGCTGGAGTTCCTCGCCGCCGATGCGCTGCGTGAGGGCGCTGATACGCTGATCACCGCAGGGGCGATTCAATCGAACCATGTGCGCCAGACGGCAGCCGTGGCTGCGAAACTGGGGCTGCACTGCGTCGCGTTGTTGGAAAATCCGATAGGCACGCGTGCTGAAAATTATCTGACCAACGGTAATCGCCTGCTGCTGGATCTGTTCAATACTCAGGTTGAGATGTGTGATGCATTAACCGATCCCAACGCGCAGCTTGAAGAGCTGGCGACACGTATTGAAGCTCAGGGATACCGTCCATATGTCATTCCGGTCGGCGGATCTAACGCCCTGGGCGCGTTAGGTTATGTCGAAAGCGCACTGGAAATCGCCCAGCAATGTGAAGGAGCGGTGGAGATCTCTTCGGTAGTGGTTGCCTCCGGTAGCGCGGGTACTCATGCCGGGCTGGCGGTAGGCCTGGAACAGCTGATGCCAAATGCAGAATTAATAGGGGTGACCGTGTCACGTAGCGTTGCCGACCAGTTGCCTAAGGTGGTGACGCTGCAGCAGGCCGTTGCCAACAGTCTTGAGCTGCAGGCCAAAGCGGAGATTACCTTGTGGGATGATTATTTTGCTCCCGGATACGGTACGCCCAATGAAGAAGGCATGGAAGCGGTGAAACTGCTGGCGCAGCTGGAAGGTATCCTGCTGGATCCGGTTTATACCGGAAAGGCCATGGCCGGGCTGATTGATGGCATTAATCAGAATCGCTTTAAGGATGAGGGGCCGATTCTGTTTATCCATACCGGTGGCGCGCCTGCGCTGTTTGCTTATCATCCGCACGTCTAATGCAGAATAAATCGAATGCAAGAAAGTATCCAACTGGTCATTGACTCCGCGCCTTACCTGTTAAAGGGCGCAGTTTTTACGTTACAACTGAGCATCGGCGGTATGTTCTTCGGCCTGCTGCTGGGATTTATCCTCGCACTGATGCGCATGTCGTCAATCTGGCCGGTCAGATGGCTGGCGCGGATGTATATCTCTATTTTCCGTGGCACCCCGCTGATTGCCCAACTGTTCATGATCTATTACGGTTTGCCGCAGTTCGGCATTGAGCTGGATCCGATTCCGGCGGCGATGATTGGCCTGTCATTGAATACAGCGGCCTATGCGGCGGAAACGCTGCGCGCGGCGATTGCCTCTATAGACAAAGGGCAGTGGGAAGCCGCCGCCAGTATCGGCATGACGCCGTGGCAGACTTTGCGTCGGGCTATTTTACCGCAGGCTGCCCGCGTGGCGCTGCCGCCGCTCTCTAACAGCTTTATCAGCCTTGTCAAAGATACTTCGCTGGCGGCGACGATTCAGGTACCGGAACTGTTCCGCCAGGCACAGTTAATTACCTCACGTACGCTGGAAGTATTTACGATGTATCTGGCCGCCTCGCTGATCTATTGGGTGATGGCGACCGTACTATCAACCTTGCAGAATTATTTTGAAAATCAGCTGAATCGCCAGGAGCGTGATCCAAAATGAGTGCGATTGAAGTAAAAAAACTGGTGAAAAAATTCCACGGGCAGACCGTGCTGCACGGTATCGATCTCGAGGTTCAGGAAGGGGAGGTCGTGGCGATTATCGGCCCAAGCGGCTCTGGTAAAACCACGCTGTTGCGCAGCATTAACCTGCTTGAACACCCCGAAAGCGGTACCATTCGCGTAGGCGATGTGACTATCGATACTTCGCGTAGTATTGGCCAGCAAAAAGGGTTGATCCGCCGTCTGCGACAGCATGTTGGCTTTGTGTTCCAGAACTTCAATCTTTTCCCGCATCGTACGGTGCTGGAAAATATTATTGAAGGGCCGGTTATCGTCAAAGGCGAAGATAAGAACGAGGCCATTTCTCTGGCGCGTGAACTGCTGGCAAAGGTAGGGTTGTCGGGAAAAGAGAATAGCTATCCGCGTCGTTTATCCGGCGGGCAGCAGCAGCGTGTGGCGATTGCCCGCGCGTTAGCAATGCGCCCGGATGTTATTCTTTTTGATGAGCCAACTTCTGCATTGGATCCAGAGTTAGTGGGCGAGGTACTCAACACCATCCGTCAACTGGCGCAGGAAAAGCGCACCATGGTTATTGTCACCCATGAGATGAGTTTCGCTCGCGATGTCGCCGACCGCGCCATTTTCATGGATCAGGGGCGTATCGTCGAACAAGGTAAGGCCAGAGAGCTATTTGCTAACCCGCAGCAACCGCGTACTCGTCAGTTCCTCGAAAAATTTCTCATGCAGTAACACTTCTCTCTCATCGTGGTCCTCACAATTGGCTGGGGGCCGCGATCGGACAACCTGCCAATCACCGCCGTTGCTGGCGAGGCAGAACATATTTTCTTCCTTAGTTCGATAAATAATCGTCAGCGAAAATCGAATAATGCGATGGCTACGTTATTTTATACATATAAATAAGATTTATGTGTTAGTTTTATGTATTTATAATAATGATTATCAATCAGGGGTTATTTGGTAGGTTATGAGGGACATTGATTTTTTCAGCTGGCGGCGGGAAATGCTGCAACAATTCCAGTCAACTCATGATGGGGATTCGGTTTATAACCTTCTCCAACAGCAAACAGAAGAACTGGAATACGACTACTACGCACTCTGTGTGCGCCATCCGGTGCCTTTTACACGCCCGAAACTGACGTTGCAATCAACTTATCCTCAGGCCTGGATGTCACATTATCAGGCGGAGAATTATTTTGCTATTGATCCGGTATTACGCAGAGAAAATTTTCTTCGTGGACATCTACCATGGAATGACCAGCTTTTTTGCGAGACCCCAGAATTGTGGAATGGCGCGCGCGATCATGGTTTAAATAAAGGCGTGACGCAGTGTCTGACCTTGCCAAATCATGCGTTGGGCTTCTTATCGGTTTCTGCTAAAAATGCGCAGCCGGGTCCGTATCACGAGGACGAATTAGAGTTACGTCTAAGAACGCTGACCGAGCTTAGCCTGCTGGCGTTGCTGCGGCTGGAGGATGAAATGGTTATGCCGCCGGAGATGAAGTTTAGCCGGCGCGAGCTGGAGATCCTAAAATGGACCGCAGAAGGAAAGACCTCGGCAGAGGTGGCGATGATATTGTCTATTTCAGAAAATACGGTCAATTTTCATCAGAAGAATATGCAGCGGAAATTTAACGCCCCCAACAAAACGCAAATTGCCTGTTATGCCGTCGCAACAGGATTAATTTGAGCGAATCGCTCGTTCTGCGTGTCAGACGTGAAACCGGCTGTCAGCGATCGCTTTCAGCCGGTCCTTTCTTACTGACGGTAAGCTTGTTTAATTTGCTTAACGGTGCTGGAGAATACGGCAGCCTGAGCCTCATCTTCCATCTGCGCGATTTGCTTTTCCATTTTAATAATCACGCGGCCAGCATCTGCCTGACCCATAGCCTGAAGCATTAGCGTCAGCAGGGCTTTCAAGCAGGAGACTTCCTGCGCCAGCTGTTGATTATTTTCTGCAGTGGAAAAATCTGGTGTGCTCATCGATATCCTCGTTTGCTATCAGCGCTGTCGCGCAATACTAAATGTTAAGGCGGCGCAGTATACCACAAGCAGTAGAAAAAAAAGGAGCGCGTGATTTGTGTTGCTGATGTTGCGCGCTGAGCGGTTAAATTTACTGAATAATATCTGTTCATCTAAGTGCTCATCGTTAATATTTTCCGCCGCTTTTGGCGGAAGTTAATTATTGTTACATCTTTCGAATCCTATTAATCCGCAACCCGTTCTGTTGCTTTTTTTGCGCCTTCTGTAGGGAGATTGTTAAAAAAGAAACATAATCCAACTATATGTTCTGTATAGGTTTCCACCTGGTGTGGAGACAAATTGCCATAAATGGGAGGGAAATCTTCTTCAGGACACTTTTTGGGCTTTTAAAGTTACGATAAAACCCGGTAATATATGGGAGATAAACTATCAGTAGCGTTATCCCTAATTCTGGAGATTATTCCTTTGATCAACGTACTTCTTGTTGATGACCACGAACTAGTGCGCGCAGGGATACGACGCATTCTGGAAGATATAAAAGGGATTAAAGTTGTCGGTGAGGCCTGCTGCGGCGAGGATGCCGTTAAGTGGTGCCGTGCGAATCCTGTGGACGTCGTCCTGATGGATATGAACATGCCTGGTATTGGGGGGCTTGAAGCGACGCGAAAAATCGCGCGCTCCATTGTCGATACCAAAGTGATCATGTTGACCGTGCATACTGAAAATCCGCTGCCTGCGAAGGTCATGCAGGCTGGCGCCGCCGGTTACTTAAGTAAAGGTGCTGCCCCGCAGGAAGTGGTAAATGCGATTCGTTGTGTTGCTTCGGGTCAACGTTATATCGCTTCCGATATCGCCCAACAGATGGCGCTCAGTCAGATTGAACCGGAAAAAACGGAATCACCGTTTGCCAGTTTGTCTGAACGCGAGTTGCAGATTATGCTGATGATCACTAAGGGCCAAAAGGTCAATGAGATCTCAGAACAGTTAAATCTGAGTCCCAAGACGGTGAATAGCTATCGTTATCGAATGTTCAGCAAATTAAACATTCATGGCGATGTGGAGCTAACTCACCTGGCAATTCGCCATGGCCTGTGCAATGCGGAGTCGTTAGCAAGTCAGTGAGTAATGTTTTTGACGCAAAAGCTTTCCTCAAGACGGTGACCAGCCAACCGGGCGTCTATCGTATGTATGATGCTGGTGGTACCGTCATTTATGTTGGCAAAGCAAAAGATCTGAAAAAGCGCCTTAGCAGCTATTTTCGCAGCAACCTGGCTTCGCGTAAAACCGAGGCTCTGGTGGCGTTGATCGCGCAAATTGACGTGACCGTTACCCATACCGAAACGGAAGCGCTGCTGCTTGAGCATAACTACATCAAGCTGTATCAACCGCGTTATAACGTGCTGCTGCGTGACGATAAATCCTATCCCTTTATTTTCCTCAGCGGCGATACCCATCCACGACTGGCGATGCACCGTGGCGCTAAACACGCCAAAGGCGAATATTTTGGCCCATTCCCTAACGGCTATGCCGTTCGCGAAACGCTCGCGCTGCTGCAAAAAATTTTCCCCATTCGCCAATGTGAAAATAGCGTCTACCGCAATCGATCTCGTCCCTGTCTGCAATATCAAATTGGCCGTTGTTTAGGACCGTGCGTCGCCGGACTTGTAAGTGAAGAAGAGTACCAGCAGCAGGTAGAATACGTGCGGCTGTTTCTCGCCGGGAAAGACGATCAGGTATTGACGCAACTGATTGCCCGGATGGAAAAGGCCAGCCAGGCGCTTGAATTTGAAGAAGCCGCCCGCATCCGCGATCAGATCCAGGCGGTACGTCGGGTGACGGAGAAACAGTTCGTTTCCAATAATGGTGACGATCTGGATGTTATCGGCGTGGCTTTTGATGCCGGAATGGCCTGTGTGCATGTGCTGTTTATTCGCCAGGGTAAGGTTCTCGGTAGCCGCAGTTATTTCCCGAAATTTCCGGGTGGCACTGAGTTGGGTGAGGTAGTGGAAACCTTTGTGGGGCAGTTCTATCTACAGGGCAGCCAGATGCGAACCTTACCGGGGGAAATTTTACTCGATTTCAACTTGAGCGATAAAACCCTGCTTGCGGATTCGTTGTCCGAGCTGGCCGGTCGTCGGGTGAATGTGCAGACTAAACCCCGCGGCGATCGCGCGCGTTATCTGAAGCTGGCGCGCACCAACGCCGCCGTTGCGCTTACTACCAAACTGTCGCAACAATCAACGGTCAGCCAACGTCTGCAGGCTCTGGCGACACTACTTAAGCTGCCGGCGGTGACGCGGATGGAGTGCTTTGATATCAGCCATACCATGGGGGAGCAAACCGTCGCATCCTGCGTGGTGTTCGATAGCAATGGTCCGCTACGGGCGGAATACCGCCGCTACAATATTACCGGTATTACCCCTGGTGATGATTACGCGGCCATGAATCAGGTATTACGACGCCGGTACGGTAAAGCAATTGAAGAGAATAAAATCCCGGACGTTATCCTGATAGACGGCGGTAAGGGCCAGCTTGGTCAGGCCAAAGCCGTGTTTGCCGAACTGGATGTGCCATGGGATAAAAATCATCCGCTACTGCTGGGGGTGGCGAAGGGGAGCGATCGTAAAGTCGGGTTGGAGACGTTATTCTTTGAGCCAGAAGGTGAGGGCTTTAGTCTGCCGCCGGATTCTCCTGCTCTGCATGTTATCCAGCACATTCGCGACGAATCCCACGATCACGCTATCTCAGGGCATCGTAAAAAACGGGCGAAGGTGAAAAGTACCAGTACACTTGAGACGATTGAGGGTATTGGCCCGAAACGCCGACAAATGTTGTTGAAATATATGGGGGGTCTGCAGGGGTTGCAGAAAGCCAGCGTAGAGGAAATTGCGCAAGTTCCGGGTATATCTCACGGACTGGCAGAAAAGATCTACTACTCGTTGAAACATTAGGGGCTCTGTAGCACCATAGGGCTAATTAACACTTACAACATACAGTTACCCGTTACCATGCAATTTAATATTCCGACGTTGCTCACTCTGTTTCGCGTTATTCTGATACCGTTTTTTGTGCTGGCGTTCTATCTGCCTTTTAGCTGGGCGCCTTTTGTCTGCGCATTGATTTTCTTTGTTGCCGCTGTTACCGATTGGTTTGATGGCTATCTGGCGCGTCGCTGGAACCAGAGCACTCGCTTTGGCGCCTTCCTTGATCCGGTTGCGGATAAAGTGATGGTGGCTATTGCCATGGTGTTGGTCGCAGAACACTATCATACCTGGTGGGTGACTTTGCCGGCAGCGACAATGATCGCGCGTGAAATTATTATTTCTGCTCTGCGCGAGTGGATGGCTGAGCTGGGTAAACGCAGCAGCGTAGCCGTATCATGGATTGGTAAAGTGAAAACGACGGCCCAGATGGCGGCACTGGTCTGGATGCTGTGGAGGCCTAATGTGTGGGTGGAGTGGGCTGGTATCGTTCTGTTCATGGTTGCTGCGGTGTTGACGCTGTGGTCAATGTTACAATATTTGAACGCTGCGCGCGGCGATTTGCTTGAACAGTGATCGTTTCGACGCAAATTTCAGCAAACGACACGAAGTTGCGAAAAATACCGTTGACTCACCGCGTGAGATAAGTAGAATGCAACGCATCGAACGGCGGCACAGTCTTCCAGACGATAACAAAATCAAGTGATTAGCTAATCTACTTGATGATGCGGGAATAGCTCAGTTGGTAGAGCACGACCTTGCCAAGGTCGGGGTCGCGAGTTCGAGTCTCGTTTCCCGCTCCAAATTAAAAGCATCGGCAGTAGCGGGTGTTTAGGTATTAAAGGCGCGTTAGCAAAGCGGTTATGTAGCGGATTGCAAATCCGTCTAGTCCGGTTCGACTCCGGAACGCGCCTCCACTTTATATCCCGAGCCCGGATGGTGGAATCGGTAGACACAAGGGATTTAAAATCCCTCGGCGTTCGCGCTGTGTGGGTTCAAGTCCCACTCCGGGTACCATTGGGATAAAGTAGAATAATCAAAGCAATAAGCAGTGTCGTGAAACCACCTCCGGGTGGTTTTTTCATTTCCGAAGCGTCATTTCCTGACATCATTCCTAATATACTCCACCTGCAGAGATAGACTCCGAGTGCTATAAACGTTATTTGTCCTATGACAAAACCTGCGGTGCTTGCTACGCTTAACGGGATTTTCGAACCAGGCAACAGGAGTAGGGGAAATATGTTTACCGGATTGTGTGCTTTTCCGCTGACGCCGATGCGCAACAATGAAGTAGATAGTCGCGCGCTAATAAAAATCATCGAACGTCTGGTCTCGGCGCGAGTTGATTCGCTGGGCATTCTGGGCTCAACCGGCAGCTACGCCTATTTGAGCCGCGAGCAGCGCAAAATGGTGGTCCTGGCGGCAAAACAACATGCGCAAGGGGTCCCGATGATGGTCGGGATAGGCGCGATGGCTACGGATATGATTCTACGTCTTGCTGAGGATGCTCAGCAGGCGGGGGCGGATGCTGTGCTGCTACCGGTGCTGAACTACCAGCCTCTGACGGATGATGAGGTGTTTACACTGTTCCAGACGGTTAACCGCCATGTGTCGGTACCTATTTGTATCTATGATAACCCGCGCACCACCCACAGAGCCTTTTCTGATGCGCTTGTTGAGCGTATTGCTTCGTTATCCAATATCGCATCAATCAAGATCCCCGGTTTGCCGGCCGACCAGGCTGGCGTCAGAGTGGCGACGCTTCGTCAGCGATTGCCGCAGCGAGTGAGTATTGGCGTCAGCGGCGACGCTTTTGCCGCGGCAGGGTTTAACGCTGGCTGTAATCTGTGGTATTCCGTTTGCGCCGGTCTGTTCCCGCAAATTGCCCAAAATATTACCGCAGCAGCGTTAAGTGGCGAGCGGCAGCAGGCATCGGCACTAAGCGAACGTCTGGAGCCATTATGGGCATTGTTCAGACAGCACGGTAGTCTCAAAGTGATTGCCGCTGCCGCCTCTATTCTTGAACTAGCCGAAGTAGAGTGTTTACCGCGACCATTAGCCCCGCTTTCCACGGATGCCATTAACGATGTTAAATCGGTCATGGATAAGCTTGATCTACGCTGAAGTTTGGCGTCTGTTCCCTCCCTATTTTTGTCAGGAAACTCGTAAACTATTTAAGGTAATATATTACCAGCGTTGCAGATAATGCTGAATTAATGTCCTTTGGGGATGTGATGCCTTTATGGCAATATAACTATATATGAGGGATCTTATGGCCACGTTGCTTGAAAGCTACGGGAACTGTTTTCGAAAATATGCCACTTTCCGCGGCCGATCCGCGCGCCAGGAATATGTGGTTTTTACCATTGCTAACTTTATATTGTCCGCGATCCTGGGATTGATCCCCGTCGTTGGCGGTATCTTCGGGTTAATTATTATCATTCCGGGGATCGCGGTTGCGGTGCGTCGTTTGCACGATCTCAACAAATCCGGCTGGTGGTTGCTGGCGCCCTACGGCATTATGCTGATCGGTCTGATTGGTATTGCCGCTACCGTCGAAGAGGGTAGAGCCGCAGTATGGGTATGGGTGATCGCGCTGGGCGGCCTGGCCGCGTTGGTAATGTCGATTTGGATGATTTTTACCCGTGGTACCGTTGGCAGCAACCGCTTTGGTGATGAACAGAACGATGACAACAGCGGCGGTAATTCGATGGGCAAGAGTTCTGCCGCGGATGATGTCAGAGAGCGCCTGGCACAGGCTAAGAAAATGCTTGATGACGGCGTTATTAGCGCAAGTGAATACGAAGTGATGCGCGCTAATATCATTAAAGATATGTAACCGATCCGCCGCCGGGCAGGCCCGGCGTTAATAAATTCACCTGTGTGAGCGAGAGCGGGTAGTTTTCTCCTCCCATTTTCGCTACTGTAAGCGCCATTTTTCTACCATCATGAGCCTGTAATGAAAACCGGACCCCTGAACGAAAGTGAACTTGAGTGGCTGGATGAGATCCTGTCGAAATATGCCACCGAGGGCGCCATCCTTGATGTTTCCGAACTTGATGGTCTATTAACGGCTATCTTATCCGGGCCGAGCGAAATCGAACCAGCACAGTGGCTGCTTGCTATCTGGGGCGGGGCGGATAATGTACCGCGCTGGGCTAACGATCGCGAGCGCGACCGTTTCGTTAACCTGACGCTGCAGCATATGAGCGACATCGCTGAACGCCTGGCTGACTATCCGGAGCAGTTTGATCCGCTGTTTGGCACCCGCGAGTTTGAAGGCCAGGAACTGACCATTGTTGAAGAGTGGTGTTTCGGCTATATGCGTGGCGTTGCCCTCTGCGACTGGTCGACGTTACCTGCGGAACTGCAGCCACAGCTTGATGCCATTGCGTTACACGGAACGGAAGAACGCTTCGAAGCGCTCGATACGCTGACCGCGGATGAATTTGTCGAAAGCGTTGATAGCATAAAGCCCGCCGCGCTGGCTTTATATAATTACTGGATGGAGAATGCTCAGCCGACGGCCGTGCAGCAACCGGTAAGAAATGAGACCAAGGTGGGGCGTAATGATCCTTGCCCCTGCGGTAGCGGCAAAAAGTATAAGCAGTGTTGTTTAGCTAAATAACTAAAGGGGCCAACCAGGCCCCTTTTGTTTACCCCACAGCGGGTAATAATCCTGCCACAATGCTGAATTGAATGGCCACTATCGCCACTCCACAGCCCAATACCAGCCAGAGCGCAATCGAACCGCCCGGTACACGCCAGGTTGCCTGTGGGTGCAGTTTTCGGCTTTTCATTACTAATAATGATGGCAACATCAGCGCCAGTACGGCGAGCGCCACGCCGGCGTAGCCCAGCGCCATCACGAAACCTCGCGGATAGAACAGGGCGAAAGCCAGCGGCGGCAGGAAAGTGATGACGCCGCTCTGTATACGTCCGGCAGGGGTATTTTTACGCTGGAACAAATCTGCCAGGTAATCAAACAAACCCAATGCGACGCCGAGGAAAGACGTCGCCAGAGCGAAGTCGGCGAACAGATGTACCGCCACCTCTACATGCGGCGAGGCGACAACGTCGCGGATTGCTGCCAGCAGGCCGTTCAGGCCGGAATTCTGCGCCAGCACGGCGGTAAAGGCCGGAGAGTCGATGCTGCCAAGCGTGGCGAGTTGCCAGAAAATATAGGCGACCAGCGGAATAAAGCTACCGATGATAAAGACGCGGCGCAGCTTACGAATATCGCCATTCAGATAGCTAACGATGCTGGGAATACTACCGTGAAAACCAAACGAGGTGAAAATCACCGGAATAGCGGACAGCGCCAGGCCTTGCTGTAACGGCAGAGTCAGGAGATTTATCTGGTGAATATGCGGCAGCAGCAGCACCAGCATCACCGCGAGGAAGATAATTTTGGCGCTGAATAAAAAGCGGTTAAACAGATCGACCAGGGAAGTCCCTATGCAAACCACTGCGCCGCCAATGCCGGTAAAGAGCAATACGCCGGCAGAAGGCGGTAGGTTCCAGTTCAGCCACTGATTCAGACTGGAGGCCAGCAGCTCCCCAGCGCCGCTGATATAGGCCGCCGTAAGCGCATACATCAGAAAAAGCATACAGAAACCGGTGACCCATTGGCCGTAGCGGCCGAGATAGCGCGCCGCCAGTGAGCCTAACCCCATATCCGCAGGGACATGCTGATAGACTTCCAGCAGCAGCAGGGCGGTATAGCACATCAGCGCCCACAGCGAGATCAGTAATACCAGGGTGACGCCAAAACCGACTCCCGCCGAAGCGAGCGGCATCGCCAACATACCGGCGCCAATGGTGGTGCCGGCAACGATTAAAATACTACCCAGAGTGCGGTTCTTCACGCTTTTCTCTATCTATGAAGGAAGGAACGAATAATTATGTCGCGCAGAGTATGTGAAATGAGTGATTTCGTCAAATGATGGTTACAAGTGGTGTAATTATATCTTTACGTCTCTGGGGGGCAGAAAAGACTGCGTTGGCGCAAAGCCGCCAGGCGCATGCTGATATATGCTGCCTGCTTTTCAGGAGGAGTTATGTCATCTATTCACGGTCATGAAGTATTACAGATGATGATCGCATCGGGCGAGTCGTACAACGTTGCCAGTCTCGAAGCGGCCATTAAGAGGCAATTTGGCGAAGATGCTCGCTTTCACACCTGCTCGGCGCAGGATCTGGACGCGGCGCAGCTGGTGACGTTTTTGCAGCAGAAAGGTAAATTCATTGCGGTGGAAGAGGGTTTCAATACCAGCGAGAGTAAAATTTGCCGTCATTGAGCGCGCGGCGGCCAGGGCGGCCGCCGCTGTGGGAATTAGTTTTGCGTGTCGAGGGTTGCCAGTTCTTTATCGATAAAGTACAGGCCTTCACCGCTTTTACCGGCAAGGGTCAGTTTATCAATAACAGATTTGAATAATTTCTCTTCTTCATGCTGTTCTGCTACGTACCATTGCAGGAAATTAAAGGTCGGGTAATCCTGATTGGTCATCGCGGCATGCGCCAGTTCATTAATTTTTTGCGTAATTAACTGTTCATGTTCATAGGTCTGACGGAACAGTTCATCAAGTGAAGCATATTCGGCAAACGGCGAGCTAATAGCGTTAATACGCGGCAGGCTGCCGGTATCGGTCAAATAGTCGAACAGGCGCTGCATGTGCGTCATTTCTTCCTGCGCGTGGCGGCGGAGAAAGGCGGCTGCACCTTCAAAGCTATGGTAGCTGCACCATGCGCTCATCTGCTGATAAAGCAAAGAAGAATAAAGCTCAAGATTCATTTGCTCATTAAGTTTTTCGATCATTTCTGCTTTCAGCATGGCGTCCACTCCGGAAATAAAGATTAAATCATAGTGTGCCGTCACTATAATTTGTTAGTAATTTATTTGCAAAAAGTAAATTAAAAAAATTAATTATTAAAAATGCAAATGGGAATAAAACGCATTGGCAATATAATAATAAATGAGAATGGTTTTAATTTGATATTTATTTCGTAAGTTATCGCGCGAAGCGAAACAACGAATATTTAATGTTCTGAACCTGAAAGGGGAAAACTGGGCTGAGGGAGGCTCAAAATGTGACGCGCTAAGATTTTTGTAAAACAGCTTTTCATAAAGTTTGAAAACGCATTTATGAAGTAGTAGAGTCCTGTTAACGCTAACGAACTATCGGGCCGTGCCCGCAGAGCATTCAGGAGAGTGAAGCATGAAAATCGCACTGATGATGGAAAACAGCCAGGCTAGCAAAAATGCCATCATCCTCAACGAGTTAAACGCCGTTGCCGATGAAAAAGGCTTCCCGGTTTACAACGTAGGAATGAGCGATGAGCACGATCATCATCTCACCTATATCCATCTGGGCATCATGGCCAGCATCCTGCTGAATTCTAAAGCGGTCGATTTCGTGGTGACCGGTTGCGGCACTGGCCAGGGGGCGTTGATGTCATTGAATATCCATCCGGGAGTGGTCTGTGGTTATTGTATCGACCCTGCGGATGCCTTCCTGTTTGCCCAAATCAACAACGGTAACGCGTTGTCGCTGCCTTTTGCTAAAGGCTTTGGCTGGGGGGCGGAATTGAACGTGCGCTTTATTTTTGAGAAGGCCTTTACGGGCCGTAATGGCGAGGGGTATCCGCCGGAACGTAAAGAGCCGCAGGTCCGCAATGCCGGGATCCTGAATAAAGTGAAAGCGGCGGTGGTGAAAGAAAATTATCTTGATACCTTACGAGCTATCGATCCGGAACTGGTAAAAACCGCCGTTTCCGGGCCGCGGTTCCAGCAATGCTTCTTCGAAAACTGCCAGGATAAAGAAATCGAAGCTTTCGTACGCCAGATTATAGGCTAATAGGGCTTTTCAAACAGGCCTGCATCAATACGCGGGCCTGTTTGTTATGGTCGTTCTTTACTGGATACCGTGCTGCCGGCATCTCGCGTAAGATGTAGCGTATCAATCATCCCTACCAAACAAATCAGCGCAATAAAGACAAACGCCAAGCGGAAGCTAATTCCCGGTAGAGTCGCCAGATTCAACCACTCGCTCAACTGTTCACCGATGCGGATGCCGATGGCGCCGAGAGTGATACCGAGCCCAACCGCCAGCTGTGAAGCGGTGCTGAACAGCGTATTGGCATAACTCATCTGCGCGGAAGGAACGTCGGCAAAAGCGAGCGTACTGACGCCGGTAAATTGGATGGAACGGAACACCCCGCCAAGATAGAGGATCAACATTATCAGCCATACCGGCGTTTGCGGCGTTAACAGCGCGCAGGCAAGTAGCGAGGCGACATTCAGCGCACCGTTAATCAGCAATAAGCGGCGAAACCCCAACCAGCGGATGAGCGGCGTGGTTGCAGGCTTGATAGTGAGATTGCCGACAAAAACGGCCAGCACCAGCAGTCCAGAATGAAAAGGATCCATGCCGAAACCCACCTGGAATAGCAATGGAAGCAGGAATGGGACGGCGCTTATCGACGCGCGAAACAGTGAACCGCCGTACATGGTTACCCGGAATGTAGGAACCTGCAAAGCGTCCAACCGTACCATTGGCCAGGCGGCGCGGCGGAAATGGCGTAGAGCGAAAAACATACAGCCGATACCTGTCGCCATGAGCGCCAGCGTTTGCCAGCTCTGTGGCTGTCGGTCGCCGAGTCGTTCCATCGCTGCCACCAGGCTTATCATCGCCAGTGACGTCGTCAGAAAACCGGGTAGATCGAAGGGGCGGCGTTCTTCTTCACGGATATTGGGAATGATGCGTAGCGAGAGCGCCATCGCCAGTAGTCCGAGCGGCACGTTAATAAAAAAGATCCAGTGCCAGCTGGCGTAACTGGTAATAAAGCCCCCGAGCGGCGGGCCGATTATCGGTGCGACCAACGCCGGCCAGGTCAGCGTGGCTATTGCCTTGATGAGCTGATCTTTGGGAGTGGTGCGCAATACCGCCAGGCGCCCGACGGGGACCATCAGCGCGCCGCCGACGCCCTGTAGAATGCGCATTGTCACAAAGCTTTCGATGTTGCGCGATAAACCGCAGAAAACGGAGGCGAGGGTAAAAATGGCGAGGGCCAGCGTAAACACTTTCCGCGCGCCGAAGCGGTCGGCGATCCAGCCGCTGGCGGGGATCAGTACCGCGAGGGTGATCAGGTAGGCGCTGATGCCAATATTGAGCGCGACCGCCGCTACGCCAAAATCCTTTGCCATATCAGGCAGGGCGGTAGCGATGACCGTGCCATCGAGAAATTCCATAAAGAAAGCGCCAGCCACCAATAATGCCGGGGCGGAAAAAGCGCCTGTTTTTGGCGTAATTGTTGTTGTACCCATTGTGTCGTTGCCATAGCAAAATGAATAAGTATCTTTGCGGTACGTTTTCTTTTCGCCGCTCCCGCACATGTTTTTTTATCTGGTGCGATTTAGGTTACTATTACGCTCCTGAAAATAGGAGTAAAAAATGTCTCAACCTTTCACTGAACAAGATGAGTTGGTTTCCGATGTCGTCGCATGCCAGCTGGTCATCAAACAGATCCTTGATGTGATTGACGTTATCGCCCCGGTCGAAGTGCGCGAAAAAATGGCGACGCAGTTAAAAGCGATTGATTTTGCGAGTAACCCTGCTTCGGCGGATCCGGTGACGCTGCGCGCAGTACAAAAAGCAATTGCACTGATTGAACTGAAATTTACCCCGCAGGGTGAGGCGCACTAGCTTTATCTCTGAGAAGTTGATTGCCTGGCCGTTCCAGTCTGGAACGGCCAGATTCAATTAGTGCTTTTGTGGCGAGATGAGATTGAGTAGTCGACGGTCTGTCTGCTCCATACCGAGCCCGGCTTTATCAGCAGTACGTATTTCTTCAAGGACGGTTTGCAGTAACAGCCCATCTTGCTGCTGCTCTTTTTCCAGCAGAGTCAAAAAACGCCACGTCGTGTCATCGCGCTGCGCTTTTGCTTCCTGCGCCAGGCCGGACAGCATGCTGCTACGTTGCTGATACTCTTCGAGAGTTTTGGCAAACACTTCTTCAAGCGTTGTGCATTGCGGGGGATAGCTTTCGTCGGCTTTGACAATTGGCCAGGCGCCGGCCTTTTTCATATAGTCAAAAACCTGCATCATTAACGTCACGCTGGATTGCGCACGGGTGCGCAAGAAGGTTGCTGTGCCGTTGAGACGCTGCTGCGCGCACCATTCACCTAAATGTAGATAAACATTTGATGCGTGAAACTCAAGATTAATCTGGGTATTTAATTTCTGAACCATTCCTGGAACTGCCATAACAATATCCTTATTTATCCGCAAGGGAAGTATGACGCGCTACCATCGCCTCGCACAGGCGAGTTTTGCAAGCGCAACGCAATAGGCAGGAAATAAACACGGTGCAATCCATTTGCACGTGACTATTTATTTATATCTGCCGTTACATCAAGAATACCCTTATGTTCCGAATAAGAAAACTCTCAACATGCGTTATTTACGATTTGTTACAACATCAGTTTTACTGCTTGTTTTAATTGTCTTTTTTGTGGTTTTTAAATCGTAATGTATTGAATTTAAATGGTTATATTCAAGGGTTCGTAGGGCTAGTAAATTTGTATTAATGAAGTTGATTTAACGGTAAATTCATATATCGATCATAGCTTATTCATTATTCGAAAATAGCGAGAGGATAATGAACTTGTGATAGATCATCTTTTGTTAGAAGTGGAAGAATAACATATAAGCTGGCGGCAAATCGCAGGACAGAGTAGCCCGGGATGGCGTTAGCGAACCTACAAGGATAAGTCTGCTGGTGATATGGATTATTGTGCCACGCATAACGCTAATTGTCTGACAATTAGCGTTTTTTTTATGTCATTTTTTGCTGAATTTATGTACGCAACTACTGTAATTCTGCGGTGTGATGACGCTCTCGTATGGATAAATAATTTCCAGTTAAAACTATTTTAACAACGGCAATGTTGATTGCGATTTTTCTAATGCCTTGTTTTAAGACCGATAAAAAATTTAAGTCCGATTTTCCCCTACAGAAAAGCGAATTAAAGCTGGAGTTTACCATGCACAAATTTACTAAAGCGCTGGCGGCCATTGGCCTCGCGGCGGTTATGTCACAATCAGCTATGGCTGAAAACCTCAAGCTCGGTTTCCTGGTGAAGCAACCGGAGGAGCCCTGGTTCCAGACCGAGTGGAAATTTGCTGATAAAGCCGGTAAGGATTTGGGCTTTGAGGTGATTAAAATCGCGGTGCCAGATGGTGAAAAGACGCTTAATGCGATCGACAGTCTCGCCGCCAGCGGCGCGAAGGGATTTGTCATCTGCACGCCGGACCCAAAACTGGGGTCGGCGATTGTTGCGAAGGCTCGCGGCTATGACATGAAAGTTATCACCGTTGACGATCAGTTTGTTAATGCCAAAGGTAAGCCGATGGAGAGCGTGCCGCTGGTCATGATGGCCGCCAGCGAAATCGGCGCTCGTCAGGGGCAGGAATTGTATAAAGAGATGCAAAAACGCGGCTGGGACGTGAAAGATACCGGCGTGATGGCGATTACCGCCGATGAACTGGATACTGCCCGACGCCGTACCACTGGCTCGATTGACGCATTGAAAGCAGCGGGGTTCCCGGAAAAACAGATCTATCGTGTACCGACCAAATCTAACGACATTCCTGGAGCGTTCGATGCCGGTAACTCCATGTTGGTGCAGCATCCGCAGGTTAAGCATTGGTTAATCGTGGGTATGAACGATAACACCGTGCTGGGCGGCGTACGGGCAACTGAAGGCCAGGGCTTTAAAGCGCCGGATGTTATCGGCATCGGTATTAATGGTGTTGATGCGGTGAACGAGCTTTCGAAAGCCCAGCCGACGGGGTTCTATGGATCTCTGCTGCCAAGCCCGGATATCCATGGCTATAAAACCAGTGAGATGCTCTACAACTGGGTGACCAAAGGCACCGAGCCGCCGAAATTTACCGCCGTGACTGACGTGGTGCTGATTACCCGCGACAACTTCAAACAAGAGTTGGCGAAGAAAGGGCTGTAAGGCCGGGTTCATTCTGCCTCCCGCTCTGGCGGGAGGTTATGCGTAGAAGAGCGGAGTCGTTATGCAACAATCTATCCCTTATCTCTCATTTCGCGGTATCACCATGACGTTCCCGGGCGTTAAAGCACTGTCTGACATCAGCTTTGACTGCTATCGCGGGCAGATCCACGCGTTGATGGGTGAAAACGGCGCCGGGAAGTCCACCCTCTTAAAAATTCTCAGCGGTAACTACATTCCAACTGCCGGGCATCTGCAAATTGATGGTCAGCAAATGGCATTTACGAATACTACCGCTGCGCTAAATGCTGGCGTAGCGATTATTTATCAGGAACTTCATCTGATCCCGGAAATGACCGTTGCCGAGAATATCTATCTTGGTCAGTTACCGCATAAAGGCGGCATTGTGAATCGGTCTTTATTGAATTATGAAGCGCGGCTGCAGTTGGAACATCTGGGACTGGATATCGACCCGGAAACGCCGCTGAAGTATTTGTCGATCGGCCAGTGGCAGATGGTGGAGATCGCCAAGGCGCTGGCGCGTAACGCGAAGATTATTGCATTTGATGAACCAACCAGCTCACTCTCTGCGCGCGAAATCGACAACCTTTTTCGCGTGATTCGCGAGCTGCGTGAAGAAGGGCGAGTGATTATTTACGTCTCGCACCGTATGGAGGAAATTTTCGCCCTCAGCGATGCCATTACCGTGTTTAAAGATGGCCGCTACGTGCGGACCTTTGACGACATGCGGCTGGTGGATCACGATGCCCTCGTGCAGGCGATGGTGGGGCGTAATCTTGGCGATATCTATGGCTGGAAAGCGCGTGAATATGGCAGCGAGCGGCTGCGACTGGATCAGGTTAAAGCGCCTGGTGTCAGAATGCCAATCAGTTTATCGGTACGCAGCGGTGAAATTGTCGGCCTGTTTGGTCTGGTCGGCGCCGGGCGCAGCGAACTAATGAAGGGGCTGTTTGGCGGCAGCAGAATTACCAGCGGTCAGCTCTATATTGATGGTCAGGCGATAAATATTCGCAAACCGGCGCAGGCGATTCAGGCGGGCATGATGCTGTGTCCGGAGGATCGTAAAGCCGAGGGCATCATTCCGGTACATTCGGTGCGTGACAACATCAATATCAGCGCGCGGCGTAAGCATATTCATGCCGGCTGCCTGATTAACAATGCCTGGGAAGCGAGTAATGCCGAACAACATATCAAATCGCTCAATATCAAAACCCCGGGAGCTGAGCAGTTAATTATGAATCTCTCCGGTGGTAATCAGCAAAAAGCCATTCTGGGCCGCTGGTTGTCGGAAGAGATGAAGGTGATTCTGCTTGATGAACCGACCCGCGGCATTGATGTCGGCGCAAAGCATGAAATCTACAACGTTATCTATGCGCTGGCAGCTTCTGGCGTGGCGGTTGTTTTTGCCTCCAGCGACCTGCCAGAGGTGCTCGGCGTCGCCGACCGCATCGTGGTGATGCGCGAAGGTGAAGTGGCCGGTGAATTGCTGCATGAAGATGCGAATGAACAGCAGGCGCTGAGCCTTGCGATGCCTAAAGTCAGCCAGGCCGTAGCCTGAGTAAGGAGTGAATGATGTCATCTGTAACTACGCCGAGCGCCGCACGATCCTCCTTCAGCTTCGGTCGAATCTGGGATCAGTTTGGTATGCTGGTGGTCTTCGCCGTGTTGTTCATCGGCTGCGTGATCTTTGTTCCCAACTTTGCCTCTTTCGTCAATATGAAAGGGCTGGGGCTGGCGATTTCCATGTCGGGAATGGTGGCCTGCGGCATGTTGTTCTGCCTGGCCTCCGGGGATTTTGATTTGTCAGTCGCTTCGGTCATTGCCTGCGCCGGTGTGACGACGGCGGTAGTGATTAACCTGACCGAAAGCTTATGGATTGGCATTGCCGCCGGGCTTTTGCTGGGTGCTGTCAGCGGGTTGGTAAATGGTTTTGTTATTGCGCGTTTGAAGATCAACGCGCTGATCACAACTCTGGCTACCATGCAAATCGTCCGTGGGCTGGCCTATATTATTTCCGATGGTAAAGCGGTTGGCATTGAGGATGAACGTTTCTTTACTCTGGGTTATGCCAACTGGTTGGGGCTGCCAGCGCCAATCTGGCTGACGGTTGCCTGCCTGATCGTCTTTGGACTGCTGCTGAATAAAACCACCTTTGGCCGCAACACGCTGGCCATAGGGGGCAATGAGGAGGCGGCGCGACTTGCAGGGGTGCCGGTTGTTCGTACCAAGATCATCATCTTTGTTCTTTCAGGTCTGGTATCGGCGGCGGCGGGGATTATCCTGGCTTCGCGCATGACCAGTGGCCAGCCTATGACCTCAATTGGTTATGAACTGATTGTGATCTCGGCATGTGTCCTGGGCGGCGTATCGCTAAAAGGCGGGATCGGTAAGATCTCTTATGTGGTGGCCGGGATCCTAATCCTGGGTACCGTGGAGAATGCGATGAACCTGCTGAATATTTCGCCATTCTCACAATATGTAGTCCGCGGGGTGATATTGCTGGCAGCGGTTATCTTCGACCGATACAAGCAAAAAGCGAAACGCGCGGTTTAATTGCGCGCAACTTTTAAGTCTACATCATAATGTGCCGCCGGCGCCCGCTGCGCTGGCGGTGACTATCAAAAATGGCGAGGCTGGTCACACTGTCTATACTTACATGGCTAACAATTAGTTAACAACCAGCGTAATGCTGGCCATGATAAGGAGGAACACAGGGTGGCTGACCAGATATCTGTACCGCCTGAGCTAACCGGAAACCACGCATTTTTTCTGGATCTTGACGGCACGCTTGCCGATATCAAACCTCATCCCGATCAGGTTGTTATCCCCGAAGACGTCCTTCAGATGTTGCGATTACTGGCACAGCGACAACATGATGCTGTGGCATTGATTTCAGGGCGCTCACTAACAGAGCTTGATGAACTAACCCGTCACTGGCGACTGCCGCTTGCCGGCGTCCACGGGGCTGAACGCCGCGATATCAATGGAAAAAGGCACGATGTATCACTGCCGCCGGCATTGAGCCGTGAGGTCGGCGAAGCATTAACTTCGGCGCTACAGGCGCTGCCTGGCAGTGAACTGGAGGATAAAGGCATCGCTTTTGCGCTGCATTACCGTCAGGCACCACAACACCAGAGCGCCATCCTGGCGCTGGCGCAGGATATCGTGCAGCGTTATCCGATTCTGGCCATTCAGCAAGGGAAGTGTGTCGTTGAGATCAAACCACGTGGCATTAACAAAGGTGAAGCAATCGCCGCGTTTATGCGGGAAGCGCCTTTTGCGGGACGAAAGCCGGTATTTATCGGCGATGACCTGACTGATGAGGCGGGTTTTACTATGGTTAATCAATTAGGCGGAGTATCGATTAAAGTTGGACAAGGCGACACACAGGCGCGCTGGCGGCTGGCGAATGTTGCCGCCGTACATCAGTGGTTACGCCATGTTGTCGGCAATATGCAAAGCCTGGATGTATTCACTAACGGGAGGGATGACCATGAGTCGTTTAGTCGTAGTATCTAACCGTATTGCAACGCCAAATGATAAAAAGGCCAGCGCAGGTGGCCTGGCGGTGGGTATTTTAGGTGCGCTGAAAGCGAGCGGCGGCACGTGGTTTGGTTGGAGTGGGGAAATCGGTGATGATAGCCAGCCGTTGAAGAAGGTGAGTAAAGGGGATATTTCGTGGGCCTCATTCAACCTTAGCGAAGAAGATCACGAGCTCTACTACAATCAGTTTTCCAATGCGGTGCTATGGCCCGCATTTCACTATCGTCTCGACTTAGTCAATTTTCAGCGTCCGGCGTGGGAGGGGTATCTGCGGGTTAACGCCGCTGTGGCGCAAAAGCTGCTGCCGCTGCTAGCCGATGACGATATGGTATGGGTTCATGATTATCATCTGTTGCCATTTGCCAGCGAATTACGCAAAAACGGTGTGAAGAACCGCATTGGTTTCTTCTTACATATTCCGTTTCCAACGCCTGAAATATTCAATGCGTTGCCCCCGCATGCCGAACTACTTGAGCAGCTGTGTGATTATGACCTTTTGGGCTTTCAAACCGAAAACGACCGGCAGGCGTTTGTTGATTGCGTCGCCCAACAAACTACCTTGTGCGAAGTGGGTCACCAGCAATACCGTGCCTGGGGTAAGACGTTCCGTACTGCGGTCTATCCAATAAGCATCGAACCTCAGGAAGTCGCGCGCAGCGCCAGCGGGCCGCTGCCGCCGAAGCTGGCTCAGTTGAAAGCTGAACTGAAAGGGGTGAAGAATATTTTTTCCGTTGAGCGCCTGGATTACTCCAAGGGGCTGCCGGAGCGTTTTCAGGCTTACGAAGCGCTGCTGGAAAACTACCCCCAGCATCGTGGGAAAATTCGCTATACCCAGATAGCGCCCACTTCGCGGGGTGATGTACAGGCTTATCAGGATATCCGCCACCAACTGGAAACCGCCGCGGGACGCATCAACGGCCACTATGGTCAATTGGGGTGGACGCCGCTGTATTATCTGAATCAGCACTTCGATCGCAAACTGCTCATGAAGGTATTTCGTTATTCCGACGTGGGCCTGGTCACACCGCTACGCGACGGCATGAACCTCGTGGCCAAGGAGTTTGTCGCCGCGCAGGACCCTGAAAACCCTGGGGTGTTGGTGCTATCGCAGTTCGCTGGCGCGGCTAATGAACTGACTTCCGCGCTCATCGTCAACCCCTACGATCGCGATGAAGTGGCGGCGGCGCTGGATCGCGCGCTAACGATGCCGCTTGCCGAGCGAATTATTCGCCATGGCAAAATGCTCAAGGCGATCGAGAGTAATGATATTGATAACTGGCAGGCGCAGTTCGTTGCCGATCTAAAGCGGGTAAAGTCGCCTGAAGATAGCTGCCAGCAGCCAACCGTAGTTACTCCCTCCGCGTAGTCAAAACGGCTGATGCTTCGGCATCAGCTTATTCCAGGGAAACCAACAGCACATCGACGCCGCTGCTGCCGACGATATTCTTCGCTGAACAGGTAGCGCGGGAAAACAGGCTCTGGTTGTGGTTGCCGCAGATGACCAGGTCGACGTGATGCTGAAGGCAAAAATCCTTCACGTGGTGGCAAAGTTCGCCGCTGGCGATGGTCATTTTGCTGATAGGGTAGTCCGCCTGGGCGGCGAGTTCATTAAGAAAACTACGGGTCTCCTCCTGCATTATCTCTCGCAAATTTTCCATCATCGGCGCGGCGAACTGATTATACATTTCCGGATCTGTCGCCAGCGTAATCAGGCTGACCTGCGCATTGGACGGACGTGCGATAGACACCGCTTTATTGACCAACATGCGGCTTTCCGGCGTTGGGGCGACGGCGACTAACAGATGAGAGTAGGGCATCTAGCCTCCTTGAGATACGCAACGGGACCTTTCTTCCTTCTTTACTCCTAATTCCATTTTTCCACAAGGGTTATTCGCGCGGTTAAAAACGCCTTTCTCCGACCGTGTGGTATCAGATTCTGGCAGCCGACTCGCAAAAATGATTCTCTCTTTTGCTTTAAAAGAAACGCTGTTTTATAAATCGGTGACGCATGTTGCCCGCCCCTTTGTTTTTTTGCCACTGAATGATTGGTACTGGCAAAAACGCAAAGGTAAGCCGGTTTTCATGATCTTACTGTAGCCATGTATCCGCAAAACTTCGGTATAGCCCGTGGTAAGGCCGAAGTTATCTAATAAAAAGAGACAGGATTTACGGCGATGAAAACACGAAAAATCGGTTTGGCTAATTATCTCGCCTATGGTTCCGGCGATTTTCTCGGCGCGGGAACCACCGCGCTGACCGCAGCATGGCTACTCTATTTTTACACCACCTTCTGCGGGCTATCGCCCATTGAGGCGACGCTCATTTTCGCCACCGCGCGCGTGCTCGACGCGGTCGTCAGCCCGCTGATGGGCTTCTTAACCGATAACTTTGGCTCTACCTGGCTGGGTAAGCGGTTCGGCAGACGCAAATTTTTTATTTTGCTCGGTATTCCCTGCGTTTTTAGCTACTCAATGATGTGGGTAGGCGATATGGGGTTCTGGTACTACCTCGCAACTTATCTGCTGTTTGATATTGTCTATACCATGATTCTGGTGCCCTACGAGACGCTGGTACCGGAGATGACCGATGATTTCAAACAGAAGACCAAATTTTCCGGCGCGCGTATTTCCATGGCGCAAATGTCGGCGATATTAGCCTCGTTTTTACCGGGGATCCTGCTCACCCAACTGGGTAAAGATAACGCCAGCTCATTTTTTTATGCGAGCCTGGTCTTTTCGGTCCTGTGCGCGCTAATGCTGACCTTCGTCTGGTTTTTCACCTGGGAACGTCCGCGGGAAGCGTGGTCTGAAGCAGCGTTACGCGCGGAAGAAGAAAAGCGCAACTTAACGCTCGCGCAGAGTCTTAATCGCCTGTTTATTGAGCTCAGCTCTACGCTGCGAATTAAAATCTTCCGTCAGCATCTTGGTATGTATCTGGGCGGTTATATCGCTCAGGACGTGTTCAACGCCGTGTTTACCTATTACGTGGTCTTTGTGCTGATGCAGGACGCTTCTGTCGCCTCTAACTTACTCGGCACGATGGCTATCTTCCAGTTCATCGCGGTTATCGCCATGATCCCGCTCTGCATTCGCTTTGGCCCGGCGCCTTCATATCGCATGGTAGTGGTGCTGTTTGGTTTGAGCTCTCTCTCTTATGCGGTGCTCTATTACGCGGGGCTAAGCGACGTCTATTCATTATTACTGCTCATTTCCGCTATCGCGGGTCTCGGACGCGGCGGCATTAACTACGTGCCGTGGAATACTTACACCTATATTGCCGATGTCGACGAAGTCATTACCGGCCAGCGTCGGGAGGGCATTTTCGCCGGTATTATGACGCTGACCCGCAAAGCGTCGCAGGCGGGGGCGGTGATGCTGGTTGGCATTATCATGCAACTATCGGGCTTTGTCTCCGGGCAAAAAATTCAGCCGGCAGGCGTCAGTCATACCATTCTGTTGATCCTTAGCGTCGGTACGTTGGTGGTGCTGGCCTGCGGCTTCCTGGTCTCCCTGCGCTTTAAACTCAATCTGCATACGCACAGCGTGCTCCGCGCCGAGACGATGGTGATGCGTGATATCGGTTACGCACAGCCCGAGCGGGCGACAGCGGAAAACCGCGCGGTGGTTGAGCAGCTGGCGGGGATGCCTTACGACTGCCTGTGGGGTAATAACAACATTGGCTACCTGAATCGCAATAAACCTGCCGCCCCGGCGCTGAATCAGGGCGGCACTTTGAATTCGACATATACCAGAGGTTAAGAACATGAAAGTTTGGCCGGTCAAACATAGCCCATTACTGCGTCAGCCTGAGCGCTTTATCGCTCGCAGCGAGCTGCAGGCATTGATCCGTAATGTGACGCAAAACCTGGTGAATATTAAGGATGACAACGGGCAGTTTTTACTGCGGCTGGACGATGGGCGAGTCATCGATACCAAAGGTTGGGCCGGTTGGGAGTGGACCCACGGCGTTGGGCTGTACGGCATCTACCAGTATTATCAACAAACCGGCGATACCGCGATGTGCGATATCATTGACGGCTGGTTCGCCGATCGCTTCGCCGAAGGTGCAACCACCAAAAACGTTAATACCATGGCGCCGTTTCTGACGCTGGCTTATCGCTATGAAGAGACCGGGCGCCAGGAGTATCTACCGTGGCTCGATAGCTGGGCCGAGTGGGCGATGCATGAGATGCCGCGCACCGAGCAGGGAGGCATGCAGCACATTACCCTGGCGGAAGAGAACCATCAGCAGATGTGGGATGACACGCTAATGATGACGGTGCTGCCGCTAGCCAAAATCGGTAAATTACTAAATCGTCCGCAATACATTGAAGAAGCAACCTATCAGTTCTTGCTGCATGTACAGAACCTGATGGACAAAGAGACAGGCCTGTGGTTCCACGGCTGGAATTACGACGGTCGGCACAACTTTGCGCGTGCGCGCTGGGCACGGGGTAACAGCTGGCTCACTATCGTGATCCCTGACTTCCTTGAGCTGGTGGATTTGCCAGAGGGGAGTGCGGTGCGCCGCTATCTGCTACAGGTACTGAATGCGCAAATTGCCGCGTTAGCGAAATGTCAGGATGAGAGTGGGCTCTGGCATACCCTGCTCGACGATCCGCATTCCTATCTTGAAGCGTCGGCGACGGCGGGCTTCGCTTACGGCATCCTGAAAGCGATACGTAAGCGTTATGTCGGGGCGGAGTACACCGAGGTTGCCGAAAAGGCGATACGCGGGATTGTGCGAAATATTTCACCAGAGGGGGAACTGCTGCAAACCTCGTTTGGTACTGGGATGGGCTCCGATCTCGATTTTTACCGGCAAATTCCGCTCACCTCGATGCCGTACGGCCAGGCGATGGCGATTCTTTGTCTGACGGAGTATCTGCGCAAATATTTCTGATAGCGGCATAGATTCCCCGGCCGCGTTGCGCGTACCGGGGCGACTAATAAAACAAACCCGGCTTTCACCGGGTTTGTTTTTTACATCCGCTCTACGGTCTCAATGCCCAGAGTATCGAGGCCCAACTTCAGCGTCTTCGCCGTCAGCAACGCCAGTTTCAGGCGGCTATTACGGGCCTCTTCGCTTTCGGCGCTGAGGATCGGGCAGTGTTCGTAGAAACCAGAGAACAGACCGGCCAGATCGTACAGGTAGGCGCACATTACGTGCGGAGTACCTTCACGGGCGACGACGGCCAGCGTTTCTTCGAACTGCAGCAGGCGGGCAGCCAACTGCGCTTCGCGATCTTCACTAATAACTACCGGTGCGGCAGCCAGCGCGCTTTCGTCGATACCGGCTTTACGGAACACCGACAGCACACGGGTATAGGCATACTGCATGTAAGGCGCGGTATTACCTTCGAACGCCAGCATGTTGTCCCAGTCGAAAATGTAATCGGTAGTGCGGTTTTTCGACAGATCGGCATATTTCACCGCGCCAATACCCACCGCATTGGCCAGTTTTTCCAGCTCATCGGCCGGCATATCCGGGTTCTTCTCAGCCACCAGGCGGCGTGCGCGCTCCAGCGCTTCGTCCAGCAGATCGGCCAGTTTGACGGTACCGCCGGCGCGTGTTTTGAACGGTTTACCGTCTTTACCGAGCATCATGCCGAACATGTGATGTTCCAGCGGTACGGATTCCGGTACATAGCCGGCTTTACGGACGATAGTCCACGCCTGCATCAGATGCTGATGCTGACGAGAGTCGATGTAGTAGAGCACGCGGTCGGCATGCAGCGTTTCATAACGGTATTTTGCGCAGGCGATATCGGTAGTCGTGTAGAGGTAGCCGCCATCCTTTTTCTGGATGATGACGCCCATCGGTTCGCCTTCTTTGTTTTTGTATTCATCAAGGAAGACCACGGTCGCGCCTTCGCTCTCGACGGCCATGCCTTTTGCTTTCAGATCGGCAACGATCCCCGGCAGCATCGGGTTGTACAGGCTTTCACCCATCACATCATCGCGGGTCAGGGTGACATTCAGGCGATCGTAGGTGATCTGGTTTTGCGACATGGTGATGTCGACCAGTTTGCGCCACATCTGCAGGAAGTACTCGTCGCCACCCTGCAGCTTAACCACGTAGCTACGCGCGCGCTCGGCGAATGCTTCGTCTTCGTCATAGTGTTTTTTCGCTTCGCGGTAGAAACCTTCGAGGTCGGCCAGCGCCATTTCGCCGGCGTTTTCCTGCTGCTGCTTTTCCAGATAAGCGATCAGCATCCCGAACTGGGTACCCCAGTCACCAACGTGGTTGGCGCGGATAACGCGATGGCCGAGGAATTCCAGAGTACGTACCGAGGCATCGCCGATGATGGTTGAACGTAGATGGCCGACGTGCATCTCTTTCGCCACGTTCGGCGCGGAGTAGTCAACAACGATGGTCTGCGGCTGTGGTTTCGCCACGCCCAGGCGCTCGGACTGCAGCGCGAGATTGACGTTGTCCGCCAGGAAGGCTGGATCGAGGAAAATATTGATAAAGCCCGGTCCGGCGATTTCGACTTTATTGGCAATGCCGTTCAGATCGAGATGAGACAGTACCTGCTCTGCAAGTTGTCGCGGCGCCATGCCCAGTTTTTTGGCCACCGCCATCACGCCATTGGCCTGATAGTCGCCGAACTGAACTTTTGCTGACTGGCGGACCTGAGGTTCGCAATCGGCAGGCGCGCCTGCCGCGATCAGGGCCTGGCTGACTTTTTCTGAGAGAAGAGCCTGAATATTCACCGGAATACCTTACTTTTAAGGCGCGAGAACCCCTGTGGGGCGGCGCCGGAACATGGACAAATTAAGGCGGGAGTATACTGCATTTGCGCCCCGTCGTCAGCACCACACGTAAGTTGCCGGGCAGCACGCTTAATCAATAACCATTCGTTGTTTCGGCGCGCGGATTGGCGGTTGGTCGGGGCGGCGAAACAGGATAAATTAGCCTTTTTAGCGATCACCGAGGCGCAAGATGGCGAACTGGCAGCAAATTGATGAACTGAATGATATTTCGGCGGATTTACCGCGTTTTAGCGATGCGCTGCAAGCGCTGGCCGAACGGTTGGGATTGGAGCTTGCGCCGCTGGACGCCGACCATATTTCGCTGCGTTGTCATCAAAATACGACGGCGGAGCGCTGGCGGCAGGGGCTGGAGCGTTGCGGCACGTTACTATCGGAAAATATCATTAATGGCCGCCCCATTTGCTTATTTAAGCTTGCCGAACCTATCTGTGTCGCCCACTGGCGCTTTACGGTTGTGGAGTTGCCCTGGCCGGGTGAAAAACGTTACCCGCACGAAGGCTGGGAACATATCGAAATCGTTTTGCCGGGTGACCCGGAAACCCTCAATGCTCGCGCGCTGGCCTTGCTTTCCGATGATGGACTCAGCCAGCCGGGGCTTTTCGTGAAAACCAGTTCGCCGAAAGGGGAGCGTGAACGTTTGCCGAACCCGACGCTGGCGGTCACGGACGGCAAAGTGACCATTAAATTCCACCCCTGGTCGATCGAGCAAATCGTCGCCAGCGAGCGATCCGATACTTAACAGTGTGAAGCCGCGCGGCGTCTGCGGGGAAAAATCGTGACATGCTGTGTTGCCCGTGATGAAAATGGAGAAGGAATCGATGTTACTGGAAGTTTGCTGCTATAGCATGGAATGCGCGCTGGAGGCGCAGCGTTGCGGCGCCGATCGCATTGAACTTTGCGCCGCGCCGCAGGAGGGCGGGTTAACGCCGTCGTTGGGCGTGCTGCGTTCGGTGCGAAACAATATCTCGATTCCGGTTCATCCGATTATCCGTCCGCGCGGCGGCGATTTTTGTTACACCGACGGCGAGTTTGCCGCCATGCTGGATGATGTAGCGACGGTCAGAGATCTGGGTTTTGCTGGCCTGGTGATCGGCGTACTCGATGCTGACGGCCAGGTGGATATCCCCCGCATGCAAAAAATTATGGCGGCGGCGGGGCCGCTGGCGGTGACCTTCCACCGGGCCTTTGATATGTGCGCCGACCCGCGTCAGGCATGGCATTCGCTTGCTGAACTGGGGGTTGCGCGTATCCTCACTTCTGGACAACGGCCAACGGCGGAGCAAGGTCTTGCAAAAATTATGGAACTAATTGCGCTGGGCGATACTCCAATCATTATGGCCGGAGCGGGAGTGCGGGCTGCCAATCTGCAAAAGTTTCTGCAGGCAGGCCTCAAAGAGGTGCATAGCTCTGCGGGGCAGTGGTTGCCATCACCGATGCGCTTTCGTAATCCGGGGTTATCGATGTCCACCGACGCAGATGCCGATGAATATTGCCGCTATGCCGTTAACGGCGAGGCGGTGGCGGAAATGAAACAAATTATTTCAGCCGCGCGGGATTAGCCCGCGAAGCTAACCGTTTTTTGCTGCACATCATGTCGCCCAATATGATGATTGCCCGTACCAGGCCCCTGCAATTTCAACAGGGGCCTTTTTTTATCCCGCGAGCGTCAGTAGTCGCTCGAGGTCAATTACGCTCTGGCCGCGGCTGCTTTTTTCGCCAGTGACTGCTGCGTCTCTGGTTTAGTGGCGACGATCACCGCGCGCAGCGGCGCGGGATAACCTTCCAGCGTTTTGCTGCTGTCATGTGGATCGAGGAAGTCGGCGAGTGATTCCGTCGTCATCCATTCGGTGCGGCGCTGCTCTTCGCTGGTGGTGACGCAGGTATCAACAATGCGCACATCGATGAATCCGCACTTCTCCAGCCACTGTTTTAGCGCGGCGGCGGAAGGAATGAAATAAACGTTACGCATTTGCGCGTAGCGGTCGCCGGGCACCAGCACGGTGTTCTCATCACCTTCAATGACCAGCGTCTCCAGTACCAGCTCGCCGCCGGGGGCTAACTGATCTTTGAGCTGCCACAGATGATCCAGCGGGGAACGGCGGTGATAGAGCACACCCATCGAAAAGACGGTATCAAAGGCTTCCAGCGCCGGCAGTTGTTCGATGCCTAGCGGCAGCAGGTGCGCGCGCTGATCGTTGCCGATGAGTTTGCGTACCGCTTCAAACTGGCATAAGAACAGCTGCGTTGGGTCGATACCGACCGCCAGATGCGCGCCGGCGCCAATCATCCGCCACATGTGATAACCACTGCCGCAGCCGACATCGAGGATAGTACGACCGGTGAGATCGGAAAGATGCGGCAGCACGCGTTCCCATTTCAGGTCGGAACGCCATTCGGTATCGATATTAATGCCATACAGCGAATAAGGGCCTTTACGCCACGGCATCAGGTTTCGCAGCAGATTCTCAATTCGCAGCTGGTGGCCTTCGCTGAGTGGCGTTTCGCTTTCCGCCGTGACGCTATGCAATAGATCGAGACGCCAGGGCGCCAGCTCGGGCAGAAACTCAACGGCGCGTTCCCATTCGCGAAACTTGCCGTGCAGCGCTTCGCGTTGCCAGGCCGCGACCTGAGCGGGCAGCGTTTCCAGCCAGTGGGAGAGCGGTCCTTTCGCGATCAACTGATAAAAATTACTGAAGTCGATCATGCCCGTTCCTCGGATTTAACCGCCACCAATGAACCAAAATTAAAGCACTGGAACCACAGTTCGGCATGTTCAAACCCCGCCTGGCGCAGTCGTGCTTTGTGGGTTTCCACTGAATCCGTCAGCATGACGTTTTCCAGCATGCTGCGCTTCTGGCTGATTTCCAGTTCGCTATAGCCATTGGCGCGTTTGAAGTCATGGTGCATGTTAAACAGCAGTTCGCCGACGTTGGCATCTTCAAAGCTGAATTTTTCGGAAAGCACCAGCGCGCCGCCCGGATTGAGCCCTTGATAGACTTTATCCAGGATCGCCTGACGTTCGCTCGGCTCGAGGAACTGAATAGTGAAGTTCAGCACGACCATGGAGGCATTTTCAATGGCGATATGGCGAATATCGCCCTCAATAACCTCAACCGGCGTCGGCGCTTTATAGGCATCAATATGACGACGGCAGCGTTCTACCATCGCCGGGGAGTTATCAATGGCGATAATTTTGCATCCCGGATGCGCGATATTGCGACGCACGGAAAGCGTCGCGGCGCCGAGCGAGCAGCCGAGATCGTAAACCTGAGTGTTTGGCTGAACAAAACGCTCAGCCAGCATGCCGATCATCGAAATAATATTGGAGTAACCAGGAACAGAGCGCTGGATCATATCCGGGAAGACTTCGGCTACCCGTTCATCAAAGGTCCAGTCGCCGAGACTGGCGATCGGCGCGGAAAAAAGCGTGTCGCGGTGAGACATAACGTTAAACCCGAAAAAACGAAAACGGCGTATTGTGCGCTAACGCAGGGAGAAAACCAACTCCCAGGGCATATACCACAGGTTAGCCAGCACCATCAGCAACAGCGAGCACCAGGTGGCGCTCATTCCGGAACGCCGCCAGCGGAACAGGCGATGATGGAAACCGTACGAGTGCATCAGGCGTCCGGCAATCAGCAAAATACCGCAAACGTGCACCATCCAGGTTAGCGCGCCGTTCATTTCCATGAACAACAGCAGAATGAGCCCAATGGGGACGTATTCCACCGCATTGCCATGAACGCGAATAGCGACCTGTAGTTCACTAAAACCACCGTCGCCATAGCCGACGCGATACTGCATGCGCAGACGTACCACGTCGAAGGAAAACTTGATTAACAATAACGCACCCAAAACCGCATACAGCGCGCTGACCATACCCAAAACTCCCTTTAATTATGTCAGGTGGCTCCGACTATCATAGCAGGATATCAGAAAAGCGAGGATTGCTGCGGAATTGACGGCGCGGCGCCGACGCCCGGCAGCACCGCACGTAAATCTTCCCATAGCGTATCCACCAGTTCAGGCGCCTGGGCGATATCCGGGGTATGTAGAAACAGCCATGGCGTGGCTGACTGATGCCACTTTGGCAGCGTCTGTAACCAGACGCGAAATAATTCGCGATTCTGCGCCATATCGTCGCTGCCGATAAAACGCACCATCGGCTGCTCCGCGGTCATGACCGCGTGAACCGGAACTTTGGGTTTCTTTTTTTGCGCGTCAATCATCGCCGGGTTGCGCGCGACGGCGCTATGTACCGGGCGGCTATCGAGGATCACGCGGTTGGCGTTGCGCTGGTGCAAGCCACGATTAAGCTGTTGTTCAGCATCGCCTTTGGCGAAAAACTCAGGATGGCGAACTTCAACGCCGTAGGTGAAGTTTTTCGGTAGCGTATCGAGAAACTGCCACAGGGCAGGGAGGTCGCGCGGGCCGAAGGTGGCGGGCAACTGAAGCCAGTACTGGCCGATGCGCGATTCCAGCGGCGCCAGACGAGTAAAAAATTCGTGGCTTAAGTCGTCGCAGTCGCGCAGCGCCGCCTGATGCGAAATCGTGGCCGGGAATTTAAAACAGAACCGAAAATCATCGTGAGTTTGTTGAAACCAGCGATCGACTATCTCGGCCTTTGGTAAGGCATACAGGGTGGTATTACCCTCCACGCAGTTAAAATGGCGGGCATACTCTTCAAGGCCGGTGATGCCAAGGCGCACCCATTTAGGGTGCGACCATTGCGGGAGCCCGATATAAATCATAAGGCGGCGAGAATGTCCTCAGTGCTGCGCACGCGGGCGATGCGCGGGAAGATATGGGTCATACTGCCCTGATGCTGTTCGGCGGAGGCGGCGCTGCATGCATCCTCGGCGATGACCAGACTGAAACCCAATTCCCAGGCATTGCGGGCGGTGGATTCCACGCCGATATTGGTGGAGATACCGCAAAGAATAATGGTGTCGATACCGCGGCGGCGAAGCTGCAGTTCAAGATCGGTGCCGTAGAACGCGCCCCACTGGCGTTTCGTGACTTCGATATCGCTATCCTGTTTGCCGAGCGCCGGCGGATAGACCCACCAGTTTTCAGGTAATTTTACGGCGCCAGTCTGGGCATCTACCGGCTGTTTTAACGCTTCGGCGAAATCGGCGGACCAGCCCACTCGAACCATGATGACGGGCGAACCCTGTTGACGACATTTTTCAGCTAGCTTTGCCGCGCGCGTCACCACCTCGTCGGCGCGATGCGGACCGCCGGCAAAAGGTAAAATGCCTTCTTGCAGGTCAATAATGACCAGCGCGGTCTTTTTCGCATTGAGTTCTAACATGGTATCCCCGTATCTTGTTCTGTTGTCAGGCCGCTACAATACCGTTGCTAATTCAGCTCAAGGGTAACAAATTTTGTTAATTTATGTGAGCACAAGCAATAAGCGCGCAGCAAAGCAGCGTACAAACTGCGTCGGGCTTATCGTCAGACAGAATTTCCAGTATAATAGCCGCCTTTTTTCATTCAGTAGTGACATTCAGCAAAGCTGCGACCTCGTCGCCTGCAAGGCAGGCAACATCCGCCTGCGGCTAAGTTAAGGGATATCTCATGCGTACAGAATATTGCGGACAGCTACGTCAGTCCCACGTGGGGCAGCAAGTGACCCTGTGTGGTTGGGTCAACCGTCGTCGTGATCTCGGTAGCCTTATCTTCATCGATATGCGCGACCGTGAAGGCATCGTGCAGGTGTTTTTCGATCCGGATCGTGCGGATGCATTAAAACTGGCTTCCGAACTGCGTAATGAGTTCTGCATCCAAATCACCGGCACCGTGCGCGCGCGTGAAGAGCGCAACGTTAACCGCGAGATGGCCACCGGCGAAATCGAAGTTCTGGCGTCTGACCTGACCATCATCAACCGCGCGGAAGCGCTGCCGCTGGACTCCAACCACGTCAACACCGAAGAAGCGCGCCTGAAATACCGCTATCTTGACCTGCGTCGTCCGGAAATGGCTCAGCGCCTGAAAACCCGCGCCAAAATCACCAGCTTCGTGCGCCGCTTCATGGACGATCACGGGTTCCTCGATATCGAAACCCCGATGCTGACCAAAGCTACGCCGGAAGGCGCGCGTGACTATCTGGTGCCGTCGCGCGTCCATAAAGGTAAATTCTACGCGCTGCCGCAGTCTCCGCAGCTGTTCAAACAGCTACTGATGATGTCCGGCTTCGATCGTTACTATCAGATAGTCAAATGCTTCCGCGACGAAGACCTGCGTGCCGACCGTCAGCCTGAATTTACCCAGATTGATGTTGAAACCTCGTTCATGACCGCGCCGCAGGTGCGTGAAGTGATGGAAGATCTGGTACGTAAGCTGTGGCAGGACGTGAAGGGCGTAGACCTCGGTCAATTCCCGGTGATGACTTTTGCCGAAGCGGAGCGTCGTTACGGTTCCGATAAACCGGACCTGCGTAACCCGATGGAACTGGTAGACGTAGCCGATCTGGTGAAAGCAGTAGAATTCGCCGTCTTCTCCGGCCCGGCTAACGACGCCAAAGGCCGCGTTGCTGCCTTACGCGTACCGGGCGGTGCGGCGCTGACCCGTAAACAGATTGATGAATACGGCAAATTCGTGCAGATCTACGGTGCGAAAGGGTTGGCCTATATTAAAGTGACCGAGCGTGCGAAGGGCCTTGAAGGCATCAATAGCCCGGTGGCGAAATTCCTCAACGCCGAAATCGTGGAAGCTATCCTTGAGCGCACCGGCGCGCAGGACGGCGACATGATCTTCTTCGGCGCTGACAACAAGAAAGTGGTTGCTGATGCCCTCGGCGCGCTGCGTCTGAAGCTGGGCAAAGACCTGAATCTCACCGACGAGACCAAATGGGCGCCGCTGTGGGTTATCGACTTCCCAATGTTCGAAGACGACGGTGAAGGCGGCCTGACCGCGATGCACCACCCGTTCACCTCGCCGAAAGATATGACCGCCGCTGAGCTGAAAGCCGCGCCGGAAGACGCTGTGGCTAACGCCTACGACATGGTCATCAATGGCTACGAAGTCGGTGGTGGTTCGGTGCGTATCCACAGCGGTGAAATGCAGCAAACCGTGTTTGGTATTCTGGGCATTAACGAACAAGAACAGCGTGAAAAATTCGGCTTCCTGCTGGATGCGCTGAAATACGGTACCCCGCCGCACGCCGGCCTGGCGTTTGGCCTCGATCGCCTGACCATGCTGCTGACCGGTACCGATAACATCCGTGACGTTATCGCCTTCCCGAAAACCACGGCTGCCGCGTGCCTGATGACCGAAGCGCCGAGCTTCGCGAATCCTGCCGCGTTAGGCGAACTGGGGATTCAGGTTGTGGCGAAAGAGGCAAAAGAGTCTCCGGAGAACAACTAAGATGTCATTCAAGCTGCCCGTCTCCGTTCTGGTGGTGATTTACGCCGAAGATACGAAGCGGGTGCTGATGTTGCAGCGACGCGACGATCCCGCTTTCTGGCAGTCGGTTACCGGCAGCCTGGAAGAGGGGGAAACCGCGTTGCAGGCCGCCGCGCGCGAAGTAAAGGAAGAGGTCGCCATTGACGTTGCTCGCGAGCAACTGGCCTTAATTGACTGTCAGCGTACGGTGGAGTTCGAGATATTTTCTCACTTACGTCATCGCTATGCGCCGGGCGTCGAGCGCAATACGGAATTTTGGTTCCGTCTTGCGCTGCCCCATGAGCGCCAGATTGTTTTCACTGAACATCTGGATTACCGCTGGGTTAGCGCGTCGGATGCCGCCGCGCTAACTAAATCGTGGAGCAACCGGCAGGCGATTGAAGAATTTGTAATTAACGCCGGGTAACTTCCCGCGGCGTTTGCCGCGGAAAGACGGCTTTTTTGGAGAGTTTTTTATGGCAGGTCATAGTAAATGGGCCAACACCAAACACCGCAAAGCGGCACAAGATGCCAAGCGCGGTAAGATCTTTACTAAAATCATTCGCGAGCTGGTCACCGCTGCGCGTCTGGGCGGCGGCGATCCGGCATCCAACCCGCGTCTGCGCGCGGCGGTAGATAAAGCGCTGTCCAACAACATGACTCGCGACACCCTGAACCGCGCCATCGCGCGCGGCGTCGGCGGTGATGAAGACGCGAACATGGAAACCATCATTTATGAAGGTTACGGCCCGGGCGGCACCGCGGTAATGGTTGAATGTCTGAGCGACAACCGTAACCGTACCGTAGCCGAAGTGCGCCACGCCTTTACCAAAACCGGTGGTAACCTCGGAACCGACGGTTCTGTGGCCTATCTGTTCAGCAAAAAAGGCGTGATCTCCTTCGAGAAAGGCGACGAAGACACCATCATGGAAGCTGCGCTGGAAGCGGGTGCTGAAGACGTTGTCACCTATGATGACGGCGCCATTGACGTTTACACCGCCTGGGAAGAGATGGGCGCGGTACGTGATGCGCTGGAAGCCGCTGGCCTGAAAGCCGATGCTGCTGAAGTCTCAATGATCCCGTCGACTAAAGCGGATATGGATGCGGAAACCGCGCCGAAGCTGCTGCGTCTTATTGATATGCTGGAAGACTGCGACGACGTGCAGGAAGTGTATCATAACGGCGAAATCTCCGATGAGGTTGCCGCAACGCTGTGATGCCGGTAGCCGGTATTGCGGGTGAGTTATTACTGGAGGCGCGTGATGGCCATTATTCTCGGCATTGACCCGGGGTCACGCGTGACCGGTTATGGCGTGATTCGCCAGGTCGGACGGCAGTTGAGCTACCTTGGCAGCGGATGTATCCGCACCAAAGTAGACGATCTGCCGTCGCGGCTGAAGCTGATATACGCCGGCGTCACCGAAATTATTACCCAGTTCCAGCCCGACTATTTCGCTATCGAGCAGGTCTTTATGGCGAAAAATGCCGATTCGGCGTTGAAGCTTGGGCAGGCGCGCGGAGTGGCGATTGTCGCGGCGACGAACCAGGACCTGCCGGTCTTTGAGTACGCCGCCCGCCAGGTTAAGCAAACCGTCGTCGGTATTGGTAGCGCGGAAAAGAGCCAGGTACAGCATATGGTGCGTACCTTGCTGAAACTTCCGGCAAATCCGCAGGCGGATGCGGCGGATGCGCTGGCCATCGCCATCACCCATTGCCACCTCAGTCAGAACCTGGCTCAGATTAGCGAGACCCGGCTCAATCTGGCGCGAGGGCGGTTACGATAATCACAAATCAGGCTGGATATTCATCCAGCCTTTTTTTATGATAACGCATTAAACTTTCGGCCCTTTATTCAGGAGCGCTACGTGATAGGCAGACTCAGAGGCATCATTCTCGAAAAGCAACCCCCGCTGGTATTACTGGAAACCGGGGGCGTAGGTTATGAAGTCCATATGCCGATGACCTGCTTCTACGAGCTACCGGAAGCCGGGCAGGAAGCCATCGTCTTCACCCATTTTGTGGTACGCGAAGACGCGCAGCTGCTGTACGGCTTTAACAACAAGCAGGAACGCACCCTGTTTAAAGAGCTTATCAAAACCAACGGCGTCGGGCCGAAGCTGGCGCTGGCTATCCTTTCCGGCATGTCGGCGCAGCAGTTTGTGAACGCCGTTGAGCGTGAAGAAGTCGCCTCGCTGGTGAAACTGCCGGGTATCGGCAAGAAAACTGCCGAGCGTTTAATCGTCGAGATGAAAGATCGCTTCAAAGGCCTGCATGGCGACCTGTTTACTCCGGCCGCCGATCTGGTGCTGACCACGCCTGCCGGCCCAACTGCCGACGACGCGGAGCAAGAAGCGGTTGCCGCGCTGGTGGCGCTGGGCTATAAACCACAAGAGGCCAGCCGGATGGTGAGCAAAATCGCCCGTCCGGATGCTAACAGTGAAACGCTAATCCGCGAAGCGCTGCGCGCGGCGTTGTGAGGTAAGGGATGATTGAAGCAGATCGGCTGGTATCAGGCGACAGCATTGGTTTCGAAGAGGCCGCTGACCGCGCTATCCGCCCCAAATTGCTCGCAGAGTACGTCGGCCAGCCGCAGGTGCGTTCGCAGATGGAGATCTTTATCCAGGCGGCGAAACTGCGCGGCGATGCGCTCGATCACTTGTTAATTTTTGGCCCGCCAGGGTTGGGGAAAACCACGCTTGCCAATATCGTCGCCAACGAAATGGGCGTGAATCTGCGTACCACCTCCGGCCCGGTGCTGGAAAAGGCTGGCGACCTGGCGGCAATGCTGACCAACCTTGAGCCGCATGATGTCCTGTTTATTGATGAGATCCACCGCCTTTCACCGGTAGTGGAAGAGGTGCTGTATCCGGCGATGGAAGATTACCAACTGGATATCATGATTGGCGAAGGCCCGGCCGCGCGCTCGATTAAAATCGATCTGCCGCCGTTTACCCTGATTGGCGCCACCACCCGCGCCGGCTCATTGACTTCGCCGCTGCGCGACCGCTTCGGTATCGTACAGCGCCTCGAGTTTTATCAGGTGCCTGACCTGCAGCATATCGTTGGTCGCAGCGCCCGTCATATGGGGCTGGAGATGAGCGAGGAAGGGGCGCTGGAAGTCGCCCGCCGCGCACGCGGTACGCCGCGTATCGCCAACCGCCTGCTGCGCCGGGTGCGCGATTTTGCCGAAGTGCGCCACGATGGCTCTATCTCGGCGGAAATCGCCGCTCAGGCGCTGGATATGCTCAACGTGGATGCCGAAGGGTTTGATTATATGGATCGCAAGCTGCTATTGGCGGTGATCGATAAATTCTTTGGTGGTCCGGTCGGCCTCGATAACCTCGCGGCGGCTATTGGCGAGGAGCGGGAAACCATTGAAGACGTGCTGGAGCCGTACTTAATTCAGCAGGGGTTCCTGCAGCGCACGCCGCGTGGCCGAATGGCGACGGTGCGCGCCTGGAATCACTTCGGTATTACCCCGCCGGAAATGCCCTGATGAAACCCGGTAGCTTTGCGCTACCGGGTAGCCTCTCAATCAACTCGCCGTTTTCTTCATCATACTCAGAACAAACAGCGCCGCAGCGCACAGCACAACCGAAGGCCCTGCTGGGGTATCGTAGAACGCCGAGAAGGTTAATCCTCCGGTCACCGCCAGCATACCCACGCCAACTGCCACCGCGGCCATCTGTTCCGGCGTGCGGGCAAAGCGGCGGGCGGTAGCGGCCGGGATTATCAACAGCGAAGTGATGATCAGCGCGCCGACGAATTTCATTGCCACGCCGATAGTCAATGCCGTCACCAGCATCAGCAGCAGCTTAACCCGCTGTAACTTCACGCCGTCAACAAACGCTAAATCAGGGCTGATGGTCATCGCCAGCAGGTTACGCCACTGCCAGAGCAATATCGCGACCACCACCACTACGCCTGATGCAATGGAGATTAAATCCTGTGGGGTAACGGCTAATAGATCGCCAAACAGATAGGCCATCAGGTCGACGCGCACGTTCGACATCAGGCTCACCACCACCAGACCGAGCGACAGCGCGCTGTGGGCCATAATACCCAGCAGGGTATCGACCGCCAGGTGAGGGCGTTTTTCCAGCCACACCAGGCCGCCCGCCAGCAGCAGCGTGACCACGATAACCGCATAAAACGGATTCACGTTGAGCAGCAGCCCAAACGCCACCCCAAGCAGCGAAGCATGCGCCAGCGTATCGCCAAAGTAGGACATTCTCCGCCAGACCACGAACGAACCCAGGGGGCCCGCCGCGCAGGCAAGCATCATGCCGGCTAACCAGCCGGGTAACAGTAATTCAATCATTAGCGGCCATTTCCCCGACGCAGTACAATCCGCCCCTGCAGGTCGTGGCGGTGATTATGTTGGTGACGATAAATCCCCAGCTGTTCCGCGCCGCGCGGGCCGAACATGGAGATAAATTCAGGGTGCATCGAGACCACTTCCGGAGTTCCGGAGCAGCAAATATGCTGGTTCAGGCACAGCACTTCATCGGTTTTGGCCATCACCAGGTGGAGATCGTGGGAAACCATTAAGACCGCGCAGTTCAGCTCCTGACGCAGTTGATTAATTAAATCATACAGCGCTACCTGCCCATTAACGTCGACGCCCTGGGTAGGTTCATCCAGCACCAGCAGTTGTGGCTGATTTAACAGGGCTCGCGCCAGCAACACGCGCTGGGTTTCGCCGCCGGAGAGTTTTTGCATTGGCGCATCGATAAGATGCCCGGCCTGCACGCGCTGCAGCGCCGGCATAATATCCTGCTTGCGCGTACCTGGACGCAGGCGCATAAAGCGGCTGACCGTCAGCGGCATAGTAGCATCAAGATGCAGTTTTTGTGGTACGTAGCCGATACGCAGATTTTTCTCGCGCTGGATAGCACCTTCGGTCGGCGTCACCAGGCCGAGCACTACGCGTACCAGCGTCGATTTCCCGGCGCCGTTCGGGCCAAGAAGCGTTAAAATTTTGCCTGGTTTTAGCGTTAGCGAAATGTCAGACAACACGCGCCGCTGGCCGTAGACGACCGCGACTTTTTCCAGCGTTACAAGATTCGTCATGTCAAATTAGGGGTTGCACTAGCGATTGAATGTTATAATATCACATCACTTTCGCTCATTACGATGATTAGTCGCATTATGTTACATAAAAATACGCTTCTTTGCGCTGGACTTAGCGCCGCTTTTTTGTTCGCTCATGCCCCGGTAGCTAATGCCGCCGTCGTCGCTTCCATGAAACCCCTTGGCTTTATCGCTTCCGCTATCGCCGATGGCGTGACGGAGACTCAGGTGTTGTTGCCTGACGGGGCTTCCGAGCATGATTATTCACTACGCCCGTCTGATGTAAAACGCTTACAGAACGCAGACTTAGTGGTATGGATTGGTCCAGAAATGGAAGCATTCATGGACAAGTCAACGCAAAGCATTGCGGAGCAGAAAAAGGTCACCATCGCCCAGTTGGATGGGGTGAAACCGTTGCTCATCCAAGGGACGGATGATGACGATGACGAACATGGTCACGAACATGCTAATGGCGAAAAAAGTGACGGCGATCACCATCACGGCATTTACAATATGCATCTGTGGCTCTCCCCAGAGATAGCGCGGCTCTCAGCGGTTGCAATCCACGATAAATTATTGGAACTTATGCCGCAGAGTCGAGCCAAACTTGACGCCAACCTGAAGGAATTTGAGGCAAAATTAGCCGCAACCGACAAACAGGTGAGTAACGAGCTGGCGCCGGTGAAAGGTAAGGGGTATTTCGTTTTTCATGATGCCTATGGCTACTACGAAAAACATTACGGTTTGACCTCATTGGGGCATTTTACCGTCAACCCTGAAATCCAGCCTGGTGCGCAGCGTTTACACGAAATAAGAACACAGTTGGTTGAGCAAAAAGCGACTTGCGTTTTTGCTGAGCCACAATTCAGGCCAGCGGTCATCGAAGCTGTTGCCAGGGGGACCTCCGTGCGCATGGGAACCCTGGATCCACTTGGAATCGGAATTAAGTTGGGTAAAGACAGTTACCCTCAGTTCCTGAGCCAGTTGGGGCATCAGTATTCAAGCTGCCTGAAAGGAGATTAACGAGGAAGTGAATACGTGCAACAGATAGCCCGCGCTGTCACTCAGGCATTCAACAATCTGCCGCGACCCCATCGCGTTATGCTGGGGTCGTTGAGCGTTCTAACGTTAGCGGTCGCCGTCTGGCGGCCCTACATCTACCACCCGGAATCAGCCCCGATAGTCAGAACGATTGAGCTGGAAAAAAGCGAAATCCGCTCTCTGCTGCCGGAAGCTTCCGAACCCATCGATCAGGCGCCGCAGGAAGAAGAAGCTATCCCGCAGGATGAGCTCGATGACAAATCCGATAGCGACTCCGGCGGCCATGAATATGTGGTTTCTACCGGCGATACGCTGAGCAGTATTCTTAATCAGTACGGTATTGATATGGGCGATATCGCTCAACTCTCCTCTGCTGATAAAGAGCTGCGTAATCTTAAAATTGGTCAACAGCTCTCCTGGACGCTAACCGCTGATGGCGATCTACAAAGCTTGACGTGGGAGATGTCGCGCCGTGAGACGCGTACTTATAACCGCGTCGCCAATGGTTTTAAAATGAGCAGCGAGCTGCAGAAAGGGGATTGGGTCAACAACGTCCTGAAAGGCACCGTTGGCGCCAGCTTCGTCTCCAGCGCCCGTGATGCTGGCCTTACCAGCTCGGAAATCAGCGCGGTCATCAAAGCGATGCAGTGGCAGATGGACTTCCGTAAGCTGAAAAAAGGCGATGAATTCTCGGTCCTGATGTCGCGTGAAATGCTTGATGGCAAGCGCGAGCAGAGCCAGCTGTTAGGCGTGCGTTTACGTTCCGATGGCAAAGACTATTACGCGATCCGCGCCGAAGATGGCAAATTCTACGATCGCAACGGTACGGGCCTGGCGAAGGGCTTCCTGCGCTTCCCGACCTCGCGTCAGTTCCGCGTGTCGTCTAACTTCAACCCGCGTCGCCTGAATCCAGTGACCGGGCGCGTCGCGCCGCATCGCGGCGTTGACTTCGCTATGCCGCAGGGCACGCCGGTGCTTTCCGTCGGCGATGGTGAAGTGGTGGTGGCGAAACGCAGCGGCGCGGCAGGCTACTATGTTGCCGTGCGTCATGGCCGAACCTATACCACCCGCTATATGCACCTGCGCAAGCTGCTGGTGAAACCGGGGCAGAAAGTGAAACGCGGCGATCGTATCGCGCTGTCGGGCAATACCGGGCGTTCTACTGGCCCGCATCTGCACTATGAAGTCTGGATTAACCAGCAGGCGGTTAACCCGCTGACGGCGAAACTGCCGCGTACCGAAGGCTTAACCGGTTCCGATCGTACCGATTATCTGGCGCAGGCCAAAGAGGTTATCCCGCAACTGCGCTTTGATTAGCCTGAATAATCATTACAGAAAGCCGGCGTCCGTAATGCGCCGGCTTTTTCTTTTGTGCGATGAGTGACGTATCGCTAAACTAAGCCATTATCTTTATTGATTGAGCAGACCTTCTGCGGACCGGGCATGGAAACGAAAAAAAATAACATTGAGTTTATCCCAAAATTTGAGAAATCTTTTTTACTGCCGCGCTATTGGGGCGCGTGGTTGGGCGTTTTCGCCTTCGCCGGTATTGCGCTGACCCCTCCCTCTTTCCGCGATCCTATTCTCGGCAAACTGGGGCGTTTCGTTGGGCGTCTGGCAAAGAGCTCGCGCCGTCGGGCGCAGATTAACCTGTTGTACTGCTTCCCGGAAAAAAGTGAGCAAGAGCGTGAAGCGATCATTGATGCGATGTATATGTCGGCTCCGCAGGCGATGGTGATGATGGCCGAACTCGGCATGCGCGATCCGCAGCGCGTGATGTCCCGCGTTGACTGGCAGGGGAAAGAGATCATCGACGAGATGCGCCGCAATAATGAAAAGGTCATCTTTTTAGTGCCGCACGCCTGGGGCGTGGATATTCCGGCGATGCTGATGGCTTCGGGCGGGCAAAAAATGGCGGCGATGTTCCATAACCAGGGGAATCCGGTATTTGACTATGTCTGGAACACCGTGCGCCGTCGTTTCGGCGGGCGGATGCACGCGCGTAACGATGGTATCAAGCCATTTATTCAATCGGTTCGCCAGGGATACTGGGGCTATTATCTGCCCGACCAGGATCACGGCGCCGAGCATAGCGAATTTGTCGATTTCTTCGCGACTTATAAAGCGACTCTTCCGGCGATTGGTCGTTTGATGAAAGTCTGCCGCGCGCGCGTAGTACCGCTGTTCCCGGTGTATGACGGTAAAACGCATCGCCTGACGGTGCTGGTGCGCCCGCCGATGGACGATCTGCTGGAAGCTGATGATACGACGATTGCGCGCCGTATGAACGAAGAGGTTGAGATTTTCGTCAGGCCGCATCCTGAGCAGTATACCTGGATCCTGAAACTGCTGAAGACGCGTAAGCCGGGCGAAACCGAGCCTTACAAGCGCAACGAACTATTTCCGAAGAAGTAAGCTGTATGCTGCGCTGAGCAGGGCTACGGCGCCTGCATTTACCAGACCGTAGGCCGGATAAGGCGCAGCCGCCATCCGGCGCAAAAGCGGCTCTTTATCCGCGGATATTGCCCGGCGGCGCTGTGCTTGCGCGGGCCTACAAAACATTTCCGTATGCTACCATCGCCGGCATGTTGTGATGCCTGTATTTACCAGGATAACAAGCATAAAAAAGCCTCCGTAAGGAGGCTTTCCCATCACTGAAGGCGATTACTCAACGGTCAGGATACGGGTGGTGTTGGTGCTGCCGATGGTGCTCATCACGTCGCCCTGGGTGACGACCACCAGGTCGCCGGAGACCAGATAGCCTTTATCACGCAGCAGGTTAACCGCGTCGTGCGCGGCGGCAACGCCGTCGTTATGGCTGTCGAAATGAACCGGAGTCACGCCACGATAGAGCGCCGTCAGGTTCAGAGTACGCTCGTGACGGGAGAGGGCGAAAATTGGCAGGCCGGAGCTGATACGTGAAGTCATCAACGCGGTGCGGCCGGACTCGGTCATGGTGATAATCGCGGTAATACCTTTCAGGTGGTTGGCCGCATACATCGCCGACATGGCAATCGCTTCTTCGACATTGTCGAACTGGACGTCAAGACGGTGTTTGGAAACGTTGAGACTTGGGATCTTCTCCGCGCCCAGGCACACCCGCGCCATCGCGGCGACGGTTTCTGACGGATACTGGCCGGCAGCGGTTTCTGCGGAGAGCATCACGGCATCGGTACCGTCCAGTACGGCGTTCGCCACGTCCATGACTTCCGCGCGGGTCGGCATCGGATTGGTAATCATTGATTCCATCATCTGCGTGGCGGTGATGACCGAGCGATTAAGCTGGCGAGCGCGGCGGATCAGCGCCTTCTGGATACCCACCAATTCCGGATCGCCGATTTCCACACCGAGATCGCCGCGAGCTACCATCACCACATCGGAGGCGAGAATAACGTCGTCCATGGCGTCCTGGTCGCAGACCGCTTCCGCACGCTCGACTTTAGCGACGATTTTCGCATCGCAGCCAGCGTCACGGGCCAGACGGCGAGCGTAGTTCAGGTCTTCGCCGCAGCGCGGGAAGGAGACCGCCAGGTAATCAACGCCAATTTTTGCGGCGGTAACGATATCGGCTTTGTCTTTATCGGTTAACGCTTCTGCAGACAGCCCGCCGCCGAGTTTGTTGATACCTTTATTGTTAGATAGCGGGCCACCAACGGTAACTTCGGTGAAAACTTTCATCCCCTGTACTTCCAGGACCTTCAACTGCACGCGTCCATCGTCGAGCAGCAGGATATCGCCTGGAACGACGTCCGCCGGCAGGCCTTTATAGTCGATGCCGACTTTTTCTTTATCGCCTTCGCCTTTGCCCAGGTTGGCGTCGAGCAGGAATTTGTCGCCAATGTTGAGGAAAATTTTGCCTTCTTTGAAGGTAGAGACGCGGATTTTCGGCCCCTGCAGGTCGCCGAGAATCGCAACGTGACGGCCCAGTTTTGCTGCAATTTCACGGACTTTGTCTGCGCGGAGCTGGTGATCTTCCGGGGTACCGTGAGAGAAGTTCATGCGTACGACGTTAGCGCCCGCGGCGATAACTTTTTCGAGGTTGTTATCGCGGTCAGTTGCTGGGCCTAAGGTCGTTACGATTTTGGTTCTGCGAAGCCTTCTGGACATGTAATACTCCGTTGACTGAAACAACTTTGGTGTTGCGTGAACATGGATTCGGTAGCGCCAAATTCGCTAACGGGCGGAACTGCTACGCTACCGGGACATAATTGGTCTCTGACTTATAATGACTATTATTGTTTATCACTACTAATGAGTAGTTCTTTATCAAAGCGCGATTCCTTCAGCGCTTCCTTGACCCTCTTCAAGTTATCTCTGAATTTTGCTCCACGGCGCAGGGTAAAGCCGGTCGCCAGCACATCAATCACCGTGAGCTGGGCCAGGCGCGACACCATCGGCATATAAATATCGGTGTCTTCCGGAACATCCAGGGTAATGGCCAGCGTCGACTCCCGCGCCAGCGGGGTCCCGGCCGAAGTGATGGCAATGACCATGGCATCGTTTTCACGCGCTAACTGCGCCAGTTCAACCAGGCTTTTGGTGCGTCCGGTATGTGAAATGATGACCACCACGTCATCATCGTTACAATTCATACAGCTCATGCGCTGCAGGACAATATCGTCGGAGTAGATGACCGGGACGTTAAAACGGAAAAATTTATTCATCGCGTCATGCGCGACGGCTGCTGAAGACCCCAGGCCGAAGAAGGAAATTTTCTTCGCCTGGGTAAGTAGATCCACTGCCCGGTTGACCGCGGACATATCCAGCGCATGATGTACCTGATCGAGGCTGGCCATCGCCGATTCGAAAATTTTCGCCGTATAGGATTCGACGCTGTCGTCTTCATCGACATTACGGTTAACATAGAGGGTACCGTGTGCCAGACTTTGCGCCAGGTGCAGTTTAAAATCGGGGAACCCCCGGGTTTCCAGGCTGCGACAAAATCGGTTTACGGTCGGCTCGCTGACGCCGGCTTCCAGCGCGAGGGCCGCTATGCTTGAGTGAATGGCCTGCGCCGGTGTGGCAAGAATGACTTCCGCCACTTTGCGTTCAGATTTGCTAAGGTTTTCCAGTCGGGACTGGATTTTTTCCAGCATGTTCATTGTTTACAGGCGCTCATCAATGGAAACGATTTCATTAATGGGTGAAATCATCAGGCGTTTTAGCAAGAATATACCCCTCCGCAATCAGAAGCGGTGAGGAATGACGAGAAAAAATGTCGTTTTTTTTCATTACATGATCAGAGTCGTATTTTACTAACTGAAAACCAGACGAAACAACGAACATTCTTAGCCTGATGCCCAATTTGTCGGCGAACGCTTTTCCTCTATGTGCGGTAACGTCGGGAAAGCACCGCCAAGGGTTTCAGGAAATTCGTAAACACAGTACAGTGCAGCGTAAGAAAATTACAAATTTAGCCTGGCATAAGCACCAGACTATCAACTGAGGAGAATGACATGGCGGTAACGCAAACGGCCCAGGCATGCGATCTGGTCATTTTCGGCGCGAAAGGTGACCTCGCGCGCCGTAAACTGTTGCCTTCCCTGTATCAGCTTGAAAAAGCTGGCCAGATAAACCCTGAAACCCGCATCATCGGCGTCGGTCGCGCTGATTGGGATAAAGACGCTTACACCAAAGTTGTGCGTGAAGCGTTAGAAACCTTCATGAAAGAGAAAATCGACGAAGGTTTATGGGATACCCTGAGCGGTCGTCTGGACTTCTGTAATCTTGATGTCAACGATACCAGCGGTTTTACGCGTCTGGGCGATATGCTGGATCAGGAAAACCGCGTCACCATTAACTACTTCGCGATGCCGCCAAGCACGTTCGGCGCTATCTGCAAAGGCCTGGGCGAAGCGAAGCTGAATGCCAAGCCCGCGCGGGTGGTGATGGAAAAACCGCTCGGTACCTCACTGGAAACCTCCCGGGAAATTAATGACCAGGTGGGCGAGTATTTCGAAGAGTGCCAGGTTTACCGTATCGACCATTATTTGGGTAAAGAGACGGTACTGAACCTGCTGGCGCTGCGCTTTGCTAACTCCTTGTTTGTTAATAACTGGGACTGCCGCACTATTGATCACGTTGAAATCACCGTGGCGGAAGAAGTGGGTATTGAAGGCCGCTGGGGTTATTTCGATCAAGCCGGGCAGATGCGCGACATGATCCAGAACCATTTGCTGCAGATCCTGTGCATGATCGCCATGTCGCCGCCGTCGGATCTGACTGCCGACAGCATCCGCGATGAAAAAGTGAAAGTGCTGAAATCGCTGCGCCGTATCGATCGCTCTAACGTGCGTGAGAAAACCGTCCGCGGTCAGTACACCGCCGGGTTTGCGCAAGGTAAAAAAGTACCGGGCTATCTGGAAGAAGAGGGCGCTAACAAATCCAGCAACACGGAGACCTTCGTAGCCATTCGCGTGGATATCGATAACTGGCGTTGGGCTGGGGTGCCGTTCTACCTGCGTACCGGTAAACGCCTGCCGACGAAATGCTCCGAAGTGGTGGTGTACTTCAAAACTCCGGAATTGAATCTGTTCAAAGAGACCTGGCAGGAGCTGCCGCAGAATAAATTGACCATTCGTCTGCAGCCGGATGAAGGTGTGGATATTCAGGTGCTTAACAAAGTTCCAGGCCTCGATCACAAGCATAATCTGCAGATCACCAAGCTGGATCTGAGCTACTCCGAAACCTTCAATCAGACGCACTTAGCGGATGCCTATGAACGCCTGCTGCTGGAAACCATGCGCGGTATTCAGGCGCTGTTCGTGCGACGCGATGAAGTGGAAGAAGCGTGGAAGTGGGTTGACTCCATTACCGGCGCATGGGCGGCCGACGGCGATGCGCCGAAGCCTTACCAGGCAGGTACCTGGGGACCGGTGGCGTCGGTGGCGATGATCACTCGCGATGGCCGTTCCTGGAACGAATTCGAGTAAGACTAGCGTTAATCCGGGAGAGTTATTTTACCGGTAACATGATCTGGCGCAGTCTGGCGCATAATTTTTAATCTTTTAAGCCCCGGGAGGATTCACCCCCGGGGCTTTTTTTATTACACTGCCTGTAGACATTTTGCCCCTGAGCCCCAGTGGTGGTGCCATTTACACCATTTTTCGTCGTCATCGCGTGGTGGCCGGACAGATAAATTTTGAGGAGCCTCTATGAATTCGACAATGTTACGGGTAACAAATCGCATTATCGAACGGTCACGCGAAACCCGCTCAGCCTACCTCGCACGAATTAATCAAGCCAAAAGCGATACCGTCCATCGTTCGCAGTTGGCCTGCGGTAACCTGGCGCACGGTTTTGCCGCCTGTCAGGCAGATGATAAAGCGTCGCTGAAGAGCATGTTGCGCAACAACATCGCTATTATCACCTCCTATAACGATATGTTGTCCGCTCACCAGCCTTATGAACATTATCCGGATATCATCCGTAAAGCCTTGCACTCCGCCAATGCGGTAGGGCAAGTGGCTGGTGGCGTGCCGGCAATGTGTGACGGCGTGACGCAGGGTCAGGATGGCATGGAGCTGTCGCTGCTGAGCCGCGAAGTGATTGCCATGTCTGCCGCCATCGGCCTGTCGCACAATATGTTCGACGGCGCGTTGTATCTTGGCGTATGCGATAAAATTGTTCCCGGACTGACCATGGCGGCGCTCTCCTTCGGCCATCTGCCGTCGGTGTTTATTCCGTCTGGGCCGATGGCCAGCGGCCTGCCGAACAAAGAAAAAGTGCGCATTCGTCAGCTGTACGCCGAAGGTAAAGTTGACCGTATGGCGCTGCTTGAATCCGAAGCCGCCTCTTATCATGCCCCGGGCACCTGTACCTTCTACGGTACCGCCAACACCAACCAGATGGTGGTTGAGTTTATGGGCATGCAGCTGCCAGGTTCCTCGTTTGTTCATCCGGACGCCCCGTTGCGCGAAGCGCTGACCAGCGCCGCAGCTCGTCAGGTGACGCGCATGACCGGCAACGGCAATGAGTGGATGCCGCTGGGTAAAATGATTGACGAAAAAGTGGTGGTCAACGGTATCGTTGCGCTGCTGGCGACCGGCGGCTCCACCAACCATACGATGCACCTGGTGGCGATGGCGCGTGCGGCGGGCATTATCATTAACTGGGATGATTTCTCCGATCTTTCTGATGTGGTGCCGCTGCTGGCGCGTCTGTATCCAAACGGTCCGGCGGACATTAACCACTTCCAGGCGGCAGGCGGCGTGCCGGTACTGGTGCGCGAGCTGCTGAAAGGCGGATTGCTGCATGAAGATGTCAATACCGTCGCCGGCTTCGGCTTGTCGCGTTACACCATGGAACCCTGGCTGAATAACGGTGAGCTGGACTGGCGTGAAGGGGCGACCGCGCCGCTTGACGATCAGGTCATCGCTACCTTCGAGAAACCATTCTCCCGCCATGGCGGTACCAAAGTGCTGAGCGGTAACCTCGGTCGTGCGGTCATGAAGACCTCCGCGGTGCCGGTTGAGAACCAGATTATCGAAGCGCCAGCGGTCGTCTTTGAGAGCCAGCACGACGTACTGCCGGCGTTTGAAGCGGGGCTGCTGGATAAAGATTGCGTAGTCGTTGTACGCCATCAGGGGCCGAAAGCGAACGGCATGCCAGAATTACATAAACTTATGCCGCCACTTGGTGTATTATTGGACCGCCGTTTCAAAATTGCGCTGGTCACCGATGGCCGACTTTCCGGCGCATCAGGCAAGGTACCGTCAGCCATCCATGTTACTCCTGAAGCCTACGATGGCGGGCTGCTGGCGAAAGTGCGCGATGGCGACATGATTCGCGTTAACGGGCAGACCGGCGAATTGACCCTGCTGGTAGATGAAGCTGAACTGGCCGCACGCCAGCCGCATATTCCGGACCTGAGCAGCTCGCGGGTCGGAACCGGCCGCGAGATGTTCGGCGCGCTGCGCGAGAAGCTCTCCGGAGCCGAGCAGGGCGCAACCTGCATTACTTTTTAAGACGATTCGATTTGTAGATCTGGCGAGAGAAAACTCTGATGAAAAACTGGAAAACAACTGCAGAAGCAATCCTGACTAACGGCCCGGTCGTACCGGTTATCGTGGTGAAAAAGCTGGAACACGCGGTGCCGATGGCGAAAGCGCTGGTTGCCGGTGGTGTACGCGTTCTGGAAGTTACGCTGCGCACCGAGTGCGCGCTGGAAGCTATCCGCGCTATCGCCAAAGAAGTGCCGGAGGCGATTGTCGGCGCCGGTACTGTGACCAACGTTGAGCAGCTGAAAGCCGTTACTGAAGCAGGCGCGCAGTTCGCTATCAGCCCGGGCCTGACCGAATCCCTGCTGAAAGCGGCGACCGGCGAAGGCACCATCCCGCTGATCCCGGGTATTAGCACCGTATCCGAGTTGATGCTGGGCATGCAGTATGGCCTGAAAGAGTTCAAATTCTTCCCGGCGGAAGCGAACGGCGGCGTGAAAGCGTTGCAGGCGATTGCCGGTCCATTCGGCCACATTCGTTTTTGCCCGACCGGCGGCATCTCTCCGGCGAATTACCGCGACTATCTGGCGCTGAACAGCGTGCTGTGCATCGGCGGCTCCTGGCTGGTTCCGGCCGACGCGCTGGAAAACGGCGACTACGATCGCATCACCAAACTGGCCCGCGAAGCGGTAGAAGGCGCGAAATAATTTCTGCGCCTGTAATGACAGAAGCCCGGCACGCGTGAGCGACCGGGCTTTTTTTATCCCTTCACGACAACCGCGGCGGCGGCGGTTTTGGCGCGGCTGATGGCTTCATCGACGTTGTCAGCAACCGCCAGGGTCACGCCCAGGCGACGCGCGCCGGCGATTTCCGGTTTACCGAACAGACGCAACTGCAGACCCGCGCCGACGGCGGCCTGTAGATTGCTAAAGGTCACGTTCTCACTGGTTAGCTGCGGTAAAATCACCGCCGATGCCGCCGGTCCATACTGGCGGATGGCGCCGATCGGCAGGCCGAGGAAGGCGCGAACGTGCAGGGCGAATTCCGAAAGATCCTGCGAGATCAGAGTGACCATACCGGTATCGTGCGGGCGAGGGGAGACTTCACTGAAGATCACCTCATCGCCGCAAACGAACAATTCAACGCCGAACAGTCCATATCCCCCCAGCGCCAGCACCACTTTGCGGGCGATCTCCTGCGCGCGTTGCAGCGCGAGATCGCTCATCTGCTGCGGCTGCCAGGATTCACGGTAGTCGCCATCTTCCTGTCGATGACCTACCGGGGCGCAAAAGTGGACGCCGTCGACGGCGCTGACGGTGAGCAGCGTAATTTCAAAATCAAAATTTACCACCCCTTCGACGATGACGCGTCCGGCGCCTGCGCGCCCGCCTTGTTGGGCGTATTGCCAGGCGGCGCTGAGCTGGTCAGCCGAGCGGATAAAGCTCTGGCCTTTACCGGAGGAGCTCATCACCGGCTTAACGATACAAGGCAAACCAATTTCGTCGACGGCAGCGCGGAACCCCTCTTCACTGTCGGCAAAACGATAGGCAGAGGTGGGAATTTGCAGCTCTTCGGCCGCGAGGCGGCGAATGCCTTCGCGATTCATGGTGAGTTTTGCGGCTCTCGCCGTCGGCACTACTTTTTGCCCGGCCTGCTCCAGCTCAACAAGCGTGTCGGTGGCAATGGCTTCGATCTCCGGCACGATATAATCCGGCTTTTCTAAGGCGATCAGTTCACGCAGCGCGTCGCCGTGCAGCATATTGATGACGTGCGAACGATGGGCCACCTGCATCGCCGGCGCATCGGGATAGCGGTCGACGGCGATGGTTTCAATACCCAACCGCTGGCACTCAATGGCGACTTCTTTTCCGAGCTCGCCGGAACCTAATAACATTACCTTCGTGGCCGCGGGGCGCAGCGCGGTGCCTAATAAAGTCATAACCTACTCTCAGCGTAAACAGAACATGGCGCGCATTATAAACGAAAACGTTTGCGTCTGTCTTTACACGCGTAAGTTGAGAACAGCGGCGAAATTTGATATACTGTATATAAATACAGTATAAAGAGGCTGCACAATGGCGGTTGAAATCAAATACGTCGTGATCCGTGAAGGTGAGGAAAAAATGTCTTTTGCCAGCAAAAAAGAGGCCGATGCTTACGACAAAATGCTCGATTTGGCAGAGGTGCTCAATGACTGGCTGGTCACGTGCCCGCTGGAATTGGATGAAGCTCAGCGTGACAATATGTCGATGTGGCTGGCCGAGCGCAAAGACGCCTTACACCACATTCTGAAGTCAGGGAAATTGCCGGAAGCAGAAGAGCATGCTGAGGCGGCGGCAGAAATGCCGGAGTCTGCGCCTACAGAGGATGAAGCTCAGCCTGGTGCCGCCGAAGAAGGCGCCGCGAAAAAGCCGCGCAAAGCAAAGGCCGCCTGATAACCGGCGAAGCGGAAATTTTCGCATCTTTAGCCAGTCATAACATTTCCTGACGTCTTGTCGTTTAGGCTGATGGCATTGCATCTCGCGCTATGAGGAATGTTATGGCTAACTGGCTTAATCAACTCCAGTCCCTGCTGGGCCAGCAGGGCAATCCCGTCTCCGCTGAAAAATCTTCATCCGCTAAAAACCTGCTGCCCGGCGCCTTGGGCGGCCTTGCTGGCTTGTTGGTCGCCAGCAAATCATCGCGTAAGCTGCTGGCGAAATATGGCACCGGCGCGCTGCTGGTTGGCGGTGGCGCGGTGGCCGGCAGCGTGCTGTGGAATAAGTATCAGCAAAAAATGCGCGGCCAGCAGGCAGATATCGCGACACAGACATCAACAGCGTCTACCCAGGAACCGGTTGTGCTCGATGCGCGCAGCGAGCGGCTGATTACCGCGTTAGTCTTCGCCGCCAAAAGCGACGGTCATATTGACGAGCGTGAACGTCAGCATATAGAAGAGCAGTTGCGAGCGGCGAACATCGACGTGCAGGGCCGGGTGTTGATCGACAGGGTTTTAACCCAGCCGCTCGACCCGCAACGGCTGGCGCAAAGCGTGCGCGATGGGCAAGAAGCGCTGGAAATTTACTACCTCAGCTGCGCGGTAATTGATATCGACCATTTTATGGAGCGCAGCTACCTGGATGCGCTCGGTGACGCGCTTAAACTGCCTGAAGATGTCCGCGAAGAGATAGAACGCGATGTTCAGGCGCAAAAGCAGGCGCTTGATTCTTAAAAGAGAGCGTTCCGCTTGCATCGCTGGCCACTTTTGCCACCCTTATAGACACGACATCGTTCAGGGCGCACGATGCCCTGAGTGATTTTGTGATTCCATAATAAGACGCAGAAGAATAACGCATGCTACCGAAAGCTAAACGGATCCCCCACGCCATGACGCTACATGGCGACACTCGCATCGATAATTACTACTGGCTGCGCGATGACGAACGCGCGCGCCCGGAAGTGCTGGACTATCTCCATCAGGAAAATGACTACGGTAAAAAGGTGATGGACTCGCAAAGCAGCCTGCAGGAGCGGGTGCTGAAGGAAATCATCGATCGCATTCCGCAGCGGGAGGTCTCCGCTCCCTATAGCAAAAATGGCTACCGCTATCGCCAGGTTTATGAACCGGGCTGTGAATATGCGATCTACCAACGTCAGTCAGTGCTCAAAGAAGAGTGGGATGAATGGGAGATTTTGCTTGATGCCAACCAACGGGCGGCGAAAAGCGAATTTTACACCCTCGGCGGATTAGGCGTCGCGCCGAACAATCAACTGATGGCGGTGGCGGAAGATTACCTTTCACGACGTCAGTATGGCTTACGTTTTAAGGATCTGAGCAGCGGCGAATGGTCGGCGGAGATCCTGGAAAACGTCACGCCAGGATTCGCCTGGAGCAACGACTCGCGCTTCTTGTGGTACGTGCGCAAACACCCGACGACGCTGCTGCCGTATCAGGTCTGGCGACATGCCGTTGGTACCACCGCAGATAACGATGTACTGGTCTACGAAGAGAAAGACGACACGTTTTATGTCAGCGTGCATAAGACCACCTCCCAGCAGTTTGTGGTGATTTACCTTGCCAGCGCCACTACCAGCGAAGTGTTATTACTTAACCCGGAGCTTCCCGATGCGGAGCCGGTGTGTTTTTTGCCACGACGCAAGGATCATGAATATAGCCTCGATCATTATCAGCACGCGTTTTATCTGCGTTCTAATCGCGAGGGCAAAAACTTCGGGCTTTACCGCACCGTGCTCCGCGACGAAGACCAGTGGCAGACGCTGATCCCGGCGCGTCCCGATGTGATGCTCGAAGGTTTTACTCTATTCACCGACTGGCTGGTGGTCGAGGAGCGTCAGCGGGGCTTGACCAGCCTGCGGCAGATCAACCGTAAAACGCGGGAAGTGGTTGGCATTGCCTTTGACGATCCCGCTTACGTCACCTGGCTTGCCTATAATCCCGAACCGGAAACGTCAAGGCTGCGCTACGGTTATTCATCGATGACCACCCCGGATACGCTATTTGAGCTGGATATGGATACCGGCGAGCGGCGGGTTATCAAGCAACAGGAAGTGCAGGGCTTTGACGCCGCCTGTTATCGCAGCGAACACCTGTGGGTGAAAGCGCGTGATGGCGTGGAGGTGCCGGTATCGCTGGTTTATCACCGCGAACACTTTCGCAAAGGGGCCAACCCGTTACTGGTGTACGGCTATGGATCTTACGGCGCCAGCATGGACGCTGATTTTAGCGCCAGCCGTTTGAGCCTGCTGGATCGAGGTTTTGTCTTTGCAATAGCCCATATTCGCGGCGGCGGCGAACTTGGACAGCAGTGGTATGAAGACGGCAAATTCCTCAACAAGAAGAATACCTTTAACGATTATCTGGACGTCTGCGATGCGCTGCTGGCGCAGGGATATGGCGACCCTAAATTATGTTATGGCATGGGCGGCAGCGCCGGCGGCATGTTGATGGGCGTGGCGATTAACCAACGACCGGATTTGTTCCACGGCGTGGTAGCGCAGGTGCCGTTTGTTGACGTACTGACCACCATGCTCGACGAATCTATTCCGCTCACGACCGGTGAGTTTGAGGAGTGGGGGAATCCGCAGGACGAAACCTATTATCACTATATGAAGAGCTATAGCCCCTATGATGGCGTCTCAGCCCAGGCTTATCCGCATATGTTAGTGACCACCGGGCTGCATGATTCGCAGGTGCAATATTGGGAGCCCGCGAAGTGGGTGGCGAAGCTACGCGAGCTGAAAACCGACGACAATCTGCTGCTGTTATGTACCGATATGGATTCCGGACATGGCGGTAAGTCGGGACGGTTTAAAAGCTACGAGGGCGTGGCATTGGAGTACGCCTTTTTAATCGCCCTCGCGCAAGGGACTTTGCCCGGCAAGGTGGAAGTGTAGCGTTATTCGCCGAGATAGTGTTTGAGGGTCAGACGCAGTTCCGGGCTCATCCGGTCCAGGTTATTGAACAGCCAACGTAAATAACCTGGATCGTTTTCCGCCACTTCCGACACCGCTTTGCCGCGATATTTGCCGAAGGTAAAGGTAGTCAGCAGCGCCGGGCGGCCGGTTATGTCGGCCATTTCATCCGGCGACCAGCCGGAAACCTGCATGATATCCAACAGTAGGGCGGCGGTGATATAGCAGTCGTACAGCGCGCGGTGGTGATGCAAACCCGGCGGTGTGGCTACGCTCAGCTTGCGCGACTTATACAACCCCATATTGCTGTACTTAATCCCCGGCCACAGGCGGCGCGCCAGCTTCATAGTACAAATCCACTCGCCGTTCATTTCCGGTAATACCCGGCGATCAAAGCTGGCGTTATGGGCGACATACCATGGGCTGCCCTGGTAGTGCGGCACGATTTCTTCAATCCAGGGCTTATCGGCCACCATCTCTTCAGTGATGCGATGGATTGCCATTGCCTGCGGGCTGATTGGGCGGTCAGGGCGCACCAGATGACTCATGGGATTGGTTATCCGGCCGTCGATGATATCGACGGAGGCAATTTCAACAATGCCGCCCTGCAAACCGCAGGTTTCGGTATCGATTACGCGCAGCATGGCTTACTCCTCGCCAAAAACCCCAGCGTAATAGAATGTGCGGCGGTTGCCAATGGGGGGATCCTCAAGGAATGAGCAATCATTTCGCTTTCGGTTCATACGGCAGGCGGGAAAGTGACACGGATGCCAGACGGTGCGCGATCAATCGTTCACGAAACCAGTCGCGCAGGTGAGCCGGTTGCTCTCGCTCGACGAGATCGGCAACGACGGGCATATTGTAGCGTTCTTTAAAGGCGACGCCGGCCGCTGCGAGGTCAACGTTGACCTTGTCCATTTCATCTTGCGAAATTTTTGCCAGATTATTTGCCATCAGTACCTCCTTCATTACGGCGCAAAAGTTACTAAGCGTGACGCTGAAAGGCAAGTCCCGGATGCTTAGCTCGACTCTGCTATTATACAGGGTTATTCTCTGTCCAACATACATAACAAAAAGGAATGATGTTTATGCGAACCATCGCCGGACGCGCGCTAAGTGCCGCCGTATTTCTCAGCGCTATGTTAACCACCGCCAGCGTTTTTGCTCATGCTCATCTGCAACAACAAATCCCGGCGGCCGATTCGACGGTCTCCGTTTCGCCGCAGGCGCTCACGTTAACATTTAGTGAAGGCGTCGAGCTCTCCTTCAGCGGCGTGACCCTCAGCGGCCCGCAGAATAAACCTGTCGCTACCGGCAAACTGGCCCGCAGCGACGGTAATAAAGCGCAATTAACGCTGCCGCTGAATGAACCGCTGGCGGCGGGCGAGTACACCGTAGAGTGGCATGTGGTCTCCGTTGACGGCCATAAGACCAAAGGGCAATACCACTTCAGCGTGAAGTAATCCATGCTGTCGGGAGTGTATGTCGGCCTGCGGTTTGTCCACTTCATCTCATTGATGACGGCCTTCGGTTGCGCGCTGTACGGCGCATGGTGGGCGCCAGTCTCGCTGCGTCGCCTGTTGATGCAGCGCTTTTATCCACTGCTGCGCTACCTGCTAATGATTAGCGCTATTTCAGCTACCTTGATGCTGATGGCGCAGGGCGGGTTGATGGGCGATGGCTGGAATGATGTCTGGCAACCCACAATCTGGCGCGCTGTTATCGGGACGCAGTTTGGCGGCGTTTGGCTGTGGCAGGTGGTGCTGGCGTGGATTGCGCTGGCGGTCGCGTGGATCAAACCCCGTCGCCCGGCGCGTCTATTGTTACTGCTATTTTGCGCGCAGTTGTTGTTGATGGCTGGCGTGGGGCATGCGGCGATGCATGATGGTTGGGTTGGCGCATTACAGCGCACCAATCACGCGTTACATCTGTTTTGCGTCTCGGCATGGGCCGGCGGGCTGTTGCCATTTGTCTACTGCCTGCGACTGGCGCGCGGGCGCTGGCGTCAGGTAGCGATAACCGCCATGATGCGTTTTTCACACTATGGGCATCTGGCCGTGGCTGGCGCGATTGCCAGCGGGATTGGCAATACGCTGTTGATACAGGGACAGCTGATTGGCGACTCACCGTGGGGAACGGTGTTGTTGTTCAAATGTGCGCTGGTCGCCGGGATGGTAGCAATTGCGCTGGTGAACAGGTATGTTCTGGTACCGCGAATGTCAGGTAACGGCTCGTGGGCGGAACGAACTATTTTACGCACTACACAGCTGGAAATGGCGCTTGCCGCGCTGGCGATACTTGCCGTCAGCCTGTTCGCGACCTGGCAACCTAATTGAATTAACTGGCTAAATGATGAAAAAAATCGTTCTGACAATGTTATTACTGGCAAGCTCAGGCGCCGCGCTGGCGGCGCCGCAGGTGATTACCGTGAGCCGTTTTGAAGTGGGTAAGGACAACTGGGCGTTCACCCGTGAAGAAGTCATGTTAACCTGCCGCCCGGGTAATGCGCTGTACGCCATCAACCCGAGCACCCTGGTGCAGTATCCGCTGAATGATGTCGCCGAGCAGGAAGTGAAGGCCGGCAAGACCAGCGCTCAGCCGATTTCTGTCATCCAGGCCGACGACCCGCAGCATCCGGGACAAAAAATGAGCCTGGCGCCATTTATCGAACGTGCGCAAAAGCTCTGCTGATAATTACCTATATCACTTTGTTTTAAAGATAAAAAACCGCCGGCGTCCAGTAAGAAAACGCGGCGGTTTTTTGTTGGCGCAACGGATTTTGTCAGCAATTTTTCAACCGCTTTTGTCGCGGACTGGAAAACCTGTCACAGTCAACTATTCTTATAAGGCAAGGCGACTTAGCCTGCATTAATGCCAACTTTTAGCGCACGGCTCTCTCCCAAGAGCCATTTCCCTGGACCGAATACAGGAATCGTGTTCGGTCTCTTTTTATCTATTATTCAGCGAGTTATACACATCCATTGTTAATGCTCATACGGCTGAACGCTGAGCTTTTTCCCTTATATCACAACAAAGTTATTCTTAACATTCCCTTTACAAAAAAACGTGACAATATAATCAATAGCTCACGGTAACCAATACCGTATCACTGTACACGCCAGCAGGTTGATTGCTCTGTGAGGCGTTCACCCGAGCTTTGAAGTTTGTTAGCTGTGCGTTGCCATTTCCCACCAGGCTGACATCTGCTGTTGGCGTCCAGGCGCTACCGTCGGTTTTATAAAGCTGATATTGCAGGTAATAATTTGTCGAATTAATCGTTTGGCTCATTTGCCGCCAACTGCCGTTAAGGGCGTTGATGCTGGAAAGGTTAATGCTGTATGCCGCATTCTGCGTGCAGCGGATCGTTAACTGCCCGCTGACCTCGCTAAAAGCGGCTACCAGAGCCGCTGTGGAGAAGGCGACATCGGGCGCGTCATCAATATAGCAATAGTTAGTCACGTTCATAGTTATAAGAACTTGTGAAGTTAACGTGCCATCGTCCGGTACGCAGATCCCCAGCGCGCCTATCAGGCAATAGTGATATTTCCATTCAATGGTCAAGGTGTCGTTATAGGTTCCCGCAGGGATATTACTTCCTGCTATTGTCTGGAAATAAAGCGGAATGGTTCCGTCACTGGTATTAAATAAGCCTAATAGATCAATCAACGCGTTAATGGTCCAGGGGATTGCACCATCAATTTGATACGACGGGTTACAGCCGGCATCTTTACAAACTCGATAGGGGATCCAGGCGTTGTTAGCGCTGTTATAAAGTCGAGGGATTTTGCCACTTTTATTTGCCGAATCTTTGAGCGTTGCGGTAATGGTGCTGGTTGAAAAAAGCGATAGTATGTTGGTACAGCTAAAGCCTGCACCGGCGCTTACCCCTTGCGGAGTTGCCGCCACATCAAACGATCTCACTGAGCCAAAATTAGGCGAGCTAGGCTTAATCTTGCAATCTGCGTGTATCAAGCCGCTGTAGCCTGAAATAACGAGTAATGAACATAACCAAAGAATCGCTTTCAAAGTCATCTCCGTTCATTCTTAGCCACAGCTTAGTGGGCCGATACGTTGTGGCACCGGCGTAGATTCCGGCAGCGTGAATAAAGCCCGGCATTCGCCGTTAGCCGTGTGAATAACTAATTGGTTTTGCTGGTTTAGATGGGTAAACCACACCAGACCGTCATAACCGACCACGCCAGACTGCTGGCTGGTAAGTTCCTCAACGGCCGTTCCCAGCGGCAAAGGATGACCCGTTTTATCAACCAAAGTTATCGAGGCCGAACGCACGCGTGTAACCGGGAAATCAACCAGCGCACCGCTGGCTTCCCGCACCGCAATGCGTTTCTCGACGACTTTAGCCTCAACGTCGGTTGGCAGCGGCAGAGTGTCGAGGGTCACTTTGCCCGGATACCAGGCGGCGGCCCACGGGATCAGCAGGTGCCCGCTATCGTCGGTAGTGCCGACTTTTCGATTTTCATAATTGACCGCGACGTCCGGATAGCCGGCGGTCGAGACGACGATAAATGAATCGCTGATTCGTCGCGCGAAGAACAGGCTGCTATCCATCATTACCACCGAGCCTGCTGCTTCAAACCAGCCCTGATTATCATGCTGCGAACCGTAATAACCGCCGCTCAAGGTTGAAACATCATTCACCCAGGTCAGATCCGCCTGGCTGTAGCGATCTCCACTGATGGAGTGGGCTAAATTCCAGCCGAAACCGCCTTCCGCAGGGGCGGAACGATTGTAGGCGACGTTTTGCCCCCACTCGCCGGAGCTGGCGCGCTGGCTGCTTAACTGCAGTGAACCGAAACTGTCGAAGGGAATGGTTATCTGCATCATGCTGGAGTAGGTGTCTGCCTGCAAATCGCGGTTGATGCTCAGGTTAAAGCTGCTGTTCCGCCACAGGCTGCGGCTCCAGGAAAAGTTCATCAGCCGGGTGCGGCTGTTGTCCTGGGCCTGGATATCGAAATATCCGAGGCTAAATGCGCCAAGCACTTTTCCCCATGGGCTGAGACTTAATGTCGCCTGGTCTGACTGACGGCTGAGGGTTGTCGTTGAGCGATAGCTGGAGAGATTGGCGAAATTCTCGCTGCGTTGAATATGCTGATAGTTAATCCCCCAGATATTGCCGTAGTACGAATAGCCCGCGGAATACTGGTTGCCCTGCTTATCACTCTGGCTCGCACTGGCAGACAGGCTCAAGGTGCCAATCGTGCCAATAGTGATGTCGCTGCCGATACCGCCGTTGGTTAATCCTTGCCGGTCTTCAGTATGCGTTGACACCGTCAGCCAATTGGTCAAGCCATAGCGATAGATCGCGCTGACGGCGCCGGCACCGTAGTCGGCGTTTTTAGTGCCGTAATTATTACGCAACGCGCCGAGGGTAAAATCGAAATCGCTGAGTCCCTGGCGTAGCAGAGTGTTGGAGACATAAAAAGGCACGCTAGTGGAGACCTGGCGGCCAAGCGCATCGGTTGTGACGATAGTCGCTTCGCCGGCGCCGCTGATGTAGGGTACGTTGGTGAGAGTATAAGGGCCGCCGTTAATTTGCGTTGAGCTGGCTTTGTAGCCGTTGATAAAGAGATCGACACTGGAGGGGACCGCCGCGCTACCGGAAAGATTGAGCAAAGGGTAGGTGATCAGGTCAGGGCGTACCGCAAAGTTACGGCTGAGACGAATACCACCAACACGTACTGAACTACTCCAGGTTAAAGCATTACTTACCACATCCCCCGCCTGGTAGCTGAGCAGACTTTCCGGGTCGCTATATTTCCACAGCGAATCGTAGCGAATATAGCCTTGTTGGCTATCGTCGTGACGAGATGACCAGTTCTGTCTGATCACCGCATTGTTTGAAAACACCCCGGCTGGGCCGAAAAGGCGAAATTCCGTCGAGGTGCTGGTGGTTCGCTCGCCGCCAGAAGAAGCCAGGCTATAGGAATCGTAGTTAAACAACAGCCCAGGGGTACTGATCGCCTGCAGATACTCCTGCTCGCGACTATTACCAATATGCTGCTCCGGCAGCCAATTATCCGGAACGGTTAATTTCAGCATTTGCCCGGGCTGGTCGTAAACGACCTTGACCTCCGCTATCTCTCCTACGTCAACCAGCGTTTTGCCGTCGGGAACAGGGATCCACATCTGCTTGAGTACCGCAGCGGAGATCCAATAACGATCATTAATCACTTTCACCGGCACGGTACCCACAGGCGTGTTGCCGTTGACGGAAATACCGAGATACAGCACGTACTCCTGCTGTGTGCCTGGCGTGGCCGCAGGTGCGGGTAACGAATCATAGGTAGCCGCCCAGGCCGTTGCCGAAGCAATAGCCAGCAGACCACCGGTTCCGATGAGAAGCCTCATGGTTAACGCGCTGCCGGAATTTCCACCGCCTGACTATTATCAGTCAATTTCGCAAACAGGCGCATCCCGGATGCGTTCGCCGCGCGGCCTGATGTCGGGAAACAGACGCGACGTTTAGCCAGCACATACCCCAGTAAACCCTGAGTTTGTTCGACCTGCGGCTTTCCTGCTGATGTTGACCAGTAGACATTACTCAACCTGGCGTGTTGATTCCCGGCATTGTTAATACACAGATTCTGACCGCTAAGCGACCAGCTTAGCGCGGTTCGTATTGGTTCGACGCTGCTTTCCAGCTTCAACGGTTGCGCGCCTTGCCCGTAGATAAACAAAGGCAGTACATAGCGCATGCGCATATTCAGGCCGGCTGAACTCTTGTCAGTCTGTTTTGTCGGCTGCGCCGCGGGAATTTCATCAATCACGATTCGATATGATTTTTCCTGGCCGCTGGCGACCGGAGACACACGCATCAGGCGAATAAGTTGACGTTGTCCTGGCTGAACATTGGCGAACGGGGGGCTGGAGACCACATCGTTTTGATCGGCATAAAGATCTTTAGATTCTTTTTGATCCCAACCGAAAATGCGTAGTTGTAAATTTACCGCCGTCGCGCCGCGGTTTTCCAGCCACAGTTCAGAGCCTTTATCGCTGGCGCTGATGGTTTGAAAAATAGGCCACACCAGCACCGAGCTGGCGCCCCAGGCGTTAAGACTTATTGATGAACCCAGCAAAACAACAATACAACGATGAATCATATTCAACCTGTCTTATTTTAATAGGTCAGCGTGACCGTAACGGTATCAGTGTATGAACCTTGCGCCGGGAAGCCATTCGTGGCAAAAAGGCGGCCATAAACCGTATAAGTTTGTGTCGTGTTGGGGAATGAGGCGACGCTGTAGGCTTGAGCGCCAGTCCCCCAAACGGTAGAGCGGTTAGCATCCTGAAAAAGCTGGTAAGCCAGCGTACTGCCGGTGGCGTTGGACATATAGCGTTGAGCCGCAGAGCCGCCGTTGACGCCATAGTCAAGCGCCAGCGAGATCGCCATCCCCGGCGTACACGCGACAACGATAGAACCCGCGCCAGCGGAGCTGGCGACATCAACATTGCTATAAAGCGATGACATGGAGCCAAAATTTAAGGTGCCAAAATCAGCGCCAGGGGTCCCTGTTCCGTTGCCAAGCAGGCAGCCGGTCGTGATCTGCGCGGTCACTTTGAAGGTTTTCTGCGCACTGTCAGCCCAGACGGCTGTGGTCGAAAAAAAGAATATGAGTAGCCAAATTGTGCGCAACATGACATCCGTTTCTCCACAGCGTTACCAGGTTAATGTTGCAGTGACCACGTCCTGGTAGAAACCCTCAGCAGGGGCGGTTACGCCGCCTTGATCTGCCGGCAACACCCGGGCATAAATCGGGATTTCCTGAGCGCTACCCGTCCCCGTGATACCGATACCGGCACTGGTAAATTCAGCCTGACGGGTGCTATTTGAGTAAAGCCGGTAGGCAATTTGATCGCCGTCGGCGCTTTGCATTTGGCGCAGTCCGGTTGTCCCTACATGCTGACCGTTATTCAATGTCAGCGTTGCGGGAAGGTTATTGCTACAGATGATTGAGACCGCGCTGGCGCCGCCGCTGCCAATCAGATTGCTATCTATGGCGTTAACCAAATCGCTATAGGTGCCGAAATCAATGGTACCCCAGCTGTTTACGCCGCTTGCGCTGGAACCATTGGTGACGGTACAGCCCGAGCCGATAGTCAACTGCACCCCGACCTGACCCGTCAATGTACCTGTGGTTAGCCCTGCTGCAGCGACCCATGGCGCCTGAACGAGAAGCGCTGTTGTGATAAAGATACCAGGCAAAGTGCGCGAAAAAGTGTGGACGTTCATGGTGAACCTCTGGATTGAAAGCCGCTAAGTAAAACCCTGTTTTTGTGAAGATGAGATTAATCCCATTAATCAACATATAATCGCTGTCTGGAAAAATGCTTATTTTTTTATATTTGTCTGTTTTATTGTTATTAATGGTGTTTTGAGCTAGTTTCTTGTTTCTATATGGTTTTAACTTCTTGTTTATGATTGTTTTTCTGTGGTTTGTTCTGAATTTTATGAATAGCAGAAAGAAGGGCTTAGTATAATTTTTGCAATTGTCGTGTTAGCGCATATTTTTGGCGAAATGCCAGGGAAGAAGTTAGTAGGGGGGGAGAGTAAAAAAACAACAGAAAGAAGACACCTGCACGCAACCAGACCCATAGTGCAGGTGAAAGGTGGGTCTACATCGGAAGCCGCTAGTATACATATTTGTATGATAAATAAAATAAGGCAATGATGGAATGCTATACCATTAATGCGGTTTGCGTGTTGAGCGATGGAGTTATTCTGGGGTGATTAACGTTGGATAGAGTGAAGTTTCCAGATAGCTGACCAATACCCATATCTCGTCACTGAAAATAAACCACAGGGCACTGCCTAAAATAAGCAGGATAATCAGTAGCAGGAAAATTTCAGTTTTACTCATGGTGTCAATGGCCAACTTAAACCAATTATCAACAGGCCACGATATTAACCAAAGTATCTGCAAATGAAAACGCCGTTATTTAAAACGGCGAAATTTTTTCGTAATAAGAGATGAATATTTATTTTACGCGTAGCAGATTAGCCACCTGTACGGCCATATCATCCATTAACTGGAAACGGCGGCGATATTCGGCGCGTTTTTTGCTGGCGATACTTTCCAGCGATTTCCTTTCCAGCTTCAGCGGCAAGCGCCAGCGGTAACTATCGTTACGCACACCTTCAATTGATTGCCAGAACTCATCGTAGCTGGCATGGAAGTGCCGACCTTTGCTCAAACGATAGCGCAGAGCGCGGAATACGTGGCCATTATCGCTGACGGCGTAAATAGCCTGAATATTGCTTTGGCCGGCCAACAGCCAGATGAATTCCAGCAGCAGACGTTTGGGGAACAGGCCGTAGCAGGCGCGGGTCGCGTGTTTAATTGCGTCATGAGAGACATTGCGGCGCGGTCCCTGCAGGCCGCCGATGACCAGTTGCCACTCTCCTTGATGGTGAATCACGCTAAACGTAGCGCTGGCTAACAGTTGCTGCTGGCTATCGCGAAGCCAAAGAGTCGTTTCACCTTCTCGTTCGGCTTTGCCGGCTGACGAGGCAAAGAGCGTGAAGGCCGCATCATCTTTAGCGGACAGGGTCAGTAACGGTCGTTCTGACGGCGATATCATGGCCGTTGCCAATCGGTTCTCGCCCAGCGAGTCGACGTACTGATAGTGGCTAATGATAGCCTGGGAACGCTGACGGGCGTTAAGGTCGCGCACTAAATACTGGCGATGTACTTTACCTGGCAGCGTAGCCTGCGCCGCCAGCAGTTGGCGGAAATCACCACGCGCAGAAAGGGTGTCCAGCATCTCGCGGGTCGGCTGATAGAACAGTGCCGTACGCAGAAAAAATTTAAGCCGATAGTTGCGCTTTTGCCAGATAGGCGCGGGCGTGATACGCCCCATTACCAGATCGGCAATCAAATTTGAGCGTTGCTGAAGTGTGCATGATGAATGCAGGCTATTGTCCGTCACGATGTCATACCTCGTCATTATTTGAGCTTTATTTTAAGGATCTCATCGGACAACCTTAATGGCTCGCCAGACTATATTTGCGCCTTGTTTAACGTTGATTGACGTATGAATTTTCAACATCGCTTTCAGTCATATTTTGTATAATTAAGTGAGGGGGTGAAATATGTATCAGCGAGAAGATGGTTGCGCCTGGCGTAATATTTGGCTGGTGGGCGATCTACATGGTTGTTTTGATTTATTAATGTCTCAGTTGCGCAAGCTGAAATTTGACCCTGGGAAGGATCTTCTGATTTCCGTTGGCGATCTGATTGACCGTGGGCCGCAAAGCGTGGAATGTCTGGGTTTGCTTCGTTGCCAGTGGTTCAGAGCAGTGCGCGGTAATCATGAGCAGATGGCCCTGGATGCGCGGGCGAGCGGGGAGATGGCGCTGTGGACGATGAACGGTGGCGACTGGTATCAAACGGCCTCACAAGAACAGAAACGGTTGGCTGATTTGTTGTTTACTCGTTGCTGGAATTTGCCGCTGATCATTGAACTTCGCTGCCAGGATACCACCCACGTGATTGCCCATGCCGACTATCCAGCCAGCGTCTACCGTTGGCAGTTGCCCGTGGCAGAGCATCAGGTACTCTGGAGCCGCCAGCGTTTGACCGATCATCTGGCGGGGCGGCACGGTGAGATCGCCGGGGCCGATCACTTTTGGTTTGGCCATACGCCGCTTAAACATCGTTACGATAGTGATAACCAACACTACATTGATACCGGCGCGGTATTTGGCGGCGAGTTAACGCTGGTGCAACTGCAGTCGGCTGTTTAAAAGTCGCTATATTCCGTCGCTGGACGCCAGAAGCCGTCGATAAAATCTTCTACCGGGAAACAGCCGCCCTGGCGAATTCGCTGATCGTCCATCGCGACGAGGCATTGTCGCTCGCTATTGTAAACATCAACCACGATGTCTTCGCACCCGCCGTCCAGATAGCAAATGAATAATACTAAGGCGAACATCCAGCCCTCATAAGCGAATAAACATAAGGTAAGTGTAGGGGAAGTTAGCGCAGCGGGGGAGGGATATAAATAACCCGTCTCAGACGACGGGTTTATTTGAGTCAGGCAAGGCGCATGACCCAGGCATCGGATTGGCGATCGTAATGTTTACGGTAGAGTACAGAATGTTCGCCATTGAGAATGGCGGGAACGCTGGTCTCGGCATCCCAGGCGTCCAGTTGCATGCATAAGTCAGGATCGGATTTACAAGGAATGCTTAACGTTCGCTCACCCTGTGATTCGCCGTGCAGCTCGGCGTCGTCGATTTCAAACGCGCCGATTCGTACGTTAGTTTTACTCATCATTCACCCCGTTTGTCTGCTGAGTTGTGGTACGACCAGTTAGGCCGTCATTTTTCAGCGTAGACAACGGGGAGTAAATCGCCAGTCAAAAAGTGCGCTTTTTAGCGCGCGGTCACGACTTTCCGGCGAAGAGTTTGCCGTCGCGCACCAGTTCGCGGGGATAACTATTTTTCAGACGTGACCCTACGCGTTTAGCGAGCCCTAATGGCATTCCCTGGAAAGTGACGATGACATCGTCCTGCTGCGGCGGCGCTTCGGGATAGACATCGCGTCCACGGTACCACTCCTCCGCTTCCGTTAAGGTGAGCTCAAAAGGAGCCTCTGGCGTGGCCAGTGAGATCACCGCTTCATGTTGCCAGCGGTAGCCTTTGTTATGTGTTTCAGCGAGACGAATCCCAATGCGAGAAAAACGAACCCTGCCGATTAACGCTTCCAGTTCTTGCGGGAACAGCCAGATTTCTTTATCGCGTTGCCATAAACGAAGATGCTCTGGCCATTGCAGGCCAACAGCATTAGCGGCGGCGGCGACTGCGGCGGCTTCCCGCCCCTTCATCGGTGTGAAGGGGAACTTGCCTACTTTATAGCCAGGCGCAGGCAGCGGATCGATAGAGGCGGTTTTACGCAGGCGGGCAACGAAAAAACCTTCACAATCAAAAATCTGCGGGAATACGTGCAGGAAACCTTCGTCGGTGAGCGCTTCGCGAGCCTGCGGGAAGAGTGAATCCAGCGTCAGGACTTCAACCGCCTGCGGGTAGGTTTGCAGCAGCCAGTTAACCACTTCCTCGTTTTCTTCACGGTTCAGCGTACAGGTGGAGTAGACGAGGGTGCCGCCAGGACGCAGAGCATGAAAGGCGCTGTCAATGAGCTCACGTTGGGTGGCGGCAATCTCCTGATTACTTTCCGGCGACCAGTTTTTCAGCGCGTCGGGATCTTTACGCACCACTCCTTCGCCCGAGCAGGGGGCGTCAAGCAAAATGGCATCAAAGCATTCAGGCAGCGCGGCGCCGAAGACGCGCCCGTCGAAGTGGGTGAGGGCAACGTTATTAATGCCGCAGCGGCTGATATTGGCGTGCAGCACTTTCACCCGGCTGGCAGAAAATTCGTTGGCCAGGATCGCTCCGTGGTTGCCCATCCGGGCGGCTATCTGCGTGGTCTTGGAACCCGGCGCAGCGGCGACGTCCATCACTCGCTCGGGCATTTCACCATCGGCGAACAGCGCCGCCACCGGCAGCATCGAGCTCGCTTCCTGAATATAAAATAGTCCGCTCAGATGCTCGGCGGTGCTGCCCAGCGGTAGTACATCGTCATCATCACGCTCGATCCAGAAACCCTCGGCACACCACGGAACCGGCGTTAACTGCCAGCCGTAAGGGGCGACCAGTTGCAGAAAATCCGCGACCGTTATCTTCAACGTATTGACGCGAATGCTGCGGCGCAGCGGACGCTGGCAGGCGGCGATAAAGTCATCGAAAGAGAGATGCGTTGGCATAGCCGCACGCATTTGAGCGAGGAAGGGTTCCGGAAGATAGACAGCGTTTTGAGCCACGAGCAGCGCACCACAAGAAAAAAGGGTGCGCAGTTTATCATAAACGCCCCGGCGCGGGACACCGGGGCGTTTATGAGGCATTGGGAATTAATTAGGCAGTGCCGTTCCCCAATCGCGCCACTCTTTCGGCTCGCTTTCCAGCAGTAGGAAGTGTTTGCCATCCTGCGCTTTTGGCGCCAGTGGCGTTCCCGGCGGGGTGGCAAAGGCGATACCGCCGCGGATAAACTGGTTAAAGGTACCCGTCTTCACCACTCCGCCAATCAGGCCGAAGTCGAGGCTATAGCCGGAAGCCAGCCAGAACACCGAGTTATTGCGCACTAAGTACTGGTAGCGCTTACTGATACGCAGCTTAACCATTACGCGGTCGGACATCGAGCCCAGCGTCAGCCCGGTCACGGTACCCACTTCCAGGCCGCGGAACAGCACCGGCGTACCAATATCAAGCGAACCGGCTTCCGGCACTTCGACGATAATACTCAGGCCGTCGATGTAGCGCGAATCGGTGATGGTGGTGTCCTGAATCTCGAAGTCGCGGCGCGGCGAACCACGGCCAGGTTCAACGTTGATATATGACTGGAAGATCGTGTCCAGATGTTCAACGCCGGCGGCAGAGATCTGCGGCGTAATCACCGAGAAGCGGGTACCGGCACGGGCAAAGGTGCCGACATATTCCGGATAAAGCACCGCTTTCGCCTGAACTTCATTTTTTGCCGTAATCAACTCCAGCGACTGGATCTGGCCGATGTCGATACCGAGGTAGCGAATCGGCATGCCTGCCGCCATTTTACCGGCATCGAAAGCGTGCAGCGTGATCTGGCCACCCACCGCGCGGGCGGCGGTTTCGGAGGCGTACAGGACACGCTTATTGTTCAAGCGCGCGTTGGCGCTGCTGCCGTTGAGGTTATCAAAGCTGATCGCGCCTTTCAGCGCGCGCGCCAGCGGCGACGCCTGCACGGTTAGCCCATTACCGTCGAGTTTTACCTTCGCGCCGCCTTCGGCCCAGAAGACGCTGTTATTGGTCAGCAGGTGGCGATATTCCGGTTTGATATGCAGATCGATATCGAAAGCATTACTACGAGGTTTCACCGAGATGATCTCACCGACGGCGAATTTGCGATACAACACCACGGAGCCTGCCTGCACATCGGGCAGCGTTTCCGCGGAAAGACTCAGCGTGGTGGTCGGGATTTCACTGAGGCTATTTTCCTGCGCTTTTTCCAGGTTGGCATACAGCGGATAGCGACTCTGCATTTCCCCTTTTTCGCCGGGGATGATGCGGATCCCGCCATCGACCCATTCGCTGGCGCTGGCGCCAAGCACCTGCACGCCATCCAGCCCAACTTTCACATCAAGGCGGCTGTTGACGACAAATTTGCTATCGCCGCGTACCAGATTGCGATACTCCGGCGCAATGGCGACCTGGAAAGTGACACCCTCTGCGGTTAGCTTGCGTTCCAGTACCTGGCCGACTTTAACGCCGTGCAGCATCAGCGGCTGGCCGGCGGAAACGCCATAGCTTTCCGGCGCCGATAAAGTAACGGTGGCGACGTTCGGCTCTTCCAGTAGCGCTTTATCGGCTGGCATCACCATAAAGTGATTGCGCGGCTCGCCGTCACCAGGGACCAGTTCAAAAGTATTGCCGGTGAGTAGGGCGCTAACGCTTGGGTTATCCAGTGAGATTTTCGGCTTCTTCATTTGAATCAGCGTCTTATCCCGAAGCAGGGTGACCACACTCGGGTCGACGGTCATCTCACCGGTAACTTTACCGCCGGGATTGAGATTGAGTTTGGTTAACTGTCCCACTTCCAGCCCCTGGTACATCAGCGGCGTAGAACCTGCTTTCAACCCATCGCCGTCGGGTAGCTCCAACGTCACCAGCACCCCGCGCTGGCTGTGCGCCAGATCTTCGTACAGATTGTACTCGTCGTTTTGCGCCGCCGCTTTGGAGTCGTCAGGCGAGTCAAAGGCGATGGCGCCGTTAACTAACGCGGAGAGGTTTTCCAGCTGGACTTTGGCGCCGCTCAGGCTGACGTCGGCTTTAATCCCGGAGACGTTCCAGAACCGGCTGCCTTTTTTCACCAGATTAGTGAAGCGACGTTCGATTAATACATCAATCGTCACCCCCTGATTGTTGGCGTTGAGCGTGTAGTCATACACCCGGCCAACCGGGATTTTACGGAAATAGACCAGCGATCCGCTGTTCAGCGAACCGAGATCCGGCGCCTGCAGATGAATCATCAGTTCGCCGTTGTTGATGCGGTATTTCGGCTGAGTATCCAGAGCGACGAAATGATCTTCCGGTTCGCCTTTGCCCGGCATCATACCGATATAGTTACCGCCGACCAGCGCATCCAGCCCGGAAACGCCGGCCAGAGAGGCTTTTGGCGTCACCAGCCAGAACTGGGTATCTTTGCGCAGCGCGTCTTTCATATCGCTCTTCACGCTGGCGGAAACTTCAATCTTGCTGAGGTCCTTACTCAAAGAGATATCCTGTACCGTACCAACCTCTACCCCTTGATAGCGGATAGGGGTACGTCCCGGAACAATCCCGTTTGCGGACTGGAAATCGATGGTAATCGTCGTTCCCCGACCTTCAAAGCTGGTCCAGATGAGCCATCCGGCAATCATCAGCGCGATGACCGGCAACAGCCAGAATGGCGAGATACGGCGTTTGGTTTTTATTTTGGCTTCAGTCGGCGAAGCGGGCGTTTCCTGACTCATGAGCGTCCCAAAGTAAGCGGCTGTCCAGCCATTCAACTGCAAGGATAGTTAAAATCACCGCGCCGCCGAAATAGACCGCCGCCGGCCCCATGGTAAAGGCCAGGAGCTGATCGCGGTTTATCAACGACATGGTTAATGAGATAACAAACAGATCCAACATCGACCAGCGGCCGATCCAGGTAATCAGCCGCAGCAGCAGGATACGCGTACGTAGCCCCTGTTCGCACTTGAATTGTATGCTGACCAGCAGGGTAAATAACACTATAACTTTGGTGAATGGTACCAAAATACTGGCGATGAACACTACGCCGGCGATTGCGATGTTGCTGTTGGCGAGTGAAATGATCCCCGAAAGAATCGTATCTTCCTGGCGCGCGCCATTGACGTAGATTATCGAAATCGGCAGCAGGTTGGCCGGCAGCAGGAAAACCAGCGACGCAATCAAAGCCGCCCAACTGCGCTGCAGGCTTTGCGGCCGGCGATGATGCAGTGAGGTATGGCACCGGCGGCAGCGGCCGCGGGAGTCGCGATAACCGGTATAGTGACAGCCGGTGCAAACCTGAAGATTGGTGTCGTAGCGCATGGCCGGACGTTCGGGATAAAAACGCTCCCACAACTCTTCAACGTTCATGTGGATGAGCGTCAGGATGCTGAGTAGGGTCAGCGCGATAAAGGCGATCAGGCCGATGCCGGGCTGCAGGAAAGCATAGTCCTGGACCTTAATGGAGGCGACGCCGATACCGACCAGATAAATGTCCAGCATCACCCACTCTTTCAGTTTGCCGAGCATCAGCAGCACCGGACGTAGGTTCATCCCCAGCACGTTGCCAAGCCAAAGGTAGGCGATGGAGACCACCAGCAGGACGGGCGCAACCACCGCGCAGAAGAGCACCATCGCAGCGGTAATGGGATCGCCCTGGTTGGTCATCTGCCAGATCCCCTGCAGGACGTTGGCGTCAATGCGCACGCCGAGCAGATGCAAACGCAGTAGCGGCTCGCTCCAGGCGAACGGCATCAGCAACATCATTGTAAACGCCATACTGGCGAGCCGGGAAAGGGACCAATCGCGGCCGTCGCGTACCTTCGCATTGCACCGCGGACACCAGGCGCATTGATTTCTTTTCACAACCGGTATGCGGAACAGCATGTCGCACTGCGTACAGCGCTGATAGTGCGCATGCGGCGTTGGCGAACTGACCGAATGAACGGTAATCTTCTTCGTCGGCGTGATTGAGGGTGTTTTTATCAGCATTTATTACGTTCGGGAATGAATGTATCCCACTATATTAACCCAGGAATGAATTCATCTTGAGCCCGAAGGCATTTAATGCTTATTTTAGTAGGCATCTGCAGATGAGATAGTAAGACAACTAAGTGATTAAAAAATGAACAAAACAGAATTCTACGCGGATCTGAACCGCGATTTTCAGGCGCTTATGGCAGGAGAAACCAGTTTTTTGGCAATGATCTCAAATACCAGCGCGTTACTGTTTGAACGCCTGGAAGAGGTCAACTGGGCCGGTTTTTATCTCCTGGAAGGCGATACGCTGGTGCTGGGGCCGTTCCAGGGTAAGCTGGCCTGTGTACGTATTCCGGTCGGCCGCGGCGTGTGCGGTTCCGCCGTGGCGCAGAACCGCGTCCAGCGCGTGGAAGATGTCCATGCGTTTGACGGCCATATCGCCTGTGATGCCGCCAGCAATTCGGAAATCGTCTTTCCGTTGCAGGTGAATAATCAGATTATCGGCGTACTGGATATCGATAGCACGGCGTATTCCCGCTTCACCGCAGAAGACGAACAGGGGCTTGCAGAGCTGGTCTCGCGCCTCGAAACGCTGATTGCGGCGACCGATTATCAAAAAATCTTTGCCCACGTCGCAGGATAATCAACGGATAACGTAGCATTTAGCGATGACGTCATTATAATGACGCCTGTTCATGCCTGCGGCTTGTTGGCTACGTCCGTTGTAATCAGGAAATTTCATGGAAAATCAACCTAAGTTGAATAGCAGTAAAGAAGTAATCGCGTTTCTGGCCGAACGTTTTCCTCAGTGTTTCAGCGCTGAAGGCGAAGCGCGCCCCCTGAAAATCGGTATTTTTCAGGATCTTGTAGAGCGAGTTGGCGGCGAGATGAATCTCAGCAAAACCCAACTGCGCGCTGCCTTACGTCTTTATACTTCGAGCTGGCGTTATCTGTACGGCGTGAAAGCGGGAGCGATTCGCGTCGATCTCGACGGCAACCCGTGCGGTGAACTGGAAGAGCAACACGTTGCTCACGCCCGTCAGCAGCTCGAAGAAGCCAAAGCTCGCGTTCAGGCGCAGCGCGCCAGCCAGCAGGCTAAAAAGCGCGAAGCCGCTGCCGCGGCAGGCCAGCAGGAAGAAGGTGCACGCCGCGAGCGTAAACCGCGTCCTCAGCCGCAGGCTCGCCGTAAAGAAGGTAGTGAACAGCGTAAGCCGCGTCCTGCAGCTGCCAAAGCACCGCGTGAAGAGCAACGTCTTACCCCGGTGTCTGACGTCTCTGTATTGAGCGTCGGTCAGGCTCTGAAGGTGAAAGCAGGCAACAACGCAATGGACGCCACCGTTGTGGAAATCACCAAAGATGGCGTTCGTGTACAGCTGACTTCTGGTATGTCAATGATTGTACGCGCAGAACACCTGGTGTTCTGAAACGGAGGCCGGGCCAGGCATGAACAAACTTTTTAAGCTCACCGCGCTTGCGGGCCTGCTAGCAATATCAGGCCATGCCTTCGCCGTGGACGATATCACCCGAGTCGATCAAATTCCCGTGCTGAAAGAAGAGCCGCAGCACGCGACGGTGAGCGAGCGCGTTACCTCGCGCTTTACCCGCTCCCATTATCGGCAGTTTGATCTCGACAACGCCTTTTCGGCAAAGATTTTCGACCGCTATCTGAATCTGCTGGATTACAGCCATAACGTGCTGTTGGCCAGCGATGTTTCTCAGTTTGCGGCGCAAAAAAATAAAATCGGTGATGAACTGCGCAGCGGCAAACTGGACGTTTTCTACGACCTGTACAACCTCGCGCAGAAGCGTCGCTTTGAGCGTTACCAGTACGCCCTGAAGGTACTGGATCGTCCGATGAATTTTACCGGCAACGACAACTTCAACCTCGATCGCAGCAAGGCGCCGTGGCCGAAGGATGAAGCCGAGCTTAACGCGTTGTGGGACGCCAAGGTGAAGTTCGATGAACTGAGCCTGAAGCTAGCGGGTAAAGACGATAAAGAAATTCGTGAAACCCTGACCCGGCGTTATAAGTTTGCGATTCGTCGCCTGGCCCAAACCAACAGCGAAGACGTCTTCTCGCTGGCGATGACCGCTTTCGCCCGCGAAATCGACCCGCATACCAACTATCTCTCCCCGCGTAACACCGAACAGTTTAATACTGAAATGAGCCTGTCTCTGGAAGGTATTGGCGCGGTGCTGCAGATGGACGACGACTACACGGTGATCAATTCACTGGTTGCCGGCGGCCCGGCGGCGAAGAGCAAAGCGATTAGCGTTGGCGACCGTATCGTCGGCGTTGGTCAGCCGGGTAAGAGCATGGTTGATGTTATCGGCTGGCGGCTGGACGATGTTGTCGCGCTTATCAAAGGGCCGAAGGGCAGCAAAGTTCGCCTGGAGGTTCTGCCGGCTGGCAAAGGGGCGAAAACCCGTATTGTTACTCTGACCCGCGAGCGTATTCGTCTTGAAGATCGCGCGGTTAAGATGTCGGTCAAAACCGTCGGTAAAGAAAAAGTCGGCGTGCTGGATATCCCGGGTTTCTACGTTGGCCTGACTGATGATGTCAAAGTGCAACTGCAGAAGCTGGAAAAACAGAACGTCAGCAGTATCGTCATCGATTTGCGCAGTAACGGCGGTGGGGCGCTGACGGAGGCGGTTTCGCTTTCTGGTCTGTTTATCCCATCCGGCCCGGTAGTACAGGTGCGTGATAACAACGGTAAGGTCCGCGAAGATAGCGATACCGACGGTGTGGTTTACTATAAAGGCCCGCTGGTGGTCTTAGTCGATCGCTTCAGCGCTTCAGCATCGGAAATTTTTGCTGCCGCGATGCAGGACTATGGCCGTGCGCTGATCGTCGGCGAGCAGACCTTCGGTAAAGGCACCGTTCAGCAGTATCGTTCGCTGAACCGTATCTACGATCAGATGCTGCGCCCGGAATGGCCGGCATTAGGTTCCGTGCAGTACACCATCCAGAAGTTCTACCGCATTAACGGCGGCAGCACTCAGCGTAAAGGGGTTACTCCGGACATCATGATGCCAACCGGTAAAGAAGATCGCGATACCGGCGAGCAGTATGAAGATAACGCGCTGCCGTGGGATAGCATCGATCCGGCGACCTACGTGAAGTCCGGCGATATGAAACCGTTCGAACCTGAACTGCTTAAGCGCCATGAAGACCGTATCGCAAAAGATCCGGAATTCCAGTACATCATGAAGGATATTGCGCGCTTTAACGCCATGAAAGATAAGCGCAATATCGTTTCTCTGAACTACGCGCAGCGTGAGAAAGAGAATGAAGAAGATGATGCGATTCGTCTGGCGCGGGTAAACGATCGCCTTAAGCGCGAAGGCAAGCCGCTTCTCAAAAAGATAGACGATCTGCCGAAGGATTATCAGGAGCCGGATCCGTATCTTGATGAAACCGTGCATATCGCGATTGACCTGGCGCAACAGGAAAAAGCGCAGCCTCCGGTAGAACCGCCGGTTAGCAAATAACTCCTCAACGGGCACAGGTGATTGTGCCCGTTTCTTTTTCTGTCCTCATCCGGCTGTCGACTTTATTCAACAAAATTGTCAACACTCGCCTGGGGTGTCAGCGATATGCTACAAAATGTAAAGTTGTGTCTTTCTCGTGACTTAGCGGGGTCTGATCGTTGAAAATTAGTATCTGACCCATACGATATGGGGTATCGCATAGTGCGTTTTGTTAAATCGAGGTAAAAAGAATATTATGATGCGAATCGCGCTTTTCCTGCTGACTAACCTGGCAGTCATGGTGGTGTTTGGCCTGGTGCTTAGCCTGACGGGGATCCAGTCGAGCAGCATGACCGGCCTGCTAATCATGGCGCTGCTGTTTGGTTTTGGCGGCTCGATCGTTTCGCTGTTGATGTCGAAATGGATGGCGCTGAAGTCGGTTGGTGGGGAAGTTATCGAACAGCCGCGTAACGAAACTGAGCGTTGGTTGATGAACACCGTCGCACAGCAGGCGCAGCAGGCAGGCATCGCCATGCCGCAGGTGGCGATTTATCACGCCCCTGACATCAACGCCTTCGCCACCGGCGCGCGCCGCGACGCTTCTCTGGTCGCCGTGAGTACCGGTCTGCTGCAGAATATGAGCCGTGACGAAGCGGAAGCCGTTATCGCTCACGAAATCAGCCATATTGCTAATGGCGACATGGTCACCATGACGCTGATTCAGGGGGTGGTGAACACCTTCGTTATCTTTATTTCCCGCGTTATCGCGCAGATTGCGGCCGGTTTCCTCGGCGGTAACCGTGAAGATGAAGGTGAAAGCAGCAACGGTAACCCGCTTATCTACTTTGCGGTCGCTACCGTACTGGAACTGGTATTCGGTATTCTCGCCAGCATCATCACCATGTGGTTCTCGCGCTATCGTGAATTCCATGCCGATGCAGGTTCCGCCAAACTGGTCGGTCGTGAGAAAATGATTGCTGCATTGCAGCGTTTGAAAACCAGCTATGAACCGCAGGAAGCCAGCAGCATGATGGCGTTCTGTATCAACGGTAAAGCGAAATCGATGAGCGAACTGTTCATGACCCACCCGCCGTTGGACAAACGTATTGAAGCGCTGCGTAGCGGAGAATACCTGAAATAATCTGCCGTGCAGACGCTGAAAATAAAAATCCGCAGCTTTCCGGCTGCGGATTTTTTTTGGCCGCTCGTTATCAGGCGGCGCGCGGTTGAGTTACACGTAGACCGCTGATGGCGGCGGCAATGACCGCCAAGGAACCGGCCAGCAGAAGCGCGGTGTGGGTGCCGCTATTGCCTGCCAGGTTAAACAGCAGGGCGACCAGCGCGGCGCCGCTACTTTGCCCCAGTAAGCGTGCGGTACCCAGCATACCGCTGGCGCCGCCGCTGCGATGGCCTGGCGCAGAGGAGACAATGGTATGGTTGTTTGGCGACTGAAACAGTCCGAAACCTGCGCCGCACAACGCCATCCGCCAGATAATATCGAGATCGGAAGGTGAAGAGGGTAATAGCGCAAGGCCAAACAGGCCGCAGGCCATGATCAGCAGTCCCATTGCCCCCAACAGCCCGGCATGAACCTTTTCGATCAAATAACCCGCCAGAGGGGCCATCACCATGGTCGCCAACGGCCACGGCGTTAACAGTAACCCGGTCTCTACTTCGCTGCGTCCGATAACGGTTTGCAGGAAAAAGGGCAGGGAAACCATCGCCAGCATCTGCGCGCAAAAAGAGCATATCGAGGTGCAGATAGAGAGCGAAAAGATTGGAATGCGCAGTAAATCAACCGGCAGCAGTGGGACCGGCATGCGCAACTGCCGGCGAACAAAGAAGAAGCCGATAATCAGCATAGCAATGACCTCGGCCAATACCAGGTAACCGGATTGCCCCTGGGCAAAGCCGCCGAGCGCCGTGATGAGCAGCCCGAAGGTGAGGGCGTTCATCATCGCGCTCGGCAGATCGAAACGGGTAATCTTGCTGGCGCTGCTGTTGGGCGGTAAAAAGCGCATGGCGAGGAAGATGGAAATAATCCCCAGCGGTACGTTGATTAAAAACAGCCATTGCCAGGAAGCAAGCGAGAGGATAGCGGCGGCAATGGTAGGCCCCGCGGCGGAGGAGACGGCAACGACGAAAGAGTTGATGCCCATTCCGCGACCTAGCTGCCTCTTAGGATAGATAAGACGAATCAGCGCCGTGTTGACGCTCATCAGCGCCGCGCCGCCCAGCCCCTGGGCCACACGCGCCAGCGTTAACATCTCGAGACTTCGGGAGAGGGCGCAAATCAGCGAGGTGATGGTAAACACTACCAGACCAATTTTATAGATTCGTCGATAGCCAACCATATCGCCAAGAAACGAGAGTGGCAGCAGGGCGATGACGATAGCGATTTGATAGGCGTTGACTATCCAGATTGAAGATGCCGGCGAGGCATTCAGGTCGGTGGCGATAGTCGGCAGGGCGACGTTGGCGATAGCGCCGTCGAGTACGGCCATCGTCAGGCCTAATACAATCGTCAGAATGGCGCCGTAACGCTGGGGAACCGGCAGGCCATCCAAAAGTTTTTTTTCCATGTGAAGTTTAAGTCTTAGAGGAAACTATTTTCTGATTAATGATTTTAGCATTGATTATTCAACCATAAGTCGCAGATTTGTAACCAACTCGCAGAACAACGATTGCGACGGTCATAATGTGAATTTATAATAAAAAACAGTTCTGAATTTTATAAAACAGTTACGATGAGGTGAACAATGGCAGCTGCTGATATGGATAAACAGCCAGATTCTGTCTCTTCAGTATTAAAAGTTTTTGGCATCCTGCAGGCTTTGGGCGAAGAGCGTGAGATTGGTATCACCGAATTGTCACAGCGTGTGATGATGTCTAAAAGCACGGTGTATCGTTTTTTACAGACTATGAAGTCACTGGGCTATGTCGCACAGGAAGGCGAGTCTGAGAAATATTCTTTAACGCTGAAGTTGTTCGAGCTTGGCGCGCGGGCGTTGCAGAACGTTGACCTGATCCGCAGCGCGGATATCCAGATGCGTGAAATTTCTCGCCTGACCAAAGAGACGATTCACCTCGGCGCGCTGGATGAAGACAGCATCGTTTACATCCACAAAATTGATTCCATGTACAACCTGCGGATGTATTCGCGTATCGGCCGACGTAATCCGCTGTACAGCACCGCCATTGGCAAAGTGCTGCTGGCGTGGCGCGACCGGGCGGAAGTCGAGCAAATCATGGACGGCGTCGAGTACAAACGTAGCACCGAGCGAACCATTACTGATACCAGCGCGCTATTGAAAGTGCTGGACCAGGTGCGCGAGCAGGGCTATGGCGAAGACAATGAGGAGCAGGAAGAAGGATTACGCTGTATTGCGGTGCCGGTCTTCGATCGCTTCGGCGTGGTGATTGCCGGCCTGAGTATCTCCTTCCCGACGCTGCGTTTCTCTGAAGAACGTTTGCACGAATATGTGGCGATGTTGCACGCTGCGGCGCGTAAGATTTCCGAGCAGATGGGTTATAACCGTTACCCGTTCTGATAGTGAATGATGAGCTACAGCGTAATACCTTACCCTGTAGCTCCTGTAATTTTAACCCTGGTCGATAACCTTGACGCTTTTGCGCAGAATAGGGCAGTTGGTAATACCGATAATACCGCTATCAGAATGAACATATTGTGCGGTGGTGATACCCTGCGCTGTCAGGTATTTGCATTGCAGTCCCAGCCCGCCAGCATTCTGATTGCTGCCAATTAACACGCCATAACCGCTTAATAATACGCCAATCCAGACAATCGCCAGTATGACAATAGAGCGAATGATCAATCGCATTTTTGCCTCGTTATTTGTATGATCCTGCCGTGTATTCTGGCACGAACACTATTTGATACAAGTCTATGATTCCTAAACTTGCCTTTCGTATTACAGTTAGCCGCGGTTTAAGAAGGTCGTGTTATCCTGGCAACATCTGATTATGGTACGGAGTGTGGAGTGAAAAAATTACGCTGGGTTTTGCTGATCGTTGTCATAGCGGGTTGTTTGCTGCTGTGGACTCAGATGCTTAACGTAATGTGCGATCAGGATGTGCAATTTTTCAGCGGTATTTGCGCTATTAACAAGTTCATCCCCTGGTAAGACATTTTTGTGCCGACGGATTTTCTTCTGCCGCGCGGGTGGTAGAATGAACGCCTTCTCTTTGAGGTGGTGAAATGAGTGAGTTACTGAATCCTGGGATTGTAAGTCTGGCGTCTCTGGCGCTTTCCGTTGTACTGCTGTTGGTGGGGCTGCTGTTATGGTTCTTTGTGAATCGCGCCAGTTCACGTAGCAATGAGCAAATCGAACTGCTGCAGTCGCTGCTGGATCAACAAAAGCGGCAAAATGCGCTGCTGCGCCGCCTCTGTGAAGCCAATGCGCCGCACAAAGAAGAGGTTGCTGAACCTTCAGCGGATGAGAAGGAGAAAAACGACGACGATTTCATTCGTCTCGTTGCCGAACGTTAAGTTTGAAGAACAGGTGTGCACATCGCGTGCGCGCCTGTGAGTGCTACAAAATTTTGCTATAACTTATTCTTATGTAATTCCCCATTTCGCGGCCGGTCGTTACCGTTTAATGAATTAAACATCCACGCTCTGTTTCACATATTGAATAATCTTTTGAGCTAATCAAAAAAAGTAATAACGAAACGTTTCTATTGCCTGACGGCAATACTTTGTCATTAATATTTCATTATTAAGGGCTATTTTAGCGGATATTTGTGCTGTAACGAGTTAGGGGTTTAATTAACACTACTACGCGGCGAGTTAAGGCGATTTCCTCTTGTTCTTTAACGTTATTTGCGCATCATTATGCACATGATGCCGCAACGCCCCCTCAAATATGGCAGTTCGTATACGTACGTACCTGGACGAACAGAAGTTGTTGAGCTATGGTAAAAAAGTTGCATTTATCAGGCATACGTTATTGTGTGTTTGGTAACGATGCAAAGATAAGCCAGGCGCGGCAAAGACGCATAAATGTGCAGGCGATCAAATGATTTCCTGATAATTTGTGCGAACGATCGTGACACGTTTAAAAATGGCTTGCCATTATTTACGTTGTGTGTGATAACACGTTTCGGGTTAAACGAGGTACAGTTCTGTTTATGTGTGGCATTTTCAGTAAAGAAGTCCTGAGTAAACACGTTGTCGTTGAATACCGCTTCTCTGCCGAACCTTATATTAGTGCCTCATGCAGTTATGTGTCAGTTTTATCTATGTAAGCACCTGCGGGTGAAGAAAACAGTTTAAGGAATTTTGCAAATGGCAAAGATTAAAGGTCAAGTTAAGTGGTTCAACGAGTCTAAAGGTTTTGGCTTCATTACTCCGGCTGATGGCAGCAAAGACGTGTTCGTACACTTCTCTGCAATCCAGGGTAACGGCTTCAAAACTCTGGCTGAAGGCCAGAACGTTGAGTTCGAAATTCAGGACGGCCAGAAAGGTCCGGCTGCAGTTAACGTAACTGCTATCTGATTCAAGACCACTCATCTTGTAAGAAAGCCTCGCTATAGCGGGGCTTTTTAGCATCTGTTGCAAAGTATTTCCAATATTTCCCCTCCGACGCGCTTTGTTGCAAAACATCACCCTTATTAGCACTGTTTAGCAGTCTGTTTTGCCAATTTTCTGTTAAATCAGGTGGTTGCAAAATAATACTGGAGCTACGGTGCAAAAGAATAAAAGTAAGTCCGCCAGAAATTTTCTCCCTATCCGTTTTGGGTTGCTGTGTGTGGCGATTTTGGGATGTCTTGGATTTCTGCTGGCGAGGGTAGGTTGGCTGCAAATCGTCTCTCCGGATAATCTGGTTAAACAAGAGGATATGCGTTCGCTGCGCGAAGAACCCATCGACGTGATGCGCGGAACCATTAGCGATCGTGAAGGACGCCCGCTGGCGGTGAGCGTGCCGGTAAGCGCTATCTGGATAGATCCGCAGACCATGCTGGAAAAGGGCGGCGTCGGCTATGGTCCGCGCTGGCAGGCAATGGCGGAAGCGTTGCATATCAATCTTATTGACCTCTCTCATCGGGTGCAGTCACATCCGCATGCCCGATTCCTCTATCTCGCGCGTCAGGTTAATCCGGAACAGGCGGAGTGGATCGATAAATTACACCTGCCGGGCGTTTATCTGCGCGATGAATCACGCCGCTTCTATCCCGCCGGGCACGTCGCGGCGAACCTGCTGGGCTTTACCAACGTGGATAATCAGGGGATCGAGGGGGTTGAAAAAAGCTTTAACAAACAGCTCATGGGAACGCCGGGGCGTCGGCTGGTGCGTAAGGACCGCCATGGCCACGTGATCGAGAATATTACCGAGCAGGCCGCTGTGCCGGCGCATAACCTGCAGCTCAGTATCGACGAGCGCCTGCAGACGGTGACGGAAGATGCGTTGGATAATGCCGTACGGTGGAATAAGGCGGAATCCGGCGCGGCGGTATTAATCAAGATTGATACCGGCGAAATCCTGTCGATGGCCAGTTACCCGGACTTCAACCCTAATAACCGCGACAGCGCCCAGCTCGATGATTTTCGAAATCGCGCTATCAGCGATACCTTTGAGCCGGGTTCAACGGTCAAACCGCTGGTGATTATGACCGCGCTGCAGCAGGGGATTGTGCAGCCGGATAGCGTGGTTGATACCCATCCCTTTACCCTTGATGGTCATCGCATTCGCGATGTGGGTTATTATCCTGAGTTGACGCTCACCGGTATTCTGCAAAAATCGAGCGATACCGGAGTTTCGCACCTCTCGCTGGCGATGCCGGTGCAGCATCTGATTGACACTTACAAGGCCTTTGGCTTTGGCGACCCGACCGGGCTTGGCTTGACCGGCGAAAGCTCCGGGTTAATGCCGCATCGCCGTTATTGGGGTGAGCTGGATCGCGCCACCTTCGCCTTTGGCTATGGACTGATGGTAACCCCGCTGCAGCTGGCGCATGTCTATGCGACGATCGGCGGCTACGGCATTGAACGCCCGCTGTCGATAACCCGTATCGATCCGCCGGTTATCGGTACGCGAGTTATGCCGCAGGAGATCGTGCATGAAGTGGAACATATGATGGAGAGCGTGGCGCTGCCGGGCGGGGGCGGGACGAAAGCGGCGGTACGCGATTATCGTATCGCGGTGAAAACCGGCACGGCGAAGAAAATTGGCCCCGACGGGAAATATATCGATAAATACGTCGCCTACACCGCCGGCGTGGCGCCGGCCAGTCAGCCGAAGTTTGCGCTGGTGGTGGTGATAAACGACCCCAGCAACGGTAAATACTACGGCGGGGCGGTATCCGCGCCGGTGTTCAGCCAAATTATGGGCGATGTGTTGCGTCTGGAAAACGTAATGCCCGACGGTATGCCGCAGGGCTCTGAGAATCTTATCGTCATGCATAACCGCGAGGATCCGGCTCCCGCGCTGTAACAGTGGTCTGCGAGGGCGAATAGCGCTACACTTTCGCCCTTTCAGCGCCACCGGAGTTATCATGTCTTATACCTGTCCACTATGCCACGCGCCGCTTAGCCGCAGCGCAAATAGCTATATTTGCCCGCAGCGGCACCAGTTCGATCTGGCAAAGGAAGGGTATGTCAATTTACTGCCGGTGCAGTTCAAACGTTCGCGCGACCCGGGCGATAGCGCTGAGATGATGCAGGCGCGCCGCGCCTTCCTCGATGGCGGATATTATCAGCCGCTGCGTGAGGCGATTTGCAGCTATCTGCGGACTTTCGCGCCGGGCGAGTTGCTGGATATCGGCTGCGGAGAGGGGTATTACACCCATGCTTTCGCCGCCATTGCCGCACGCAGTTTCGGCCTCGATGTCTCAAAATCGGCGATCCGCGCCGCCGCTAAACGTTACCCGCAGGTCGAATTCTGCGTGGCTTCCAGCCAACGGTTGCCTTTTGCCGATCGGTCTCTGGACGCGGTGGTGCGTATTTATGCGCCCTGTAACGCGGACGAATTAGCGCGTGTAGTAAAAGCAGGCGGTTGGGTGATTACCGCCACGCCGGGACCGCGTCATCTGATGGAGCTGAAAGGGCTGATCTACGATGAAGTTCGTTTGCATGAACAGAACCGGGAAGCGATGCCGGGCTTTACGCTGCGTCATGAGCAGCAGTTAGCCTATCCGATGCAGTTGAGCGGCGCGCAGGCGGAAGCGTTACTGCAGATGACGCCGTTTGCCTGGCGAGCGAAACCGGAAGTCCGTGAATCGTTGCGCCAGCAGGAAACCTTTGGCTGCCAGACCGATTTCATGATTCACTGCTGGCAGCACGAGGCGTAAGGGCTACGGCGCGAAATGGCTCCACAGAATCTGCGCGCCGATACCGATTAGCACGATACCGCCGAGAATTTCGGCCCGTTTGCCGAGCAGCGGGCCGATAAAGCGGCCAACCATAATTCCCAGCGTTGACATGGTAAAGGTGGCGCAGCCGATAGCCAGCGCGGTGGCGATAATATTGACCTGCAGGAAAGCAAGCCCCACGCCAACGGCCATCGCGTCAAGACTGGTGGCGAATGCGGTAGTCACCAGCAACCAGAAGCCGTGGCGACGCGGCGCTTCACATTCATCGTTATCGCCGCCGCGAAAACCTTCAATCACCATGCGCCCGCCGAGAAACACCAGCAGCACGAACGCGATCCAGTGGTTCCATTCCAGTACAAACTGGCTGGCCAACATGCCCAGCCCCCAGCCGACCAGCGGCGTCAGGGTTTCGATCGCGCCGAATATAAGACCGGTGCGCAGCGCTTCGGAGAATTTAGGTTTATGCAGGGTGGCGCCTTTACCGATAGAAGCGGCAAACGCGTCCATCGACATACCAAAGGCAAGAAGGATAGTGGCAGAAATATTCATGAGCGTGTCCTGACCGGGGAATATCCATATGACACATCGCTGCCCCCAGTAAACATACGCGGAGCCTGAGCATAACGTACAGCAGTGATGTATCTATGGTCTCGCCTGATTGAACGACCGCTCAACCCGTACGTGCCACGTTTTGCAACGAGTATGTTGACACGTACATTTTCCACCTGCGGAAAATCGGCTACTCCCCAACGACGGGCGCAACCTTAACATATTTTGAGAAGGTAAAACAATCACAGAAAAATAATATTAGCTACAATAAATGATAACGATTTTCATTTAAAATATTAAGTGAAGGATTGGTTAAATAATATAACGAGGTGAGGCGGGTAAATATAGCCATGGCTATATATTCCCACAGTAATGACTGGCGGAAATATAGCGCAGGCTATATCTGTAACTTATTGACTGGTAACGAGTAGTTTGTATATTTTTTCCAGATCGTCGATATTTCGTACGCGAATAAGCAGGCGCCGCTGCTCTAATTGCATCACCAGTACGCCATCTTCAGACAAATTCATCGCTTTAATCCGCGGATATTCAATCCACACGTTGGCAAAGAAAAAACCGCTCTTTTTGAACAGAATTCGCGGCGTACGGATCCAGAACAGATATAACCCCATTAATGCCAGCGCAGATAATAACCAGGTGGTGGTTATTTCGCCGTGGCTGGCAATATTGTTGTAAATGAGAATCGCCGTCAGGCCGACGAAAATCATCCCGTCGACGCGTCCACGACGCAGCAGGGGGATTGACAGCAGGGTGGGGCCATTGCGGCGCGGCATGATGAATTGGTCGTAGATAGCGAAAGCCACCAGGGCGACGATAAACAGAATGAGCACCAGCTCCGTGATTGCCATTGATCCTCCAGCCAGCGTGGACCTGCATACAGGTACACGTTTTAACGCTAAAAAAAAGCCGGGGACAAAGCTGCCCCCGGCCTACAACGTGATGATTATTGACCCAGCAGGCCGACCGCGTAGCCGGCGATACCGATGACGAAGAAGCCAACGATGATCCACAGCGGGTTGACTTTCTTACGCAGCAGCCACATACAGGCGAAGGTCAGCAGCAGCGGCACCAGTCCCGGCATCAGCTGGTCAAGGATGGTCTGCACGGTGGTCACGCGAGTCTGGCCATCCTGACCGGTGATCGTGGAAACCACCAGCGGGATATTAACGTGCGTCCATTTGTTAACCAGGGCCCCCATGACAAACAGGCCGAGGATTGACGCCCCCTCGGTCAGTTTCTGCAGGAAGCCGCCGCCCATATCCTTAACGATGTCCACGCCTTTACGATAGCCGTATGCTACGCCGTAGTAGCGGGTCAGCAGACGCACGGCATTGAACAGGATGAAGAACAGTAGCGGACCAAGCAGGCTACCGCTCATCGCGATACCGGCGCCGAGCGCGGCGAATACCGGACGCACGGTACCCCAGAAGATCGGGTCGCCGACGCCTGCCAGCGGACCCATCAAACCGACTTTGATACCGTTGATTGCGCCATCGTCGATTTCCGCGCCGTTAGCACGCTGCTCTTCCATCGCCAGCGTTACGCCGAGTACCGGCGCCGCGACGTACGGATGGGTGTTGAAGAACTCAAGGTGACGCTTAATAGCCTGCTTACGCGCATCGTTGTTCTCCGGGTACAGGCGACGGATTGCCGGAACCATAGAGAAGCAGAAGCCCAGCGCCTGCATACGTTCGAAGTTCCATGAACCCTGGAACAGGTTAGAACGAATGAACACGCCACGAATATCACTCTGAGTGAGTTTTTTCTCGGTGGTATTTTTAGTCATATCAACCATTTCGCTCACCTGTTAGTCCAGTTCGTTATCGAGATCGTTGTTACCAGCCGCCTGAACCGGGGCACCCGCTACGCGGTTATATTTCGGGCTCAGCTGAATGTAGAGAATGGCCATAACGGCACCAATCACACCCAGCGCAACCAGGTTGAAATTGGTGAAGGCCGCGGTGACGAAACCGAGATAGAAGAACGGCATCAGATAGCCCGCGCGCATCATGTTGATGACCATCGCGTAACCGACGACGACGATCATGCCGCCCGCGATATTCAGACCGCCAGTCACGACTTCCGGAATGGCATTCAGCAGACCCTGAACTTCGCTGGTACCGACAGAGATGGCTACGATAACCGCCGGGATGGCGATACGCATTGCCTGCAGGAACAGCGAGGAAACGTGCAGCCAGGAGATGGCCGTCAGGTTACCGTTTTCAGCGGCTTTATCCGCCGCGTGCTGGAAGGCAACGGTGATGGTACGAACGATAATGGTCAGAACCTGGCCTGCCGCCGCCAGCGGGATAGCCAGAGCGATACCGGCGCCAATGCTTTGGTGACCGGCGATAACCAGTACGGTAGAAATAATGGATGCCAGCGCGGCATCAGGCGCAACTGCCGCACCGATGTTCATCCAGCCCAGAGCGATCATTTCCAGCGTACCGCCGATGATGATACCGGTTTTCATGTCACCGAGAACGGCGCCAATTAACGTACAGGCGACCAGAGGACGGTGGAACTGAAATTCATCAAGTACCGACTCCATACCCGCAATACACGCGACGATGAACACCAGCACAATCTGAAGAAGGGTAATCTCCATTGTACTTCTCCTGTTGATTAAGTCTTAAAGTGAAGGTTGGCTCGCGAGCGCCGGGTTAATTACCCACCTTGGCGATCAAATCCATCATTTTCAGTTTCTGGTCGGTGGAAACTTTACGCGCTTCCAGTTCAATACCGCGGGCATTCAACTTCTTGAATGCTTCGATATCTGTCGCATCGACCGAAATCGCGTTATTGACCTGCGTTTTACCCTGGCGGAAAGCCATACCGCCGATGTTGACGCTGGTAATTTTCACGCCGCCTTCAACAATACGTTCAACGTCTGTTGGGTTAGTGAACAGCAGCATGACGCGCTCGCCGGCGTATTTCGGGTTGTTATAGACGCGAATCATCTTCGCGACATCAACAACGTGAGCGGTCACGCCCGGAGGAGCCACCTGGGTCAGCAGCGTCTTGCGCACCGTGTCGGCGGCAACTTCATCGCTGACCACGATAATGCGGGTGACGTTGGTCTCTTTGGTCCAGCGGGTCGCAACCTGGCCGTGGATAAGACGGTCATCGATACGCGCCAGGCCAATCACCATGTAATCATTTGGACCCATCGGTTTAGCGGGCGTTGCCGCTTTCGGCGCGGCAGCCTGAACCGGCGCCGCTTTTTCAACCGGTTTGGCTTTCAGCGCTTTCACGCCTTCGCTACCGGTTTCCACCGCCAGCGCCACCAGCTCATCAAACGACGGATCGTCATCGCGGGCCATGAAGGTTTCAACCAGCATCGGGACGTTGACGCCAGCGATCACTTCATAGTTTTCTTTATCAACAACAATGCGGCTTGCCGCGTTAAATGGACTACCGCCCCACGTATCAACGAGGAACAGCACGCCTTTTGTGGTATCCAGTTTTGCCAGCTGTGCATTGTACTTTTCGATCAGCGTTTCGGCATTTTCGCCAGGAACGAAATCGATCCAGCCAACGTTTTCCTGCTCGCCCAACAGCATTTCTGCGGTTTTCAGCAGTTGTTCTGCAGCCCAACCATGTGTGCCTATTACAATAGCAATCGTCACTTGCTACCTCCGTTATTATGGTGAATGCATCATCTGGTCTGATACATCCTGAATCACTCTTGTGGAAAAATCGATTCAGTAAGGGTGTAAGATCTAAATTAATTACTACCGGGAATTATTTTAGATAGTGAAAAAATAATTAATGTGATGGAGCTCCGTAAATTACGCTTCAATAATCAATAATTTCGCAGCGCAAAAAATAGCCTTAGCTATTGCAAAGACAGGTAAATTTTTGCCAATTCTGCGCTATATTTTGCTATGTTTATCTTCCGTTTAATTACTCAGGAGTATAGGGCATAGCCCGCCGTATGGACCGTCATCGACGTCTTTTCACCCTCAGGCACTCGTCTGCCGCCTCAACCACACACGCTTTTTTACCAGCAACCATTGTTTCGCCGGTGCATGACATCGCGATGACTACCGCTGTCGTTAACGGGAGCCGCTCATGGAATTCTTAATGGATCCCACCATCTGGGCTGGCCTGCTGACGCTGGTAGTCCTCGAAATTGTCCTGGGTATCGATAACCTGGTCTTTATCGCCATCCTTGCCGATAAACTGCCGCCAAAACAGCGTGATAAGGCACGTATCATCGGCCTGTCGCTGGCGCTGATTATGCGCCTGGGACTGCTCTCGGTTATCTCGTGGATGGTCACGTTGACCAAGCCTTTGATAAGCATAGGCGATTTTTCGTTCTCCGGGCGCGATCTGATCATGCTGGTCGGCGGTATCTTCCTGCTATTCAAGGCGACGACAGAGCTTCATGAACGACTGGAAAACCGCCAGCATGATGCCGGTCACGGCAAAGGCTATGCCAGCTTCTGGGTCGTCGTGCTACAAATTGTGGTGCTGGATGCCGTCTTCTCGCTTGATGCGGTGATTACCGCCGTCGGCATGGTAAACCATTTACCGGTGATGATGGCTGCGGTCGTTATTGCGATGATCCTGATGCTGCTGGCCTCGAAGCCGTTAACCCGCTTCGTGAACCAACATCCGACGGTTGTCGTGCTGTGTCTGAGCTTCCTGCTGATGATTGGTCTGAGTCTGGTGGCAGAAGGCTTTGGCTTCCATATTCCGAAGGGTTACCTGTACGCGGCGATTGGCTTCTCGATTACCATTGAATTCTTTAACCAGGTGGCGCGGCGTAACTTTATCCGCCACCAGTCGACGTTGCCGCTGCGTGCGCGTACCGCTGATGCGATTCTGCGCTTGATGGGCGGTCGCAAACAGGCGACCGTGGCGCACGATAGCGATAGCCCGGCGGCAGTGCCGGTGCCGGACGGGGCGTTTGCTGAAGAAGAACGCTATATGATTAACGGCGTGCTGACCCTGGCGCAGCGCTCATTGCGCAGTATCATGACTCCTCGAGGCGAAATTAGCTGGGTGGATGCTGAGCAGAGCGAAGACGAAATTCGTCGCCAGCTGCTTTCTTCCCCGCACAGCATGTTCCCGGTTTGCCGCGGCGAACTTGATGAAATCATTGGTATTGTACGCGCCAAAGAGATGCTGGTGGCGCTGGAAGCGGGCGAGAACGTTGCCGCAATGGCTTCCGCTTCTCCGGCGATTGTGGTGCCGGAAACGCTGGACCCGATCAACCTGCTGGGCGTGCTTCGCCGGGCGCGCGGTAGCTTTGTCATCGTCACCAACGAATTTGGCGTGGTGCAGGGGCTGGTGACGCCGCTGGATGTCCTGGAAGCGATTGCCGGTGAGTTCCCGGATGCGGATGAAACGCCGGAAATTGTACTGGATGGCGAGGGGTGGTTAATCAAAGGGTCAACCGACCTTCATGCGCTGCAGCAGGCGCTGGGGCTGGACGACCTGGTCAACGAAGACGATGATATCGCGACCGTTGCCGGGCTGGTTATCTCCGCGAACGGTCATATCCCGCGGATAGGCGATGTTGTCGAACTGCCGCCGCTGCAGTTCACCATCGTTGAAGCCAATGATTATCGCGTCGATCTGGTACGGGTCATTAAAACCGTCCACGATAACGACGAAGAAGAGTAATGCCGAACCCGCCGGACTAAACTTGCCCGGCGGGTTGTTTTTTACCCCCAGTCGCCGCCAGACGGTGCTTCTCTTCCGCCAGCCAGCGCGGAAAATCCTCCACCGGCAACGGGCGGGCATAATAATATCCCTGTAGTAAATCCACGCCGTGGCTACGCATGTAAATCTTCTGTTCCTGAGTTTCGACGCCTTCGGCAATGGTGACGATTTTGAGTCGGTGCGCCAGGGCGATAATCATATCGGTTACCGTCGCGTTGACCCCATCAATGCCAATGGCGCCGGTATAAGATTTATCAATTTTCAGTACATCCGGGCGAAGTTTTTCCAGCCAGGATAGCGAACTGTTACCGGTGCCAAAGTCATCAATGGCCAGCTGGACGCCTTTAAAATGCAGGTGCTCCGCCATGTGATGATCGCCTTCACGCAGGACATCGCGTTCGGTCAGCTCGACCACCAGCTGCTGTACCGGATTAGCGCTGAACCAATAGGTGTGCAGATCGCGCAGCAGCTCGCCGTTGCTGAAATGACGCGCCGCCACGTTAATACCAATATGAAAATTGGCATCCTGCGGGAAATAATGCAGCCGGCGGGCGGTTTCAGCGATGACGTAGCGGGTCAGGGGGACTATCAGGTTGTAGCCTTCAGCAATCGGGATAAAAACATCCGGCGAGATATTTCCGCGGCGCGGATTGTTCCAGCGCAGCAAAATTTCCACGCCACAACACTCCTGAGTACGTAAATCCTGCAGCGGCTGGCACCATACCTCGAACTCGTGGGCGGCGATACCCAGGGTTATTTCGCGCGAGAAAGTCATTCGTCCTGCGGTCGTCAACCAGGCGATACCGGTCATCAACAGGCTGAACATCAGCGCCAGCGGTAATTCGGCGGGCAGCTCTTCTAAGGCTACCGCGGAGGCTCCCGGTCCGCTGATGTTGATGGTAAAGGGAAACTGGCTGGAACTTTGCCGGTAAATTATCGGCAGACCCGGCAACCGATCGCTTGCAACAACGCCAACATCGCTGAGAAAACTCTTGTTGCCTACCGTGAGGCTGATGTCGCTTATCAACGATGATTTTTCTTTGAGAATCAATTCGCCAAGCAGCTCAATATTGATAATTAACAACGCGCCGTCGGCACCGCTTACGGAGGAGGGATACCACTGAATCAGTACCGGTGTGCCTTTGAGCAGCGAGTTATCGGTTGAAAAGGCCAACAGCGGGTTGACTGCCGGCAACGTTGGCTGCAGCTGATGAATGGCCACATGGCGCGGGCCAAAAATGCTGGAGCAGTAGGCCATCCCGGATTGAACAAGGATGATTGAGCGTACGGTCTGCAGTGTGGCCGCGGTTTTACGCAGCTCAAGATGCACATCCTGACAGGGTTTGCCCACCATACTCAGCAGGGTAGCGTGTTTTGCCGCCAGCGGCTGCAGGATATTGTCCATCGCGATCACCATATTGCGGGTCACCGTCTGGATGCGCTGTTGATTTTGGCTACGCTGTGAAATAAATCGGATTGTCAGGGTGACGGCAAGCGTCAGAAATGCAACGGCCAGGCACACCAGAATGCGCTTGCGGCGGTATGTCGAAATGACCTTCTGTGCATTTTGCATGCGAGGCGCCCTGTCGGCTAAATAGAGGAATAAGAGTAACAGCCGGCTTAAAGCAAGTGTAGTGGGTAAGATAAGTTGGTGGGAGAAAAAGAAAAATGCGCCCGGAAAGGGCGCATTTCACAGACGTGTTTTAGTCACACTGGACTTTGATCGCCAGGCCGCCGCGAGAGGTTTCGCGATATTTGGCGTTCATGTCTTTACCCGTTTCGTACATGGTCTCGATAACTTTATCGAGAGAGACGCGCGGTTCGCTGGTGCGGCGCATCGCCATACGCGCGGCGTTAATCGCCTTCACGGAGGCGATAGCGTTTCGCTCGATGCACGGCACCTGAACCTGGCCGGCGACCGGGTCGCAGGTCAGGCCGAGGTTATGTTCCATGCCGATTTCCGCCGCCACGCAAACCTGCTCCGGGCTGGCGCCAAGCAGTTCAGCCAGGCCCGCCGCTGCCATTGAACAGGCGACGCCGACTTCGCCCTGACAGCCGACTTCCGCGCCGGAAATGGACGCGTTCATCTTGTACAGCGCGCCAATCGCGCCGGACGCCATAAAGTAGCGAATATAGATATCCGGGCTGACGGACTCGATAAAGTGATCGTAGTAGGCGAGCACTGCCGGAACGATACCACAGGCGCCGTTGGTCGGCGCGGTAACAACGCGGCCGCCGGCGGCGTTCTCTTCGTTGACCGCCAGCGCGAACATGTTCACCCAGTCGACAACATTCATCGGGTCGTTAGACAGCTTATCGCTGGCGACCAGCAGACGACGCAGCGCCGAAGCGCGACGCGGCACGCGCAGCGGCCCCGGCAGCACACCTTCGGTGTTCATGCCGCGATCGATACAGGCGCGCATGGTTTGCCAGACGTTTTCAAAATAGGCCTCGATCTCTTGCTTGCTGTGCAGCGCCAGTTCGTTTTGCATCACCATGCCGGAGAGCGACAGACCGGTTTCTTTGCAGTAGCCCAGCATTTCCTGTGCCGATTTAAACGGATACGGAACCTGCAGTTCGCTCGCGTCTTCTTTGCCGAAATGCTCTTCGTCGACGATAAAACCGCCGCCGATTGAATAGTAAGTCTTGCTGTAGATTTCTTTCTCGCCGGCCCACGCATGGATAGTCATGCCGTTTTCGTGCAGCGGCAGGTTGTCGCTACGAAAACGCATGCCGTCATCCGCCGGGAAGTCGACTTCGTGTTGCCCGTTTGCCAGCAGCAGACGGCCGCGGGTTTCTACGTCGCGGATAAATGCCGGGATCGCGTCAATATCGACCGTCGCAGGCAGATTGCCCGCCAGTCCCATGATAATGGCGATGTCCGTGTGGTGGCCTTTGCCGGTTAATGAAAGCGACCCATAGACGTCAACGGCGACGCGCGTCACTTCATTAAGCAATCCCTTTTCGACCAGGTCATCGACGAACTGTTTACCGGCCTTCATCGGCCCTACAGTATGGGAAGATGAGGGACCAATCCCCACCTTGAACATGTCGAATATACTAATCACGATAACACTCCTGACAGGGTTACCGCGGTTGCGGTAACGATGTAATAACTGCGCATAGTGTAAGAGGGAACCGGGTTGTCAGCTTAACTATTCACATGAATTAAACTAATGGATAACCTTGGTTTTACTAATAGTGAGAGCGGCTTCTCATTACTTATTATAGCTAAGGGCGAGTGCCGATTTGCAGCGCCAGCTCGCGAATAATGCCGGCGGTCATTCCCCAGACAAAATAATGTTGGTACCACGATAGCCAGACGCGATGTGAATTACCGCGCCGATGGATGTCCAGCGGGTGGTAACGACCCAGGCGCAACGCCTCTTCCAGCGGCATTTCAAACACCGCAGACACCTCGTCCTGACTGGCATGATAGTGCAGGTCCGGGGGGATTATGCCAACAACCGGCGTCACCTGAAAGCCGGTGACGCTGTCGACAGGCGGCAGCACGCCGATCACTTCAACGGCTTCCGGCGGGATCGCCACTTCTTCCTGCGCCTCGCGCAGCGCGGCGGCAATCAATGTAGCGTCGGTGTTATCTACTGCGCCGCCGGGGAAGGCGACCTGGCCCGCGTGCTTGCGCAGCAGCGGCGAACGCTGGGTCAGCAACAGTCCCGGCTGCGGCCGACGGACAATCGGCACCAGTACCGCCGCCTGGCGCTGGTTCAGCGACTGCGGCGAGGGCTGCGGGCGCAGCAGTTGAAAACGGGATAGAAAGTCGTCCAGATCGAGGGCGTTAGCCGCCATGTTCTAGCTCTCCAGTTGATGCAGGATACGGTTAACTTTATCAAAAGTTTCCTGATATTCCGCGGCTTCTTCGCTGTCCGCCACGATACCGCCGCCCGCGGAGCAGTACAGTTGGCCCTGCCAGGCGGTGATCGTACGAATAGTAATGCTGGTATCCATATTGCCGCACAGGCTGAGATAACCAATGCTGCCGCACCATGCGTTGCGTCGCTGCGGTTCAAGTTCATCGATAATCTCCATGGCGCGAACTTTTGGCGCTCCGGTAATGGAACCGCCAGGGAAGGCCGCGCGCAGCAGATCGCTGGCATCAAGCGTAGCAGGCAATCGTGCGGTGATGGTGCTCACCAGGTGATGCACCGCCGGGAACGGTTCGACCACAAACAGTTCCGGTACGCGAACGCTGCCCGGCACGGCGACGCGGCCGATATCATTGCGCATCAGATCGACAATCATTAAATTTTCGGCGCGGTCTTTCGGCGAGTGGGCAAGCGTTGCCGCCTGGCGAGCGTCTTCCTGCGGGGAATCGAGTCGCGGCAGCGTGCCTTTAATGGGGCGCGTCTGGATGTCACCCTGATGCAGTTGAATAAAACGCTCCGGAGACAGGCTTAAAATCGCCCCTTCCGGCAGGCGAATGAAGGCGCTGAACGGCGCGCGGTTGGCGGCATTAAGCTTACGAAATGCCTGCCATTCATCGCCGCGGTAGCGGGCCTGAAAACGCTGCGCCAGGTTGACCTGATAACAGTCGCCGCTGCGCAGGTACGCCTGTACCTGGCGGAATTTTTCGCCGTACTGCTGACGGCTCATATTCGATTGCCAGCAGGAGGTCAGGGAGAAAGCTTCAGCCGGCTGGCGCGTTTGCGATTCCAGCCACTGCAGGCGCCGTTGCGGATCGTCATAGCTCAGCAGCGACACCTGCTGGCGTTGATGATCGACGATCAGCGCCCAGTCATAAATGCCTATCGCCATCTCCGGCAGGGCAATATCAGCCTGCGCTTGCGTCGGAAGACGTTCAAAGCGGCGGCCAAGATCGTAGCCGAATAGCCCCAGCGCGCCGCCGAGAAACGGCAGGTTATCATCGGCCTGCGGCGTTAACTGACAGCGATTCAACTGCTGTTGCAGCAGCTGCAGCGGATCGTCCTGCGAGACAAATTCGCCTTCACCGTCGTTGACCCAGGTTTGCTCGCCGCGGGTAACCAGCGTCGCGCGCGGTTCGGCAACGATAATATCGAAACGGCTATACGGATGGTCGGCGAAGCCGGAGTGCAGCAGCATCGCCCACGGCGCGGCGCTTAACGGCGCGAAATAGCGTTCGGCGGCATCCGGGCGCCAGGGCAGGGTAATAATAGCGGGGGACAACATTAACCTCGATCCTAATGTGCCGCCCACTGGCGAAATGGCGGACGGCGTGAAATAATTACGCCCCACAATGTAGCAGGAGTGAGTGATGTTTGCAGGTTTACCTTCGCTGAGCCATGAGCAACAGCAAAAAGCGGTCGAACGTATTCAGGAATTGATGGCGCAGGGAATGAGCAGCGGCCAGGCAATCGCCCTGGTGGCCGATGAACTGCGCGCCACGCACACCGGCGACCGGATCGTAGCGCGCTTCGAAGATGACGACGAAGACGAGTAATTACGCCGCGGCGATGATTTTAATCTCAACTTTATACTGCGGCTTCATCAGGGTCGCCTGTACGGTGCAGCGCACCGGCGCGTGACCGGCGACTACCCAGGCGTCCCAGGCTTTATTCATCGCCGCAAAATCATCTTTATTGGCGAGGAAAATGGTGGCATCAAGAATACGTGACTTATTGCTGCCCTGTTTTTCCAGCACCGCGTCAATTTGCGCCAGGGTGTTGGCAGTCTGCTCAAACGCGTCGGCGTCGAGATTTTCCGGCACCCCAGTGTAGTAGATGGTCTGGTTGTGAATTACCACATCAGACCAGCGGGCTTCGGCATCAATACGCGTAATTGTCATTTATCTTTCCTCTTTGTTCTATCCATTTGGCTGCGGCAAGACTGCCACAATGTTCCGCCCGCGTCACTACCCGGGCTGGCGAAACGCCGTCCTCCCTGACATAATCACTGTCCAAATAACCAGGGGGCAACGTGATCGACGATTTTGCAGCAGACGGCCAGCTGGCCATGGCGATACCGGGATTTAAGCCGCGCGAACCGCAGCGCCAGATGGCGATAGCGGTGAGTGAAGCCATTGACGCCTCCCGGCCGCTGGTGGTGGAAGCAGGGACCGGCACCGGTAAAACCTACGCCTATCTGGCGCCCGCGCTGCGCGCGAAGAAAAAGGTGATCATCTCCACGGGTTCGAAAGCGCTGCAGGATCAGCTCTACAGCCGCGACCTGCCGACCGTCGCTAAAGCACTTAAATTCACCGGCAAACTGGCGCTGTTAAAGGGGCGCTCAAACTACCTGTGCCTTGAACGCCTTGAACAGCAGGCGCTGGCGGGCGGCGATCTGCCGGTACAAACGTTAAGTGACGTAATTCTTCTGCGCTCCTGGTCTAATCAGACGCAGGATGGCGATATCAGCACCTGCGCCAGCGTCGCCGAAGATTCTCAGGCCTGGCCGCTGGTGACCAGCACTAACGATAACTGTCTCGGCAGCGACTGCCCGTTATATAAAGATTGCTTTGTGGTGAAAGCGCGTAAGAAGGCGATGGATGCTGATGTGGTGGTGGTCAACCATCACCTGTTCCTTGCCGATATGGTGGTGAAAGAGAGCGGCTTTGCCGAACTGATCCCCGAAGCGGAAGTGATGATATTCGATGAAGCCCATCAGCTGCCGGATATCGCCAGCCAGTATTTTGGCCAGTCGCTCTCCAGCCGCCAGCTACTGGATTTGGCCAAAGACATCACCATTGCCTATCGTACTGAACTAAAAGATACCCAACAGCTGCAAAAATGCGCCGATCGTCTGGCGCAAAGCGCGCAGGATTTCCGTCTGCAGTTGGGCGATCCGGGCTATCGCGGCAATCTGCGCGAACTGCTGGCGGATAGCCACATTCAGCGCGCGCTGCTGCTGCTCGATGACGCGCTTGAACTGTGTTATGACGTCGCCAAACTCTCGCTTGGCCGCTCGGCGCTGCTCGACGCCGCCTTTGAGCGTGCGACGCTCTACCGTGGCCGCCTGAAGCGGCTTAAAGAGATCAATCACCCGGGCTATAGCTACTGGTATGAATGCACCTCGCGGCATTTTACCCTCGCCCTGACGCCGTTGACCGTCGCGGAGAAGTTTAAAGAGGTGATGGCGCAAAAGTCAGGAAGCTGGATCTTTACCTCGGCGACGCTGTCGGTGAATGACGATCTCCACCACTTTACCGCCCGCCTCGGCATCGATGACGCGCAGACGCTGTTGCTGCCAAGCCCGTTTGATTATCAACATCAGGCGCTGCTCTGCGTTCCGCGCAATTTACCGCTGCCGAACCAGCCCGGCGCGGCGCGCCATCTGGCGGCAATGCTGAAACCGCTGATCGAAGCTAACGACGGCCGCTGCTTTATGCTATGTACCTCGCACGCCATGATGCGCGACCTGGCGGAGCAGTTCCGCGCTACCATGACGCTGCCGGTACTGCTGCAAGGGGAGACCAGTAAAGGTCAACTGCTGCAGCAGTTTGTTAGTGCCGGCAATGCGCTATTAGTGGCGACCAGTAGCTTCTGGGAAGGGGTCGACGTACGCGGCGACGCGCTGTCGCTGGTGATTATCGATAAGCTGCCCTTTACCTCACCGGACGATCCGCTGCTCAAAGCGCGAATGGAAGACTGTCGACTGCGCGGTGGCGACCCGTTCGATGAAGTGCAGTTGCCGGATGCCGTCATTACCCTCAAACAGGGCGTGGGGCGCCTGATCCGCGATATTGACGATCGCGGCGTTCTGGTTATCTGTGACAACCGGCTGGTGATGCGCCCTTACGGCGCCGTGTTCCTGGCCAGCCTGCCACCCGCGCCGCGTACCCGCGATATCCGCCGGGCAGTGCGCTTTCTCGCTGTACCGCCGGCAAGGTAATCCGTCGCAAAATGTGGTAAGCTGCGCGCCATTTTGTAAATCAGCTATCCCCAATGGATTTCGGGCGGTGCGGCGGCGGTGAGTCCGTCAGCCGAGAAATATACCGCCTGCAATACCTTGAATATGTAACGAGAGCGTGACCACCCATGCGAATTTTGGCTATCGATACCGCCACGGAGGCGTGCTCCGCGGCGCTGTGGAATGATGGCGCCCAGAGCGCCCATTTTGAAATTTGTCCTCGCGAACACACCCAACGTATCCTGCCTCTGGTGCAGGAGGTCCTCACTGAAAGCGGCACTACGCTGAATGAACTTGACGCGCTGGCCTTTGGCCGCGGACCGGGCAGCTTTACCGGCGTACGTATTGGTATCGGTATTGCGCAAGGACTGGCGCTGGGCGCTGAGTTGCCAATGATCGGCGTCTCTACGCTGGCGACGATGGCCCAGGGCGCGTGGCGCAAAACCGGCGCTACTCGTGTGCTGGCGGCCATTGACGCGCGTATGGGCGAGGTCTACTGGGCCGAGTATCAGCGCGACGAAGATGGCGTCTGGCACGGTGAAGAAACAGAAGCGGTCCTCAAACCGGCTGCGGTTGCCGACCGCCTGGCGCGGCTTTCCGGCGAATGGGCTACCGTCGGCACCGGCTGGCAGGCGTGGCCGGATCTGGCGAAAGAGAGCGGGCTGACCTTGAGCAGCGGCGAGGTCGAACTGCCGGCGGCAGAAGATATGCTGCCGCTGGCCATTCAGCTGCTGGCGGCGGGAAAAACCGTGGCCGTTGAGCATGCGGAACCCGTTTATTTGCGAAACGAAGTGGCGTGGAAGAAACTTCCTGGCCGCGAGTGAATCTCAGTAGAGAGAAGACTGAGAGAAGGAGTCGCATTATGGCGGGTCAAAAACAGGGCGTTCGTTGGCTGTTAGCTGCGGCGGTTGTCGTTGCGCTAAGCGGCTGCGTATCGGTGCCGGATGCTATTAAAGGCACCAGCCCTACGCCGCAGCAGGATTTAGTGCGGGTGATGAACGCGCCGCAGCTGTATATCGGCCAGGAAGCACGTTTTGGCGGTAAGGTTGTCAACGTGCAGAACCAGCAGGGGAAAACCCGCTTAGAGATTGCCACCGTACCGCTGGATAGCGGCGCACGACCGGAACTGGGTGAACCTTCGCGCGGCCGTATCCTCGCCGACGTGAGCGGTTTCCTCGACCCGGTCGATTTCCGTGGCCAGTTGGTCACCGTGGTTGGGCCGATTAGCGGCGTTGTCGACGGTAAAGTTGGCGCAACGCCGTATAAATTCATGTTGATGAACGCCACCGGCTATAAACGCTGGAATGTGGTGCAGCAGGTGGTGATGCCGCCGCAGCCCATCGATCCGTGGATGCTCGGCCCTCGCCCCTGGGGCTACGGATACGGCGGTTGGGGTTGGTATAACCCTGGCCCTGCCGAGGTCAGAAATGTCGTAACGGAATGATTTTGTTGTTTTTATAACGGAATAGAAACAGCGGCTAGCCCGCTGTTTCGTGTTTTTAAGTCTCATAAGAAAAATAAATAGTGACGCGCTTCGCAACCTGAAAAACGCCTAATTAATAAACTGGTACGCTGAGTTAATATAATGTTAACAAAATGTTTGTTGATCAGGGGCTGTGATGACGACGAATAACTATTTCAGAGGTGAAGCAGTGAAAAAGGTTTGGCTAAACCGTTATCCCGCCGATGTTCCGGCGGAGATAAATCCTGACCGCTATCAATCCCTGGTTGAATTGTTTGAACACGCCACCACCCGTTATGCCGATCAGCCGGCATTTATCAACATGGGCGAGGTGATGACCTACCGCAAGCTGGAAGAGCGCAGCCGCGCTTTCGCCGCTTATCTCCAGCAAGGTTTAGGGCTACAGAAGGGCGATCGCGTCGCGCTGATGATGCCTAACCTGCTGCAATACCCGGTGGCGCTGTTTGGGATCCTGCGTGCCGGAATGATTGCCGTCAACGTTAACCCGCTGTATACCCCGCGCGAACTGGAGCACCAGCTCAATGACAGCGGCGCGGCGGCGATTGTGATCGTTTCCAACTTCGCACATACCCTGGAGAAAGTCGTTGATAAAACCCAGGTAAAACACGTCATCCTGACGCGGATGGGCGACCAGCTCTCCACCGCCAAAGGGACGCTGGTTAACTTTGTGGTGAAGTACATTAAGCGGCTGGTGCCGAAATATCATCTACCGGACGCCATCTCATTTCGTAGCGCCCTGCAGCATGGCTACCGTATGCAGTACGTGAAGCCGGAAATCGTCGCGGACGATCTGGCCTTCCTGCAGTACACCGGCGGTACCACCGGCGTGGCGAAAGGGGCGATGCTGACCCACCGCAATATGCTGGCTAACCTTGAACAGGTGAATGCGACCTACGGTCCGCTACTGCACCGCGGTAAAGAGCTGGTGGTGACCGCGCTGCCGCTCTATCACATCTTCGCTTTGACCATGAACTGCCTGCTGTTTATCGAACTTGGCGGGCAGAACCTGCTGATTACCAATCCGCGCGATATTCCGGGTCTGGTAAAAGAGCTGGCAAAATATCCTTTCACCGCGATGACCGGGGTGAATACCTTGTTTAACGCGCTATTGAACAATAAAGAATTCCAGCAGCTTGATTTCTCTTCGCTGCATCTTTCCGCCGGCGGCGGCATGCCGGTGCAGCAGGTGGTAGCGGAGCGCTGGGTGAAACTGACGGGTCAGTATCTGCTGGAGGGCTACGGCCTGACGGAGTGCTCGCCGCTGGTGAGCGTGAACCCGCATGATATCGACTACCACAGCGGCAGCATCGGCTTGCCGGTGCCATCGACCGAAGCCAAGCTGGTCGATGATGACGATAATGAAGTCGCGCCGGGTGAGCCGGGCGAGCTTTGCATCAAAGGGCCGCAGGTGATGCTGGGCTACTGGCAGCGTCCGGATGCCACCGATGAAATCATTAAAGATGGCTGGCTGCATACCGGCGATATCGCGGTGATGGATGATGAAGGCTTCCTGCGGATCGTCGATCGTAAAAAAGATATGATTCTGGTTTCCGGTTTTAACGTCTATCCGAATGAAATCGAAGATGTTGTGATGCAGCACTCCGGCGTACAGGAAGTGGCCGCCGTCGGCGTACCCTCCGGCAGCAGCGGTGAAGCGGTAAAGATCTTTGTGGTGAAGAAAGATGCCGCGTTAACCGAAGAAGCGCTGATTACTTTCTGTCGTCGCCATTTGACCGGCTACAAAGTGCCGAAGCTGGTGGAGTTTCGTGATGAACTGCCGAAATCCAACGTCGGCAAAATTTTACGACGAGAACTGCGTGACGAAGCCCGTGCTAAAGTAGACAATAAAGGCTAAGCAACGAGTGAGTCGCCCTGCGCCGGCTAAGCCGGCGTTTTTTATGGGCGCAAGTTAAGAGAGTATGATTTGAACTATCAGATGATCACCACCGACGATGGCCTGCGCGCTATCTGTGAAGCGGCAAGTTCGGCACCCGCGGTTGCGCTGGATACCGAGTTTGTTCGCACCCGCACCTACTATCCGCAGCTTGGTTTGCTGCAGCTGTTCGACGGCAAACAGGTTTCTCTGATCGATCCGTTGACCATCAACGACTGGGCGCCGATGCGCGAGCTGCTGCTTAACCAAAATGTCACCAAATATCTGCATGCGGGCAGCGAAGATTTAGAAGTCTTCCTCAACGCATTCAATCTGATGCCGCAGCCGCTGATCGACACCCAGATTCTGGCCGCTTTCTGCGGGCGTCCGATGTCGTGGGGATTTGCTTCGATGGTGGAAGAGTATTCCGGCGTCGCGCTGGACAAAAGCGAATCACGCACCGATTGGCTGGCCCGCCCGCTGACCGAGCGTCAGTGCGAATACGCGGCCGCCGATGTCTGGTATCTGTTGCCGATCGCCAGCAAATTAATGGCGGAAACCGACCATGCGGGCTGGCTGCCGGCAGCGTTGAACGAGTGTCACCTGATGCAGCAGCGCCGTCAGGAAGTCCTTGACCCGGCGGAGGCGTGGCGGGAAATCGGCAATGCCTGGCAACTGCGTACACGTCAGCTGGGCTGCCTGCAGTTGCTGGCGGAGTGGCGTCTGCGCAAAGCGCGCGAGCGTAACCTGGCGGTGAACTTTGTGGTACGCGAAGAGCATCTGTGGAGCGTGGCGCGCTATATGCCGACCAGCCTCGGTGAGCTTGATAGTCTGGGTTTATCCGGTAGCGAAATTCGCTTCCACGGCAAAACGTTGATTAGCCTGGTTGAGAAAGCGCAGGCCTTGCCGGAATCGGCGCTGCCTGAGCCATTGCAAAACCTGATCGATATGCCGGGATACCGCAAAGCCTTTAAAGATATTAAAGCGCTGGTACAGGAAGTGAGCGCCGAGAAGGGCGTGAGCGCCGAACTACTGGCGTCTCGCCGCCAGATCAACCAACTGCTGAACTGGCACTGGCAGCTGAAAACCAAAAACGGCGAGCCGGAGCTGGTTTCCGGCTGGCGCGGTGAATTGATGGCCGAGCGTCTGAACGCGCTGCTTAACAACTACCCGCGCTAATCCTGAGCGCCCTTCAGGCCATAAAAAAACCGGCCGCGCGTTGCGTGACCGGTTTTTTTAATACTACGGCGAGATGCCGTTAATGCGACAACAGGGTCAGGGTTTCGACTCTTCAGCTTCTGGCAGGGTCACGTTCAGCTCGAGAATCGAAATATCACCATCGCGCTGTTCCAGCTGTACGCTGACCATCTCTGGGTCTATCTGCACGTATTTACAGATGACCTCCAGGATATCTTTGCGCAGCTGCGGCAGGTAATGCGGTTCCGCGTCGCCGCGGCGGCGCTCCGCGACGATGATTTGCAGGCGTTCTTTCGCAATGTTAGCCGTGTTCTTTTTTCGCGAGAGAAAAAAGTCGAGTAATGCCATAATTTATCCTCCGAACAGGCGTTTGAGGAAACCTTTCTTCTCTTCTTCGATGAAGCGGAAAGGACGTTCTTCTCCGAGCAGACGATCCACAGTATCCGCATAGGCTTTACCCGCATCTGAAACGGTATCCAGAATCACCGGCTCGCCCTGGTTCGATGCGCGCAGTACAGACTGATCTTCCGGAATCACGCCCACCAGGTTGATGCGCAGAATTTCCAGCACGTCTTCCATGCTCAGCATGTCGCCTTTGTTCACGCGGCCTGGGTTGTAGCGCGTCAGCAGCAGGTGCTCTTTAATCGGCTCGTCGCCATTTTCCGCGCGACGGGATTTGGAGGCCAGAATGCCAAGGATACGGTCGGAGTCGCGTACGGAGGAGACTTCCGGGTTAGTGGTGATGATGGCTTCGTCAGCGAAGTACAGCGCCATTAGCGCGCCAGTTTCGATGCCTGCCGGGGAGTCACAGACAATAAAATCGAAGTCCATCTTTTTCAGTTCTTCCAGAACTTTATCTACGCCTTCGCGGGTCAGCGCGTCTTTATCACGGGTCTGAGAAGCCGGAAGGATATAGAGATTTTCAGTACGCTTATCTTTGATTAGCGCCTGATTGAGAGTGGCATCGCCCTGGATAACGTTGACGAAATCATAAACCACCCGACGCTCGCATCCCATAATCAGGTCGAGGTTACGCAGGCCGATATCGAAGTCGATAACGACAGTTTTCTTTCCCTTCTGGGCCAAACCAGTAGCGATGGCCGCGCTGGAGGTGGTCTTACCAACGCCCCCTTTACCCGAAGTCACAACAATAATGCGTGCCATAGAAATTCCTTGTTAAAAAGGGATTAATTGAACGGTTGAATTGTCAAAGCGCCGTCGCCTAAACGCAGGCGCGCCGCTTTGCCATAAAATTCAGCTGGGATGTTATCGCTCAGCCAATATTCCCCTGCGATGGACACCAGTTCCGCCGAGAGGTTAGTACAAAATATTTGGGCATCTCTGTCGCCGCTTGCGCCAGCCAGCGCACGTCCCCGCATCATGCCATACACATGGATGTTACCATCAGCGATAAGTTCCGCTCCGGCACTCACATGGTTTGTAACAATTAGATCACAGTGTGGCGCATAAATGCGCTGACCGGAACGTACCGGCAGATCAATCAAACGCGTTTTTGTGATCGGCGTAGCAACTGGTGGCGGTTCAACGGGTTCCGGCGGCGGCGCCTGACGAACGATTTTCTCTTTTCCTTCCGTCAGTAGCGGGATCCCGGCGCGGTCGATTTCCGTTTTCAGGCGGGAAATTTTACAACCGCTCACCCCCATGATGCGTAAACCGGTGGCGACGATAGCTTCATGCATCGGGCGCCAGTCGACGCTCTCTTCAATACTGCTGATGTTGACCACGACCGGTGCATGACGTAAAAAAGCGGGAGCCTGGGCGATTTTGTCTTCTAACGCCTGACGAATAACCTCGGGATTTGCATCGTGCAAATGAACGACAGATAAGGTGAAGCTACTGCCCTTAAGTTCGATTGGCGTATTTGACATCCTGGCCTTACTCAATTTGCTGTTTATCATCCGCCGAAGTGCGGTGATATTCCGAAGACTAAAAGGCATGTTATAGTCACTCATATATTGAGGCAAGTGACCACGGGTCTAATTCCGAGTAAAACTATGTTTTGTGTGATCTATCGAAGTACTAAACGTGAACAAACCTATTTATATGTCGAAAAAAAGGACGATTTCTCGCGCGTCCCGCCGGAACTGATGGCAAGCTTCGGCACCCCGCAGATGACCATGCTGCTGCCGCTCGACGGGCGCAAGACGCTGGCTAACGCTGACCTCGAAAAAGTAAAACAAGCGCTCGTCGATCAGGGCTATTACCTCCAACTTCCTCCCCCTCCTGAGAATCTACTTAAGAAACACCTCGCGGAACAGGGGAATAAATCCGATTAACCCATTGAGGGAAAATAATGTACCAACATCATAACTGGCAGGGTGAGTTACTGGATTATCCAGTGAGCAAAGTGGTTTGCGTTGGCAGTAATTACGCAAAACATATTAAGGAGATGGGCAGCGCGATGCCGGAAGAGCCGGTGCTGTTTATTAAACCTGAAACGGCGCTATGCGATATCCGCCAGCCGTTGGTACTTCCTGAAGGATTGGGCTCGGTGCACCATGAGGTTGAACTGGCGGTGCTGATTGGCAGTACTCTGCGTCAGGCCAGCGAAGACCACGTACGCAAGGCGATTGCCGGTTATGGCGTAGCGCTGGATCTCACCCTGCGTGATATTCAGGGCAAGATGAAAAAGGCCGGGCAACCATGGGAGAAAGCCAAGGGGTTCGATAACGCCTGTCCAATCTCCGGTTTTATTCCTGCCGCCGAGTTCAACGGCGATCCGCAAAATATGCCGCTAAGCCTGAAGATTAATGGTGAAGTTCGCCAGCAGGGGACGACTGCGGATATGATTCATAAGATCGTACCGCTCATTGCCTATATGTCGCGCTTCTTTACACTGAAAGCGGGCGATATCATTCTGACCGGGACCCCGGAGGGGGTCGGGCCGCTCGCCAGCGGCGATGAGCTGGAAGTCGGCTTCAATGGTTTGACGTTATCCACCCGCGTGCTGTAACGTCCGCTTGCCGCCTTTTGGGGCGGCAAAACTTGCATCGGCGTGCCAGACTGGTTATAAGGTGCACCCTGAATTGTAATGACGGACATCCCAATGAGCGAACAACCTTTCTGGCAACAAAAAACACTGGATGAAATGACCGACGCGGAGTGGGAATCACTGTGCGACGGCTGCGGACAGTGCTGCCTGCATAAGCTGATGGATGAAGATACCGACGAGATTTACTTTACCAACGTCGCCTGCCGTCAGCTCAACATTAAAACCTGCCAGTGCCGTAACTACGAGCGTCGCTTCGAGTACGAACCGGACTGCATTAAACTCACGCGTGATAATCTGCCGACCTTCGAATGGCTGCCGCACACCTGCGCCTATCGCCTGCTGGCGGAAGGTAAAGCGCTGCCGCACTGGCACCCGCTGGTGACCGGCTCAAAAGTGGCGATGCACGGCGAACGTATTTCCGTGCGCCATATTGCGGTTAAAGAGTCCACCGTCGTCGACTGGCAGGACCATATTTTAAATAAACCGGATTGGGCTCAGTGAAGCATTGAATTAGAAAGGGTTTTTGATTACTGATTTGATGCCTGGGGCATGAGCGGGGCATCACCTCCGAAATTCGCATTCATAATTGCCATTTGATTAGCGTTGTTGTCCGCCATCCATTTCCCGTAAATGCTGTAAACATCTGCGCCGAAGTGTGACCCATCTGTGTTGCAATGAAGTTTGGGTTCACCCCTGCACTTAATGCCCAACACGCAAATGTGTGCCTGGATTCGTAAGCTCTGCGATGTCTTAACCCTGCCCGGGTAAGAATGCTGTTCCATGTTGATCCGAACGAACCAGGTGCATACCACTCTCTTCAGTCTTTGGTGGCGTGAAATGCCCCTTGATAGCGATATTTCGGGATACTGTGATGGTCCAGTTCATTGTGTCGATATCCTCCCAAGACAGGACGCATAACTAATTCAACAAAAGCATTAATCAGATGGGAATGTGAGGGGGATTAAAATGGCGATATATTACAGCGAGAGCACCAAGGGATTTTATGATATGGATTTCGCAAATTACGCTCTCCCAGATGATGCAATAGAAGTAACGGAAGAGCAGCGGGATGCACTAATTTTGGAATCAATGAGTGCAGAAGAAATAGATTATTCAGGCGAGTGATGCAACATAGTTACTATAAATCCGGGTGTGATTGGTTTAATTTGTATACAAATCAATTTCATCTGTCATGCCCAGAGGGAATTAGCATAATAAATTTGATCTGGATTACAAAGTCGTTATTTTTCAATGGAAATAATGATGCTATTTGTGATATTAAGGGGTGTGGTATTTATATTAATAAGAGAGTTAATCCGTGGAAAGGATTTTTTGGCTTGATGCGTCTAGAGCTATTGCTATTGCCCTTGTTGTTTTTACTCATTCACACGAGCAGGCCGGCATCCACAGTGAGCTATTAAGAAGCATTTTTTATAGCATTGATAGATTGGGTGTTCCTATATTCTTTATGATTTCAGGCGGCCTTGTTCTTCCAAGGGCTGCAAAGTCCAGTATTCTTTCATTTTATAGAAAGAGAATACCGCAGTTTATTATTCTGATTTTCTTATGGTCCGTCATAACTAATACTGTAAATACTTATGCATCTGGATCTGGATTCATTGACTCCGTATCTTCAGCATTTATTAATTATAATGGTATTTATCCTGGTCATTTTGGCGCTGCGGCTCAACTATGGTTTATGTACTCCATAACGCAATTGTACTTAATAGCTCCTTTCCTTGGCAGGCTCTTGAAATCATTGACCAATAAGGAAATATTGATATTTATACTAATTTGCGTTCTGCTTAACCAGATAAAAGTTACTGGCAGTTTTTATGGCGGGGAATGGGGGGCATTGTTTTGGATGGGAGGGGATTTCACCGGTTCATATATATCATATTTTATGGTTGGATATTTGGTTTTAGAACGCGGCATATTAGATGACGTAAAATTCAATGGGGTTATTCCATGCTTAATGATTACAATCATACCTTTACTTATTCTCGTGGCAACCGACATCGCGACTCATAAAGTTAATGATGTGCTACACTGGTACACCGGATCTCTATTTATCTTTATTTCTGGCGTGGGTTTATTTGTATTAAGCAAAAATATATTTGAAAATTTAAATAGCCGATTCCTTAGCATAATTAGCGCATGCTCATTTGGTGTCTACTTATCACACTATGCATTTATGTACGCAATTAAATGGGTTGTTAACTCAAAAGGGTTCGTTTTAAGTGATATTGAAAAAGTGTTAGTCTACTTTTCGTTATCATTTATTCTATCCCTAACGTTTACATGGATAGTGATGAGGGTAAAGTATTTAAAATATTTCATAAGCTAGTTTCCGCACTTCTATCCTTAGGCATGCCTGTATGGCATTAGCGAATGCATGTACTGACATGCCTAACTCATTTCGTATGGTGGCGGTGTCTCGCCGTACACATCAAAATCATCATGGAGGAAAGAACGGATGGGGATTTGGCGGTGGGGCATGCATGGGGCAAAAAATTAGCGCAAAACAACTCAAAACCGGTTAGGGTAATGATTCGTCTTGCGCTAATGCTTTGGTTTGTGCCCAGTTCCGACTCACTTTACCCCACTTTTCAACCACATGGCCGGTTATTTTAAACAAACCAGACTGGGCGCAGTAAACTCATCAAAATATTAGAACCGGGCATTCCCTGCCTGCGCGGCCCGGTTCTTTGTTCGCATTAATATCCCATCATTCTCAATGCCAGCCAGATAATCCCCGCCCACAAGAAAGCGCATGGAAAAATAACAACACTAAGCGAACGCCAGCCGTTTCTACTCATCGGAAACCCCACATTTAAGTCATCATCACCAGGTGTGTTTGGCATTTCATCATCGGCGCGGGGGCGGGGAACTTTAGGAATATTTGTAAAGCAGATGTAGAAAAAAATAGACCCGGCGCGGTGGCCGGGCTGAGAGGGCGTTGACGAGTTGCCAGGTCACCCCGGCGCGGTGACTGCTTGCGGCGATCAGATGGGCAGGAAACTCATCATTAAATACGCTACGACAATGCAGATTAGCGTCATATACCAGACTATGCTCATGGTGACTTATCCCATTTCAGACTCAAACAAGACGAGCCTTTCGGGTAACGACTTTAAACATCCGGACGTCGATGATCAACCGCTTGCGCATCAGGGGATTAGCTTTTCTTTGCGTGGAACAGGCCGTCTTCGCCGTGGCTTTCATCCTCAACCCAGAAGTTAATATTGAACTGGGCATCATCGCTGAGCTCGATACGGTGCCAATACTGCGGTGGGCTGGTGGCGAACTGCCCGGCGTTAATGACGACTTTCATCTCCGGCTCGGTAGCCTGCTCGTCATGAAAACCGTAGTAAGTTACCGTTCCTTCCATGACGCACAGCTGACCGAAAACGTTAGCGGCAGTATTGTGATGGGTGAGCAGCGCCGCCGGAACATTTTCCTTAGTGAAGAACGGAGTGGAGCGTTTAACTTTCCAGTTAGCCGGGATACGCAGGTGAGACATGGTGAGCTCCTCAGTGGATGCATATAAGATGTATTTAATATGCATCTTTAAAGGGGCGTCGTCAACTTACAGGCATAAAAAACGCCCCCGAAGGAGCGTTTTCTATCTGGCAGGATAACTTAACGGCCGAACAGATCGCGTTTTTTAGCCTTAAATGGCTGAGCGATCAGCACCAGCAGACCGATGACCAGATAAGCGGCAAAGATGCCTACCAGCCACTGCGGCATCTCCAGCGTCAGGAATTCCCACTGGCGCACGGAACAGTCGCCGGTGGCGACGAATACCTGCGGCAGCCATTTATCCAGCGGCAGCCACGTCGGGAAACGCGCGGCGAAATCGCAGGTCTGGAACGGAGAAGGGTGCAGCTGAATCATGGTGTGCTCCCAGGCTAACTGCAGACCGCGCAGGGCGCTGTACAGCCAGATCAGCAGCGCGACGTAGCGCAACGGGGTTTTCGGCGCGATAGCGCCCACCAGTCCGGCGCCCATAATGCCAAACAGGGCGCAGCGTTCATAAATACACAACACGCAGGGCTGCAGCAGCATCACGTGCTGGAACCACAGCGCCACTAATTCAAGTATAAAAGCGGTTAACGCCATCAAGAGCCAGGCGCCGCGTCCCCGTGAGCACTGGTTTAAGTATTGCAACATAATCATTTCCCTGGAACATGCTAAATCATGGCAGTGTAAACGAAAACTACCGCGACGCCATCCGCTAGTCGGAAAATATTACGTAAATGAATATTCGTTACCCGAGGTGAACCCGGGTAACGGGCTGCGCAATTACGGCAGTATTGGGGTGGTCAACCAGCCGTGGCTGAGCATCCACTGGGTGGCCGGCATCAACAGGGTTTCGACGCACAGCAGGCCGACCAGCGTTAACACGATGGTATAAGGCAGCGCCATCCACACCATTCTGCCATAAGAGAGACGGATCAGCGGCGCCAGCGCCGAGGTCAACAGGAACAGAAACGCGGCCTGGCCATTGGGGGTGGCGACGGAGGGCAGGTTAGTGCCGGTATTAATGGCGACCGCCAGCATTTCAAACTGCTGCAGGCTGATAACGCCATGCTCCAGCGCCGCTTTTGCTTCGTTGATATAGACCGTACCGACAAAGACGTTATCGGAGATGGACGACAGCAGGCCGTTAAACAGATAGAACAGCGATAGCTGAGCGTGCGGCGAAGCCTGCAGGACGAACTCAATCACTGGGGCAAACAGATGCTGATCGATAATCACCGCTACGATGGCGAAAAACACCGTCAGCAGGGCGGTAAACGGCAGCGCTTCGGTAAAGGCTTTACCGATGGCGTGCTCGTCGGTCACGCCGGAAAAGGTGGTTGCCAGCACGATAACGGAGAGGCCAATCAGGCCAACTTCCGCCAGATGCAGGGCGAGGGCAGCAATCAGCCATACGCCGATGATACCCTGGGCGATAAGGCGCATCCGATCCTGGCGGCTGCGGCTCTGGCGGCTACGGTCGTCGAAATCCTGCAATACCTTGCGCACCGGTATTGGCAGCGGCTCGCCGTAGCCGAACAGACGAAATTTTTCCAGCAGCAGGCAGGTCATCAGACCGCACAGGATAACCGGCAGGGTTACTGGCGACATCCGGATAAAGAACTCACCGAAGTGCCAGCCGGCGGCTTTGGCGATAATCAGGTTCTGCGGTTCGCCGACCATGGTCATCACGCCGCCGAGGGCGGTACCGACGCCGGCGTGCATCATCAGGCTGCGTAAAAAGCTGCGGAACTGTTCGAGCACGTCGCGGTAATGCTGATCGATGTGGCTGTCATCAAGCATGTCGTTATCATCAGGCCGCGCGGAGGCGACGCGATGATAAATGCCGTAAAAGCCTACTGCCACGCTAATGACCACCGCCACAACGGTGAGCGCGTCGAGGAAGGCGGAGAGAAAAGCGGCCGCAAGGCAGAAGGCCAGCGACAGCAGCATCTTGCTGCGGATCCCCAGCAACAGACGGGTAAAAATAAACAGCAATAGCTGCTTCATGAAATAGATCCCGGCCACCATAAACATCAGCAACAGCAGGACTTCGAGATTATTGGCTATCTCTTCGCGGATATGTTCGGGGCTGGTCATACCGATCAGCACCGCTTCTATCGCCAGCAGGCCGCCAGGCAGTAGCGGGTAGCATTTGAGCGCCATCGCCAGGGTGAAGATAAACTCCACCACTAACAGCCAACCGGCAACAAATGGTTGCAGATAAAACGCCAGCGGGTTAACCACCAGGAAGATAATCAGGAGAAGCTTGTACCAGTCTGGCGACTGGCCAAGAAAATTGCGCCACAGGGCGCGGCCATAAGACATTTCCACGACAGAGGTCCTTCCGTCAAACAACATGATTTTATGCGTAACTATTGCAAGATTACCAGTTGAGTAAAAAGGGAAGCAACTTTCTTCGCGGCGCATGACAGGTAATGGAAGGCGTTAATCAAAAGCTGAAAATGAAACGGCGATCCCCTTTTAATTACTTTCAGATGCTATCTGGCGTATGACTGCTCTGGTATGATGAGTGCAATTTGCAACGCTGTGTAATGGAAATCTTACTATGGTCATTAAGGCGCAAAGCCCTGCGGGTTTCGCGGAAGAGTACATCATTGAAAGTATCTGGAATAACCGTTTCCCGCCTGGATCTATTCTCCCTGCTGAACGTGAACTTTCTGAACTGATTGGTGTGACCCGAACAACTCTGCGCGAAGTGTTGCAACGTCTGGCCCGTGATGGCTGGCTGACTATCCAGCACGGTAAACCGACGAAGGTGAACAACTTCTGGGAAACCTCCGGACTGAATATTCTTGAGACGCTGGCGCGCCTCGACCACGATAGCGTGCCGCAACTGATTGATAACTTGCTGTCGGTGCGAACCAATATCTCGACGATTTTTATTCGTACCGCCTTCCGCCAGCACCCGGACAAAGCGCTGGAGGTACTGTCTACCGCCCGTGAAGTTGAAGATCATGCCGACGCTTTCGCCGAGCTGGATTACAACATCTTCCGCGGTCTGGCGTTTGCCTCCGGCAACCCGATCTACGGTCTGATCCTCAACGGCATGAAGGGGCTGTATACCCGCATCGGCCGTCACTATTTTGCTAATCCGGAAGCGCGTAGCCTGGCGCTGGGTTTCTATCACCAGTTGGCGAAAGTGTGCGAAGAAAGTCAGCACGATAAAGTGTACGAAATCGTCCGCGCCTATGGCCACAACAGCGGCGAGATCTGGCATCGGATGCAAAAAACGCTGCCCGGCGATTTAGCCATTAATATGCGCTAAGTACGGCTCACTCTATAAAAAGGCCCGGAAAATCCGGGCATTTTTTTCAGCCTTACAGCGCGTTCTGCCGCGGCGGCGTGCGATCCAACAGCTCAACGCTGCCGTCGGCATTCTGCTGCTCAAGGATCACGTCAAAGCCCCACAGGCGGTGAACGTGTTTGAGTACCTCGCGGCGGCTCTTATCCAGCGGCACGCGGTTGTGCGGCACATAGCGCAGCGTCAGCGAACGGTCGCCGCGCAGGTCAACGTTCCAGACCTGAATATTCGGTTCGAGGTTGCTGAGGTTATACTGCGCCGACAGCTTAGAACGAATTTCCCGATAGCCTTCCTCATTATGAATGGCGGAAATCTCCAGGTAATTATTGTGGTCGTCGTCGAGTACGGTGAACAAGCGGAAATCGCGCATCACCTTCGGCGACAGGAACTGGCTGATAAAGCTCTCATCTTTAAAATCGCGCATGGCGAAATGCAGCGTCTCCAGCCAATCGGAACCGGCGATATCCGGGAACCAGTAGCGATCTTCTTCCGTTGGCGACTGGCAGATACGTTTAATATCCTGGAACATGGCGAAACCCAGCGCGTAGGGGTTGATCCCGCTGTACCACGGGCTGTTGTAGGGCGGCTGGAACACTACGTTGGTGTGGCTGTGCAGAAACTCCAGCATAAAGCGCTCTGTCACTTTTCCTTCGTCATACAGATGATTGAGGATGGTGTAGTGCCAGAATGTCGCCCAACCCTCGTTCATCACCTGAGTCTGTTTCTGCGGATAAAAATACTGGCTGACCTTACGCACGATACGCAGGATCTCGCGCTGCCAGGACTCAAGCAGCGGCGCGTTCTTCTCCATGAAGTACAGCAGGTTCTCTTGCGGTTCGGAAGGATAACGGCGGCTCGCCTCGATGGCTTTTTCCTCTTCCCGTTTTGGCAGAGTACGCCACAGCATGTTCACCTGGCTTTGCAGATACTCTTCGCGGCTTTTCTGTCGCGCCTTCTCCTCCTGCAGCGATATTTTCTGCGGGCGTTTGTAGCGGTCGACACCGTAGTTCATTAGCGCATGGCAGGAGTCGAGCAATTTTTCGACTTCATCGACGCCGTAGCGCTCTTCACATTCGGTAATGTATTTACGCGCGAATATAAGGTAGTCGATGATTGAGCTGGCATCGGTCCAGCTGCGGAACAGATAGTTGTTTTTAAAGAAGGAGTTGTGCCCATAACAGGCGTGCGCCATCACCAGCGCCTGCATGGTAATGGTGTTCTCCTCCATCAAATAAGCGATACAAGGGTTGGAGTTGATGACTATCTCATAGGCCAGACCTTGCTGACCGTGTTTATATGCCTGCTCGGTTTCGATAAATTTTTTGCCGAACGACCAGTGGGGATAGTTGATCGGCATCCCGACGCTGGAGTAGGCGTCCATCATCTGTTCGGAGGTGATCACCTCGATTTGATGCGGATAGGTGTCAAGACGATACAGCTTCGCCACCCGATCGACCTCGGCGAGATAGGTTTCCAGCAGTTCAAAAGTCCAGTCGGGTCCATCGCTTAACCGGGTGGTGTCCCTGTTCATGGAATCAATCGTAGCCATTAGCGCGCCCTCGTTGTTGGTGGTTCTCTCTTTGTGGAGAACCTCTTATCAAGCATAGAACACGCCATAACAAACTGCGTCTGCGGGTAATTTCTTTTCTTCGCGATTTCACAATCCTAAAGGCCTTAATTTAACATTTGTGCAGCATTTTATACTGAGGAAAAATAAAGCGCAGCAGGAGATCGTAAATCTCTGGTGTCAGTGCTGGTGCGGTTTGGTGTGAGATAAGTCACCATAAATAAAGCGTATGTTGAATAATATTTTCATCTGGGTTATCAATTTGTAATTAGATGATTGTTCTTTAACTATTACGGAGTGGCTATGCGAGTCGTCATACTGGGAAGTGGGGTGGTTGGGGTAGCGAGCGCCTGGTATTTAAGCCAGGCGGGACATGAGGTGACGGTTATCGACCGTCAGCCAGGGCCCGCTGAAGAAACCAGCGCCGCCAACGCCGGGCAGATCTCTCCCGGCTACGCGGCGCCGTGGGCGGCGCCGGGCGTGCCGCTGAAGGCGATTAAATGGATGTTCCAGCGCCATGCGCCATTGGCGATTGGCCTTGACGGCACGCAGTTCCAGCTCAAGTGGATGTGGCAGATGCTGCGTAACTGCGATACCCGCCACTATATGGAAAACAAAGGGCGTATGGTGCGCCTGGCGGAATATAGCCGTGATTGCCTGAAAGCGCTGCGTGAAACCACCGGTATCCAGTATGAAGGCCGCCAGGGGGGCACCCTGCAGCTTTTCCGCACCGAAAAACAGTATGAAAACGCCACTCGCGATATCGCCGTGCTGGAAGAGGCCGGCGTGCCGTATCAACTGCTGGAAGCCAACCGCCTGCGCGAAGTCGAACCGGCGCTGGCGGAAGTCAGCCATAAACTGACCGGCGGCCTGCGCCTGCCAAACGATGAAACCGGCGATTGCCAGCTCTTCACCACCCGTCTGGCGGCGATGGCTGAGGCGGCAGGGGTGACTTTCCGCTTTAATACCTCTGTCGATGCGCTGCTTTACGAAGGCGATCAAATCGCCGGTGTGAAATGCGGCGAGGAAATTATTAAGGGCGACGCCTACGTGATGGCGTTTGGTTCTTACTCCACCGCGATGCTCAAAGGGCTGGTGGACATCCCGGTCTATCCGCTGAAAGGCTACTCGTTGACTATTCCGATTGCCGAAGAGAGCGGCGCGCCGGTATCGACTATCCTTGATGAGACTTACAAAATCGCCATTACCCGTTTCGATAAGCGTATTCGCGTTGGCGGGATGGCGGAAATTGTCGGCTTCAATAAAGAGTTGCTGAAGCCGCGCCGCGAGACGCTGGAGATGGTGGTTCGCGATCTGTTCCCGCGCGGCGGCTACGTTGAGCAGGCCACCTTCTGGACCGGCCTGCGGCCGATGACGCCGGATGGTACGCCGGTGGTTGGCCGTACGCCGTACAAAAACCTGTGGCTGAACACCGGGCACGGTACGCTGGGCTGGACCATGGCCTGCGGGTCCGGGCAGCTTCTGAGCGACCTGATCTCCGGGCGTACGCCGGCGATCCCTTATGATGATCTGGCCGTGGCGCGTTACAGCCCGGGCTTTACGCCGGCTCGCGCTCAGCATCTGCACGGCGTGCATAACTAAGGAGCCTCCATGTCTCGTCCGGTAAAAGCCTGCATTGATCTGTCGGCTTTACGTCAGAATTTACAGATTGTTCGCCGCGCCGCCCCTGGGGCGCGCGTTTGGGCGGTGGTCAAGGCGAATGCCTATGGCCACGGCCTGGCGCGGATGTGGCAGGCGCTGAACGCCGCAGATGGATACGCATTGCTCAATCTCGAAGAGGCAATCCTGCTGCGGGAAAAGGGCTGGAAAGGACCGATTCTACTGCTGGAAGGGTTCTTTCACGCAGATGAACTGGCGCTGCTTGATAAATATCGTCTGACCACCAGCGTACACAGCAACTGGCAAATTAAAGCCCTGCAGCAGGCTAAACTGCATGCGCCGCTGGATATCTATCTTAAAGTGAATAGCGGTATGAATAGGCTGGGCTTTATGCCCGAGCGAGTGCATACCGTCTGGCAACAGCTGCGATCGCTCGCCAACGTCGGTGAAATGACGCTGATGTCGCATTTCGCTGATGCGGAAAACCCGGAGGGCATCGCGGAGCCCATGCGCCGTATCGAGCAGGCGGCGGAGGGGCTGGACTGCCCGCGTTCGCTATCGAACTCGGCGGCCACGCTGTGGCATCCGGAGGCGCATTTTGATTGGGTGCGTCCGGGAATTGTGCTGTATGGCGCATCGCCGTCGGGCCAGTGGCGGGATATTGCCAATAGCGGCCTGAAACCGGCGATGACCCTCAGCAGTGAAGTGATTGCCGTACAGACGCTGAAAAGCGGCGAACGGGTGGGCTATGGTGGGCTGTATCAGACATCCGGCGAGCAGCGCATCGGCATTGTCGCCTGCGGTTATGCCGACGGCTATCCGCGCGTCGCCCCGAGCGGCACGCCGGTGCTGGTCGACGGCGTACGCACCACCACCGTCGGGCGTGTTTCGATGGATATGCTGGCGGTAGATCTGACGCCTTGCCCGCATGCGGGTATTGGCGCACCGGTCGAGTTATGGGGACAGGAGATTAAGATTGACGATGTCGCTGCGGCCAGCGGCACCGTCGGTTATGAATTAATGTGCGCCCTGGCGCCACGCGTGCCGGTAGTGACAGTGTAACTTTGTGTGAGGCGGATCACTCCGCCTCATCTTCCGCGACCCGCACACCCACCTTCAGTACGTGATCGTCCTCTTTTTCCGCGACCGTCCACACCATACCGGCAAACTCCACCTGATCGCCAACGACCGGCGCGGCGCCTAATAGCTGCTGTATCACATCGCCCAGCGACTGCTGATGCTCGCGAAACTCCTCGCCGCCGTCGAGGCCGTAGATCTGCGCCACGTCGGCGAATTTAGCTTCCGCATCGAGGATGAAGTCGCCAAAGAATCGCTGATCGAGAGAAACCGGCGGCGACTGGCTAAACATTTTACCTAACGCCGGCAGGTCGCGCTCGCGGCCGATAACACAAAGAATATCGCCATCCATCAGCCGCGTGCTGCCGGTAGGATGCAGCAGTACGTTGTCGCGGAAGAGTGCCGCGATGCGCGTCTCCGGCGGCATGTGGAGGTCGCGCAACGCTGCGCCAACGCACCATTTATCATCACCCAACTGGTAGACAAACTGTTCCCACGGATTTTCCGGATGGATATCCAGCCCGACGCGTGAGATAGGCCAGCCGACCGGTGGTACCACGACTTTCGCTTTTTTCGCCGCCCAGGAGAGCGAGGTGCCCTGAAGTAGCAGTGAAATCAACACCACGAAAAAGGCGACGTTAAAGAACAGCCGCGCGTTCTCAAGCCCGGCCATCATCGGGAAAACAGCGAGGATAATCGGCACCGCGCCGCGCAATCCGACCCAACTGATAAACACTCGCTCGCGCAGATTAAAACCGCGGAACGGCAGCAGGCCGGCGAATACCGACAGCGGACGCGCGATGAAGATCATCCACATTGACAGCAGTAGCGCCGGAATCGCGATCGGCCACAGGTCGGACGGCGTCACCAGCAGACCCAGGACGAGGAACATGGCGATTTGCGCCAGCCACGCCAGGCCGTCAAAGTTTTGCAGAATGCCGTGGCGGTTGCGAATGGGTTTATTACCGAGCAGGAAACCGCAGAGATAGACCGCGAGGATACCGCTACCGTTAAGAGACGTGGTGACGGCGAAAATCATGATCCCGCCGCTTAGCGCCAGCAGCGGGTAGAGCCCGGTGGGCAGGACAATACGGTTAATCATCTGCAGCAGCAAATAGCCGCCGCCAAGACCAATAGCGATACCCAGACCGAACTGTTGAATGATATGCACCACAAACATCCAGCTCAGACCGGCTTCATGCTGCTGGATCATTTCAATCAGGGTAATGGTGAGGAATACCGCCATCGGGTCGTTACTGCCGGATTCAATTTCAAGGGTCGAGCCGACGCGCTCGTTAAGCCCTTTACCGCCGAGCAGCGAGAAGACCGCTGCCGCGTCGGTGGAGCCGACAATGGCGCCGATCAGCAGCCCTTCGATTAAATCGAGCTTGAATAGCCATGCCGCCATCATCCCGGTAAGGGCGGAGGTTATCAGCACGCCGACCGTCGCCAGCGATAGCGCTGGCCAGAGCGCCACGCGAAACGAACTGGCCTGGGTGCGCATACCGCCGTCCAGCAGGATCACCGCCAGCGCGAGGTTACTCACCATATAGGCGAAGGGATAGTTATCGAAAGGAATGCCGCCGATACCGTCAACGCCTGCCAGCATACCGATAGCGAGGAAGATAACCAGAATCGGGATGCCGAGGCGCGAGGAGAAAGAACTCAATAAAATACTGCAGGTTACTAAAACAGAACCCAGGATAAACAGACTAATGACCGCAGCGGCGTCCAATGTTCACGTACTCCTTGTCAGCGTGAAGGGGTGAAAATTACACCATTTTAACAATCCGCGCGTTTTCAGGATACTCGCGCAGAGGAATTTTTATTCCGCCAGCACCGGATGGCCGCTTATCGTTAACGTTGCGACAGAGGCGTTGTTGACCAGCCGTGCCCGTGCGCCGAGAGGCAAAGTCACGGTGCGCTGTTCATGACCGAATTCGAGTCCGGTGAGCAGCGGGATGGCGAGTTGCTGACGTAGCCAGGCGTAGACGGTGGGTAGATCGTAACCGTCGTCGTAGTCGTTGGGTTGCGCCCCGGTAAAGCTGCCGAGCACAATGGCCCGCTGGCGGGCAAGGATCCCGCTGTTGAGCAACTGCAGCAGCATACGCTCTACGCGGAACGGGTGTTCGTTGATATCCTCAAGCACCAGAATACCGCCGTCAATCTGCGGTAGCCACGGCGTGCCGATGAGCGACGTGACCATCGCCAGATTGCCGCCCCACAGGGTGCCTTCGGCGCGGCAGGTTGGGCCATCGCTTTGCCATTCGAGGGTAAACTCCGGTTCGCGCAGCGCCTGCCAGAAGTGATGTTCAGTAAACGCATTCAGGGTTTCAGCGCCGAAATTGCCCGCTAACATCGGCCCACTGAAGCTGATAGCGTTGGCTTTAGCCAGCAGTCCCATCTGGATGGCGGTGAAATCACTGTGGCCGCAGATAAGCAGCGGATCCTGCCGCTGGCGCGCGGACAATGCCTGCCAGTCGATTTGCGGTAGTAAACGGGTGGCGCCATAGCCGCCGCGTACCGCCAGCACGATGCGGTTTTTTCCCTCGAGGGCCGCAAGTTGGTTAATATCGGCCAGGCGTTCGCTGTCGCTGCCGGCGAAACGCTGCTGTCGACGGGAGATCGCCTGTTGGTTCAGTACCTGATGACCGGCCTCCTGCAGACGGGCCACGCCAAGGGCCGCAGCCTGTTGATTGATACAGTAACCGGAAGGGGCGACCAGATAAAACTGAGACATGGCAATTCCTTGCAAAGAATGAAAGGGTTATCATGCCGCCTGGAACGTGTATTGTCATCTCCGTGCGGCAAACTTCAGCCAATAAGGATAGATGTGTGAAATTGAGATGGTTTGTTTTTTTATTTGTATTGTTGGCCGGTTGTAGCTCGAAGCACGATTACACCAATCCGCCGTGGAACCCGGAAGTCCCGGTGAAGCGGTCGATGCAGTGGATGCCGATCAGCGAAAAAGCCGGCGCCGCGTGGGGGGTAGACCCGCAGCTGATAACGGCGATCATTGCGATTGAGTCCGGCGGTAATCCTTCGGTGGTCAGCAAATCCGGCGCGGTAGGACTGATGCAGTTGAAGCCGTCGACCTCCGGGCGTGATGTCTATCAACGGATGGGGTGGCGTGGTCAGCCTTCGGTAAGCGAACTGAAGAACCCAGAGCGCAATATCTCGATGGGGGCCGCTTACCTGAGTATTCTGGAAAACGGCCCGCTGGCGGGGATTAAGGACCCGCAGGTGATGCGCTATGCGGTGGTGGTCTCTTATGCCAACGGCGCGGGCGCGCTGCTGCGTACTTTCTCGTCGAATCGCCAGGACGCTATTGACGAGATTAACGATCTCGATGCCGATGAGTTCTTTGAACACGTGGCGAAAAAGCATCCTGCCCCACAGGCGCCGCGCTATATCTGGAAACTGCAGAAAGCGCTGGACGCGATGTAATTCCTATCCTTGCGTTGCCTCCGGGAGGTGCCCGGAGGCAACGTTGTCAGAAATCGTAGCCCACGGTTGCCGTGACGCTACGTTCAGCCCCCCAGTAACAGTTGCCGGTGCCGTAGCAGCCGGAAAGATATTCACGATCGCCGATATTATTCGCGTTAACCTGAATATAGGCGCCTTTCATCGCTGTCGACCACGCTCCGAGGTCGGCGCGCGCCATCGCATCTATCAGGGTGACTGACGGTAAACGTTCGGTATTGGCGTCATCAGCCCACTGTTTACCGATATAGCGCACGCCCGCGCCAACAGTAATGCCCGCCGGCAATTGATAGCGCGCCCAGAACGAGGCCATCTGATCTGGCGACAGCTGCGGCGTATTACTATCGGTGCCGTCTTTCGTGTCCTGGAAGCGCAGGCGATTCCAGGTATAAGAGGCAATAGTGCTCAATTGCGGCGTAATCTGGTTATGTGCTTCCAGCTCTACGCCCTGCGAATGCACTTTCCCGGCGGGAATATAGGTGGCGGTGGCAATGTTCGGGTCGCGGGTGGCGACATCCTTTTGCATCAAGTCGTATATCGCGATGCTATACAAATCGCTGCTGCCCGGCGGCTGGAATTTCAGGCCAGCCTCTACCTGTTCGGCGGTGGTGGGTTTTAATAACGTACCATCGGCGCCCGGCAGCATCGCCGGGGTAATCGCCTGGCTGTAGCTTAAGTAGGGCGAAAGGCCGTTATCGAGCGCGTACAGCAGCGAGGCGCGGCCGCTGATGTGATCGTCGGAGCGGCGGTTCGACGTGCCTGAGGTGTCGCTTACCTGCTGTGAAACGATGCGGTCGTAGCGCCCGGAAACATCAAGATGCCAGCGGTTCCATACCATTTCATCCTGCAGATAAAACCCGGTCTGGTAATAACGGCGATTATTATTATCGCTGTAGGTGATGGTATGCCCGGTTTGCGGCGTATAGCCGGTGAACGGATTGAGCGGCGCCGCGTTGCCGGCGCCGGTCCACAAATCGTTGCGGAAGCGATGATACTCAGCGCCGAGGATCAGCGTATGCGCCAGTTCACCGGTCGTAAAATCGGCGCGCAGGCGGTTATCGGTTGACCAGGCGTCCAGCGACCCGCGGGAACCGCTGTAGCCGCGGGAAAGCATGTCGCTGTCACCTACCCAGCCAACCTGATAAACCTGATCCAGCGAGACATTTGTATGGGTATAGCTGCCCGCGGAGTAGGCCGACCAGACATCGTTAAACTGGTGGTTGAACTCGTAACTGTAGATCTGTTCGCGGCGCTGGTAGCCATCGCCCGGATCGCCTTCATTGGTGCTGGGTGAAAGTTTACGGCCGTTGTGCGCGTAACGGGTGCCATCCAGCGGCAGAGAGCCGTGGTAGCCGCCGGAGGGATCTTTTTGCAGGTAGGCGCGCAACAGCAGCGAAGTATCGCTATCCGGCTGCCACAGCAAGGAAGGCGAAATCGCGTAGCGCTCTTCACGGGTATGGTCATACTGCGTATCGCTGCTGCGGGTCATGCCGATGAGCCGCCAGGCCCACTGGTCATTGATGGCGTCGGTATAGTCAAAGGCCGCGCCCTTGGTATTTTGCGTGCCGCCGGTCAGGCGAAAGTGACCCTGCTGGCTGAACTGCGGCCGTTTGGAGGTCAAATTGACCACCCCGCCCGGTACGCTTTGGCCATAAAGGGCGGAAGAGGGGCCGCGGATGACGTCGACGCGCTCAATAAACCATGGATCGATCTGCAGCACGTTATGGCTGCCGCCATCGCTCATCAGGCGCATGCCGTCAAGGAACAGGTTATCGACGTCGCCGCCGTGGTAGCCGCGCAGCGAGATGGTATCAAAGCGCGTCGCGCCGCCGCCAAAACTGGAATAAACCCCCGGCGTATACTGGAGCGCCTGGCTTACGGTATTGGCGCCCTGATCGGCGATCTGCTGGCGGGTGATCACCGATACCGACTGGGCGGTAGTTATCAACGGCTGATCGGTTTTCGTGGCGACGGTTGACGTTTTGGCGCTATAGCCTTGTGTCTGCGCGCTGGCGGAGTCGTCAGGCTTTGCGGTAACGATTAGAGTATCTTCCGCCTGCGCGGCGAGAGGGAAGGCGGCCGCGAGGGCGCACACCAGCGCGGAGCGTTTGAAGTAAACAGAGGAGATCATGCCATAATCCTGAATAGCGCGGTCTGGCACTCCTGTGCGCCGCCGCGGAAATAAACGAAATGCTTTTTCGTTAAAAATAATGCGAATTATTATCGTTTGCTTTTGCATGATCAAGCAAAATAGTCCTCCTCAGAGCAAGAAGACATTTTGCTGGCTGTCGAGCGGATGGTGGGGTGACGTCGATGGGAAAAGCGCGGCGAAGATATCGCCGCGCGCAGGGGGATTACTGGGCTTTTTTCTCCGCAGCCGCCACGGCATCGTTCGCGGCTGGCTGTTGGCCGGTGGCGCTTTCTGTCTGCGTCGGCGGGGTCGCCGGCAGGGCATCGCACGGTTTTTCCTGCGGGCAAACCAGGTCGAGCATCTTTAACGTCACGCCATTGGTCCAGCCAAAGCCGTCCTGCAGCGGGTATTCACCGCCGCCGCCGCCGGTACCCGTTGAACTCACGTCATATTTCTCTACCAGCTTCTGCTTGCTGTCATAGGTGTGCTGGACGTTGCTGAGGAAGCGCCAGGTGACCTCCATGGCCACCTTTTTCTGACCGTAGTTCTGCAGGCCTTCCACCGCCACCCACTGCAGCGGCGCCCAGCCGTTTGGCGCGTCCCATTGCTGGCCGCTATTGACCGTGGTCGTGGTGAGGCCGCCGGGCTTCAGCAGGCGGCTTTCGGCGGCGGCGGCGACTTTCGCGGCGCGTTCGCTGGAGGCCGCTTTGACGTACAGCGGGAACAGCGCCGCGGCGGTCAGCTGATTACGGACTTTATGGCTCTTCAGATCGTAATCGGCATACCAGCCTTCTTTATCGTTCCACAGATATTTTTCCAGCGCTTTCTGACGGGCGTTCGCTAGCGCATCGTACTGTCCGGCTTTGGCGCTGTCGCCAGCGGCCTTACTGGCGCGGGCGATGGTTTTCTCCATGTGGAACATCAGCGCATTGAGATCGACCGGAATGATGCTGGTGGTGCGGATTGTCCCCAGTTGCTGCGGATTATCCATCCAGCGAGAGCTGAAGTCCCATCCGGAAGCCGCGGCGGAACGTAGGTCGCGATAGATTTCGGTGGCCGGGCGGTTAGGATTGTTTTTGGCGGTGGTGACATCGTCCAGCCAGGACTCCGGACGCGGTGTATCGTTATCATCCCAGTAGCGGTTGAGCAGCGCGCCATCTTCCATACGCACCACGCGTTTATTGGCTTTACCGGGCGTCAGCGCATCGGCGCCTTCCATCCAGTAGCGATACTCTTTTTCCATCTGCGGCAGCCAGGTCTTTAGCGCCCGATCGCCATCGTGGCTGGCCAGCAGCTCAACCATAAAGGAGAAGAACGGCGGCTGCGAACGGCTCAGATAGTAGCTGCGGTTGCCGTTTGGAATATGGCCCCAGCGGTCTATTTCGGCGGCGAAGTTGGCCACCATGTCTTCCACTTTATCCCAGTGCCCGCTTTCGGCGAGGCCCAGCATGGTGAAATAACTATCCCAGTAATAAACCTCGCGGAAGCGTCCACCGGGTACCACATAAGGTTTCGGCAGCGGCAGCAGCGAATCCCATTTCTCGACCTCGACGGTGCTGCGGGTTAATACTGGCCATAGCCCATCGATGTGTTGACGCAGAGTTTGTCCTTTCGGCGGCACGTATTGATCGTTATCACGCGGCAGGGTGAAGTTGATCTCAACGAAATGGCGCAGATCGAAGCTGGCCTGGCTTTTTTGCATTCGATAGTCGGCAAGGATCATCAGCGGATCGCTGTTCGGTACCGCATCAGCGAAGGTTTTTTGGTCAGGGAATAGTTTCGCGCTCTGCACGTCGTTAAACAGCGGGCCTAATAGTTCATCAGGCGATTGCGGTACCGGGGAGGTGTTGTCATCTGCCTGCGCGGCGAATGTCGCCAGGCTTAATATTGCGCCTCCCAGTGCCAGTTGAATAAGGTAGGTCAGGGTTTCCGGGCGACGTAGAACCGATCTCGTCATCGATAATTCTCCATTTTTGCGTTTTGCTGACTTCGCGCCACTGCGAACGGCCATCAGAAAACCTTAGCCGAATATCGGCCGCTTCGCGTGTTGGAGTTAACATTTTGACCGAAAACAGACTATTTACCTGGCGATGTATTGTCCGGGGGGCTTGCCGGTCTGGCTGCGGAAAAAGTAGATAAAGGCGCTATCGCTGGCAAACTCCAGCGCCTGGGCGACATCCGTAATGCGTTGACCGCTGGCCAATAGCTCAACGGCTTTCATCAGCCGCCACTGTTGGCGCCACTGCTGATATGACATGCCGGTTTCACGTTGAAACAGGCGGCTGATGGTCTTTTCTCCGGCGCCGCATTGCGCCGCCAGTTGCTGAAGCTGCGGCGGTTGCCCATGGCCGTTGAGATGGCGCAGACGTTTATCCTGCGGCAGCGTTAGCATCATCGGCTCATGTTTTGCCGCGCCGATTTCCGCCACGCAGAGCGCCGCCAGGTGCCGGGCCGGGCCCTGTTGCCAGTCAGTATCCCACGGGCTGGCGCTAATGCGTTCGAGCAACTCGCGCAGCAGCGGGGTAACGTTGAGGATGGCCGGGGCGGCGGGTAACTCGGGATAATGCGTATTGGCGAACCACACCGAACGGTAATCAACGATGTGCTGCATTTGGGCGCGGTGCGTCACGCCTGCGGGGATCCACGCCGCGCGGGTCGGCGGTAACATACACAATAGCGCGCCATCATTTAGCGTCAGCCGGATACAACCCTGACGGGTAAATAACATCTGCCCCATTTGATGACGATGCAGACCGTCGTCATGATCGCCGTTAAGCGTGGATTGCACGCCAATCAGCGGCGCACTGAGCGTATCAGGGTCAAAGGATGCATCCGCGCTGAGCCATGCCATAATGTCTGATTCTCGATGTTAAATGTCATTATATTTATAATCGCCGTTTTTGCCGCTCCCTACAATGGCGCCTTTGACGAGGGAGGTGGATATGTTAAGTCGTTCGGCGATGGCGCTGGTTACCGCATTACTCATGTTTCCGCAAATCGCGGAAACTATCTATAGCCCGGCGCTGACTGATATCAGCGCACATTTTTCCGTTAGCGCCGCCGATGCGGCGCAGACGCTGGCGGTCTATTTTATTGGCTTTGCCGTTGGCGTGCTGTTCTGGGGCTGGTTCAGCGACCGGCGCGGGCGGCGGCCGGCGTTATTGCTCGGTCTGGCGGTGTATACCGCAGGCTGCATGCTGGCGCTGACGGCGCCAGATTTTAGCGTACTGCTGGCGGCTCGTATCGTGGCGGCTTTCGGCGCGGCAATCGGGTCGGTGGTTGGGCAAACGGTGCTGCGGGATGCGTTTGATGGCCGGAGGTTGGCGGCGATCTTTTCTTTTGTCGGCATGGCGCTGGCTATCAGCCCGGCAATTGGCGTTTATCTTGGCGGCGTGCTGACGGCCTGGCGCGGAATGAACGGCGTCTTCGGCGCACTGGCGTTGCTGGCGGCGGCGCTGTTGCTGCTGTGCGCGGTGATCATGCCGGAAACCCGGCCGCCGCGAACGGGGGATCAGGCGCTCTGGCCGTTAATGCTGCGCATGCTGGCGGATGCGAAAATCCGTTTTGCGGTGGCGCTGGTGGCGGCATTGAATATCGGTTTGTTCAGCTATTACAGCCAGGGACCTTTCCTTTTTGCCCGCCTGGGGCTGGATGCGCGGACCTTTGGCTATAGCGGCATGGCGCTGGCGGCAGGGGCGTTGGTTGGCGCGCAGGGCAATCGTTTGTTGCTGCGACGTGGAGCAGGGCAGCGGCCTATTTTTATCTGTGCCGGTCTGCTGTTATTGCTCGCCAGCGCAGGCGTATGCCTGTTAGCGGATTCATGGTTCTTTTTGCTGCCGATGATCGCAGTGGCGACAGCCTATGCCATGGCGATCCCCGTAGTGCTGGGAACGGCGCTTAGCGACTACGCTGATTGTCGTGGTAGCGCCGGAGCGCTGTTCGGCCTGACCTATTATTTGGTTATCGGCTTGGGGCTGGCATTGGTGGGGTGGGGGCAATCGCTCGGCGTCGCGTTGGCAATCTGTGCGGTGATTTGCGCGTTAACCGGTTGGTGTTATCTGCGATACATTGATGATTAGTTTTTGGATTTGTGATGTTTAGCACAAATCACTATTTAGCAGGTTTGTGAGTGGATGAAAAATCGATATTGATTTTAATCAAGGAATTACCTGCTATAAAATAGCTAAAAAATGAGGTTAAAATAATGTTGTAAATGATAATTCATTGTTTGTTTTTGTTTTCAACTTAATTAATTAAATATATCTTTACATACAAATAACGTGAAAAATTGTGACCTCATCCCGTAATAAATCGAAATAAATACAGTTTTCTCATTTTATTTGATTGTTTACACCTGTGTTTTAATCAGGAATTAATGTGAAATATCTCCTTTTATTGCTTGAAAATTACCCTTTCCCTGCTCGCATTTAGCTTAAAAATTAACCTTTTTTATCCCCATAAATATTTTTTATCCCCTCATATTTCTTTGACTAAAATCATGCTTAATTTCATGTTTTTGTTTTTATCTTATTGATTTTAATTGCTTTATTTTGTTTCATGGATGAGGTTGATTATAGGTGAAAGTGCTTTGTGAGTGGTCTCACACAACCAGCGGATCATCATTTGATACACTTTCCGCCGTCAACAAAGTCATTAACGTGGATAACCAATATGAATACTATTCCGCTCCCTAAAACTCAGCACCTGGTTGTATTCCAGGAGGTGATCAGAAGTGGTTCGATTGGTTCGGCAGCGAAAGAGTTAGGATTAACTCAACCTGCAGTCAGTAAAACGATTAATGATATTGAAGACTATTTCGGCACTGAGCTTATTGTCCGTAAAAATACCGGTGTTACGTTGACGGAGGCCGGACAGGTGCTGTTGAGCTGGTCGGAGTCGATTACCCGCGAAATGAAAAATATGGTTAACGAAATGAACAGCATGACCTGCAGCACCGTCGTTGACGTCTCTTTCGGTTTCCCGTCGCTGATCGGCTTCACTTTTATGTCGGATATGATCCATAAATTCAAAAAGTTATTTCCCAAAGCACAGGTCTCGATGTACGAAGCGCAGCTTTCATCGTTCCTGCCGGCGATTCGCGATGGCCGTCTCGATTTCGCCATCGGCACGTTGAGCGATGAGATGAAGCTGCACGATCTGCATGTCGAACCGCTATTTGAATCGGAGTTCGTGCTGGTGGCCAGCAAATCGCGAACGCGCAGCGGCAGTGCCACGCTGGCATCGTTACAGCACGAACAGTGGGTATTGCCGCAAACTAATATGGGTTACTACAGTGAACTCCTCGCCACGCTTCAACGCAGCGGCATCAACAATGAAAACATCGTTAAAACAGACTCTGTCGTTACTATTTATAATCTTGTTCTCAATGCTGATTTCCTGACGGTTATTCCTTGTGATATGACCGCACCTTTTGGCTCTAATCAATTTATTACCATTCCTGTCGAGGATGCGTTACCGGTGGCGCATTATGCTGCAGTGTGGTCGAAAAATTATCGCATTAAAAGCGCGGCCTCGGCGTTAGTTGAATTAGCGAAAGAATATTCAGCCCATAGCGGCTGCCGACGACGACAATTAATTACCGTGGACTAATTGTCTTTTTGTATTGATTGAAACTTAAGCTGCGATCTGTTTATCAATCGCTGCCCATTAACGCTATTTTTTAATTCCAGGTTAAGAGGTTCTCATGCATATTACATACGATCTTCCGGTTGCTATTGAAGATATCCTCGAAGCGAAAAAAAGATTGGCAGGTAAAATATATAAAACGGGGATGCCGCGCTCAAATTATTTCAGTGAACGATGCAAAGGCGAAATCTTCCTTAAGTTTGAAAATATGCAGCGCACCGGTTCTTTTAAAATTCGCGGCGCGTTTAATAAACTCAGCTCGCTGACCGATGCCGAAAAGCGCAAAGGCGTGGTGGCGTGTTCCGCCGGTAACCATGCGCAGGGCGTTTCGCTCTCCTGCGCTATGCTCGGTATTGACGGCAAAGTGGTGATGCCGAAAGGCGCGCCAAAATCGAAAGTTGCCGCCACCTGCGACTATTCGGCGGAAGTAGTGCTACATGGCGATAACTTTAACGACACTATCGCCAAAGTCAGCGAAATTGTCGAAATGGAAGGGCGTATATTTATTCCTCCCTACGATGACCCGAAAGTGATAGCCGGCCAGGGGACTATTGGTCTGGAAATCATGGAGGATTTATATGATGTCGATAACGTTATTGTGCCGATTGGCGGCGGCGGTTTAATTGCCGGTATCGCGGTGGCGATTAAATCGATCAACCCGACTATTCGTATTATTGGCGTACAGTCGGAAAACGTTCACGGCATGGCCGCCTCGTATTACGCCGGAGAAATTACCAATCATCGCACTAATGCCACCCTTGCTGACGGTTGCGACGTTTCTCGTCCGGGAAATATTACCTATCAGATCGTGCGTGAATTAGTCGACGATATTGTGCTGGTTAGCGAAGACGAAATTCGCAACAGTATGGTCGCACTTATTCAACGCAATAAAGTGATTACCGAAGGGGCCGGGGCGTTAGCCTGTGCCGCATTATTAAGCGGTAAGCTGGACAGCTATATCCAGAACCGAAAAACCGTCAGCATTATTTCCGGCGGTAATATCGACCTGTCTCGCGTATCGCAAATTACTGGTTTAGTTGACGCTTAATCTTTTTGATGAGGATAGGATATGAGTACTACAGATAGCATTGTATCCAGCCAGACAAAAGAGTCGTCCTGGCGCAAATCGGACACCACCTGGACCCTGGGCTTATTCGGCACCGCCATTGGCGCCGGGGTATTATTCTTCCCGATCCGCGCCGGCTTCGGCGGCCTGATCCCCATCTTACTGATGTTAGTGCTGGCCTACCCGATCGCCTTCTATTGCCACCGGGCGCTGGCGCGGCTGTGCCTATCCGGCTCAAATCCTTCCGGCAACATCACCGAAACGGTAGAAGAGCACTTTGGTAAAACCGGCGGGGTGGTGATTACCTTCCTTTATTTCTTTGCGATTTGCCCGCTGCTGTGGATTTACGGCGTGACAATCACTAATACCTTTATGACCTTCTGGGAAAACCAGCTGCAGTTGCCGGCGCTGAACCGTGGTTTTGTCGCGCTGTTCCTGCTGCTGCTAATGGCGTTCGTCATCTGGTTCGGTAAAGACCTGATGGTGAAAGTGATGAGCTATCTGGTATGGCCATTTATCGCCAGCCTGGTGCTGATTTCGCTGTCGCTGATCCCTTACTGGAACTCCGCGGTTATCGATCAGGTCAATTTAAGCGAGATTTCGCTAACCGGTCACGATGGCATTCTGGTTACCGTCTGGTTGGGTATTTCGATTATGGTGTTCTCGTTTAACTTCTCGCCTATTGTCTCTTCATTCGTGGTTTCCAAGCGCGAAGAGTATGAAAAAGAGTTTGGTCGCGAGTTCACCGAGCGCAAATGTTCTCAGATTATCTCTCGCGCCAGCATGCTGATGGTGGCCGTGGTAATGTTCTTTGCCTTCAGCTGCCTGTTTACTCTGTCGCCGCAGAATATGGCCGATGCCAAGGCGCAGAATATCCCGGTGCTCTCATACCTGGCGAACCACTTCGCCTCGCTGTCCGGCACCAAATCCACCTTTGCCACGGTGCTTGAATATGGCGCGTCAATCATTGCGCTGGTGGCGATTTTCAAATCCTTCTTCGGCCACTATCTCGGCACGCTGGAAGGCCTGAACGGTCTGGTGCTGAAGTTTGGCTACAAAGGCGATAAAACCCGCGTTTCCAGCGGCAAGCTCAACACCATCAGCATGATCTTTATCATGGGCTCAACGTGGATTGTCGCCTACGCCAACCCGAACATTCTCGATCTGATTGAAGCGATGGGCGCGCCGATTATTGCCTCACTGCTGTGCCTGCTGCCGATGTACGCCATTCGTAAAGCGCCATCGTTGGCTAAATATCGCGGCCGCCTGGACAACGTCTTCGTCACGGTAATCGGTCTGCTGACCATTCTGAACATCGTTTACAAACTGTTTTAATTAAGCTCAGGACGAGCGGAGTGATGACATGAATGAATATCCGGTAGTACTGGTCATTAACTGCGGCTCGTCTTCAATTAAATTTTCAGTACTTGATGCCGCCAGCTGTGAAGTATTAATGGCTGGTATTGCAGATGGCATTAATTCTGAAAATGCGTTCCTGTCAATAAATGGTGGAGAGCCGGCTAAGCTGGCTCACCGCAGCTATGAGGGCGCATTGAAGGCGATCGCATTTGAATTAGAAAAACGAGATTTAATGGATAGCGTGGCGTTAATTGGCCACCGTATCGCGCACGGCGGCAGCATATTTACCGAATCGGCGATCATTACCGATGAGGTTATCGATAATATTCGCCAGGTGTCGCCGCTGGCGCCGCTACATAATTACGCCAATCTCAGCGGTATTGAATCAGCGCAGCAGTTATTCCCCGGCGTACTGCAGGTGGCGGTGTTTGATACCAGCTTTCATCAGACGCTGGCGCCAGAGGCATTTCTTTACGGCCTGCCGTGGGACTATTACCAGCGATTGGGCGTGCGTCGCTATGGTTTCCACGGCACCTCGCACCGTTATGTGGCTCAGCGCGCGCTGGCGCTGCTTGATTTACCCGAGCAGGATAGCGGGCTGGTCATTGCTCATCTTGGCAACGGCGCGTCGATTTGCGCGGTACGCAACGGCCACAGCGCGGACACCTCGATGGGCATGACGCCGTTGGAAGGTTTGATGATGGGCACCCGCAGCGGGGATGTCGATTTTGGCGCGATGGCGTGGATTGCCGGCGAAACTAACCAGACGCTCAGCGATCTGGAACGCGTGGTGAATAAGGAGTCCGGATTGTTGGGGATATCCGGATTGTCATCCGACCTGCGGGTGCTGGAAAAAGCCTGGCATGAGGGGCATGAACGCGCGCGGTTGGCGATTAAAACCTTTGTGCATCGTATTGCCCGCCACATTGCCGGCCATGCCGCCTCGCTACGCCGCCTTGACGCGATTATTTTTACCGGCGGCATCGGCGAAAATTCGGTATTAATCCGCCAACTGGTGATTGAGCATTTAGCGGTATTCGGCGTCAGCCTGAACGATGCGTTAAATAAACAACCCAACTCCGCCGGTGAACGTATTATTTCTTCCCGCGAGGCTCGAGTGATATCTGCAGTCATACCCACCAATGAAGAGAAGATGATTGCGCTCGATGCCATTCATTTAGGCAAAATTAATGCATCCCTGGAATTTGCTTAATTACGTTGTTGTCCTGTAGAGAGATTATTTTTCATGAAGGTAAATATCGATACCAGCGATATGCTGTACGCCGAAGCATGGCACGGATTTAACGGTACGGACTGGAAAGAAGAAATTAATGTCCGTGACTTTATTCAGCACAACTATACGCCATATACCGGGGATGAATCGTTCCTCGCACAGGCGACGCCGGCGACGACCGCGCTGTGGGAAAAAGTGATGGCTGGCATTCGCGTAGAGAACGCCACCCACGCGCCGGTTGATTTTGATACCAATATCGCCACCACCATTACCGCTCACGATGCCGGCTATATCGACCAGGCGCTGGAGAAAATTGTCGGTCTGCAAACGGATAAACCGCTCAAGCGCGCGCTACATCCGTTTGGCGGCATTAACATGATTAAAAGCTCGTTTGATGCCTATGGCCGGGAAATGGATAGCCAGTTTGAATATCTGTTTAGCGAGCTGCGTAAAACCCACAATCAGGGGGTATTTGACGCCTATTCGCCCGATATGCTGCGCTGCCGTAAATCCGGCGTGTTGACTGGCCTGCCGGACGGCTATGGCCGCGGGCGTATTATTGGCGACTACCGCCGGGTGGCGCTATACGGCATTCGCTACCTGGTGCGGGAACGTGAGCTACAGTTTGCCGATCTGCAGGCAACGCTCGAGCGCGGGCAGGATCTGGAAGCCACTATTCGTCTGCGTGAAGAGCTGGCGGAGCACCGCCGCGCGCTGCTGCAAATGCAGGAGATGGCGGCGAAATATGGCTGTGATATCTCCCGCCCGGCGCGCAACGCCCAGGAAGCGGTACAGTGGTTGTACTTCGCCTATCTGGCGGCGGTGAAATCGCAAAACGGCGGCGCGATGTCGCTGGGGCGCACCGCCTCTTTCCTCGATATCTATATCGAGCGCGACTTCCACGCCGGGATCCTCAATGAACAACAGGCCCAGGAGCTGATCGACCACTTCATTATGAAGATCCGCATGGTGCGTTTCCTGCGTACGCCGGAATTCGACACGCTGTTCTCCGGCGATCCCATCTGGGCAACCGAAGTGATTGGCGGGATGGGGCTGGATGGCCGCACGCTGGTGACTAAAAACTCTTTCCGCTATCTGCATACGTTGCACACCATGGGCCCGGCGCCGGAACCTAACCTTACCGTATTGTGGTCTGAAGCGCTGCCGATTGCCTTTAAGAAATACGCCGCCCAGGTCTCGATCGTCACTTCCTCGCTACAGTATGAAAACGATGACCTGATGCGCGCCGATTTCAACAGTGATGATTACGCCATTGCCTGCTGCGTCAGCCCGATGGTCATCGGCAAACAGATGCAGTTCTTCGGCGCGCGCGCCAACCTCGCCAAAACGCTGCTGTACGCAATCAATGGCGGGGTGGATGAGAAACTCAAAATCCAGGTCGGGCCGAAAACCGCGCCGCTGATGGACGACGTGCTGGATTACGACAAAGTGATGGCCAGCCTCGATCATTTTATGGATTGGCTGGCGGTGCAGTACATCAGCGCGCTGAACATCATTCATTACATGCATGATAAATACAGTTATGAAGCCTCGCTGATGGCGCTGCACGACCGCGATGTATACCGCACCATGGCCTGCGGGATTGCCGGTCTGTCGGTGGCGGCGGATTCGCTTTCGGCTATTAAGCACGCGAAGGTGAAACCCATCCGTGACGACAGCGGCCTGGCGATCGATTTTGAGATTGAAGGCGATTATCCGCAGTATGGCAATAACGATCGGCGCGTTGATAGTATCGCCTGCGATCTCGTTGAACGTTTCATGAAGAAAATTAAGGTGTTGCCGACCTACCGTAACGCGGTGCCGACGCAGTCGATTCTGACGATTACCTCAAACGTGGTGTACGGTCAGAAAACTGGTAATACCCCGGATGGCCGCCGCGCCGGTACGCCGTTTGCGCCGGGGGCAAATCCGATGCATGGCCGCGATCGTAAAGGGGCGGTCGCTTCGTTGACTTCCGTGGCTAAGTTGCCGTTCGCCTACGCGAAGGACGGGATCTCTTATACCTTCTCGATTGTCCCGGCGGCGTTAGGCAAAGAGGCGAGCGTCCGGCAAACCAACCTCGTCGGTCTGCTTGATGGCTACTTCCACCACGAAGAGCGGATCGAGGGCGGTCAGCATCTGAACGTCAACGTGATGAACCGCGAGATGCTGCTGGATGCCATAGCTCATCCGGAAAATTATCCGAACCTGACCATCCGCGTCTCTGGCTATGCGGTGCGCTTTAATGCGCTGACCCACGAACAGCAGCAGGATGTCATTTCGCGAACCTTCACCCAGGCGCTGTAACGCAACGGGGCGACGATCATGGTCGCCCCATTTTTTTCGTGGCTATGAAACCTGGTCTTCACTACACGGTAAACCGAGGTGTGAATATGATTAGCGCTTTCGATATTTTCAAAATTGGTATTGGCCCTTCGAGCTCCCATACGGTGGGGCCGATGAATGCAGGAAAAAGTTTTATCACCGAGCTGGCGACCCGCGGCAACCTGGCGCAGACTACGCGCATTGTCGTCGATCTGTACGGTTCGCTATCGCTGACCGGCAAAGGACACGCGACCGATGTCGCCATCATCATGGGGCTGGCCGGAAATAGTCCGCAGGATGTCGATATTGACGCCATCCCGGCATTTATTCAGCGGGTGACAGAGAGCGGCCGTCTGCCGGTGGCGAAGGGGAGCCGACAGGTCGATTTCCCGCTGCCGGAGAGCATCGTATTTCATGATAGCGCGCTGGCACGCCATGAGAACGGTATGCGCATCAGCGCCTGGGATCATCAGCAGCCGCTACTCAGCAAAACCTATTACTCAATTGGCGGCGGGTTTATCGTTGAGGAGGCATGTTTTGGCCAGACTCACGATGTTGCAACGCCGGTCCCCTTTGATTTCCGCTCCGCCCATCAACTGCTTCAGCTGTGCGAGCACAATGGCCTTTCCATCTCTGGCCTGATGATGCAAAACGAGCTGGCGTTGCGCGATAAGGGACAAATCGATGCCGGTTTCGCCGCCATTTACGCGGTGATGCATAACGGTATTGAGCGGGGAATGAATACCGAGGGCGTGCTGCCGGGGCCGCTCAACGTACCGCGCAGAGCGGCTGCGCTGCGCCGACAGCTGGTGGCCAGCGACAGCCTTTCCCGCGACCCGATGAACGTTATCGACTGGATCAATATGTTCGCGCTGGCGGTGAGCGAAGAGAACGCCGCCGGTGGCCGGGTCGTCACTGCGCCGACCAATGGCGCTTGCGGGATTATTCCGGCGGTTCTGGCCTATTACGACAAGTTTCGCCGCCCGGTCAATGCCAACTCGATTGCCCGCTATCTGCTGGCTGCGGCGGCTATCGGTTCACTGTATAAGATGAATGCCTCTATATCTGGCGCAGAAGTTGGCTGTCAGGGCGAAATTGGCGTGGCCTGCTCTATGGCGGCGGCAGGGTTGACAGAACTGCTTGGCGGCAGCCCGGCGCAGGTATGCAACGCCGCGGAAATTGCGATGGAACATAACCTCGGTCTGACCTGCGATCCGGTGGCCGGACAGGTGCAAATTCCCTGCATCGAACGCAATGCCATCAATGCGGTGAAGGCGGTAAACGCCGCGCGGATGGCGCTCCGTCGTACCAGCGAGCCGCGGGTCTGTCTCGACAAGGTTATTGAGACGATGTATGAAACCGGCAAAGATATGAACGATAAATATCGCGAAACCTCGCGCGGCGGGCTGGCGATAAAAGTGATTTGCGCCTGACGAATCAAAAAGGACTGGGCTGGCGCGCCGCTATCGCTTTACCGCTGACCGGATGATGAAAATGCAGTTCACTGGCGTGGAGCATCAGGCGTGAGGCCTGATGCTCCACCAGCCCTCCGTAGAGATCGCAGCCGAGAATCGGATAGCCGAGATGCTGGCAGTGGATGCGTAGCTGATGGGTGCGTCCGGTTTCCGGCAGCAGCCGCACGCGCGTTACCGCCAGCGAACCACCGGCTATTGGCAACCATTCCCGTGATAGCACCTGATAGCGCGAGCGCGCCGGTTTACCATTACGCGCGCTAATCGCCATGCGCGGAAACAGCGCCGGATCCTTGGCAATCGGCGCGTCTATAATCCCTTCATCTTCCTCTGGATGTCCGCATAACAGGGCGTGATAGACCTTGCTTACCGCCCGCTGGCTGAACTGCTGACACAGCGCGGCGTTGATCGTTTTGTTACGTGCGACCACCATCAGCCCGGACGTCCCGAAATCGAGTCGATGCACCAGCGTGCATCCCGGAAAATCCCGCACCAGGCGATGATGAACTGAATCCTGGTTCTGCGGGTTCTTACCCGACAGGCTGAGCAGGCCGCTGGGTTTGTCGATCAACAACAAATGCGCGTCCTCGTAGAGGATCTTAATCTGCGCGGAACAAGGTGGGGCGATAAAGGTATCAATGACGGTGGACATGGGCAGGCGCTGCATAAGGGTGAGGGGGGATGATAGCGAATCTCTGTCCGGAAGGCGACCTGGGAGTGTACGCTCCGGCACTGAAGACCTTTTTTAAAGTATTGCGATAACAAATTATGCAACCCCCTTTGCAGAGACGAGCTGGCTGTGGTACATAGTTGTTATGTTATAACATAATAAAATCGATAAGTATGCTTAAGAGTGATACTGAAATACTTAGCATCAAGGGGCTGAGTCTGACTGTCAAAAAGGGGACGGTAATACTTGACGGGATTCATTTCTCACTCCGAGCCGGGGAAAAGTTGGCGGTTATTGGACCTAACGGCAGCGGTAAGTCGAGCCTATTAAGAGCCATTATTGGCGAAGTCAATCCGGATAAAGGAACGCTGTACTGGCAGGGGTGTCAACTACGGCATCTGTCGCCACAAGCGCGCGCGCGGAATATTGCCTTCCTGTCGCAAAACGATATCCCCGATTTGCGCCTGACGGTGGAAGAGTATGTTCAATTGGGCCGTTTACCGTATCGCGAATCACCGTCCTCGGCGCAGGGACGGCGCATCGTGGATAGCGTTATTAGTGATACGGGTCTGCAGCCTTTACGCCATCGCCCGCTGGGCAACCTCTCCGGTGGTCAGCGTCAGCGCGCCGCGCTTGCCCGCGCGCTGGCGCAATCCCCCGAATTACTATTGCTGGATGAGCCGACCAATCACCTCGATCCGCTGGCGAGAAGCGAGTTGCTTACCCTGGTAAAGCGCACAGAGGTGGCGGTGATTGCGGTATTACACGATCTTGCCGCGGCTGAAGCCTTTGCCGACCGAATGCTGGTTATCCACCACGGCAAGCAGGTGATTTGCGACGTACCCGAGGCTGCGCTGCACCCCAGCGTAAGCTATCCGGTTTTTGGCATGACCAGTTTTCGCGTGGCGCATCCCGTGAGCGGTAAAGCGCTGCGCATTTTTGAAGTTCCTCATCGCGCTTAATGGCCTCGAGTAAATATGAACAGACTTTTAACTATCTTATGGCTGCTGTTAAGTAGCCCGTTAGCGTTAGCGAATCCATTTCCCGTTACCGTGGACAGCTGCGGTAAACCCATCACCTTTAATCAACCCCCACTGCGTGCGGTAATTAACGATCTTAATATGGCGGAAATGGCCTTCGCGCTCGATCTCCAGGATCGGATTGTGGGGCTAACCGGCATCACCGGCTGGTATAAACTCACGCCACAGTTTAAAGCAGCGATGGGGGCCATCCCCGAGCTGGCGCCTAAATACCCGTCGCTGGAAACGCTGCTGGCGGTCCGGCCAGACTTTTTCTTCGCCGGCTGGAACTACGGCATGAAAATTGGCGGCGATGTGACGCCGCAGACGCTGGCGCCATATGGAATTAACGCGCTGGTATTGAGTGAAAGTTGCGTACAGGCCGGCGGGCAGGCAAAGAAAGCCGACATGAGTTTGCTTTACAACGATGAACTCAAGTTGGGCAAGATTTTTGGCAAGCAACAACAGGCAGAAGCGCTGGTGGAAGGGTGGAAACGTCGGCTGGCGAACCTGCCTGTCAGGGCAGCGAATACACCGCCGCAGCGGGTCTTTGTCTATGACTCCGGCGAGGATAAACCCTTTACCAGCGGCAAGTACGGGATGCCGACGGCCATTATCGAGGCGGCCGGGGGACGCAACGTGATGGATACTCTGGACGCGAACTGGACCACGACGAGCTGGGAGGCGGTGGCGGCCAGCGAACCACAGGTGATTATTCTGCTCGATTACCAAACCGGCACGGGAACCGCGGCGCTGCAGCGTGTACTCGAATCTCATCCCCTGATGAAACAGACGCCCGCCGTCCGGCAGCAGCGTTATCTTAAGCTACAGTATGCTGAATTGACTCCGGGTCCGGCGAATATTGCGGCGGTTGAGAAGCTGGCGCACCTCTTATATGCCACGGACGTGAAATGAGGCCGTCAATGCAACGTTTTGTTCTATGGACGGCGCTGGCATCCGTCGTTTTATGCGGCATGATGATAGCGAGTCTGCAGTGGGGGAGTGTGGAACTCTCGTGGCGACAGGTGCTATCCGCGTTGGGCCTGGCATCCGCTCCCGTTGCCGAAATAGTGAAAACTATCGTCATTGACTTACGCCTACCGCGAGTCCTGCTGGCGGCGCTAACCGGCGCGGGGCTGGCGATCGTCGGCTTGCTCTTACAGACCACGACACGCAACGAACTGGCCGATCCGTTTTTGTTTGGCCTGTCTTCAGGCGCTTCCGCTGGCGCGGTGCTGGTGATCACCCGCTTCGGCGATGTACTGGGGCCACTCACGCTGCCGGGCTCGGCTTTCGTCGGCGGGATATTATCCGCGCTGGCGGTGATGATATTGTTTCGCGTCAACCAGCTAAGGCGAGCGGAACAATTAATCATCTGTGGCCTGGCGGTGTCGTTTCTTTTCAGCGCGCTGACCAGCTATCTGGTCTTTTCCGGCGACCAGCGGGCGGCTGGTTCGTTGCTATTCTGGTCATTGGGCGGTCTGGGACTGGCGCGATGGGACAACCTGTTCATTCCCTTATTGAGCCTGGCGTTGTTGAGTGGATTTACCCTGCGCCGCTGGCGGGCGCTGGATGCGCTGTTGGCGGGGGAGCAGACGGCCTGCTCGCTGGGCGTCGAGGTTGAGCGGTTGAGAAGCGAAACCTTCCTCTGCTGCGCGTTGGCTACCGCTTTGCTGGTTTCTATAACCGGGGTTATTGGTTTCGTCGGCCTGATGGTGCCTTATCTGGCGCGTCGGGCCGTTGGCGTCAGGCATCGAATGGCCGTGCCGATGTGCGGTTTGCTTGGCGCGATATTGCTCACTGGCGGCGATATACTCAGCCGAAGCCTGATAGCGAATCAAGAATTACCGATTGGTATTATCACTGCCGGGCTTGGCGGCGCGTTTATTGTCGGGTTGCTGATGCGGGCAACAGGATAAGCCGAGTCAAGGGAAAAAAAGAGATTGACCCATTATTGCGCGTAAATAATGGGTTCTATTATTTAAATGAATATTACTTGCCGGTAATAAAATCATTCTCCACTGTAGAAGGGAGATTTCTCCGGCTAGTGCGCTTTAAGACGAGGTAGAGTGTTTGTAAATAATTCGCCAAAAATATAATTGTGACAAAAAGCCTTTCAGGCCAATATTGCTGCGGCCTGGCGATAAGTGATGATTTATATCAATGGAATAGGCATCATTGGCGCATGCCCCGTCCGTTAGTAAGTTTCTGGTTTAATTTACTGCGAAAAGCACCTATTGCAACGCAATATATTGTCATATTGCAATTGTCAGTTGCTTTGTTTTTTATTCTCTCGGTGAATATTCTTGATATCAATCTAAATATAGTTCATTAATCTGGGTGGTTAACTAAAACCAGCGATTCATTCTGAAACGGTTCGGATATATAAGGAATGTAATGAACGACGCCTTTCCGGGTGAGCGACTCAGTGCCCGTATTCATTCACAATTGGCACTGCATAACGAAATTGAACAGAGGGTTGTCGGGCTGTTGCTTAAATCCCTGAGCGTGAGTCGTTTCAGTAATATTAAAACCCATCCGCTAATCATTCAAGAAAAAATAAATATCAATAATAATAATTCAACTTTTCTCTTTCGAAATACCGTTCGCCAATCATTTAGCGTGGTGAAATTAAATATCGGATTGATGAACACCTTATTGAAGAAGCAAGAGTAACGCACAGGAGGTGCGATGAAGACATTACGACCACTGTGGGGCAGGGGCCAGATGATCTCCCCACAACATTTTCAACAACAGGTGAATCAGGCGGCCTGGCAAAGCGAATGTATCGCCCGTCTGGGCGTGATGAATCCCTGGGGGATTATCCGCGTCGAATTTGACGCCGCATTGCTAAAACAGGGGAAGCTGAAGGCCAGCCACCTCTATATACGCTTTCCTGATGGAACGCTTATCGACAGCGATAATGCTGATGCGCTGCCTGAGGTCATGGTGTTGCCGCAAGCGGAAAGCCGCGAATTAACGGTGGTGCTGGCGCTGCCTCATGAGCATGAAAACGGCGGCAACTGCCTGCAGATGGAACAACGCGCAGAGCGGCCGGTACGTTGGCGTTTGGCCTGGCGAGAAGTACGCAACAGATACGGCGAAGACAGTCGACAAATTGCGGTGATGCTTGCGCAACTGACGCTGCGCACAGCGGATGACAATAACGGCGATTATCAAACCGTCGCCGTCGCCAGATTACGTCGCGACAGTCAGGATTGCTGGTCGTTGGATGAGGACTTTATCCCGCCGCTGCTGAAAGTGTTGGCCAGCCGCTGGCTGCACGAACAAACGGAACAGCTGACGAATCAACTGGGTGTGCGCCTGCAACGCCTGATGGCCATGCGTAGGGAAAGCAATGCCAGGATGGCGGATTTTGCGGTAGCGGATGTATCGCTGTTTTGGCTGCTGAACGCGCTTAACAGCGCGGAGCCGGTGTTGAACCATTTCCTGCGCCATCCGCAGGTACATCCGGAACGGCTGTATGAAGCGCTGGCCAGCCTGGCGGGCAGCCTGTTGACCTTCTCCCTTGACCATACCACGGCGGATATTCCGCCCTATCGCCATCAGGCGTTGACGGAAGTCTTTCCACCGCTGTTCAAATTACTCGGCGTACTGCTCGAAGCCAGCCTGCCATCCCGGGTTGTGGCGATTGAAATGACGCACGATGACCGGCGTAAGCGCTGGCATGCCCGGCTGCACGACCCAAGGCTGCGTGAAGAGGCCGACTTTTATCTCTCAGTACGCTCTGCGCTGCCTGCGGCGCAACTGCTGGAGCAGTTTCCGCAACAGTGTAAAGCCGGTAGCCCCGATGAGGTTGACCGGGTGGTCAACGGTTCGCAGCCCGGCATTCCGCTGAAAGCCATGAGTCATGTTCCCGCCGCCATCCCGCTGCGCCTGGAGAATCAGTATTTCACCCTTGATATGACTCATCCGGCGGCGCAGGCGATGCTGGCGGAAGGGAGTTGCGTCTTTTACGTGCCCGGCCTGCTGGGCGACCCTGAACTCGAACTCTATGCGGTGCTGCGCTCATGACCCAGGATATCAATATTGATGCTCTGCTGGCGGATAGCTGGCTAACGGTGACGGAACTGCGCCTTGGCGCCAAACTGGCCGAGGGGGAGGGGAAACATCTCTGGCAGCGTTGTGTAGACAACATTGAACAGGTGATGGCGCAGCTGGTGACCGCTGATATCAGCGAGGCGAACCGTCAGCATATCCTCTATGCGTGGTGTGCGCTGCTGGATGAAACCGCGAAAGGGCGCAATGAGGAAGATGACGCCTGTATCGCCTGGTACGATCGGCCGCTTGAGGTTAAATATTTTGGCGGCATGGAAGCCGGAGATGCGCTCTATGAGCGCATCCGCCAGGTGCTGCGCGAGCCGGCGCCGGATAACCTCGTTCTGACTTGTTTCCATCGGGTGCTGGCGCTGGGGTTTAAGGGGCGGTATGGCTTCAATGATCCGGCGCGCGCAGCGCTCGTCAGCGCGCTTGACGAGCGTGTACCGCCGTTTGCGGGCGATCCTCAGCAGCCGATTCTGGCGAATCTATCCGGCCGCCGCGGTCTGGCAGACTGGTTGCGTCGTTGGCCGGTCAGTATTGGCGTGTCGCTGGTGCTGGTGGCCGCGTTGTGGTTGGGGTTGAACTACTGGCTGGATGCCCTGGTGGCGGCGTTGCGACTGGGAGGCGGACAATGAGCGCGCGCTATCAGCGCCTGCTCTGGCTGTGGGGCGGTCTGCTGGCGGTGTTGATGATCCTGCTGTTTCTGCCGTTATCCACCGGTGGCCGGGTGCTGGCTGTTGGGTTGACGGCGGCGGGCGTAGCGGCCGGGCTGGTCTACGTCGGGCGCCAACAACGTGAGCGGCCTGCGGATGCCGACTGGCTGGTTGAGCTACCGTCGGCGCCGTATCGACTGCCGATTGTGCTGGTCTGCGGCGACACGGCGGACTGGCCGGGAGAAAGCGCGGTTTATCGTACCTCACAGGGGTGCTGGCTGAGAGTCGCCACCGCCGCGTTGCAGCAGACGGTGCGTTATGTGCGCAATGAGCGCCCGGCGCTCATTGCGCAACTGGCGGTGATGTTCTGCATGCAGCCGCAACAACATGATGATGACGCGGTGCTGGCGGGGCGGCTACGCGAGTTGCGCTGGCAGCTTGCCCAGGCGCGGGGCGATACCCGTCGGGCGATACCGTTACTGCTGAACAGCTCTCTGTCCGGCGCATCGCTGGAACCGTTATGGCAGACAGCGCGTGCCGGAGAGACGTTGCAGGTGTGGCTGCCTGACGGCGTACCGTGCAGCAGCGCAAGCTGGTTGATGCAGGCTGATGGCGCTCATCGCCTGGCGGCGCAGCTTAGGATAAATGCGCTTGCCCGCTTTACGCAGCAGATGGCGTTAAACGTACTGGCGGCGGCAAGCGACGATGTTCCCCCGATCGCTCCGGTGGTCGTACTGTATCATTTCACGCCAGCCGGGGCGCCTGCCGTGGCGGATAATCTATGGCAGCGTTGGCTGTCTGAGCATACTTCCATCAACTCACTACCAGCCTGGTTACCGGAAATTGCTGCAGAAGCGCGGAAACTGCCGGATTTCATTTTACCGATACTGCCGCAGGGCGGCGGCATCACGCCGAAAAGCCGTGCTCTGCGGCGGGCATTCTGTCTGTTCTCCCTCGCGGCCCTGATTGCGCTGTGCTGCAGCGCATGGAACAACCAGCAACTCCTCCAGCGGGTTGGCTTTGATGTTCAGCGCTATGAACGGACGGCGATGGACGACCATGCCGCAAAAGCCCGCGCCGTACAGATTTTGCGTCAGGATGCGGCGCAACTGGACGCCTTCGCGCGTGATGGCGCGCCGCTGGCGCTGGGCCTTGGGCTCTATCGCGGCGAGCGTCTGCGTCAGCCGGTACTGGCAGCAATTCGTTCCTACGTCCCTCCACCTCCGCCGCCGAAAGCGGTAGAAAAAATCGTACCGAAAATTGTCCGTCTCGACAGTATGTCGCTATTCGACACCGGCAAGTGGACGCTTAAACCGGGGTCCACCAAGCTGCTGGTGAACTCGCTGGTGGGGATCAAAGCCAGGCCCGGTTGGCTAATCGTCATCGCCGGACATACCGACAGCGTAGGCGATGATAAATCCAACCAGACACTCTCCCTGAAGCGTGCCGAATCGGTGCGTAACTGGATGCGCGATACCGGCGACGTGCCGGAAAGCTGTTTTGCGGTGCAGGGTTATGGCGAAAGCCGTCCGGTCGCCAGCAACGATGCGCAGCAAGGCCGGGCGCTGAACCGCCGGGTCGAAATTAGCCTGGTGCCGCAGCCCGACGCCTGTCAGGTTTCGACGAACTCCGCTTCAACTCCGGCGGATGGCGCTTTCTAAACCGACCATCTCATGACTCTTCGTACGGACAGGTTTTCCTGTCCGTCGTTTTTGTTGCCGGGTACCGGGGTCAACACAATCTGCCCAACCTTGTGCGCTTTTGGGCTCCTTATCAACAGGAAACAGCGACGGGCGGTAGCGTGGCCGAAGGCGATGGAAGGGGGATAAAGAGCATGGCGTTTGATACAGGAAAATAAATCATGAGTGACATAAAGCCTCTGTTGTTCAACCACAGCCATCATCTGTTACAGGTGCATGGTTGTAACTCGTTGCTGGATGTTCTGTGCTTTGAAGGCGAGGAAAACTTAAGTGAGCCTTTCCGCTATACCATTGAATTTACCAGCAGCGATAAAGCTATCACCCCGCAGCAGATGTTGCTGCAAAACGCCTCGCTGACCTTGCAGGCGCCGGTTGACCAGGGATTTGGCATTAAGATCCAGCAACCGGTGCGCGTTCTTCAGGGAGTGATCACCTCTTTTGAACGGCTTTCCACCGCAAAAGAGGAAACGCGCTACGCCTTGACGTTACAGCCGCGTCTGGCGCTACTGTCGAAGAGCCATCAGAACCGGATTTATCAGGATATGTCGGCGCCGCAGATTGTGGAGCACATTCTCAGAACCCGTCACCAGATGCGCGGGGAAGATTTTGTCTTTCAACTGGCGCATGAGTATCCGCGGCGTGAACAGGTGATGCAGTATGGCGAGGACGATCTGACCTTTATCTCCCGCCTGTTAGGCGAGGTGGGGATCTGGTTTCGCTTTACCGCCGATACCCGGCTGAATATTGATGTGGCGGAGTTCTACGATGACCAGCAACACTACGAGACGGGACTGTCGTTGCCTTCGGTCGCTCCCTCCGGGCAGCATGACGGCGGGAGCGAATCGGTGTGGGACTTACAGAGCCGACACCACGTAGTTGAGCGTTCGGTCTTTACTCGTGACTATAACTACCGTAACGCGCCAGAGGATATGAATCTCAACGTCAATGTCAGCCGTGGCGATAGCACCACCTATGGTGAAGCCTATCACTGGGCGGACAACTATCTGACGCCGGGTAATCGCTTCCAGCATACTCCGGACCCGGAGAGCGGGGCCTTTTATGCCCGTATTCGTCATGAGCGTTATCTCAACCAGCAGACGCGGCTGAGTGGGGAAACCAACTGCGCGGCGCTGGCTCCCGGCCAGCAGCTAAAAGTGAGCGGCGGCGAAGAGGTGACGGACGTCTGGCGCCAGGGGGTGGCGATCGCTGCGATTCACTGTCGCGCCCGTCGCGACCGCAGCTTCGTCATGACGTTTCAGGCTATTCCCTGCGTAGAGACTTACTGCTTTCGCCCGGCGGTCATCAGCAAACCCAGAATGGCCGGGACGCTGCCGGCGCGCGTCACCAGCACCAAAATCAACGATCTCTATGGCCATATCGATCGCGACGGACGTTATCGGGTGAACTTATTGTTCGATCGCGATCGCTGGCAGCCGGGGGAGGAAAGCCTGTGGGTGCGCCAGGCGCGTCCTTACGCCGGTGAAACCTTTGGCCTGCATCTGCCGTTGTTAGCGGGCACCGAAGTGGCGATCGCTTTTGAGCAGGGGGATCCCGATAGGCCCTATATTGTCGGCGCGCTGCACGACTCCACGCACCAGGACCACGTGACGCTCTACAACTACAAGCGTAACGTGCTGCGCACGCCGGCGAACAACAAGATTCGCCTCGATGATACTCGGGGTAAAGAGCACGTTAAGGTCAGCACCGAATATGGCGGCAAGAGCCAGCTCAACCTCGGCCACCTGGTGGATCATCAGAATACGCCGCGCGGTGAGGGATTTGAGTTACGCACCGACAGCTACGGCGCGATCCGCGGCGGTAAGGGAATATTTATTAGCGCCGATGAACAACTGAAAGCGATGGGCGCGGTCGTGGAAATGGATCCCGCCAGTCAATTGCTCAGCAGTGCCGTTGTTCAGCTCAACGACTGGCAGGAGATAGCCCGCACCCACTACAACACCCCGCCGGATGTCAGCACGTTAAAGCAGTTCGTCGGCAAAGCCGTCAATCTGGCGAGCCCCGTCCTGCTGATGAGCGCGCCGAAAGGTATCGGCATCGTGACGGCGGAAACGACGCTGCTACAGAGTGGTAAAGGCTTGTACCTGCAAAGCGCCAGCGATATTGCGCTGGCCAGCGGCAACCGGCTGTCGGTGAATAGCAAAAACGCAATCTCGCTGCTTTCCCACCGCGAAGGGATGCGTATGGTATCGGTGAAAGGACCGCTGGAGATAGAGTCGCACGGCGACACGCTGGCGCTCACTTCACTGAAGGATATTACCGTGCAGTCAACGCAGGGACATCTGCAGCTTACCGCCAAAAATGGCATCACCCTGGGCTGCGGCGGCGGCTACATCCGCCTGACGCCGCAGGGAGAAATCCATCTTCACAGCCCGAGTCTGCTCAGTTTTAAAGGCACGCATAAGATGCAGGGGCCGGCCGGCGAGACGTTTCCGCTTCCCGATCTTCCCACATCGATATGTAAAGACTGCCTGATTCGTGCGCAAGAACTGGCTCAGGCTTTTGTGCCCCGCGCCGCCTGACAATCGCTCATAGATATAACTTACCCGGAGGAACAGACCTTGAAACCCATTATTCGGCAGGGTGATACCTTGCGTGAGCATGGCGGTACGGTGATCGGCGGCCATTATCTCTGTTTTGGTAAAGGCATCGCCTGCAAAGGCGACCAGGTGAGCTGCAATGAACATGGCCTGACGGTCATAGCCGAAGGAAGCTCGCTGTATGAAGTGGATGGTTCTCCGGTGGCTCTTGACGGGCATCATTGCGCCTGCGGCTGTACGCTGGTGAGTTCACGCCCTGATTGCGAAGTCGCGCTATGAGACAGCTAACCGACTATCTGCCTTACAAAACCGCCACGCCGCCCCACAACGGACGGTGGTTGTCCGTCGGCGCGGGGATGACGCTTATCAGCGGAGGAGGCGCGGCGTTAATGCCTGCCGAAGCGCGTGGCGGGGCGTTAATAACCGTCGCAATCGTTAGCGCCATGCTTTTGGTCCTCATCATCTGGATGCTGCGTCTGCTTTATTACCGCCTGTCGGTTCACTACACCCAGTACTACCAGCGGTTGATCGATTTCGATCATCAAACGTGGTGGGCCCGGCATCAATATAGCGTTGGGTTGGTGGAAACGGTGCTGCTGGGGCCGGTGGGGTGTGAACCCGAGCGCTGGCAGACGCTGCTGAAGCGAGAACACAAGGCGCCAAAAGAGAAACTGGAGGCCGGTGCGCGGGCGCTGCGGCTGATCCACTCGGACATCGTCGATATCGACCTGCGTGAACAGCAGCTAGCCCGAATGCTGGCGCAACAATGGCTGGCGCAACGTGGCGAACATCAACTTCCCGGCCTGAGCGGCTGTTACTGGCAGGGCAGCGAACCGGCGTGGCGAGAATTTTGCGCCGAGCTGCGCAAGCGCTGTCCCACCGCTCAGTTGCCGCATATGGCGGAACCCTGGCAGGGCGAGGCCAGCTTATCGGAGATTACCGCGCGCATTAATGCGGCCGGCGACGAATGTTTCATTCTGGTGGCGGGGTGCCAGTCGGTGGCGGCGACGGTGGATTCGGCGAGACCAGCGGGGGAATCCGCCGTGCTGTGGTTACTGGCCCGGGAGGGGGAGGCGCGGCTGACCCGCGGCGAGGTTTATGAAGGCGCCGCGGTGGAAAATATCCAACTTGTCTGTCAGCGGGCGATGCAGCAAAGCGGGGCCGAACGCCCGCCCGATCCCTGTATCGCATTCACACAACCGCAAATCCCGGAACTGGTGCAAAGCGGCTGGAACAGCAACCAACTGCTGCAGGATGAAAACTGGGGTGAGACGGGGCAGATGGAGCCGCTCATCACCATCGCGCTGGCGGCAATATTTGCCCGCTGCTTTCATCAGTCTTGCGGCTGGATCGCCCGCGATCCCCGTCACCCTCTCTCACTGGGCATCGTCACCGCAGCAGTCCCGGCACCGCAACCTCAAGACAAGAAGGAGTGAACATGTCGTTAATGGATCAGGAATGGATGAGCAAGTTGGAACAATTTGCGCGCAAACTCGCGCTGCGCGACGTCTATCTCATTGCCGATCAAGGCGTTTTAGACAACCCGTTATTGGATGGCTTAAATAGACTTTCCCCTCCGGTGCAGTGGTTCTCACTCTATCAGGGGCAACCGGAAGAGCCGCTGCTGGAGATGGCGCCTTTATTGATGCGGCTGGAGCCAGCCTGCTGGCAGCATCGTCAGTGGATTGCCGATCTGATCGCCGCATTTTCCTGCAAGCCGGGTCTGCTGATCTTCCTCTCACCACTGAGTTTTTCAACGCTCGCCGCCCACCTGCGCAATCTGGCCGACGGCGCATGGGAAGACCGTTCTGGCCTGGTGCGTTATTACGATACCCGCATGTTCCCGTTGCTGATGCAGCATGTGCTCACTGAAGAACAAAAAGCATGGTTTTTAGAACCGGTTTATCTCTGGAGCTATCGCGATAGAGACGACAAGATCTGCTGGCTGGAAGGCGAGTGTTCGCCTGTTCAGGCAGCGATCCCGGAGGCGATCAAGATTAATTTCAGCGATGAGCAAATGATGAAACTGGATGTCGCTATCGATGCCCAGCAATTTACGGTTTCTGAAAAATTCAGCACCTTTTTTACCACCCAGGAGGAGAAATTTAACACTCTTTGGCAGCTCGGCTGGCAGGCGCATCAGCAGAATTTTATCGGCGATTTAGCTTCCTGGTTCGAAAGCCACTTTGAGGAATGAAACATCCTCCCTTTTGATCATCAATAGGCGATTATCAGTTCTGTAAGGACACATCATTGATAAAGCATATCCGTATTTTGCCCGGCGGACTGGCGATGCTGGCCGCCGTTTTTCTCTGCCTGCTGACGGCCTGTCGCGATCACAGTCGCGACGGCATGAGCGGCGCTGACATCACCCTTTTAAACCACGGCCCGGACGACATTGTTTCGGTGCAGGTGAACGGCTACGGCGGACCAAGGGCGAATCCCTACGGCGGCGGCGGCGGCTTCTGCTGTGTGATGGTGCCAGATGTCTGGCGCCCGGGATTGACGGCAAAAATCGCCTGGACTTCCGATCCTAATGCCTGGATGAAATCGAGTGAGATGCCCGACGATTATGAAACAAACTATCAGCGGCATGGACCGATTACCGTACCCATTGAGCGCTGGGAAGAGGAGTAGGCCTGCGGTTTTCATGTGCATATTTTCCCCTGCGATAAGGTGCGGATAGTGCGTTCCTGCATTCCACCGGGACAGCCGGGGTATCCGGTTCCCCAGTCTCCACCGGACTGGAAGGAAAGAGCTCAGAAAATACTTATCAAACATATCAAGGAGGAAGTTGTATGTCCGACACCGCAGACTCCACGCTGAATGCCCTGAAGGCGCTTATTGCGGCTTTTCAGACCGGTGCCACTCCGGTCGCGGTCAAAACCTCCACCGCAGAAGCGGCCAGCCTACCGCCAAAGTTTCCCGGGCCGGATGATAAAAAGGGGAAAACGTCAGCGGATAACTCCACGCAGCAGAAAACCGAATACAACGAGAGCGGCCGTCTGCCAGCGAGCAGAACGCAGACCGAAGGCAACTATGCCAGGCAGTACCTGGAAGGGTATGTTAAAGAGTCAGAACATCCCTCGGACAAAAAAATGGAACCGGGCTGCCCGGCCAGCCTGCATATCAGTCTGTTCTTCGACGGTACCTGCTGTAATAAAGAGGGGGCTGATGAGGTCTACGGTTCGCGAAACCCGCCGCTGACTAATATCGCCCGATTTTATCATTTGGAAAACCGGTATTAATGTCTGTAGCGGCCAAATTTATTTGACCGCTACAAATATCATTATCACAAATATTCGGGAGGTATATATATCAGCAAAAATATAATTCTGTCATCACGTCATCTCTTAATAACGACGCATTTAATTTTTTGTAAGGACACATCAATGATAAAGCATATCCGTATTTTGCCCGGCGGGCTGGCGGTGCTGGCCGCCGTTTTTCTCTGCCTGCTGACGGCCTGCCGCGATCACAGTCGCGACGGCATGAGCGGCGCCGATATAAATGTCTATAACCACGGTCCGGATGCCATTGTTTCGATGCAGGTGAACGGTTACGGCGGGCCAAGAGCTAATCCCTACGGCGGCGGCGGCGGCTTCTGCTGCGTCATGGTGCCTGATGTCTGGCGCCCAGGGCTGACGGCAAAAATCACCTGGACCTCCGACCCTAACTCCTGGATGAAATCCAGCAATATGCCTGACAACTATTCACAATACTATCAGCGCCATGGACCAATTACCGTGCCGATTGAGCGCTGGGAGGAGGAGCAGGCCTGCGGTTTCGACGTGCATATTTTCCCCTGCGATAAGGTGCGGATAGTCCGTTCCTGTCATATGCGTGATTCCCCTGAATACCCAGTACAACCTGAACCTGACGAAGAAAAAAAAGCAGATAGCGTTATTTTCAAACATATTAAGGAGGAAGTTGTATGTCCGACACCGCAGAGTCCACGCTGAATGCCCTGAAGGCGCTTATTGCCGCCTTTCAGACCGGCGCCACCCCGGTCGCGGTCAAAACCTCCACCGCGGAAGCGGCCAGCCTACCGCCAAAGTTTCCCGGGCCGGATGATAAAAAGGGGAAAACGTTAGCGGATAACTCCACGCAGCAGAAAACCGAATACAACGAGCGCGGTCGCCTGCCGGCGAGCAGAACGCAGACCGAAGGCAACTACGCCAGGCAGTACCTGGAGGGGTATGTTAAAGAGTCCCATCATCAATCGGACAAAAAAACGGAACCGGGCTGCCCCGCCAGCCTGCATATCAGCCTGTTCTTTGACGGTACCTGTTGTAATGAAGAGGGAGCCGATGAGGTATATGGTTCGCGTAATCCGCCGCTGACCAATATTGGCCGCCTTTACCATGCAGCCAACTGGACAACTCAGACATCGCCTGCGGAAGCGGACGGTTACTTCAGCTACTACTTTCCCGGTTGCGGAGCGCGCTTTCCGGAGATTGGCGAAGAGCACTACTCGCTGGACGGCGAGCTGTTTGCCAACGGCGGTGAGGACCGTATCAACCAGGCGCTGCTTAAAACCTACAGCAGCATCTGCTATGCGGTGAACAAAACCGCGATCAAAGACAGCGAACTGACCAGATATCGGCAAAGTATGGCCACCGTCTGGCCCTTCTCGCGGCTGACCCAGAAGTTCAACCGTAAAAGTGCGCTTGAAAAATTCTGCGACGACCATCTGGGCGGCGTGGTCAACCAGTGGCCGCGGCAGCCGACGCGGCTGTATATCCAGCGCTCGCAGCGGCGCATCGCCAAAATCAAGCTCTTTGTCTACGGCTACTGCCGGGGGGCCGCCACCGCCCGCGCCTTCGCCCGAGGGCTGGAGTCGCTGCTCGATGACGCTAAAATGCCGCTTGATGCGACAAATATGCTGCCGGCGGGGACGGTGGTTCCGGCCGGCCCGACTCTGCTGAGTATCCCCATCAGTATCGAGTTTATGGGGCTGCTGGATACGGTCTCCGCGGTTGGCGTGCCGCATATCCTGCCGTCGGCCACCGGTCATCTGGGCTGGGCGGCCAACAGCCTGCGGTTGCCGACCACCAAAGGCTTCTTAAAAAGCTGCTACCACTTTGTCGCCGGCCACGAGCAGCATGGCGACCTGCCGCTGGACTCTATTCGCGGTCCGGACGGTAAATACCCGGCCGGGGCGGTGGAGGTGGTCTATCCCGGGATGCATGCCGATGTCGGCGGTGACTGTAAACCCACCGAACTCGGCAAAGTGCAGACCGATGCCGCCAGCCTGCTGTCAAAGATTGTGCTGCACGATATGTATGCCGCCGCCTTCGATGCCGGGGCGCCGCTGAGCGTGCCTGAAGAAGTGTTGCCCGGGGGGGCTAAAGGCAAAAAGTATCGTGTAATGACCAATGATTTACTGGATCAATTCAAAATCTCCGCCCAGGCCATCGCCCTGTTTAACGCCTGGCAGCAGGCCGGGGCGCAGCAGGCGGGGGCGAAGAGCGAAACGCCGGCCGTCAATGAGGCGGAGGTGGTGGCCATCGCCGTGGCTCAGGGCCGGGATCCGGTTGCCGCGCTGAAGGCGGCTCACGACAAGGCGGATAGCGATAAGGCGAAAGCCGCAGCCGCGAAGCCGCCGGAGAACGGTCCGCTGGGCAAACTGCCGGATCCGGTGTATGTGCCGCTGAAGGCCAAAGCGCTGGAGGTGATGCTGGCGGACCAGCTGAGCTGGATCACCGCCTGGCGCACCGAGCGCTTTGCCAGCCCGCAATACGCCGATAAGTATTATCAGCGCAAGCCTTTTTATCAGCAGGCGCTGAATGAGCAGGTCAGCGCGCTGCCGTCGGCGGCGGCGCCCGCGGAAAGCGAAGGGCCGCATGAAGTGCCGTTTATCGATAAGGATCGGCTGGACCGCGCGGCGTGGGGCTATGACTTTGCCCATACCGGTATCGTGGCGCTGCTGGCTCAGGTGCTGCTGGATATTATTCCCACCACGCAAGCCTGCGGGTAAAAATGATTATTGATATTAATGTCGGCGATATAGTAGTGCAGGCGCGAACGGATATGAGAATACAGCTGAAGATATTTATAGCGGCCCATTTTATTTGACCGCTACAAATATCATCATCACAAATATCCGGGAGGTATATATATCAGCAAAAATATAATTCTGTCATCACGTCATCTCTTAATAACGACGCATTTAATTTCTTTTGTAAGGACACATCAATGATAAAGCATATCCGTATTTTGCCCGGCGGACTGGCGGTGCTGGTCGCCGTTTTTCTCTGCCTGCTGACGGGCTGTCGCGACCACAGTCGCGACGGCATGAGCGCCGCCGACATAACGTTGTTAAACCACGGCCCGGATGCCATCGTTTCGGTGCAGGTGAACGGCTACGGCGGGCCAAGGGCGAACTCCTACGGCGGCGGCGGCGGCTTCTGCTGCGTGATGGTGCCAGATGTCTGGCGGCCGGGCCTGACGGCAAAAATCACCTGGACTTCCGATCCTAACTCCTGGATGAAATCGAGTGAGATGCCCGATGATTATGAAACTCACTATCAGCGCCATGGGCCGATCATCGTCCCTATCGAACGCTGGGAGGAGGATCAGGCTTGCGGTTTTCATGTGCATATTTTCCCCTGCGATAAGGTGCGGATAGTCCGTTCCTGCATTCCACCGGGACAACCGGAGTATCCGGTTCCCCAGTCGCCGCCAGACTGGAAGGAAAGAGCAAAAAATATACTTTATAAGCATGTTAAGGAGAACATCGTATGTCCGACACCGCAGAGTCCACGCTGAATTCACTGAAGGCGCTTATTGCGGCTTTTCAGACCGGTGCTACCCCGGTCACGGTTAAAACCTCCACCGCGGAAGCGGCCAGCTTACCGCCGAAGTTTCCCGGGCCGGATGATAAAAAGGGGAAAGCGCCAGCTGATGACTCCACGCAGCAGAAAACCGAATACAACGAGCGTGGCCGTCTGCCGGCGAGCAGAACGCAGACTGAAGGTAACTATGCCAGGCAGTACCTGGAGGGGTATGTTAAAGAGTCAGAACATCCCTCGGACAAAAAAACGGAACCGGGCTGCCCGGCCAGCCTGCATATCAGCCTGTTCTTCGACGGTACCTGTTGTAATAAAGAAGGTGCTGATGAAGTGTATGGCTCGCGTAATCCGCCGCTGACCAATATTGGCCGCCTTTACCATGCGGCCAATTGGACGGATCAGAGCTTTTCAGCTGATAACGATGGTTTCTTTTGTTACTACTTTCCCGGCTGCGGGGCGCGCTTTCCGGAGATTGGCGAAGAGCACTACTCGCTGGACGGCGAACTGTTTGCCAACGGCGGTGAGGACCGTATCAATCAGGCACTGCTAAAAACCTACAGCAGCATCTGCTATGCGGTGAACAAAACCGCGATCAAAGACAGCGAACTGACCAGATATCGGCAAAGTATGGCCACCGTCTGGCCCTTCTCGCGGCTGACCCAGAAGTTCAACCGTAAAAGCGCGCTTGAAAAATTCTGCGACGATCATCTGGGCTGCGTGGTCAATCAGTGGCCGCGGCAACCGACGCGGCTGCATATCCAGCGCTCGCAGCGGCGCATCGCCAAAATCAAGCTCTTTGTCTACGGCTACTGCCGGGGGGCCGCCACCGCCCGCGCCTTTGCCCGCGGGCTGGAGTCGCTGCTCGATGACGCTAAAATGCCGCTCGATGCGACAAATATGCTGCCGGCGGGGACGGTGGTGCCCGGCGGCCCGACCCTGCTGGGCATCCCCATCAGTATCGAGTTTATGGGGCTGCTGGATACGGTCTCCGCGGTTGGCGTGCCGCATATCCTGCCGTCGGCCACCGGGCATCTGGGCTGGGCGGCCAACAGCCTGCGGCTGCCGACCACCAAAGGCTTCTTAAAAAGCTGCTACCACTTTGTCGCCGGCCACGAGCAGCACGGCGACCTGCCGCTGGACTCCATTCGCGGTCCGGACGGCAAATATCCGGCCGGGGCAGTGGAGGTGGTCTACCCCGGGATGCATGCCGATGTCGGCGGCGACTGTAAGCCCACCGAACTCGGTAAGGTGCAGACCGATGCCGCCAGCCTGCTGTCAAAGATTGTGCTGCACGATATGTATGCCGCCGCCTTTGACGCCGGGGCGCCGCTGAGCGTACCTGAGGAGGTGATGCCTGGCGGGGCTAAAGAGAAAACCTATCGGATAATGCAAGGTGACGTATTAAAACAATTCAGAATCTCCGCCCAGGCCATTGCCCTGTTTAACGCCTGGCAGCAGGCCGGGGCGCAGCAGGCGGGGGCGAAGACCGAAACGCCGGCCGTCAATGAGGCGGAGGTGGTGGCCATCGCCGTGGCTCAGGGCCGGGATCCGGTCGCCGCGCTGAAGGCAGCTCACGACAAGGCGGATGGCGATAAGGCGAAAGCCGCCGCCGCCGCGAAGCCGCCGGAGAACGGCCCGATGGGCAAACTGCCGGATCCGGTGTATGTGCCGCTGAAGGCCAAAGCGCTGGAGGTGATGTTGGCGGACCAGCTGAGCTGGATCACCGCCTGGCGCACCGAGCGCTTTGCCAGCCCGCAATACGCCGATAAGTATTATCAGCGCAAGCCTTTTTATCAGCAGGCGCTGAATGAATCATCCGGCGCGATGCCGTCGGCGGCGGCGCCCGCGGAAAGCGAAGGACCGCGAGAAGTGCCGTTTATCGATAAGGATCGGCTGGACCGCGCGGCGTGGGGCTATGATTTTGCCCATACCGGTATCGTGGCGCTGCTGGCCCAGGTGTTGCTGGATGTGATCCCCACCACGCAGACCAACCAGCTTGGCGGTCCGCTGGTGGCGGCGCAGGAGTCGGAATATATCCAGATCAAGAAAAGCGGCGATGCCCGGCGGGCGGCGCTGATGGGCTCGCCGACGATGCTGGATTTTTACGATAACTACGTGCATGACACGCTGGCCAAATATAATCACGACCCGCTGCACTCCTCGTTTTCACACGGTTATTTTGCGTCGCGGACTATTTACGATAACGATGACGATACGTGGGATTCGGTGAAACAATTTGGCCAGCGGGTAAAAGCGATTATAGATATTAATGTTGGCGATATATTAGTGCAGGCGCGAACGGATATGAAAGATCTGAATACGGTATCGGGCGTGTTGGGTAAAATATATCGCGATATAAAAAGCGAGGCTTTTAAAATACTGCTGCCTTAATTCGTTATCGCCATATTCATTATATCCGCTAAGTATCCTTAATAACGCTATACGGGCGTGATGATGCACGCCCGTGGCTAAGGGAATCATCAATTTTATGTTCAAGGAAAAAAATGCCGCGGTAATGACCGTAGCGGCTACCGCGACCCTGTGTCTTGCCGTCTGGACAATTGTGGTCCTGCTGAGCGGTCTGGGATGGTGGAACTGGCACGCCAACCGCACGCTGCAGTGGACGGCGATCCGCGAGATATTGACCGTCTGTGGCCTGATCTGGGCGTATGGTCTCTGTCTCTGGATACTGGGCTTTATTGCTTTCCACCTGTTTATCAGGCAAAAAGCCGATGGGCAACAGCGTCAGACGCGGACTTTTATTAGCCAGCAGACAAAACCGGCGCAGCCGTTTGCGTCCTTAAAGCACTTTCTCCGTCGCCGCTACGGCCGATTGTGGCGCAATAAGGTCCGCCTGCTGTGGGTCGCTGGCGAGGCGGCGCAGATTGCCGCCATCGCTCCAGGCCTTGCGCAACAGCAATGGCTGGAGGGCCGCGGTACGGTGCTAATTCACGGCGGTAGCCTGTCGGCGACGGTGGATAACGAGCGGCTCAGCGCCCTGCGTCGGCTGCGCGGCCGCCGGCCGCTGGATGGTATCGTGCTGGCGCTGGACAATGCTCAGGCCACAGCCGCGACCCTGGACGGGGATTTGCGAACGCTGGAGCAGGTTGCGCAGGTTCTGCGCTACCAGCCGCCGGTCTATCTGTGGCAACTCCACGACAGCGACTGGCCGCAGGATACGCGCATTACCCAGACGCTGGGGGCGTTGTTCCCGCCGCGGGCCGTCCCGCAGGATGTTGAACGGCAGCTTCGCGCCATTCTGCCCGCCATGCTGGCGCAGGGGACCCAGCAGTTGTGCACTGATACGTCCCACGATTACCTGCTGCGTGTCGCTAAATGGCTGAAGGAGGGCGGTATCAGCGGCTGGAAGACGCTACTGACGCCGTGGCTTACCGGGCATCTGCAACAGATCCCGCTCCGTGGTCTGCTGTTCAGCCCCTCGTTAAAGGCGGAAGAAGCGGTGGACAATGGGCTCTATCCCCACCGTTGGCCGGCCCCGGCCGTCTGGCAGGGTATCATCGCAGACTGCGGCCGCGCGCGCGGCGTGCCGGTGGGGGTGGCGTGGCGCCGCTCCCTCGGCGTCGGCCTGCTGGCGCTGATTGCTCTGTGGGCGGCGGGAAGCCTGCTCTCTTTTATCGTCAACCGCCAGCAAATTGTCAGCGCCACCCAGCGGGTACAGCTGCTGCGGCAGCCCGTCGTTAACGACCAGCAGCTGATCGATTTGCAGGTGCTGCGCAACGATATCGGCCGTCTACAGAATCAGCTCGCCAACGGCACGCCCTGGTATCAGCGCTTTGGTCTTAATCATAATGCGCCGCTTTCTGCCGCGCTGCTGCCGTGGTATGGGCGGGCTAACCAGCGTCTGATCCGCGACGCCGCGGCGCAGGCGCTGACCCGGCAACTGACGGTGTTGGTCAACCTGCCGCCGCGCAGCCCGCAGCGGGCGCAGCTGGCGAAAGCGGGTTATGACCAGTTAAAGGCCTATCTGATGATGGCGCGTCCGGACAAAGCCGATGCGGCGTTTTACCGCCAGGCAATGACCGCCGCGCAGCAGACGCGTCAGGGAGTCGCCCCGGCGCTATGGCAGAGCATCGCCCCCGATTTATGGGGCTTCTATATGGACAACTTGCCGTCGCAGCCGACGTGGAGAATCACCCCGGACGCCGCGCTGGTGACGCAAGCGCGTCAGGTGCTGCTGGCGCAAATCGGGCGGCGCAACGCCGAAAGCACACTTTACGAGAACATGCTGCTGCAGGTGCGCCGTAACTATGCCGACATGACGCTGGAAGACATGACGCCGCAGACCAATGCCAGCCGGTTGTTTACCACGGAAGAGGTGGTGCCGGGGATGTTTACCCGTCAGGCGTGGGAGGGCGGCGTGCGCGAGGCGATCGATAAGGCGGTGGCGGCCAGGCGCGATGAGATCGACTGGGTGCTGAGCGATAGCCGCCAGACCGTCAGCGGCGACGTCTCCCCGGAGGCGTTGAAACAGCGGCTGACCGATCGTTATTTCACCGATTTCGCCGGGGCGTGGTTGGGTTTTCTCAATAGCATCCGCTTGAATCCGGCGCGCAATATTGCCGATGTGACCGATCAGCTGACGTTGGCGGGCGACGTTCGTCAGTCGCCGCTGATTGCGTTGATGAATACCCTTGCCTGGCAGGGGCAGACCGGTCAGCAGCGTGAGGGCGTGGCGGATTCGCTGGTGAAATCGGCAAAAAATCTACTCGATAAGGATAAGCAGCCGTTTATCGACCAGCAGGCCGGCGGCGCGCGCGGCCCGCTGGAGAGTACCTTTGGGCCGCTGCTGGCGCTGATGGGCAAAAATCCCTCTCAAAGCGTGGTCGCCGCAGACAGCACCCTCAGTTTACAGACCTGGCTGACGCGCCTGACCCGCGTACGCCTGCGGCTCCAGCAGGTGGCAAACGCCCCCGACCCGCAGGCGATGATGCAGCAGCTGGCGCAGACCGTGTTCCAGGGTAAAAGCGTCGACCTGACCGACACCCAGGAGTACGGCAGCCTGGTGGCGGCCAGCCTTGGCGAAGAGTGGAGCGGTTTCGGCCAGACTATGTTCGTCCAGCCGCTGACGCAGGCCTGGGAAACGGTGCTGCAGCCATCGGCGGCCAGCCTGAACGAGGCGTGGCAGCGTTCTGTGGTCGCTAACTGGCATTCGGCTTTCGACGGCCGCTATCCGTTTGCCGCGGGCAAAAACGATGTCTCGCTACCGATGCTGGCGGCATTCATCCGTCGCGATAGCGGGCGAATCGACCAGTTTCTTGCCCGACAGTTGGGCGGCGTGCTCAACCGGGAGGGTAGCCGCTGGGTGGCCGATAGCGCGCACAGTCAGGGGCTGACTTTCAATCCGGCCTTCCTGAAGGCGATTAATCAACTGAGTTCCTTGTCCGACATCCTGTTTACCGACGGCAGTCAGGGAATGGGGTTTGAACTACAGGGGGTGGCGACGCCGGGCATTGTTGAAACGCAACTCACCCTCGACGGCCAGAATCTGCACTACTTTAACCAGCTTGCCGAATGGAAAAGTTTCCGCTGGCCGGGGACTATCAACAAACCCGGCGCGATGCTGAGCTGGAGCTCAGTGGCGGCGGGCGCTCGGCTATTGGCGAACGACAGCGGCCCGTGGGGCACGCTGCGTATGCTGGAGAGAATGAAGCGCCAGCAGATCGGCGATGGGCTGTTTCGTCTGACGGTCAATACGCCGGATAACCGGCAACTGCAGTGGCTGCTGCGTACCGAACTCGGCGATGGCCCGCTGGCGTTGCTGAAACTGCGAAACTTCACGTTGCCGACACAGATTTTCATCGTGGAGGCCTCCCAAGCAGAACCGTTTGCCGACGGTGACGTAGAGGAATAAGGGGCGACATTCACTCTGCAAGCGCTGCTTTACAAGCAGCGAGTTTTTCAATTCTGACATCTGAGATATTCCATGGACGATTTAACTCTGCGTTATTTTGACGCTGAAATGCGCTATCTGCGTGAGGCTGGCGAGGAGTTTGCCCGCGCCCATCCCGATCGCGCCGCGGCGTTAAACCTCGATAAAGCCGGCGCCCGCGATCCCTATGTTGAGCGCCTGTTCGAAGGTTTTGCTTTCCTGATGGGGCGGCTGCGCGAAAAGCTCGACGACGACCTGCCGGAGCTGACCGGCGGGCTGGTGAGTATGATCTGGCCGCATTATCTCCGTACCATTCCGTCATTGGCGATGGTGGAGTTCAGCGTCGACTGGCGGGAGATGAAAGAGCCGCAGCGGCTGAAGAAGGGAACGGAAGTGATCTCCCGGCCCATCGGCGAGACGGGCACCCGCTGCCGTTACACCACGACCCAGCCGCTAACTTTGCAGCCGCTCGCGCTCTCCCGCGCCAGCGTCAGGGCGCAGGCCGACGGCCGCCAGGCGATTTGTCTGCGTTTTGACTGTAGCGCGCTGGTGGACTGGCGGGCGCTCGACCTGAGCCGTATTCCGTTGTATCTGAATGCCGATGCGCCATTGGCCTGCGCGCTGCATGAAGCGCTGACCCTGAATGTGGCGCACATCGGCATACGTCTGGCGGGGGAGGCTGATAGCAGGCCGCTGGCGGCCCATTTTGCCGTCTGCGGGTTTGGCAGCGATGAGGCGCTGCTGCCTCAAAGCGGCGGGTTCAGCGGCTACCAGTTGCTGCTGGAGTATTTCAGCTTTCGAGAAAAGTTTATGACGGTCGCGCTGTGCGGGCTGGAGAATATGACGTTTCCTGATGCGCCGGGATGGTTTGAGATCGAGGTCGTGCTGGATAAACCGTGGCCGCAGGAGTATGCGTTGTCAGAGAAACATCTGCGCCTACACTGCAGCCCGGTTATTAACCTGTTTCCGCTGGAGTCGGACCCGCTGCATCTGGATTCACTACAAAGTGAGTATTTGCTGCGCCCCATGCGCGTCCAGGATGGACACACCGAAATCTATTCGGTGGAGTCCGTCACTTCCTCCCGCCTTTCCGGCACCCAGGCGTATGTGCCGTTTACCAGTTTTCGCCACAAAGGCGGCATGTTGCGCCATGATGCGCCGGAATATTATTACCACACGCGCGTTAAACGTGGCCCGTCCGGGCTGCATGATACCTGGCTGACGCTGGGCGGCGAGGCGTTTGACCAGCATCGCGTGCCGCAGAATGAAACCCTGTCATTGAGCCTGATCGGCACCAACGGCCAGTTGCCGCGGCGGGCGCTGCAAAGCACGCTGCTGGACACGGTGGTCAAATCCACAATGTCGCGACTCCAGGTGCGCAATCTCAGCGCGCCGACGTTGCCGTGTTATCCACCGGATCGCGACCGTTTTCACTGGCGGGTACTGAGCCATCTCGGTAGCAGCTTCCTGTGGATGATGGATAACGCCGAGGTGTTGCGCGGCGCGCTGGCGTTGTACGACTGGACGGACAACGAAATGAACCGCCGTCGCCTGCAGGCGATCGTCGACGTGAGCCACTGTGAGGTGGAACGTTTTGCCGAGGGGCACTTTCTACGCGGCGTGCAGATAGAGGTGACGCTCGACGGTAACGGCTTCGCCGGGCACGGTGACATCTGCCTGTTTGGCGAGATGCTCAACCGCTTCTTTGCCCTGTATACCGACATCCATCTGTTTAATCGTCTGATTCTGATACTGCAACCTACCGGAGAGCGTCTCGAATGGCTGGAGAACCACAAACGCCGCATTCCCGGCTGAGCCCGCGGCTGGAGCGGGATATTCAGCGCATCAACTTTTACCGCTTCTGCCAGCTACTGGAAAAATCGCGACCTGGCGCGCCGGAATTAGGCAGCACGCTAAACCCGGCGGATGATCCGGTACGCTTTCGCCCGCATCCGGGGATGGGTTTTCCGGTCAGCGAACTCAAAGCGGTGGAGTATGATGAGGCGCATCCCGACGCGCCGCCGACGCTGCGCACCACCTTTATGGGGCTATACGGTGTCGATTCGCCGTTGCCCACCGCCTGGCTGGATGATATTGCGCAGCAAAGAGAAGGGCATGAGGCGCAGGAAGCATTTCTCGATATTTTTAACCACCGCATTCTGAGCCAGTTTTATCGCATCTGGCGCAAATACTCGTATCCGGCAACCTTTGAAGACGGCGGTCGCGACCGTACTTCACAGAGCCTGCTGGGGCTGATCGGGCTTGGCATTCCCGGCACCGCTCAGCATATTGCCGCGCCGGTATCTCGCTTTCTGGCATTACTCAGCGTGATGCGCCTGCCCGCGCGTACCGAAGAGGGGATTCAGGCGCTGGTACGATTGTTGGCGCCCCATACGCGGGCGGAAGCGTCGCCGCACTGCCCACGGACGGTGTACCCGGCGCAGCCGCTGGGTTTTTACGGCGATAACGATTTCCTGCTTGATGGCTACACGGTGCTGGGCGATGAAACGACCGAGATTGCCAGCCAGTTGCTGATCGCGCTGTACACCGATGATATCGCCGAGGCCGCAGGCTGGATGCCGGAAGGGCAAATCTATGCGGACTTTCTGGTTCTGCTGCGGGTTTATCTCGGCTGGCGCTATAAGGCCAAAATCACCTTAACGCTTCCCACGCCGCTGTTACCCGCGCCGGTACTCGGTGAATCGCCGTTTATGCTCGGCATAAGCGGCGTTCTGGGCATGGAGGGGGACGCGGTTCCGCCGGATTTACCGGCCACGTTTACCACGGAACTGGGCGGCTACCGCGGCATGCCGCTTGCATCATTATCACAAGGAAACCAACGTGTTGCATATCACTTCGCTTAAACTATCCGCACTGATTCTTCTGCCGTTCATGCTGGCGGGTTGCGGGCTAACACAGAAAATCAGCGACGGCGCTTCGTCCGCCGTAAAGTCAGTATTTTATCGCCAGGTGAAAACGCTGCGTCTGGATTTTAGCGCGCGCAATGCGTTAAACACCGATAACCGTGAGGATAACAGCGCCTCCCAGCCGGTGATGGTGCGGGTCTATGTGCTGAAGGATCGCAAGACTTTCGATAAGACGGTTTACCAGCAGCTGGCGGCGGAGGGGGAGGAGATATTAAAAGACGACCAACTGGCCAGCCGCAGCCTGGTGCTCAAACCGGGAACGGAGATGAGTCTCACCATGCCGCTGGATGAACAGGCGCAGTATGTTGCCGTGGTGGCGCTGTTCCGGGCGCCGGATCTGACGAAAAACGACTGGAAGCTGGTGCTTGCCCGTGAGGATCTTGACCCGGACCGCGCGCGCGTCATTGAGGCCAGCCATCATCAACTTGTTCTGCAACCGCGGAAGGAGAAGTGAGAAACGCGCTGCGTAATTTTATATTCCATAAATAACCTCACGGACGCCATGATGGCCAAACCTGATTTTATTTAAGGTTTGGCCTGTCGGGGAATCATTTAACCGTGGGCAGATCGCTATATCGGGTGGTGTATCGCGGGGAGAGCATTTCCCGCTTCATCTGCCACGGTTGCTGGATACCCTGGCCGGCGAAGTAAAGCGTCCCACGTCCGTCCTCAGCATTCAGGCGGTCCAGCACCTCCATCAGTTTTTGGCTATTTTTTCGTGGCGCATTTTCGTCAAACAGATTAAGTTGCGCGACGCCCTGGCTATAAAAATCGCCCAGCATCACCCCGGCTTTCTGGTACCGACAGCCACTTTGCCAGATGGCATCCAGACAACGCGTCGCGGCGGCGATAATATCTCTGCTGTCCTGCGTTGGGGTAAGCAGGGTGACCGAGGCATTATTGGCGTAATACCGTTCATCAGGCGCGAAGGGCGACGTTTTTACAAAGACAGAGATAAACCGGCAGTATTGATGTTCCTGACGAAGTTTCTCTGCAGCCCGGGAAGCGTAACTACAGATGGCCTGGCGCATTTCTTCGTACTCGGTGATGCGATGGCCGAACGAACGGGAACAGATAATCTCTTGCTTTACCGGGGCAAACTCTTCCAGCTCGAGACAGGGCTCGCCGCGTAATTCACGGACGGTTCTTTCCAGTACGACATTAAAGTGTTTCCTGATGAAGCGGATATCCGTGTCAGCCAGCTGCAATACCGTCCGGATCCCCATCGTTTCAAGCCTCTTCGCTATGCGTCGACCCACTCCCCAAACCTCTTCCACCGGTAGCGCCGCCATCAATTTTCTTTGCCGCTCCGCATTCGACAGGTCAACCACGCCTCCTGTCTGCTGTTGCCAGCGTTTTGCCGCATGATTCGCCAGTTTAGCCAGCGTTTTTGTCTGGGCTATTCCGACGCCCACCGTCAGGTGTGTGCGTTGCCGCACCGTGGCTCTGAGCTCATGTCCAAATTCGGTAAGAACGCGGCAGTTACGCACGCCGGTAAGATCGCAAAAAACTTCATCAATGGAGTATTTTTCACAGCGAGGCGACATCTCTTCAAGCGTCGTCATTACCCGGTTGGACATATCGGCGTAGAGTTCATAGTTGCTACTGAAGCAAACCACGCCATGATGTCTGAAGATATCTTTTTGTTTAAAGTACGGTTCACCCATTTTCACAAACGGTTTGGCTTCCGCAGAACGTGAAATCACACACCCGTCATTATTGGACAAAACAACCACCGGGCGGCCGCGTAAGTCCGGGCGAAAGACGGTTTCACAGGAAGCATAGAATGAGTTCACATCACACAGGGCAAACACGATCAGCCCGCCGATTTCACGATGTAGGTCACCACGCCAAAGATTTCCAGACACTCTTCACTGCCTGGCATAATCGGCTGGTAGGCGGGATTATCAGGTTTTAGCATGACAACAGGATGTAACTGGAGGCGCTTAACCGTGAATTCCCCATCCACTGCGGCAATAACGATGCTGCCATGGACGGCCTTGCGGGAGCTATCCACCACCAGTAAATCACCATCACCAATGCCAGCGCCAATCATTGAGTCACCGCTTGATTTCACAAAGTAGGTGGCGCCAGGATGCTGAATCAGCAGTTCATTCAGGTCGATACGCCGTTCAACATAATCCTGCGCGGGGCTAGGAAAACCGCAGGGAACAAGATCGCTGAACAGGGGGAGTGCCACGATCTGGCGTAGTTCGGTTAGTGTGAAAAACTGCATGATGATCACCGATTATCTTTACTGTATGTATATACAGTATTGTAGATCGATGGCAGAGATCAAGAGGGTCGTACCTTATCAAAACCTGCGCCAGCGCCCGGCAGGCGGGGGGTTTTATGTCTGAAGCCGATTGATAAACAATAGATTACCTCATCGCTAATATTAGCGACTGCGCCGTTTAGCTGGCGAAAATAGCGCGACGATTTTATGTAAAAACAATCTGAATATGACTGAGGTAAAGGATCTGATATTAACGAGACAGGGGATGTCTGAGCGATTAACGACCAGGGATTGCTCACCGGCCGACCGTATGCAAGAGCAGGCCGGTGAGCAAATGGCTGTGATGGCAGTTCGCAGCCGCGGTTATTTTAAAGCGTCCGGGCCGGTTTAAACATATTTCTTCGCGCCAGGAGACTATTTTCAGACTTACCTCATTACCGTTTCTAATAAGTCAAACCAGTAATTAACGCCTGTTAAGAAAGCTCCACTACTAATAATGACGGTATAAAGATGAACAAAAGCACAGAGTTGAATAATTAAGAGTATTCCTGGGTGAAATCTCGGGCAGAGAGATGACTTCTGATAAATATTCAGGATAATTTATTAATCTTAAGGAATTAGCCCCGCGGCTGCCTGCACCATAAAGGAATCCATATGGTTAATCGGATATCGATCCTGTCATCTGTCGACAGCTCCTCGTTATTATTCTGGAAATTCAGCGGGCAGGAGAAACTGTCCGAACCTTTCCACTTTCAGGTCGATTTACTCAGCCAGGATTTTGCTATCGACCGTCAGGCCATGCTCGGCAAAAACATGACGGTGGCGGTTCCCGGCCAATGGGGACAGGAGCGTTATCTTTCCGGCAAAATCACCGCCGTTACCGTACGCGCCGAAGATCTTGGCGAGACGCGCTACGCCGTCTATCAGACCACGCTGGAACCCGATTTCTGGCCGATGATGCGCGACCGCAACTTCCGTATTTTCCAGCAGCAGCGGGTGCCGGATATCGTGGCCAAACTGTTTAGCGAGCATAACGTTAAGTTTGAGGACAAACTTACGCGTAGCTACCGGCAGTGGGATTATTGTGTACAGTACGCGGAAAGCAGCTTCCATTTCATCAGCCGTTTGCTGGAGCTGGAAGGTATTAGCTATCTGTTCCGCCACGATAAAGACGGCCATACCCTGGTGCTGATGGATGACTATCAGCAGGCTGAATCCTTCCCCGGTTATGAAACTATTCCCTGGCATGCACAACCGGGCGGCGGCGCGGTCGGCGAAGAGGGCATTAGCCAGCTGATGGCGAGCCACGTCGTCACGCCGGGGCTTTACAGCACCGATGACTATGATTTTCGCAAGCCCCACGCCTGGATGCTGCAAACGCTGCAGAATCCGGTCTCGCCGACGCCGGGCAAAATCGACGTTTACGACTGGCCGGGGCGCTTTATGGAGCACGGCGACGGCGAAGCCTACGCCCGTATTCGTCAGCAGTCCTGGCAGGCCGAACAGCAGCAAACGCAGGGTATCGCCACCGCGACCGGTATCGTCCCGGGACACACGTTTACCCTGACGCATGCGCCTAACATGGCTGATAACGCTAAATGGCTGGTGGTGGGCGCCCGCTATGATTTTGAAGAGAATCAGTATGCCTCCGGCGGCGGAAATACCGCGCAGCACCGCATCGCATTCACCGTTATTCCCGCCGCGACGCCATTTGTCCCCGCGTCAAGGACCGACTGGCCGCGCACCTACGGGCCGCAAACCGCCCGCGTGGTAGGGCCGAAAGGAGAATCGATCTGGACCGATAAATATGGCCGGATTAAGGTGAAATTCCACTGGGACCGCGAAAGCCAGGGCGATGAAAATAGCTCCTGTTGGGTGCGCGTTTCCAGCGCCTGGGCCGGGCAAGGTTACGGCGGGGTGCAGATCCCACGCGTCGGTGATGAAGTGGTGGTGGACTTTATTAACGGCGAGCCGGACCGGCCGATTGTCATTGGCCGCGTCTATAACGAAGCCAGTATGCCGCCGTGGGCGCTACCGGCGGCAGCCACGCAAATGGGCTTTATGAGCCGCTCAAAGGATGGTTCGCCGGACAACGCCAACGCCCTGCGTTTTGAAGATAAACCCGGCGAAGAGCAGCTCTGGCTGCACGCTGAGCGCAACATGGATACTGAAGTCGAAAACGACGAGACCCATGATGTCGGCAATAACCGCACCAAAACCGTCGGCAAAGACGAAACCAGCCATATCAAACAGAACCGCACCCGCACGGTGGATGGCAATGAAAGCGTTACCGTCGGCAAAGATCGCAGCAAAACCATCAATGGTAATGAAACCACCACCGTTGAGCAGAACCGTACCGAAAGCGTGAAGGGGAATGAGACCCTAAGCGTTGAGCAGAACCGCGATGAAACCATCAGCGGCAACCATACCACCACGGTGAAAAGCGACCATACCGCGACCGTCGAAGGCAAGCAGTCACTGACGGTCGTACAGGATCGCACCCGTCAGGTGCAGGGTAACGAAAGCGTCAGCGTCCAGCAGAACCGTAACGTGCAGGTCACCGGCAACCAGACGCTGGGAGTGACCGGCAATCACGATATTTCCGTGACCGGTAAGCAAACGCAGACCATCACCAGTAAGCAAGAGGTGACGATCGGCGCCGGGCGTACCCTGAGCATCACCGGCGGTGATACCCGCTTTACGCAAGGGAGCGTAACCGACAGCGCTACCGATACCGTACATATCAACGTGGGCGAAAGCGGCATTCTGATAAGCAACGGCAGCGTGGAGATTACCGCTGGCGGGTCGACGATCACCATTAACGCCGCCGGCGTGATGGTGAATGGTAAGAAGATTGAGCTCAATGCCTGACAGGGAAAGGGAATGAACGCGGCGAAGAATCCGACCGAAAAAGTAATGAGCGAGCTTGAGCTTAGCTGGCTGGACGCCAGCGAGCAGGCGGAGCAGATCCGCTTATTTATCTGGCGGACGCCTGCCGGCGGCGAGTCGCTGCTTGATGGTTTTATCGCGCTGCAGCAGCATCCTGAAGGCCGCTCGCTGCCGGATCTGCTGCTGGGGCTAACCACGCCGTTTGATACCGGCTATGGCTACAGCGAGGCGCTCGGGCGCGAGTTTGTGGAACACTACGAAGCGACGCCGGATGCCGCCATATGGGATGCCGAACGCTTTCTCCCAACCTATAGCCCGGCGCAGTTGCGGCAGATGCTGCAGGATTTTGCGACGACATTTCATGACGATTTACGATATCTGGTGTTGGTGCTGAAACCCTCCGCCGTCAGCGATGAAAAGGCGTTGAACCGCTGGTTGAACGGCTGGCTGGCGCAGGAGGCGTGCAACGCCAGACTGTTACTTATCGACACGCTTGAGCAACCGATTTGGCAGCCGCTGCATGAGGCGCATCCACGCAGGGTACGGCTGCTGACCGATGACGTCGACAGTATGAAAGTGATGCATCAAACCGCGCGCGGGCAGAGCGATCCGAATCCCGATCGCCTGTTGTTTCGCCGCTATCTGGCTGACGCCATGCTGCTGCTGGAAAAAGGCAGCGCCGCGCAGGTGGCCGCGCGCGGCGGTATGGCGCTCGGCGTCGCCCAGCGCTGCGGTTGGGCCGACCAGCAGGCGATGATGCATAACCTGATCGCCGGCGGTTGGTTGAAAGGTAACGATCATCAACGGGCCGTCGATCACTACCGCCAGGCGCAAACCATCAGCGGCGAAATTGCCGACCCGGCGCTTAAAGGACAACTGCGTACCCAAAGCACTTTTGGCGAGGCCGGCGCCTGGTTCGCGCGTAAAGAGTATCTCCAGGCGGCGAAAGGCTATCGCCGGGCGGCGGGCGAAGCGCAAACCATTCCACACCCGGTATTTGCCGTAGAAGGCTGGCGGATGTCCGGTTTTTGTCTCAACCTCGCCGGGCACCGGGCAAAAGCGATGGAGGAGTATGCCCACGCCATCCAGGCGGCGGAGCCGATCCCACGGCAAGAGCGCGCCCAGACCACGCTGCCGCTGGCATTCCAGGATCTGCTGCGCATCCATGATAAACGACGGACCGAGGCGCTTGAGGCCTGCGCGACACGCTGGCAAAGCGAAAAACAGCGCTTAATCCAACAGGCGGAAGACCGCTTGCCGCGGGAACCCGCCGTCGAACAGGTAAAACGCGTGGACCGGCAGTTACAGCTACAGCTGGAAGCCGCGTTCGCGCTGATCCGCGAAGCGCGGGAAAAACTGATCCGCGGCGGCGATGACAGCTTTCGCCGCGTGATCCGCCTGGCGCGGGAGAAGCTGCATCCGCACTGGAACGGCCTGCCGGAGATCGCCCACCCCTTTGATGCCCCGCCGGGTGAATGGCAAAGCCTGCCTGCCTGGGGAAATACCGATGCATCATCCACTGAAAATGCAGGGAGCAACCCGCTATGAAGACCCGGATTATTATTATTGTTGCCGTGACGCTGCTGGCAATCCTGTTTTTAAGCCTTTCGGACGGCGGTTTCGCCACCGAAGTGCGCACCTTCCTGCGCGCGCTGCTGCGCGCCATGTTCTGAGGCGCGTCTGATGCACTCCGGCGCTCACTTCGACCCGCAGCTTGGCCTGGATATCCATACTTATCCCTGGCCGCTGCCGACGCCGCATATCGGCATCGTTTTCGACGTGTTTGATTATCTGCCGCTGCTGGGCACTACCGTACACGTCAACAGCATCAAACGCGCCAGCGCGGGGACCGGCGGTATTGCGGTACATATTCCGGTCGGCGGCGTGTGGGTGCCGCCGCTGCGCGCGCCCGGCGGCCCGCAGATGGAAGACGAGCTGTTTATGGGCAGCAAAACCGTCGCCGTCGATGGTGAACCGTTTTCCCGCATCGGCATGCCGGTACTGAGCTGTAACATCCTCGGAATGGTGCCGCCGTTCCGCCTGAAGCGGCTGAGCAAGCCAAAGCCGCTCTCGCTGACGCTGCCGCTGACGTTTAATCTCGCCATTCCCAACAACGTGATTGTCGGCGGGCCGCCAACCATCAACCTGATGGCGCTGCTGATGCGCGCCGGGTTAAGCGGGTTGGGCAAGGGGTTGAAGAAAGTTAAAAAAACGCCGCAGTGGCGGCTGTTTATGCGGCGGTTTAAAAAGCTGCGCCAGAAGCTGTTTCGCAACATGGATCCCGGCGTCCTGAAATGCCGGGTGCTACGCGCCGAACCGGTTGATATCCGCGACGGTAGCGTGAGCCTGGAACATGAGGATTTTCTGTTACCCGGCCGCCTGCCGCTGGCGTGGACGCGAAGCTACTCGTCGGCGGATCTCGATGAAGAAGGGCTGTGCGGTTACGGCTGGTCAACCCCGGCGGACACCCGCCTTGAAATACTGGCCGATGAAGGCGTCGCGGTGCTGACTCAGCCGGAAGGGATGACGCTGTTTGCGGCACTGCCGCAGTCCGACGGCCGCGAGCAGGGTATTGTCGGCCTGCCGGACGGCAGCCGCCTGTGGCGGGAAACCCGCAATGGCGAATGCTTCTGGCATGTTGAGCAGGAAGGGAGCGCGCGGCTGCAGTTTCGCGGTAAGCGCGGGCGGCTGGCGATTTACCGGCTGGCGGACCGTAACGGTAACGGCTGGCAGTTCGACTGGCAGGGGCGCGAGCTTGAGCGTATTCGCGAGTTCAGCACGCGCGGCATGAGCGGCAGGGAGATCCTCGTCACCTGGCAGGATGGCCGCCTGCGGGGGCTACGCCTGCGCAACGCGCTGGATGACGAAATCACGCCGCTGACCCGCTATGAATACGATAGCGATAATCAATTGAGCGCGGAGATCGATGCGCTTTCGCATCCGCGGCGCTTCTACTATCAACAGCGCCATATGACCAGCCATGTCGACCGTAACGGCCAGGGCTTCCACTACCAGTTCAATGACGAGTGGCGGGTGGTTCACGCCTGGGGTGACGGCGGCGTATGGGATTACCATTTCGCCTGGCACGACTTGCTCAACGAAGTGGAAATCACCGATTCCAACGGCCATGTAACGTCTGTCAGCTTTGATGATAACGGCCTGCCGGTTTCGGAGATCGATCCGACCGGCGGCAATACCGTCTTCCACTACGATGATTTTGGCCGCACCGTCGAACTCATTGAGCCGGACGGCAGCACGCGTCGTTGGGAGTATGATGAACAGGGGCGAATGATCGCCGAACATCTGCCGGACGGTAGCCAGATTCAGGCGGCCTACAATGAAGACGGCGATCTGCTGACGCTGATTGATGAGAAAGGCGCCTGCTGGCGTTCGGACTATGACGAACGCGGCAACCTGCTGGCGGGAACGGACCCTACCGGCGTCACCTCGCGCTATCAGTATGATGAGTACGGGCAGCTGAGCGCGGCGGACGTGCCGGGTTCCGGGCAGAGTCGCTATCGCTATGATCGTTTTGGTTTTTTGCAGGCGCTGAGCCAGGCCGGCGCGGGAACCACTCAACTGCGGCATTCCGCGCGCGGCACCCTGCTGGAGCGTATTGACGCCGGCGGCGGCAGCAGCCGTTTCCACTGGGACAGCAAGGATCGGCTGGTGGCGATGGTCAATCCGCAGGGCGGCGAAATTCGCGTCGCTTACGACCGGGAAGATTCACCACTTCACTTCACCGATGAAGCCGGCCAGATAACCCGTTTTCGTTATAACCGCACCGGAATGCTGGCCGCCTGCGAGACGCCGGATGGCGCGACGCTTAGCTATCAGTACGACCTGGAAGATCGCCTGCTGGCGGTGATCAACCAGAACGGTCAGCGCTGGCAACTGGACCGCGACGCGCTGGGGCGCATCGCCGCGGAGACCGATTACTGGGGACAGATAACCCGTTATGGCTGGGATAAAGGCAACCGGCTGATCAGCCGCGAGGATCCGCTGGGGCGGCTGGTGCGCTACGGTTACGACCACGGCGGGCGGCTAAGCGAGCGGCGCAGCGGCGATACCCTGCAGGCGAAGTATCATTACGATCCCTGCGGACGGATGGTGCTGTGTGAGAATCCGTGGCGGCGGCTGGCGTGGCGCTATGATGACGCCGGGCGGGTGCTGCTGGAGGAGCAGGACGGTTTTCAGCTGCATTATGGCTATAACGAGCGCGGCCTGCTGGTCTCCCGGCGCAGCGACAGCGGTCATCAGGTGCGTTACGCCATGGATGAGTATGACCGGCTGAGCCAGATCCAGCTGAATGACGATGCGCCAATCGTGCTGGGTTACGATGAGGCCGGGCGGCGGGTCAGCGAGCAGCTGTCGGCGGAGGTGACGCGTCATTTCACCTACGACCGGCTCGGCCAACTGACGTCGCAGCAGGTGTTGCAGAATGATTTACCGCTGTTCGCCAGCGGCTTCAGCTGGGATAGGCTGGGTAACCTGACCCGGCGCGATGACAGCCTGTGGGGCAGCGATCGTTACGCTTACGATCCGGTGGGGCGCTTGACGGCCCATACCGCGCCGGACGGTACGCTGCGGCAGTTTGTGCAGGATGCGGCGGGCAGCCACCTGCAGACGCAGACCCGGGCGGTGAATGAGAGCGCCGGGGGCTGGTTCCGCGAGGGGCAGCAGCGCGGGGTGCGTTATGTATTCGATCGCGCGGGCGAGCTGCGACAGCGGCGCGATGTCCGGCATAACGGCGAGAAAGAGGATTTCAGCTGGGACGATAACCGCCAACTGGTGGCGGTGCGCAAGGGCGAGCGGCTGGTGCGTTACGGCTATGACGGGCTGGGGCGCCGGGTGTTCAAGCAGACGGCGGAAGAGACGCGCTGGTTCTACTGGCAGGGCGACGCGCTGGCGGGGGAAACGGTCACTATCACCCGCGAACCGCTGGTGGCACAGAGCATTTTTGATACCGGCAGCCGGCTGCAGCGGCAGAAAGCGCAGGCCGCGCTGTTCGGCAGTATGCGCGAGTACGTGTACTATCCGGGAAGTTTTCAGCCGCTGGCGCTGCTGACGCAGGAAGCGGGCAGGAAGGAGAGCTGGCACTATCATTGTGATCCGAACGGCGCGCCGGTCCGCATGACGTCATTACAGGGCGAGATAGTGTGGTCAGAGAAGACGGGCGTATGGGGAGAAAAGGGGGAGGTCTACGCCGATCGTATCAGCAACCCGCTGCGTTTTCAGGGCCAGTATTTTGACGCTGAAACGGGGCTGCACTATAATCGACATCGTTACTATGATCCTGAAATTGCGGGATTTATTAGCCAGGATCCGATTGGATTAGCCGGCGGGCTGAATGTTTATCAGTATGCGCCGAACCCGTTGGGATGGGTGGATCCGTGGGGGTTAGCTAAATGCAAAGCTCCGGATGGTTATAAAGAAGGTGATGTTGATCCGCATGGTAATCTTTCTCCTGGTGTAAACAGAGCTCCTGGACATACAAATAGCAAAAGTGATGGGTTTGTACAAAGTCATCACCCAATTCAGGATGCTTGGGCTAAGAGAAGAATAAATAGTTACCAGAGGAATACAGCTCCTGCAACTTTGCTTAGATCTGCTTCCGGCAGTCCTCATGCAAATATTAGCTCAGCTCAACGTACACGAAGAGCCTTACCAGGAGGATGGGATACAACATTGAAGCAAGAGTTCCATATAAGTTATAAAGAAATGATTGATGCAGGCGTCCCTAAACAGCAGGCCAGAAAATCGATTAGTGATTCATATAAGTATTTTGAACAACTGAGAGAGTCTAACTGCGACAACATTTACTTTGATATTTAAATTAATATTCCTTTAAAGGTAAACCAAGATGGAAAAAAAAGATATAATTGATGAATTACATAAGGTTGAAAAACATGTTGGTATGTTACTACCTCATGAATATAAAAAGTTTATAATAGAGAACGTAAAAGATACTGATGCTTATGAATTTCAGAGAGCAAATGGAGAACATTTCTATGTTTTCAATTGTATTGATTTACTTGAGCGAAATTTGACTTATACTATCCAGGATGTTGAACCTGATTATTTGTTGATTGGCCAAGATGGTGATTTAGGGTACTTTATAAACTTGCGAAAAGGAACAGATGAGATCTACTCTTTGGACCTTGGTGCGCTAGGTAGTTTTGCCATGGATAAAGAAGGCGACAGTATATTGATGCTATGAAATTTATCATCTTATGTGTCTTTATTTGTTATTGTTGTATATAAACCACCTCTTGGGGAGGTGGTTATTTTTTCTAGTAGATATTCGAAAGTATTTAAAATAAGAAGCCGGGATAATCATAAAATCATCCCGGATTTTATTTTTTAACCAATGTTTAATCCTCTAAATAAGTATATCCCTCATTCCCTTAACCGCCTGTTTAATTTGATAAAGTTCCTCTCGAAACACCTGCATCTTGTTGCTGTCAGCCATCAGTACCAGACAGTCGCCCGATATTTTTACGGTGACGCCGGTTCCGGTATTAATTCCCGTCTCATTGTGACCCGAACGGCGCACCGGTTCGCCTGACGTCATTGCAGGGCGAGATAGTGTGGTCAGAGAAGACGGGCGTATGGGGAGAGAAAGGGGAGGTCTACGCCGATCGTATCAGCAACCCGCTGCGTTTTCAGGGCCAGTATTTTGACGCTGAAACGGGGCTACACTATAATCGACATCGTTACTATGATCCTGAAATTGCGGGATTTATTAGCCAGGATCCGATTGGATTAGCCGGCGGGCTGAATGTTTACCAGTATGCGCCGAACCCGCTGGGATGGGGGGGATCCGTGGGGGCTGAGCGCTGATGATTTAATCAGATACAAGCCATATGATTCTTTAAATGAGTACTGCAATATCTAGAGCATGGGTCCATGAGAAAGCGTTATTACAAAACGGTGGGATTGGAACACGCAATTGGAGTAGTGAAGAAAGAGATTTAATTTTGAAAACATCCAATAAAGATCTTACTTCAGTAATGTCAAGGGCTGGCTATACAGGGCATCATATAAATTTAGTTGAAGGAAACGGTTCATTAGGTACAAAATGGCAAGGAGATCCAAGAAATATTGTATTCTTACAAAATCATAACCATCCCAGTGGATTTAATGAACATGTTCATGGACTGAGGGGGCATAGAGTAATACTCAAAACGTTACAAATGGACGTTTGATAGATAGAGAATCCACATCAAGACTGCGAAGTAAATGTGAGGGGTAGAGAAAATATGACTATTGATAGCTCATTACAAAATTTCATTGAGACATTTCAGAAGAGCAAAAGAAGTATGGGTATAATGTCCTACACTGAAGAAAATTTAGGCTACTCGAACCATGATATTCCTTTACATGGGGATATGTTGTATTTTTATGAACATATTATCCTTGAAGATAAACCCACCTTTGGTGGCGATTTTTTCATTCAGATAATTGAAATGTATGACTTAGGTAATATACAGTCAGGCTGGCTTATACCAAATGGAACAAATGATTGGGATAAGAACTATGTAATCTTTGCAGAACGTAATGGCGACGTTCTGTTTTGTGATGTATTAGACGATAATTCAGCTGTATATGGAAGTGTGCAAAAAAATATATATAAATTAACTAACACACTAGGGAATTTTTTGGATACATATTCCGCTCTGATTGAATTAGAAGAGAGCGAATTTGAATGTGATACCACGGATGATGATTTTAATTATAAAAATGAATATTTGCTTAGGGTGAAGGAAGTTCTAAGTAATAATCTTCCAACTGAATTGGTAGATAATTATATGTATTTTTTCTTTGGCTAGGTGCGTTTTTTTGCCATACTTTATATCAGCCGGTAATCTAAATTCTCCGGCTTTATTTTAATCTTAGGTTAATGTCGCTGTATGATAGGAGCAACTGGCCTGAAGAAAAATGTTGTATCGCTCATCATTGTTAATGTATTTTAAAGATGTCGAGATACAGATGAATATGAAGAATAAAATATAAGTAGTGTATATCCTAACAACAAATTACGAGAGGGTTAATTATTTTTATGATAGTGTCATGAATGATTTTGACTCATTAACTAATAATGATTCAACCGAAAAGTTGAAGGGGTTAGCTATAGTTATAAATTAAAAAATAAAATCACGTGATGATAAATGATTATATTGAAAAATTTAGAAGATAAGTTTAGTAAGATTGTTTCTGATAGTGAAAACTATATTATGTCATATAGTGTTAGACTCAACGAAACTAAAGTAGTAGTTAGTAAAGGTGCATTATATAATCTTCGACCCTATGAAATCGAACGAGCTGGATTTAAGATAGGTAAGAAACTTAATAAATTACCTGCAAATGTAAAAAATACACATATCTATCACTTTGATAGCCAGGAACGTATATCGTTAATAGAAATGTTTGGACAGGCAGCAAATATAATTAACAAAGAGTTTTGTATCTATGAAGGTGATAACTTAGAAAGGGTTTGTTTTACCAGTGGCGGTATGCTGCGAAACATCTCTTTGTCAGTATACAATGATGGATTGATTGAAAAAGATTTCAATTGGGGGATGTATGGGGGCAGTGTATCTGATTATGTTTATGAAGACTCTATTCTTAAGAAAATATATGTTCAGCAAAAGGAACATTCAGAATCATCTTTTACAGAATTTGAAGTTGTATTTTCGTATAAAAACGCGATCATCGATACCATTAAAAATGTATTTCCTAATGGTTATGAAGAACAACGTTATCCTGCACGCTGAATTAGCTAATTAAATAACAGCCTGTGGGGCAGCGATCGTTACGCTTACGATCCGGTGGGATGCTCGACGGCCCATACCGCGCCGGACGGTACGCTGCGGCAGTTTGTGCAGGATGCGGCGGGCAGCCACCTGCAGACGCAGACCCGGGCGGTGAATGAGAGCGCCGGGGGCTGGTTCCGCGAGGGGTAGCAGCGCGGGGTGCGTTATGTATTCGATCGCGCGGGCGAGCTGCGACAGCGGCGCGATGTCCGGCATAACGGCGAGAAAGAGGATTTCAGCTGGGACGATAACCGCCAGCTGGTGGCGGTGCGCAAGGGCGAGCGGCTGGTGCGTTACGGCTATGACGGGCTGGGGCGCCGGGTGTTCAAGCAGACGGCGGAAGAGACGCGCTGGTTCTACTGGCAGGGCGATGCGCTGGCGGGGGAAACGGTCACTATCACCCGCGAACCGCTGGCGGCACAGAGCATTTTTGATACCGGCAGCCGGCTGCAGCGGCAGAAAGCGCAGGCCGCGCTGTTCGGCAGTATGCGCGAGTACGTGTACTATCCGGGAAGTTTTCAGCCGCTGGCGCTGCTGACGCAGGAAGCGGGCAGGAAGGAGAGCTGGCACTATCATTGTGACCCGAACGGCGCGCCGGTCCGCCTGACGTCATTACAGGGCGAGATAGTGTGGTCAGAGAAGACGGGCGTATGGGGAGAAAAAGGGGAGGTCTACGCCGATCGTATCAGCAACCCGCTGCATTTTCAGGGCCAGTATTTTGACGCTGAAACGGGGCTGCACTATAATCGACATCGTTACTATGATCCTGAAATTGCGGGATTTATTAGCCAGGATCCGATTGGATTAGCCGGCGGGCTGAATGTTTATCAGTATGCGCCGAACCCGCTGGGATGGGTGGATCCGTGGGGGCTAACGTGTATACCAAATAAAGTTAATGGAGATGCCCGAGAAGCAAAACTCTTAACACGATTGCAAAATATCTTCGGTGTTGAAAATGTTATTAGTCAGCGGCATTTACGTAATGCTCAGGGAAAAATTGTTGGTCTTGTTGATGATGAAATCAAACTAGGTAAAACAAAAGGTTCTCGCATCCTTGATTTTGTCGTTAAGACTAAGGATGGCTGGAAAGGAATAGAGGTAACTAGCAAAACAGCTTCTAAAATCGCCCAATCTTCAAAAGAGGAAATTATTCGGAGTGCTGGAGGTGGTTTTGTCCGTCATCCAGTTACAAAAAAATTGATAGAACTTTCTGACGATATATCTAGAATAATACGTCTTGATTAATGGAGGTGACAACATGGATTTATTAAGATTTAATTACTCAACTTTATTGAAAAGAAGTAAATCTTTGTCTTATCGCGAACAAATAACTACTATAACAATAGTATTAATGAATTTTCTAAAGGAAAACAATTTAGTTATAATAGAACCGTTTGAAGAGGATGGTAGCCTAAGAGAAGATCTTGTTTTGTATAGTTCTGATTTAACGGAGGACGGTAACCTTTTGTTTAAGGAATATTATCCGAAATGGTCTAGGTATATAGATCGTGGGGGTGATGTTAACAATACTAAAATATTAGACGATGGTTTGGATATTATTAAAAATAGATAAATTAAACACCGGGGAAGAAGATTAGACTTTCCCGGTTTTGTTGTTTAACTAATGCTTGATTTACTACTTCAGCATGCCTTTATTCCATTGGGTTTCTTTTTAACATGATAAGTTTATTTATCGTATTCTTTTTAAATACATTCATGCCATAGATGCAATTTGGTTCAACAGGGAGATATCCCGGTTTGTCGGAATGGTTGGTTGACGGACAATCTAAAACCAGTCAGAGTACGTAAAGCAGGAGGGAGATGCTAATGAAAGAACTCGAGTATATAAAGCCATATAGCTTAAAAGAATTAATTACGAAAATTGTTCATCAGGGATACACAAAAGACAATTTTTGCCTTTACACAAAGGAATATGAAGCTGTTGCTACCCCCGAACTTGTTTGCTATCTGGATCGGTATCCTGAAGTTAGTGATGATGAAGACGTTTATCCTGAATACGTTGAGCAAAATGAATTGGAGTTGTTTTTTTACGGCGATCAGTTTATGGATGTTCTCAAAAATACACTGAATCAAAAATCAAATGCGACGGTGGATGAGTTTTTTTCAGGATTAAATTATTATCTGGAAAACGATGCGTTTATTACTTTATCATAATGAGGGGTTGTGTAATTCAATAAAGAATGCTTATTCATATACTAAATCAACTTATAGCACTCTGTTGGATTTTTCCACATAGGGTGCTTTCCATTTTACACTAGCAGCCAGTTACAACAATACAAAGTGTAGGCAGCGCTGTTCAGCAGTATGCGCGAGTACGTGTACTATCCGGGAAGTTTTCAGCCGCTGGCGCTGCTGACGTAGGAAGTGGGAAGAAGGAGAACTGACACTATCATTGTGACCCGAACGGCGTGCCGGTCCGCCTGACGCCATCGCAGGGCGAGATAGTGTGGTCAGAGAAGACGGGCGTATGGGGAGAAAAAGGGGAGGTCTACGCCGATCGTATCAGCAACCCGCTGCGTTTTCAGGGCCAGTATTTTGACGCTGAAACGGGGCTGCACTATAATCGACATCGTTACTATGATCCTGAAATTGCGGGATTTATTAGCCAGGATCCGATTGGATTAGCCGGTGGGCTGAATGTTTATCAGTATGCGCCGAATCCATTAAGCTGGATCGATCCGCTGGGACTAAAATGTGGCTTCGCGGTAAAGGACAATATAACCCAAAGCTGGGTAAATCAATTAACAGGTAAAACTCCGGCTGAAATAGACTCCCTTTTAACATCTAAAGGTTGGACGAAGATCTATCCATAGGCTGGTAGGCCTGAGACTAATCAACATATACAATATGTGAAAATGACAAAATCTGGTACAACATATAAATTAGATTATCATCCTGGTAGTAACGCAAAACAACATAATATTCATGGAAATGATTACTGGAAGATTTATAGGACTAATAGTGAAGGTGAGGATATCGTATATGGACGTATAGGACATGGTGGTTTTGAGAATTATGATATAATAAAGGACTCTCCTGTTTATGTCGACGGTGTATTAGTAAATGGAGGGATGTAAAATGTTTGATTTTTCTGCAGAAATAAAATCATTTCATTCGTTAGGCGATGTGCTGTTAAATACAAATATATCTGTCTATCTTGCTGAAATGTACGCTGACCATTGTGTTGAGTACAAAGAATATCTTCTACCTGATGCGAGTAAGAGATTTGCCTATGTATTGGATGATACTTTAACTATATCAACCGAACCTGATGGAAATATATTTTCTATTGGATGCAATCAAAATTACACAGGGTTATACAAAAACTTATTATATGCCGGTCAAGAATTTGGTAAGGTAAAAAAAATCACTAATCGGCAAAGAATATTTAATGGTTCCATTATTATAGACGAGGATTTTGGCTTTCAATTTATATTACCATCACCATTTGATGAGATAGCTGACAGTATAGATAACATTCCGTCCAACTTGAAATTGAATGAAATATATATAGGAGATTATTCGTTTTGGAATCCATGTAAATAATAAATCAAAGCCGGATAATAAATTAACTCTTCCCGGCCTTTATAGCAACGCTGCGCTTTGGGAACTCTATCTTATAGCTTAGATTGGTGCGGGTTGACGGTACGATTGGCCCAGGGGATAGGATTGTTCGTCTGATCCGATTGGATTAGCCGGCGGGCTGAATGTTTATCAGTATGCGCCGAACCCGCTGGGATGGGTGGATCCGCTAGGATTATCCGACAGTGGTATCTTGGATAAAGCGATGGCAGGAAAAGTAGGAGATAGACTATCTGCCCACCATGTTATACCTGTTGAAATCTGGAAAGAGAATCAGTCGTTCTTTGATAATATTGGTATAGGAAAAGACATGAACTCAGCATTTAACGGTATTCATATTCCAGGCAGTGCATCAGCGATGAAGCAAGGAGCAGGGAAAGGAATGGATGTTTTCCATAGCAGTAATCATCATAATTATAGTGATATAGTTCGTCAGCGCATCGCTCGTGTACAAGATCGCTACAATGCTGGAATATTAGATGCCAAAGGGGCAAGATTATCTGTAAGACGTATACAGATAGATATGAAGAATAAAATATGGATGGGGCATATTCCAACAACAAAGTGCAGGAGAATGAATTAATGTCTTATTATATCATCATGAATGATTTTGACTCGTCTCTCGTCCCAAGAAATTTACAAGGGGTGGTTGATGAAAATTTAAAAATTAATGAAAATTGGAAAATAGAAAGCTCTATTTATTCATTTCCTTATCGAATAACGGATGATGCCTGTCCTGAGAACATTTTTTTACTATGTGAAAAGAATGTTGGAGCACTAAAATTTGATTATTATAAAAAAGATTACGGCCATTTTTTAAGTAAAGAGATGTTTGATATTTTTTCTAAATTCACTTGTAGTACTTTCTTTAATCGAAAAATAACTCCAGTCTCAATTGGTAATGGTCATGTACTACGAGATTATTTTAGATATGTATATTTTCCTGGTAATGGGATTTTAGATGAAAAAAATCTCTTCTAGAAGAAGATAAATTTGGTGATATTATCCCATTTGAAATTAAATTTAATGCTTCAGCATCTCAATATGATATTTTTTCATTTAGAGAAACATTATTGGGTGGTTATATAATTATAAATGGAAAAGTTAAAGAAACCATTCAGGAAAAGGGGGGCAAGGGAATGAAATTTGTGGCAATCGAAAATGCGTTAGATGTATTTTGTAAAGATTATTTTTACGATGTAGAATCTAACCGTAAAAAAAATATAAGAAATCATAGGGGTTAGGGAGTCTTGCTTCCTGATAGATATAAACATTTTGAAAATTTTATTGGCCCAGAAGAAAAATATCAGTATTTCCAGTAAAGGAGTATTGCACTATGAAAGAACTCGAAAATCCAAGAATTGAATCCAAAGTTAACTCCTTTGTTGAAAAAGGAAATGAGTTGCATGATGACAAAAAATATGCACAGGCGTTAGAGCAATATGAAAAAGCCTGGAGTATTTTGCCTGAACCAAAACCAGAATGGCAAGTTGCTAACTGGATTTCCGCAAATATATTCAGTGCTTATTTTGACCTTGGTGATTACAATGAGGCAAAAAAATGGGGCGAAATGACGTTGCAAACGAGAGGGTCGGAGATAGATACAGCGCCATCGATCGATCTGGGTATGGTTTGTTATGAGCTAGAACAATTTGATGAAGCTTACAAATATTTTAACGATGCTTATAGCTATGGAAAAGAGAGAGCATTTAAAGGCAGACCTAAGAAGTACCTTGAGTTTTTTTTAAATAAAAGGGCATAGTGGAAATTTTATAAAGTAATCGAAAATGAGAGAGTTTATTTTTTAGCGAGAGTAAGAACTATTTCTTTAAATGATAAAAATCCACGCTACTGTTGGTTTTTGCAATGCGAAAGCCCTTTTAGCAAATGGAATAATGTCGGGAAAAAAGATTCCAGCCGGCGGCACAGGGTATTTTTGACACTGGCAGCCGGCAGCACCGCCTGACGTCATTACAGGGCGAGATAGTGTGGTCAGAGAAGACGGGCGTGTGGGGAGAAAAAGAGGAGATCTACACCGATCGTATCAGCAACCCGCTGCATTTCCAGGTCCTGTATTTTGCCGTTGAACGGCTGTCTAATCTCACTTACCTCTCTCGCGGCGTCGCCTTCTTACTACTGTACATCGCTTTATCCGCACTGTTCAGCAATGTATCGGCATCCGCGGCATCGTGAGGGAAAAGCGCAATGCCGATGCTGCCGGAAATCGTAATAACATGCTCGTGGATCAAAAATGACTGAGTCAGCGCATTGCTGATTTTTTCCGCCGTTTGTCGGGGGAGCGGATCGTTTGCTTTTAAACCAGGGAGCAGGGCGATAAACTCATCGCCACCGAGGCGGGCCACCGTATCACCTTCTCGTAAAACGCTTTGTAGACGAAACGCCACCAGCCGCAGCAGTTCGTCACCCACGGCGTGGCCGTAAACGTCATTCACTGGCTTAAAGCGGTCGAGATCGATAAAGAGCAGCGCCACTTCTGTCTCATTGGCGATGGCCTGAGTAATCGCCAGCTCCAGGCGATTAACCAACAGCCTGCGGTTTGGTAATCCGGTCAGCGCGTCGAAGTTGGCGTGCAACCAGACCACCTGCTCCCGCTGTTTACGGTCGGTGATATCTCTAATAAACGCGGAGAAAATCTGCTTGCCTGATTGCTGATGCGGCCAGATCGACAGTTCGATAGGGAATTTGCCTTTAGTTCGATGCAGGGCGGTAATTTCGATGGTGCGATTAAGGATATTCGACGGCTGAGCCGCCTGAAAGCGCATTAAACCACGCGCATGCTGCTCGCGAAACTCTTCCGGCACGATCATCTCGCCCAGGTTGTTGCCGATAGCCTCCCCTGCGGACCAGCCGAACATTCTTTCCGCGGCCTGGTTCCAGTTAATCACCACCCCAGCATGATTGATGGTAATCACCGCATCCTGTGCAGTCTCAACCAGCTGTCGATGGTTCTCCTCGCTTTCGGCCAGCGCTCGCTGCATCGACTCAATCTCGCTGATGCTCTCTTGCAGCTCACGATGCATTTCCGCAAGCGAAAGCGAGAAAAAGCGAATACGCTCTTCTACTGACATATTTTTCATTTCGGCGTACAGATCGCTGGCGCTACGTGGTGGCATAAGAGGTTCCTGATGAAGCGAAGAGAATATGCATCAAATTTAGCAATAAGTGTAGTTAAAAAAAGATTGGCTGCTGACATCTCAGCTATTTTATCTATTAAATAAAATCTATTGTAAATTTGTCCAGATTTAAATTTAACGCTTAGTTACAGATGGATCATATTCCGGCGGTAATAATCCGCACTCTTTATAAAGCGTATTAAGGACAATTTATTGTGAATACTTTCTTGCGTAACACCCTGGCCGCCGTAGTGATGGCTGCGGGTCTTTCCGTTGCCGCTCAGGCCGCGACGACAGCCGAAGTGCCGCCGTTATCCCAGGACCCGGTGGTACAACATCTCAAGCTGAGCAACGATCAGGTCAGCAAAATTCAGGCCCTGCGTCAGGAGCTGGAAACAAATCTCAAAAATATCAAAATTGGTGGTTACCAGGATGGTGCTCTGGTTGGTGTGATTCAGTCCGGTAAATGGGACGATGCGAAAGTAAAACAGCAGCTAGCCGCTTTTGCGCAATTGGATCAGCAGACGCGTTATTACCGCGTGAAATATTACTTCGGCATTAATCAGGTGCTGACGGCTGAACAGCGCGAGCAGGTAAAAAAAGATCTGCAGCAGGCTCTCAACTAAGCAATGTCCTAATGCTCCGCTGTCCGGCGGAGCATTGATAGTGACTTTCCTCAATGAAAAGACAAGGGTGTCATCATGAAGAAGTTTCTCTTTATTGCGCTGGGAATGGCCGCGTTGTTTAGCCAGGCCGGCGTCGCCGGGACTAAAACGTTGGTTGATTATGGCGTCGTACAGGAAAGCCATATTATTAGCACTCCGCATCAGCGCCAGCCGCTTCGTACGCTCGCGGCAGGAACGCTGGGCGGCGTGGTCGGCCATCAGTTCGGCAACGGAAAAGGCCAGACGGCGATGACCGCCGCAGGCGCTCTGGCCGGAGCTGGCGCCTCTCGCTATCACCAGGATCGGCAGCAGGGCGCTCAGCAGGTTGAACTGTTAATCAAAACCAGTAGCGGTCAAGTGATACAGGTGCTACAGGGATACGACGGTCGGCTTATCTTCAACAAGGGAGATAAGGTGCGCATCCTGACGTCGGGAAATGATACCCGGGTGGACAAATCGGTGTAATGTGCCAAACGGGAGCCGATACACTCCCGTTTGGGGTGACATGTTATGCCGATTTCAGCATATCAAAGCGGATAATTCGCGAGCGTCCCAGCTCTTTCGCTCGATACAACGCGGCATCTGCGGCACGTAGCAGGCTGTCGCTTTGCGCGTGTTGCGGATAGCTGGCAATACCGATAGACACATTCACCTGGCCTATATCCGTCAGCCCGCAGCGTAAAGTCATACTTCTCACATTATTGTAAATTTCAGTCGCGCAGGCTTCTGCGCTGGCCTCATCGCTGCCGGAAAGCAGCACCAAAAACTCTTCGCCGCCATAGCGGAATGCCATGCCAAGATCGCGTACCGCGCGCTGGATGATCGCCGCGACGTTTTTAATCACCAGATCGCCCGCCTCATGGCCGTAATTATCGTTAACCGCCTTAAAGTGATCGATATCGATCATCAGGCAGCTCAGCGGGCTGTTGTTGCGCACCGCCAGATTCATCTGCGTATGCAGCGCTTCCTCAAGATGATGGCGGTTTCGCAACCCGGTCAGAGAATCAAACAACGCTTTTTCCAGCAGAGCATTGCGCAGACGCTGGTTGGATAGCGCCAGGCCCAACGCTTCCGCCATGAGTTCAAGATAAGCGCGAGAGGGGGCTGTCTCACTAGTGACATTACGAAAAGAGAGCAGGCCAATGGCTTCACCCTGCGCGATAAGTGGAACGCACAATGATTGCTCGTTGCATTCTTGCGGCAGATGATAGCAGGCGATGTCCGGTTCGCCGTTAACCGGCGGATGGCTCAGGCCTCGACGTACTGCCCAGCACTTATCGGGATAAAACACGGCCGCCTCGTCCGGCGGCGAAAGCCACTGCGCGACGCAGCGCATTTGCCAGGGATCGGTATCAAGAATATACAGTCGGCCAGGAACGCCCGGCGCGATATTGGGGGCGAAAAGTTCAGCGACCTTCACCACATCCTCAAATGACTCACATCCCTGCAAGCGTTGAGTCATGCGCGCCAGCAGGTCACGAACGGCCCAGTCGGCATCGCGTTGTTGTTCAAGGCGCTGGCGGGCAAGGCCATTTTCGCGAAAGATGCGGATCGCCTGCGCCATATCGCCAATTTCATCGATCTGTTTGAAGTGTGGTGGTTCGACGGCATAATCCTGCGATGCCAGACGTTGTACCACATCGCTGAGTCGTACCACAGGGGTGAGCACCCGGCGTTTGAGAATAAAGCCGAGAACAAATAAAAACATCAAGGCGGTCAGGCCAACCATCGCTTCCGAAAGCGTCCGCCAGAGGCGCGATTTTTCAGTCGCTTGCTGCATGGCGTTGTTTGTTCGCCCTTCCAGCAGCAGGCGGAAATGATCGATTTGCGTTTGCACCCGCTCCAGCTCCTGCTCATAAGGCTTACCGTAAACCTGCAAAATCGCCTCTTTCTCTTCGCCACGAGCGACGCGATCGATGGCGGTCTGCTGTTCATCTTGTAATTCATCGGCAATACGCAGACCATCGTGCAACAGCGCCAGCTCCTGCTGGCTGGCGCCAACATCTTTTAGTTTAAGCAATCGGTTTTCAATTGATTCGAGCGTTTGGACCTGCTGACGATACTGTTGCAGCGTCTCCGGTTGTTTTTCGATGACATACAGTCGCACGAGATCCGAAAGCTCCCACGCGTCGCGTTCTACCTCATCGGCGAGACGAACGAACGTATCCCGTTGTTGTACAGCCTGGCGTTCAGCGCGATCGGCGCCGGAAGCGATTAGCATCGCCATACCGGATGCAATGGTCAGCCCTACGGTGATCCCGTAGGCCCAGTTAGTCATGGTGGCGATTCTCACCGGGTATTTCCTTGCAGGCAGATGAACGAGAAATGGGTATTTTTATTATAGAGCCCCGTAGCCAACCGGAAGGTTCAGACGCGCGGTATGCGGGTGACGAGGTGATGTAGCGCCTGGGCATGCTGGCGCAATACAAGATACACATCGTTATCCAGAGCGCCATTTATAACATCAGCTTCTATAAGTTGTAACGCCTCCTGATATGGCATACCGAGCCGATACGGGCGATCCTCAACGAGCGCGGTAAAGATATCCGCAACGGCGATAATTCTGTCCGGAAGTTGTAAATAACGATGATTTAAATTCAGCGGGTAGCCACTGCCATCGAGTTTCTCATGATGGTTAGCGGCCCAATCGATGATTTCCGCCAGATCGGTGAAATCTCGTAATATTTCACCGGTCATATAGCTATGCTCGCGGATCAATTGTGCTTCGTCATCGCTAAGTTCAGCCTGTTTTTCGAGGATCGCCAGTGGAATATATATTTTGCCGATATCATGCAAATAGCCGGCAATTTCAATTTTGCGGCACACCGGCGGCGGCAGATGCATATAGACGGCGAGGGCATAAGAAATTTCGCCAACCATGATGCTGTGGCTGGCGGTGAAACTACTGTAGGTATCGACAATTTTGGCGATCAACAAACAAATATCTTTTAGACCATCGATGTCAATATATACGTCATTAATCGGCCCGACGATCTCCAGCAACCGCTGAATATGCTCTGCTTGCATATGGCGCCAGAAGGTAGGGTGTTGCGCCAGTTCGCATAGTCTATCGCAAAGTGGAGGATCGATGTCGCGATAGTCAGCGACAAAGCGGGCGATGAGAGCACTTTGTTGGTCCGGGGCAACGACGCCTTGCGAAGGGAGTAGACGCTCAAAACAGTCCGCGAAATAGACGATATGCTGCTCCAGATTGCCTTTGCGGCTTGGGCTGAAGTGGTGATCGCCAATAATAGGGCTGATAGGGGTAAAAGTATCCAGCCCGGCAAGCATCTGTACGCCACGGATTTGATGCGGGTCATAAAGGTTGTCTATTGCGTTTAGCGAATCAATGCGCCGCTTATCGCCAAGCACGCCGATATCATGTAGCAGCGCAGCCAGAAAGATGGTTTTTTGTTGCGGCGCAGGAAGATCCAACGCCAGCGATAATTTGTAGCTTATCAGCGCCGTGCGCTGTAGATGCAGATCCAGCCTTGGGTTGATAGCGTTAATGACGCGCGTGACCAGCATTAAAGCCGACTTTAAGGCAATACGCATTTTTCTCTCCGTCCATGCAATCCGCTGTTGCCGTTAATCCTGTGGCGCCGGCAAGCACGATCAAATCCCCCTGGCGCCTGACAGGTGAATCGACGCCAGACTCAAACGCCACCCACTTATGTGAACAACTCATTTTAGCTCACATAGTCGCTTTCATTGTGGTAATAGCGTGATGAATCTCTTCACAGTTTGATTCATATCTACCTGTGATGAGAACTGATTGCTTTTACATCACCTTTCGCGGCGCTGTAAGGGCGGGTTGGAGCATGTGCAAATCGGCTCTCATGTTTTGTTCGCCTCTATTTGGCGAGGAGGCATTGGTCATGGAGTTTTATTGCCTGAAAAGGGCGAAAAATAACAGTTATGGCATAATTTATATTATTGCAAACGTGACTATTAGTCTCAATTATATACTTTTGTCAGTATTTATCAGCAAGCATAAATAATCCTGTTCTTATTTATATTTCACAATAACTAAAATTTTAATGAGTCAGTGCGTCCTGTAAATATTATTATCTACAGTGATGATTTTTAGTGAATGAATTCGATGCTTGAATGTTTGTTGACCGTTTGAGTTCGGGCTGTGATGTGCCGGGAGGGGGCGTCAGCAGTGGCCTGCGTGAAGTTGTGTTTGTAAAATCGCCAGATAGCAGTTTAAGTTCATTCCTATATCGGAAAAAATCATTAGCGCGAAAATGATTATCAGCGTAAATATGAATGAACGGACTTCATTTTTACTTTACATTTTGTAACATCTGTGTGTCTATTATGTATTTTAGCGTTAAGTGTAATTTTTTCTTGCTGCCGTGAATTTACCAGGATTACTATTGTCTTACTCGTTGTATCGCCTAATGACGGATGAAGGGACTCGTTTTTTCCTTAAGCGTTACCCTATATTTTAATGTTTACAGGAAAAACCATGTCTTGCGCCTTTAAAAAAAATCTACTGCTTCCCCGCTATTGGGTGACCTGGTTTGGCCTGGCCATTCTTTGGTTAATCGTCCAACTACCTTATCCCGTTTTACATACGCTCGGCACCAGCGCAGGGCGACTATCGCGTCGCTTCCTGAAGCGTCGGGAACACATAGCCCGGCGTAACATTGAGCTGTGCTTCCCGGAAATGTCCAGCGCAGCTCGTGAAAAGCTGTTGGAAGAGAACTTTATGTCCCTCGGCATGGGGCTTATCGAAACGGGTATGGCGTGGTTCTGGAGCGATGAACGCGTTAAGAAGTGGTTTGACGTCGAAGGCATCGCCAATCTGAACAATGCGCTCAGCGCCGATAAAGGCGTGATGGTTGTTGGCATCCACTTTATGTCACTGGAGCTGGGTGGCCGAGCAATGGGCTTGTGTCGTCCGATGATGGCGACGTATCGCCCGCACAATAGCCCGCTTATGGAGTGGGTGCAGACTCGCGCTCGTCTGCGCTCGAATAAAGCAATGATCGACCGCCGTAATCTTTCCGGGCTGGTGCATGCGCTGAAATCCGGTGAGGCGGTGTGGTTTGCGCCGGATCAGGATTACGGCCCGAAGGGCAGCGTATTTGCGCCGTTTTTCTCGGTTCCACAGGCGGCGACGACTAATGGTACTTGGGTGCTGTCGCGCCTCTCCGGTTCAAAAATGCTGAGTATCAGTATGGTGCGCAAGCTGGATCGAAAAGGTTACAGCCTGCACATCAGTGAAGTGATGAATGATTACCCCGGCGAAGATAAACAGATTGCCGCCAGTTATATCAACAAGGTCATCGAACGAGAAATCCTGCGTGCACCAGAGCAATACCTGTGGGTGCATCGCCGGTTCAAAACCCGCCCGCTTGGCGAAACCTCGGTATATTAGTACAACACTTGCGCTCCACGCTTTCAAAATGACCGCAGTTGCGTTAACGTGAGCCGGATCATACTTTTTGTTGAAAGCGAAGGAGTGCAGCGTGTTCGCTGAGTTTGGTGTTTTGAATTATCTGACCTACCTGGTCGGGGCTATTTTTATCATTCTCGTACCAGGTCCCAATACTTTTTTTGTACTGAAAACCGGTATCGCGCACGGCGTGAAGAAAGGATACCTTGCCGCCGCTGGCGTGTTTATCGGCGATGCGGTTCTGATGTTCCTGGCTTTTGCTGGCGTTGCGACGCTTATCAAAACGACCCCGGTGCTGTTTAATATTGTGCGCTATCTTGGCGCGATTTATCTGCTTTGGCTGGGCGCCAAAATGCTCTACTCGGTATTTAAACAGCGCGAGGGGCATGATGCCGCCGATGCTGAGCCGGGGAGCGCCATCCTCAAACGCTCGTTAACCCTGAGCCTGACTAACCCGAAAGCGATTCTTTTCTATGTCTCTTTTTTCGTCCAGTTCATTGACGTTAATGCGACATCGCCGGGCATCGCGTTCTTTATCCTGGCGCTGACGCTGGAGATCATTAGCTTTGTCTACATGAGCTTCCTTATCCTTTCTGGCTCGTTTGTGACGCGCTATGTGAAAACCAAAAAGAAACTGGCGAAATTGGGCAACAGCCTTATCGGTCTGGTCTTTGTGGGTTTTGCCGCCCGCCTGGCGACGCTGCAGTCCTGATCCCGGAAACGATCTGCCAGCGATAATCGCTGTGTTGTAACAAAAACCCTTCAATTTTTATTGCATTGGTGTTACATATACAGCCGATTATCGCTCACAGAGAAGGGAACCCGGATGATTCTGCAAAAAATCCTCAGTAATAAAAACGGCAAGAAGTTTCTGTTGTCGATGGCGACAGTTTTTGCCATTGCGCTTGCCGTCGTGGGCCGCGCAACGTTCGGTGGCGTGGTGAGCGAGTACAACATGCCGTACTCGGAGTGGACAACCTCGATGTTCTTCCTGCAGGGGGCGATGGTGATGGTTTACAGTACCGTGTTCACCGTGTTATTTGCTATCCCGCTGGGCTTTCTGTTTTTAGGTTCTGACCGTCAGGACTAAATGCAAAAAAGGCGAACTCTTGTTCGCCTTTTTGAATGATCCTATCTGTCACCAGCCACGATCATGATGATGGTGGTGGTGGTGTCGATGATGATAACCATCATCCACGATACATCCCGATAACAGCGTGCACAGCGCAATAATCAACGGTAACACCATCGGTTTTTTCATTACTCACTTCTCCAGTTAATGCCCGCTTTGCTGCATAAACACAGCGAAGCGGCTGATGAAATGAGTGTATCGTCTTAACTTATTGAGTAGATAAGACAACTCCGCAATACCGGGGCCGCGGGAAAATTTGAGATTACCACCAGCCCAATTCGGTGCCGGCGACCACCACGATGGCGACAATAATCATAATGATGGTTGTCTTTTTCATCATGCCCCCCCTGGCGCCGCATAGCCGCCAACAAAAAACCAGCCCAGAAAGACCACGGCGACAATGAAAATCACCACCGGAAAAAGAATACCCAATTTCATGCTTAGTTCCTGTCTCTTAACGTAATGTTATCTATCATACTGGAAAGTTATGCTTTCTGGTCGATATCGAAAATGGTCAGCATGCGGCGTGCGTTTTTGTCGTGGTACATAGCCTCATCCGCTGCGCGTAGCGCCTGTTCAACGTCCATATTCTGCGGATCGACATCGATGACCCCAAAGCTGGCGCCAGGGTATTCTATACCGTATCCGGCCAGGCGGTAACGCCCGGTAAGCTGCTGGCGCAGGTGGACAATAAACGCTTCCTGCTCAGGGGATTCAAGTGCCGGGCCAATGATTAAAAACTCATCGCCGCCGAGGCGGCCAACGGTATCTTCGTTACGTACGTTGGCACTTAATCGTTCACCTATCTGGATGAGAAAACTGTCGCCGCAGGGGTGGCCCAGTTTATCGTTAATCGCTTTAAAATCGTCGAGGTCGATAAAAATAAGCAGGAGCCTGCGCTGCTGGGCGCGAGCTTGGGTAAACAGCGTTTTAAGATGTTTAAACAACGCGCGGCGGTTGGCCAGACCGGTCAGTTCATCGGTATTGGAGTGCATCTCCAGCGCCGCATTTGCGCTACGCAGTTGCTGAACCAGCGTCTCTTTCTCCACGTAATGGGAGATCAGGCCGGCGAACAATGTCATTACCTGCTCGCCTTCCAGATTATAGGGCTGTTTGACGCGGCTTGTGGCGCACAACGTACCATATAACGAACCATCGGCAAGATGGACGGGAATACTAAAGAACGTGGCGATCCCGAGTTCCTGCGCGGCGGTGCAGGACCGCCAGCGTTGGCCAACCTCGTTGCAAAATATACAGTTATCATCGATTGCGCGTTTGCAAAGCGACTCGTCCCAGGGAACGGAAAAACCTTCCGGGATCTGCATTTCGCTGCTGTTGTGGGCATACATGACTAACTGGCGCTGCGCTTCTAAATCAATCCGCGTCAGGTATGTGGACTCCATACGAGTCACCAGTTCCAGCATTTCCAGCAGTTGTCGCACCAACGTTTCGAGCGTTCGTTCGGTAGCAAGCGTCTGTGAGACGCGGGCAAGAATGAAATCTGACATGAATGAAACGGCCCCCGGAGGTTAGCGCAGCACTGCGAGCTGGCGCAGCGAACAGCTAATAACAAACATATTTATAACGAATGTATCACATTTAGCAGGGGGATATCTGCTATCGCGACGGTAAAAAAAAGCCCCATCGGGGGCGATGGGGCAAAACTCATTGATTATGGAATGATCTGTTCTCTGGTCAATTCGAGAACGAGCGCTACTCTAAAGGGCAAAAGTGTAGTTAAAATGGAGAAACCGTGGAGATTCAGGGCGAAAGGTCGCTTTGAATAAAACAGGAGTAATTATGAAGTGGATAGTAATGATGTTGCCGCTGATGCTAGCGGGCTGCGCTCAGTCACAACAGCCTGATGCGCCGCCGCCGCCAAATTCGATCGGCATGGCGAATCCGGCCGCCGTCTATTGCGACCAGAAGGGCGGTAAGCAGGTTCCGGTCCAGACACCTCAGGGCGTACGCACCGACTGTAAACTTCCCAGTGGCGAAACGCTCGATGAATGGGAACTGTGGCGGCGCGATCATCCGGCGAAGAAATAATTCGCCGCCGTTAGATTAAGCTTTTCAGCCACTCCGCCAGCACCAGCGCATGGTTTTGTTGCGTATCTTTGGCCGCGTAGAGCAGCGTTAAGGGTTGCTGATTGGCCAATTTGGCGAGCCGTAGCCCTTCATCGCGATGGGTTTCAAGCTCTTCGCGGTACTGCTGGCGGAAGTGAGAGAAGTCAATCGCTTCTCCGTGAAGAGCCTTGCGTAAATCGCTGGAAGGCGTCAGGGTTTTACACCATTCGTCATAATGCAAATCCTCTTTTTTTATTCCGCGTGGCCACAGGCGATCGACCAGCACGCGGTAACCATCGCTGGCCTCTGTAGGGTCATAAACGCGTTTACATTGAATCATCATTATTCTCCCCTCGTTATGTCTATCTGGCGGCTTGCCCGTGCAGCGTGCCGCTAAATAACCATTGTGTTCCGCGAATGATATCGCTAATCTGAGGTTCCTTGTGTTGCCCGATAATCCTCAGACATAAGGATCCTGCTATGAACACCCCTTTGCGCATTGCCCTTGTTGGCGATTATAACCCTGATGTGATTGCCCATAAGGCGATTCCGCTGGCTATCGATGACGCTGCCGCGGTTCTGGAACAACCGGTGAGTTATGACTGGATAGCCACCAGCGAGATTACCAGCACAGACCGGCTCACCGATTATGACGCCATCTGGGTGGTTCCCGCCAGCCCGTATAAAAACGCCGAGGGCGCATTTATCGCCATTCGCTACGCCCGCGAAAATAGCATTCCGTTCCTCGGTACCTGCGGCGGCTTCCAGCACGCGATTATCGAATATGCCCGTAATGTTATGGGATGGCAGGATGCGGCGCACGCCGAAACCGATAGCGAAGGGCGAATGGTCATTGCGCCATTAAGCTGTTCGCTGGTGGAAAAATCAGACGCTATCGAGCTGCGCGCGAACACGCTGATTGCCCGCGCTTATGGCCGTGACAGCATTGAAGAGGGATATCATTGTAACTACGGCATTGCCGAAAGCTTTGCCCATGAACTGGAGCAGGGCGCGCTGCGGGTGACCGGTTGGGATGAGAACGGCGAGATCCGCGCCGTGGAGTTAACTACCCATCCGTTCTTCGTCGCCACGCTGTTCCAGCACGAGCGCAACGCGCTGGAAGGGCGTCCGGCGCCGCTGGTACAGGCTTTCCTGCACGCGGCCCGACAATAAAAAATCGGCAGCCCTGGCTGCCGACTCTTGTGATTAATGAATTTCGCGCGCCCTTCCGGCAAGGGCGCCGAACAGCGCCATGACCACTGCGATGAGTGCGACGATGATTAACGGTATATGCCAGTCGCCGTAAGCATCATGGATTTTACCGATGAGCGGCGGTCCGCAGGCAGCCAGCAGATAACCAATAGTCTGCGCCATGCCGGAGAGGGCCGCGGCCTGATGCGCTGAGCTGGCGCGTAGACCAATAAACGTCAGGCCAAGGATCATGGTGGCGCCGGATCCGAAGCCAAAAATCAATGTCCAGATCACCGCCTGACCGGGCAGTAACCATAATCCCAGCGTGCTTACTACGCACATTAAGGCTACCAGAACGGCGATGCCGCGCTGATCTTTCAGGCGATGGAGTACCAGCGGGATGGCCAGGCCCGGTGCGGCGGTTGCCAACTGCAACAGGCCATGCAGAGAGCCAGCCTGCGCTTCGCTGTAGCCCATACTCTGCAGGATTGCGGGCAGCCAACCGACGATAACGTAATAGACCAGTGAGTTAATCCCAAGGAACAGCGTGACCTGCCACGCCAGCGCTGAACGCCAGATCCCCCGATTGTGCGCGGCACCCGATCCGGTCATCGGCGTGGTAGCCTGGCGGCGCGCTTGCGGCAGCCAGAGTAATAGCGCCAACAGCGGGAAAACCATCAGTAGCAGCAGTGCGCCGCGCCAGCCAAAACCCGCCAGCGCCAGCGGTACCACCATCGCGGAACCTGCCGCCGCCGCTGCGCCCATGGTAATGGAGTAGGCGCCGGTCATACGAGCGACATGGCCGGAAAAATCACGCTTAATTAACCCCGGCAGCAGCACGTTGCCCAGCGCGATTCCGCAGCCAATGAGCGCCGTACCAATATACAGCCAGGCTGCTGAGGGGAGCGAACGTAATCCGATCCCGAGGCAAATAATCACCATCGCCAGCAGCAGGCTACGCTCTATGCCGAATCGGCGGGCGACGCCGGCCGCCAGCGGCGAGACCAGCCCGAAGGCCAGCAGCGGCAGGGTCGTGAGCAGCCCGGTTTGCGCCGTCGTCAGTTGGTATTCAGCGCGTATCGCATCCAGCAGTGGGGCGATACCGGTGAAAGTTACCCGTAGCGTGGCGGCGATAAATAAAATTCCGACAATCAGCAGCAGTTTGTTGCCGTTGGCAGAGGAAGAAACAGGACTCATAACGTTCTCAGACTAATAAACAGGGTCGTAACAATAGCCTGTTTAACGGTTGTTTGAATCAAGCTAAAATGACAGATTATCGCTAATATCGGACAATTTGATGATTGGACTGGGTTTAGACGGCTATGAACCAGACAGCGGACATGAAGCGGCGCTGGCGTTTCGCATTCAGGTGGTGGACGACGAGCAGTTCATTCCGCGCCATCAGCACCGCAAAGGTCAACTGATCCTCGCGTTGCACGGCGCTTTAACCTGCGAAGTGGATAACGCCATGTGGATGGTGCCGCCGCTGTATGCGGTGTGGGTTCCTGGCCTGCTTCCACACAGCAATCGCGCAACGCCAGGGGCACAGGTGTGCTTTTTGTTCATAGAACCGGGGGCGGCGCCGATGCCTGAGCATTGCTGCACGTTAAAAATCTCTCCCCTGGTGCGAGAGTTGATTATGACCCTTGCGGAACGCGGCAGGGAGGCGCTTGACGCGCCGCCTACGCAGCGCCTGGTGCAGGTATTATTTGATGAGCTACCGCAACAACCGCAAGAACATCTGCAATTGCCGGTTTCAGGACATCCGAAGATCCGCCGGATGGCCGACACCATGGCCCGCGATCCGGCACACTGGCAGACGCTCTCGCAGTGGGCGGCGGCGTTCGCTATGAGCGAACGCAACCTGGCGCGGCTGGTGGTGCGGGAGACCGGGCTTAGCTTTCGCCGCTGGCGGCACCAACTTCAGCTGATCCTGGCGCTGCAGATGTTGGTGCGCGGACAGACGGTACAGCAAACCGCCCAGACGCTCGGTTATGATTCAACAACCGCCTTTATCACCATGTTCAAAAAAGGGTTAGGGCAAACGCCGGGCCGCTACCACGCCAGTTTGGCTAAGCCTTTCCGATAAAAAGCGAAATAATACCGGCGGCGATAAGCGGCCCGACCGGGACGCCGCGAAATAGCGCCACGCCCAGCACGGTACCCACCAGCAGCCCTGCGACCAGTTGAGGCTGCGAACCCATGAGCGCGACTCCGCGTCCGCCAAGCCACGAGACGAATACGCCCACGGCAATCGCCAGCAGTGACTTCCAGTTGACGAAAGAGTGAATCAGCGTCGAGGGCGGTAACGTTCCGCTGGCGATGGGAGCCATCACGCCGATGGTCAGAATGATGATACCGATGCTCAGCCCCTGCTTTTCAATCCAGGGGAAGAAAACGTTAAGCGGTGTCACCCGTACGATGATGAGCACCAGTATTGAGATAGCGACAGTGGTGTTATGGCTGATAAAGCCGAGTGCCGCCAGCCCCAGCAAAATAAATAGGGTTGTATCGAACATGCCAGAGGTCCTTGCCAAAATAAAAAAAGAAAACCTGCTTACTCTACGCATAATCGCGTGAATAAACAGGCTTTTAATTTATTTGCTGCAAATAAGGCTACCAGCGCCGCCCGCGAACCTTGTCGCATACCGACGATGCGCTAAATGACGCGACGGAACGCGACCAGCTCAGGGCGGGCGATACGCAGATAATCCTCGGTATTCATAATGATCGATTTTTCCAGCAGGCCGGCATTAAAGGCTATCTCTGTAAAACGTTCGAACAGCAACGGGTCGGCGACCAGTTTTAGCTTAGGGTGGAAGCTAAACGGCGGAATGGCGCCGAATACGCAGGCGGTAAGGGCATCGACTTCTGCCGGGCTGGCGAGTGAGGCTTTATTGCCGCCGATATGCTGAGCCAGGCGAGATAAATCGGCCTGCTGATCGGCGGCAAGGATAGCCAGCACGTGCTGGTTTACCCCATTACCTTTCACTTTACAGACCAGCGCTTTGGCGCCCTGTCCCAGCGCGGTACCGCGGATTGCAGATACGGCTTCACATTTACCAACGGCTTCATGTTCCATGACCCGATAGCGGGCCTGTTGCTCATCAAGGAGGCGGCATAATTGCTGGTGTATGTCGGCGGTCTCTGGCGATTGCATGCTGCGATGGTTCCTCTACAGAAAAGGCAAAGCTTAACCCCGCGCGGCGGTAATGAAAACTTATCTGCGAATGCCGGGGCTTTTTTTCTGCTTTTTGTTCATATACAGGCGCGCATCGGCAGCTTTCATTGCTTCGCTGAGCGACTGTTCTGGCGCAAGACTTGCTGCGCCCCAGGAGAAATCGACGCGCTGTTGATGGTCATGAATCGCCAGATATTGCCGGATCCTCGCCGGGATATTTTCCGCTTCAGCTTCCGGATAATCGATCAGAATTAGAAAGAACTCATCGCCTCCTAAGCGCACGCCATAATCGCTGCTACGAATGGATGCGGAAATAGCCTGCGCCAGTAGAATAATCGCTTCGTCGCCGGCGTTATGCCCCCAGGTATCGTTGATCTTTTTCAGTCCATCGCAGTCAAGGGCCATCGTTACCACGTTAACCCCTTGCGCGGTAAGTCGTTGCAGGCGCGACTCCAGCATCGGGGTAAGGATTTTACGATTATAAAGGCCGGTCATGGTATCGCTGATATTCTCTTTCGATACCGAGTTATAAAGGCGGAAATGAACCCGCACCAGATGCAGTAATGCGGCGGTAGAGAGTAAATAAAACAGGAAGAGTTTCCATGAACTAAGCAGAAAATACATAACATCCAGAGACAGCGTTATCCGTAAGTTTTCTGCTACCTGATGGGTGTAATGGGCGTAATTCAACAGGTGCGTTTTACTATGATGTACCTCAATGAGCGCGCCGGTATCGGAATCCTTCAAGGTAATATCCAGATAGCGCCACACCAAAGGTCGGTCGCTGGTGTATAACAAGGCCTCAATCTCTTGCGCGGTCACATCGACCATCACTACGCCTTTCAGCTTATCCTTGAAATACACTGGCGTTAAAAACGATAAAATATTCTTTCCCGTCATCGCATCAACATACACGGTCGAGATGAGCGAACGACCCTGTTCTAAACCATCAAGGCTGGCCTGGCTAATACCCAGTTTACTGTCCTGAAGAAAATTCCAGTTCTGTATCGGATTACTTTTAATTCTGACGGGCGCATAAAAGTAGATGTATTTATTTACCAGGTCTATGTAATAGCGAAAGCGTTTTTCTGATTTGAGCGTCGCGGGAACCTCTGGCTGCCAGCTATCATTTTTGGCAACCGCGCGATCGAATGCCTGGAGTGCAGGAATATCGCCACGCCACTTGCCGCAGTCGGCATGCGCGGCGCTTAGCGTGCCATGCAACTGGTGATAGGTATATCCGGCGATATTCAAACCACTGACATCCCCGTTGTGTTGTACGCTATTGCAGACCTGTTCTACCTCTGTTTGGTTTGGGGGAGTATCCAGCTTACGCAGAAACTGAGAGATGATGAGTTGATTCTGATACTTATCATAGAGAAAGGTCGATTCTCCTTTTTCTATGATGTATCGCATATAGCCTGACATATCGCGGTGGGTAGCGATTAATTCGTATACAAGAAAAGAAGACGTCAACACCACAACGCCTGCGGAAATAACATGTCGCAGTAATTTATTCTGTAATTTCATGATGTTTGGATTCGTCTTACCCGTTTAGCTGATTTTATCATAGTGGATAAACAGGCTACCAGAGCGTGGGTGAACGAACGGCTGGTCAGATTAACTATGCTGACAGGTAGTGTAGGTGCGGAGAATGAGGCAGGGCGGACTAACTAAAATGCGGCACTCTTCATGACGCGTGTCTGAAGAGTGCGCAGGACTGGCCAAAGGCCACTCATGAGGCGGCGGAGGCAAACATTTTGCTTCCGGCGAGTTGTGACATGACAGGCTGATAAACATCGATAGATTCGATATTGTCAAAAGTCACCATGTCGGATTTGCAAAAAATGCATTTCGCGCCGAAGGGGTTTTTTTCGCTCACGTCAAAATGTGAGGTTCTGTATTGTGACCCATGGCAGCACGGGCATCGGAAATGAATATTGTTAATCATAATTTTATCCTTTTATATTATTATGTTTTTTTACATTTTGTCACTTACCCACAGATGAATATGTAAATTTCTGGTGGGCTGAACTGCAAAACGGAAAAATATTTTGCGTTACTACTAAAAATAGCATAGCTGACAGATTATGTTATCAATTTATGCCATTTTGTGTTGATTTGAATGAGATGCTTCTTATTTATCTACTCAGGTCAAAGCCGTCATCGTTATCGTAAATCAGAAGTTCGCATCAAATTTAGCCGGCGTTTAACCGTTTTACTAAGTCATAAATCTTATTAGTCATCTTCTATCCAATTTTTTTAATGTATCAAAGCATACAGGATTTGATTTGCAGAAGAATCTTAATACTATTGGAGAGACTCAGGAAAGGTGGTATCAGCGATAGCGCCTGGAGGTGTGAGTAACTGCTTGGGTAATATCTTTCTGTCTTTCAAATCGACGTAGCCATTAACGCATAGTAGAAAAAATAGTGCAAGATTTATTTTAGCCGTCCAGAGGCCCAATGCGTAAAGGATTAATTCGACAATTATCGAAATGTAAATGAACGGAACTGTGGCTGGCTATTAATGTGTTTTAGTTACAGAAAAATCAGCCAGAACGGGTATTTATCTGGCTGATTTATGAGGCTAAGTATTACTGGTCGCGCCTTGTTTATGAAACAGTTCGCGGAACACCGGATAAATATCTTCCTGATCGCGAATATGCTGCATAGCAAAATTCTCAAACGTCGCCTGCAGATGTTCATATTCGCGCCACAGAGTCTGGTGAGCGCGGCGGGTGATTTCGATATAGCTGTAGTAACGAACCACCGGCAATATTTTCTTCGCCAGCAGTTCATGACACAGCGGCGAGTCGTCTGCCCAGTTATCGCCATCCGACGCCTGCGCGGCGTAAATATTCCACTGCGCCGGGTCATAGCGGGCTTTAACAACCTCATCCATCAACTTCAAGGCGCTTGAAACAATCGTACCGCCGGTTTCCTGGGAGTAGAAAAACTCATGTTCATCCACCTCTTTCGCCTGGGTGTGGTGGCGAATATAGACCACTTCAACGTTTTTATAGGTCCGGCTGAGGAACAAATACAGCAGAATGTAAAAACGTTTCGCCATGTCTTTGGTGGACTGGTCCATTGAACCAGAAACATCCATCAGGCAGAACATCACCGCCTGACTTGAAGGCTCCGGTCGTTTCTCATAGTTTTTATAGCGTAAATCAAAGGTGTCGATAAACGGCACGCGCTCAATTTTAGCCCGTAGTTCCGCAATTTCTTTACGTAGCCGCTCCTCTTCCAGCAACTGCGCTGGTTCGCTTTTGGCAATGGTATCGAGATCGTCTTCCAGCGCCCGCAGTTCGCGCCGTTTACCGGCGGTCATCGCGGTTCGCCGCGCCAGCGAATTCTGCAATGAACGCACCACGCTGATATTGGCCGGCACGCCGTTGGCGGTAAAACCCGCACGATGGGTTTTGAACTCGTTCAACTGGCGTTGCTGGTTTTTCTTCAGGTTGGGAAGGGCCAGATCTTCAAACAGCAGGTCAAGATATTCATCTTTCGAAATCTGAAAGACGAATTCATCCTGGCCCTCGCCATCGGCGCTGGCTTGCCCCTGACCACCGCCGCCTCCGCCGCCGCCGCCCTGAGGGCGTTCAATACGGTCGTTCTGCACAAAGTGATCGTTGCCGGGATGGACGCGATTACGAAGCCCGCCGCGCCCCTGATGAAACATCGGCTCGTTAATATCGTCCGTCGGAATGGAGACGGATTCACCGCTGTCGATATCGGTCACCGAACGTTTATTGATGGCTTCGGAGATCGACTGCTTTATCTGCGCCTTGTAACGGCGCAGAAAGCGCTGACGATTGACAGCGCTTTTGTTCTTCCCGTTCAGGCGTCGGTCTATGAACCAGGTCATATGCCCTCCTGTACTGCATTTGCCAACTGTACCCTGATGTTGATTAGGGTAGATGTCTTTCGTTATACGAGCAGTGGTGCTGAAACCCGGCAGCCGCAGCTACCGGGTTGGTCGCTATCAGGACGATTTACGTACCCGCAGGTACCATTCGCACAGCAGGCGTACCTGTTTACGGGTATAGCCTTTTTCCATCATGCGATCGACGAAGTCGTCGTGTTTTTTCTGCTCGTCGGTAGACGTTTTGGCATTGAACGAAATGACCGGCAACAGCTCCTCGGTATTGGAGAACATTTTCTTCTCAATAACCGTGCGCAGTTTTTCATAACTGGTCCAGTTCGGATTACGTCCGCTGTTATTCGCTCTGGCGCGCAGCACGAAGTTGACGATTTCATTACGGAAATCTTTCGGGTTGCTGATCCCGGCGGGCTTCTCGATTTTCTCCAGTTCCGAATTCAGCGATTCACGGTCGAACAGTTGCCCGGTATCCGGATCGCGGTACTCCTGATCCTGAATCCAGAAATCTGCATAAGTGACATATCTGTCAAAAATGTTCTGTCCATATTCGGAATAAGACTCAAGATACGCCGTTTGGATCTCTTTGCCGATAAATTCGGCGTATTTCGGGATCAGATAGCCTTTGAGGAATTCCAGGTAACGTTCGGCCTGCTCTTGCGGGAACTGTTCGCGTTCGATTTGCTGTTCCAGTACGTAGAACAGATGGACCGGGTTGGCCGCCACTTCGGCATGATCGAAGTTAAACACCCTTGAGAGAATTTTAAAGGCAAAACGGGTAGAGAGACCGTTCATCCCTTCATCGACGCCAGCGTAATCACGATACTCCTGGTAGGATTTCGCTTTCGGGTCGGTATCTTTCAAGCTTTCGCCGTCATAGACGCGCATCTTCGAGTAGATGCTCGAGTTTTCCGGCTCTTTCAGGCGCGACAGAATAGAGAAGCGCGACAGCGTTTCAAGCGTTCCTGGGGCGCATGGCGCATGGGTCAGCTCACTGTTATTCAACAGTTTTTCATAAATACGGATCTCTTCCGAGATGCGCAGGCAATAAGGCACTTTGACGATATAGACACGGTCAAGGAACGCCTCGTTGTTTTTGTTATTACGGAAGGTCACCCACTCGGATTCGTTGGAGTGCGCGAGGATAATGCCGTTGAACGGCAGGGCGGAGATACCCTCGGTACCGTTATAGTTGCCTTCCTGGGTCGCCGTCAGCAGTGGGTGCAATACTTTAATCGGCGCTTTAAACATCTCGACGAATTCCATGATCCCCTGGTTGGCGCGGCATAGCGCGCCGGAGTAACCATAGGCATCCGGGTCGTTTTGCGCATAGTGTTCCAGTTTACGGATATCCACTTTCCCCACCAGCGCCGAAATGTCCTGGTTATTTTCATCACCGGGTTCCGTTTTGGCGATGGCAATCTGTTCGAGGATTGACGGCCACACTTTCACGACGCGGAATTTAGTGATATCACCGCCGAACTCGTGCAGGCGTTTAGCCGCCCACGGCGACATAATTGTGCCGAGATAACGGTTAGGAATGCCGTATTCTTTATTGAGGATCTGCGCGTCCTCCTGCGGGTTAAACAGGCACAGAGGGTGATCGTTGACCGGGCTGCGTTCGCCATTCGCGCTCAGCACGTAGATTGGCACCCTTTGCATCAGCGATTTCAGGCGTTCCGCCAGCGAGGATTTACCGCCGCCAACCGGCCCCAGCAGATACAGAATCTGTTTTTTCTCTTCCAGACCCTGCGCAGCATGTTTCAGATAGGAAACAATCTGCTCGATGGCATCTTCCATACCATAGAACTCTTCAAACGCCGGATAGCGTGCAACAACCCGGTTTGAAAAGAGGCGGGACAGCCGCGGCTCCAGGGCCGTATCGACCATGACTGGTTCACCAATGGCCGTCAATAGCCGCTCTGCCGCGTTGGCATAAGCACTGCGATCTTGCCGGCAGATGGTAAGAAACTCCTGCAGTGTGAACTCTTCGTCCTTGGCAGCTTCATAGCGCTGGCGATAGTGATCGAATATATTCATGGCATGCCGTCCTTTCGTTTTTTAGCACAGGTTGAGAGCCGTTCATATGAATAGTGGGGGCCCCCGGAAGGAGCAGGCTGAACGACATCCTTTACTTATCAGCAACCCTCGTGCCAGGTTACAGAAGCGATTTGGATAACGTGCTCTGCGACTACACCTTCTAAATTTAAGCGTAGATGCATTTAGAAAACTTGCATGCCGCTAAAACTCAATTTCAATGACATATCAATAACTCATCCGGAAACCAGGCAATTTTTCGCATATCTTGCCAAAGCCTTTCATCAATGTGTCATGAAGTCGCAAGAGGACGGTCATCAAGTAGTGGGAAATTGTTCGGTTTAGTGTAAGAGCAAGTAAAGCATTTGAGGCATGACCTCTACGACGTTAAACTGCACGCGCTAATTATTTGACAACAGGAATATGGATCGTGACTAAAATCAAACTTCTGGCACTGGGTGTGTTCATCGCGACGTCAGCTGGCGCAGTGCACGCTGACGGGAAGTTAACGCTGGGGGCCGGCGTGGGCGTCGTCGAGCATCCTTATAAACAATATGATGCAGATGTTTACCCGGTACCTGTCATTAGTTATGAAAGTGATAACTTCTGGTTCCACGGTTTGGGTGGTGGCTACTACCTGTGGAATGATACCAACGACAAACTGTCCGTGACCGCTTACTGGTCGCCGATGTATTTCAAGCCGGGCGACAGCGACAATTCGCAGATGCGCAAGCTGGACCGCCGCAAATCCACCATGATGGCGGGTTTGAGCTACGTTCATAACACTCAGTACGGATTCCTGCGTACGACGCTGGCCGGCGATACGCTGGACAACAGCAATGGCATTACCTGGGATATGGCCTGGCTGTACCGTTATACCAACGGCAACCTGACCCTGACGCCGGGTATTGGCGTGGAGTGGAACAGCGACAATCAGAACGAATACTACTACGGCGTCTCGAAGCATGAGTCGAATCGCAGCGGCATGCGCAGCTACGATCCTGACAGCAGCTGGAACCCGTATCTGGAGCTGGCGGCGAACTATCGTTTCCTCGGCGACTGGAGCGTTTACGGTATTGCCCGTTACACTCGTCTGTCTGACGAAATCACCGATAGCCCGATGGTGGACAAATCCTGGAGCGGCCTGATTTCGACCGGGATCACCTATACCTTCTGACGGTGCACTTCCACAGACTTTTTTGTGCATCAAAACAGGGCGTTATGCCCTGTTTTGCTATATTACAATTCGCGTTTATGCCGGGTGGCGGCTAGGCCTTACCCGGCCTACGGGTCGAGCCCACTATCGCCTCAGTAAACACGGTTTTAAGTAGGCCGGATAAGCGAAGCGCCATCCGCTCACGCCAGACGCTTGTCGGTCTTAACGCTTCACAACGCGAATAGTCTGCGCCAGGCGAGTGGGTTTCTCTTCGCTGGCTTTCTGCGGCACGGTCACGCAGCAGGTTTCCACGCAAACAAAAGTTTTGTAGCCATCATCCGGCATATCGCCCATGCTGACGGAAAGCGCCGGGCCCGGGTTCCAGGCAACGACGTTACCGTGATGGCGATGGATCACGTCGATGTTGCGCTGCAGGACGTCATCATGAATCACGCTGCAGGCTTCGGCATTGAGATAAACGCGGTCGGTGCGGTCCGGGAAGGTCTGGATGCCGTCCTTCAGCACACCTTCTTCGGCATTCAGCACTTTATCGACATAGCGATCGCCAAGGCCGCTCACTTTGACTGCCGTGATATCGCCAACGTTGAAGTAGGTGTGCAGGGCGGAGGTGGTTTCAAACTCGCCGTGGGCTTCCAGTTCGATCTCGCAGGTCTTACCCAGCTTGAAGCGCGCATACAGCGTGAAGTCGTGAGGCCAGTATTTGCGGGTTTCGTCACTGCTCTGCAGTTCGAAGGTCAGCATCACGCCGTTTTCATCTTCGTCCTGGCATTTTAGCGCCCACGGCAGGTTGCGTGCGAAACCGTGCGACGGCAGCCCCTGTTGCGCTGACGGACCGAACCATGGCCAGCAGATGGGTACGCCGCCGCGCAGGGCGACGCCGCTTTTAAATGGGGTATTGTTGCTCAACCACAAAACTTCTTCTTCACCGGCCGGTTGCCAGGAGAGCAGGTGAGCGCCCTGCAGGGCGACGGAAGCTTTTACCTGCGGGTGGTCAACGACGATAAGTTCAAGATCGTCCAGCTTGCGGCGGGAGAATGCAGGAGAAAGTTGTTCAATCACCGGGAGAGCAAAAATTTTATTAATCATTACGCCATCCTCTTTCGGGCAAAAAAAAGAGCGACCGAAGCCGCTCTTATTGATTACTTATTCATCTCAACTTATTTGGAGATGTGAGCAATCAGGTCCAGAACTTTGTTGGAGTAACCAGTTTCGTTGTCGTACCAGGAAACCAGTTTCACGAAGTTGTCGTTCAGTGCGATACCAGCTTTAGCATCGAACACGGAAGTGCAAACTTCGCCGTTGAAATCGGTAGATACAACGTCGTCTTCGGTGTAACCCAGAACGCCTTTCATTGCGCCTTCAGAAGCCGCTTTGATTGCTTTCTTGATTTCTTCGTAGGACGCTGCTTTTTCCAGACGAACGGTCAGGTCAACAACGGATACGTTCGGAGTCGGAACGCGGAACGCCATACCGGTCAGTTTGCCGTTCAGTTCTGGCAGTACTTTACCTACCGCTTTAGCAGCGCCGGTAGAGGACGGGATGATGTTCTGCGCTGCGCCGCGGCCGCCGCGCCAGTCTTTGTGAGACGGGCCATCAACGGTTTTCTGAGTTGCGGTAGTAGCGTGAACGGTGGTCATCAGGCCTTCAACGATACCGAAGTTGTCGTTGATGACTTTAGCCAGCGGAGCCAGGCAGTTGGTGGTGCAGGATGCGTTAGAAACGATGTCCTGGCCTGCGTAAGTGTCGAAGTTAGCGCCGCGAACGAACATCGGAGTGTTGTCTTTGGACGGGCCAGTCAGAACGACTTTTTTCGCGCCAGCGGTGATGTGTTTACGAGCGGTTTCGTCGGTCAGGAAGATACCGGTTGCTTCAGCAACAACGTCAACACCAACTTCATCCCATTTCAGGTTAGCCGGGTCACGTTCAGCGGTAACACGGATTTTTTTACCGTTAACGACCAGATGACCGTCTTTCACTTCAACGGTACCGTCGAAACGACCGTGAGTGGAGTCATACTTCAGCATGTAAGCCATGTACTCTGCGTCTAACAGGTCGTTGATTGCAACGATCTCGATGTCAGAACGTTTCTGAGCAGCACGGAAAACAATGCGACCGATACGGCCAAAACCGTTGATACCTACTTTGATAGTCATATATTCCACCAGCTATTTGTTAGTGAATAAAAGGTTGCCTGTAAAATTACAAAAACCTTACGCAGCGTCAAGCGGAATCGTGTCAATCATTGCGACAAATCAATCCTGAGCAGACCTTTGCGCGATTGATTTGCCTCACTCTCCCTTTGAGCCCAATTCCATATGGGGACTGCGTCCGGAATTTTAAAGGTCATATAAGATAAAAATGTGATTAGTATCACAATTATCTGGCTGCCTGATGGCATCGGATAAGTTTAGAACAAAAGTACAGGTTTCATTGTTAATGTTTTGTTAGAATCGACGGGTAAAGTTGCCCTTTCAAAGCGAGAAGTAATCACATGGCTAATAAACCATCTCCTGACGAGCTCAAACAAGAATTGAGCGAGATGCAGTTTTATGTGACGCAGAATCACGGTACCGAACCGCCGTTTACCGGACGGTTGCTGCATAACAAAAAAGACGGCATCTACCACTGCCTGGTCTGCGATGCGCCGCTATTTCACTCACAATCCAAGTATGACTCCGGCTGCGGCTGGCCGAGCTTCTATGAGCCGGTGAGCGACGACGCGATTCGTTATCTCAATGATTACTCCCACGGGATGCAGCGTACTGAAATTCGCTGTGGCAATTGCGATGCGCACCTGGGGCATGTCTTCCCGGATGGCCCGCAGCCGACCGGCGAGCGTTTTTGCGTCAATTCGGCCTCTTTAAGCTTCACCGATGAGCAAAACGGCGAGCGAACTAAAGGCTAAGAAACGATTCAGCAAATTATTCCAAGACGGATGAGCAGAAGATGGATATCGAGCAAATTATTGCCAGTATGACGCCGGAACTGTACCAACGTTTAGCCACCGCGGTGGAGTTAGGAAAATGGCCGGACGGCGTTGCGCTGACCCCGGAACAAAAAGAAAACAGCATGCAGCTGGTGATGTTGTGGCAGGCGCGCAACAACACGGATGCGCAGCATATGACCATCGACACCAACGGTCAGATGGTGATGAAGAGCAAACAGCAATTGAAAGAGGATTTCGGTATCGTGCCGAAGCCGATTGCGACGTTCAAACCGCAGTAATCTGCTGCACTGAGCGCCCGGTTTAACCGGGCGGCTCTTTAAGTCACCCCGGTCGCGCAGTGCTTCCGGGGTGTGTGTTTTACTGCGTCTTGATACCTAGCGACTCGGCCAGTTGTCGGGCAAGCTGGTTTTTGTCATCTGCGCCATATTCCCAGAACATGCCGCCCGCTAACCCTTTGCTCTTGATGTAATCGGCTTTGATCGCCACCGAACGTGGATTCTCGTAGGACAGGGCGAAAAGCGCTTTGCCATCGGCAGAGTTTACCGATAACCACGGCACCTTCGCTTCGTCATCCCAGTGCTCAGTAAAGCGTTTCTGCGGATCGTTGAGCAGTTTGGCAACAATATCGTTGTATTTCACATAGGTATCTTTGCTCAGGTCATAACCCAGCGATTTAAACAACTCGATTTGCTGCGCCCCGAAGTAAGGCTGGGTAGCCGGGTTTTTCTGCGCGTCTGGCTTACTCCAGTCAATCCCTGGCTCGACGGCACGTTTCGGTACCCGGCCATAGAAACCAATGCCGAGATTCATCTGGCTGGGTTTGAGGCCAGCAGCCAGATAGTTATTTACCACAAAATCGGCGCTGTATTTATCCGCTGCGGCGACGGTCGGCCAATGGCGGGAGTCATACAGATTTGAGTTGAAATATTGCGTGCCGTAGGCCATGTCGTAGGTCATCAGATTGATATAGTCCAGCAGTGGGGCGACGGCTTTCACGTCGACCCAGCTTTTTGGACTTTCAACATTGGCGCCAACGGCGATGGTCACCAGTTTCTTAGTGCCAACGGCGGCACGTAGTTCTTTCAGCAACGCGGTAAAGTTATCGCGATCCGCCGGCTGGCTGGCCACCAATCCCCAGGCGCCGTTAACCGGAAATTCCCAGTCAAGATCGATGCCATCAAGGCCATATTGGTCAATGACCTGCTGAACCGAACGGATAAATACCGCTCGGCTTTCCGGCGTGGCCGCCGCGCCGGAAAATCCACGCGCGCCCCAGCCGCCAACGGAGAGCAGGACTTTCAGATCGGGATTTTGCTGACGTAGCGCCGGCAGTTTTTGTAAATCCGCCTGTACTTTTGGCGACAGCCAGATTTGATGGAGACGCTCAGGATCTTTCAGCGCCTCGTTGGTCTCGTCTTTTTCATCGTTGTAGATAAGCCCGAACGAGTAGTTAAGGTGGGTTATTTGTCGGACATCCAGCTTGTCGATATCGCCGCCGGGGCCTGCGGTGACGTCGCCGCCGCCGTTGAAGTAGCCGACCGACATGAAAGATTGCGCGGAAACGACAGAGGCGCAGAGCAGGGGTAATGCTGCCAGCAAGGGCAAAAGTTTCATCGGAGTTCCTCTTTGACAATGATATACCCGTCATACTTCAAGCTGCAGATGCGTTGGCAGCGTGCACTCACCCCAGTCACATAGTTATCTATGCTCCTGGGGATTCGCGCCCTTGCCGCCTTTCTACAACTTGAATTATTTAGGGTATAAATAAGCACACGCCACGGAAATGGCGTGGCGAAAAAACAGCCTGTCCACAGTATCAGCCCTTATCCGGGGAAACTGCGAGACAGCTCAATTTATCGAGGTCAACGAGGCGGTAAATACCGCCCGGCGTGAGGTGCGCCGGGCGTGAGGTCAGGGCTGGGTTTCCAGCCAGTCATCAAGGGTGTAGAGCGTAGCTCCGGCGGCGGCCATTTCCATAAAGGCAACGGCGCTGTCCTGCGGCTGCAGGTTGACGCCGCGACAGCCGTCGGTGATCACGTTGACGGTGTAGCCCAAATCCAGCGCATCAAGCACGGTAAACTTAACGCAGTAATCCGTCGCGAGGCCGAGAATATTCAGCTCCGTCACGCCGTGCGCGCGCAGCCAGCCATCCAATTCGGTTTTCTGCCTGTGACCGTTGTCGAAAAACGCGCTGTAGCTGTCGATTACCGGATTTTGCCCTTTATGAAACACGGCGTTAATAGCCTGCTGTTTGAGTAGCGGGTGCAGCGCGGCGCCATCGCTATGCTGCACGCAGTGATCGGGCCAGAAAGTCTGCGGCAGGCCATCAAGCTCGCCCTGAGCATAGGGTTCCGCCTGATGCTGACTGGCAAAGCTACCATGGTTGGCCGGATGCCAGTCCTGGCTTGCGATGATGGCGTCGCCGCGCGCCAGGCTCCAGTCGATCAGCTGATTTGCGATATCAATGGTGCTGTCGCCTTCGGGGACGGCGAGTGCGCCGCCAGCGCAGAAATCGTTTTGCAGGTCGACCAATAGCAGCGCGCGGTGGCTCATAGCATGTTCCTTATTCATCGGGGGTCAGCTCGCCGCGCAGGTTTTGCTGCATGGCGTTTCGAATGGCCGCACCATCAAGGTTCTGACTGAGCAGATAGTGTAGCTTTGTCAGCGTCGCTTCCACGGTCATATCAAAACCACTAATGACTCCGGCCTGCGCCAGCGCGTTGCCGGTGGCATAGCCACCCATATTCACCTTACCCGACATGCATTGCGTCAGGTTCACCACCACAATACCGCGCTGGCTGGCTTCCGCCAGGACCTGAATAAACTCGCCGTTCTGCGGCGCATTGCCTACGCCATAGGAGCGCAGGATCAGCGCTTTCACCGGCTGACGCAGGAAATTACGCACCACATCGGCAGAAATCCCAGGATAGATAGTGACCACGCCGATAGGCTGCGGCGTAATGGGGTGGACGATCAGCTCGCCCTTTCCGTGCGGCGCGGGCGGGGTACCGAGACGGCGGATATGGATGCCGGCTTCCAGCAGCGGCGCCAGGTTTGGCGAAGCAAAGGCATCAAAACCGTCTGCGTGGGCCTTGGTCGTGCGGTTGCCGCGATACAGACGATTATTGAAGAATAGCGAAACTTCATTGATCGGGTAGTTGGCGGCGACATACAGCGCATTGAGCAAATTGATTTGCCCATCGGAACGCAGCTCGGCTAGCGGGATTTGTGACCCTGTCACAATGACCGGCTTACCTAAGTTCTCCAGCATGAACGACAGTGCCGAAGCGGTGAAGGCCATGGTATCGGTGCCGTGCAGGATAACGAAACCATCGTATTGGTCGTAGTGGTCGCGAATGTCGTCAGCGATATGCTGCCAGTCTTCCGGCGTCATATCAGACGAGTCCATCAACGGCGCATATTCATGAATAGTAAAGTCCGGCATCTCCGGGCGGTGGAACTCGGGCATCAGCGCCAGCTGACGCTGCAGGTGGCCGGAAACGGGGATATAACCGTGATCGGAGCGCTGCATACCGATGGTCCCACCGGTGTAGGCAACGTAAATCGATTTCTTTTGCATAGCATCGCTTAGGTTGGACGTGAACAGGCGCAGTATAAAGTGGCAGGCAAAAAAATAAAGCGCTAACCCTGGGAGTTGCAGAGAAGCGCTTGAATTTAATGTCGTTGAAACGCTGCCCCACGGCGGGGGCAGACGGGGGATTAACGAATATTGGCGCAGGTCAGACAGAAGGCATAGCGATTCTGCGGATCGTTAAATGCCGCCAGTTTATCGCTTTCCGTTTTCACAACGTCCGCGGCTGCCACAACCGGCGCAGGCAGGTATGCTTGAATCGCGGCCGGCAGAGCCGCGCGCACTGAACCGGTCAGGCTATCCATCACCATCGCGAAGAACGTGGGTTCTTCCTGGTACCAGGTGATATGCCACTGTTTCAGTTTCGCCAGCTCCGCGGCTTTCGCCACCGCATCGTCGAAATCGCCGAGGCTATCTACCAGACCATTGGCCTTGGCGTCTTCACCGGTCCAGACGTGGCCTTGCGCGATTTGGTCAATCTTCTCCGGCGTGCTCTTACGCGCATTAGCCACCAGGGTGATAAAGCGCTTATAGCCATTTTCGATGCTCAGCTGTATTAACTGCTGCACTTCCGGCGGTAGCGATTTGGTGGTTGAGACATCGGCCAGTGGCGAAGTGGCGACGCCATCGGTATGAACGCCAATCGAACCGAGCGTATTTTCCACCGTGTTAATCACGCCGAAGATACCGATGGAGCCGGTGAGGGTGCTCGGGTTCGCCACGATGTAATCCGCCGGGGTGGAGATCCAGTAACCGCCGGATGCCGCCATGCCGCCCATTGAGACCACCACCGGTTTACCCGCCGCTTTCGCCGCCGCCAGCTCTTCGCGGATGACCTCCGAGGCGCTGACGCTGCCGCCCGGGCTGTTGACGCGCAGGACGATCGCTTTTACTTTCGGATCCAGGCGCGCGTCGCGGATTTGCGCCGCGGTGGTGTCGCCGCCGACGTTACCCGGCGTTTCCTCACCGTCCATGATGGCGCCATTAGCAAAGATAACCGCAACCGCCGAACCCTGTTCAGTTGGCGCTTTGACGTTGTAATCGTAGTAGCTGATGGCGCGATAGTTGTTATCCGCTTTGCTCCAGCCAAACTGCTTAGTCAGCGCTTTTTCCACTTCCGTCGAGGTGGCCAGCTCGTCGACCAGCTTGTTATCCAGCGCGTATTTCGCGGTATCGCCATCAACTTTACGCAGGCCGTCGATCACGCCCTGAGCGCCGGGGAACAGCTGCTGCGCGGTGATCTGGCGGTTAGCGGCAATGGTGTTGAGATAGTTCTGCCACAGTTCGCCGATCCAACGGCTGTCCGCTTCACGCGCAGCCGGCGACATGTCGTCGCGAATAAATGGCTCGACGGCGGATTTGTAAGTACCGACGCGGAAAACGTGGGTCGAGACTTTCAGTTTATCCAGCAGCGACTTGTAATACAGGCCGTTGGTGGCAAAGCCGTGCAGGTCGACTTCACCCTGCGGCGAGAGCCAAATTTTATTGGCGAAACTCGCCAGATAGTATTGTCCCTGGGTGTAGCTGCTGCCAACGGCATATACCGGTTTACCGCTGTCGCGGAACTCGCGTAGCGCTTTACCGATATACTGCATCGAGGGCTGATCGCCGCCGACGAAGTTTTTCAGATCCAGTACGATACCGGTGATATTACGGTCGTCTTTCGCCTGGCGAATCGTCTGTACGATATCGAACAGCGAGTTCTCCTGCAGACGATCGGAACTGGCGCCGAACAGCTGGCGGCCGATGACCCCGAGCTTGCTGCTGGCGGAAGGCTTATCAACGACCACGCCGGTGATGTCCATCAGCAGCGCGCCGCGTGCGGTATGTTCCGCGGTGCTGCTGCTAAACTGTGCCCAGATGCCGACGCAAATCAGCACTAACACCAGGAACACCAGGTTCAGCGCGAATTGGCGAATGAAATTGAGTATTCGCCATGTCCATTTAAAAAATCCGGCAAGAAATCGCCAAAGGGTTCGCATGTATTCTCCCTAATATTTTGATGATGGGTCAGCCGCAGGGGCTGCCGCGTCTGGCTATCCTAAAGAGAGTGCCGACGCTTGTCAGCAGGAATCACCCATCGGGCTGTAACAAAATCCATGCGCATGTTAATTTTATGCAAAATGACATCACAGGAGTTACACAGATGGATGCTCTCGAACTACTGGTAAATCGCCGCAGCGCGTCGCGCCTGACCGATCCGGCTCCGGCTGGTGAACAGCTGGAAAATATCCTTCACGCGGGGATGCGTGCGCCGGATCACGGCACGTTACAACCGTGGCGGTTCTTTATTATTGCCGATGATGGCCGCGAACGCTTTAGCCAACTGCTGGAAAAAGGGGCGATGGCCGCCGGGCAGGATGAAAAAGCCATTGAAAAAGCACGTAATGCGCCGTTCCGTGCGCCGTTGATTATCGCGGTAGTCGCACGCTGCGAAGAACATCCGAAGGTACCGCTGTGGGAACAGGAGATGTCCGCAGGATGTGCGGTGATGGCGATGCAAATGGCCGCAGTGGCGCAGGGCTATAACGGTATCTGGCGTAGCGGTGCGTTAACCGAGAGTCCGGTTGTCCGCGAAGGCTTTGGCTGCCGCGAACAGGACAAAATTGTCGGTTTCCTCTACCTTGGCACGCCGCAGTTAAAAGCATCAACCACGTTTACGCGCCCGGATACCGCGCCGTTCGTCACGCGCTTCTGAGTCAGTGCTTGTTACGCCGGATGGCGCTGGCGCTTACCGGGGCTACAGCGCTGTGCGATTTAGTAGCCCGGAGAAGGCGCAGCGCGCCGCCTCCGGGAAAAAACCTTAAAAAAGTTGCAAACCGATAACAGTATCCACGGTCCGTGCGGCCTGCCTTTAATTTATTCACCATGCTGGCTGAAACTACTGGCGCTGCCGCTTACCGGGGCTACAGCGTTTTGCGATTTGGTAGCCCGGAGAAGGCGCGTTAAGCGCCGCCTCCGGGAATGCAAGGGCGATGACGTTACTTCTGCGTTTTGGCGAATTCATCCTTTGCTTTCTGCAACTGCTGTTGGAAGGCCGGGTTGGTATGCAGGGTCGCCACCACCGCCGAGCCGACTATCCGCGCCGCATCGACGTCGCTCTGCCAATGATAGCCGCAGATAACCCGGCTTTCGCCCAACTCATAGCCGCGTTTGAGAATTTCGTTTTGCCGCTGCGGATTGATCTCCGCCAGTACCAGCGCGGTTGCCCAACCGATAGAGGTATGGCCGGAAGGGTAAGATCCGTTTTTCGACAGCTTGTCCTGCTCGGTAGTGTTACAGGTTGAAACGCCGTAGAACGCAAACGGGCGAATGCGCATATATTTCTCTTTCGCGCTGCGGGTGGCCAGATCGCCGGCATCCTCAATCATATTTGTCAGCAGCTTATGTAACTGCGGCGCGTCTTTTTCGGTGATGGGCGAACCAAAAGCGCTGGAGAAGGCATTCGCGACGCCGCCGGCGCTCAGGTTAGCATCTTCAGCCGCCAGCTTGCCACGTTCGGTATTGCGCAACAGCCGTCCTTTCTCATACATCGCCTGATCGTTTAAAAATGCGATGCTGCCAACTTCCGGCGGCGGCGGCAACAGCGCCAGACTATCGATGGCCTGTGCATTTTTCAGATAATAGAGATCCGGTTTGGTGGTTGCATCATTGCCGGCAGGGACCAGCGCGAAAGCGTTAACGGAAAACAGGCTGGCGAGGCAGAGGGCGAGAACGCGCTTTTTCATCTACATTTCCTTACGGTGTTATATGTCCAGAACAATGGTTTTGTTTTTAGTCACATTTTTGTCATCTGTAAGTAAAAGTTAAAATCACATTGAAAAAATTGTTCGGTATCGCAAAAACGCATATTTGTCTGCTTAATGAGCAACCACTCGCGATTTCGGACTGTCGCACTTATCACCTTGCCGTTTGGGCGCTACCATAGCGGGATTGCAATGACAGGAGATGTCCATGAGCGAGCAAGCTATTCGTTTAACGCAATACAGCCACGGAGCCGGTTGCGGTTGTAAAATTTCCCCTAAAGTGCTGGAAACCATTCTGCATAGCGAGCAGGCGAAGTTTGTCGACCCGAACCTGCTTGTCGGCAACGAAACCAGCGACGATGCGGCGGTCTACGATCTGGGTAACGGGACGTCGATCATCAGCACCACCGATTTTTTCATGCCGATCGTCGATAATCCTTTTGATTTTGGCCGTATCGCGGCGACTAACGCCATCAGCGACATTTTCGCGATGGGCGGCAAACCGATTATGGCGATTGCGATACTTGGCTGGCCAATCAACACGCTGGCGCCGGAGATTGCTCGCGAAGTGGTTGAAGGCGGGCGTTTTGCCTGCCAGCAGGCCGGGATTGCGCTGGCCGGCGGTCACTCCATCGATGCGCCGGAACCGATTTTCGGGCTCGCGGTGACTGGCGTGGTGCCAACCGAACGTATCAAGAAAAACAGCACCGCGCAGGCGGGCTGCAAGCTGTATCTGACCAAACCACTGGGTATTGGCGTGCTGACTACCGCCGAGAAGAAATCGTTGCTGAAGCCGGAACATCAAGGGCTGGCGACGGAAACCATGTGCCAGATGAACCTTGCCGGCGCCGCATTTGCCAATATCGAAGGGGTAAAAGCGATGACCGACGTCACCGGTTTCGGCCTGCTGGGGCATCTCAGCGAAGTCTGCCGCGGCGCGGGCGTTCAGGCGCAACTAAACTACGCCGATATCCCTAAACTCCCGGGCGTTGAAGCTTACATTGCCGCCGGGGCGGTGCCGGGCGGCACCGGACGCAACTTTGCCAGCTACGGTCATTTGATGGGCGAGATGCCGGCGGAATGGCGCGATCTGCTGTGCGATCCGCAAACTTCCGGCGGCCTGCTGCTGGCGGTCACGCCGGAAGCAGAAGCCGAAGTCCAGGCCGCTGCCGCGGAATTTGGCATTAAGCTTGCCGCCATTGGCGAGCTGGTAACCGCCCGCGGCGGGCGTCCAATGATCGAGATCCGTTGATTAGATGCGGTTGTTTATTGCAGAAAAACCGAGTCTCGGTCGCGCTATCGCCGATGTGTTGCCGAAACCGCATCGCAAAGGCGATGGCTTTATTGAGTGCGGCAACGGGCAGGTGGTCACCTGGTGTATCGGTCACCTGCTGGAGCAGGCGCAGCCGGATGTTTACGACGGACGCTACGCGCGCTGGAACCTGCTCGATCTACCTATCGTTCCGGAAAAGTGGCAACTGCAACCAAAACCGTCGGTCACGAAACAGCTGAACGTCATCAAGCGCCTGCTTGGCGAGGCGCAGGAAGTGGTTCACGCGGGCGACCCGGATAGAGAAGGGCAACTGCTGGTCGATGAGGTGCTGGACTACCTGCAGCTGGCGCCGGAAAAGCGCCAGCAGGTGCAGCGTTGCCTGATTAACGACCTCAACCCACAGGCGGTTGAGCGGGCGATTAACCGCCTGCGCGCGAATAGCGAGTTTGTCCCGCTGTGTGTGTCGGCGCTGGCCCGCGCTCGCGCCGACTGGCTGTATGGTATCAACATGACCCGCGCCTACACCATTCTCGGGCGTAATGCCGGCTATCAGGGAGTGTTGTCGGTTGGTCGCGTACAGACGCCGGTGTTGGGGCTGGTGGTGCGTCGCGATGAAGAGATCGAGAACTTCGTCGCCAAAGATTTCTTTGACGTCAAAGCGCATATTGTCACGCCGCAAGACGAGCGGTTTATCGCCACCTGGGTGCCGAGCGAAGCCTGCGAACCCTATCAGGATGAAGAGGGGCGTTTACTGCATCGCCCGCTGGCCGAGCATGTGGTTAAACGCATTGAAGGCCAGCCGGCAATCGTGACCGGCTATAACGATAAGCGCGATTCCGAACCGGCGCCGCTACCGTTTTCACTGTCGGCGTTACAGATCGAAGCGGCCAAACGTTTCGGCTTCAGCGCCCAGAACGTGCTGGATATCTGCCAGAAGCTGTATGAGACCCACAAACTGATTACCTATCCGCGCTCGGATAGCCGCTACCTGCCGGAGGAACATTTTGCCGGCCGCCATGCGGTACTGAATGCGATTAGCGTCCATGCGCCGGATCTGCTGCCGCAGCCGGTGATGGATCCGGAGATCCGCAACCGCTGTTGGGATGATAAAAAGGTCGATGCGCACCACGCCATTATCCCGACCGCGCGCAGCAGTCAGGTCAAACTCAACGATAACGAAGAGAAGGTATACAACCTGATCGCTCGTCAGTATCTGATGCAGTTCTGCCCGGATGCGGTGTTCCGCAAGTGCCAGATTGACCTGGATATTGCTAACGGCAAATTTGTCGCCAAGGCGCGCTTCCTCGCCGAAGCGGGCTGGCGCGCGCTGCTTGGTAACAAAGAGCGCGACGAAGAGAACGACGGTACGCCGCTGCCGGTGGTCGCCAAAGGCGATGAGCTATTGTGCGAAAAAGGTGAAGTGGTGGAGCGACAAACCCAGCCGCCGCGCCACTTTACCGACGCGACGTTACTGTCGGCGATGACCGGTATTGCCCGCTTTGTGCAGGATAAAGAACTGAAAAAGATCCTCCGCGCAACCGACGGTCTGGGGACGGAAGCGACCCGCGCCGGGATTATTGAGCTGCTGTTTAAGCGCGGTTTCCTGAATAAAAAGGGGCGCTATATCCACTCATCGGATGCCGGTCGGGCGCTAATCCATTCTCTGCCGGAAATGGCCGCGCGCCCGGATATGACCGCCCACTGGGAATCGGTATTGACGCAAATCAGCGAAAAACAGTGCCGCTATCAGGACTTTATGCAGCCGCTGGTGGGGACGCTGTTCCAGCTTATCGATCAGGCGCGGAGCACGCCGGTGCGCCAGTTCCGCGGGCTGGTCGCGCCAGGCGGAGCGAAAAAGTCGTTTAGTAAAGGGAAAGGCAAGCCGAAAGGGAAAAAGCCGGAGGCGGACATCGCGCCGGAAAGTCCGCAATAATTTTCTTCGCCCCTCGCCACGAGGGGCTTAGCTAAAATGCACTTCCGCCTGAGGGCGCTTAACCCGGATGAGGGTTTTCCCACATATCATTTCCGCCTCCCTGCTCTAAAATAGGGTTATTGATGTTAAAGAAGGGATGAAAAGGAAAAGATGATGAGCGAACAAATCAGTAAACAACCGCAAGTTGACCACGCTGAAGAGAATGCTTTTTTCCCTTCAGCCTACTCCCTTAGTCAGTTTACCAGCCCGGTGTCTGACCTTAGCGGCGCTGATTACACGCGGCGCTATAATGGACAGCGAAAAGTGCTGGTTATCGCCGCCGATGAACGTTATCTGCCTACCGATAACGGCGCGCTCTTTTCGACCGGTAATCATCCGGTAGAGACGCTGCTGCCGATGTACCATCTGCACGCCGCAGGTTTCGATTTTGATATTGCGACGCTCTCCGGGCAAATGGCCAAGTTCGAATACTGGGCGATGCCGCGCGAAGACCAAAAGATTATGCCGTTCTTCGAGCGTTATCTGCCGCAGTTCCGCCAGCCGCTGGCGCTTTCAAATGTTGTGGGGCAGCTGGATGCTGATAGCGACTATGCGGCGGTATTTATTCCCGGCGGCCACGGTGCGCTTATCGGCCTGCCGGAGAGCGAAGCCGTCGCTGAAACGCTGCGCTGGGCGCTGCGGCACGATCGGTTTGTGATTTCGCTCTGTCACGGCCCGGCGGCGTTTCTCGCGTTACGTCATGGGGAGAATCCGTTAAACGGTTATGCCATTTGCGCGTTTCCGGATGCAGCCGATAAACAAACGCCGGATATCGGCTATATGCCCGGTCACCTGACCTGGTATTTTGGCGAAGCGCTGAAAGCGATGGGGCTGGAAATCGTAAACAGCGATATTAAAGGTCGTGTGCATCAGGATCGTAAAGTGCTGACCGGGGACAGTCCTTTTGCGGCAAATGCGCTCGGTCAACTGGCGGCACAAGCGTTGCTCGACGAATATGCAAAGTAACAGCAATCTGATGAGGGGGGAGCAGTGAAATATATCTCAATTAGTCACCCGGGCGGCCCGGAGGTTCTTCAGATTGGTGAAGGCGACATCCCTTCGGTTGGTGATAACGACGTCCTGATCCAGGTGAAAGCCGCTGGCGTCAATCGGCCGGATATCTTACAGCGGCAGGGCGTTTATCCGATGCCGGAAGGGGTAACGCCGATACCGGGGCTGGAAGTCGCTGGAGTGGTTGTGGCGGTAGGAGCGCAGGTGACGGATTTTCATCCCGGCGATAAGGTTTGCGCCCTGACCAACGGTGGCGGCTATGCGGAGTATTGCGCGGTACCGGCGGGGCAAACGTTGCCAATACCGCCTGGGCTGAGTTTTAGCGAAGCGGCGGCGATACCTGAAACTTTCTTTACCGTGTGGGCCAACCTGTTTCAGCTGGGCAGGGCGCAACCTCATGAAAGCGTGCTGATTCACGGCGGGGCCAGCGGCATCGGGACAACGGCGATCCTGCTGTGTCATGAGTTAGGTATGAAAGTCTATACCACCGTTGGGCAGGAAGAAAAAGTGGCGGCGTTGCGTCCTTTTGCCACGGCTATCAATTACAAAACCGATGATTTCGCCGAGAAAATCAATCAACTGACCGATGGTAAAGGCGTCGACGTTATTCTCGATATCGTGGGTGGCCCCTATTTTAATCGTAATCTGGAACTACTGAAGCGAGATGGGCGGCTGGTGATTATCGGCTTTATGGGCGGGCGAATCGCCCATGATGTTGATATTCAAACCTTGATGCTCAAGCGCGCGACCGTGACCGGTTCAACGATGCGCGGACGAAGCGCGGAAGAAAAAAGGCAGATCGCTCAGGCGCTACAGCACCATGTCTGGCCGCTGCTGTCGCAGGGTAAATGTAAACCGCTGATTTACGCCAGCTATCCGATGGCTGAAATCGCGCATGCGCATGCCTGCCTCGATAGCGGTAATCACCTGGGGAAAGTGGTGATTACCATGGAGTAGCGTTGATATCCCCGACGCCGGGCGTCGGGGATAAAGACACAGATTAAATTACACCCTGCGCCAGCATGGCGTCAGCGACCTTGACGAAGCCGGCGATATTGGCGCCGCGGACATAGTTGGTCTGCTTCTCTTCACCGCCGTATTCGACGCAGGCGTGGTGAATATCCAACATGATGTGATGCAAACGCGCATCTACTTTCTCCGCTTTCCAGCCCATACGCGCGGCGTTTTGCGCCATTTCAAGGCCGGATGTGGCGACGCCGCCGGCGTTGGCAGCTTTGCCCGGCGCGAACAGCACGCCAGCATCGAGGAACAGATCGGTGGCGGCAATGGTGGTGGGCATGTTGGCGCCTTCGGCAACCGCTTTAACGCCATTGGCGATCAGCATTTGCGCGGCATCGACGTCCAGTTCGTTCTGGGTCGCGCACGGCAGCGCAATATCTACCGGCACTGACCACGGCTGCTGGCCTTCGAGGTAGGTCAGACCGAATTCGCGCGCGTAATCGGCAACGCGACCGTGGCTGCGCTCTTTAATGTCGATCAGACGGGCCAGTTTTTCTTTAGTGAAGCCGGCTTCGTCTACCACCGTACCGTTGGAATCGGAAGCGGTAATGACGCGCGCGCCGAATTCCATGGCTTTCTCAATGGCGAACTGCGCCACGTTGCCGGATCCGGATACCGCGACGCGCATCCCTTCGAAGCCCAGACCGTGGCGCTTGAGCATCGCTTCTGTAAAGTAAACCAGACCGTAACCGGTAGCCTCCGGGCGGATGAGACTGCCGCCGAAGGAGAGACCTTTGCCGGTGAAGACGCAGGCGCTATTGTTGGAAAGCTTGCGCATCATGCCGGCCATAAAGCCGACTTCGCGGCCGCCAACGCCGATGTCGCCCGCCGGAACGTCGGTGTCCGGGCCGAGGTGACGATACAGTTCCGTCATCAAGGCCTGGCAGAAGCGCATCACTTCGCCGTCGCTTTTACCTTTCGGGTCGAAATCGCTGCCGCCTTTACCGCCGCCCATCGGCAGCGTGGTGAGGGCGTTTTTGAAGGTCTGTTCGAAGCCCAGGAACTTAAGGATCGACAGGTTGACCGACGGGTGGAAGCGCATGCCGCCTTTGTATGGGCCAATCGCGGAGTTGAACTGCACGCGCCAGGCGCGGTTAACCTGCACCTGATTGCGATCGTCAACCCAGACGACGCGGAACTGGATGACGCGCTCCGGTTCGACCAGGCGTTCCAGCAAATTGAGCTGACGATAGCGCGGATTCTGTTCAAGGAACGGCCACAGAGTGGTCATCACTTCGCGGACGGCTTGGGCGAATTCAGTTTGATGCGGGTCGCGCTGTTGAACGCGGGCGAGAAAACTTTCCAGAGTACACGCCTGATCCATAGATGTAATTTCCCCTTACGGTTGTGGTTGCTTGTTATTTTTTATACACGGCCTTGAAAAAGCCGATTTTCCGACTATAACACCGGAAATAGTTAGGCTGACAAGGAAAAATTGAGCGCGGAGAAAAATTTATAATCCGACAAGGGTCATAACTAAAAACGATGACCCAGGCCGAAGATGGGAGGCGAAACTAACCTGCCTGTTGAGCGATAAAGGCATTCAGCAGAGGAATATCCGCCGACGCCAGATCAAATTCTAATGCTTGCGACGGCGTACACCAGCGCAGTTCGCTATGGTAATGAGCGACCGGTTCACCGCTAAACTCGCCAATCCACCAGGCATGCAGGTGGATCAAACGTCCGGAGACTTCCCGTTGATGGCTGGCGATATAGCGGGTTGGCCTCGCAACGATAGCCAACTCCTCTTCCAGTTCGCGCGCTAACGCCTGCGGCTGGCTTTCGCCATGTTCGACTTTGCCGCCGGCGAACTCCCACAGCCCAGGCTGATCGGCATGCGGCGGGCGCTGCGCCAGCAGGATTTTACCGTCGCGTTCGATAATCGCGGCGACAACATCAATGATTTTTTGCATAGTTGTCCTGAATCATTCAAATACCGGCCTTGCTTATAATGGCGTATTATCTCCGTCTTTCCCCTGTACCGACAACCTTTTAGCCTGATGGAACGTCACCGTGCTTGATAGCCGCCTGCATCCCCGATTGAAGCCCGTCCTGAATGCCATCGCCCGCGGGCTCGATCGTCCGGGGATCTCCCCTGACGGCCTGACGCTTTTCGGTTTTGCTATCGGCGTGCTGGCGCTGCCGTTTCTGGCGCTCGGCTGGTACGGCGCCGCGCTGGCGGCCATTGTGCTGAACCGGTTGCTGGATGGCCTGGATGGCGCGCTGGCGCGGCGGCGTGGTCTCACCGACGCCGGCGGATTTCTGGATATCTCGCTCGATTTTTTGTTTTACGCGCTGGTGCCGTTCGGTTTTATTGTTGCCGACCCGGCGCAAAATGCGCTGGCGGGCGGCTGGCTGCTGTTTGCGTTTATCGGCACCGGCAGCAGTTTCCTGGCGTTTGCGACACTCGCGGCAAAGCATCAAATTGCCAATCCGGGCTATGCGCATAAATCATTTTATTATCTTGGCGGGTTGACTGAAGGAACGGAGACAATCCTGCTATTTGTGCTGTGTTGCCTGTTTCCGGCGCACTTCACCTGGCTGGCGTGGTGTTTCGGCGCGTTATGCTGGCTGACGACCTTCACCCGTATCTGGAGCGGCTACCTGACGCTGAGGGAGGCGCAAAGCCACAACCTCCCTCAGTAGGCGGATTATTTGCTGCTGTCCGGGCCGCGTTCGCCGGTGGCTACCGGATTTTGCGGATTACCGCTCCATTCGTACCAGCCGCCGTCGTAAACGGAGACGTTTTTCCAGCCCATCGCTCTGGCGTACATGAAGGTCTCTGAGGCGCGCCAGCCTGTGCCACAGTAAAACGAGACCTGCTGGTTGGGCAGAATGTTCCACTGTTTCCACATCGCCGCGATATCGTCGGCGCTGCGCATCGTGCCGTCCGGATTATGGAAGTCTTCCATATGGGTGGAATCGCTGCCGGCATGGCCCCAGCGGGCGCCGGCAATATCGCCCTTCGGCTTGATGTAGCTGTAGCCGCTGGTGGTGCCGATAAATTCCGGCCACGAACGGACGCTGACCAGCGACGCATCCTGGCGGTGTAGTAACCCACGCGCCTGTTCGGTATCGAGCATTAACTGCGGCTGACCGGGGATCGGCGCGCCGAAATCCGTCACCGTTTTTTCTTTCGCTGGCATGCCGCGCTCGACCGGCAGATTCGCGTCGGACCAGCTTTTCCAACCGCCGTCGAGCAGGCGGACATCTTTCACCCCAGCATACAGCATGATCTGCGCGACGCGCGCGGCGGCGTAGACGTCGCGGCCGTACAGAATCACCGTGGTGTCATGACGAATACCGTGTTTAGCCAGCATCGCTTTTAGCTGTTCATCGGACACTTTGTTCCACAGCGGCTCGCTTTCCACTTCATTGGTATCGATATAACCGGCGCCGGGAATGTGATTCAGCAGATAAAATTTCGGCGCGCCCCAGGCCACTTCAAACAGTTTCCAGTCGCCCTGCGGGGCGGCGGTAACGGTTTTACCTTGCTGTAAATCGTGGATCCACTGCGGATATACCAGCTGCTCAAAGTGCGGCAGCTTCTGCAGGCGCTCGCCCTGACTGAAGGCGTCGCTAAGCGTGCTGAGTTTGGTGAATCCGGCTTCTTTCAGGCGCGCCGCAACCCTGGCGTTATCGTCAGCGCCACCGTATAACGCGATTGGCGTATCGGCCTGCAGCCGGTGCTGAGTAGCCCATGCGCGCAGTTGTTCGTCGCTCATTGCGCCAAGCCAGGTAGCGGAGAGGTTTAGCGCCTGCGGTTCATGGCCCTGTGGGCCGTTGGCGCTTTGCGGCCAACCGTTATAGAAAGCGCTGAGGCGGGTATCTATCGCTACGCCGTGCTGCTGTTGCAGCGTTGAAAAGTCCAGCGTTGGCATGGTATCAGCGGCGAAAGTAGAGGAAGCAGCAAGCCCCATGAGCAGGGCGAGTGCGGTCAATTGAGAAACACGTTTCATCGAAATGCCCGACGGTAGAAAGAGGAGGGCTCATTCTCTGCTCCTGATAAGGGAATTTCTTTGCGATAACGCAGGTTAGGCGGAATTTGCCTGCCAGGCGGCAATATTAATACAGCGTCCGCCCGGTGGGAGATCCTGGCTGTCGTGAGTCACCAGCACCGCCGGGATTGCCAGCCGGTCAATTTCCGCAAACACCCACTGGCGAAAATCGGCGCGAAGTTCTGCATCCAGGCGATTAAAAGGTTCATCCAGCAGTAGCGCTTGCGGCCTCGCCAGCAGGGCGCGCAGCAGGCTGACGCGCGCGCGCTGTCCGCCGGAGAGCGTGGCCGGATCGCGCGAGGCGAACCCCGGCATGCCAGCGCGCACCAGCGCTTGCTCAACTTCGCTCTGGCGCGCCGCGCCGCGGATCTCAGCGGGCAGGGCGAGCTGTAAATTGTGCCCCACGCTGAAGTGGTCAAACAGTAGTGCATCCTGAAACAGGATGCCAATGCGTCGCGCTTCAGTGGCGAGCCCGTCGCAGCGGCGTTTGTTGAGCCATAATTCACCTTCGGCGCGAAAGGTGTCGGCAAGCGCGCCGATCATCCAGGCGAAAAGGGTTGATTTACCGCAGCCGGAAGGGCCCATCAGCGCCAACACCTCGCCGGGGGCGACAGAAAAATTTACCCCACACAACAGCGGTTGGCGGTGGAGGGTTAATGTCAGGTTGTGAACGGTTAGCATTAGCGTAATCCCCGGCGGCGACGGCCTATAAACCAGGCTATCAGCGCAGTAACCATAAAGCAGATCGCCGGTAGCAGCAATTGCCACAGCGCTTGTGCGGCAAGCCGCGTACTGTCGCCGCCGCTGCTCAGCGCGACCGCTTCGCTGGTCAACGTCGGCGTCCGTCCGCCGCCGAGCCACACGGTCGGCAGATATTGCGCGATACTCACCGAAAACCCGACCGCCAGCGCGGTAAGCAGCGGTCGCGCCATTGACGGCAGTTTGACCCACCAGAACAGGCGTCCGCGCCGCCAGCCAAGCGTACGGGCAATCAATAGCAACCGTGGATCCAGATTACGCCACGCCGGGGAGAGGATAAACAGCATCCATGGCACGACCCATAACAGATGCCCCCATAATACCGTCATCAATTGACCATCGAGCCAGCCCACAAGCGCTAATTGATATTGACCATCGGCAAGCGGCAGCGACGGCACGATTAATGGCAGCCATAGTCCGTTATATCTGGCGGGACCGAACTCCAGCCACAGCAGACACAGCACGGCCCCCAGTATCGCGGCGCCTAACGCCAGCCAGAGGCTGTTGCCGATCGCCTCAGCCGTTGGCTGCGTCCATTGTGAAATGCCAGCCAACAACAACGCGCAAACCAGACCGCAGGCGGGTACCGCCTGTGCCAGGATATGTCCGGTCGTTGCGTTGGCAGGGGCGGCGCGCTTGCCGCATAGTGCGGGAATAGTTTGCCGCCAACGGCGCCAGCCTACCGATGCGATGGCCGCGAAGATTAACGTGAACGCCAGCAGCAGCAGGCTGGCCAGCGCGCCTTTCGCCTGTTGCAGCGGATCGCCCTGATTAAGCCACTGCCACGCCAGTACCGCTAGCGTTGGCGGATTTCCCGGACCGATCACCAAAGCGACATCCACCGCCGACAAACTCCAGGCGACGGTGGCCAGCAGAACAAGGCTCATCGATGGCAGCAGTGCCGGCACAATAATCCACTGCAGACATTGCCAGCGGTTGTAGCCGAGGGTTTTCATCACTACGCTTTGGGCCGCCAGCTGTTTTTCACTCAGTACGCCATACGCCACCCACAGTAAAAACGCGCTCTCTTTGACCGCCATCGTCAGGCCCAGACCGATACCGTAGCGATCGACCGGTGGGCTCAATGCGGGAAACAGACGATACAGCCAGCCGCCTTCGGCAAATAGCAGCAGGGCGGCGGTAGCGAAAGCCACATGGGGTACTGCCAGCAGCAGCGGTAATCTTCTCGCCAGGCGCTGCCAGCCGGCGGCTGGCCATAACGCGCCAATCACCGTCAGGGTGATGAACAGCGCGCCGCTCACCGCCAGCAGCGTAGAGACTAGCGTCGCCGCCAGCGCCTGCGGCAACTGCGGATCGCTAAATAGCGCCCGCCAGGCCGCGGCGTCGACGGCAGGTATCGCCATCAGCGCGGCGGCGGGAAGCAGGGGGAGGTAGATAAGCGCTATCGCTCCCCATGTCAGCGCAATTAGTGGGTACCGTAGCGGCGCAACCATTCCTGCTCCAGCGCGTCAACCCAGGCGGCGTGCGGTTCAGCCAGCATTGGCGGCGTCGCTTTCGGCTGCACGGCGTAAAATGCGGCGCGCTGAGCGTCGTTGAGTTTTTCGGGATCGAGTACGCTGGGATCGCCCCAGATCTGCGGATCGGCTTTGCGTAGCTGAGCCTGCGGCGACAGCAGGAAGTTAGCCACCACCTGTGCGCCCGCCGTCGCGCGGGCGTTGGCGGGGATGGCGACAAAATGCACGTTGCCGAGCATCCCTTGTTTAAAACCGAAGCTATAACTGTCTGGCGGAAGTTCGCCGCTGGCGGCTTTTTGCTGCGCATGCAGCGGATTGAAGGTCAGCGATAGTTGTAGCGTGCCTTGCGCCATCATCGCGTCCATCCGCGCCGGCGACAGCGGAAAATCGCGGCCCTGGCGCCAGAGCAGCGGGTGTAGCCTGTCGAGATAGTCCCAAAGCGGCGCGGTCACCTCGGCGAAACTTGTCTCCTGCGGCGGCTGGCGCAGGGCCTCCGGCCGATCGGTCAACGCAACCAGCAACTGCTCAAGGAAAGCGGTGCCGGTAAAATCCGGCGGCCGCGGATAGGTGACGCTGCCTGGATGCGCTGTGGCGAAAGCCAGTAGCGCCTGTGCGCTGCTCGGTGGTTGAGCCAGCTGCGATCGGCGGGCGATAAAAGTCAGCTGCGCGCCGCCCCACGGGGATTCCGCGCCATCGGTGGCAATGGAGAAATCTTCCCGAACCGGTTTTCGCGTATCGACGTAGCGCCAGTTAGGCAACTTCTCGGCCCAGTCGCTGCGCAGTAAATTCGCCTGCTTCAATGTGCGAAAATTCTCGCCATTAACCCACAATAAATCGATTGAACCGCCGCGGGAACGCCCGGCACGCGCCTCGGTCTGAATACGCTTGACCGCATCGGCGGCATCGGCGATATGTACAATACGCAGATCGACGGCGTAATCCCGTTTCACCTCGGCGCTGACCCAGTCGAGGTAGCGGTTAACCGCCGGGTCGCCGCCCCAGGCGTTGAACCACACCGTCTGGCCGCGCGCCTGCTGGCTGATGCTCTGCCAGCTCTCGTCGGCGTTGGCGAGAGTCGGGGCCAGCAGCAGCGCGGCAAGCCAAATTAAACAATAACGCAGACTGCGCATATTGACTCCTTAGGGATGAGTGTCGGAAACATCGGGCTTCGGGATTTGGCACAGGCCTTGCGCCGGGATCGCCAGCGCAGAATTAAAGCGTGCGGATAAATTTTGCAGGCCGATCAGCGCGGTTAGTTCGGTTAACGCCTGAGCATCGAACTGCTGCGCCAGCCGGGCGCGCAGCGCATCATCGACGGCGGGCGGCGTCATGCTCGCCGCTTCGGCATATTCCAGTGCCAACCGTTCGCTATCGCTGAATAATCCGCTATTGCGCCAGTCGTTAACCGCCAATAGTTTTTCGCTGCCGCCGGCGCGCTGCGCCAGTTTCATGCTGGTGATATCAATGCAAAATCCACAGTGACACAGCTGGGCGATACGGGCGCTCACCAACGAGCGTAGCAGCGGATCGAGCGGCGAGCGTCGGCGTTCCAGATATCCGACAAACATGGAGACCAGATAAAACGCCAGCGGGATGCGCCCCCACCAGCGGATAGGGCTGAGCACCGCGCCATAATGGCGACGGTGTAGCCACGCCTGCGGGCGCAGGATCAATGGAATCGACGTTAACGGCGGTAGATTCATGGCGATTTCCTGTTGTGATGCGCAACGTATTGCGCTTTGACTATCGCGACTACGATAGCTAAAGCGAACAAAATAGATAAACCGCTGAGCAGCCAGAACAGCCCCCCCGTCAGCAGGCTTCCGGCCCACGAGTAGACGATAGTCGCCGGTAATTGGCCGACGCCGGTGGCAAACATAAAATGGCGAAAGCGGATTGAGGTTAGCCCAGCGGCGTAACTCACCGGATCGAAAGGGACGAAGGGCAGCAGGCGGCAAACCAGGATGGTGTGCTTGCCGTAGCGCCTAAAAAAACCATCTACGCTCTGTAATACCGCCTTGCCGGTTAGTTTTTCTACCACTTCACGGCCCAGTACGCGGGCAATAAAAAAGCACAACGCCGCGCCAGCCATCGCGCTGACCCATGACAATACGCCGCCCCACAGTGCGCCGAACAGCGAAGCGTTGGCAAAGGTAATTAAAAATGCCGGCAGCGGCGCGACAATCGCCTGCAGGATCATCAGCCCGAAAGAGACCAGGGCTGCCAGCGGACCATAAGCGTGAATAAAACGCTCCAGCGCTTGCTGATCGAGGGTGGCAAACGCGCTGAAGCTATGTTGCACAAAGGAGCGTACGCCCGGTATTAACCACCAGCCGACGAGCGCTGCCAGTGCCAGCAGGATGATAGTGCCGCGTAAGAGCCACAGCCGTTTTCTGTTATCCATTTTTATCGCTTACCGCGGATGTGGCGACACTAATGTGTTTATAGCGGCCATAACGCCTGGCGGCCTGAGTTAATACAAAGAGCATCAGGCCGGCGATGCTGAGTTTGCCAATAAAAGCCAGGGTGATGCCATCGCGGGCCAGTTCACTAGCCATAAAAGTATAAATAAACAATCCCGGTAGGGTGGCGATGGTGGAGATAAATGTAAAGGACCAGAAGGGGATCGCCGTTAGCCCATAGGCATAATTCTGCAGATTATAAGGGAACAGCGGCACCAGCCTGGTGAAAATCAGAAAATCGCAGCCGCTGCGGGCAATACCGCGCTCGAAAGCCTGAAAAACGGCGTGGTGACCGCAATAGCGCTGCAGCGCTTCGCGGCCCAGCCAGCGGGCCAGCAGGAACGACAGCGATGAGGCGACAGTCGCGGCGATAAGCGAGAGTAGCGTGCCCAACCAGGGGCCGAATATCATACCGCCGACGATGACTAACGCGCTGCCTGGCATCAGACATAAGGTGGCGATGATAAACAGCAGGATATAAAGCGCATAACCTGCGCTACCGCTGTGCAGAATAAGCAATTGAAGATCGTGAAGGTGGCTGAACAGTCTCGTCAGCCCGGCGTGCTGAACAAGCCATGCCAGCAGGGCAAACAGGAGTACGGCAAACAGCAGTTTATAGCGTGTCGGGTAACGGCTTCTTTTGCATGAGGGTCTCCTGTCTTCGTTTTGTCCGGCAGGAAACGCCGGGTGCGCGCGACAGTATAGTAAATTGCCGCGAGCGACAATGTATACCGTTCACTTTATTGATTTTGCTCAGGATAGCGGGGCTCCGCGCCGGAGCCCCAAAGAAGAGTTATGGTTTAAAGGTTGCCCATACCGGCGCATGATCGGAAGGCTTTTCCATCCCGCGGATGTCGTAATCGATGCCGGTTTCGACGCAGCGCTGAGCCAGCGGCGAGCTTGCCAGCAGCAGGTCGATACGCAGACCGCGATTGTCATCGAAACCTTTAGAGCGGTAATCGAACCATGAGAAGCGGTCATGATTATCCGGGTTGGCGTGACGCCAGGTATCGACCAGGCCCCAGCCCAGCAGGCGATCCATCCATTCACGCTCTTCCGGCAGGAAGGAACATTTACCGGTGCGCAGCCAGCGCTTACGGTTCTCTTCGCCAATGCCGATATCAAGGTCGGTAGGGCTAATGTTCATATCGCCCATGATAAGCACCGGATTTTCTTTGTTCAGCTCGGTATCGAGGTAGTTCTGCAGATTCTGATAAAACGCCGCTTTCGCCGGGAACTTGGTCTCGTGGTCACGGCTCTCTCCTTGCGGGAAATAGCCGTTAATTACCGTGACATTACCAAACGGTGAAGGGATTTCCGCCATGATGATGCGGCGCTGCGCATCTTCGCCGTCGCCCGGGAAGCCGCGACGTACGGCTATCGGAGTCTCTTTGGTCAGCAGCGCGACGCCGTAATGGCCTTTTTGCCCGTGGTAAAAGACGTTGTAGCCCAGCTTCGCAACCTCTTCGAGAGGAAACATATCGTCGTGTACTTTGGTTTCCTGGAGGCCGATAACATCGGGCTGATGTTTATCGACGATGGCGGCCAGTTGATGGGGGCGGGCACGCAGGCCGTTGATATTAAAAGAGATGAATTTCATAGTCGCTGCCACTGTGCAAGGTGAATAGTGCAAGGATGTTAGCAGAATTTCATCATGGTGGCTGCCGGCAGGTGGTTAATTCTACCGATTACTGCGGTTGGCGAGCGAATCGCACAAATTATGCACCGTTTTGGCGCATGTCGCGCCAAAAAAGCGCAGATATCTACGATAAATTTCGTTGAGGATCACAATTACAGAATTATATCTTATCGCTGCATAACTTCTCGTCGTTTTCCTCTATCCAGCGCCGTTTATTTGATGATTATTCACTAATTATGCATTTTTATTGAATAGTTAGTATCTGTAACTCATTGATATCGCGTGATTGAGCTCAATTTATGCATTTTTGCCTCTGGCTGGCACGATGCGTGCAATCTACATTTACAGCGTAATAACTCATAAATTTTAACATTGTGCTTACTTTTAATTTACCGGAAGAGGTCGATATGTCTCAGTCAATTACGCGTAGCAATTTTGATCAATGGATGATGCCGGTATATGCGCCGGCGGCTTTTATTCCGGTACGCGGCGAAGGTTCACGGTTGTGGGATCAGCAGGGGAAAGAGTATATCGATTTTGCCGGCGGTATCGCGGTGAATGCGCTGGGACACGCTAATCCACAGCTAGTAAAAGCGCTGACCGAGCAGGCGGGAAAATTCTGGCATACCGGTAACGGCTATACCAACGAACCGGCGCTGCGCCTTGCCAAAAAGCTTATCGACGCCACCTTTGCCGACCGCGTTTTCTTTTGTAACTCCGGCGCCGAAGCCAACGAAGCGGCGCTGAAACTGGCGCGTAAATACGCCCACGATCATTACGGCAGCCACAAAAGCGGCATTGTCGCGTTCAAAAACGCCTTCCACGGGCGCACGTTGTTCACCGTGTCCGCTGGCGGCCAGCCTTCCTATTCGCAGGATTTTGCGCCGCTGCCGCCGCAGATCCAACATGCTACCTATAACGACCTCGACTCGGCGCGGGCGCTGATTAATGACGACACCTGCGCGGTGATCGTCGAGCCGATGCAGGGCGAGGGCGGCGTGGTGCCGGCGAAAGCGGAATTTTTACGTGGCCTGCGTGAACTGTGCGACCAGCACAACGCGCTACTGATTTTTGATGAGGTTCAAACTGGCGTCGGTCGTACCGGCGAGTTGTATGCCTATATGCACTACGGGGTGACGCCGGATGTCCTGTCGACGGCGAAAGCGCTGGGAGGCGGCTTCCCGATCGGCGCGCTGTTGGCGACGGAAAAATGCGCCAGCGTGATGACCGTCGGCACCCATGGCACGACTTACGGCGGTAACCCACTCGCCACCGCTGTTGCCGGGGAGTTACTGTCTATCGTCAATACCCCAGCGCTCTTGAACGGCGTTAAACAGCGTCACCAGTGGTTTAGCGAACGCCTGAGCGCGATTAACGCCAAATACGGCCTGTTCAAGGAAATTCGCGGACTGGGACTGCTGATTGGCTGTGTACTGAACGACGAATATGCCGGGAAAGCTAAAGCCATTAGTACCCAGGCGGCGGAAGACGGGCTGATGGTACTGATTGCCGGGGCAAACGTCGTTCGCTTCGCTCCGGCCCTTAACGTGAGCGAGGAAGAGGTGAACACCGGTCTCGATCGCTTTGAGCTGGCCTGCCGTCACTTCCTTGCGGGAGTTTCATCATGATGGTGATCCGACCGGTTGAAAAAGCCGATTTGCCGGGGCTGATGGCCCTGGCGGGAGAAACCGGCGGCGGCCTGACGTCGCTGCCGGCGGACGAACCCACGTTGGCTGCCCGCATTGAACGCTCCCAGCGGACCTGGCGCGGCGAACTGCCTAAAAGCGAGCAGGGCTATGTCTTTGTGCTGGAAGATAGCGTCAGCGGCGCGGTCGTTGGGATCTGCGCGATTGAAGTCGCCGTTGGCCTCAACGATCCCTGGTACAACTATCGGGTCGGCACGCAGGTACATGCATCAAAAGAGCTCAACGTTTATCACGCGCTGCCGACGCTGTTCCTTAGCAACGATCACACCGGCTGTAGCGAACTCTGCACGCTGTTTCTCGATCCGGCATGGCGTAAAGAGGGTAACGGCTACCTGTTGTCGAAATCGCGATTGCTGTTTATGGCCGGTTTCCGCGACCACTTTAATGACAAAGTGGTTGCCGAGATGCGCGGCGTGATTGATGAGCATGGCTATTCGCCGTTCTGGGAAAGCCTCGGCAAGCGCTTCTTCGCGATTGAATTTTCCCGCGCCGACTATCTCTCCGGCACCGGTAAAAAAGCGTTTATCGCCGCACTAATGCCAAAACATCCGTTATATATCGACTTTCTCTCCGATGAAGCGCGGGCGGTCATCGGCCAGGTTCATCCGCAAACGGCGCCTGCGCGTGCGGTACTGGAAAAAGAAGGCTTCCGTTTTAACAACTACATCGACATTTTCGACGGCGGCCCGACGCTGGAGTGCGAAATCGACCGGGTGCGGGCGATACGCAAAAGCCGCCTGCTGACGGTGGAAGAAGGGCAGCCTGCGCCTGGAGAGTGGCCGCAGTGTCTGGTCACCAACGAGCAGTATCAGCAGTTCCGCGCCATCCTGGTCCATGCCGACCCGGATAGCGAAACGTTGCTGCTGAGCGCGCGTGAGCTGGATACGCTGAAATGCCATCCAGGCGACCGCGTACGGATGGTCCGCCTGATCCCGGAGGAGAAAGCATCATGAGTTTATGGATTAACGGCGAATGGCAAAGCGGGCGTGGCCCGCAGCGCAGTAAATATAACCCGGTCAACCAGGCGCTGCTGTGGCAGGGAAATGACGCCGACGCCGGGCAGGTCGCGCAGGCGGTTAGCGCCGCGCGTCAGGCTTTTCCCGCCTGGGCCCGCCTGCCATTTAGCGCGCGTCAGGGGATCGTCGAGAAGTTTGCGGCGCTGCTGGAAGCGAACAAAAGCCAGCTGACGGCGATTATTGCCGCTGAGACCGGTAAACCACGCTGGGAGGCGGCCACGGAAATTACCGCCATGATAAATAAGGTGGCGATCTCGGTGCGCGCTTACCATAGCCGCACCGGCGAGAGCGAGACGGCGATGGCCGACGGCGCCGCCACGTTGCGCCACCGTCCCCACGGGGTGCTGGCGGTGTTCGGGCCGTATAACTTCCCGGGCCATTTACCTAACGGACACATCGTACCGGCGCTACTCGCCGGTAATACCATCGTCTTTAAACCCAGCGAGCTTACGCCGCAAAGTGGCGAAGCGGTGGTTAAACTGTGGGCTGAGGCGGGCTTACCCGCTGGAGTCGTGAATCTACTGCAGGGCGGCCGGGAGACAGGCGAGGCGCTGAGCGAGCAGGCGGATATCGACGGTCTCTTGTTCACCGGCAGTTCCGCGACCGGCTTCCAACTGCATCGTCAGCTGGCCGGGCAGCCGCAAAAAATCCTCGCCCTTGAAATGGGCGGCAATAACCCGCTGATTGTTGACGAGCCGCAGGATATTGACGCAGCGGTTCACCTGACTATCCAGTCGGCATTTATCACCGCCGGGCAGCGTTGTACCTGCGCGCGCCGCCTGTTGGTCAAGCGCGGCACGGCGGGCGACGCGTTTTTGCAGCGTTTAGTGACGGTGTCACAACGTCTTATTCCCGGCGAGTGGGATGCGCAGCCGCAGCCGTTCCTGGGCGGGCTGGTATCGCCGCAGGCCGCGCAAAAGGTGCATCAGGCCTGGCTTGGGCACGTGGCGAGCGGCGGACAGACGTTACTGGAGCCGCGTCTGTTGCGCGACGGCACTTCGCTGCTGACGCCGGGGATCATCGACATGAGCAACGTGCAGCAGGTGGCGGATGAAGAAGTCTTTGGCCCGCTGTTGTGCGTGTGGCGCTATGACGATTTCGCGCAAGCGATCGCGATGGCTAACGCCACCCGTTTTGGTCTCTCCTGCGGATTGATTTCCTCCGAGCGCGATAAGTTCGAGCGCCTGTTGCTGGAAGCCCGCGCCGGGATAGTCAACTGGAACAAGCCGCTGACCGGCGCCGCCAGTACCGCGCCGTTTGGCGGAACCGGCGCCTCGGGAAATCATCGTCCAGGCGCCTGGTACGCCGCCGATTATTGCGCCTGGCCGATGGCCAGCCTGGAATCTGCCGAACTGGCGCTACCGGAGACGCTCAGTCCGGGTCTGGATTTTTCATCGCAGGCAAGTTGATGAAAGTTCGCGGGGCCGGGATTCTCGGCCCTGCGAGTTTTCCTCGATCCGTTTCAGTAATAGAGGAGGCGTCGTGGACGACTTTCTGGCACTAACTCTGGCGGGGCGCTGGCCGCATCATTTTCATGGCGAAACCGCCCATTTTCGTTGGCACTGGATCGATTGCGGCATCCTGCTGCTGACCCCGCATGCGCGCTGCGAACGTTCACTGGTACTCTCCTGCGGTATTCACGGCAATGAAACCGCGCCGGTGGAGATAGTCAACGCTTTGCTTCAGCAGTTGTTTAGCGGCGAACTCCCGCTGCGCTGGCGTGTGTTGGTGATATTCGGCAACCCGCCGGCGCTGCGGCAAAATAAACGCTATCTCGATAGCGATATGAACCGCATGTTCGGCGAACGCTGGCGCAAGTTCGCGCCCAGTGGGGAAACGGTGCGGGCGCGGCAGTTGGAAAGCGCTGTGACGCGTTTCTTTAGCGATAGCCATGGCGTGCGCTGGCATCTGGATATGCATACCGCTATTCGCGGCTCGCTGCATCCGCGCTTTGGGGTGTTGCCGGCACGCGAGGAGCCGTGGAGCGAAGATTTTCTCAGCTGGCTTGGCGCGGCCGGGCTGGAGGCGCTGGTGTTCCATCAACAACCGGCGGGAACCTTTACCCACTTTAGTTGCGAACGTTTTGCCGCGCTGGCCTGTACGCTGGAATTGGGCAAAGCGCTGCCTTTTGGCGACAACGATTTAACCCAGTTCTCAGCGACGCAGCGGGCGTTAAGCAGGCTGTTGGTGGGCGATTTGGCGGTGGCAGAAGCGACTGCGCCGCTGCGCTACCGGGTGGTGCAGCAGATCACGCGCCACAGTGACCAGTTCCAGTTGCATATGTCGGGGGAGACGCTCAATTTTACGCCGTTCAGCGCCGGGACGCTGCTGGCGGAGGATGGCGAAACGCGCTATGTCGTCGAAAAGGCGCAAGAGTACGTGCTGTTTCCCAACCCCGGCGTGGCGCCAGGGCTACGGGCTGGGCTGATGCTGGAGCGGTTGTAATTTCCTTTCTTAACTATTCACAGCCGTTGTCGTTCGCGGTTGTGAATATCGAGTGAAATATCACTGCGCGCCAATCTTATTTATTTGTGCCATTGATATGGTTTGCAGATTATTCCTGGTTAAATGCTTTGTTTTTAATCTCCACTGTTTTATAATCTTCACAGTTTCCTTATAAAACAGCCTGTTATTTATTTTTTGTTGCATATCCCTCCTCATTTTCCTTATTTTCTCCACAATTGGTGAGAAAATGTTTTTTACACTTTCATTGTTTTACTCTTGCACTGATTAATTGACGATAAAGCGCGTAAAGTTAATCTCGTCAACACGGCAATGCGCCGTCAGAATAACTGATAGTAAGGACATAACCATGAAGAAGATTACTGCTCTGTTTGTTGCCTCTACGCTGGCTCTGGGTGCTGCTAACCTGGCTCACGCAGCCGATACTACCGCTACCACCCAAACCGACAGCAAACCGATGATGCACCATAAAGGTATGCCGGGTCATCACGATATGATGTTCAAAGACCTGAACCTGACCGATGCGCAAAAGCAGCAGGTTCGCGACATCATGAAAAGCCAACGCCAGAACATGAAACGTCCGTCCCTTGACGAACGTCGCGCCATGCACGATCTGATCGCCAGCGATACTTTCGACAAAGCGAAAGCCAGCGCGCAGATTGATAAGATGGAAGCACAGCATAAAGAGATGATGCTTTCCCGCATGGAAACCCAGAACAAGATTTACAACATCCTGACGCCGGAACAGAAAAAACAGTTCAATGCGAATTTTGAGAAGCATCTGACAGAACGTAAAGCGCCGGAAGGTAAAATGCCTGCACCTGCTGAGTAACTCAGCGCGCGGAATGAAGACCGCCGGTCTTGCCCAATCATTGCCATTAAGGCTTTGGGCAGGGCCGGCGGTTTTTTACGTTTGCGATATCATTAGCCAAGAAGGTGCAGCGGATACTCACCGCTGAGCAATGGCTTACAAAGAATCTTGTAGCCATCGTGATCGAAACCGGCAGGCAGTGTGGTGAGTTTAGCGGCTTGCGCCAGTGAATCTACCGCGCCCAGCCACAGCCAGTTATGAATGATATGGTACTGAACCATATCCGGGCCGCGCTCTTCCAGCGCCACCGGACCCGCCCACGGCCAGCACACCAGCTGAAGTTTACTCATTTGCGCCAGCAGCCGCTGGTTATGATCTTCGACGCTCTCTTTACCACAGCAGGCGCCGGCGCAGCGCCCCAGTGCGGAACGAAAACAGGCGCGCCCGCGACTCAGCGGCTCCAGCCCCAGAATGCCATAACACAGACGGTGCTCATCGGCGATGGTTTGTAGCGCCTGTAATGCCGCGCGGCGGTTAGCGAACAGGCCGTACAGGTGCTGCTGATGGGAGAAATCGACTTCTCGCGCATACACAACTTGCGGTTTACCCGACTCCAGCAGCCAGGAGCAGAGCTGTTTATTACGCCGCAGTCGTTTATTAAACAGCGGCTGCTGTTCTTTAATTAACCGCGCTTCAAGTAACAGCGCGCCTAATTCACCGGCGGTGCGTTGCCAACTGATGCGTCGCGCCTGGCGCAACATGGAGGCCTCATCTGCGGTACGCAAATGCGACAGCACACGGCTGCGGATATTCACGCTCTTTCCGATATAAAGCGGCAGCGTCTCGCTTTCACCATGGAACTGATACACCCCAGGCAGCTTTGGCAAGGCCTCCAGCCATGGGCGCAAGTGTTCGGGATACTCATAGATTGCCGCCGCCTCAAATTCCAGACGCGGGGCAGATTGTTTTCTGGCCACAACAACTCCTGATACTGTGCATGCATCCAGTATAGCAGGCGAGTTTTGCGGCGAAAAGGACAAAAAATAACCCCGGCGCTGGCCGGGGTGTCGGGAAGCCGTTATTTCTTCCAGAAATCGTCGAAGACGGTGATTGGCGGGCGGCGCTTATGCTCGGTTTTCAGATACCAGCCTTCGATGGTTTTGGCGATGTTCTCATCCAGCGTTTTGCCTTCCAGATAGTCATCAATATTTTCGTAGGTTACGCCCAGCGCGACTTCATCCGGCAGAGAAGGGCGGTCATCTTCGAGGTCGGCGGTCGGCTGCTTCATATAAAGGTGCTCAGGACAGCCCAACTGCGCCAGTAGTTGTTTGCCCTGACGTTTATTGAGACGGAAGATCGGGTTAATGTCGGTACCGCCATCGCCGTATTTGGTAAAGAAGCCGGTGATCGCTTCTGCGGCATGGTCTGTTCCCACGACCACGCCTTTGGTCATGCCGGCGATACTGTATTGCGCTTTCATTCGCTCACGGGCTTTCTCGTTGCCGCGAACAAAGTCGCTCAGCTCAATACCCGCTTCACGCAACGCCTGCTCGCTGGCCAGCACCGCGCCTTTGATATTGACGGTCAGCACACGGTCAGGCTGGATAAATTCGATAGCATCCTGGCAATCCTGCTCATCGGCCTGGATGCCATAGGGCAGGCGTACGGCGATAAATTGCAGGCTCCGATCGCCGCTTTCAGCCCGCAGCTCATCGATCGCCATCTGGCATAGTTTGCCGGTAAGGGTGGAATCCTGGCCGCCGCTAATGCCGAGCACCAGTGATTTAATGAACGGATAGGTCTGCAGATAGGATTTCAGGAAATCCACGCTGCGTCGAATTTCGCCTTCGACATCAATCTGCGGCTTCGCGCCCAGCGCCTGGATAATTTGTTGTTGAAGCGTCATTACGCCCTCCGGAAAGTGAGCCTGTATGGCAACCAGCATGGTCTAAAACTACCTCTTTGCTGCCGAAACGACAAGGCTGGTACCGCTGACTGACGGAAAAGAAGGCAACCAATGGCATAGCATTTATTTATGGTGCGGGAAAACATCGGTAGTGGAGTACGTTCCGTCGCTGATTTTTTGCTCACATCTGGTTACCAGAAAAGTTCTGAATTTACATGAATTCGACGTTTGGCTTGAAAAATAACGCTTTTTATTCCAGGCTTAAAACACGCCGATTACATAATGAGGACGGAATATGAACAAAAAATTAGCAGGATTGATGGGCGCAGCAGCAGTATTAACCATGCTGGCAGGGTGTACGGCCTATGACCGCACCAAAGACCAGTTCACACAGCCAGTTGTTAAGGATGTCAAAAAAGGCATGACCCGTAGCCAGGTTATGCAGATTGCCGGTAAACCGTCGTCTGAAGTCACCATGATTCACGCGCGCGGAACCTGCCAGACTTATATCCTGGGTCAACGGGATGGTAAAATTGAAACCTACTTTGTCGCGCTGGACGAGACCGGCCACGTGATGAACTCCGGCTACCAGACCTGCGCCGAGTACGACACCGATCCGCGTAACAACAAATAACTACGCGTCACAAGCTGAGAGCTACGAAAGCCCGACTATTGGTCGGGCTTTTTTATGGCGGCTAATGCTTATTTAATTGCGCGAATTATTTGGGGGAAATGTGAGGGTAGTCAAAACGCGAGGTCAATGAGAGACAATTCTGTTCAACAGGGAATTATCCTGCCGCCAAATGTTGCCGTATACTCAATGCATAAACAAAACTAACCGCAAGTTACCAGTCTTACCGGCTCTCAGCCATTGCTGAAGCCCAGGTCCTACACATTGAGGAAGCGTTCATGGAAAAGAAACATATCTATCTGTTCTGCTCGGCTGGCATGTCCACTTCATTACTGGTCTCCAAAATGCGCGCCCAGGCGGAAAAGTATGAAGTCCCGGTAATTATTGAAGCGTATCCTGAAACGCTGGCCGGTGAAAAAGGACCGGAAGCTGATGTTGTATTATTAGGACCCCAAATCGCTTATATGCTGCCGGAAATTCAACGTCTGCTGCCAAACAAGCCGGTAGAGGTCATTGATTCCATTCTGTACGGTAAAGTCGATGGTTTAGGTGTATTGAAGGCGGCCGTCGCGGCCATTAAGAAAGCTGCAGCACAATAATTTTATTTTTTAAACTCGCGATATGTTGGCGTCTGGTGGTTAATTAATACTAGCCGCCACTATATTCAACAGTTTATTTTCCCGTCAAAGAGTAATTTCATACATCATCGCCGTAATATTTTATTGCGGCTTTTAAGGGTATTGACTATGAGTAAAGTGATCGATTCGCTTGAAAAGGTACTCCTTCCTTTTGCAGTTAAAATAGGAAAGCAACCGCACATTAATGCGATTAAAAACGGCTTTATTAAATTAATGCCGCTGACCCTCGCCGGGGCCATGTTCGTATTAATCAACAACGTTTTTCTGAGCTTTGGTGAAGGTTCTTTCTTTTATTCAATGGGGATTCGCCTGGATGCCTCCACCATTGAAACCTTAAACGGCTTTAAAGCCATCGGCGGTAATGTTTACAACGGTACGTTGGGCATTATGTCGCTGATGGCGCCGTTCTTTATCGGCGCCGCGCTGGCCGAAGAGCGTAAAGTCGACCCTATGGCAGCTGGTCTGCTGGCGGTCGCCGCCTTTATGACCGTCACGCCTTATAGCGTGGGTGAAGCCTATGCCGTCGGCGCCAACTGGCTCGGCGGGCAGAACATCATCTCCGGGATGATTATCGGCCTGGTGGTGGCGGAACTGTTCACCTTTGTCATTCGCCGCAACTGGGTCATCAAACTGCCGGATAGCGTGCCGTCATCGGTATCGCGCTCCTTCTCGGCGCTGATCCCGGGCTTCCTGATTTTGTCGGTCTTCGGCATTATTTCGTGGATTCTGTCAAACTACGGCAGCAACTTCCATCAGATCATCATGGACTCCATCTCCACGCCGCTGGCGGCGATGGGCAGCGTCGTTGGCTGGGCGTACGTTATCTTTAACTCCCTGCTGTGGTTCTTCGGGGTGCACGGTTCGCTGGCGCTGACGGCGCTGGATAACGGCATTATGACGCCGTGGGCGCTGGAAAACATCGCGCTGTATAACCAGTATGGCTCTGTCGACGCGGCCATTGAAGCCGGCAAACAGTTCCACTTCTGGGCGAAGCCGATGCTCGACTCCTACATCCTGCTGGGTGGTTCCGGTGCGACGCTGGGTCTGATTATCGCCATCTTCATCGCTTCTCGCCGCGCCGATCATCGTCAGGTCGCTAAACTGGCGCTGCCGTCAGGCATCTTCCAGATTAACGAACCGATTCTGTTCGGCCTGCCGATCATCATGAACCCGGTCATGTTCATCCCGTTCGTGCTGGTACAACCGATTCTGGCCGCGATTACGCTGGCTGCATACAGCCTGGGCATTATCCCACCGGTGACCAACCTGGCGCCGTGGACGATGCCAACCGGTTTGGGGGCCTTCTTTAACAGTAATGGTAGCGTTGCAGCCCTGTTGGTCGCGCTCTTCAACCTTTGTGTCGCTACTGCCGTGTACCTGCCGTTCGTCATCCTGTCGAACAAAGCGCAGAGCACCATCGAGCAGGAAGAAAGCGAAGAAGATATTGCTAACGCACTGAAATTCTGATGTCGAGCGGTACGGGTTCTCCCCGTACCGCCTGAGAAACGAGGGAAATATTATGTTTGATCTGGATAACATCGACGCGGTAGAAACCCCGGAAAATGACCTCGAAGAGGTGGTGATGGGGCTGATTATTAACTCCGGACAGGCGCGTAGCCTGGCCTATGCGGCGCTGAAGCAGGCGAAGCAGGGAGATTTTGCCGCCGCGAAATCGATGATGGAGCAATCGCGGATGGCGCTGAGTGAAGCGCATCGCGTCCAGACCCAGCTTATTGAAAGCGATGAAGGCGAGGGCAAGATGAAGGTGAGTCTGGTGCTGGTTCATGCGCAGGATCATCTGATGACCTCAATGCTGGCCCGTGAACTGGTGGCCGAATTGATCGAGCTGCACGAGAAGGTACAATAGGCTATCCGAACGATGAGGCAGCCGAAGATGATGACCACAGAGATCAGTACCGCCAGGGAACAACAGCTCTTCAACGGGAAAAACTTTCATGTGGTCATCTATAACAAAACGGAGAGCGTGAGCGGGCTTCACCAGCATGATTACTACGAGTTCACTATCGTTTTAACCGGGCGCTATTATCAGGAAATTAATGGCAAACGGGTGCTGCTGGAGCGCGGGGATTTTGTCTTTATCCCAATGGGGTCGCACCATCAGAGCTTTTATGAATTTGGTGCGACGCGCATTCTTAACGTTGGCATCAGCAGACGCTTCTTTGAGAAACATTATCTGCCGCTGCTGCCGTTCGGGCTGGTCGCCTCTCAGGTCTATGCGGTGCAAAGCGCCTTTCTCAGTTATATCGAGTCGGTTATTGCTTCACTGAATTTTCGTGAGACTGAATTTGACGAATTTATTGAACTGGTCTCGTTTTACACCATTAACCGCTTGCGTCATTATCGTGAAGAGCCCGTTGAAGATGTGATCCCTCACTGGCTGAAAAATACCGTAGAGGATATGCACGATAAAAATAAATTTGGCGAAAGCGCGCTGGAAAATATGGTGCAATTGTCCGGGAAAACGCAAGAATATTTAACCCGGGCGACCCAGCGCTATTATGGTAAGACGCCGATGCAGATCATTAATGATATCCGCATCAATTTCGCGAAAAAACAGCTGGAAATCACCAACTATTCGGTCACTGATATTGCGTATGAATCAGGATATAGCAGCCCAAGTCTGTTTATTAAAACGTTCAAAAGGCTGACCTCATTTACGCCAAGCAGTTATCGCAAACAACTGACCAATATTAATTAACTCGCAGCGGTATTTACCGCGCGGTTTATTCATTCAAGTTAACTGTCCGCATTTATGCGGAGAGCGGTCTACGTCTACGCGTAGCGCCTAAGGGAGAGAGATATGAGCCAGAAATTAAAAGTCGTGACTATTGGCGGCGGCAGCAGCTATACCCCGGAATTACTGGAAGGTTTCCTCAAACGCTATCACGAGCTGCCGGTAACGGAACTGTGGCTGGTGGACGTGGAAGAAGGGCAGGAAAAGCTCGATATCATCCATGCGCTGTGCCAGCGGATGGTGGAAAAAGCCGGCGTGCCGATGAAAGTCTACAAAACTCTCGATCGCCGCGCGGCGCTGGAAGGGGCGGATTTCGTCACCACGCAGCTGCGCGTAGGCCAGCTGAAAGCGCGTGAAAAAGATGAACGTATCCCGCTAAGCCATGGCTATCTTGGCCAGGAAACCAACGGTGCGGGCGGTCTGTTTAAAGGTCTGCGTACCATCCCGGTGATTTTCGATATCGTCAAAGATGTGCAGGAAATTTGCCCCGATGCGTGGATCATTAACTTTACCAACCCGGCGGGTATGGTCACCGAGGCGGTATACCGCCATACCAATTTCAAACGCTTTATCGGCGTGTGCAACATTCCAATCGGTATGAAGATGTTTATTACCGATGTGCTGCAACTGAGTCCGAGCGATGAGTTGAATATCGATCTGTTCGGTCTCAACCACCTGGTGTTCGTTCGCGATGTGCTGGTCAATGGCGTGTCGCGCTTCGATGAACTGCTGGACGGCGTGGCTTCTGGCCGTCTGACCGCGAACTCGGTGAAAAATATCTTCGACCTGCCGTTTAGCGAAGGGCTGATTCGCTCACTGCGCCTGATCCCATGCTCATATCTGCTTTATTACTTCAAGCCGAAAGAGATGCTGGCGATTGAGATGGGCGAATACTACAAAGGCGGCGCGCGCGCTCAGGTCGTACAGAAGGTTGAAAAGCAGCTGTTCGAACTGTACAAAAATCCGGATCTGAACATTAAGCCGAAGGAGCTTGAGCAGCGCGGCGGCGCTTACTACTCTGATGCCGCCTGCGAGGTGATTAATGCCATCTACAATGATAAGCAGACCGAGCACTATGTGAATATTCCGCACCATGGCCATGTTGATAATATTCCGGCCGACTGGGCGGTAGAAATGACCTGTACGCTGGGCCGCGACGGTGCGAAACCCACGCCGCGAATCACGCATTTTGATGAAAAAGTGCTGGGGCTGATTTATACCATCAAAGGCTTTGAAGTGGCGGCCAGCCAGGCGGCAATGAGCGGTGAGCTCAATGATGTGCTGCTGGCGTTCAATTTAAGCCCGCTGATTCATTCGGATCGTGATGCCGAGCAGTTGGCGCGGGAGATGATCCTCGCCCATGAGAAGTGGCTGCCGAACTTTGCAGTGACTATCGAAAAACTGAAACAGTAACGGGAGCGGCCGATGGAACGCGTATTGATCGTTAACGCCGATGATTATGGCCTGAGCAAAGGGCAGAATTACGGCATTATCGAAGCCTGCAAGAATGGACTGGTGACATCGACTACGGCGTTGGTCAACGGCGCGGCTATCGGCCACGCCGCCCAATTAAGCCGTAGCCTGCCTGAGCTGGCGGTAGGCATGCACTTTGTGTTGACGCTGGGCGAGCCATTATCGGCGATGCCGGGGTTAACCCGCGACGGGCGGTTGGGCAAATGGATTTGGCAGATGGCGGAAGAGGACAGCCTGCCGCTGGATGAGATCGCCCACGAACTGGAGTGTCAGTACCGGCGTTTTATCGAACTGTTTGGTTGCGAACCAACGCATATCGACAGCCACCACCATGTGCATATGATCGCGCAGATCTATCCCATTGTCGCCGCCTTTGCGCGCGAAAAGGGCGTCGCTTTGCGTATCGATCGTCAGGTGGCGGCGCTGAATGGCCTCGACCAGGATGCGGCGCGCAGTAGCGATGGCTTCAGCAGCGAATTTTATGGTGAAGCGGTTTCACAAGCGCTGTTCCTGCAGACACTGGATGCGTCGATTGAACGGCAGGAAAACTCGCTGGAAGTGATGTGTCATCCGGCATTTGTCGATAACACCATTATGTGCAGCGCTTACTGCTATCCGCGGCTGACCGAACTGGACGTGCTGACGTCCGGCGAACTGAAGTACGCTATTGCGGAACGTGGCTATCGGCTCGGAAACTATCGCGACGTATAAAGAGAGGAAAGCCCGGCAGCCATGAACTGCCGGGCTTTTTATTATGCGGGTATGGCCGCAACTTTACTGCTTCTTGACCAGACGCGATGCGCGGCCAGTAGCGTCAGCAGCTTATCGACGCTAAGCGTATTAATCGCGTCGCATTCGATAACCCCTTCTTCACCCGTAGCGGGCACCTGTAGCAGCGAACTAAACTGCCGCGCATCGCCCGCCAGTAAAATGGGCTTCAGATGCTTATAGGCTTCCAGCAGATAGTAGCGGGCATCGCCGTTATCGCTGATGCTGCTCAGATCGCCGCCGGGAACGATAACCGCATCAACCGTCAACGACGGCGAGCCGGCGAAGGTTCCGGCGATCGGTAGCTGCGATCCATCATCGGCGCTGACTTCGCCCATACGCGAATAGAGCAGTTTGCTGTGAACGCCTATGGCCTGTAGCGCCTGTAGCAGGTTGAGTACATCCTGCGCGCAGGTCTTCTCGTTGAGTAATACCGCGACAATTCGTCCTTTTACGTCGCCATCGCCATCGGCGTAAAGGCTGAGGGTCGGGTCTTTCTCCACGCCGTTAACCGGCGCAGGCGGAGCAATATTCCGCTGCTCATCGCTGAGTTCGATACCGAGATTGTTGGCTACCGCTTCCGCCAGCCCGATATCAATATGCGCCAGATGATCGACCACCCGCTCGCGGATCCAGACTCTGACCACTTTGCTCAGCTCAAAACTAAAGCCGCCGATAATGTGCTGCTGCTCAATCGGCGTCTGGCTGAGCCAGAACAGGCGAGGCTGGGCGTAGTACTCGCCGAAGGAGGGGCTACGGTTACGGATTTTCTCGCCATCAACGCGTTCCGCCAGCGATTCAAAGCCGCCGCGTTTCGGCGCCGGCGGCGTTTCACGAGGCCAGTTATCGTTGATAGAGTTGGGTTCATAGTTTGCCGGATTGGTATCAATCTCCATTCGGTGCATGCCGTCACGCTGGAAATTATGATACGGGCAGGTAGGGCGGTTAATCGGAATTTCGTGGAAATTTGGCCCACCGAGGCGGCTAATTTGCGTATCGGTATAGGAGAAGAGTCGCCCTTGTAACAGCGGATCGTTACTAAAATCGATACCCGGCACAATATGACCCGGATGGAATGCCGCCTGTTCGTTCTCAGCGAAGAAGTTGTCGGGGTTACGGTTAAGCACCATTTTGCCGACTCGTTGAACGGGCACCAGCGCTTCTGGAATGAGCTTGGTCGGATCCAGCAGATCGAAGTCGAAATTGAACTCGTTTTCCTCCGGAATTAACTGCAGGCCGAGCTCAAATTCCGGATAATCGCCAGCCTCGATGGCTTCCCATAGATCGCGGCGATGGAAGTCCGGATCGCGGCCTGTTAATTTCTGCGCCTCATCCCACACCAGTGATGCTTTACCGGCCACCGGCTTCCAGTGGAAGCGCACAAAGGTGGCTTTGCCTTCAGCGTTGATCAGGCGGAAGGTATGAATACCGAAGCCTTCCATTGTGCGATAGCTGCGCGGCAAGCCGCGGTCGGACATGGCCCACATCACGTTATGTAATGTTTCCGGCTGCAGCGAAACATAGTCCCAGAAGGTGTCATGGGCGCTTTGTCCCTGCGGAATTGCCCAGTGCGGTTCGGGTTTCACCGCATGGACAAAGTCAGGAAATTTAATCGCATCCTGGATAAAGAAAATAGGCGTGTTATTGCCCACCAGGTCGAAAATGCCCTCTTCGGTATAGAATTTGGTGGCGAAGCCGCGGATATCGCGCACGGTATCGGCCGAGCCCGCGCCGCCCTGAACGGTGGAGAAGCGGACGAAAACAGGGGTGATTTTTTCCGGCGCGGACAGAAAATCGGCTTTGGTAATTTCTTTCAGGCTTTTGTAAGGCTGGAAATAGCCGTGCGCGGCGGAACCGCGAGCATGAACGATACGCTCGGGAATGCGTTCATGGTCAAAGTGGGTAATTTTCTCACGTAAGATAAAATCTTCAAGCAACGTTGGTCCGCGGTTGCCGGCGCGTAACGAGTTTTGATCGTCGGCGATGCGTACCCCCTGATTGGTGGTCAGCGGAAAGTTTTCACCGCCTTTACGCTGTGGCTCGAGGGTATCTAATTTAATGCTGTGGGTATCCGGCGCTTTCAGGCTACCCGGCGCCGTCGGCTCCTCCCCGGGCGCGGTTGGCTGGGGAGTAGGGCGCCACTCGCGGTCTTCTGGCGCCAGTGAATCGAGGCCCGGTTTTGCTTCATCGCTATCGTGTACCGGAGCCTGTCGGCTGTGTGGGTCGTGGTGCTTATCTGACATCTGCTCGTCTCCTGCTTTCATTGCTAAAAGTGGTCGTTGCTAAACCAAAACCCTTCTAACTATAGAACATTGTGCTGAGGATGCTGCTCAGGCAGGAATAGAGTTATCCTAAAATGCGCATCGTGCCAGGAGGGGCGACGAAAAGGGGGGCAATCGGCTATGATAGGGGTTTATGTTCCCGCTTTGCTTAGTGAATCCATCTGTTATGAAATCATTGCGCCAACAAAATCGCCCTATCATTAGCTACGTGCCGCGCGTCGAGCCTGCGCCGCCGGATCATGCCGTTAAAATGGACCATTTTCGCGATGTCTGGATATTGCGGGGCAAATATGTCGCCTTTGTACTGATGGGCGAGCGTTTCCGCCGCTCGCCGGCGTTCACCGTGCCGGAATCGGCGCAGCGCTGGGCTAATCAGATTCGCCAGGAAGGTGAAATAGAGGCATGACCTCATAGGAAAATAAAAAAGCCGCTGAAATTCAGCGGCTTTTTTGTGGCTGTTAACGTTAGCGATGCGCCAGTTCGGCGTCTTCTTCACTATCGAGGATGGCTTTATCCGTCTGGCGCAGCCACTGACTGGTCAGCGTGCCGGCGGTCATTGAACCGTTAACGTTGAGGGCGGTACGACCCATATCAATCAGCGGCTCGACGGAAATCAGCAGTGCGACCAGCGTGACCGGCAGACCCATCGCCGGCAGCACGATCAATGCCGCGAAGGTGGCGCCGCCGCCAACGCCGGCTACGCCAGCGGAGCTCACGGTGACGATACCCACGAGGGTGGCAATCCACATTGGATCCAGCGGGTTGATGCCAACGGTTGGCGCGACCATTACCGCCAGCATTGCCGGATAGATACCGGCGCAGCCGTTCTGACCAATCGTCGCGCCGAATGAGGCGGAGAAGCTGGCAATGGATTCCGGTACGCCCAGACGGCGCGTCTGCGCTTCCACGTTCAGCGGAATAGAAGCCGCGCTGGAACGGCTGGTGAAGGCGAAGGTAATCACCGGCCAGACTTTACGGAAATACTTCAGCGGACTGACGCCATTGACGGCTAACAGCAGACCGTGCACCACAAACATGATGCCCAGCGCGATGTAAGAAGCCACTACGAAACCGCCGAGCTTGATGATGTCGTGCAGGTTGGAACCGGCAACCACTTTGGTCATCAGCGCCAGCACGCCGTACGGAGTTAACTGCATCACCAGACGCACCAGCTTCATCACCCAGCCCTGCAGCGTGTCGATGGCGGTCAGGACGCGTTGGCCTTTCTCCACATCGTCTTTCAGCAGCTTCAGCGCCGCGACGCCAAGGAACGCCGAGAAGATAACGATGCTGATGATCGAGGTCGGGTTCGCGCCGGTCAGATCGGCAAACGGGTTTTTCGGCACAAACGACAGGATCAGCTGCGGAACGCTCAGATCTGATACTTTACCGACATAGTTGCTCTGGATGGCGTTCAGACGGGCGGTTTCCGCGCTGCCCTGTACCAGGCCTTCAGCGGTGAGGCCAAACAGGTTGGTCACCAGTACGCCGACCAGCGCGGCGATAAGGGTGGTGAACAACAGCGTACCGATGCTCAGGAAACTGATTTTACCCAGCTGTGAGGCATTGTGCAGGCGCGCCACCGCGCTCAGAATAGAGGCGAAGACCAGCGGCATAACGATCATCTGCAGCAGTTGCACATAGCCGTTACCGACGATATTAAACCACTGAATAGAATCTTTCAGAACCTGGCTGTCGGAGCCGTAAACCAGCTGCAGGCCGAGACCAAAGATAACGCCGATAACGAGACCGACCAGTACTTTTTTAGCGAGGCTCCACTGTTTGTGGCGGGTTTGAGCCAGCGCAAACAGTAAAACCGCGAACACGACAACGTTCGCTATTAATGGAAAATTCATCCCCGTTCTCCTGATATCTTGTTACCTGGGTTGGTCTGAAACCAACTCTTATGGCGCCAAGAGTAGCAGAAGGCCTTATTGCTTTCTTATACTCAAATGGAATGGGTTATAACCAAAAAATCATTTAGCGTATTTATCGTTCAGCCTGATGGCTAATAAAGCGATTAAAGGTTATTTGCAGCGAATTAATCATATTGGATGACCAGCGCACGGCGCTATTTTCGGCCATGCTTTGCGGCATCCAGACGGCGTAAATGAACAGCGCCATGCACAGCGCGCGCTCGAGCTGATTGCCTTTGCGCGGCGCGAGGATCGGTAGGCGGAACCGCCAGCGGCAGGGCCACAGCAGCGGTACGCCGGCCGGGGTGAGCATATCGGCGAGTATATGACTGAGGTAGCCGAGCACTAAACCCTGCAGCGCATCGGCAGGGATAATCCAGCTCTCAGGCACTTTAAGATAGAACAGCGCCAGCGCGCCGAATACCGCCAGCAGGCTGTGGGTAAAACCGCGATGGCCAAAGGCGCGGGCTACCGGTTTGGAGACCCAGCTTAAACGCTGCCCGAGGAACGATTTCGGATGGTCGATATCGGGCAGCAGGCAGGTCAGCACGGCGGAAGGAACGATATGCCACCAGTCCCCCTGCGCCAGCACGGGGGTTAATTCTGCATTTTTTGCAAATACCGCACAGGCGATAGAAAAGAAGAGGTGGCCTTCCGCCGTCATGATAAAAACCCTAAACTGTCAATTCATACAGTATAGGGTTTTTATACAGTATACGGAAGAGGTGACGGTGTAACTCTTTGTCACAAGGTTGACACATTTTGACGACACCAATGTCAGCGCACGCCGCTTAGCCGCGCAGATCTGCTACCGTCAGCTGCTGCAGAGACGTCAGTTTCACATCGGCCAGTACAAAACGCGGATCGCGGCTGTTTTCTGCTTCCGGAACCACAATTGAGCGCATTCGCGCCGCTTTGCTGGCGATCATGCCGTTAACAGAATCCTCCAGCGCCACGCAAGACATCGGCGCGATGCCAAGCTTAGCGGCGCAATCGAGATAGACCTGGGGGTGCGGTTTGCTGTATGGCAGATGTTCGGCGGAAGCCAGCGCGTCAAACTGGTCGCGTAGTTCAAACATTTCCAGCACTTTTTCCAGCATATGCAGCGGCGACGCCGAAGCGAGACCTATTTTTAGTCCCTGGGCTTTACACAGCGCCACGGCTTCACGCACGCCGGGCAGCAACGGCCGCGACTCCTCGACCAGTTGAATGGCGCGGCGGATAATGCTGGCGGTTACCTCTGCGCGGTCTGGGCCGCGCCAGGGCTGTTGCGCAAACCACAAATCGACCACCAGGTCGATGCGCAGCCCCAGCAGGTCCGGCAATTCATCACGGCGGCTAATATCCACTCCGAGGCTGTCCAGTACCTCCAGCTCTGCGCGGTCCCATAGCGGCTCTGAATCGATAAGCAGGCCATCCATATCGAAAATAGCGGCAAGAATCTGACGCTTCGCTGACATAAGTTCCTCTCCATTGGCGTAAGTAGATAACGAAATTGTCCATATGGTATATCATACCGCGCTGAAGCAGGCGAAATTCGCTGACGAAGATAGACTTATACCTGACTCTATGGCGGCATGGAGAGTCTGGCGTTTTAAACAAGGGGAACTCATGACGTATCAACAAGCTGGACGCATTGCGGTCATTAAACGCATTTTGGGATGGGTCATCTTCATTCCAGCCGTGCTGTCTACGCTGATTTCCGTACTGAAATTTATGTACGAGCATAGCGAAAAGAAACCGGGTATTGATGCGGTGATGATGGATTTCGCCCACCTGATGATTGAGATGGTGCGTTTTAATACGCCGTTCCTGAATTTCTTCTGGTACAACTCGCCGCTGCCGGAGTTCAAACATGCGTTGAACATCGGTTTCTGGATTATCTACGCGCTGGTGTTTGTTGGCATGGCGTTGCAGGCTTCCGGCGCGCGGATGGGCCGCCAGGCGAAGTTTCTACGCGAAGGGGTGGAAGATCAGTTGATTCTGGAACAGGCTAAAGGAGCGGAAGGTCTGTCTCGTGAACAGCTTGCCGAACGTATTGTCGTACCGCGTCATACCATCCTGAAGCAGTATTTTACGCTTTACGTGCTGCCGATTGTGGTGATTGTGATTGGCTATGTTTTCTTCTCACTGCTTGGCTTCCTGTAAATAGACAAACGGCCCGGGTAACCGGGCCATTTATCATTCGGCAGGCAGCGCTCGCGGCTTGCCTTCATTGTCTACCGCCACATAAATAAACAGGGCTTCCGTTGCCTTATAACGCTGGCCCAGCGGTTCCGTCGATACTTTTTTCACCCATACCTCAATATTAATGGTGATTGAGGTGTTACCGCGTTTTACGCAGCGGGCATAGCAGCACACGACATCGCCAACGGCGACCGGGCGTAAAAAAGTCATACCATCAACACGGACGGTCACAACGCGGCCGCGGGCAATCTCTTTGGCCATAATCGCGCCGCCGATATCCATCTGCGACATCAGCCAGCCGCCAAAAATATCACCGTTCGCGTTGGTATCCGCCGGCATGGCCAGGGTACGTAAAACCAATTCGCCCTTCGGGGCGAGATCTGTTGTTGTCATTCTATACTCTGTACTAGTCAAAGAAGATCAGGCGCGATGCTACTATGAAAACGGCGCAGAGAGAATAGGGGAATACGCCCGTCGGTACGGTTAAAACGGGGTTTTGGCAAAGGTCGGGACGCGAGTTGAAAAAAGAAGGCGGTACGCGCCGGCCAGCGCGTACCGTTGAGAGGTATTAGTGCTTATCGTCCTGCGGCATGTGGCGGTAGATATAGACGCCGCTCAACAGGGTGAAGACCAGGGTCAATGCCGTTAAACCGAAGACTTTGAAGTTGACCCAGATATTCTGCGGCAGCCAGAACGCGATGTAGATATTGGCCAGTCCGCAGAGAATAAAGAACAGCGCCCAGGCCAGATTCAGCCGTGACCACACCTGCTGCGGCAGCGTCAGCTCTTTGCCAAGCATGCGTTGGATAAGCGGTTTTTTCATTACCCACTGGCTGAACAGCAGGGCGCCAGCAAACAGGGCGTAGATGACGGTCACTTTCCACTTAATGAATTCATCGTTGTGGAAGAAGATAGTCAGACCGCCGAAGACGGCGACAAGCACAAAAGTGATCAGCGCCATCTTTTCAACTTTACGATAGCGCACCCAGCTATAAATGGGGACCACCGCGGTGGCGACGATCAGCGCGGTGGTTGCGGCGTAGATATCGTAAATCTTATAAAAAGCGAAGAAGACTACGAGCGGTAAAAAATCGAGAAACTGCTTCATACATCAATTCCGTCGTTCAGGAAGGGCCGGAATACTCGGCCCAGATTAAAGTTAGTTGCGAATAAGCATATACAAGCGGAACAAATAGATCAGCAACAGCGCAGAGAACAGATTGCTGATGGTATTAATGACCACGGCGGCGACGTTTGGCGACAGCGTTGCGAAGCTTGAAGCAAGCAGCAGCAGCGCCGTTTTTGCCAGCAGCCAGCCCAGTACCGCTGGCGCCACCAGACGCATATTAGCCCACGCCAGACGCATACTGCCGCGCATTGCGCTAAAGATGCCGATTTTATCCTGCACCAGCATCACCGGCGCGAACGCCAGGACAATCGCCAGCAGCACGCCCGGCACCAGCACCAGCATCATCCCCATCTGTACCACGAAGGTGGTGAACAGGATAAGCAGCAACAGTTTCGGCAGAACCGGCGCCGCGGCGCCGATCGCCCGCAGCGCGCTGACGCGATGCCCGGCGGAGATCAGCTGGATCAGCAACAGTACGCCGCCGACGAGGATGGCATTCCCCACCAGGCCGGAGAAGGTTGAGGCTGCCGACGCGCGCAGCAAGATCTGCTGCTGTTCCGGCGTCATGTTCTGCACCAGCTCAAACAAGCCGGCGCTGCCCGCCAGGTTATCGCCTTCGCTGAGGATCGATAACTGCTCGTCACTGGGCGAAAAGGCATGGCCAATGACTACCGTGATGAACGCGCATAACAACGCAATCAGCAGAATAGTAACGAACTGATTACGAAAAAAATTCCCCGTGTCACGGTAGACGGACTTCGCCGTGATAGACATGCATTCTCCTTGAGTCTTGCAGGTGTTTTAACTAGCCGGGGATTGTACCGCAAAACGTGGTTGGGTAGCAGTCTCTGCCGCTGTCACGGTAAGTATATCTTTGTAAAGAGTTCCCAGCGGCGGCAGGCCGTAGCGGGCACGGGCGCGATCGCACGCTTCGTTGAGTTCGCCGCCTTCGCCTGACATAGCAAATTCGCGGCAGGGGGAAGGCCGCTGATGATAGATGGTGCAGTGCACCGATTCGCCGATTTCGCCGCTTAAGGCTGTGCAGCGGCTTTGCCGCTGATTGGTGCCGCTCATGCAGCGCAGAAAAGGGGTAAGGGGTTCGGTGAGCTGCGTAGGTACCACGCCGCCGGCGTCGTCGGCTTCAGCCCAATAGAAGGAGACTCGAAAATACGCACAACAGGCACCGCACGTCATGCACGGGTTGATTTCACTCATAATTACACCTGAAAAAAACGCATCAACACAAATTGTCGGCAATTAAATTAGCTATCCGCACGATCGGCGACAAGAGGGGGACGCAAAAATTTTTCTCACGGGTAAAAATTGATGTAAGGACAAATCAGAACGTTACTGAGTGCTGCAAAAATTAATCTGGATCAATAAATGTTAAATCTAATGGCCTGGTGTGATCTAAAACAGATCAAAACTAACTCATTGTAGGTATATTTGCTGCCGCTGATAAAAACCATAATGGGGACATGGATATGAAGAAAATTGCAGCGGCGGCATTGATCTTAGGTACGCTTTCTGGTGGTAGCGCCTGGGCGCATGAAGCGGGGGAGTTTTTTATTCGCGCGGGTTCGGCGACGGTTCGCCCGACTGAGGGTTCTGACAACGTACTGGGTAGTCTCGGCGGTTTTAACGTCAGTAATAACACCCAGTTAGGTTTAACCTTTACCTATATGGCGACCGACAATATCGGTATCGAACTGCTGGCGGCAACGCCGTTCCGCCACAAGGTCGGTACCGGGCCGACCGGCACCATCGCTACCGTACACCAGTTGCCGCCGACGCTGATGGCGCAGTGGTACTTTGGCGATGCGCAAAGCAAAGTGCGCCCGTATGTCGGCGCCGGTATTAACTATACAACCTTCTTTAACAATGATTTCAACGATACCGGTAAGGACGCCGGGCTTTCCGACCTGAGCCTGAAGGATTCATGGGGCGCGGCAGGACAGGTTGGCCTGGATTATCTGATTGACCGCAATTGGCTGCTGAACATGTCAGTGTGGTACATGGATATCGACACCGACGTGAAATTTAAAGCTAACGGAGAGAATCAGACCGTCAGTACCCGTCTGGACCCGTGGGTGTTTATGTTCTCTGCCGGTTATCGGTTCTAATGGTTTAAAAAAACTGGCCGTTCGCGGCCAGTTTTATCCTCTTCAGACCAACCGATGGGCGTGCAGTTTGGCGCTTTCCATAATGCTATCCATTATCACCTGCACGCGATGCGGCAACACGCCTCGTTGACGATAAATCAACCACGCCTGCATATTCACGCCGCGTTCTCGTGGCAGACAGGGCTGTAGCGTACCCGCTTCTAATTCCGCCGCGACGGAGTAAAAAGGGGCATATACGATGCCCAGGCCCTGCTTGGCAAGCTCGATAGCCGGCAAAATGTTATCGCATACGCTGGAACCGTTGACCTCTACCTGAATACTCTCACCCGCGGCGTTATAGCAATGCCAACTGTTGCGGATCCCGCCCAACGTACGCAAAGTGATGCAGCGGTGCTGCGCAAGCTCATCAACATCGTGCAGAGGCCACTGCACAATATAATCCGCGCAGGCAAACAGCCCCATGCGAAAGCGAGTGAGTGGCCTTGCGATCAGGCTTTCGTCCTGCGGTTGGAAAAAGCTAATCAGCAGATCGCAATCGCTATCGAAAAGCGTCCCGTGTTTCTGTTCGCGCTCGTCGGGATTGCGGGTGAGAATATTGACGGTTAATTCAGGCGCCGAACGTAGCACCGGCGGCAAAAGGTATCGGGCAAGGAAAGCCTGAATGCCGATCGGCGCGCCGAGCGTCACCATGCCGTTGAGGCTGCGTTTCCAGGTACCGGACATATCCAGCAGATCATTATGCTTATCCAGCAGAATATCCGCCCGGCGCAGGAACTGCTCGCCAAACTCGCTCAGGATTAACGCCCGTGGATGGCGGATAAAGATCTCCAGCCCCAGGCGCCGTTCCAGCGCATTCAGCGCCCGCGACACATTCGACTGCGGCATGTCCAGTAGTTGGGCGGCTTTGCTCACGCTTGCCGTTTCGGCAATCATGCGAACGATGCGGAGTTCGTCAATGCGCAGGTCTTTTTCTTTCACAAGGTTGGTTCTTTTGGTTTGCTATATCAAAAATGATATACATCTTTGCCGTCATTGTCATATGACTTCTGGCCAGTAGCTGGGTATTATTTGCGTGGATTATTTATTACAGCCGAAAAATACAGAGAAATAATTCGATGAAAATAACAACAATGGCTGCGTTATCTGCAATTTTGCTGCTGGCGGCGTGCGCTTCCAGCGTAACCGAAAAAGAAAAACATATTGAATATGACGATATTATCAAGGGACTATCGGTTTCGGCGGAAGAGATATTATTCCGGAAAGATAAAAGTACTGATTTTTACCGTTATCAATATTTGGTCTATCAGTCGGAAAATGATTATTCTCGGAACAGCTGCACTATTACAGTGAGTGGCATTGCTAATTATAAAACAGCGTAGTTAGTACGGTTTACCTTTTTTATTACCAGGTGTTATTATGTTTCTCGACTACTTCGCCTTAGGCGTGTTAATTGCCGTGTTTTTAATTTTATTTTACGGCATTATTATTATTCATGATATTCCCTATTTATTGGCCAAGAAACGCCAGCATCCTCACCAGGATGCAATTCATGTCGCCGGCTGGGTGAGCCTGTTTACCCTGCATGCGATTTGGCCGCTGTTGTGGATCTGGGCCACGCTGTATCGCCCCGAGCGCGGGTGGGGAATGGCGCATAAAGGCGAAGATAGCGCCGAAATGCATCAGCGAATCAGGCAACTTGAAAGCGAGCTCAAGCGTCTGCAGGAGCAACAGATAACTGTAACGACAAACTCGTCAAATAACCGCTGAGGCCAGTGTATGGATTTACTCATTATTCTTAGCTATGTGGCGTTGGCCTATGGCGTATTTAAAATTTTCCGCATCCCGGTTAATAAATGGACGGTGCCAACGGCAGTCCTTGGCGGCGTGTTTATTGTCGGCGCGCTAATTCTGACCATGAATTATAATCACCCGTATACCGACCGCGCGCAAAAAATAGCATTGTCGATCCCGATTGTACCGCAGGTGTCGGGGGCCATCGTAGAAGTTACCGATAAAACGAATGTGTTATTACGCAAAGGCGAGGTGCTGTTTCGTCTTGATGATAGCCGTTATCGCGCGCGATTGAATAAACTGGAGGCGGATCTCAGTGCCGCCGAAGCGGATATCAGAACCCGGAAAGCGGCACTGAGTGAAGCCGCTGCCAACGTCCAGCGGATGACGGCGGAATATGAACGCGCCCGTCAGGATTATCAGCGCTATGCGAAAGGCGCGTCGATGCCGGTAAATCCTTTTTCCGAGCAGGATGTGAATCACGCCGAGCAGCAATATCAAGCGCAATCTGCGGCCCTGCGGGCGGCTAAAGCCCAGTATCAACAGGAGTTCGAAAGACTTTCGGCGCGTTTCAATGGCGAGGATGCGCAAATCGCCAGCCTGAAATCGCAGATTGCCGAGGCGCGTTATGACCTTGAACAGACGGTATTCCGCGCGCCCAGCGATGGTTATGTCACTCAGGTGCTGGCGCGTCCGGGAACCACGGCAGTTCGTCTGCCGTTCAAACCGGTGATGATTTTTATTCCGCAGCAGAAACGCCAGGTGGTGGCGGTATTTCGCCAGAACGCCATCCTGCGCCTGGAGCAGGGGGACGAGGCAGAGGTGGTGTTTAATGGCTTACCGGGGCAGGTGTATGCCGGCAAGGTCACAAAGGTACTGCCAACCATTCCCGACGGTAGTTACCAGGCGAGCGGCGCATTACAGGGTTTAAGCGCCACGCCCGGTCGGGAAGGGGTTTATGTGATGATTGACCTGGCGGCGAGCCGCGATCTTGCCCATTTACCTGATGGGGTCAGTGCCCAGGCGGCGGTGTATACCGACCATTTTGCCCACGTGTCGGTGATGCGTAAGGTGCTGTTACGGATGACCAGCTGGTTGCATTATCTGTATCTCGACCACTAAAAGCTGAAGTTGAGTCAAAAAAAAAGCCCGCGATAAACGCGGGCAAAAATACTGGAAGCAATGTGAGCAATGTCGTACCGAATACCTGAGTTGTTCACTCAACTATTCGGTAATGAGAAAGATAATATTTCTCATTTAAGATATCAACCCCAGAGTTTGTGCGGAGGTGCATTTTTTTAATCAAGAGTGAAAACCGTGCGTTTCTGACTATTATCACGCGGCCATGCCGTAGCGACATCGCGGAGCGGCAGCGGCGTGGTGGCGATGGTAAACTGACCGGGAACCGCCGCCTGCAGCATCTCCCCGGTTGCCGCCAGCAGTTGCGGCATGGTCAGGCTGCCGATGCCGCTGCCCATGAGCTGTAGCGGCGCGGCGCGCAACACGGCGCCATTTAACGCGATATCCGCCCCGGCAAGGGAACCCACCTGCACATAACGCACCGGCTTATCGCCGGGGGTATATTTCGCCAGCATGGGCAGCAGCAACTCTGCGCTGCGTCCCCACAAATAATCCACGATCGCATCAACTTGCCCGGCGCTGGCGGCGGCGAATTGTGCGCTAAGCGTCTGCTCATCGGCGGTTAAATCAATACACTCATCGGCTGCGAGGGCAGCCAGCGCCTGCGTATTACGCCCGGTAGCAATGATTTTTTTTGCGCCGAGGTAGCGGGCAATTTGTACTGCCAACTGCCCGGCGCTGCCGGTGGCGCCGTTAATCAGTACCGTTTCTCCGGCCTGAAACTGCGCCCGTTTGACAAGCGCAGCCCAGGCAGACATGCCCGGATTGGCCATGGCCGCAGCGCTGATGTCATCAAGTGCATCCGGCAGCGGCAGGCAATTCTGCAGCGCGACCGGCGCGCGTTGCGCCATACTGCCGAACGGCGCACTGGGGAAAGCAAAATAGACGCGCTGACCGTCAGAGGTCATACCGACGCCATCGATACCGACGACAAACGGCAGCGTGCCGTCAAAACTATAATGACGTCCCGATGCCCGGCCCTTAACTACGTGGCTAATAGCGGCGGCGCGAACGTCGATCAGCGTGTATCCGGCTGCAGGCTGCGGTTCGGTAAAATCGGCCCATATCGGACCTTCGTTAAGATCAAACACCACGGCGGCTTTCATAACATTATCCCCTGATGATAATTATGTGTAATATGCACATATTCTTCAGGAGCACTATACGCGGTTAACTAATATATGCAAGATGCACATAATAATTACGACATCACCGACTTTCACGGCGCGCTGTTAGACATCATCAGCGTGATGAATCAACCGCTGCGTGATGAGCAAATATTGCAGGCGGCAGGGGTACAGCTTGAACAGATGCTGTTTCCACTACTGGTGGCGGTATGGCGCTATGGCCCGGTGGGGGTAGTTGAGCTGGCGGATCATTTAGGCCGCGATTACACCACCGTCAGCCGGCAGGTGAAAAAGCTGGAGGCTCAGGGCCTTGCCTGCAAGCAGGCCAATGCCAAAGACCGGCGGATTAGCGAGGTGACGCTTAGCGAAAAGGGGCAGCGGATGATCGACGCTATTGCCGTTGCGCGGCGGCGGTTAATGAATCAGGTGCTGGCGGAGTGGTCGCAAGACGAGGTGCTGGCGCTGTTTCGCTTAACGCGAAAATACGCCAACAGCCTGCAGCGGAAATAGCCGCCCGGCGTGAGGCCGGGCGACAAAGGGTCAGGCGGTTTTGGTCGCTGCTTTCAAACTGTGCACGAAGGTTTTTAGCTCTGCGAGCATGTTTTGCGGCTGCTCAAGGTTACGCTCGATAATCTTGACGATGGCCGAGCCGGATATTGCCCCGGCGGCACCGGCGTCAATAGCGGCCGAAACCTGCTCCGGCGCCGAGATGCCAAAGCCCTGCAGCGGCGGCGCGGCGTTGTATTCCGCCAGTTTTTCAATCAGATGATGCAGCGGCAGCGCGGCGCGGTTTTCCGCGCCTGTCACGCCAGCGCGCGATAGCAGGTAGGTATAGCCGCGGCCATAGGAGGCAATCTGGCGCAGTAAATCGTCATCGGCATTTGGCGGGCAGATGAAAATCGGCGCAATGTTATGGCGCAGCGCTGCCTGACGGAACGGGGCGGACTCTTCGACCGGCACGTCGGCGACCAGAACCGAATCCACGCCGACACGCGCGCATTCGGCGTAGAACTCATCAATGCCCGGGCTGAACACCAGGTTCGCGTACATCAAAAGGCCGATTGGGATTGTCGGATGCTTGTGGCGGATCGCCGCCAGCATTTCGAAGCACTGCGCCGGGGTGACGCCGGCGGCAAAAGCGCGCAATGTGGCACCCTGAATCGTCGGGCCGTCGGCCAGCGGGTCGGAGAAGGGGATCCCCAATTCCAGCGCATCGGCGCCGGCTTCAATCAGCGCATCGATGATTTTCAGCGACTGTTCCGGCCCCGGATCGCCGAGGGTGACGAAGGGAACAAAGGCGCCTTCCTGGCGGTTTTTTAACTGTGCAAATAGCGTCTCGTAACGTTCCATCAGATTTCCCCTCGCGCTTTCAAAATGTCGTGTACGGTGAAGATGTCTTTATCGCCGCGGCCAGACAGGTTAACCACCAGCAGCTGCTCTTTATCCGGATTCTCGCGCATCATCTTCAGCGCGTGCGCCAGAGCGTGCGACGACTCCAGCGCCGGAATAATGCCTTCATGGCGGGAGAGCGCTTTAAAGGCATCCAGCGCTTCGTTGTCGGTAATTGACACATACTCGGCGCGCCCGGTGCTGTTAAGGAACGCATGCTGCGGACCCACTGACGGGAAATCCAGCCCGGCGGAGATAGAATAAGATTCTTCGATCTGCCCGTCGGAAGTTTGCATCATCGGCGACTTCATGCCGAAGTAAATGCCGACGCGACCGTGCTTCAGCGGTGCGCCGTGCTCGCCGGTTTCGATACCGTGGCCGGCAGGCTCGACGCCAATCAGGCCAACGCGGGATTCATCAATGAAATCAGCGAACATGCCGATGGCGTTAGAACCACCGCCAACGCAGGCGATCACCGCGTCCGGCAGGCGTCCTTCTTTCTCAAGGATCTGCGCTTTGGTTTCTTCGCCGATCATGCGCTGGAATTCACGCACGATAGTCGGGAATGGATGCGGGCCAGCGGCAGTGCCGAGCATGTAGTGCGCCTTCTCGTAGCTGCCGGACCAGTCGCGCAGCGCTTCGTTACAGGCATCTTTCAGGGTGGCGGAACCGCTGTGCACTGGAATGACCTCCGCACCCATCAGGCGCATGCGGAAGACGTTCGGCGACTGGCGCTCGACGTCTTTGGCGCCCATATAGATGCGGCATTTCAGACCGAGCAGGGCGCTGGCCAGCGCCGAGGCGACGCCGTGTTGGCCGGCGCCGGTTTCGGCGATAATTTCCGTTTTGCCCATACGTTTGGCGAGTAGCGCCTGGCCCAGCACCTGGTTGGTTTTGTGCGCGCCGCCGTGGAGCAGATCTTCACGCTTGAGGTACAGCGTGGTGCGGGTGCCTTCGGTCAGATTGCGGCATTTGGTCAGCGCCGTCGGACGACCCGCGTAGTTTTTCAGCAGGTCGGTGAATTCAGCCTGAAATTCAGGATCTTTTTGCGCGCTGACGAAAGCTTCTTCCAGCTGGCGCAGGGCGGGCATCAGGATCTGCGGAACGTACATACCGCCGAATTCGCCGAAATACGGGTTCAGTAAAGTGCTCATTATTGCATTGCTCCTTAATATGCGCGCAGCGTCTGGAAAACGGCAGCCACCAGGCTTGCCTCTTTTATTCCCGGCTGCGACTCTACGCCTGAGTTGAAATCGAGTCCGGCACAGCCGCTTTTCGCGGCTTCTACGCAGTTATCGGCGCTAAGGCCGCCTGCCAGCATCACGTTACGCAGGTCCTGGCCCTGCAGCAGCGACCAGTCGAAACGTTGTCCGCTCCCGCCCTGACCGTTGTCAAAGACATATCTGGCCACATGGTTCAGGTTACGCGGCGGCAGCGTTTCGCCTACGCTCAGCGCCTTCCAGATTTGGATCTGCTCCGGCAGCGCCGCGCGCAGGGCATCAATCCAGGCCTGATCTTCGCTCCCATGAAGCTGTACCGCGGCGAGTTTCAATTTGGTCGCGCGGGTGACGACCTCTTCAATGGCTGCATCACGGAACACGCCAACGTAGCTAAGCGGCGCGGCGGCCATTACCGCCTGTGCCTGCTGGTCGTTAACGGCACGCGGCGAACTATCGACGAAAATCAGGCCGCCGTAGATGGCGCCCGCCTCCCAGGCGACTTGCGCATCCTGCGGACGAGTCAGGCCGCAGACCTTGTTCTCACCTAACAGCACGCGCTTCACCGCAGCGCTGAGGTCCGGTTGTTCCATCAGCGCCGAGCCAATCAGGAAGCCGTTGGCGAAGTGGCTAAGCTCGCGGACTTCGCCATAGGTATGGATTCCGGATTCGCTGATCACGGTGACATCCGGGCCGAGACGCGGCGCCAATTGCCGCGTGCGGTTCAGATCAATCGACATATCGCGCAGATCGCGGTTGTTAATGCCGACGACTTTGGCCTTCAGCGCAATCGCGCGCTCCAGCTCCTCTTCATTGCTGACCTCGGTCAGGACGCCCATATTGAGACTGTGGGCGACGGCGGCGAGCTGGCGATATTGATCGTCATCGAGCACCGAAAGCATCAACAGGCAGGCATCGGCCTGGTAGTAACGCGCGAGGTAAATCTGGTAAGGATCGATGGTGAAGTCTTTACACAGAATCGGCTGCGGCGCGACTTTGCTGACGATCGGCAGAAAATCAAAGCTGCCCTGAAAATATTTCTCATCGCACAGTACCGAAATTGCCGAGGCGTAGTGCTTATAAATCCCGGCGATGGTCGCCGGGTCGAAATCTTCCCGAATCAGTCCCTTCGACGGCGACGCCTTTTTGCACTCGAGAATAAAAGCGGTGCGGGCGCCGGCCAGCGCATCGTAAAAATGGCGTTCGGACGGCACGATGTCATTCTGAAAACTGGCTAACGGTTGTTGTTGTTTGCGGGCTTCTACCCAAATCGCTTTGTCGGCAACGATTTTTGCTAAAACGGTCTGCATTATTTACCCTCTTGCCGCTAATGCGGTCACTCTGTTATAGGCCGCTCCGCTGTGCAGCACATCCAGCACCTGCCGGGCGTTGGCTTTCAGGTCTTCATGCCCGTGTAAACGCATCAACATGGCGACGTTGGCGGCGACGGCGGCTTCATGAGCGGCTTCACCTTTACCTTGTAGCAAGCGCGTGAGAATGTCACGGTTTTCTTCCGGCGTGCCGCCGGCCAGTTGATCCTGATGATATGGCGTCAGGCCGAAGTCGGCGGCGGTCAGCTGATAGCTTTGGATTTCGCCGTTATTGAGTTCGGCGACCACGGTCGGCGCATGCAACGAGACTTCGTCCATGCCGCCGCTGTGTACCACGGCGGCACGTTGATAACCGAGTACGCGCAAGGTTTCTGCAATCGGCAACACCAGTTCCGGGCTGTAGACGCCAATCAACGCCAGCGGCGGGTGCGCCGGATTGATAAGCGGCCCCAACACGTTAAACAAGGTGCGCGTTTTCAACTGCTGGCGGACCGGCATCGCGTGGCGGAAACCGGTGTGGTATTTCGGCGCGAACAGGAAGCAGACGCCCAGTTCATCCAGCGCGGCGCGCGATTTATCGGCATTCATATCCAGGTTGATGCCAAACGCGGCCAGCAGATCGGACGAGCCAGATTTACTGGAGACGCTGCGGTTACCGTGTTTCGCCACCTTTAAACCGCAGGCGGCGGCGACAAAGGCGCTGGCGGTTGAGATATTGATACTGTTGCTGCCATCGCCGCCGGTACCGACGATATCGGCAAACTGATAATCCGGGCGCGGGAACGGCGCGGCGTTTTCCAGCAGCGCGGTAGCGGCGCCGGCAATTTCCTGTGGTTGTTCGCCGCGCACTTTCATGCTTACCAGCGCGGCGGCCAGCTGTTCCGGCTTCACTTCGCCGCGCACGACGGCGGAAAACAGCACGTGGCTCTCCTGCTGGCTCAGCGTCTCGGCCTGGTACAGTTTTTCCAGAATCGGCTGTACGACATTGGTCTGCTCCAGTTTCTGCAGCGCCCATGCCAGCGTTTGCTCCAGCAGTAGCGCTCCCTGGGTAGTCAGAATCGATTCCGGATGGAACTGGAAGCCGCAGACGCGATCGGCGTCGTGGCGAACCGCCATCACCATACCGTTGAAATTGGCGTTAATGGTGAGCCCGGCCGGAATATTGCTGCCGACAAGAGAATGGTAGCGGGCCACCGGCAGCGGGTTGGCGAGACCGGCGAACATCGCCTGGCCGTCATGCTCAATGCTTGACGCTTTGCCGTGAAGGATTTCTCCCGCCTGGCCGACATAGCCGCCGTAGGCTTCCACGATGGCCTGGTGGCCGAGGCAGATACCGATAATCGGTAACTTGCCGCGCAGGCGGGTCAGCAGCTCGGGCATGCAGCCGGCTTCGCTTGGGGTTCCCGGCCCCGGAGAGAGCATCAGCACCGGATTATCCATGGTGCCGATACGTTCAATCAGCGATTGCGCCGGTACGGTATTACGATAAATAACCACGTTGTGGCCGTTAGCCCGCAGCTGGTCGGCGAGGTTATAGGTAAAGGAGTCGATATTATCGAGCAGCAGGATGTCGGCCATTAGAAAGTCTCCTTCGCGTGATGGGCCTGAGCAATGGCGCGCAGCACGGCGCGAGCTTTATTACGGGTTTCATCCGCCTCGGATTGCGGAACGGAATCGAGCACGATACCGGCGCCTGCCTGCACGGTGGCAATGCCATCCTCAACGTAGGCTGAGCGGATCACGATGCAGGTATCGAGGTCGCCATGGGCGGTAAAGTAGCCGACCGCGCCGCCATAACTACCGCGACGCTTGCCTTCCGCAGCGGCGATTAGCTGCATGGCGCGAACTTTCGGCGCGCCGCTAAGGGTGCCCATATTCATGCAGGCGCGGTAGGCGTGCAGGACATCAAGGTCGCGGCGCAGTTCACCGACCACGCGGGAAACCAGATGCATCACAAAGGAATAGCGATCGACTTTGGTCAAATCCGCTACGTAGCGGCTACCCGGGGTACAGATGCGGGCCAGATCGTTACGGGCCAGGTCAACCAGCATCAGATGTTCAGAAAGCTCTTTGTGGTCGGTACGCATCTCCAGCTCAATACGGCTATCGAGATCGCGATCCAGTGAACCATCGGCGCGGCGGCCGCGAGGACGGGTGCCGGCAATGGGGTAGATCTCAATCTGGCGGCTGACGGCGTCGTATTTCAACGAGCTTTCCGGCGATGCGCCGAACAGGGTGAAATCGTTATCCTGCATAAAGAACATATACGGGCTGGGATTGCTCTTTTTCAGCACATCGTACGAGGCCAGCGGCGACGGGCAGGGAAGTGAGAAACGGCGCGACGGCACGACCTGGAAAATTTCGCCCGCGCGAATGGCGCGCTGCATTTTGCGCACCACGGCGCCGTACTCTTCATCGCTCTGATCGACGTCGCAGCGCATTTCGGCAACCGTCGTTACCGGCAGCGGCGCGGGCGGTTCATTTAACTGCTGGCGAAGCTGGGCGATACGTTGCAGAAGACGCTGTTTCTCATTCTCCAGCGGCGTGAACAGGCTCGCCTGAATGCGGGTGCTTTTGGTCTGGTGATCGATAACCAGCAGCGTTTCCGCCAGGTAGAAACAGTAATCCGGGCAGGCGGTATCGGTATTGAGCGGTGGTAAATCCTCAAAACCGGCCACCAAGTCGTAAGCGAACAGGCCGCCAAAGAACATCGCTTCGCGCTCGGCCTGCGGGACGCTGACCAAATCCTGTAACAGACGAAACGCATCGAACACCGATAACGAGCACAGGCGAGCGTCTTCATCCAACAGGGCGCTAACCGGTGGGAAGGTGAGTACCCGGCTGTTCGGCTGGCGCAGATTCTCAATGCCGGACGGCAATGCGTTATCCAGCAGTCCAAGCAGCGCGGCGCCGTTCGCTGAAAGCGCCTGGACAGTGACGGTATTGCCAAGAGCGGTAATGCGCAGGGCGCTATCGACCAGCAGCAGGCTTTTTAAATCGTCTTTACTATCGATGTCGGCCGATTCAAGCAGCAAGGTTGCCGGACGCGCGCCGCATAATTGATGGAATAACGCCGTCGGGTTTTCGCGATAGATGGCGTCGCTGGTGAGAAGCTCGAGCGCTGGTTTTGATGTTTGCATTATCATTCTCGCCTGTTCTGTTCATTATTTTGTTCAAAAAAAAGCCCGCTCAGTGGCGGGCCCGGTATCTGTTTGCTGAGTGCAAAACGCGATCACGCCGCCCGATTCCAGGAACGACGCCACCAGCTATGAAGAGTAATAATTTGCGCTTTCATCAGAGATACCCGTTGTGTGAACTTGCGTACTAGTTAACTAGTCCATGAAAATAAAGTCAACCCTTGTTTGCAGATTTTCTTTCTCAGTCGTTATCATAATGCGCTTATTTCAGTTCAGGTCCACCAGGAGCCATTTTGAGCGACACTAATTACGCGGTCATTTATGACCTGCACAGCCATACCGTCGCCTCCGATGGGCGATTGACTCCAGAAGAGCTGGTACATCGCGCGCATGAGATGCGGGTGGGGACGCTGGCAATCACCGATCACGATAGCGTGGCGGCCATTCCGGCAGCGCGTGCCGAAATTGCGCGGGCTGAACTGCCGCTCACGCTTATCACCGGGGTAGAAATTTCCACCCTGTGGGAAAATCACGAAATTCATATCGTCGGACTGAATATTGATATCAACCATCCGTCAATGACGCAACTGCTCTGTGAACAGAAAGCGCGGCGCAACCAGCGCGGGCAGATGATTGCCGAACGGTTGGAGAAAGCGCGTATCCCCGGTGCCTGGGAAGGGGCGTTAAAGCTCGCCGATGGCGGCGCGGTCACCCGCGGCCATTTTGCCCGCTTTTTAGTTGAAGCCGGCTTTGCGAGCAATATTGCCGATGTATTCAAAAAATATCTCGCCCGCGGGAAAACCGGATACGTTCCGCCGCAGTGGTGTACAATAAAACAAGCGATTGATGTCATTCATCATTCTGGCGGCAAAGCGGTGATCGCCCATCCGGGGCGTTACGATCTTTCCGCCAAATGGTTGAAACGGCTGTTGGCCCATTTTAGCGAGCAGGGCGGCGACGCGATGGAGGTCGCCCAATGCCAGCAGGCGCCGCATGAGCGCGCGCAGCTGGCGAGCTACGCGAAACAGTTTGGTTTGATGGCGTCGCAGGGTTCGGATTTCCACCAGCCCTGCCCGTGGATTGAACTGGGGCGCAAACTTTGGCTACCCGCTGGCGTGGAAGGGATCTGGCGCAGTTGGGAAGTGGCCGCTGAACAAATTGAGAGGGAAGTATGAGCCAGTTTTTCTATATCCATCCCGATAATCCGCAGGCGCGGTTGATTAATCAGGCGGTGGAAATTGTGCGTAAGGGCGGGGTTATCGTTTATCCAACGGACTCCGGTTATGCCCTGGGTTGCAAAATCGAAGATAAAGGGGCGATGGAGCGGATCTGCCGTATCCGTCAGTTGCCGGATGGCCACAATTTCACCCTGATGTGCCGCGATCTCTCCGAGTTATCGACCTACGCGTTTGTCGATAACGTGGCGTTTCGTCTTATCAAAAACAATACGCCGGGCAACTACACGTTCATTCTTAAGGGAACGAAAGAGGTGCCGCGCCGCCTGTTGCAAGAAAAGCGTAAAACCATTGGGATGCGCGTGCCGGCGAACCCTATCGCCCAGATGCTGCTGGAAACGCTTGGCGAACCGATGCTCTCGACATCGTTGATGCTGCCAGGTAATGAATTCACGGAGTCCGATCCGGAAGAGATTAAAGACCGTCTGGAGAAGGTGGTCGATCTGATTATTCACGGCGGTTATCTTGGCCAGCAGCCGACGACGGTTATCGACCTGACCGAAGACGCGCCGGTGGTGCTTCGTGAAGGCGTCGGTGATATCAAACCCTTCCAGTGATGCTTCTCGCGGGTGGCGTTTCACGCGTCGCCCGCGGCTTAAATTTATTTTAAAATCCTTTCCGCATTGAGTCGCTCCTTTCTTATTTATATTATTAGTCCGCTTACGATATCACTCACTGATATTGCTTCCAGAAAGAAATTCAATATTATGCATAAGCTGACTATTCAACACTCTGACGCGTTTAAGAGGAAGAAAGTACTGTTCAATTTTTTCATGCTTTCTAGTGTTACCGTTAATATATGCCAAAGCTGACCCCAAATACCTATCCCATCACCCTGGTAAAAAGCGTGCTGGTGGTTTCACTGCTGGCGCTAATACTGATTATTATCAGTTTGACTGGCTTGTTTAACTATCAGTCGCGTCAGGTCAGTAGTGCCATTGATAAAAAAATCATTGGTTCTCAGTATGCGTTTATTCAGCATAAACTTGAGGATGCCGTCGATCGCCCACGACAAATAACGAATCTATTTTTACAATATATTCAGGGCGAAAGTAACAACATCGATAAGGATACTTTAGTTCCTGAAATGGTGTATTTGACGGCGAGCGCGTTTAAAACCATGCCCGCCTTCCAGAGTCTGTCGTGGTTTGCGGAAAATGGCTCCAGTATTGCTGTTATTCGTGACAATCATAGTAATCAAATTTATTTACAACGAACCCAGCGTGATAATCATCACTCCCTGGTTAAATACAGTGGGTTAAGCCCGCAGACCAATATTGTCAACGTCAATAACGCGTTTAATGTTGCTGATTTACCGCAGTTTCGCCGCGCTCGCCAGCAAACGCAAGGTTTCTGGCAACGCTCTCTCTCTACCGGCAGTTTGATCATGAGCTGGAACCAGCCAGTGTACGATAAACAAGGCCGCTTCGTCGGGGCGATCGCCAGCGGCGCCACTCCTGCAGATATGACCGCTTATTTACAGAGTCTCCTGCCGGATAAAAGCTATGCTCTTCTGCTTATCGATGACAACAATCGCATTGTCGCGCGTTCCGGCAACCAACATAAATGGCAGCAGGACCGCCAATTGATAGCAAAGCTTACCTCGGCGCAGCCGTCGCCGACGTCATTTTCCTTGCGTACAGAGGACGAGTCTTTGTTGGCGACCGCCTTTAGCGTGCAGGACCGCCAACATCTGCTGAACTGGAAGGCGGTACTTATCGCGCCACAGCATGCGGAAATGGCGGAAATGAATAAACAGCGTCAACTTGTGACCTTCGCCACGACACTGTTTATTTTTATTCTGATATTGATTCTGATGATGATTATTTCTCATTTCACCGGCGCCTTAAAGGACGTTGCAGATAAAGTGCGTCTGGGGTTAATGCCGTGGAATAAACCAACTAAACGCGTATTTCCGGAAATAGCATCGTTGGATGCAGCATTGAGCAACCTGTATGCAATTATTCCAGACACTTTCGAATCTAAACGCCGGAAGCTGGAAGAAGATAGCGAAACCGGTTTTTTAACCCGTAGCGGTTTACTGCATTGTGAGTCGCTGTACCGTCATCGCAATATGCTGGCGATGGTATACGTTAACAACTACAACTCGGTTAAGAATGTGCTCGGTACGACTCAGGCCCGACAGTTTATTCACCAGTTTACTTTACGCCTTCGCAAAATATTGCCTGAAGGGGCATTATGTTGTCGTGATCGAGAAGACTTGTTCATTATCGCTTTTGATGGCATGTATGCCGAAAAGGATGTCGACTGGTACAGCGCGCTACTTGCTTCTGTTTTTCGTATGTCTGCTTCTGATATGCCCGGCGAATCGCATATATTTACTGGCCATATTGGCATGTTGATTGAATCATTAACCCCAGAGAACATCGGCGAATGTCTGATGAATGTTAGTCTGGCTTTACAGCATGCCCAGATGGAGCGTAGCGGTACGAGTAAACTTTTCACGGCCGCCATGCGTGAAGAGGAAGTGAATAATCTGCGTCTGCATCAGGCGTTATGCGACGATCTCCATTCGGAAGGTTTCCATCTCGTTTTGCAGCCGATCGTTTCATTTGAATCGCAGCGGCCTTGTAAAGAAGGTGAATGCCTGATCCGCTGGCAATCAAATGTGTTGGGTTTCGTGCCGCCCGACAAATTTATCGCCCTTGCCGAGCACACCGGCATGATTGTGCCGTTAGGGAAATGGATAATTGAAACCGCCTGTCGTGAACTTGCCGCGTTTATCACGCGCGGCGCGGCGCGTGATTTTAAACTGCACGTCAATATCTCGGCAATTCAGCTTCAGCAACCTGATTTTGCTCAGCATCTGCTGGAATCAATTCACGCTAATGATTTGATGAACAGCAATATTTGTCTTGAAATCACCGAAAGCGTCTTGCTGCATGACACGTGGCGAATTGTCGAAATACTGTCTTATCTACGTCGTCTTGGCGTATGTATCGCGATTGATGATTTTGGTTCCGGTTATTCCAGCCTCTCGTATCTGCATTCGCTGCCATTTGATTGTCTGAAGATTGACCGCGGGTTTGTCAGCAATGTGCTTGATGATAAAAAAAACGAAGCGGTTATCGCCTCGGTGTTAATGTTGGCGCGAAGTTTTTCCGTGCCGCTGGTGGCCGAAGGCGTTGAAACGCGCGAAATGGCAGAAAAACTGCAGCAGATGGGCTGTGATTTGGCCCAGGGATATTATTATTCCCGGCCGAAAACGTTTGATAGTTTTGACGTTGCCAATGGGTTTTTCGTTGTTGAACCGGAATGATGAGATAGACCAACGGCGATAATAACGATGCAAATATTAAAAAAACAGCTTTCGGTCAACAGCTACCCGTTCACCCTAACTCAGGCCATCATATTTACCTTAGCCACGACAATTCTCGTCGTGCTGCTGACGACATATGCTTTTCTCTACTACGAAGGTTATGCTTTTTTTGATGAGGTGAGTGAGGATATTCTGCGTGCGAAAAGAGTCAATATCGAGGAAGTCATCCACGATTATATTGATGTTCCCGCGCAATCGAACGCGATACTGGTTCATGCGATCGGACGTCAATCCAGTACTGCGATCCCGGTTCGCAGCCTGATCGGCGAAATGGTCAATACCACCAATAACGTCTTCAGCAACAAACATTATCTGAATCTGGTCGGATTTGGCGCGGTCAATGGCGATTTTATTCAAGTGGCGCGCGGCCAGGCCGAGTCGAATGATTATCTTGCGGTAAAAGATGCGCAAACAGATCACCATCTGACGGCGTATAGTCACCTGACGGTGAACTCATTGGAAAAAGCGGTGCTTGCGGATTATCAAATAACGCAGCGCGAATGGTATGCGGCGGTTGCCAAAGACCAGCGTCCGCACTGGACAAAACCCTTTCGCGATTATGAATATGAAAATGAAATTGGCGTTGCGTTCAGCTCGCCCGCATTCAATCGCCAGGGACAGTTTGTTGGCGTCGTCGCCAGCGAGTTGCACCTCAACGAACTAAATAAAAGTCTGGAAAATTTTAAACCCCATCCTGAAAGTATTCTGCTGATTGTTAATGAAAAAAATGAGCTCATTTCTTCATCAGTGCCATCATTGACGCGAAATATGCTGGCCGGGGGAAAACACTCACGGCTGAATCTACAAACGCTTGAAAACACTCATTTACCGGTTGTTGTGGCAGCCAGTCGCACGTTAAAAGCGAATCACCATACGGGATTGCAGTTTTTCAGTTCCGGCAAAGAAGAATATTATGTTGATGCTTTTCCAATCACCGACCGTGATGACATATTGCACTGGACGGGGATTGTGATTAGCCCGGCGAGAATGATTACCCATACCATCATTAAATATATAGCCATTACCATGAGCATGCTGTTTGTCATTTTTGTACTTGGTCTGCTGGTGGTTTTCTATGGCCTGGCGAAGGTGGTAAAACCTCTGCGAGATATTGTCCGTAAAGCGGATCAGCTTGCGACGCACCGCTGGACGCCGCCAGATAATAAGCGACATTTCCCGGAAATAGCCTCTCTGGAAACCACATTTATGGCGCTATCGCATAAGCTGGCAGAAAGTTTCGACGCCCAACGGCGTGAAATAGAGGAGGATAAAACCACCGGGTTATTCTCACGGACAGGGTTACTGCGTCAGACATCGCTATATCAAGGTAGAAACCTGCTCGCGCTGGTGCATATCAGTAATATGAACGCTATTATCAATTCCTTAAGTACGGAGTATGGTGAAAAATTTATTAGCGATTATATTCTTCGCCTGCATAATTTACTGCCGACGAATACGCTGATTGCCCGCGATACAGTGGATAAGCTCATCGTGGTTTTTCCAGGACAAACTCAGCCAAAAGAGCGTCAGCGCTACAGAGAACTGCTCTCCTCACTATTTATCGACGTCAATAATGAAGCGTCTCCTACGGCAAGCAAATACGTTTATACCGGCAATATTGGCCTGGTGAAGACTGAGATCCACGCAGAGAATATTGAACAAACGTTGCGTGAGGCATGGATTGCATTACGCCATGCGCAGAAACAGGGAAACGGCGTTGCGACGTTTTTCAGCGGCGAGATGCATGAGGCTGAGCTTTATAATATCCAACTCCATGAGCATCTTCATGATGCGATCCAGCAACATGAATTTCATCTGATGCTACAGCCAATTGTGGATTTGCGGGATCAAAGCGCTTTTCAGGAAGGAGAATGTTTGCTTCGCTGGCGCTCCGAAACGGTAGGCGAAATTCCTCCCGATCGTTTCCTCCCCCTGGCGGAAGAGAGCGGGTTGATAATCCCGCTGGGACGCTGGATTATTGAACAGGCCTGTCGGGAGCTTTCCGCGATGATTCTCCGCGGGGCGCCGGCGAACTTTATTCTGCATATCAACGTATCGGCGATTCAACTCCTGCAACAGGATTTTGCCTGGCATTTAATGGATGCGATTTATCGTCATGGGCTGGTCACGGGCAATATTTGTCTTGAGATAACCGAACGGTTATTGATGAATGATGCTGTGCGAATTAGCCGGATGATTGCTTATCTCCGCCGCCATGGTATTGCCGTCGCGCTGGATGATTTTGGCGTCAATTTATCCAGTTTGCCTTATTTACATACGCTGTCATTTGATAGCATCAAAATTGACCGCCGTCTGATTTGCCAATTTGCCGATGATGATAAAGCAGAATCGATGATTGCATCGCTGATTGTGCTGGCTCAGGGGTTTAAGGTACCCGTCGTTGCTGAGGGTATTGAAGATGAGGCGATAAAAAACCAGTTACGCGACCTCGGTTGCCAGAAAGCGCAAGGTTATCTGTTTGGTCACCCGGCGCCATTTGCCGACTTTCCCTTCCTGGCAAGTGCATTGACGGCGAGCGATAATCTATAGACAGAGAAATGTATCGCAGTGAAGCATTCATTTTGAAGTTAGTGTAGTATGTTCGCCCACGCAGGCGCGCGCGCTGTTTTACAGTGCTGACGAATGGCGCCTTAAAATGTGTAAAGTATTTATATAACAACAGGTTGGTGGTTTTATATGGCCTGTTGTTGCCAAAGCATATCAGACGCCTGGGAAGGCGACACCTAAAGGAAGCTCTATGAGCGAGAAATTACAGAAAGTGCTGGCTCGTGCTGGCCATGGCTCCCGCCGCGAAATTGAAACTATCATCGAAGCTGGACGCGTCAGCGTGGATGGTAAGATCGCAACCCTCGGCGATCGTGTTGAAATCGTACCTGGTTTGAAAATCCGTATCGACGGTCATCTTATTTCGGTAAAAGAATCTGCCGAGCAAATTTGTCGGGTATTGGCCTATTACAAACCAGAAGGCGAACTCTGCACCCGTAACGATCCGGAAGGGCGCCCAACGGTTTTCGACCGTCTGCCGAAACTGCGCGGCGCGCGCTGGATTGCGGTAGGTCGCCTCGATGTGAACACCTGCGGCCTGCTGCTGTTTACCACCGATGGTGAACTGGCGAACCGTTTGATGCACCCAAGCCGCGAAGTTGAGCGTGAATACGCCGTCCGCGTTTTCGGCCAGGTCGATGAAGACAAACTGCGCCAGCTGGCGCGTGGCGTACAGTTAGAAGATGGCCCTGCAGCGTTTAAAACGATTAAGTTCACCGGCGGTGAAGGGATCAACCAATGGTATAACGTTACCTTGACCGAAGGGCGCAACCGCGAAGTGCGTCGCCTGTGGGAAGCCGTCGGCGTTCAGGTCAGCCGTCTTATCCGCGTACGCTACGGCGATATTCTGCTGCCGAAAGGCCTGCCGCGCGGCGGCTGGACTGAACTGGATCTGGCGCAGACCAACTATCTTCGTGAACTGGTGGAGCTGCCAGCGGAAACCGAAAGCAAAGTAGCGGTGGAGAAAGATCGCCGTCGTATGAAAGCGAATCAAATCCGCCGCGCCGTCAAGCGTCATAGCCAGACCAGCGGCAATCCTCGCCAGGGGAATAACGGCAACCGCCGTTCCAGCACCCGCAACAAGACTAACGGCTAATGCTGTACATTCCGGCGGGTTCCCGCCGGGATGCTCCTCTTTTCCCTCGCTTGTGACATTTTTCACACTTTCGCATAAAGACAAGAAACAGGAATTACGCAGACAAATAACGCAAAGTGATGTTATTAGCGTCGCCATATACTGTCGGCACTGATTACAAAACAGGTAGCCCGCAATGAGTACAACAACAAAGTTATCGGCAAGCTATGTGGTCATCGGCGTAAAAGAAAAGATAGGCTATGGCTTAGGCGATTTCGCCTCTAATTTATCGTTCGGTTTTGTCTCGTTATTCTTACTGTTTTTTTATACTAATGTTTATGGCATCAGCGCGGTACAGGCGAGTCTGATCTTTGTGATTGCCCGGGTGATTGACGCAATTTTTAATATCCTGATTGGCTTTGCAATTGATAAAACGCAGAGTAAATATGGCAAATTGCGTCCCTGGCTATTATATGGTGCGATACCGTTAGGCTTTTTAACCGTGTTGTGTTTTGTGCCATTTGGCGGGGAAGTTAAATTTTATTTCGCGCTGGCCTCCTATACCATCTATTGCCTGGCCTATACGGCGGTTAACACACCTTATTCGGCATTGACCAACCGCTTGACGCAGCATGAGGCCTCGCGTTCGTCGCTGTCGGTATATCGCTTTGTGTTGGCTATTGTCGGGTATCTGATTGTTTCCACAACGGCAGACTGGCTGATTTCGCCCTTTAACGACAAACAAATGGGCTATGTCTTTGCCGTTTCCTGCTTTGCGCTGTTAGCGACTTTTATGTTTCTTGCCTGTTTTGGCATGACCAAAGAACGCGTTGGCGAAGAGGATAAAATGAATGCGCCGACGCTTCGCGAAATGTTCCGTGCGGTATTAGGTAATGCACCACTGATTCATCTTTCATTATTTACCGTGTTTTTCTATATCGCCTATACCGTATGGATGGCGATCGCTATTTACTTTATTAAATACATTATCGGTAGCGAAGGGTTTACCGCTACTTTCTTCATGATTCAGTCTGGCGCTTATATTATTGGAACCATTATCTCTGAGAAAGTGATTGCGTTAATGGGGAAAAAGAAAATGGCGCTTCTGGCGTTGTTAATTGGCGTGCTGGGAGTGCTGATGCAATATTTCATTGCTGGTAATAACCTGTGGCTGATAATGATTGGCGTGTGTCTTTACAGCATTACGCTTGGCATGGGCTTTGTCGCCATGTGGTCGATGATTGCCGACACCGTCGAATATGCTGAATGGCATCACGGTGTACGCTCTGAGGGCGCCATCTACGGTTTCTTTAACTTCATCACCAAAATTGCGATGGCGATTGGCGGCGGCTGCGCGGGCTGGATGCTGGATCTCTATCACTATGATGCGGGTAATGTGACCAGCGATGCGATTAATGGCATCAATATTCTGATGACGCTTTTCCCCGGCGCAATGTTCGCCATCAGCGCCATCTTCGTGGCCTGCTATGCGTTAGATGAAAATACCTATCGCGATATCGTGCAGAAAATCAGCCTGCGTAAGCAAAACGCGCTTTAACCTCAAGGAGTCAGAGAGATGAACAACGATTTTAGTACCGTTATCGCCGCCATGTCGGTAGAGGAAAAAGTGGCGCTGCTGACCGGCAGCGGCCTGTGGCGCACGGCATCGATGCCGCAGCACGGTATCCCCGATATCGTGATGACCGATGGTACCTACGGCGTGCGCTATAGCAGCGCGCAAATAGATGGCAATGAAAAGTGGAGCATGGATGACTTCATCTCGGTGATTACCCAAACCGCCGACCAGGCCAGCGCCGACGAGCCTGTCGCCAAGGGCGGCAGCGAAGCGTTGTTCAGCGCCTCGCTGCCGGCCACCTGTTTTCCGAATGGCTCCAGTCTGGCCTGTAGCTGGGATGTTGAACTGGTACGGGAGATGGGCGAAGCGCTGGGGCGCGAATGCCAACAGATGGGGGTGGGTATTCTATTGGGGCCGGGAATTAACATTCGGCGCACCCCGCTGGCTGGACGCGGCTATGAATACTATTCAGAGGACCCGGTCGTTAGTGGGGATATCGCCGCGGCGCTGATTAACGGCTTACAGGCCGAAGGCATTGGCGCCAGCCTTAAACATTTTGCCGCCAATAACTCCGAGTATCGGCGTACCGAAATGGATTCGATTATTGAGGAGCGGGCGCTGCGTGAAATCTATCTCGCCGGATTTCAACGAGCGATCGCCAAATCCCAGCCCTGGACGGTGATGTCTTCTTATAACCGTCTTAATGGCGTTCAAACATCGCAGGATCCGTTCTTACTGACCCAGGTATTGCGTGATGAATGGGGGTATGACGGTCTGGTGATGTCCGACTGGTACGGTATTAAAGATCGCCCGGCATCGCTGCTTGCCGGCAACGACCTGGCAATGCCGGAAACCCGCCGGGACAAACAAACCCTGCTGGCGGCAATCTCCTGCGGCGAGGTACCGATGCCGGTGGTCGACCGGGCGTGTCTGCGGATGCTGGAACTGGTTGATAAAGTGCAACGACATCGCCGGCCGCACACGCGTGCTGACTTTGCCGCACACCATGCGTTATCGCAGCGTTTAGCGGCAGAATCCATCGTATTGCTGAAAAATGATGACAATCTGCTGCCGCTGAAGCCACACAAAACGCCGCGCATCGCGGTGATCGGTAAACCCGCTCAGGAGCCGGTTATTCAGGGCTCGGGTTGTGCCACCACGGTTCCCTATTTACTCGACCGTCCGCTGGATGAGATTTTCGATCTTGCCGGGGATGACTTTAAGGTCACTTGGGCGCCGGGCGCGCCAGACGACAATCAAAGCGACGAGCAGGCGCTGGCGCAGGCGCGTGACGTCGCCGGAGCCGCCGATGTGGCAGTGATTTTTGTCAGCACGGCGGTCGGTGAAGATGGCGAGAATGGCGATCGCCAGGATCTGAATATTCTTCCCGCGCACGAACAGCTGATCCGTGAGGTCGCCGGGGTACAGCCAAACGTGGTTGTGGTGTTGGCCAACAGCGATGCGGTGGTGATGCCATGGCTTGGCGAATGCCGGGCGCTGCTGGAAACCTTCTTCGCCGGACAGGGGATGGGGCGCGCTGTGGCTGAAATTCTCTTCGGTAAGCGCAACCCCTGCGGTAAGCTAACCGTCACGGTGCCAAATACTCTCGAAGAGACGCCTGCCTGGCTACAGTATCCGGGGGAAAACCTGCGCCATCACTATGGCGAGGGCCTATTTGTCGGCTATCGCTATTACGATAAACGCCTTCTTTCGCCGCGTTTCCCGTTTGGCTTTGGCCTGAGCTATACCCAATTCAGCTATGCCAATCTTGCGCTTTCCGCATCGCGGCTTGCCGAAGGCGAAACCCTGCATGTCGCCTTTGATTTAACGAATATCGGCGATTGCGAGGGCAAGGAGATTGTACAGCTGTATGTTACGGCCCCGAAAGGGGAGCTGATCCGCGAGGTTCGCGCGCTGAAAGCCTTTAGCAAAGTGTCGTTGCTGGCAGGGGAAACGCGTCGCGTTGAGCTTGCGCTGCCCGTCGCTGATTTAGCCTGCTATCATCCGGGGCTGGCGGATTGGCTGGTGACCCCAGGGCAGTGGCAAATCTATGTGGGCGCCTCGTCTCGCGATCTTCCCTTAACGGCAAGTGTTGAGATTGATTGCCCTGCGCGCTACGTACCGCTGCGCGACGACAATTCTCTGCAGCAGCTTATTCAACAGCCGGAAGCCTTTGCCCGCGTGGTAGCGCTGATATCGGCGAAGAGCGGGGTAGCGCCAGACCTGGTACGTGAAAAGCTTATCCGTCTGGCGCCGGATCTGTTCTGTGGTTTGCTGATTGCATTGACTGAGTTCCTGGCGCTGGATATCGATCGCGACGAACTCAATGCCGTGCTGGCGGGTCATTAATCAACAAAAGTTCAGGAGGTACTCCGTGTTCCCGTTTTCAGTGACGCATCCCCGTCAGGTGACACAAAGCGGGCAGCCGGCGACCAATAGCGGCTACGAGCTGATCGCCTTCGACGCTGAGAAACTCAACGTCTTCGCCGCCGAGGTGCGCTACTGCGAACCTCACTGGCACCCGGCGCCGGAGCTTATCACCGTCCTGCATGGCGGTTTCACGCTGGCCGTCGGCCAGCGGGAGTGGCAATTGTGCGCGGGCGATATGTTGTATATCAACGCGGAGGAAGTGCATTCACTCAGCGCGGAGATGCCCGGTAGCCAACTGGTCACCGTGCAGTTTTCGCCAGGTCTGTTTGATGAAATGCATCCTTCTCCGCGGCTGGAGTGGTGTACCGCCGGGCGTATTGCGCAGAGCGTGGATTGGCAGGTGCGCCAGCGGTTAACGGCGCTGCTGCAACAGCTTGTCGATAACCGTACGCCATTCCAGCGTATCGCGGCGATATATTTGCTGCTTGATGCATTGGTGACGGCAGGAGAGCCTCAGGAGCGTGAGGAGAGCTCGCTACGCGAAGAGTCGATGATTAAAAAAGGCATTGATTATATTAATCTGCATTACGACCGGCCATTGACCTTGAGCGAAGTGGCAGAGCACAGCGGCATGAGCTATTCGTGGTTTTCCCGGCTGTTTAAGCGGGTGAGTCGTTACAACTTTAAAGAGTATCTGACCCTGGTGCGGCTGAATAAGGCTCGCAATCTACTGCGTGATACGCGTACGCCGATCACCGAAATCAGCCATAGCTGCGGTTTTCAGGAGCACAAATACCTGATCGCCGCCTTTAACAAATACTGCGGACTGACGCCGACCGAGTACCGCAAACGCTTTGTTTCGCGGCAAAACGTCCTCGACCAGCAGCTGGCGCTCGGCGAGGACTGCGTATGCCTGCCATTAAACGGCCAACTGCTGGCGAGGCTGGCGGTTAGTAATCAATCCCCATCTGCGCTTTGACCCCGGCGTCAAAGGCGTGCTTTACCGGGCGTAGTTCGCTGACGGTGTCAGCTATCTCGATAATCTCGCGGTGGCAGCCGCGGCCAGTAATCATCACCGTTTGATGCGCTGGGCGGTTGCGCAGCGCCGTCAGCACTTCTTCCAGCGGCAGATAGTCGTAAGCCACCATGTAGGTCAGTTCATCCAGCAGTACCAGATCCAGGCTATCGTCGGCGAGCATTCGGCGCCCGTGCTGCCAGACATCGAGACAGGCGGCGGTATCGCTGTCGCGATTTTGCGTATCCCAGGTAAAGCCGGTGGCCATCACCTGGAACTCGACGCCGTGCGGCTCCAGCAAATTACGCTCACCGTTAGGCCAGGTACCTTTGATGAATTGCACCACGCCGGCTTTTTTACCGTGTCCAACCGCGCGGGTGACGGTACCGAAGGCGGCGGTGGTTTTGCCTTTGCCGTTACCGGTAAATACCATGATCAAGCCGCGTTCTTGCTGGGCGGCGGCGACCCGCGCATCGACTTTGTCTTTTACCCGCTGCTGGCGCTCGCGGTAGCGTTGATCGCTCATTGGGAGATCCCTGGTTTACGCCCCGGCTGGGCATCGAAGGTCATACCGGTTTTGCGCCGGCTATCGTCGCCCATCAGCCATAAATAGACCGGCATGATATCGGCGGGGGTTTTCAGCTTTTGCGGATCTTCTGTCGGGAAGGCGCTGGCGCGCATTTTGGTACGCGTCCCGCCGGGATTAATACAATTTACCCGCAGATGACGGCTTTGGTACTCTTCGGCCAGGACCTGCATCATCCCTTCGGTAGCGAATTTAGAGGCCGCGTAGGCGCCCCAGTTGGCGCGGCCCTGGCGGCCAACGCTGGAAGAGGTAAACACCAGCGAGCCGGAATCGGACTTGAGTAATAAAGGAAGAAGCGCCTGGGTGAGCATAAACGTGCCGTTAACGTTTACCTGCATCACCTGCTGCCATACCTCAGGATCCTGCTGGTCCATCGGACAGACGTCGCCAAGCAGGCCGGCATTGTGCAGCACGCCGTCAAGGCGCGGGTAGTGAATCGCGATTTTCTGCGCCAGCTGCTGGCACTCCTGCGGCGTGCAGGTCAACAGGTCGAGGGTGAACCAGCGTGCCGCAATACCGCCAGCCTGTTCAATTTCTTGCGCGACGCCGCGCAGTTTTTCTTCATTGCGGCCAACCAGGACCACGCTTGCGCTGTAGCGCGCATAGGTGAGGGCGGCTTCACGGCCAATGCCGTCGCTGGCGCCGGTGACCAGAATGATACGGTCTTTAAGTAGGTGATATTGCGGTTGATAGTGCACGGCGACTCCTCTGCTGGCCTGCGTACGGCCATGTCTTATTCGGTATCTTACTTTTGCGCTTTATGCCTCAAACGATTGATGATTGCAATCAGTCAAAGGGAAACTCTTCGCAGAATTAATATCTTGCAACGATTTCATTGCGACAAAAAAAACGGGAATGCGCCTCGCAGCGCACGGAAAGCGCAGAGACTTGATGATAAAGGCTGATGTACACTGTGCGTCAACGTCAGTGCTTTACACAAGGTGAAAACGTGGAATTACTTGCTCAGTACGGCTTATTTTTAGCCAAGGCTGCGACTATCGTCGTCGCCATTGCGGTTATCGCCGCCATTATCGTTAATCTGACTCAGCGTAAGAAGCAGCGCGGCGAGCTGCGGGTAACGAATCTTAGCGAGCAATATAAGGAGATGAAAGAAGAGCTGGCGGTGGCGCTACTGGATGGCCCGCAGCAAAAACTCTGGCATAAAGCGCAGAAGAAAAAACATAAGCAGGAAGCCAAAGAGGCCAAAGCGCGGGCAAAATTGGGTACCGCGGAACCCAGCGGCAAGGCGCGTGTCTGGGTGCTGGATTTCAAAGGCAGTATGGATGCTCATGAGGTAAGCGGCCTGCGTGAAGAAATTACGGCGGTGCTGGCCTCGGCGAAGGCGCGCGACCAGGTGGTGGTGCGTCTGGAAAGCCCTGGCGGGGTGGTTCACGGCTATGGCCTGGCGGCTTCGCAGCTGCAGCGCTTACGTGATAAACAAATCCCGCTAACGGTCGCGGTCGATAAGGTCGCTGCCAGCGGCGGCTATATGATGGCCTGCGTGGCGAACAAAATCGTCTGCGCGCCGTTTGCTATCCTTGGCTCGATTGGCGTAGTGGCGCAGATCCCCAACATCAATCGCTTCCTGAAAAATAAAGACATCGATATTGAACTCCATACCGCCGGGCAATATAAACGCACGTTAACCATGTTGGGCGAGAACACTGAGGAAGGTCGACAGAAGTTCCGCGACGATCTCAATGAAACCCATCAGCTTTTTAAAGATTTCGTCCATCAGATGCGCCCGTCGCTGGATATCGAAAAGGTGGCGACCGGCGAGCACTGGTACGGCGTGCAGGCGCTGGAAAAAGGGCTGGCGGATGCGGTACAAACCAGCGATGAACTCCTGTTGAGCATGATGGATAATCACGATGTGATTAGCGTGCGTTATCAGCAGCGTAAGAAATTGCTCGATCGCGTTACCGGGAGCGCGGCGGAAAGCGCTGACCGTCTATTGTTGCGCTGGTGGCAGCGTGGACAAAAACCGTTAATGTAATAAAAACAACGCGAGGCTGATACCTCGCGTTGTTGTTTCTGGCTGGCTTAAGCCGAGAGCCGGCCCATCAATGACTGGCGATTAATCAACCAGGTGATACTTATCTGACAACTCATGAGCGAGATACTTGAACATGTTAAATACGGCAGTGCTCTTCGCTGTCGGCAAACCTTGTTCATCAAGATAAAACTCGCCGCTGAACACCAAAACCCCGTTACGCTGAACGACGTTGGTGGCTTCAATTCCGGCTAACGTATCTTCATGATCGCGAATGAGTTGGTTGGCAATTTCAAGTAACGCCTGGCGTTCGATGGGTTGGGTTGTACCTTGCATAACGGACTCCTGTAGTTCTTCGCCGGTAGTCTACGCCGCGAGAGGGCAACGGGCAAATTTTCCATTGATTGTGCAGGGGTAATTGCAACTGGCTAAGAAACATCACTTTACTGGCGGAGTTAGCTTTTGCATGCTAATAAAGTTGCGTAACGAATTTTATCAGGTACAGTGTGACGCTTTCAGCGATCTGGCAACAGATTTGCTTGACATTCGGCCAAAAATTCTTCGTGCTATGCAACCTGGCTCGCAAAAGCCAGCAAACTCAGCTATCTGGTTTTATGGATGTGAAACTGGGCGTGCAGAGGGTTGATATCCATCGACGTGGCCGCAACATATCAGGCACGTCGCTAGTGGATGGTGAATCAATGTGCGATGTATTCCTGGATGAATTAAATTAGGTAAAGGTGAATATGGGTAAAGCTCTCGTTATCGTTGAGTCCCCGGCAAAAGCCAAAACGATCAATAAGTATCTGGGTAATGACTACGTGGTGAAATCCAGCGTCGGTCATATCCGCGATTTGCCGACCAGTGGCTCAGCTTCCAAAAAGAGCGCCGACTCTACCTCCACCAAAGGGGCTAAAAAGCCTAAAAAGGATGAACGTGGCGCTCTGGTCAACCGCATGGGCGTGGACCCATGGCACGACTGGAATGCGCATTATGAAGTACTTCCGGGTAAAGAAAAGGTAGTTTCAGAACTCAAACAGTTGGCGGAAAAAGCCGACCACATCTATCTCGCAACCGACCTTGACCGCGAAGGGGAAGCCATTGCCTGGCACCTGCGGGAAGTTATCGGTGGTGATGAGCAACGGTACAGCCGCGTGGTGTTTAATGAAATCACCAAAAACGCGATTCGTCAGGCTTTTGAGAAGCCGGGCGAGCTGAATATCGATCGTGTTAATGCCCAGCAGGCGCGCCGCTTTATGGACCGCGTCGTGGGCTATATGGTTTCTCCACTGCTGTGGAAAAAAATTGCCCGTGGTCTGTCCGCAGGACGCGTGCAGTCTGTCGCAGTCCGCCTGGTCGTTGAACGCGAGCGCGAAATTAAAGCCTTCGTTCCGGAAGAGTTCTGGGAGATCGACGCCAGTACTACCACGCCGGGCGGCGACGCGTTACCGCTGCAGGTGACTCACAAGAATGACAAGCCGTTCCGTCCGGTTAACCGCGACGAAACCATGGCTGCCGTCGCGCTGCTGGAAAAAGCGCGCTATAGCGTGCTGGAGCGCGAAGATAAGCCGACCAGCAGCAAGCCGGGGGCGCCGTTTATCACCTCCACGCTGCAACAGGCCGCCAGTACCCGTCTTGGCTTCGGCGTGAAGAAAACCATGATGATGGCCCAGCGTTTGTATGAAGCCGGCCATATTACCTACATGCGTACCGACTCAACCAACCTGAGTCAGGATGCGCTGAACATGGTTCGCGGCTATATCAGCGATAACTTCGGCAAAAAATACCTGCCTGAAAACGCGAATCAGTACGCCAGCAAAGAAAATTCGCAGGAAGCGCACGAAGCGATACGTCCTTCTGACGTGAACGTGATGGCGGAATCGCTGAAAGACATGGAAGCCGATGCGCAGAAATTATATCAACTGATTTGGCGTCAGTTCGTCGCCTGTCAGATGACCCCGGCAAAATACGACTCAACCACCCTGACGGTACAGGCTGGCGAGTTCAAACTGAAAGCCCGCGGACGTACGCTGCGCTTTGACGGCTGGACGAAAGTGATGCCCGCGCTGCGTAAAGGCGATGAAGACCGTACGTTACCGGTGGTCAATCAGGGCGACAGCCTGAGCCTGGTGGAACTGACCCCAGCGCAGCACTTCACCAAACCGCCTGCGCGTTTCAGCGAAGCCTCGCTGGTGAAAGAGCTGGAAAAACGCGGCATTGGTCGTCCGTCCACTTATGCGTCGATCATTTCGACCATCCAGGACCGCGGCTATGTACGTGCCGAGAACCGTCGTTTTTACGCTGAAAAGATGGGTGAAATCGTCACCGACCGTCTGGAAGAGAACTTCCGCGATCTGATGAACTACGATTTTACCGCTCAGATGGAAGACCGCCTCGATCAGGTGGCTAATCATCAGGCCGAGTGGAAACAGGTACTGGATAACTTCTTTGGCGATTTCACTTCCCAGCTACAGACGGCTGAGAAGGATCCTGAAGAAGGCGGCATGCAGCCGAACCCAATGGTGCTGACCAGCATCGACTGCCCGACCTGCGGGCGTAAAATGGGCATTCGTACTGCCAGTACCGGGGTATTCCTCGGCTGCTCTGGCTACGCGCTGTCGCCGAAAGAGCGTTGCAAAACCACTATTAACCTGGTACCGGAAAACGAAGTCCTCAACGTGCTGGAAGGCGATGATGCCGAAACCAACGCGCTGCGCGCTAAACGTCGCTGTCAGAAATGCGGCACCGCGATGGACAGTTACCTTATCGATCCGAAGCGCAAACTGCATGTCTGCGGCAACAACCCGACCTGCGATGGCTATGAGATTGAAGAGGGCGAGTTCCGTATCAAAGGCTATGACGGCCCTATCGTGGAGTGTGAGAAATGCGGCTCCGAAATGCACCTGAAAATGGGGCGTTTTGGTAAGTACATGGCTTGTACCAACGACGAGTGTAAAAATACGCGTAAGATCCTGCGTAATGGCGAAGTGGCTCCGCCGAAGGAAGATCCGGTGCCTTTACCGGAACTGCCATGCGAGAAGTCCGACGCTTACTTCGTCCTGCGCGATGGCGCGGCGGGCGTTTTCCTGGCGGCAAACACCTTCCCGAAATCACGTGAAACGCGTGCGCCATTAGTGGAAGAGTTGTACCGCTTCCGCGATCGCCTGCCTGAAAAGCTGCGTTATCTGGCCGATGCGCCGCAGCAGGATCCGGAAGGCAATAAAACGCTGGTACGCTTTAGTCGTAAGACCAAGCAACAGTACGTCTCCTCCGAGAAAGAGGGCAAAGCGACCGGCTGGTCCGCTTTCTTTATCGACGGCAAATGGACTGAAGCGAAAAAGTAACCTTCTGAATGGGCCGCAATGCGGCCCATTTTCTCTCCGATTATCCACGCGCACCGCCTCGTCGCTCCCGCTTTATAACCGACTTATTATTTTTTGTTACCATCTATACACTGTAGATATAAATGATATAGTGGTTATAGCGAATCACTTTTTTATTATCAAATCGTCTTATACATCATCGGTTTCAGGACGCGTTGTGGCGCTGGTTCGGCGCGCCGCAGGGAATGTCTGGCATTTTGCCGCCAGCAGGCAGCAGTCTGAACATAATGTGTATTAAGCGGATTCATTTTACGCGTTTACGGATATCAGCCATGAAACTACAGCAACTCCGCTACATCGTTGAGGTTGTTAACCATAACCTGAATGTCTCCTCTACCGCCGAAGGCTTGTATACTTCGCAGCCAGGCATCAGCAAGCAGGTGCGGATGCTGGAAGATGAGTTAGGGATTCAGATATTTGCCCGCAGCGGCAAGCATTTAACTCAGGTCACTCCAGCCGGGCAGGAAATTATCCGCATCGCGCGCGAAGTGCTGTCCAAAGTTGAGGCCATTAAATCCGTGGCAGGGGAGCACACCTGGCCGGATAAAGGCTCATTGTACGTCGCCACCACCCATACTCAGGCGCGTTACGCGCTGCCTGGGGTGATTAAGGGCTTTATTGAGCGTTATCCGCGGGTCTCTTTGCATATGCATCAGGGGTCGCCGACGCAGATTGCAGAAGCGGTTTCGAAGGGCAATGCCGACTTTGCCATTGCTACCGAAGCGCTGCATCTGTACGACGATTTGGTGATGCTGCCGTGTTACCACTGGAACCGCTCAATTGTGGTGACCCCGGATCACCCGCTCGCTTCTAAAGGCTCGGTGACCATTGAAGAGCTGGCGCAGTACCCGCTGGTGACTTATACCTTCGGCTTCACCGGACGTTCCGAACTGGATACCGCATTTAATCGCGCCGGGCTCACTCCGCGTATCGTCTTCACCGCGACTGATGCCGATGTTATCAAAACCTATGTGCGTTTAGGGCTTGGCGTTGGAGTCATTGCCAGCATGGCGGTCGATCCAGTGTCCGATCCGGACCTGGTAAAACTTGATGCCAATGGTATTTTCAGCCACAGCACCACCAAGATAGGCTTCCGCCGAAGTACCTTCCTCAGAAGTTATATGTATGATTTTATTCAGCGTTTTGCGCCACATTTGACGCGGGATGTGGTAGACACAGCCGTGGCGCTACGTTCGAATGAGGATATAGAGGCGATGTTCAAAGATATTAAACTGCCGGAAAAATAATCGTATTGCTAAATGGCATTTCCTCCGGGGAGTGCCATTTTCTATTATGGACCTTATCAGAACTTATAAACCTCGTTGTAATCACATTTCTGCGTATTTCACTTCATTACTTTTTCATTATACCCGCTGCGATCAAAATAACGGCTAAAAGCCTTTTACCTGTTCCTGAATTAGCTGGATCTATTTTATATATCTTATTAAGATTTATCTGTACCTGATGATTTTAGCAATTGGTGGTGATGAAATGATAAACAATATCGATTATACAAAGCTCGCGATGTCATACCAACGTGACAAAGCGGAAATCGATCCAACGCTGCGCAGTCAGGTCTGGGGCTCACTGCTGGTGGGGCTTAGCGCTTTCTGGTGCATCGTTGCATTATTCATCTGGATTATTAGCTAAAGCAGTTTATCAGAGAAGGTTATATTTCACTTTTGTGACAAAAGGAGGTTGGTAAAATTAGCACCCGGAATTGTGAAACAATGTGGAAGAAATTATTTTCCGACTTATCAGCTTTAAATGTTAATCCATCCTGAGCTAATCACGGCTTGTCGTGATTAGCTCTTTTTCTATTCCCGCTCAGTGAACAGCTTCGGAACTTACTTACTCTCATCAAATATATCCGCGCTGTAATACTATTCTCGTCAAAATTTCTGAATTGTACGGTTTTGTCAATTTTAGCAATTTGAGTTGTTATCAAAGTGTTATGTCAGGTTTGTGTTATCTTTAATAAAGACCCTGAGGAGTTCAGGGCATGCATCCCTGTGATAAAGGAGGAGCTATGTCGTCAACATTACGAGCAGCCAGTAAGGATACGCTACAGGTCAAAGACAAAACCTACCATTACTACAGCCTGGCGCTGGCCGCTAAACAACTGGGCGATCTCACTCGACTGCCCAAATCTCTCAAAGTTCTGCTTGAAAACCTCCTGCGCTGGCAGGACGGCGATTCGGTCACCGAACAGGACATTCAGGCGCTGGCCGGCTGGCTGGCGACAGCGCATGCTGACCGCGAAATCGCTTATCGCCCGGCACGCGTGCTGATGCAGGATTTCACCGGCGTACCGGCGGTGGTCGATTTAGCTGCCATGCGCGAAGCGGTAAAACGTCTGGGCGGCGATACGGCGAAAGTGAATCCGCTCTCGCCGGTTGACCTGGTGATTGACCACTCGGTGACGGTGGACCGTTTTGGTAATGAAAACGCTTTTGAAGACAACGTGCGTCTTGAAATGGAGCGGAACCACGAGCGTTATGCTTTCCTGCGCTGGGGACAGCAGGCCTTTAGCCGCTTTAGCGTTGTGCCGCCGGGTACCGGGATCTGCCACCAGGTGAACCTTGAATATCTCGGCCGTGCCGTCTGGAGCGAACTGCAGAATGGCGAATGGGTGGCGTACCCGGATACGCTGGTGGGTACCGATTCGCACACCACCATGATCAACGGCCTTGGCGTATTAGGGTGGGGCGTCGGTGGGATTGAAGCGGAGGCCGCGATGCTTGGCCAGCCGGTATCCATGCTCATTCCCGATGTCGTTGGTTTCAAGCTGACCGGTAAACTGCGTGAAGGGATCACCGCGACCGACCTAGTGCTGACAGTGACCCAGATGCTGCGCAAACACGGTGTGGTAGGCAAGTTCGTCGAATTCTATGGCGATGGTCTCGACTCGTTACCGCTGGCCGACCGGGCGACCATTGCGAATATGTCGCCGGAATATGGCGCGACCTGCGGATTCTTCCCGATCGATGCAGTGACCCTCAGCTATATGCGCCTGAGCGGGCGCAGCGAAGAGCAGGTGGCGTTGGTTGAAGCTTATGCCAAAGCGCAGGGTATGTGGCGGCAGACGGGCGATGAGCCGGTCTTTACCAGCACCCTGGCGCTGGATATGGGCACGGTTGAGGCCAGCCTCGCCGGGCCGAAACGGCCGCAGGATCGCGTCGCGTTGGGCGATGTGCCGAAAGCGTTTGCCGCCAGTAACGAACTGGAAGTGAATCAAACGCAAAAATCGCGCCAGCCGGTTGATTATACGCTCAATGGGCAACGCTATTCGCTGCCGGAAGGCGCGGTGGCGATTGCGGCAATCACCTCATGTACCAATACCTCCAACCCGAGCGTGCTGATGGCCGCCGGCCTGCTGGCGAAGAACGCCGTTGAGCGCGGCCTGAAACCGCAGCCGTGGGTGAAAGCCTCGCTGGCGCCGGGTTCGAAAGTGGTTTCTGATTATCTGGCGCATGCCGGGTTGACGCCTTATCTTGATGAGTTGGGCTTTAACCTCGTAGGGTACGGTTGCACAACCTGTATCGGTAACTCCGGGCCGCTGCCGGAACCTATCGAAGAGGCAATCAAAAAAGGTGACCTGACCGTCGGCGCAGTGCTCTCCGGCAACCGTAACTTCGAAGGTCGTATCCATCCGCTGGTGAAAACCAACTGGCTGGCGTCGCCACCGCTGGTCGTGGCTTATGCGCTGGCTGGCAATATGAACATTGACCTGACCCGTGAACCGCTCGGCGTCGGTAAAGACGGTAAGCCGGTGTTCCTGAAGGATATCTGGCCGAGCGGCGAGGAGATTGCTCGCGCGGTGCAGCAGGTTTCCACCGACATGTTCCGTAAAGAGTATGCCGAAGTCTTCGAAGGCACCGAGGAGTGGAAAGCGATTCAGGTTGAGCGTTCCGATACCTATCGCTGGCAGGATGACTCTACCTATATTCGCCTGTCGCCGTTCTTTGATGAGATGGAGGTTGAGCCGAAACCGGTAGAAGATATTCACGGCGCCCGGATCCTGGCGATGTTAGGCGATTCAGTGACCACCGACCATATCTCTCCGGCAGGAAGCATCAAGGCAGATAGCCCGGCAGGACGCTATTTGCAGGAGCACGGCGTGGCGCGCGGTGATTTCAACTCTTATGGGTCGCGACGCGGTAACCATGAAGTCATGATGCGCGGCACCTTTGCGAATATCCGTATCCGCAACGAAATGGTGCCGGGCGTGGAAGGGGGGATGACGCGTCATTTGCCGGACACGCAGCCTATCGCCATCTACGATGCGGCTATGCTGTACAAAGCTGAAGGTACCCCTCTGGCGGTGATCGCCGGTAAAGAGTATGGCTCAGGCTCCAGCCGCGACTGGGCGGCAAAAGGGCCGCGTCTGTTGGGCGTGCGGGTGGTCATTGCCGAGTCCTTCGAGCGTATTCACCGCTCCAACCTCATTGGCATGGGAATATTACCGCTGGAGTTCCCGCAGGGCGTGACGCGTAAAACGCTACAGCTGACCGGCGAAGAGCGGATCGATATCAGTAACCTGCAGGCGCTGCATCCTGCGGCAACGGTTCCAGTCACGATTACCCGCGCCGATGGACAGCAGGAGGTCATTCAGTGTCGCTGTCGTATCGATACTGCGACAGAACTGACTTACTATCAGAACGACGGCATTCTGCATTATGTGATTCGTAATATGCTGTAAAAGAAAGGGCCAGCGAATGCTGGCCCTGATTCATTCTGGAGCTGATTTATTTATTCAGCAGATGCCCCATCTTGGCAGCTTTGGTATCGAGATAGTGTTCGTTTTTCGGGTTACGCCCGACGATGAGCGGCACGCGCTCGACGATATTGATCCCCGCCTCGGTCAGAATTTCGACTTTCTTCGGGTTGTTGGTCAACAGGCGAACCTGCTCTACGCCAAGCAGTTTGAACATGTCGGCGCATAGCGTAAAGTCGCGCTCATCGGCGGCAAAGCCGAGCTGGTGGTTGGCTTCGACGGTATCGTAGCCTTGATCCTGTAGCGCGTAAGCGCGAATTTTATTTAACAAACCGATATTTCGGCCTTCCTGACGGTGATAGAGCAGGATCCCGCGTCCCTCTTCAGCGATGTGCGACAGCGCCGCTTCCAGCTGAAAACCGCAATCACAACGCAGACTAAAAAGGGCATCGCCCGTCAGACATTCTGAGTGTACGCGAGCCAGTACCGGGGCTTGCCCCGAAATATCACCATACACCAGCGCGACATGATCTTGCCCGGTTGCCAGTTCTTCAAAGCCCACCATCAGGAAATCGCCCCAGGGGGTTGGCAGTTTGGCTTCTGCCACACGTTTAAGCTGCATGTGATTCTCCAGATTCTGACAGCACCTGAATGTGCTTTCTGTTTACTACTATTTTGCCACAACGCCGCGACGTTCTCCTAATTACCGACGACCGCCTGCGCGGAAAGCGCACAAACGATCTACTTTCCGTTATGATATTCAGAAGGAAAGAGAAGGAGATACGATGCTGTTAATTGCCAAAAGGACCGCCATCGGGGCGGCGCTATTGCTTGTTATGCCCGTTATAGTCTGGCTCTCCGGCTGGCAGTGGCAGCCGGGTCAAGCACCGGCCATGTTGAAAATGTGGTACTGGGTGACTGAAACCGTCACCCAGCCGTGGGGAATAATTACTCACGTAGCGCTATTTGGCTGGTTTTTGTGGTGTTTACGATTTCGTCTGCGCGAAGCGCTGGTGCTGTTTCTCATTCTCGGCGCCGCTATCCTGGCAGGACAGGGGCTTAAATCCTGGATCAAAGAACGGGTGCAGGAACCACGGCCGTTTGTGATTTGGTTAGAACGAACCCAACAGGTTCCGGTGGCGCAATTCTATGAGTTAAAACGTAAAGAACGCGCTAAACTGGTGCATGAGCAATTGGCTGAACAACAGACAATACCGGGGTTCTTGCGTAAACACTGGCAAAAAGAGACCGGTTTTGCCTTTCCGTCCGGTCATACCATGTTTGCCGCCAGTTGGGCGCTACTGGGGGTAGGGCTGTTGTGGCCGCGCCGGCGCTGGGTAACTATCGGTTTGCTGTTGGGTTGGGCTACTGCGGTCATGGGCAGTCGTCTGGCGTTGGGTATGCACTGGCCGCAGGATCTTATCGTGGCGACCAGCCTTTCATGGCTGCTGGTTACCGCAGCGACCTGGCTCACGCAGCGTTTTTGCGGCCCGTTAACCCCGCCTGTTGAAGAGGCGAGCGATATCAAAAAACGCGCAACCTGACGGCGTTTATGTTGAATTTCGCGGCATCTGGCCGCATATCATGATGGGTGTCATGCTTTTCCATTTCACCACTGCGGTGAAAATGATACTTTATAGGGCTTGAACGCGTTTTACTCGCGTCACCCACAGAACGGGAAGTCATGTGAAATATTTACTTATTTTCTTACTGGTATTAGCTATCTTCGTCATCTCTGTGACGCTGGGCGCGCAAAATGACCAACTGGTCACGTTCAACTATTTGCTTGCCCAGGGTGAGTTCCGTATCTCCACGCTGCTGGCGGTACTGTTTGCTGGCGGATTTGCCATTGGTTGGCTGATCTGTGGTCTGTTCTGGCTGCGGGTACGTGTGTCGTTGGCGCGCGCCGAGCGTAAAATTAAACGCCTGGAGCAGCAGATCGCGCCAGTGGCCGCGGCGCCCGCTGATGCCGGCGTCCCTGCGGTCAAGGAATAACCTTCTATGCTGGAGTTGTTGTTTCTGCTTCTTCCCGTTGCCGCTGCCTATGGATGGTATATGGGGCGCAGGAGCGCACAACAGTCCAAACAGGACGATGCTAGTCGCCTGTCGCGTGATTACGTGGCCGGGGTCAACTTCCTGCTGAGCAATCAGCAGGACAAAGCCGTAGATCTGTTCCTCGATATGTTAAAAGAGGACACCGGCACCGTCGAAGCTCATCTGACGCTTGGCAACCTGTTTCGTTCCCGTGGCGAAGTTGACCGCGCCATCCGTATTCACCAAAGCCTGATGGAGAGCGCTTCGCTCACCTACGATCAACGCCTGCTCGCCGTCCAACAGTTGGGGCGCGATTATATGGCCGCTGGCCTGTACGATCGCGCGGAAGATATGTTCAAGCAGCTGGTGGATGAAACCGACTTCCGCCTGGGCGCGCTACAACAACTGCTGCAGATTTATCAACTGACCAGCGATTGGCAGTCCGCCATTGAAGTCGCCGAACGGCTGGTAAAATTGGGCAAAGAAAAACATCGCAGCGACATCGCCAACTTCTGGTGTGAACTGGCGCTACAGCAGATGGCCAGCAACGATCTCGATAAAGCGATGACGCTGCTGAAGAAAGGCGCGTCTGCGGACCGCAACAGCGCCCGCGTCTCGATTATGATGGGGCGCGTGTGGATGGAAAAAGGCGACTACGCGAAAGCGGTAGAAAGCCTGGAACGGGTGATTGGCCAGGATAAAGAACTGGTGGGTGAAACCCTGGAAATGCTGCAAACCTGTTATCAGCAGTTGGGTAAGCATGCGGAGTGGGAAGCGTTCTTGCGCCGCTGTGTAGAAGAGAACACCGGTGCGACGGCGGAACTCATGCTGGCGCAGATTATCGAGCAGCAGGAGGGGGCGGAAGCGGCGCAAAGCTATGTAACTCGCCAGTTGGAACGCCACCCAACGATGCGCGTGTTCCATAAACTGATGGACTACCATCTTAATGAGGCGGAAGAAGGGCGCGCGAAGGCGAGTCTGGGGGTTTTGCGTAACATGGTTGGTGAACAGGTGCGGAGCAAACCGCGCTACCGCTGCCAGAAGTGCGGTTTTACTTCCCACACCCTGTACTGGCACTGCCCGTCCTGCCGCTCGTGGGCGACTATCAAGCCGATTCGCGGCCTGGATGGTCAGTAACTTCTAAAAAAAGCCAGACTTTAGTTACAACATACTTTTCTGGGTTTTACCATGCCCAATCCTGTTGCCGCGTGCCCGTTTTTGTCTGTAGAGGGGAAAAAGCAGCCTGTCATTTTCCCCGCTTCGCAGGTAGAATGCTGCCCGTTTACCTTTTTTGCGCCCTGGCGGCGCTCATCCACAATTAAGGTCCGGTCATGACGTCTACTGCTACCTCTTCTCCTCGCGTTATCACATCCTCTCCCGTCGTTGTTGCGCTTGATTATGATAACCGTGACAAGGCGTTAGCCTTTGTTGATCGAATCGATCCCCGCGACTGCCGGTTGAAAGTAGGTAAGGAGATGTTCACGCTGCTGGGGCCGCAGTTTGTTCGCGACCTGCATCAACGCGGCTTTGAAGTGTTCCTCGACCTGAAATTCCACGATATTCCTAATACCACCGCACGTGCGGTCGCCGCTGCGGCGGAACTCGGCGTATGGATGGTGAACGTTCACGCCTCCGGCGGCGCGCGTATGATGACGGCTGCCCGCGAGGCGCTGTTGCCGTTCGGAAAAGAGGCGCCGTTACTGATTGCGGTCACCGTATTGACCAGCATGGAAGCCAGCGATTTGCAGGACCTTGGCATCACGCTTTCTCCTGCCGATCATGCCGCTAAACTGGCTGCGCTAACCAAACGCTGTGGTCTCGACGGCGTAGTCTGTTCCGCGCAGGAAGCCGTCCGCTTTAAGCAGGAGTTAGGGCAGGAATTTAAGTTAGTCACGCCAGGGATCCGCCCTACAGGCAGCGATGCTGGCGACCAGCGCCGAATCATGACCCCGGAACAGGCGCAGCAGGCGGGAGTTGATTATATGGTGATTGGTCGCCCGGTTACCCAGTCTGCCGATCCGGCGGCAACGCTTGCGGCAATCAACGCATCGCTGAAGCAGGGGGCGTAATGAGTGATTCTAATAGCCGCCTGGTTTACTCCACCGATAGCGGCCGTATCGAAGAGCCGAAAGCGGCGCCGCAACGAGCGAAAGGCGATGGCATCGTGCGTATTCAACGCCAGACCAGCGGGCGCAAAGGAAAGGGCGTCTGCCTGATTACCGGCATCGATCTGGATGACGACGCGCTGGCGAAGCTGGCCGCTGAGCTGAAAAAGAAATGCGGCTGCGGCGGTTCACTGAAAGATGGAGTGATTGAAATTCAGGGGGATAAACGCGACTTGCTGAAATCACTGCTGGAAGCCAAAGGGATGAAAGTGAAATTAGCGGGTGGCTAAGATAATTTCTATGAAATAAACAACAAGGCCACGGTATTTACCGTGGCCTTAATTATTTGTAGATGCGTGAGTCAGTAACTACGAAATTATTATTAATTTAATATGCGGGGTGGTTATTTGCCAACCTGGTGGCCAATGATGCCGCCAACCGCTGCGCCACCCAGGGTGCCCAGGGTGCTGCCGTCAGTTAATACCGCGCCGCCCAGTGCGCCGGCGCCGGCGCCGATTGCGGTGTTACGGTCGCGTTTAGACCAGTGAGAGCAAGCGCTCAGAGACATTACTACAGTAACCGCCAGTACGGCCGCAGCCATTTTTTTGCTCATCGAAGTCATCATTTTATTCTCCTGAATAATCTATTCATGGATACAACTTCCTTTAAGCATAGCAACAGGCTATGACTTACGGGTTATTCCATGAAACTTAAGTTGCGCAGGTGTTGCTCTAATCACGCAGGTGATAGTCACTTCCTGTTATATCGCTAATAATAATTCTACTTATTTTAAAATTTAACGTCAGGTAAAAAATCTTAATTGCGGGTCGGAATACTCTCAGACGCAGAAGGGACGCCAACGCCATTTTATCGGGCGCTGGCGGAAGCGATCAGGCGGGGTTAACAATATCGACGGTTAAACCGCTGTCGGTGAGCTGCTGGCGGATAGTGTCGTGCAAATTATTATCGGTAATGATGCGATTGAAACGGGAAATCGGGCCCAGCGGATAGGGATGCACAACGCTGAATTTCGAGCTGTCGCTCAGCACAATGGCTTCGCACTGTTTTTCCAGCACCGCATTAACCACATCGGCGCGCATCATGTCGCGGCCGGTGAAGCCGGTTTCGCTCTGCCAGCCGTCAACGCCGATAAATGCCTTGCTAAAGTGTACCTGCTGAATGCACTGGCGGGTTAACGGGCCCACCATGCTTTCACTGCGCTTCTGATAAATACCGCCCAGCAGAATCACCTCGCCCGGCGTTTCCTTGAGTAAATGCGCGATATAGCTGCTCACGGTGATGATGGTGATATCGCCTCGTTCCGCCAATGTGCGAGCCAGAAGGGCGTTTGAACTGCCATTTTCGATGAACACCGTCTCTCCGGCTGCCACCAGCGACGCGGCGCGCGCGGCGAGTTCACGCTTAATGGCAAAGTTGGTCATCATCCGGGTTTCGACGTCTTCACTATCCAGCGGTACCGCAAAGCCGTGGGTACGGCGCAGGTAGCTTTGTTTTTCCAGAGAATTCAGATCCTGACGAATAGTGACTTCTGAGACACCGGTCATCCTGGCCAGATCGGCTACGCTCATACGGCCTTTATCGATGACCATTTGCAAAATACTTTGTTGTCGGGCGTTCATAGCTACATCACAGTTAGAGGTCTATACGGCGCCCAGCAGGCCTTAAGGCGTGCTGGGGGACAGGAATGATTTAGATTTCCCACGGCGCTTTCGATTGCCCTGAGTCCTTCTCTGGCTCGTCGTGAGACAACGCCTGCAGCTCGGCTTTGAGGATCTCCAGATTATGGATCGCCGAGTGATAATCTCCGGCAACCAGAATATCCAGCACGGTATCGATACGTTGGGCGAGCAGGCGGGCATTCAGATCAGACATAGCATTATCCTGGTTACAAAAATGAATGAAATCAATGATGCAAAAAACAGTTGCAAAAGAGAAGCGAAAAAAACGCACATCCTTGCGCGGCTGGCGATATTCACTCAAAACGAGAAATGTATGGCCCCTGGGCAGGGGCCATAAAAGCGTTACGCCGCCGGACGGGCGATGACGCTGCGGGTTTCCATACGGACTTCAGCGATAGTCACGTCGATAACATCGGTGACTTTGTAAACGACTTCACCTTTAATCTGTACGGTTCCGTTCTCCTGACTGCAGACCAGTTCATCGCGCACCGCGTGCAGGAAAGGTGCCGGGATAAAGGCGACAGCGCCGTTATCGACCAGGCGCACGCGCATGCCGCCGCGGCTGACATCAATGATTTCTGCCGCGTAGCGGGTATCGGTTCCGGCTTTATCATTGAGGAAGCGAGCATACAGCCAATCTGCGACGTCGCGTTCCGCCATCCGGTTCAGACGACGGCGTTCCGCCATCTGCACGGTGACGTCATCCTGCGGGCGACCAATGGTCTCGCCTTTGATGACGGCTTTTAACAGACGGTGGTTGATCATATCGCCGTATTTACGGATTGGCGAAGTCCAGGTGGCGTAAGCTTCCAGGCCAAGGCCGAAGTGTGGGCCTGGCTCGGTACTGATTTCGGCGAACGACTGGAAGCGGCGGATGCGGCTATCAAGGAAACCTGAAGGCTGAGCATCCAGTTCGCGGCGCAGTTTACAGAAACCGTCGAGTGTCAGGACTTCCTGCGGATCGACGTGCACATCGTGCGTCTTCAGCAGAGCGGCCAGTTGTTCGGTGTTAGCCGGATCGAAACCGGTGTGCACGTTATAAACGCCAAAGCCCAGGTTATCGCGCAGCACGCGTGCCGCGCAGATATTAGCGGCAATCATCGACTCTTCAACGATGCGGTTGGCGATGCGGCGCGGTTCGGCAACGATATCCAGCACTTCACCTTTCTCACCCAACACGAAGCGATAATCAGGGCGGTCTTTGAATACCAGCGCGTGGGTTTGACGCCATTCGCTGCGGCGCTGGCAGACTTCCTGCAGCAGTTTGATTTGCTGCGCGATAGCGTCATCAGCAGGCTGCCATGAGCCGATATTTTCCAGCCAGTTGGAGACGTCGTCATAAGCCAGTTTGGCTTTAGATTCGATAGTTGCGGCGAAGAATTCGATATTATCTTCAATGGCGCCGTCAGCCGCCAGAGTCATGCGGCAGGCGAGTACCGGACGCACTTCGTTGGCGCGCAGCGAGCACAAATCGTCAGACAGCTCGCGCGGCAACATCGGGATATTAAAGCCCGGCAGATAGTTGGTGAAGGCGCGGATTTTCGCCGCGTTGTCCAGTTTACTGCCCTCGGCAATCCACGCTGTCGGATCGGCGATAGCGACGGTCAGCAGCAGTTTACCGTCGTCGGCGCGCTCGACATACAGCGCATCGTCCATATCTTCGGTGCTGGCGCTGTCGATGGTTACGAACTCAAGCGCCGTCAGATCGCGGCGTTCCAGTCCTTCATCGAGCATCTCGGTGGCAACGCCATTCGGAGCTTCTTTTTCCAGGTTATGACGCGCCAGCGTCACCCACCACGGCACGAAATGATCGTCGCTAAAGGTGATGAATTGCGTTAATTCGGCATAGAAACCGCGGTCGCCTTTCAGCGGATGGCGACGCATTTCAGCCACCGCCCAGTCACCCTGTTTGAAGTCGTGTTCTACGCCGCGCGCGGCGCGGCAAGGGATGGCGTCTTTCAGCAGCGGATGATCAGGAACGATAGACAGACGATCGTCTTTTTTCTGCACTTTCCCGACAAAACGGGTCAGGAAAGGCTCAACCAGCTCTTCCGGCTCGGCGCTTTCACGTTCTTTTTCGGTATGGACCACGGCGATAATACGATCGCCATGCATCACTTTTTTCATTTGCGGCGGCGGAATGAAGTAGCTTTTTTGCGAGTCGACTTCAAGGAAGCCAAAACCTTTTTCCGTACCTTTAACGACCCCTTCAACGCGCGGAGTCTGGGAATGCAATTGCTGTTTAAGCTGCGCTAGCAGCGGGTTGTCCTGAAACATAATTAGGTTTTTTCGTGGCTAAAAGAGCGGCTGACATTTTTACGCGAATATGCCTGCCTCAGCAAGCGCTGTTTCAGCATTTTACGTCGCTTGACGTACCTCACCGAGGGCGATTTTAAGCCGGTTCAGCCACCCGCAGAGGCCGCACCACGCCAGCAGATCGATAGCCTCAACGCGGGAAAGCCCATATTCAGTGAGGGGAGTTAGCTGCGCGGCGCTAAAACGGTCCGGCGCACGAGTCAATAGCTGCGCCGCCTGTAGGAAAACGTGTTCCAAAGAATGGCTTCGCGCCCAGTGCTGAACCGTTCGTTCATCGCCGCGCAGTGCCTGCAACAATCCGTTGTCACCTGTCCAGCGAGCTCTCCAGGCGTTAAAACAGCTGACGCTGCCGTTGATTCGCGCCGCGAGTAACGCCGCCATTGCGCTTAAGGGCTGCGCAGAATTATCCAGTTGATTCAGCAGTTGATGTAGCAGGGCCAACGCGCCTTCATCCGTTGCCAGAAGGGGGGCGAGAGGCTGCAGGCCGGGATGACGGTTCCATGCGGCGAGCCTGACTTGCTTGTCATCATTGGCGTAACGCAGGTCGGCATCATCGATATCCAGGGACCACTCTCCAGTGACATCAGTAAAGCGTTCTGCCGGGGCATCATTCTGCTGCGGCATACCGGGAAGCCAGCGTACCGGTTGCCCAAGCGCGGCCTGAAATGCGGCCACCGCGCGGGCCTGAAAGCCCACGAAGCCGATAATTTGGTTAATTAACACAATATCGCGGCTGGTCAGCCCGACCTCCTCAAGCTGGCGGCGGGAGACCTCGTTGATAACCGAAGGAGAACTGGCTAACTGGCGGGCGTACTGGGTTATCTGCGCCAACCGGTGATTACTTTCTCGTGAGGAGTCAGGGCCAGGCAACGGCGCCAGACGGGCGGCGTAGTGGTTACACAAGCGCTGTACGCCGTAGACCTGAGCGACGGTCAGGGCGGTGCTAAGACGGTCGTAGGCGCTGAAGGTTTGTAATCGGGTTACCGTGACGTTGTCCGGGAAAAGGACCTTTGTCAACTGACGCGCGGGCGCCAGCCAGCCTTCATGAGGGTGGCTGAGATCGGCTGCGAGTGGCAGATCGAGCAAAAAACGGTCATCAACGTCAGCGGCCTCCGGGACCAGAGGAAGAATCTCGACCGGGCTATTGGTTGACTGGGTCTCGTGATACCAGTGGTTTTTGCCATACACGCGGCGTTGCTCCATGGGCGTTCCTTGTTCGGTAGGTGGCGAACCGCCGTTTCGCGGTACCTCTATGCACAACTATCCTGGCGTAACCCTGAAGCAGGAGAAAATATTGATACGTACTAACAAATAGCGGATTGGAATAACAGAAGAGAAGCGTAAGCAGAGAAAGGAGAGAGATCCTCCTCACCGGGGTGAGGAGGATAGGGAACTTATTTCAGTTCCAGTTCGTTCATCGCAGCGATGCTGAAACCGCCGTCAACGTGAACGACTTCACCAGAGATGCCCGCAGACAGGTTAGAGCACAGGAAGGCCGCGCTGTTGCCGACGTCTTCGATGGTGACGGTGCGACGGATCGGGGTGACCGCTTCGCAGTGCGCCAGCATTTTACGGAAATCTTTGATACCGGATGCCGCCAGGGTGCGGATCGGACCTGCGGAGATGGCGTTAACGCGAATACCTTCCGGACCCATCGCGTTCGCCATATAGCGTACGTTGGCTTCCAGAGACGCTTTTGCCAGACCCATCACGTTATAGTTCGGGATAGCGCGCTCAGCGCCCAGATAGGAGAGGGTCAGCAGCGCGGAGCCCGGGTTCAGCATCGAGCGGCAAGCTTTCGCCATCGCCACGAAGCTGTAAGCGCTGATGTCGTGGGCAATTTTGAAACCTTCGCGGGTGACGGCATTGACGTAGTCGCCATCTAACTGGTCAGCCGGCGCATAACCGATAGAGTGCACGAAACCATCAAATTTCGGCCATACTTTTTCAAGCTCAGTGAACAGCGCGGTGATGCTTTCGTCTTCAGCCACGTCGCACTGCAGCACAATGTTAGAACCCAGCGCAGCAGCAAACTCTTCTACGCGGCCTTTCAGTTTTTCGTTCTGATAGGTGAATGCCAGTTCAGCCCCTTCACGGTGCATTGCTTGCGCAATACCGTAGGCGATGGACAGTTTACTGGCCACGCCAGTGATCAGAATGCGCTTACCGGAAAGAAAACCCATAGCTTTAATCCTTATCGTTATTGCTTATTTTTACTCTAACAATCAAACGGTTAACGTTGTTATTTCAAAATAACTCAAATTTAGCCGGGAATTATATCCCACTGAAGACCCCTTGTGTCACGATTTTTTGTGCCGCCTATCGCAACGCAGCGCGTAATGATAAATGCGCTTACCCCAGTATATCACCGGATAATCACTACGTTTTACCTTGAGATCACGACGCGTTACCGATATTTCTGCGGTTAACGGCGCACGATCGTGGTGAGTAACAGTAGGGCGTCCGTCGTGAGCGGTGCGAGTTCGCCCGGCGTTTGCTGATGCCAGAAAATACCCGATTGCGCTTCACATTGCCGTTCACCAAGTTGCCAGCGCCCCTGTAATACCCAAGCGACGCCTTCGTCGCCGGGAGTCTGTATATCATCAACGACCCGTACCTCGGCGGCGGCGCGGTTGCGCTGGGTCATGATATTAAAGTCGAGACCGGGTTCGCGGATCCCTTCGCTACGCAACGGCCACTCGCCGGCAAAAGCCCAGGGTTGCCAAAGCGTCAAAGCGTGATCGATAGCTTCGCCTTTCAGGCGCAGCGGCTGCCCGGCCAGTAGAGTAATGACCCGGTCGACGCCGGGAAAGCAGGAAAACGGACCATCATTTTGCAGGGTGGCAATGCTGGCTCGCCATAAAAAAGGGGCGTCAGGAGAGGGGACACAGACTATCTCACGGGTCTCGCCTGCGCCATTTTTCCAGGGCGTGACGGGCAGAGTGGATAGTTGGACGGGAACGATCATGAGCGTTACACCTCGGTTTAGCGCGGTATGCGCAGGCGTTATCAACGTTATTGTTATGGTTTTGTTACTTTTTGCAATACAAAGAATTTACATATTCATCACAAAAATAGGATGCGTGCGGTGCGGGCAGTTGTCAATGCTTGTATATACAGGATCGGTCAGATGGGGAGTGAATAAATAATAATAGCGAGGTACCTATGTCTTCTTTTTCATCTACAGATGGGCAGTCAAAAAATAGTCAGGCTGGATTAAGTGAAACGCGGTCGATTGATTACATCCCCGAGCGCGAAAGGCATGGGCATCCGTTTAGCCAGTTTACCCTGTGGTTTGGCGGCAACCTGCAGATTACCGCTATTGTCACCGGCGCTTTAGCCGTGGTGCTGGGCGGCGACGTGGTGTGGTCGCTGATAGGTCTTCTCCTCGGTCAGGTGCTGGGGGCGGCGGTAATGTCGCTGCATGCGCTGCAGGGACCACGGCTGGGTTTGCCGCAGATGATAATAAGCCGCGCCCAGTTTGGCGTCTTTGGCGCGGTAGTGCCGCTGGTACTGGTCTGCATCATGTATGTTGGCTTCTCCGCCAGCGGTACCGTACTGGCCGGGCAGGCGATGGCAAAGCTGTTGAATATCAGCAATGTCGCTGGAATGCTGCTATTCAGCGCGATTATTATTGTCATTGCCGTACTGGGTTATAAGGTGATTCATAAGCTGGGTAAACTGGCGAGCATTATCGGCATTCTGGCCTTCGTCTATATGTTCGTTACGTTACTGATGTCGGCGGATCTCGCGGCCTGGCGCAAAATAACCATTTCTCCCTGCCGATGTTCCTGCTGGCGGTGTCTCTATCCTCGTCGTGGCAAATCGCGTTTTGCCCGTATGTGTCCGACTATTCGCGCTACCTGCCACGCAATGTATCGGCAACGAAAACGTTCTGCTCGGTGTTTTTCGGTACCGTATTGGGAACCCAGACATCTATGACGCTGGGGGTGTTTACCGCCGCGATTGCCGGCAGCGCTTTCCCCGGTCATGAAGTGAGTTATCTGGTGGGATTGGGTAAAAGCCAGGTGATGGCGATGGTTATCTACTTTGCTATTTGCTTTGGCAAGATCACCTTCACGACGCTTAACGCCTACGGCAGTTTTATGTCTCTGACCACCATTGTTTCCGGTTTCCGTCGCCAGACGGCGTTGTCGCAGAAATGCCGCGTTGCTTTCGTCGTCCTGATGGTCGCGGCTTCGTGTATTATCGCGCTGCTTAGCGAACCGGCTTTCTTAAAGCACTTCACCCATTTCCTGTTATTCCTGCTGGCCTTTTTCGTTCCCTGGAGCGCCATCAGCCTGACCGATTACTACATTATTTCTAAAGGCGCGGTCGATATTCCGGCGCTTAGCGATCCGCATCAGCGCTATGGTTTCTGGAATTTGTATGCCATTACCATTTATATCATTGGCGTGCTTATTCAACTGCCGTTTATTGAGAACCCGCTGTTCCATGGTTCGCTGACGTGGATATTCGCCGGCAATGATGTGTCATGGATTATCGGCTGGGTAGGTACCGGATGGTTGTATTATGCGCTGCGCCGCTTTGACCGCCGACCATTACCGGCGCTGAGCGTGTTCCCGCAGTGATAAATGGCAGGGGCGGCTATTATGCCGCCCCTGAAGGAAGGTTAACGCTATTTACCATCTTTTCGCCAGGCGTCGGCAGTCAGCGCCTCGCCGAAATGGCCGGCGATCAGCCGCTTGGTCAGTTCGTGGAGCGGCGAGGCCAGCACATCGGCGGTGCTGCCGCGTTCGACCACTTCACCCTCGTGCATCACCAGCACCTGATCGCTGATATGCTTCATCATCCCCAGATGCTGGGTGACATAGATGTAGGATATTCCCTGTTTTTCCTGTAGTTCCAGCATCAGGTTGATTAGCTGCGAGCGCATCGACATATCCAACGAGGCCAGCGCCTCATCGCAGATAATCACTTTCGGACGCAGGATCAAGGCACGAGCAAGACCCAGGCGCTGCTTTTGCCCCGGCGCCAGCATATGCGGATAGTAGCTGACGTGGTCCGGTAGCAAGCCCACCATGCGCATCGTCTCGATAATCTGCTTTTCCCGGGCTTCTGGTTCAAGATCGGTATTGAGACGCAGCGGGAAATCGAGGATCTGCGAAATACGCTGACGTGGGTTGAGCGAGGTCGAGGGATCCTGAAAAATCATGCGAATACGCTGGCTGCGGAATGAGTAGTCGCCAAACGCCAGCGGATGGTCGTCAATCAACAGTTCGCCGGTGGTCGGCTCAACCATCCCGGCCAGCATTTTGGCCAGCGTTGATTTACCGGAGCCGTTTTCACCAATAATCGCCAGCGTCTGACGCTCGCGCAGGGTAAAGCTCAGCGGCTTCACCGCCTCTACCGTCTGACGGTGGAACCAGCCGGTGCGATAGCGAAAGGTCTTACTAAGATTGCGAACTTCCAGCAATGTTTCGACCATTTCACTCTTTCTCCATGTTCAGCGGGAAATGACAGGCGTACAGATGATTACGCGCGCCGGTCAAACGCGGCGTGACGATACACTCGCGTTGCGCATAGGGACAACGCGGCCCCAGCCGACAGCCGATCGGCAGTTGTTCCAGCAGCGGAATGGCGCCGGGCAGGGTATTCAGCCGGCTTTTATGCGGCATTGAGCTGCCGAAATCCGGGATGGCGCGAATCAATGCCTGAGTGTAGGGGTGATGAGGGATGGTCACCAGCTCCTCGCTCGGCGCGGTTTCCACCGTCTGCCCGCAATACATGACGTTAATTTTATCCGCCCATTTGCTGAGCATCTGCATATCGTGACTGATCAGCAAAATAGTGGTGTTGTTATTCTGGTTGAGCCGGGTCAACAGGCGAATAATCTGCGCCTGGGTGGTTGGCTCCATGGCGTTAGTGGGTTCATCAGCAATCAGCAAGCGCGGCTGGTTAGCAAGCGCGATGGCGATCATGACCTTCTGACATTCGCCGTCGGTCAGCTCGTAGGGGAAGCTGCGCATAATATCTTTGTGATCTTTAATTCCCACCCGGTGCAGCAGTTCAATAGCGCGGCGCTTACGCCAGCCAAAGCGTTGCCACCAGTGGCCTTTAAAGGTCCAGCCGGGGATATTTTGCATCAACTGCAGCCCAATACGCTCGGAAGGATCAAGACAGGATTGCGGCTCCTGGAAGATCATCGATACGTTGTGGCCAATCAGTTTTCGGCGCTCGCGGTTAGAGAGACGCAGCAGATCGATATCATCAAAACGCATACGGTCGGCGGTGACCCGCCAGTTATCTTTGGTGACGCCGCAAATCGCCTTGGCGATTAAGCTTTTGCCGGAACCTGATTCACCGACAAGACCACGGACTTCACCTTCAGCCAGCGTCAGGCTGACCCGATCGACGGCCTTTACCCAGCCCTCGTTGGTTTTAAACTCAATGGTGAGATTACGAATATCCAGTAACGGCATTATTGAACCCCGGCAATAATTGCGCGGCGAATACCGTCGCCCAGCAGATTGATGAGCAGTACGCTTATCATGATGGCCGCTCCCGGCAGCATGACCGTCCAGGGGGCGACGTAAATCAATTCCAGCGCGTCGCCGAGCATGGCGCCCCATTCCGGAGAGGGTAGCTGAGCGCCGAGGTCGAGAAAACCGAGCGCGGCAATGTCGAGGATCGCCATCGACAGCGCGCGGGTAATTTCGGTGACCAGCCCTGCGGTAATATTAGGCAGAACCGCAAACCAGAGAATATTGAGCGTGGAAGCGCCGTCGAGGCGGGCGGCAATCACGTACTCTTTTTCCAGTTCATCGTGCACCATGCTGTAGACCGAACGCACCATGCGCGGCAGCAGCGCCAGCCAGACGGCGAACATGGCATGGCTCAGATGCGGTCCGGCGAATGCGACGACGATAATCGCCAGCAGCAGCGACGGAATCGACAGCAGGGTGTCGAGAATGTGGTTCATTATCGCTGAACGCAAACCGTGGGTGGAACCAGCAATCACGCCGAGTACCAGGCCGAACAGCGCGGCGCCGAGCGTGACCACAAAGGCGCCGCCGACGGTCGGCGCCGCGCCGCTGAGCAGGCGACTTAGCACATCGCGACCAAGATCGTCGGTCCCGAGGAAGAACGACACTTCGCCATAGCGCGACCATGAAGGCGGCAGCAGCTGGTAGCCGAGGAACTGCTGATCGATGCCATAAGGCGCGAACCAGCCGCCGAATACGCACAGCAGCACCAGCGCGCCGCAGCCGTATAAACCAATCATCGCGGTGGTATCGCCGTAGAATTTACGCCATACGGTGCGCAATGCGCCGGGCGGGCGCTTTTCGAGATAGACGCTATCGTAGGGCATATGAATCCGTTTTAAGTTTGTTAGTCATGCTTTATTTCTTTTCAATAATTCCGCTATTATCAACGCCTTGCCAGTATGTAACGCTTTATTTTTGTGTGTTCTTCATAGATTTGAAGGTTATCAATTTACGCATAATGTGTACACTGATGTGTATATCTTCTTCCGGAGTGTACACATTGCTTACCGACACAAAATTAAGAAAAGCTCTTGGCAAAAAAAGAGACCAAATCGAGGTCATTTCAGACGCACATGGTCTGAATGTCAGGTTGTCTACATCCGGCAGTATAACATTCTTTTACCGCTACAGATGGAACGGGAAAGCCGCTCAACTAACGATTGGTGATTATCCAACCACCTCATTAGCTCATGCGCGAGAACGTAGGCAGCAGTTCAGGGCTTGGCTAGCGGAAGGGCTTGATCCTAGACGGCAAGTAGTACTCGAGAAACAGAAAAAAGTAGAAGCGCTTACAGTGAAAGAAGCATTCGATTACTGGGAGAAGTACTACTGCATCCCTGAAGGTCTGGTAAAAATCAAAGTTAACCGCCGCGACTTCAATAATCATATAGCTCCAGTACTCGGAAATATGATTGTAGATCAGACAACTAAAGCTCACTGGCTTAATCTTTTTGACGGTATGGGACGAAGGGTGGTTACAGGGCAAATGCTGGGTTTGATGCAGCGCACATTTCGTTTCTGTTCCAACCGTGGGGTAATTAACGTGAACCCTATTGAAAGCCTTAGACGATCAGATGTAGGGCTCACAGCAGCTGTAAAAGACCGCAGGTTAAGTGATGATGAAATCATTACAGTTTGGAATGCTCTGCCTCAGATGAAATATAGGCAGCAATTGATAATGAAGTTTCTCATTATGACTGGGTGTCGAAGTACAGAGATCAGAACAGCGAAATGGGAATGGTTTGATTTCAAGGAACAAACATGGACTATCCCGGCAAGTGACTATAAAACTGGGAAGTCGGTGAGAAGGGCGCTTCCTGAGGCTGTAATACAGATGATGGTAGCTGAAAAAGAAACATCAGTTTCAAAACATGTTGTGACGTTGTCACGATACAGGGGGCCAGAAGATGACAGGCCGCCACTTCAACCAAACGTGGCTCTGTTCTCTGCGCAGATTATTGCAAAAACAGGGATGAAACCTTGGTCGCTTCATGATCTGAGAAGAACAGTGGCGACGCGCCTTTCTGAATTAGGTGCGCCACCACATGTTGTGGAAAAGCTACTAGGGCATCATATGTCTGGAGTCATGGCGCGGTATAACCTCCACGATTATTTGGATGATCAGCGTCATTGGCTTGCTGTTTGGCAGCGTCATCTTGAGAAGTTGATTGGCCAGCCTCTGGTTTGATACTCATGTTGTCTTCCCAGGCAAGAAGGTCTGACAAACGCCATCTTTTAGGGCTGCCATTTATTTTTGGCTTCGGAAACGGCTGAGAAAAGTACGATGGCATCCGGGATGGTGTGCTCCAGAAATACAGTGTGCTGCGTGAAATTTTGTATCTGGACAGAATGTCACTGGTTACCAATATTTCATCTTGGAAATGAGATGCGTTATTCATAAAAGCCCCTTAGTTACATTGTCCAGGAAGATGCTGCAGCCTACGGGCGCAGCTCATAGCAGTAGCCACGTAACTGCAGCGTCGGTTAACCACTTCAACAGTGATTTTTGAACCCTGCACCACGACGGTATAAGTCCGCTTCATTTTCTGCCGACCATAATCGCCATAAAGCTCAACGTGTTTTGCCAGTGCGGCATCACAAGCCTGGCGCCCTAGCGGTGATTGCTTGCTTCGGTTTATCAGTCGCATATCCACCTCATACAAATACATCAACCGGATCGCCAGCTGCTCGCGCGTTGTCGTTCGCTTCACGGCGGAGGCCGAGAACATAGCCAACGGGATCCCAACTCGACAGAATTGCGTTGAGCTCTTTCTGGCTGTGCCATGTTGTCATGCGCTTTTTAAGCGCGGTGGCGCAGGTGCGCACGTTCGCTCGTGTGGGGCCGGCCATCTTCATGCACAAGCACAAAGTCAGCAGCAGATCCGAATATTCGTCGGCGGCCGCGCGCAATGCCGCAGGGTCGATGCTGGCTTCGAGCTCAGGTAATCGATGTTTAAGACTCATGCTGCACCGCCTTTGACGCGGGAGATGGCGTCATCAGTCTTCTGTATTTCTGGATGCTCGTCATAATCCGGAAGATAGCGGCGAGCGACAGCAGCCAAGGAAACCAGCGCCGCTAGAAGCTCGTCGCGCTGCCCGGCGACTTTCGCATGCTCAAGCGCTGCGTTTTCCAGCTGGGCCTTGTGCTTCTTGTAAGCCTCAAATGCGTGCCATGATTGGCCTTTCCGCACGCTGGTGGTTATGTCCGCCACCTGTTCAGGCGTCAGCGTGGTAAGTGGCTGGGCCGGGTAAATCATCACCTGCCCAGCATCCCAGTCGAAGCCAGCCTGAATGGACTCGACAGCAACGGATGGCGACGCACCAATACTGCCCGGCGAGTGAATAGAGATGGTAATCTCCGGGTCGCGCCGCTGCGTCATTGGGTTGGACCAGATTAGGGCTACCAGCTCAGTGAATTTGGAGAATTTCATTCCGCGTTCAGTCATTCCAGGCCTCCAGCTCGTTTTCTATTTCTTCGTCGATCTCGTCGTTGGTGGCTTCTTCATTCAGGTAGTCGCGCGCTTCTTTGAGATATTTTTCCCGGCGTAAGCGGTACCAGAGAGAAAACTCATAGCTCCAGCTATTAGGCGCGCCGTCATAGTCAACTTTGGCGTTACGTTCAGCCATGCTCTCGACCATGCTGTAAGCGGTGGTAAGCGCAGCTTCGCGGATATACCCGCGCAGGTCACGCTTGCGCCAGTACGGATTAAGCTTTGAGTCGCAGAGTGGTTTAAATTCAACTTCCCAGCGGCGGATACAACGTGCATTAAGTGATTTGCTCATATCGCTACCGGGAGGGCGAACCCTCCCGCCTCCCTTAGCCCTGGTATTCCGGTTTCATGTCGTCCAGGGTGATACGGAACTGGTCATACAGTTCATCACCCAGGTGGCGGCGCGATGAGGTCAGGGTGCTTTCTGCCTTCGCGAATAACGCTTCGGCTTCCGGATCCCCTGGGTTAGGAAGTGAATTTATGGCAGCCTCAACTTTGTTCTTCGCATCAACAAGGTAGTAACGCTTCACCGCCTTATTCTTCAGCTCGGTATAAAGAGCAGTACCCAGCAGAGCTTTCTGTGATTCGATGTCTACGCGAATGGCTTTGGCCTGATCCACTGAGTCAGCTGTATCAATTCGGTCGCGGAGTCCATCGGCAACTGCGTCGACGTTAGATGCAGACTCTTGCGTGCTGATGGAAGCGCCAACCGAGTTTGTTATCTCATTCAGCGTGACTTTTTCTGTTTGCGCCGGGTTGATAACCTTTTCTTCGCGTTCGTCAATTTCGTCGGCGGTATATACCCCGAGGATTACATCCGGACAATACAGTCGCGCCCAACGTTTAACGGCAAGATAGGCCAACTGCTGGCGAGGGTCGCTCGCCCACAGTGTAGAATTGCGTACTTGTGCCTGAGAAAGCATCAGCACAAGCTCACGAGGTTCTGATTCTCCTTTGAGCGTTGCCCAGGCGCGGACGCCCACACCAGCTTCATCTTTCAAATCCCAGCCCGGCGCGATGTAGTCGTTACCTTTGCCGCTGGTTTTTTTAATGAAGCGGCCAACGATATTTTCCCATGCACCAAACCATTCAAAATGGATCCGGTCTTTGGTTGGGGCCATGGTGTTAATTACCGCATTCACCAGTTGTGCCTCATAGCCAAGCACTCCTGAGTTACCCACGATGAAGGTTTTCTGTGCCACTGCAAACGGATCCATACCCCAACGCGCTGCTTGCATCACTACAGCCATGCACGCATCTGGTTTACCGCGGTAATGTTCAGGGACGAAATTTCCACTGTTGGCCATTACTTCAGAAAGCGTGCGCAGGCGGTTGAACAATTCACCATTCGTCAGAATAGAAACGTTGTCGATCTTCTGGGTCTGGTTTTCAGTAGTTGCGACTAAATTGGACATTGTTTTTCCCCTTATGCCTGTACGCGCAGCGCTTCGAGACGGCGCAGGTCGAAATCGTTAAGTTCGTCGGTGTAATCATCGATGATCGGAGCTGGCCACTCCCCAGTGTCGTAGCCGGTAGCGATAGCGCGCATCATTTTGCGGTACTCGAGCATGCCCAGTTCCAGCAGGTCTGCGGATGCCTCGATGATGGCGATCCAGTGGTAGTTCTCGTCTTTGTTGACGAAAATCCAGAAGAACTGATCCAGAGCAGCGGTTTCGCAGTACATGGCCGCGCTGAGGTGGTAATCGCGCTCAATGATTTCCCTGTGCAACTTCGCGCGCAGGCCTTCCTGCTTGATGTTCCACATGCTGATGGTCTTCAGGTCCGCACCAATGCGCAGGCCGCTCATGTCTATCTCAAGGTCAGGGCGCACGCGAACTTCCAGCCCGGTTTCCTCATCAATACCGAAATAGCTCACCTCAACGGCGCGGTTCGGATGCTGGAGCAGCTTGCCGGCGGTGGGGTGATTTAATAGTGCTTTCTGAATGTCCAGCGCAGTGCTCATCTGCTGGCGGGTAACCAGTATTTTTCCTTCCGGGTTTTCGCGCCATGCATCCAGCAGTTCGTCGGCAAACACGGCATCCGGTTTAACCGATTTCACGGTCTGAATCAGATCCGCTTTATTGCCTGATACTTTCAGCGGCTGCGCCTTCTGGGCCTCCTGAGCGACCATGTCAGGATTGATAATCGCCAGCTGTTCTAACAGGGCATCACGGCTACCGCTGGTTTTCACCTGGGTGGGCAGAGTGGCGTTATATTCTTTGATGCATGCCTTCATTTTGGCTGCGGTAACTTTCTGGCCATCTTCTACGCGCTGAAATTCAGCGGGTAAGGCCATGTAATTTTCACCTGTTTGGGTAACGTCATCACCCATAGGAACCGGTTGAGGCAGTGTGGCGTTGTGCGCCTCCAGCAATGCTTTGATATCGTCAGCACTCAACAGCGGCGGAAGACCGGCGTTGTACTCGTCGATAAACGCGCGGATCGTCGCAGTCGTGGTGAAGGCGCCTTCCGGTATTTCCGGCTCGATGCTGAATTCTTTTTCCAGCTGTTCAGGCTGCAGCGCCAGCGCATGCACCAGATTGCCCATATCCAGAACAGGAGAACGCGTTTTTTCAATGACTTTCGAGACGTGACGCTTTTCGAAGTACATCAGAGATATACGGGCATCTTTAACCTGAGTTGAACTGATGCCGTTCGCCGCGTGATAAACCTCGTTCGGAACACCTTCATATCGACCAGGCTCGAAGAATTCAGGCCATTTTGTTGCTTCCGGCTCTGGCTCATGCTCTTCTTCTGCAGTTGCTGATTGCTGGTCCTGCAAAACTGCCGCGGTAAGGTCAGGGCAGCGCTCAGCAAGAATGTCGCGCATGTTCACGGCATCTGCTTGCGGAGCAGTTGCATCAGTGCCTTCGCTTGCTGATACCGCATTATCATTTTCGTCTTTGACTGACTGAGCCGTTTCCATCTGCACATCGCTGGTGGTTTCCCCGGAATTAGCTGGATGTAATTTTTCTTCTGCAGCGCGCTGGCGCGCCTGGTCCACGATAGAAAGTGCTGGTGATGATGCTGGCTGGCTATCCATCAGACCATCAATCGAAAAAACACCATTGCCCATGTTTGAAACTTCAGGCTGTTTGGGTTTAGTCAGGTCTTCCGTTACCCAGTTCGGTGCATCTGGATCGCTTACCCCTTCGATATATTCACCGCGTTCAGCTGCGAGAATCTTATCCACGGCTGACCGTTCAGCGACGGCGGCAGATGAGACATGCCCGGCTTTCTCAAGCGTTTCAGCAGAGGGCGTGTCATGCTTATGCTCTGTCAGGTTCGCATTGATATAGGTCTGCAGACTTACCGGGAAATGATGAATATCGCTGGTGGCGCCACGAATGAGGGCAAAAATGGCAGCGCGTGAATAATCCAGGATGCCTGCGGTTTTACGCAGCGCAGCAGACCATTCTTTGAACGGGCTTTCTTTTTTCTGGACGATTTCTTTAGCCCGGCGATGAATGGATGCCGGGAAATTGTAGATATCGAAATCCATCGGCATTGTGGCCAGCGCAATCTCAACATCAAGCGTATCAAGGGTATGGGTGTAGTCAGGGTTGCGATCGGTTTTATTACCGCCGCCAGCATTCGTGCCGGTGTCCGTTTTCTGAACGGAAGAAATGTAATTTCCGGCAGACCATTCGAGAACGAGTTTGCCGCGGTCAATGTGCGGAGTTTCAAACCACAGTTTTGCAAACTGGATACGCTTGCCCAGTTCGTGGCGCTTACCTTCAGGAAATACAGCTTTGTTGGCGCTGGTAAATTTCCACAGGGTAGGCATGTCGGCATCCTTCAACCCCTGGACGTTCTCAGCGGCGAGAATCAGATCCTGCACTGCGGAGTTATCGGTATCCATTTCCAGAACGGCGAGCTCTTTACGGTGCGGAATACTGATTTGATAGACGTGGTTATCGTTCGCCATGTACTGCGCCAGTAGCTTAATGCGGAACGGCTGCTCAGCAATATTGAACAGGGCGTTTGTATCGTTTTCGTATTCAGCATTGCCGAACGATTCCACGGTATCGACATCACCAGCATCGTCAGCACTATTGTCATCAACCAACTCGCCAGTGACAGGCTCAGAGGATACTTCAGCATCATCGGTGTGATGAACGTCTACAGGCTCTTGTCCTGGCTTCAGTGCCCAGGTGCGACCATCGTCGGCGAGCTGGTAGCGTTCACACCATGAGTAATCGAGAACACCTTCAGCCGGGAGATCGTTAAATACCGGGAAATCGGTACGGATTGGCTTTTGATAGTCTTTGCCGCGGCCTGTTTCAATCTCAGCATCTTCCAGGTCAACGTCCAGTTGCAGCAGCGCGCGGGATTCGGTTTTTGCAGAACGCCAGATTACAGCATCGGCTTTACCCGATTTTTGAGTCGCTTTTATCAGGTAAAAATATTCCATGTGATAGCCTCAATTTTGGATGTAGAATCCCTCGGGCCATTGATAGCGCCCATTCAGGGTGTTCATTGGTTTTTGGTAATTTCCGGTGGAACTTTGGTCGGTGTCACCGGACGTACAGCCCGCTTCGGCGGGTTTTACGTTAGGCCTCGTTGGCCATCTGGTCGTATTGACCGCACTTCGTAGAGCAATAGGTTCTTTCCCGTGGCGCCAGTTGCGAACCGTGAATGATGAGGATGGTCATTTTTACTTCCTTGCCTTCCTCAATCGGCTTGCGGCAATAAGCGCATTTCTTCTGCATAACTCCCCCCTACATCTGAGCCGTAAATGCGGCTGGGTTTTCTGCTAATACTCCCTTAAGCGGGTAACAGTTTTCTTCAACTCCCTGCTCAACTGCAGCTTTCTTACAATCCGACTCGCTGTCATATACACCGAGAAGAACGTCCTGATTTCCGCCAGTCAGCATGCCGACAGTGAGAACCAGTGCGAACATCGTGTTCATGAAGGGTCACCTTTTTGTGCGAGCATGTAACACACCCGACGAATGAATGCTGACAGAGGGCTTAACCGAATAGCCTGCTGACGAGCGGGTTTACGTGCAAAATCGACCATTGATATAACTCCCACAGTGCGCTGATTAGCGCCGTCCAGATGAAGAGCCCGATAACTGCCGAAATGATCAGGGCTCTGATGCCTTGCTTACTCATTTCAACCTCTGCCTTGTCGCCGGCCAGCGGAACGTTGCTACCTACTGCGCATTGATATTTCCACCTCATCCCGGCATTCGTATGCTCCGGGCAGCTACTTCGTGGGCGTCCTGCCTTGGTGGGGTGTTGCTGGAGTTAATTAAACACAATGTTTAATGCTGTGTCAACATTATGAGTAATTATGTATAAACAAAAAGTTTATAGCGAGGGCTGGGTTAGTGCAGGGAGTATGTTTATGGGTCTATTCTTTGGTTATAAAAACATCTGTGAGGGCTAATGGTATGCGGTATGAGGAAGAGTTTTTCGCGGAGATGCACCCGCAAATAGCGCAGGTTATCGGGATAGCGGTTATGCAGTTACTGGTTGAGAAGAAAGAGCCGTCAAGAGAGGCGCTGATAGAGATGATTCAGGTGTTGTGGCAGGAAGACCAGGTCGATCTGGCTGTGGAATTGGCCCTTGACGTTCTGTCGCTACCAAAAGAGTACGGATAATAAAAAACCGGCGCGGTGGCCGGGTTATTATGTGCAGATAATATCTTGATGATTCAATAGTGAAATCGGCGGCTTAAACCACTGAATCACTTAAGAACTAATTCATTCAAAGCATCAATAATCTTGGATACGTAGCTACCGAAAACGTAAACGCAGAATGAGAAAACTCCAGCTACAACGACGCCCGTTGCTTTAAACGTTGTTTTCATGGATGAGATACCGGTTTCGATATTGGCCAGCCTGCTATCTACAGACCTGATGTCTGTTTTTAGTTCAGCTATATCACGCTTGATGTACTCAACATCAGATTCAAGCTTAGCGATTCGCGATTCCATATCAGGCCCTCTACCATTGCCACTGTTAGAGGAAGCAGAAATTCCCTTCCTCTCTACAGTGAAGCTTATACTACCTTGCTGATAGGAGGGAATTGATATTTCTGCACTATCACCAACCATAAGTTAGCCTTCAATCCTTACATCAATGAAAGACACCGCCGCCCTAGTTTCAGCTTCATTCCCGCCCTCAACATTCAGTGTGGCATCGATGCGATATTGGCCGGTTGGAATACCGTGGGGTAGGGTAATTGGAGCGTCGAAAGAAACTGGCAAAAATCCGCCAATAGCCTCAATATCATCAACTCTGAATTTTTTTTGAAAGAAAAATTGAGGATATAACTCATCTTCTTTGGCTGGGCGGATAGAATAAGACGCGAGATAGACTTGGCTAGGCTTTAACCCTATAAAAAATAAAGATATATCGAATGCTATTTCTTCATGCTGTTGCGCGCGAATTAATAAAACCGGCTCTCTACTTGCACCGGGGCCTTTTTGAAATGGGATAATATACGCAATTCTGGCGTATAACATTTCATCATTCATAAGCAACTCTTAGCTTCAATATTCTTCATCGCCCCTGATCCTTCGCCCCATGTACTTGGCATACAGCTCATCGAGCTCTTTGAGCCGCAGAGATACGATCCGCAGCATGTTCTGTTGCTCTTCTTCGTTGGGGAGTTGGTTATAAAGTTCCAGCAACCGCTTCTCGTCCGGGCGTAAACCATCATTTGCATCCACGTCCTGACCTAAAACCCACTCAAGGCTTACGCCAAGAGCATCAGCGAGCTTTATGGCCGAGCTCTTTCCGATCGCTCCCCGCACAAACCAGTTGTTAACCGATTGCGAACTTACGCCACAAATTCTCGCTATATCCGCTTTGGATATGCGCTTCATCTCAATTATTTCATTGAGCCTTTGGACCTGTGGGTTGTCGGACTGGTGCGTATTTTTTCTCATATATCACGATTTTAAACTAAATGTTTACCACCTCAACATTCATAAAGTTGACATTAAAATAAACATAATGTTTAATCTGCTCTGTAACTTTAACGGAGTGGTTTATGAACGCATTAGAAAAAGCCATACAAATCGCTGGTGACGCAACGAAGCTAGCAGAAAAACTGGACGTCTCATCTATGACGATTAGCCATTGGAAGCATCGCCATGGGGGAGCCGTTCCTCAGTCTCGGGTTTTCCAAATCTTCCGGGTAACCGGCGTTACTCCGCATGAACTTCGCCCAGACCTTTACCCAAATCCAAACGACGGTTTGTCTTCACAAAATCTGGCGGGATGACCATGCAAACACTTTCCTTTCAACAAAATACCGGATTCAACCCCGGCGCTCTGATAAAGCGAAATCAGGCGAAAGTGGCAGATCACGACGGCATTCGTTCTGCCGTTCGCGCCTGGGCAGCAGCTGAAGGTCAGGATGTTGTTTCGGCATACATCATCGATGAGTGGCGCCAGCAGGGCGGGGAAGAAATTGAATTTCCCGCGGACATCAGCCGCGCCCGCCAGAAGCTTTTCCGTTACCTGGATAACGAGGTCGATTCGGAAAAGTATCGCGCGAATGTGCGTCTTCTGACGCCAGCCATCATGGCCGTCCTCCCGTTGGAATACCGCCACCGCCTGTTGCCTGAAGACAATTTCATGTCCCGCCTGGCACGGCTGGAGAAGGAGACCAGCGAAGCGAAGGTTGCTGTTGCTATGGGTGCTCCACGCCATCAAAAGCTGAAAGAACTGAGCGAGGGAATTGTCGAGATGTTCCGGGTTGACCCAGAACTAACGGCGCCACTGATGGCCATCGTCACTTCAATGCTGGGGGTTTTGTAATGTCGGGTATCAAAAAGGCGAAAGCCGCGGTGCTGTAACACCAACGGCTTTCAGGTGCAAAAACGAAGAGGTAATTGCGAGGTAAGTATGTCAGGAACAAAGACTGAGGTAAACGCCCAGGCGACCCATAAATGCTCCTTTTGCGGGGCGAGCAACATTGAGATTGCAGGCGTTCTCATCGCCGGCCCCGGCGTATCCATCTGTCAAAAATGTGTCTTTCAGTGCGTTGATATTGTCTTTCAGCACGCAGAAAAGACCGATAAACCAACGTCATAAGTTCAGGGGTATCTATGCGTGACTATGCAACAGTCGCACCGCAATTCTGGCTGGGGAAAACAGGTCGGGAACTGCGGAAAAAAGGCGCTGAAGCGCAGGTGGTCTCGTTCTATCTGATGACCTCGCCACACGCAAACATGCTCGGGTTGTATTACCTGCCAATTCTTTACATCGCCCATGAAACAGGCTTGGGCTTGGAAGGGGCTTCGAAGGGGCTTAATAGGTCCATAGAAGCGGGGTTTTGTAGCTATGACGAGGACACAGAGATGGTCTGGGTGCATGAAATGGCCGCCTATCAGGTAGGCAAAGCATTAAAGCCAGGTGATAACCGTTGCGCTGGAGTCAGAAGTGAGTATGCATCACTTACTGAAAACCGTTTTCTTTCAGAGTTTTACGAGCGTTACAAAAATGATTTTCATTTGAATATCAAGCGAGAACCACGCCGAATTTTGGAAGGGGCTTCGAAGGGGCTAGGAAGCCAAGATCAGGAACAGGATCAGGAACAAGAAAAAGATAAAGATCTCTTGGGGCATGGCTCCGCCACACCCCCGGATAGTGAATTTTCAGATGAAGCTCCATCTGAAAAGCCGAAAAGCAGTTATTCGGAGGAGTTTGAACAGGCCTGGAGGGAATACCCGAAACGAGCCGGAGGCAACAGCAAGGCTGACGCGTTCAAAGCCTGGACTGCCCGAATTAAATCCGGCGCGACAGCGCAGGAGCTCATCGATGGCGTTCGTCGATACGCTGCATACGTGACTGCTGCCGGAAAACTCAATACCGAGTTCGTGAAACAGGCATCCACATTTTTCGGTCCGTCCAAGCACTACGAGGAACCATGGACCGCAACCGCGGCTGCCGGAAAGCGGGATCCGAATCTAGTGTCCCAGCCCAGTAAGTTAATTCCCAGCGGGTTCAGGGGGTAGATATGAAAAATATGATTGGTACTGGTAGTGCGATGGAACGGCTGAGAAAGCTTATCCCTCCAGGTGTTGAGCCGAAGTTCGCCAGCGTTGACGAGTGGCGCACATGGCAGGCAGAGGAAGGTCGAAAACGCTGCGAGGAACTGGAAAAGCAGAACCAGCGTGCACGTTCAGAGAAAATTTTCGGTCGTGCCGGGATACAGGATCTGCACCGCAGCTGCACGTTCGCAAATTATCAGGTTGCAGGAGATGGGCAGCGTCGGGCGCTGACGATGGCAAAAAGCTACGCACAAAACTTCGGTTCCGGGTTCGCAAGCTTTGTATTTAGCGGAGCTCCTGGTACCGGGAAAAACCATCTGGCGGCGGCAATCGGCAATCACCTGCTGGCTGGTGGACATTCCGTATTGGTGGTGACTATTCCTGACCTGATGCTACGTGTTCGTGAGTGCTATGACGACGGGCAGTCAGAAGCATCTCTACTGGACGACCTTTGCCGGGTTGATTTGCTCATCCTGGACGAGGTAGGGATTCAGCGTGGCAGCAGCGGCGAGAAGGTCATTCTGAACCAGGTTATCGATCGTCGCCTGTCATCCATGCGTCCGGTCGGCATTCTGACCAACCTGAATTATGAATCCCTGACGGATACCCTCGGCGCGCGGATCCTTGACCGTCTGCAGATGGACGGTGGTATGTGGGTGAACTTTGTCTGGGATAGTTATCGCAAAAACGTCCGCCATCTGCGCGTCGTTAAGTGAGGAAAACATGGCTAGAGCATTGTCAGCTGTTGAGCGCCGGGAGTATGTCCGCGCAGTGATTCGTATCACGAAACATCAGGGGCGCCTAACGACCACCGACGCAATGAAAAAACTGGGGTTAAGCCGCGATACCGTCCTGAAGTATTTCCGCGAGGCGGAAGCCACTGGCGAAGTCGTTCGTCATGGCCGATCCGGTTTATTCCGCGACCAGCGCGCCGTTATCGATTTTGACATGAAGCGTTTTGGTCTGGTTCCGAAAGCAGCTGTTGGGATGAATTACAGCCTGTTGGGGAGTCCGGTATTCCAACGGGTCCTGGATGTTCAGGAGGCCATTTATGCCAGCAGGCCATGCCCTTCGTACCGGGAGGGCATATGACAATTGTGAAAACTCATACCGGGATCGTAATAACCAAAGACGGTCCGAAACGTAAAAAACTGCACGCGACTGAAAGTATGTGGGTGGTGGGAAAGAACGAGTTTTACCACAAAGACACCGGACGCCGGCACTTTGCCGAGAACACGCGCCGTCGGCTTTTGCTGGAAACGATTGAGAAAATCGGGAGCAAATTATGAGTGAAGTAACAGTGAAATTGACGAACAAAGCGATCGCAATCATTGCGGACTACATCCAACGCGCCAGTAAGAACGAGCAACTGCAGGACGCAAAGAATCGTCTGGATAAAAAAATAGCGATGCTCTCTGAAGACGAAAACTGCGATCAGGAGCTGTTGATGGCTGCATTCGTACCAGCGATGACAAATAATACCCGTGATGGTTTTTTTGAAGCTATTGCGGTTGCTTTGGAAGGAACGCAGGCATGAACAAGAAAATGGAACCATCGCTGCAGTATGCCTGCAAACGTATTCTGGAGCTGGAACAGTTGTTGCTGGTGGATGTGCCTGAAACCGTCTGGCCCGCCGAGGTTGCAATGGTTCTGTCTCATGTAGAAAGCGCCGGAGAACTACCGGCGCATCACCAGCGCCGATTACAGCACCATATCAACCGCATGTGGCTTGAAAAAATGCCGGTGCCGACAATCATCGCCGCGGCCCGTTCGCTGGCCAGTGCCATGGAGAAATACGCGTGAGAGAAATCATCGTTGATAACTTTGCTGGTGGTGGTGGGGCGAGTACTGGAATAGAGATGGCGATCGGGCGCAGCGTGGATATTGCTATAAACCACGATCCCAACGCGGTGGCTATGCACACCACGAACCACCCGGATACGTTGCACTATTGCGAATCTGTGTATGAGGTTCGCCCTAAGGTTGCGACTGCCGACCGCCGCGTCGGACTGGCCTGGTTTTCGCCAGACTGCCGCCACTTTTCGAAAGCGAAAGGGGCGAAGCCGGTAGAAAAATCAATCCGTGGGTTGGCGTGGATAGTCCTTCGCTGGGCGCTGGATGTAGACCCGCGGGTGATGATGCTGGAGAACGTTGAAGAGTTCAAAACGTGGGGGCCGCTGCTGGCTGCTGAAATGCGGCCAGACCCGGAACGCGTCGGGGAAACATTCCAGGCTTTCGTCGGCATGCTGACAACCGGAATCCCCGCGAACCATCCGGCGCTGGCCGAATGCTGCGAGTTTCTGAATATTTCGCTTGATAGCGAGGATGCTGCACGGCTGGTAAAAGGTCTGAGTTATGACCTGGATTACCGTGAACTTCGAGCATCCGACCTTGGTACACCAACGATCCGGAAACGCTTTTTCATGGTTATGCGCCGAGACGGGCAACCGATAGTCTGGCCGGAAGCCACTCACGGGGATCCGAAATCACCAGCAGTGTTTGCTGGCAAACTGGCGCCATGGCGTACAGCTGCGGAATGCATCGACTGGTCTATCCCGGCGCCGTCGATTTTTGGCCGCAAAAAGCCGCTGGCGAAAAATACGCTCCGACGCATTGCCCGGGGCATCCAGCGATTTGTTATCGACAGTGCCGAGCCGTTCATCGTCAAGTGCAACCACACTACGACAAAAGGGCAATACGATTGTTTTCGTGGTCAAGAGTTAGGCGCCCCCCTTCAGACCATAACAAAAAAACTCGGCTACGCGCTCGCCGTCCCGACGTTAGCACCGTTTATGGCTGGGAATGGCGGCAGCGAATATCAGGCGAAACCACGTCCGCTCGATAAACCCGCTCACACCATCCTGAAAGAGTCCCGTGCCTGCGTCGTCGCTCCGGTTATTGCCCGGCAGTTTGGCGCCAGCATCGGCCACCGGGCGGACGTGCCGAACGCGACTATCACGGCGGGCGGTGGAGGCAAATCGCAGTTGGTGACGCCGACGCTGATTCAGATGGGATATGGCGAACGCTCCGGGCAGGAGCCGCGCGTGCTGCAACTAGGCAACCCGCTGGGCACTGTTACCGCCGGTGGCAATAAATTCGCAACGGTGAGCGCATTCCTGGCGAAGCACTACGGCGGGAACTATACCGGCGCCGGCGTCAGCCTTGATGAACCTGCCCATTCCGTGACGACTGTCGATCACCATGCCGTTGTTGCCTCTCACTTGGTCAAGTTACGCGGTACCTGTCGTGATGGACAGCGGACTGATGCACCGATGCCGACCCTTACCGCCGGCGGCCAGCACGTCGGGGAAGTTGAGACCACTCTCGCTTTTGAGCATTACGACGAGCAGCGCGCGCAACAGGTTCTAGCGTTCCTGAAAGAGTATTGTGGAGCCGATAGCACCGGGCTGGTGGAAATCGCCGGGGTAACTTACCGCATCGTTGATATCGGCATGCGTATGCTTCAGCCACACGAACTGTACCGCGCGCAGGGCTTCCCGGACTGGTACATCATTGACCAAGATTACCGCGGCGTTAAGTATGCGAAGGATAAGCAAGTTGCGCGCTGCGGCAACGCTGTGCCGCCCCCATTCGCTGAGGCGCTGGTGAGGGCTAATTTGCCGGAGATGTGCCTGAAAAAAGACATTGCAGCATGATAAAGCCCGCTTCGGCGGGTTTTATCTTTTATGGCGAAAAATTAATCCAACAGGAGAATAGGGGGCGAAAAGTGAACTTAAGCCCACAAAAGGACAAATCGGAAAAATTATTTGTAATACAATTATACGCTCATTGGTTATGAGGTTTTTGTATGAAGATTTACCAGGCTCAACCACATGATGTGGATACTATCCTTCCCCTGTATCTCGGGTACCGTCGTTTCTACGAGGTCGAAGAAAATGCCTCGCAGGCCAGAGATTTTATTCTCAAGCGCCTTCAGCTTAATGAGTCCGTGATCTTTTACGCCGAGGTTGATGGGAAAGCGGTAGGCTTTACGCAGCTCTATCCTTTATTTTGCTCTCTTGAGATGAAGCGTATTTGGTTGCTTTATGACCTTTTCGTTGATGAGTCAGCTCGGAAGCATGGTGTGGCACACAAACTAATCTCACGTGCTGAGCAACTGGCGAAGGAGAGCGATTCGGCATTTATTATGCTTAGTACCGCTACAGATAACATCCGTGCACAGGCGTTGTATGAGCGTAATGGATTTGTGCGAGATACTGAGTTCTTCGTGTATAACAAGTTTCTGAAATAAATGTTCGATGTAGCCATAATAAAGTGGTTAGTTAATGCCTGGCGGGTTAGCTCACTACTTGAGTATGGCGTCAATGCATCTTACCCAGTGGTAGTCGTCTCTTCTAAACTGCCAGACTATACAACTGGATAGCCTTCTACTTTCAATTTTGCCAAAGTTGACAGAGAGAAATGGTAAGGCAGCATGAGAAAACCCGCTTCGGCGGGTTTTTTTTTGCACTGGTAAATAGGGGCTTATACGATACACAAAATATGCCGTCGACAACCGCGCAAAAAACTTTTCACTCCGTTAGCCATGAAAGTTAAACAAAACTCCCAAACTTTCAATTGTGATAATCTCTTTTGAAAATAGTGGCTTGTAGGGTGATCTTCATCTGCCATCATATCCCTCGTACCGTGTAATTTTCACATGTAAGTGATTCAACATTAATTTATACTGTATAAAAACACAGTATATGATTTTGCTTCCGGGAGGTAGGGATGCGCAGAGAGAGTGACGAGTATTACGATCTGGTTAAACGTTCTACAGGTGAAATTGTGGGCAGTATCAGGGCCGCTGGCCGAGCCCTGGTGTACACGGCTAGCGGGATTACTTCTATGCGACCGCTACTTGAGGACGAGGGAATATTTAATCTCAACACAATGACCAGTTTTCTGCATCGCCTCGGCTACCGAGTTATCCCACCTTCTGATAATATGAAATCAACGGCCTGAACAACCGTTAACCTACTGCGCCACGGAGAGAAACCATGGCGCACTTGCACTTAATAAAACATTCTCAAGGCATCCTGATCCCCGCAACGCCGGAGACCAGCGATTTTCTGCAATCAAAATGCAAGCTCGGCGCCGTCCTGGAGGCCGATTATAAGCTTGTCCGCAACCCGACGTTTCACCGCCGATATTTCGCATTACTCAATCTGGGCTTTGAATACTGGGAGCCTACCGGCGGCGCAATCTCTTCGAACGAGCGCAGGCTGATTCTCGGTTATTCCAAATTCCTTGCATCCCATGGTGGCAGGGAATCGGTATTCCAGGATATTGCAGAGCAGTATCTTGACCGCATCGCAGAAAAACGAGCCGGAAGCATCAGCATCTGCAAATCCTTTGACGCCTATCGCTCATGGGTAATCGTCGAAGCTGGCCATTACGATGCGCTACAACTGCCGGATGGCACTCTGAAAAAGCATCCCCGTAGCATTTCTTTCGCCAGTATGGACGAAACTGAATTCCACCAGCTTTACCAGTCCTCATTAGATGTGCTCTGGCGGTGGATTCTGTCCCAAAAATTCGCCAGTCGTGATGCTGCTGAAAATGCAGCGTATCAATTGCTCAGCTTTGCGGGGTGAGGCGATGAAATATTCATGGTTTCACCATCACGACTGCACAACCCAGCAGGCCGATGAACTGATGGATAAGTACCGCAAGCGTGGGGTAAAGGTCGAACGTAGCTTAAACCCAGATTTTACAACCTGGACCGTCAGCGCTCAGCTGGTGGAAGACAAGAATCCACCGCGGCCTGATTCCCGCTGGCGCAACCGGATATGGGGGTGAACATGGCAAAGAAACCCCAACGACGCTGTAAAATATGTCGGGTGAAATTCACTCCTGCATTCGAAAATCATCGCTGGTGCTGTCCTGAGCATGGCGCTGAATATGCCATGCAGGAACTGGAGAAGAAGCGCGAAAAACAGGTGCAGGCGAATGCGAAGAAAGAGCGCGCCGAATGGCGTAAACGCAAAGCCGCGGTGAAGCCTCTCAGACATTGGGAGGATATGACACAGCGAGTCGTTAATGACTACATACGCGAACGTGACCATGATCTGCCGTGCATCAGCTGCGGCACATTAGATACGGTTCAGTGGGAAGCCGGCCATTACCGTTCCCGCGGTAAAGCATCGCACCTGCGCTACAACGAGGACAACATTCACAAGCAGTGCCATCACTGCAACGTGCAGATGTCAGGAAACCAGCAGCAGTACCGCATTGGCCTGGTAGAGAAAATCGGTGCTGAGCGCGTCGAAGATCTGGAAAACAACAACACTCCTCACCGATACACCATCGAAGAACTGGAAGGCATCAGGCGCCATTACAGCGCGCTACGCCGTGCGCTAATAAAACAACGGGAGGCCGCATGAGCAAAATCCAATACCCAATGTCCACTGCTGCTGTCTTTGATGACATGGTCTATCCCATCCACCTGAACGGATCGCATCAGATTGAGAGCGAGACGATGGGAGCGATCAGATGGTTCTGCCGGTGGAACAACGAGGAAATGGCCGTTGTTAAGGCACATGTGCTGTTTAGCTGCTGGGGCCTTTACCTGACGTATGACCAGCTTATGGCGGAGGCCGCATGAGCCGTGACGTTATCGAACGCATCCGCGACCGCTGGCACAAGCTCCGCCTCTGCCGGCACCGCGGCACCGTCTTAGTTGACTACCGCATTTTGAAGAATTTCGTCCGCATCTATCAGGCTTCAGGAGAGAAAGTATGAATACCCAGTACCTTGAGTATGTTCGCCAGCAGCTGATAGTGGCCACCGCCGATCTGAGCGGTGCGACGAAAGGGCAACTGGTAGCCTTTGCTGAGAACGCAATGTTTGAAGCGACGGCGCGCAGCAATAAGCGGATGAAGGTAGTCGACCCTGCAACAGGGAGAATGGTTAAGCCGAGTAATCCTCCGGTTCCTGGCAAGCAGTCCCGCGCCAAAGGCTCAGCCATAGCCCTGGTGCAGCCTGTTGAGTTTTCTACTGCCAGCTGGCGCCGCGCCATCCTGTCGCTGGAGAAGCATCAAAAAGCTTGGTTGCTCTGGAACTACAGCGACAATATCTGTTGGGAGCACCAGGAGACAATCACCCGGTGGGCGTGGGAACAATTCAGCGAGAAGTTGGCCGGCATTCGCATTGCAAAGAAAACAGTCGACCGCCTTCGTCAGCTTATCTGGCTGGCAGCGCAGGATGTCCAAGCCGAACTGGCGGGGCGTGACACATACGAATATAAGGAACTGGCGGAACTGGTGGGCGTAGCAAAATCCACATGGACAGAAACCTATCTACCCCATTGGCTGGCTATGCGCAGCAACTTAGTTAGGCTTGATAGCGACGCGCTCATATCGACTACGCGATCACGTTCACAACAAAAGGCGACAAATTTAGATGTAAGTCTTGCAAAACCGAACTGAAAAGCATATATTTCATATAAATCTGATATCGTCGCCATAGCTTCGATTGTCGACCAAATTAAGAGCCTCGCCATCGTGCGGGGCTTTTCGCACCTAGACCTTAACGCTCTCCTATGATTTGTCAGATAATCTAAACAAATATTCTAAAGTTTAGGTTTAGTGATGAAACGTCTACTTATTGAAATAATAATTATTATTGGTGCCATGTATTGGATGATCAGCCATGGCTGGGTTTATTCTGCCCTGGTCTTTTCTGCTGTTTGGTTTCTCATATTGGGATATGGGCATTATTCTCTAAGCAAAGAACTTGTAGCGGCTGCAAAAGATCGAAATCAGTATGCTCGTGCTTACCATGCTACTCAAATGTTGCTGGGAAACATTCGTTATAGGATTCAGAATGCTGAACATGTTGATGTCGACGAGCTCATAACTATTGCCAATGAAAAAATGGATGGGGCAAAAAAGATAAATGCCTATCATTTCCTAGAGTTTGATGATGGAACTAAACTGCCTTACTGGGAGCCGAGTGATAGCGAGCGTGGGAAGCATATTTTAGCTACGCTCAGGAATGCAGCGAGAGCAACTGATTCAATGCCTGATGGTGACATCTACTCAAATAGTATCATGGAAGTGTATTGGAAAATATCTTCAGAACTTGGAGAGCGTTAGGTCATTTAGCTCTCGCTAACCCACTGTATTTCCCCTGAACCTTTTAATGCTCCTTGCATAAAGGCAGGGATTGTTTTGACTCGGATTTTTAGCCGGGTAACACTACCAATCTGCTCGCTTTGAAGGCTACCTTCCTGGTGGCCTTTTTTATTTTCAGGACAGCGGGAATCATCTGCGACGAGCTTTGTTGATAAACCAGCCCGACGGTCCTGATCCTTTCACACACACAGCACCCCGTTAACCCGGAGGTGAAACCATGGCTAAACATATGCAAGACAAAGAGAGCATTGCCGGGATTACCTGGCTCGCTCTGCTGATCATTGCGGGGTGGGGCGGGCTGGTCCGATTCCTGATTGATGTGAAGCAGGGCAAAGCAAAATGGAGCTGGATAAATGCTCTGGCGCAAATTGTGGTTTCTGGATTTACCGGGGTTATCGGTGGGTTAGTTAGCATCGAGAGCGGCCTAAGTATTTACATGATTCTGGCGACTGCTGGTATCAGCGGTGCAATGGGCTCTGTCGCCCTTACGTATTTCTGGGAGCGTATTACAGGAGTGAAAGCACAATGACAGCAGACCAGATCATTGAAGCCATTCTCGGCAAAGAGGGGGGTTACGTTAATAACCCGAATGATAAAGGTGGCCCTACTCGCTGGGGTATCACGCAGAACACAGCGCGTGCATACGGTTACAAAGGCGATATGAAAGAGCTCCCTCGGGAAACTGCGAAAGAAATCTATATGCAGCAGTATTGGCTGGAACCCAAATTTGACAAGATCGCCGAATTGTCACCATCAATCGCAGAAGAGTTATGCGATACCGGCGTCAACATGGGGCCGCGTGTTTCCACAACGTTCCTGCAGCGTTGGCTGACGGCACTGAACCAACGCGGCAAACTGTATCCCGACCTGAAACCGGATGGCGTCATTGGGAACATCACAATCGCCGCGCTGCGCAGTTACCTCGCCGTCCGGGGTAGCGCAGGGGTCACGGTGATACTGAAAGGGTTGAACTGCAGTCAGGGCGCACGGTATCTCGAACTTGCGGAAGCGCGGGAAGCCAATGAAGAATTTCTCTTCGGGTGGGTGAAGGAGAGAGTAAACCTATGAAGCTAATTATCTTCTTCCTGCTTGCGCTGGTGGCTGTTTTAACGTTGTTGCTGTTAAAAAAGTATACCCGGCTTGAGTTTGTGGGACATGCTCGCCTGTTACTTAGAACTTGGTCTGTTCGTCTGGGAGCTGCTGGCGCGCTGGTCGGTGTATGGGCGCAGTCGTTCCCGGATGCAGCACTTCATGCATGGGCAATGCTGCCGCCGGATATCAAAAACATCCTTCCGCCAAATATCGTTGCACTAATTAGCCCTGCGCTGGTAGTGCTGGCGGTGCTCTCACAATACGTACGCCAGCCGGCATTGAAAGATAAGGCCGACGAACAGAAGGAGCCGCAGCAATGAGTTTTGAAATTATTGCTGGGCTGGCGGCCCTCATCCTGGGTGCTATCGCTGGTGCATTCGGTATTGGCCATGCTCGCGGTACCAACAAAGCAGAAGCGAAAGCCGAACAGCAACGCGCCGAAGAGAACGCCACCGCCAGCGTTGCCGCGGCTGAACGGAAAGAGGAAGCCACCAGAGAGGCCAGCAATGTACAGCAGACTGTTAGCCATATGCCTGATGACGATGTTGATCGGGAGCTGCGCGAAAAGTTTACCCGCCCCGGTGGTGGTTGATACGGCCTGCAACTGGGTACGAATTATCTACCTGACCGACCACGATATCGCTGTGCTGGATAAGCAGACCAAGCGCGACATCCTGACGCACAACAAATCGGTGCTGGCCAACTGCCAGAGCATTACCCCTACTCATTGAGTTAAATAAATGGCCTCATCCTTGAGGTCCACGGGTAAGTAAACGCAAGGTCTTTTATGTAATGGCTCTTTTAGCCTAGGAGCCAGCTCAGAAACAACAAGCGTAAGCGGTACATATTTATGATTTTTTTTCTGCTGCTTATCCACAACCTACCGAAGAGTCTAAGAAATGATTGCAACCATAGGAACCATTATCGTTTGGGCGCTCATTGTTGTGGGTGGAGTTATTGGGATTCTGTGCGCGTTTATCGGTCTTATGTTCCTCATTAACTTCCCCATTCGCTAACCCCACTAAGGGATAACGCCAACAATATTCCTATCAAAGGATAAAACATGACTCCATTAATTCTTACCGCAGAGCAAATCAAAGCTCTGGCAGACTTCGCCGAACAGGATGGTCAACCCGCTTATACGATCACTCAGGCCTGCATCCCCGAATTTGAAGCTGATGACGGCAGCACTGTGCCGGGTTATGAGGGCATTGTCGCCTACTCCGAGTCAGAAGAGCACGGTGTACTTCAGTTGGAAGATTAAGCATTACAGAAACCTCTCCTCGGATGAGGACCCCAATGTCTACTATTAATAGGTGTTCTCATCTACACGTGAAGGCTGTACCTTGATAATGTTGATTATCATTTACGATATTGGTGTTGTTATGAAAAAGGGATTTATCGGTACGATCTTCCTGTGTGGTATGCTTCTGGGGTGTGTCAGCCCCGTTAAAAACCCGCATCCAAAGCTGCTATATTCTCCGAGCCCAGCATATCCATATTACGCACTAGCTAACAGAATTGAAGGAGATGTGACGGTTAGATATAACGTAGGAGTTGATGGGAAGATATCAAAGGTTTGGATTCTAAAATCAGAACCTCAGCACCTCTTCGACTCTGCAGTCATTGCGGCAATGGCTCAATGGCGTTATGAAATCAATAAACCGGTTCAAGGCTTAACAAAAAAAATATATTTTAAAATCAAAGCTCCGTCCGAGTAAGCCAGAGAGCTGAGCGTTGAGACTTCCTTTATTAATACTGAATTCGTTGTCATCACAAAGGCCACCTACGGGTGGTTTTTTATGGCATTACAGAAGTCATTCCATAGAGTGGCTTTGATAATGATGTGCTGAAAAAAAATCCCGCCCGGAGAGGATAGTTCCAGACGGGTAACCAAGACGGTCGGGATATGACTCTTTCAATAGCTTAACACTCGGGCGGAATTATCCGCAGCATGAATGTTATTCAGCAATAATATAAATTTATGATATTCATGAAACTTAGACCCTGGCGCATGGTGCTAACTACATATGGTTTTGACTTGACATGCATAATTGGTGCGAAGTAGTTTTCTGCACTAAATAATTGCAAGCTAAAAGAATATTAAACTTAACCTAAAAGAAGCTAGGAAAGGCCGGTATTTTTAATACTGGCCACAATGAGGTTGAAGGGAAGCTATTGCAAATATTGCTTCTGCTCAGGCTCTACGTTTTGAGTAGAAAGACTGATAATCACCTTAAAGATATCTTCATATGCATCGTTCATTTTATCAGCAGTTTTCTCTGTGATATCGCTCGCTGAAGAAAGTTCAATGCCTTGCATTAACTTCACACTTGAAAGTATGGTTAGTGCGCGAAGAACAACTTCCTTTTGTTCCTTAGGCAAAGTTTGAACGATAAAAGCGATTGCGTTTCTTAGTGCAAGTATCTGTGCATGAGTTTCATAGAATTGGTCATTCATTTTGTATTACCTGAACTGTTGAGTGTAGTAATTTGACTGTATCAGGTAGAAGTAATATCCGCTACCCGATGATCAGTATAATGCAACGTACAGAGAAGTAGGTCGCTTATCCTAAAATGGTTAAATCACTTGTTTAAAGTGTCTACATAATATTACGCTTTACTCTAACATTTGTGATAAGGTCAGATGATATAAGGAGCAATCACATGATGCATGTGACGAAGTTTTGAACTAGGGAAGGCCTGGTCTGTAAAGTTAGGGGCAAACGTGACTATTCATAGTGATTTGGAAGCTTACCTATTCCTTCTTCTCAGCATGTGGCCGGTATTGATAGTCGTTTGTGTTGGGATGGCGTTGGCGTTTAATGGCGTCCTTATGCGTAAAACAGCAATACTGTTCATGATACTAGCAATCAGTATTGGTTTATTGGGCTGGCTTTATGCCTGATAGTATAAATTTCACACTTCAAATCCATTGGTAGCGCATGGGTAAGCCCATGTGTTATGGCCGTATTGCGGCCATTTTAATGGTAATTGCTGCTGTTATTTTACAGAAACGTGTCAGTAATATTGCTATTCAGGCAAAAAAAAGCCCTGCTACATATGGGGGAACAGGGCGCGATGAAATGTCAATTATGAATAAATCCAACTATTATTCTGACTGGTAAAAGTATCACAACTTTCTCCCAAGTCGATGCAATAAATACTTCCTTCCATATATCCGGAGTTTAATTTTTCATTTTGCCTACGCTGCAGGATTTTATTTGTACTAATAACATATGATAGTAACCTTTATCCATATTAATTATAGAGGTAAGGCATATCAGAAATTACACCTGCAGAACAAATCCGCCTGACTATCATCAGGAAAGTTAATTACGACACCGCCGCGGCGAAACTGGCCATTGACTGGGTTGGCGATAGCTATCTCAAAGCTGAGCTGTTCGCAGACTCTTTCGATCGCGTTTACACGGAAAGTGAGATTGTTTCGAAAACCCACAAGGCGATTCAGGAAGCAACCGAAGTGCTGGCGCTGTTTGATACCGCGACTGAACTGTCCAGTTAAGGAACTCATTACAAAGGCCGCCAGCTATCTGGTGGCTTTTTTAATGGCTTCAACCACAGGAAAAGACCATGGCAAAACCGGACTGGGGCGAGCTTCAGCAACGGTTCCTGTCCGATCATGCCGCAACCGGCGTATCACCGAAGGATTGGTGTGAAGCGCAGGGACTGAATTACGCTACTGCCCGCCGATATATCAAGAAACCCACTGCGCAAACTGCGCAAAAACCTGCGCAGAAGAAATTGCGCACTGCGCAAAAGGAAAAGTGCGCAGAAGAGCTGGTGGATAGCAAACTGAGTCCAAAGGTAAAGCGCTTCATTGCCGAATACCTCAAGGACAATAACGCCACTGCCGCCGCAGAGCGAGCGGGTTATAGCGACCCAAACTATGGCCGTCAGCTTCTAACGAATCCTAACGTTACGCAGGCCATTGCGCAGCAGCAGAAAGCATCCATCGTGCGCACGCTTGGCAGCGCAGATGAAGTGCTTGAGCAGATGTGGCGGCTGGCAACGTTCGACGCCAACCAGCTATCACAGTATCGCCGCGGGAGCTGCCGCTACTGCTGGGGCTTCGGTCATCAGTATCAATGGCGTGATGCCGTGGAGTACGAAGAGAAGCGACTCGAAGCGCTTGAGCGAAAACGTCGCGAGCCTTTGGATGATGGCGGCTACGGTTACGACCACACCAGCGCACCTAACCCGGAATGCCCCCGCTGCAATGGCGATGGCATAGGTCAGCCTTTCTTCGCCGATACGCGCAAGCTGGCGCCGGATGCTGCGCTTGCCTATTCCGGTGTGAAGCTTGGTAAGAATGGCGTTGAGATAACCGCCATCAGCCGTGAGCGCATGTACGAGGCGGTGATGAAACGTCTCGGCCTGGCTGACAGTGAGTTTGCCCAGCGCCTGCAGCAGATAGAAATTGAGCGCCGGCAGCTGGAGATAGACAAACTTCGCAAAGAACTCGCCACTGACCCGGAGGATGACGAACCAACGCCAGTTGCAATCAATATCAACGTAGTCGATGCGCGAGTGAGGGTAGAGGATGGCGATAGCTCCGACGCTTAACGTTCCCCAGGCTCGTTTTCTGGCTATGCAGCAGAAGTTTAAAGCCTATGTGGCTGGCTTTGGATCCGGTAAGACGTGGGTTGGCTGCGGTGGAATATGCAAATGGTTCTGGGAGTTCCCCAAAATAAACCAGGGCTACTTTGCCCCTACCTATCCTCAGATCCGCGATATTTTCTATCCCACGGTGGAAGAAGTTGCTCATGACTGGGGACTGAAAGTCAAAATCGTTGAGAGCAACAAAGAGGTCCATTTCTACAGTGGCCGCCAGTACCGCGGCACGACAATTTGTCGTTCGATGGAAAAGCCGGACACGATAGTCGGCTTTAAAATCGGCAATGCGCTGGTGGATGAGCTCGACGTTCTGAAAGCGGATAAGGCGCGTCAGGCGTGGCGAAAAATAATCGCGCGTATGCGTTATAAGGTTGATGGTCTGCGTAACGGCATTGACGTGACCACCACACCTGAAGGATTTAAGTTCGTCTATAACCAGTTTGTTAAGGCTGTGAGGGAAAAACCTGAACTGAGGCCGATGTATGGTCTGGTACAGGCTTCGACATTCGACAACGAAAAGAACCTGCCGGATGACTATATTCCTTCGCTCCTGGCAAGTTACCCGCCGGAATTGATAAAGGCATATCTGAACGGCCAGTTTACTAACCTGACCAGTGGCACCATTTATCACCAGTTCGACAGATTGCTGAACAACTCCAGCGAAGAAGAGCAGCCGGGTGAAGCGCTCTATATTGGGATGGACTTCAACGTCGGGAAGATGGCCGGTATCGTACATGTATTGCGGCTCGGCTTACCGCACGCGGTAACCGAGATTATCAACGCTTACGATACGCCAGACATGATACGCATCATCAAGGAGCGTTTCTGGCTGTATGCCGACGGAGACTACCGCAAGGTCCGCGAGATTTATATTTATCCGGATGCCTCTGGTGATTCCAGGAAGTCAAACAACGCCAGCAAAACAGATATTGAGCAACTCAGACAGGCCGGATTTAACGTCATCGTTGATGACGCAAACCCGCCAGTAAAGGACCGCATCAACTCCATGAACGCCATGTTCTGCAATGGCAATGGCGATCGCCGATACAAGGTGAATGTGGCTCGCTGCCCGGTCTATGCCGACTGCCTGGAACAACAGGTGTGGGATAAAAACGGCGAGCCGGATAAAAAGAGCGATAACGATCACCCCAACGATGGCGCTGGTTACTTCATTGTGAAGCAATTCCCAATCGTTCGACCTGCATTCTCTATTTCACTGGACACGACATTCTGATGGCCAATAACGATATTACTTACGTTCGCCCTGAGGTCAGGGCGGCGATGCCCGTGTGGAAAAAAATTCGTGACGTGTGCAAAGGGGCTGATGCTGTAAAGGCCGCCGGGAATGAATATCTCCCTTTTCTGGATCCGTCCGATAAGTCTGCACGCAACAAAAAGCGCAATGCCGATTACATTCAGCGCGCCGTTTTCTACGCGATAACTGGCAATACAAAGGTGGGGTTACTGGGGCTGGCATTCCGAAAAGACCCGACCATGACCGCGCCGGATAAGCTGAATTATCTTCGTGATAACGCCGATGGTGCTGGTGCAAGCATTTATCAGCAGTCCCAGCAGGTTACAGAAAATATTCTGGAGGCCGCGCGCGAGGGGCTTTATACGGATTATGCAGCAGAGACCAAAGAGGCGATCATTCTTCGCTATCAGGCGGAAAGCATCATTAACTGGCGCACCAAACGCATCAATGGACGTGATCAACTGGTGCTGGTGGTTTTACGCGAATGCATGGAAAAGGAAGATGGTTTTGCGTACGAGGATGAAATCCAGTATCGCGAACTGGCTCTGGAGAACGGAAAGTTTGTCTGCCGGGTATGGCGAAAGTCAGCTGACGCAGGCTCTTTTTCCGTCACTTCCGAGTATCAGCCGAAGCCAAAAGGTGAGGAATTCTGGGATGAAATTCCCTTTACCTTTGTTGGTGCGCAGAATAACGATCCCACCATCGATGAGTCGCCTTTAGCTGCCCTTGTTGAAATCAACCTTGGTCATTATCGTAATTCGGCAGATTACGAAGACAGCGTATTTTTCTGCGGTCAGGTGCAGCCGGTGATTTCAGGTCTTGATACAGCTTGGCGTGACTGGCTGCAGGATAAGGGAATTCGTGTCGGTTCTCGGTCTCCTTTCCTGCTGCCGAAGGAGGGGAGTTTTACGTATGCTCAGGCGCAACCAAATACCCTGGCTAAAGAGGCGATGGACAGTAAGCGTGATTATTCTGTTCAGCTTGGCGCCCGGCTTATCGAGCAAAACAGCGCGGTTAAAACCGCCACGCAATCGAGCGGAGAACAAACCGCATCCACATCGGTGCTGGGCATTTGCGTTTCCAACGTCTCGGAGGCCTACACGCTGGCGCTCGGCTGGTGCGCCAGGTATCTCGGCATTAAAGGCGAGGAATACCGTTACAGCATTAATCAGGAGTTTATTGCCAAAGTCGCTGAATCCGGCATGGTAACGGCAATCGTCAATGCCTGGCAGTCCGGTGCGATCCGCGACACGGATATGGTCAGAGCGTTGCAGAGGCTTGACCTGATAGATCCCGCTGATGACCCTGAAACTGTCATTGACGCTATTCGTAACGGCGCACCTAACCTGATTGGTGGCAATAATGGCAACGGCGAATGACAAGCTGCAGGATGAATCCGTAGCCCACGCTATATGGGTGAGTCGCTACAGTACCGGCGTTGCCAACAGGATGATAAAAGTCCTGAATGACAGCGACGCCGAACTTACCGCAAGGTTGCTGGTGGCTATTGATACGCTGGACGCTGAGAGCTTTACCGTTTCGCGTCTGGAAGCGTTACTGGTAAGCGTCAGGGCGATAAACAAGGATGCGATTCAGTCGATGTATGCAGCTCTTACTGCCGAGCTGCAGGAACTGGCGAAGCACGAAGCCACTTTTCAGATGAGCCTCTTCCAGTTTGCTATTCCCGACGATGTTCTTGCTCTTCATCCGCTGGTTGGCATCTCCCCGGATGCAGTTTATGCCGCGGCGATGGCGCGTCCATTCCAGGGACGTTTGCTGAGTGAATGGGCCAGCAACCTCGAAGCTGATCGGATGGCGCGGATATCCAATACGGTGCGGCAGGGATTCCTGCTGGGCGATACGCAGGAGCAAATCGCAAAAAAGGTCCGTGGCCATGCTAATCGTGGTTACCAGGATGGTGCGCTGCAGATGAGCCGGGCCAATGCAGCCAGCATTGCAAAAACGTCAGTAGGGCATCTTGCATCGACAGCCAGACAAAGCTTTGCGTCGGCGAACGACGACATTCTGAAAGGTAAGCAGTGGTTATCTACTTTGGATAACCGGACATCAAAGGATTGTCGGATCCGCGACCGACTCAAGTACACGCTGGATAACAAACCGATAGGGCACAAGGTGCCTTATTTGCAGGGACCGGGGAAAATCCACTTTTGCTGTCGGAGCACCGAAACTTACATCCTGAAATCGTCCGAGGAATTAGGTATTAAAGTCGGCGAAATCAAGGATAGCTCGCGCGCCAGCATGGATGGACAGTTTCCGGCTGACACGAATTACCAGGACTGGTTCTCCCGGCAGTCGTTCACGCGACAAGCTGAGATTGTCGGAGAAACGCGCGCCAGGCTGATTCGTGATGGCGGCATGTCTCCCGATGAGTTCTACAACGACAGAGGCGAGTGGCTGACGCTGGACCAGTTGCGCTCAAAGGATGATAAGGCATTCAGAAACGCCAGGCTTTAACCAACATTTCTTATTCAATCAGGCTGCCTTCGGGCGGCCTTTTTTATTGGGCCAGGCCCACAGTAACTATCCCAAGGGGACAACATGCTTATTCGTAACATGCTCATTAAATATTATTCGGCAGCTGGTGGTGAAGGTGGTGATGGCGGTGGATCCGGTAGTGGTGCGCCCGAGATTACGCCGGAAATCCAAAAGCTGATCGATGAGCAGGTCAGTGCTCAGGTTTCAGGCCTGAAAAATAAAAATAGTGAGTTACTCGGTAAGCTCAAAGAGTCCACTGAGTCGCTAAAGCGTTTTGATGGTATCGATCCTGATGCGGTGAAAACCATTCTCCAGCGTTTCTCTGATGATGAAGAGGCGCAACTGATCGCCGCCGGGAAAATTGACGAGGTACTGGATAAACGCACTGAGCGGCTACGTGCTGATGTTGATAAGCAAATCAAAGCCGCTAATGAACGCGCTGAAAAGGCGGAAGCGTTCTCCAACAAATTCCGTGATCGTGTCCTGGGTGATGCTATCCGCAGCGCAGCGCTTAAGGCTGGCGCGCTGCCAGAAGCATCCGACGATCTGATTCTACGTGCTAAAGGCACTTTCCAGCTCAACGACGAAGGCGAGGCCGTAGCAGTTGATGCAAATGGCGATGTTCTGTTCGGTAAAGACGGCAAAACTCCGCTCACCCCTGTTGAGTGGGCTGAATCTCTGAAAGAGACGGCCCCGCACCTGTACCCACGCGCTGAAGGCTCCGGGGCTGGTGGTCACAAGCCAGGTGGCGGCGGCGGAAGCCTCAAACGTTCAGAAATGAGCTCAAGCGATAAAGCGGACTACATCCGCAAACATGGCCAGCAGGCCTATCTCAAATTGCCTAAGTAAGGACTAATCAATGCCTACGACCGTAAACAGTGACCTGATTATCTATGACGACCTCGCGCAGACTGCGTTTCTTGAGCGTCGCCAGGATAATCTGGAAGTCTTCAACGCCGCCTCAAATGGCGCAATCATTCTTGATAACGAACTGATCGAGGGTGATTTCCGTATACGTACCTTCTATAAAGTTGGCGGCTCGATTGAGTCGCGCGACGTTAACTCCACCAGCACTGTAGACGGGAAAAAAATCGGTGCCGGTGAGTCAGTCAGCGTTAAGGCGCCGTGGAAATACGGCCCGTACGAAACCACTGAAGAAGCGTTTAAACGTCGTGGTCGCGATGTAAGCGAATTCTCCGAGGTGATCGGCGTCGACGTTGCTGATGCAACGCTTGAAGGTTATATCAAGTATGCACTTCAGGGACTTGTGGCAGCCATTGGCGCAAATGCTGATATGACTGTTTCAGCGGATATTGCCACTGATGGTAAGAAAACCCTGACCCGCGGCCTGCGTAAATACGGCGATAAGTTTAACCGTGTTGCGCTGTTCGTTATGCATTCCACGACCTATTTCGACATCGTTGATCAGTCTATTGACAACAAGATCTACGAAGAAGCGGGCGTGGTGGTTTATGGCGGACAGCCAGGTACGCTCGGTAAGCCTGTACTGGTTACCGACACCATGCCAGTTGATGCGATTTTGGGGCTGGTGGCCGGCGCGGTTTCCGTAACGGAATCACAGGCTCCGGGTTTCCGTTCTTACGACATCAACAATCAGGAAAACCTTGCCATCGGCTATCGCGCTGAGGGTACGGTTAACGTTGAGCTGCTGGGTTACAGCTGGGATGAAACGAAGGGCGCTAACCCTGATCTGACCAAAATCGGCACTGGTGCGAACTGGAAAAAACATTTCACCAGTAACAAATCCACTGCAGGCGTACTGATCAAGCTGGAAGCTCCGGCGGGGGAGTAACCCTGTCAGTGGATAAAACTTCCGCAACTGCTGACAGTACCGACGCGGTGACCGTTTCGCTCAAGTACACCAGAAATGGTGCAGGAGTCTCCGGGGCATCTGTAGCGTGGACGTCTACAGGCGGCACACTCAGTGCTTCGACGTCACAGACAGGGTCTGCTGGTGGCTCGACGGTGAAACTCACCTCTGCTACGGCCGGTTCCTTCACGGTGACGGCTACCGTTGACGGCGTGGTGAAAACAACTGAAGCGATCGCGTTCACTGCTCCAGCGGGTGGTTAACTGACGGGGCGAAAGCCCCGTTTCTTTTGGTGAGGCTCCGATGACCGTTTATATAACAATCCAGGACGTTGACGAGTTGCTGGGGGATACCTGGGCTGCCGCCGACAAAAAGGCTAAAGCCGTGCTCCAGGCAAACACCTGGATGACGGCGCTTAACCTTCAGGATATCGACCTGGAGCATATTCCTGAAGAAGTTAAGCAAGCCGGAGCGTTTATCGCTTCCGTAGCCGCTGCAGGCAATCTTTATCAGCAAAAAACAGATTCCGGGGTTGTGACGAGCAGAAGCGTCGAAGCCGATGATGTGAAGGTTTCCCGCACTTTTGCTGAGCTCTCAACCACCAGCACGGAATTACTCGATCCTGATTTGCAACTGGCGCTGGATATGCTCAAACCGTGGATGCTTAACCCGTTCCAGACGTTCTTTGTGAGGGCGTGATATGTCCGATTTGAAAGTGGTCCCATTTCAAAAGTCCAGCCATCACGACATCGATAATGATCAGGTAATTCGCTTACTGAAACAGGCTCTGAAGCGTGCTGAAAATGGCGGTTGCCACAGCGTCGCAGTGATACTGCTTGATGATGAGGGTAACGCGATTGATTGCTGGCATAACGGCGGACGTCCTTATGTGATGGTTGGCGCTATGGAGTCGCTTAAAACCGACTTTATCCATGCTCATATTGAGCGGCGGTAAGGGGGAAACATGCAAAAGCCAGATGTACATTATGCCGGCGACGGGCTCGGTCCTCGCGATGTGTTTGTGAATGGAAACCCGATCAGACATGTTGTTTACGCAAACCCGGAAAGGGGCGTTGTTGAGTTTGTTCCGCTCCCGCTGCGGGTTAAGCGCAACGACGAAATTTATACCCGAAAACTTCACGGTACGGTGATCGTTAAACCTCAGCAGCGTAGTGGTGGGTGCAATGGGAATTCGTGACGAACTACAAACCGAAGTCGCCGCGGCATTCGATACTGACCTGCAGGATGCTGTTAAGGATTTCACTGGAACATACACCGTTCGAGGTGACTGGGACCCGGTTACGGAAACCGGCACTGAAACGCAGGTGACTTACTCGGGGCGCGGAGTGCTGGCGCGCTATAAACTCCGCCGCATCGATGGCGTTAACATCCTTCATGGTGATGTGAAACTCACCGCCCTGGTTAATGAGGTCACCGACAAGCCAGCGGTTGAGCACATTATCACGGCTCCTGACCCGATTACTGGCGTACTCCAGCGCTACGAGGTCATCACCGCTTCAGCCGACTCTGCTGGTGCTGCGTACTCCATTCAACTGCGGAGGGCGTGATATGGCTAAGGGCTGGAACATTGACCCGGCAGCATTCGCCGGGCTGGTGGAGGACGATGTGAGGTTACGGCAGAGAACTATCGCCATTCAGCTGCTGAATGAAATCGTTCAGCGATCGCCTGTAGGTAACCCGGAACTGTGGGCCATCAACGCCACTGCGGTTCAGTACAACAAAGCGGTAGGTGAATGGAACGAATCTCTTTATGCCGATCCTGCCAACCTGACAAAGACAGGCCGTCTCAGAAAGAAAGCACGTGTTAACGATGGCATGGATATCCGGCGTCCGGCTGAGTATCGCGCTGGAACTTTCCGGGCGTCACATTTTGTCAGCATCGGCAAACCGGATCATTCAATACCATCCGAGCCTGACCCGCGCGGAACAATGACATTCCTCAACGGGAAAAATATCATCAATCAGGCGCCGGCCTACTCGGTGATTTACATTCAGTCAAATCTCCCTTACTCCGTACCGCTGGAGAATGGCCACTCTACACAAGCGCCGACAGGCGTCTATGCCGTCTCATTTAATGGTGTGATTCAGGCCTACAAATGACCCTCATAGAAATAAGAAACGTTGTCATCAGACGAATGACGACGCAGACCGCTATTGCCCAGGATGCGGTGGACTACCCAAACGGTCCTGTATTCGATCCCAGCGGTCGAAAAATCTGGGCGCGTCTTACTGACATCCCCGGACAAGCAGGTGCTAACGAAATTGGAGCGGGGCCGACTGTCCACCGAACAGGGGTTCTCATCATCCAGCTTTTCGTCCCTGTTGGTTCAGGCACTCTGCAGCTGACTCAGGCCGCCGACAAATTAACGCAGCTCTTCGAGTTTCAGGACGACGGAGCGCTGAGTTATTTCGCCGTATCCGCCATCCCGGCAGGTGAAACCGATGGCTGGTCACAACTCAATCTTCAAATCCCTTATCGCGCTCTGTAGCGCACAATCAACAGGAGGCTCCTGTGAGTTCAGGCGCAAAAGTAGTAACCGCGTTTATTCGCGAAACCACACCGGGAGAGACACCCTCTGCTGGTGTCTGGAACCTGTTACGCCGTTCGTCGTTCGGGCTGATGCCCACGCAGAACACCAATGATAACGATGAAATCGGCGGTGACCGTATGGCGCAGGGCGTTTCCCGTGGCACGATTGATGTCGGCGGTGATGTCGGCACCAAATTTCGCTGGAATCAGCATGATGATTTTCTGGCGAGCTGTTTCGGAGCGGATTGGCTCGATAATGTGCTGACGATGGGCAACAACCGCATTACTTTTTCAGTTTCTTCATACGCTGATGACGTAGGGATCGCACAGATTGCCCGCGGTTGCCAGGTTGCCACTTTCCAGATTGAAATCCCGAATGATGGCGACATCACTGCGACCATTACCTTCGCCGGGCTTGACTGGGAAACCAAAGCCGACGATACCAGCTATTTTACTAACCCGGTGGATGGTGCTGGCGCGCTGCGCTATTCGTTTAAGGAAGTGACAGGCCTGAGTCTGAACGGGGTGGCGGGTGGCGCCGGCTTCTGTGTGGATACGTTTAATATCCAGTTTGATAACAACATGCAGACTCAGCGTTGTATCGGTACCGGCTCAGCATTTGCTGGCGCAAACATTCCGACGACCTTTACACCGTCAGGCCAGATCACGCTGTCATGGTCCAAGGCGGCCTGGGAGATTTATAAAAAAACCTTCACCGGCGAAACGGTGCCGTTTACCTTCACGCTGGAGAACGCCGAAGGCGCTTATACCTTCAGCTTCCCTGAAGTGCAGATTTCTGGCGACTGGCCGGACGCCGGGAATACTGACATCGTACAGGTTCAGCTAGATATCACGGCCGCCAATACGCCGCCAACTATTACCCGCGCGCCAAAAGTACCGGCGACGGCAATCAGTGTTGCGCCAGCCACTTCAAATGGCGCAGTCGGTTCTACGGTGACATTAACTGCCACGCTTACGCCTGCTGATTCAACAGATATCGTCCAGTGGACGTCATCTGAGCCTGCGATTGCCAGCGTAGTTTCTACCGGGCAAAAAACGGCGAAAGTGACCCGTAATGCTGCCGGGAACGCCACGATCACCGGGAAGGCTCGCACCTTTACAGCAACGTCTGAAATCACTGTCACCGCACCTTAATTTCCCTGACCCGTTCCGCAGAACATCGCGGTTCGGGCTTTTTATGGAGTCTGTATGCTGATTATTTCTTCTCAACTTGATCTGAGTGGCGAGCGTTGGTTTTTCCCTTTTAAAAAGCCTGATGGCCGTAAAAAGAAATTCACACCTGAAGAAGGCGCACTGTTTAAACTCCGCCTGTTGGTGGCCAGCAGCGAGAATCCACAGTACCGCTCACGTAATGCGCTGGTGCGGCGCCATATCGACAAAATGGACGCGAGCTATCAGGTCGGTACCGACGCTTTCGATCTCGCCAGCGTGGGTGACATTGACTCAATTGATGACCTGCTCATCGATAACTGTGCGCGCTTCCTTTTGAAAGACTGGGAGGGAGTCGGTGAGCTGGTGGATGGTATTGAGAAGGCTGTAGCGTATACGCCAGAACTTGGCGTCGCGTTACTGAAGCAGAACCCTGCGTTGTATTGGCTGATTCTGGCAGAGGCTGCGAACATAGCTCAGGGTAAGGAGCAGCAGACTCAGGAAACCGTAAAAAAGCCCTAGAGGCGCAGGCGTGGCTAAAGGAGTTCGGGGGCGAAAGGGGAGATAAGGCTAAATGGCGCCGGGAGCAATTGAACCTTCCGCCGATTCCTGAGCCAGAAATTGATGCAGTAACAGGGGAGATCCTCAATGCCTATGCCATGATATCGCGCAGCAGAAAATATGCTGGCATGGCCGGAGTACCGCTCCCTTTATCCCTGAATGATATTGAGCTATATCTGGCATCGCGCACCATCCTGATTGACCGCTCCGAGTTTGACGCCGCTATCCTGGCGCTCGACGATGCGTGGCGTGATGTGTGGGCCGAAGAGCAGAAAAGACAAGAAAAAGTGAAGTAGTCATATCATTGTCTGCTCATATCCATGTGTTAGGATGTTTCCGATTGTAATCATAGGAAGCATAAAATGAAGAAACTAATGATGGTAATAGCTGGGATGTTTGTTATTTCTGGATGCGCTACTAAGCAGTATCCGCAAGCTCCATCCGTTACGAGCGAAGAGTCTGCTGCGTTAGATTGCGCGGCAATTAAGCAGGAGATAGCTAAAACTCACAGTATTCAGAACGAAATCGAAACTACAGGTCAGTTTGATGGGCGTACCGTATTGGGAGCTTTGGGAGATTTCGGTATCGGTAATGGTATGGCCAAAAGTGAAGCGCGTAAAAAGGCGCAGGCACGTCTTCAGCAGCTTGAATCTCTTAAAACAGTTAAGTGTTCAGATAGCAAAGTCTCAGGTTAATTCTGGCTGCCATTGTCTCTGTTTCAATAATCGCCACAATTATCATATATCGACAGTAATTGTTTATTAAAAATCTAACCTCGCCCCGGCGGGGTTTTTTATTGCCCGGAGATCGCTAAATGACAGAACAAACCTCCCGCCTTGCCATTGTTATTGATAGCTCCGGAGCAGAGAAACAGGCCGATAATCTCGCAACTGCACTGGTAAAAATGACTCAGGCTGGAGACCGTGCTGCTTCGAGCGCTGGCAAGGTGACAAAGGCTACGGACGAAGAAAAGCAGGCTCTATCTGAACTTCTCGATCGTATTGACCCGGTGAATGCTGCCCTGAATAAGCTGGACAAACAACAACAGGATTTGGCGAAATTCAAATCGAAAGGGATGGTAGATACAGATACATTTGAGCTTTATTCAAAGCGAATTGAAGAGACTCGCAACAAATTAACCGGTTTTCGTGACGACTTGAAAAAAACTGGGCAGTCTGCCGCCCAGACAGCTTTTGCAATGCGCATGATCCCCGCTCAGATGACGGATATTGTAGTCGGGCTCTCTACAGGCCAGTCCCCTTTTATGGTGCTTATGCAGCAGGGAGGGCAGTTAAAAGATATGTTCGGTGGAATTATTCCTGCGATTAAAGGTGTATCCACCTACGTAATGGGGTTGGTAAATCCATATACAGTAGCTGCGGGGGCAGTAGGCCTCCTTACTTATGCTGTTTATCAAAATCGGCTGGAGATTGAAGCAGCAACGAAAATTGCTACAACATCGCTTGGCGCTAATGGTGATGCAGCCGAACGTCTCGCGCTTAACATGGTTGCGATATCCGATAAGACGGGGTTGGCGATTAATGAAGTTGGCAATATGTTTATTACGACAAATGACGGTGCCAGCGAGGCAGTCAATAAATTAATTGATGTCGGATATAGTTACGATGAAGCACGACAAAAAGTTTCTCAATATAAGGATTCAGCTAATTTTACGGCTCTGAATGCTGATATTGACATGCATCGTCGAGAGATACTGAAAATTGGCGACTCCTGGACGGCAGCGGCAATAAAGGTCAAAAACTATTACACAGCTGCCGACAAGGGTAAGCAGAATGTTGCCCTTGGTGGTGCAATAGACCCAACAATGAGATTTATCGGACAGGCCATCGACCTGCAATCAACGATGAATGTTCTGACTATTGAGGGTAATAAAGCTGTTGCAGAGTCTGTTGATTGGATTAATAAGGAGTATTTGGCGGCTGACAGAGTCGCTGGCGCAGAAGCAAGGCTAAAGGAAGCGAGGGCGCAATCAAGAAAAATAGCTTTCTCAGGGAACAAAGAGGCGATTGAACAAGCTAATGCGCTCATTGCCGTTCGTGAAAAGGAATTGAATCAGGCCAAAAATCAGGGAAATGAAAAACCTAAGAAAGAGATAAAAGGTAAAACATTTACAGAGGACGCAGCGACTCGGCTTCTTGACCAGATACATCAGCAGACTGCCGCGATGCAGTCACAATTGGATGCCAGCGATAAACTTAATAGCTCTACGCAGGCACGGGTTAAGTTCGAGCAGCAGATCGCAGACCTCAAGTCTAAAACTCAGCTAACCGCCGACCAGAAGTCGATTCTTTCCCGTTCTGACGAAATATTGCAGGCTTATAAGCAGCAGGAGGCTTTGCAGAGTTCAGTTAAGACGCTGGATGACTACAGGAAAATGCAGGAGCAAATTGCACCAAAGGAATTGCGCCAAAATGAGACGCTGCAAAAACGTCTAGAAATTCTTCAAAAGATGGTTGAGCTGAAGAAACTGACGCCGGAGGCTGCAGGGAAGCAGGCGATCGACCTGATTGGTAAATCAGTGCTGCCTGATTCCGTTATATCAGGCGTGAACAAGGCCGGCGGTACGCTGACGTCTGGAGCAACCAATAGCGACCTATCAGGTCAGGGATTGAAAATGATAGGGCTGCAAATTGATCCGCAACTGGAGGTTATCGAAAAGCTGAAGCAAGCCCAGACTGATTATGCTACCTGGCTGAACCAGCAACAACAGGCGATCACACAAAATACTTTACTGAATGAGCAGCAGAAGCAGCAGCAACTGCTGGCCCTCCAACAGCAAGGGCAACAGAACCAACTGGCACTAAGCACCGCAGTTAATGCCGCACAGATGCAATCAGCGCAAAACTCTTTCTCCGGTATCACTGATGCTATGGGGGCGATGTTCGGAGAGCAATCCGTGATGTATAAAGCGGCATTTGTTACGCAGAAAGCTTTTGCACTTGCTCAGGCAGCTGTTCAATTGCCAATGGCAATGGCCCAGGCGCTTTCAAGCCAGCCATTTCCATACAATCTGGCAGCGATGGCTACTGTTGCAGGCCTCATGGCTACCATAACGTCCAGCATCTCCAGCGCTGCCGCCGTCGGCTTTGCTTCTGGTGGATATACTGGATCAGGCGGAAAGTATCAGCCGGCAGGTATTGTCCATAAAGGGGAATATGTCTTCGATCAGGAGTCTACAAATCGAATCGGCGTGTCGCAGCTTGAGGCGTTACGGAACGGCAATCCGCTTGATGCGACATTGGGGCGTTCGGGGTTTGGGACTGGCGTTCAGAACGTTAGCAGCGATAACAGCCGGCGAACCACTGTTCATGCGCCGATTACCCAAGAGTTTAACCTTCAAGGAGTCACCCCTGAGCAACTTAATTCTACGCTCAACCAGAATAACAGACAGCTTTCCAGGCAGTTGAAAAGGGAGCTTACGAAGGAGGTCATGATGCCGCAGGGCGATTTTGGCCGCGCTTTAAAGAGTCGCTACGTGAGGGGGTATAAGGAATAACATGGCAGATATCCTCTACCCACACGACTATCTCCCAATGCCACTGCAGGAAGGCTATGGGTTCCAGCCAGTCAGTCCTTTGAAACGAACTCAACTCACCACAGGCCGGGCGAGACAACGCAGGGCGTATACCTCGACTCCCACGGAAGCGACTGTGTCCTGGTTTATGGAGAGCGATGTTCAGGGGCTAACGTTTGAATCGTGGTACCGCGATGCGCTCTCTGATGGTGCGGCCTGGTTCATGATGAAGTTGCAAACCCCCGCAGGCATAAAATTCTACAAATGTCGTTTTACGGATATCTATCAGGGTCCAGTGCTGGTGGCTCCCGTCTACTGGCGGTATTCGGCGACGCTGGAGTTATGGGAGCGTCCACTATTGCCTCCGCCGTGGGGTAACTACCCCGAGTGGATCGCAGGTAGTTCACTGCTTGATATCGCATTAAACAGGGAGTGGCCAAAGCATGACGGTGCTTAACCGGCTTTATGCCAGTAGCGGATCGGAAGTCATCATTGAAACGCTGCAAATCAATATCGGTTCGACGGTGCATTATTTCTGCAAGGGCTACGACGATATAACAGCGACGACCGAAAATGGCGCTGTTATAACCTTTTCAGCCGCAGCTATCGATATCGCCATCCCAGCCAGAAACAGCGACGGTACACAGGATTTAAAGTTCGCTGTCAGCAACATAAAAGGGGAGGCGAGTACAGCGATTCGTGATGCCCTGGCAGCGAGGCAAGATGGCTCTATGACTTACAGGCAATATGTTTCAACGGACCTTAACGCTCCGGCTACCGTGCCGTATGCGCTCGCTATCAAATCGGGATCCTGGACAGCGCTGCAGGCACAAATCACAGCCGGCTATATGAACGTTCTCGATACAGCCTGGCCGAGATTCCGTTACACCCTTAATGAGTATCCTGGCCTCCGTTACATGAGTTGAGGTTTCTCCATGTTTGAACCTGATAAATACCTTTCGGTCACCTGGCTGAAGGGCGGTCGCTCTTTTCCCAAACTCGACTGTTTTGGCATCGTAAATGAGATACGCCGAGATCTTGGGCTATCTGAATGGCCTGACTTTGCAGGTGTGACCAAAGACGGCGGCGGCCTTGATAAAGAAGCCAGAAAAATGATGTTGCAGCTTGAGCGTTGTGAGCCCTGCGTCGGCGCTGGCGTGGCGTGTTATTCGGGAACAATGGTTACCCATGTGGGGGTTGTTGTCGAGCTGAACGGGTTGCTGCAGGTGGCTGAATGTAACCCCGGCTCGAACGTTTCTTTTATGCCGGTCTGGAAATTTAAACGGCGATTTATCAAGGTGGAATTCTGGCGATGACGATACGTATTTATCCCTCCAGGCTACCCGGCGAACCACTGGAAACCCATCATCATGCGCGCATAACCCTGCATGAGTGGATGCAAAGGAACGTTGAAAATTATGATCCCGGAATGCCACAGCCAATCAGCGTTGAGATTGATGGCGTGCCCGTAGCATCAGATGAATGGTCTCGGTGCGAACTGGTACCAGATACTGACGTGAAGATTTACCCCGTTCCTTACGCAGCAGGCTTTGCTATAGCGGCTCTGGTCGTAACGGTAGCCGCTGCGGCATATTCTATCTACATGATGAATAACCTCGACTCAGGGGGATATGGTTCATCAACAGGGAAGTCTCTGGACTTAAACCCGGCAAAATCTAACACGGCTAAATTGGGTGATCCTATCCGGGAGTTGTTTGGCCGTGCGCGGGTTTATCCGGATTATGTTGTTCAGCCGGTCAGTCGTTTTAACCCTGATGATCCAACCAGAATGACGGTTGAAATGATGATTTGTGTGAGCCGCGGGAATGTTGCTTTTACAAAAGGTGATATCAGGATTGGCTCAACGCCTGTTTCGGCTCTTGGCGGTTCATTTTCTTATACGCTTTATCCGCCAGGAGCTAATGTTGCTGGCGATCGTCGCAGCGAAAACTGGTTTAACTCCACCGAGGTGGGCGGAACGTCCAGCGGCAGTGGCCTTGATATGGCGCAGACGGCGCCGGATTCCTCTGATGTTACCGCCGACAGCATGACCGTTTCAGGATCGTCGGTTTCGTTCACCGGGCTGAGTGATGGTGATGATGATAATTCACTACCAGAGTCCTGGGTGGAAGGTACGCTGGTGACTATCATCGCACCGACCAACTACCTGATCTCTTCTTCATCGGGTTACAGCGTCCTGTTCAGTGACACGCTGACTGAGATTAATCCCTATGCCGGCATGCCCGTTACGCTGGAAATTAACGGGGCAGAATATGAGCTCTTCATCGCTACGTTCACGCCAAAGCAGGATGCTGTTCCGGGAGTGGGGGGAGCGGCAGCTTCATTGCGCGGCAGTGCATCCCCAACAACCTATGATTTTTCGACCAGCAGCCAGACGTTTACCCTGACCTGGCAGGCGACTACTTACACCGTCTCGCTTATTGCCAACTACGGCAATATGTCTGGCCTGCTGGCGGCAATCAATGAAGCGATCGCCGGGTCGAACCTGGTCGCTCAGGATGATGGCGGGGTAGTTCGCATCGTTGAGAAGTCCAGTCCGTGGCTGGGCGGCAGTATTACCGCCTCATCACTTCCTGTTTCCGTATTTGGGGACAGCCCGGTATTCACCGATGGGACCGCATCCAGCGGCGGCAGTCCGGCAATAACCGCCAATGTCACCCTTGCTTATGGCAGTGCTGGCGGTGCAGCATTTTCCGGCGTTCCTGAAGGGACACAGCGGCTGTCGCTGGCGCACCGTGGTAATGAATATCGTATCGCCTCAGCAGACGGTACGACCGCAACGGTTCAGCGTATGGTGAATGGTGCCATTGATGCAACCTGGCCTGGCTTTTCACCCAGGACAATGATCGATTACCAGGCGACAGGGATTAACGACAGCAATACGTGGATGGGGCCATTTCTGGCTTGTCCTGATAATGAGGTGGTTGATGCGTTTGAGGTCAACGTTTTTTTCCCAAGTGGGTTATGTGGATTTGATAACAAAGGGAAAAAACGTGTCCGTCATACCGGGGTGGATATTCAGTACCGGACCTATGGAAGTGGCGGCGGCTGGCAGACTGCATCATTCCAGTATGAAAACAAAAACGTTAATGCCCTGGGTTATACGCACAGAATCACGCTAAGCACTCCTGCGTTGGTTGAAGTCAGGATGCGCCGCCAGAATGAGCAGGGCAGCAATAATGCGCGTGACTCGATGTACTGGCAGTCGTTGCGTGGCCGTTTGCTTAACCGTCCTGCCTCTTACGCTGGCGTTACGCTAATGGGCGCCACGGTCGAGACAGGTGGGAAACTGGCGGCGCAGTCTGATCGGCGCGTTAACGTTGTGGCCACGCGTATTTATGATACCGGCGCCCCACGTAAGATATCGAGCGCGCTGTTTCATGTCGGTAATTCTCTCGGGCTGGCGATGGACACTGAGGCCATTAACACCCTCGAGGCAACCTACTGGACCCCGAAAAATGAGTATTTCGACTTCGCGACAGGCGACAGTGTCTCCGCGCTGGAAATGCTGCAGAAGATCACCACGGCGGGGAAATCGTACTTCCTGCTGAGTGACGGGCTCGCATCTGTAGGCAGGGAAGGGATTAAGAACTGGTCCGGTATTATCAGCCCGCATGAAATGACTGAAGAGTTACAGACCACCTTCTCAGCGCCGTCCTCCGATGATTACGATGGTGTGGATGTCACTTATATCAATGGCACGACGTGGTCAGAAGAGACCGTACAGTGCCGCACGCCGGACAACCCCACACCGAGGAAAATTGAGAGTTATACCCTCGATGGGGTGCTTGACCCGAACCGCGCCTATCAAATCGGCATGCGCCGCCTGATGAAATACCTATATCAGCGGCTGGGGCATAACACGACAACAGAACTGGATGCGCTGGTCTATCAGTATGGCGATCGCATTCTGCTGACGGATGACATTCCGGGTAATAAAACGGTAAGTAGTCTGGTTATGGATATGGCCACATCTGGCGGTCAAACGGTATTTACCGTCTCCGAGCCGCTGGACTGGTCCTTTGAAAACCCGCGCGCAATTCTGCGTTACCAGGATGGTTCTGCCTCCGGGCTGCTGGTGGCCACCTTTGTCGGGGATTATCAGTTGTCCGTTCCGTGGCAGGCTGCTTTTGATGAAATTCTGCTGGACGATCCGAGCATTGAGCCACCACGGCTGGTGTTCTGCAGCTCAACGCGCAGTGTTTATGACGCCATTTTTGAGGAGATAGCCCCGCAGGCAGACGGAACCTGCCAGGTGACGACCAGACAGTACAGCGACATTTTCTACCAGTACGACGACGCCATCTACCCAGGCAGCGTCTCTTAAAACCAAAAATTTCCCCGATTAACTTTCTTTCGCTCAAACCCTCGTTTGGGCGAACGCCTATTTTTGGAGCAAAAAATATGGCCTTTAATCCGCCGCTGGGATCGACCAACGCCGATGTTTTTATGGGCAACGTTCAACGTCTGGATGAACTGGTGAACGGCCCCGCCGCCGACGTTCCCGATCGTGCAGGTGACCCGCTTTTTTCGTGGCGGGGCATTCATCAGAGCCTTATTCCTCTGAGCCGCCAGTATATGACGCTGGCTGACGCGCAGGCGGATATTGCCAATATTCCTGAAGGATCGACCACGTATTACCGCAGCCCTGATGATAGCGCGCTGGCTATTGAAGTCATCAATAACGGCGGGATGCTGGAGGCGACCGGGCGCCGAATGCCATCACAGGTTTATATCGACTCACTCCTGAGCATTATTCAGCAAATGCAGAATCAGTCACTCTATCGAGACGGTGTGGCGGGGTTTTCATTTCCGGTCATCTCAGCTGATAAACGTGTTATCGGATTTAAAAACGACGGCGGCGTATATGTGGCAGACGTTGAAATTCCCGGCACAGATAAAATACCTCCGCGCGACGGGCCGCAATATATTTCCGTTGTTAAATCGAAAAATGACGGGCGTGTAGGTATCGGATTCAATCCAAAAAACGGCTTAACATTCGCTCTGCTTGATGATGATTCTGTGGGATATATCGCTGGCCGGATCGGCGGCGGTGGAACCATCCCTGATATCCGCGGGCAATGGGGGGCGCGTGTATTTAATCCCCGACACTATATCGGCGACGAATACAACACAGCTTCTGTCCTGGACAAAGGTTCTCGCACTTTCGACGCTCGCCAGTTATCTGAAGGCGCGCAGGATACGCTTGTTATGGCCGCGCCACTGGCTTCGGCAATCCGTATTGCATTAGTTTACGGGCAGTCAAACGCAGGACTTGGGGGGAGCACTGGGCGGCTTGTGAATCTGCCGCCGTGGGCGTTTTCCACCTGGGGCTTCGCTGGCGTGAATGGTTCGAGTCAGCAGGGCACTGTTCATATGTCTGCAGCATCGCTCACCGACTTTGTACCGGCGCTGGACTACTCTGCTGCACAGTCACCGGCGATCTGCTCTGCATACGGAATCACGCAGCGTAACGCAGAACTTGGGCGCGATGACCCCGGCTATATTGCCGCAACAGCGTGGCACGGTAGTCAGCCAATCAGCTCATTTTACCCAAATGCACAGTCAGGCTACTGGAACTATGAAAACGCAGTGACGTTCCTGCAACGTGCCGTAGAGATTGCTGCGGAGTATGGCCGATCTGCGGTGCTTGACGTTATGCAGTGGATTCAAGGCGAAGCGGGGCCAACAGGTCGCGATAACTACGCCACTCAGCTGAATGACCTTTTCAACACTATTCTACCCGGGTACAAAGCCGCGACGGGGCAGGCTAATGATGTACTGGTGGCTATCTGGCAAACGAACATGTCGAAAGCCGCAAGCGGCGAGAACTACGCATCGCAAGGTCAGTGGGACGTAGCGAACAGCCGCGCAGATAGTTTCCTGGCTGGGCCGATGTACCAGTTTAAGCTCGGTGACGAACCGGGTACTGGTCCCAGCACTGTTCACACAGGGCCAGAGGGCAGGTTGATGCTGGGTGAGACCTATGCGGACGTTTACTCCAGCATCGTTGATAAAGGGGCGTGGAAACCGGTACAGCCGGTGTCTGCGGTTCTATCCGGAAATATTGTCGATATCACTTTTGAAGGTACGCCTTTCGAGGCATTTGGCGCAAAACTGTCAATCGATAGCGACTGGGTACCCGATACGCCAAACCTCGGATTTACGTTCCCCGGCGCGACCATCACAGCCGTTGAAATAACCGGCTCTAAAACCGTTCGCCTGACGCTTTCGGCAGCTCCGGGAGCAAGCAACAGAACCCTACGCTACGCCATTGACGCATTCGACGATGTGACCTACTCGCCGACACGCCGCGGCAACCTCATGGTCGAAACTGACCGAAAATCCTGGTGGAACTCGCAGGGAGTGAATATCCCGCGCAACGTTCGCCACTACGCTATTCGTTTTGAAATCACTGTTACGGAGTAACCAACATGCCAGGAATTGTTGTTGCACAAAATTTTAAAAATAATGCGTTGCCAGCGGGGGAAAGTCTGGCATCTGCGCTGATTGCCGACTCAGGCGTAAAAAACTGGTTTCAGGCCGATGCGAATTCTGTAACGCTGAGCGGCAATGATATTGCCTCATTCAACGATCGGAAAGGTACCGCCAGCAAGTTGACCCGCGCTGATGCAGCTAATGGTGCAACCCTGGTGAGTAACGCATTCGGGCCATACTCTGGCGCCCGGTTTAATGCTGTTGAATCTGACAGATCGCTATTCAATGGTGACGCTCTTGACCTGACTCAGCCATTTAGTTGGTCGGGAGTCGCGACATTACGGTCTCTCTCTGCATCGAGCAACCTCTGCGGCACATTCACCTCGTCATCGGTTCGCGCCATTCTCAACGTATCGGTATCCGGTGGTAATGCAGGGAAATTAACGTTTCAGGTTGGTACGGCGACATGTGTTGGCCCGACACTGGATCTGAATACGCCGTTTGCGTTCGTTTGTGGTTATGATGGGACGAATATTTTCCTGCGGGTTAACGGCAACATATCATCTGTTCCGGCAGCAGGCAGCCCGTCCTCTTCAGCTTTTGCATTGGGAGCTCTACCTGGTGGTTCTCAGTTCTGGGATGGTGACGTGTCCGATCTCTTTCTGTGTACCGTCGCAATGAACACCAGTGCTGGAGCATCATTGCTCACAAAGCTGACGGCATTTTATAAAGACGTGTATGGCCTGACGCTGTAATTAAAATTACCAGGCTGAGAAATGAGCTCTCGGCCTGGCCACAATTTAATTACACCAATCCATGAACAGCGGGGGAGTTGGTGAGAGTTTTTGTGCTAATGGCATCAGGGTAGATTCAAAAGCAGAAGCGCCCCAATATAGCTCCTTAGCCATTTCTGGACGGAATAAGCCATTAAATCCCTTGATGCCGTCCTGCTTTCTTACAGCGTCGAATTTAACCCGGGAGTTAACAAATTCATTATGAGTCTGTTCCCCGTTAACATAAGGCGTTAGCCAGCTCACTGCTTTCGCAAGAGAAGCCCCGTCAGGGGCAGTCCAGTGATACCAGTCCTCGCCCATTTTTTGGGCTGCCAGTGCCGCCTGCACTAATGGCTGTAGATCATAAACAACATAATGGATTGCATCGCGCTGCTTGAAGTCCAGAGTTTCTCCATCACTATCAATATTTACGTTAATCTGCTCCTGGAATAAACGTCTTGATTCAGCAAAGAGATGATCATTCCTTGTGGCAACTGCCATCAAGGTTATCAATTTCACTCTGTGGCTTTGCCAGTTGTTAGTCCATGTACTTTTATTTGGCGCATTGTTCATCTGTGAAATATATTCACTTGCCCAGTCATAGAAATACTTGTTGATATTTCTTCTTTCTTCTTCAGATAATTTAGGCTTCACAATCGAATAAGTCTGAATCATTTGATCAAATGCGGTTTCATCGATAGGGTTGAAGTTCGGCTGATAAGTGCCAACCCATGCGAATAAGTATTTTTTTGCGGCATCCAGCCATTCATCCCCCATTCCGTTCTTCCACGCCACGGCGCTCACTTGCATTAATTTCAGGTCTTTCTCTGCCTGAATGCTTTGATCGTGAATGCCCTGACCTGGCAGCAAACCTTCGGTACGAACATGCTGCATGGCTGAAGGTGAAAGTTCGCCAGCAGTACCCTTAATTTTCTGAATTTGCGAACGTACAAATTTCATATCATACGTTGTGGAGCAGGTATTTGCTGAGGCGTTTGACGTGATGCTGTATGAGCTCAGCATCAACGTAGTTATAAATGTTATGTATGAAATACGCATAAGAATCACCGAATAAGGAAGAGCACTGTACGAAAGTGTAGGTGTTTTATGCTTTATGAATAGTTGAATGTTGTTACATTGTAATTCATGGTTAATAACTAGTTTCACTCATGCTATAAGCCGCCTTGATGAGGTGGATATCAATATTGTTTATAATATTCATATGGTTATGTTGACTCTATAAATTGATATCAACTATCTCCCTTGATCTCCATCCTCATAAAAACTACTGTATATAAAAACAGTATAAATGGAGTGGAAGATCATGCTTCAACAACCACAGTTTTATGAAGTAACCGGCATAAGCCAGCATGCAACATTCGTTGATACACAGCGTGGCGTCGCCGTAGTGGAGCGCTCATCATCACCATTAGCATCAGCGGTTTTACTTATCTCATATTGCGGCGTTCAGCAATTCGCCAGATTTCTTGGCGGCACACTCATTACGGAAGACGGGGAATCCATAGAAGGTGATGTGCTTGCAGATGTTGAGCTGATAGGAGTGGTAACTCACATTATCAGTAAAGCCGGTTTTGATGACAGCCCGGTGATGTAATGTTTGCTCTGGTTGATGTGAACAGCTTCTATGCGAGCTGCGAAACCATTTTCAGACCGGATCTGCGAGGGAAGCCGGTTGTCGTGTTGTCCAATAACGATGGGTGCGTGATAGCGCGTTCTGCCGAAGCCAAGAAACTTGGCATCAAGATGGGGGATCCGTACTTCAAATGCAAAGACCAGTTCCGCCGGCATGGCGTGGTTTGCTTCAGTTCGAACTATGAACTCTACGCGGATATGAGCAACCGGGTCATGACGACACTGGAGGAAATGTGTCCCAGAGTTGAAATCTACAGCATCGACGAGGCCTTTTGTGATCTCACTGGTGTACGTAATTGCCGTGTGCTGGAAGAGTTCGGGCATGAGCTGAAAGATACGGTCTACCGCAATACAAGGCTTCCTGTAGGAGTGGGGATCGCACAAACAAAGACGCTGGCAAAACTCGCCAATCATGCGGCAAAAACGTGGAAAGCCACTGGCGGGGTTGTCGACCTGTCAAACGTTGAACGGCAGCGCAAACTGATGTCTTTGCTTCCGGTGGATGAGGTATGGGGTGTAGGCCGCCGCATCAGTAAAAAGCTTGAGGCCATGGGGATAAAAACCGTCCTGCAGTTGGCTGATACGGATATCCGCTTTATCCGTAAACACTTTAACGTGGTGCTTGAGAGAACCGTAAGAGAGCTGCGCGGCGAGCCATGCCTTGAGCTGGAAGAGTTTGCGCCAGTGAAACAGGAAATAGTCTGCAGCCGGTCGTTCGGGGAGCGCATTACCACCTATGAACAAATGCGCCAGGCAATCTGCTAATATGCGGCCAGAGGCGCAGAGAAACTTCGTGGGGAGCATCAATACTGCCGACACATATCGGCGTTCGTGAAGACGTCGCCGTTTGCGCTGAACGAAAAATACTACGGCAACAGCGGGTCCATCAAGTTACTGACGCCCACGCAGGATAGCCGGGATATCATCAATGCTGCGGTAAAGTGTCTGGATGCGATATGGGTCGACGGGCACAGGTATCAGAAAGCGGGGATCATGCTCGGTGATTTCTATAGCCAGGGGGTCGCGCAGCTGAACCTGTTCGATGACAATGCGCCACGGCAGAACAGCGATAAACTGATGGAAGTTCTCGACCACCTTAACGCAAAGGACGGGAGAGGGACTCTGTATTTTGCTGGACAGGGGATCCAGACAGCCTGGCAGATGAAACGGGAAATGCTTTCGCCGAGGTATACTACGAGATACAGTGACTTACTCGAAGTCAGTTGATTCAATCCATTAATTTTTACATGTGTTAGTGCTGGTTCTGTAGCTCGAGGAGTCAGCTTTGAGCGAGAAGCGGACTTCAACGAGGTGGCAATGTATTCATGCTCCGCAATAGGCTATGTTTATCAATTCTGAAACCATAGCAATGGAGCCGCAGTCAAGAAATGAGCTTGCCGGATAACCTAGAGAACCTCCCTGTTGTACTCATTCCAGGATTTATGCTTGATGAAACATTATGGGACGATTTTATCGCTGCATTTCCCGATAGTAGACGCTTTATTCCTGTGAGCCTGAATGGGGGAACAACAATCCAGGATATTGCCGCCAACATAGCCCAGAAACTACCTGAGCGTTTTGTTCTGGCAGGTTTTTCGTTGGGTGGCTACGTAGCCAGAGCTATTTATGAAGCTTTTCCGGAACGGACAGCGGCTATGATTCTCATTGCTACCTCTCTCAGAGAAGATTCACCAGAGCAGAAAAAAACACGCATAGCGACTGCGGTTACTCATTCCTCCAGAGCATTCAGTGGACTGAGCACCATGGCAATTAGAAAGTCGCTTCACGCTGATCTTGCCGATAATACGCCCCTTATTGATAGAATCCGTGACATGGGAAAAAGGCTGGGAGCACATGCATTCAGTGTCCAGTCAGGGCTAAACCGTGAGCGAATAACGTTAAAACCAGTTTCATGCCCGACCTATGTCATTGCAGCTGAACATGACCGGCTGCGTTCAAAAGAGGAGGCAGAAGAACTGGCCAAGCTAACCGGCACCTGTGCTGTTTATATTGACGGCTGTGGGCATCTTATTCCTCTGGAGAAACCGTATGAATTGGCCCAACTCATGTACGTATGGCTCAATAAAAAAGACCTTTGAAACTGCGAACTAAGCACCTGGTCGCGTTTTTTTTAAATGTCCGCTCCTGGCACGGAGCGAACGAACGAATGCAACTGAATGTCTGCTGTGAGCGAGGAGCGGACGTTGGTAGCCTCGACAACATGACTCGCATTGAGGTGTATCAATCAACGGGAAGCTGGTCAGTTTATTGCGCCAGCCCGACCTTTACGAAAGGGCTACCATGACTACGCGATTTTTTGATTAGCTTGCCTACGTATAATTCTCTGATTTCTGGTGATGCGATTCGTCCAACAAACTCTGAACGGTTGGTTTCAGGGGGGATAACCAGTTCCCGGGTAAAGTACTGCTGAGAGCCTGCCTTTAACCAGCACTGTATCTCGTAAACTTCCATCACCAAACCGCCGTAGGTAGCGTATGCAAATTGTAGGTTTTCATCTTTTGGTACTTTTGCCCAGACGCCACGTGTAGCTTCATATAATGCAAGTGCACTCATGCCTGACTTGTAGGTGCTGTTTAGCAAAAAGGCAAGCCCGGCATGTTCAGGTGCGATCTCAGTCTCTTGCTTAAGAAGGAGATGGTTGAGCTCATCCAGCGTGATTCGCCCCATAAGGGAACTGCTCCCTCGTACTTTGTTGGTCAGTTCTCCAACACCTAAGAGATCAATACATGTTGCTTCAACAAGCTTCGCGGTTGCCTCATCCATGCCATGGCGTAGTATGTCGATACCCAGATTTCCTGTTTTTAACAGATGATTAATTCGTTCTGATTTCGGAGAGCCATCATTATACTTTATATGATCAAGGCAGCGTTCTGACTTGCCTTTGCCTATATAAAATGGCTTTTTAGCTGCATCTTCAATGTCATAAAATGCATAAACATAGAACTTAGCCATCCCTAACGCTTTTGAGTATTTTGAATAATCTTTCAAACCTTGCTTCCTTAAGGCAAAAGTACTTAATTTTACTATCGGCACTATTCTTCAGAACTTAAGCGCAAAACAATTAGCGTATAGATTGACGTGCGCCCATTGATGAATATGGGACAAAGTTAGCAACGACTGCTATTGGCGCGAAGCGGACAAGTTACATGAGGCAGCGAGCGAAAACCGGACGCCCGCATAGCGTGAACAGGCGTCCGATATTTTGAAGTGTGCAGATTACTTAATCTGCTTCCCCGTTTCGTCAATAACCTTCTCGCCATCCTCTTTGGTAAACGCTCCTTTCTGACCTTCCGGTAGAATATCCAGCACTATTTCTGAAGGGCGGCAAAGACGAGTGCCAAGCGGCGTAACTACTACAGGCCGATTAATCAGGATCGGATGTTGAAGCATGAAATCAATCAACTGCTCATCACTAAATTTCTCTTCATCAAGACCCAGGTATTCATAAGGCTCAACATTCTTACGCAGTAATGCACGCACCGTAATTCCCATATCTGAAATAAGTTTAATAAGCTCATCACGGGTCGGAGGAGTATCAAGATAATAAATTATTGTCGGTTCGTTGCCGCTGTTGCGGATCATCTCCAGTGTGTTGCGTGAGGTGCCACAGGCCGGGTTGTGATAGATAGTTATGTTGCTCATATCAGTATCTCATTACAAAGTGACAGAGAGCCGCCACGCCAGCGCGGCCAGAGTGACAAATAGCACGGGCACAGTCATGACAATGCCGGTACGGAAGTAATATCCCCAGGTAATCGTTATATTTTTCTGGGAAAGCACATGCAGCCAAAGCAGGGTTGCCAGACTGCCAATCGGGGTGATTTTCGGGCCTAAATCGCAGCCGATCACGTTGGCATAAATCATTGCCTCTTTGACTACGCCAGACGCCGTACTTCCGTCAATAGACAGTGCGCCAATCAGCACCGTCGGCATATTGTTCATCACCGACGACAGGAACGCGGTCAGGAAACCGGTGCCGAACGTTGCTGCCCATAACCCCTTTTCTGCCAGCAGGTTCAGCACGTCAGACAGATACTCCGTAAGCCCTGCATTGCGCAGGCCATAGACCACCAGGTACATACCCAACGAAAAAATAACGATCTGCCATGGCGCACCGCGGAGGACTTTTCCGGTGTTGATGGCATGACCTCTTTTCGCCACTATAAACAGTATTGCTGCGCCACTAGCCGCTATCGCACTGACCGGGATCCCCAGAGGCTCCAGAACAAAGAAACCGACAAGCAGCAATAACAGGACAATCCAGCCCGCCCTGAACGTTGCCGGATCCTTTATCACACTGGCAGGCCTCTTCAGCAGCGAAACGTCATACGTCGCCGGAATGTCCCTGCGGAAGAAGAGATGCAGCATGACCAGAGTGGCCGCAATCGCTGCCACATCTACGGGGATCATAACGGAGGCATACTGTGTAAAGCCCAGACCGAAAAAGTCCGCCGAGACGATATTCACCAGGTTAGAAACAATTAGCGGCAGGCTGGCCGTATCTGCAATAAATCCTGCGGCCATGACAAACGCCAATGTCGTGCCCTGGCTGAATCCCAGTGCGAGCAGCATCGCAATTACAATCGGCGTCAGGATCAGCGCAGCGCCGTCATTGGCAAACAACGCAGCAACAGCGGCACCAAGCAAGACTATCCAGGTAAACAAAAGGCGGCCACGTCCGTTACCCCAACTGGAGACGTGCAGTGCGGCCCATTCAAAGAAGCCGGACTCATCGAGCAACAGGCTGATGATGATGACCGCAATAAATGCCGCTGTCGCGTTCCAGACGATATTCCAGACAACGGGAATATCAGCAATATGGATGACTCCGGTTCCCAGCGCCAGCGCAGCCCCGATACTCGCGCTCCAGCCAATACTCAGACCTCTGGGTTGCCAGATCACCAGTACCAGCGTCAGTAAAAATATACTCCCTGCCAAAAACATTTCAGACTCCATTATATATGATTATGTATATATGTTTTCCTGCCTCAGCAGGAGGTACAGGCCGACTTTGCCAACCATTCCCGCACATCCTCCCGAAGGCACAGCCAGGACGCCGTGATTGTCTCAGCGGCCCACGCCGGAATATGAGGTGACAGACGATAGTGGATCCATTTCCCTTCCCGACGATCAAGAACAAGCTTTGCCTCGCGCAGGACGGCCATATGGCGTGATATTTTGGGCTGTGATTCGGCGGTAGCTGCACAGACATCGCACACGCACAGTTCTCCGGACTCCCGCAGAAGCATGACAATGGCGAGCCGTGTTTCATCTGACAGGATTTTGAAAAGCTGAACAGGTTGTAGCATTTTTCTCTCCGTTCCCTTTAGAATACACATATGGTAAATCATATGTATTAACTTTGAAATCATCTGCTCTCTCTGGAGGAGAAAAATGGAACAATTTCCTGCCCTGAATACTAAATGCTTTGATCAACACATCGCTGAACGCCTGAACGTGCAGGAGCCACCACGGATTCTGATCCTGTATGGTTCAGTGAGAGAGCGCTCCTACAGCCGCTTTGCCGCGGAGGAAGCCGGTCGCCTGCTGACGGCGATGGGCGCGGAGGTGAAACTGTTTAACCCCTCAGGTTTACCCCTTCCGGATGATGCGCCGGACACGCATCCCAAAGTCACCGAGCTGCGCGGTCTGGTCAGATGGTGTGATGGGATGGTATGGAGTTCTCCGGAACGACACGGTGCTATGAGCGCAGTAATGAAGGCGCAGATTGACTGGATACCCTTAAGTGAAGGAGCGATTCGTCCTTCGCAGGGCAAAACACTTGCGGTAATGCAGGTCTGTGGCGGTTCACAGTCCTTCAATGCCGTGAACCAGATGCGTATTCTGGGTCGCTGGATGCGGATGTTTACGATCCCCAACCAATCCTCTGTAGCCAAGGCATGGCAAGAGTTCGACGAAAACGGACGAATGAAACCTTCTTCATGGTATGACCGCATCGTCGATGTTGCCGAGGAGCTGTTTAAAGTCACGCTGCTGCTTAAGGGACAAACCGGTTATCTTGCAGATCGTTACAGCGAGCGAAAGGAAAGCCATCAGGAGCTTTCATCCCGTGTCAATCAGGACAAAATATAACGTATGTTTTTCGTGAATCCATACTGAATGAGCTTAACAACGTCCGCTATTGGCACATTTCGGACGTTATCAATTTATAGGCGCTGAATAGCCTCGATTAGTTCGGCGCCCTGATTCTTCACATTTCCTACGGCGCGCGTCACTGCGTGCCAGATAAACTTGTCTGCGGGAACCGTACCGTCCGAAGCTATTTCTTCGGCTTCTTTCCCTTCTATATCCTGTCTCATCCATTCCCTGGCTGCTTCTGGTGATAGTATCAGTGGCCGGCGGTCGTGAATGTCTACCAGCCCTTTATCTGCAGCCGCGGTGACAATCAGAAAGCCTTCTGCTTCGTCTCCGCGTTCAAACGGCGTGCTTCCTATTGCCGCCATGAATATAGGATGGCCATCGGCACGATGGATGAAGTAGGGCTGCTTCTTGTCGCCTTCCTTCTTCCATTCGAACCAACCATCAGCAAAGCAGATCGCCCGGCCGTGTTGCCATAGCGGCTTAAACATCCTGCTGGTGGCCGCGGTTTCTACTCGAGCATTAATCAGCGGTGGTTTATTCCACCATCCCGGGGCGTAACCCCAGTGTACCGGATCGAGATGCAACTGCTCGTCGCGTTCGCTCAGGAGCAAAACCTTTGTCCCTGGCGCCACGTTGTACCGGCCGATTGGTTCGGGGTCATAATCTATATCCCGCTCAGCCTCTTCAGCCAAATAAGCCAGGTATTCTTCACGGGTTTGTGATTGAGCAAAGCGTCCGCACATGGTTACCTCCAGTTTGCAGACTGAAAGTATAGAATGTGTGGAGGGGTAGGAAGGGAACTCCGACAGCAATCAAACTGATGACTGTCGGAGCTGACGTTAAAAACAATGTGTACAAAATTGTGTATTAAATTCAGGAAAACCGAATAATTTTAAAATTTAACTCATTGTTTTTAAATGATAAAGTCGTTTTCATTGTAGGTGCTATCGTAGGGCATACCATTCCTTATGTTTCAGTGGGTTAGCCATGGCTCCTAAAATATCTGAGATCACATTGACGATAATGACCAGCGCGCCGATCACCATCACTCCGGCGGAAATCGCCGCGTAATCCTGCTGGCGAATAGCGTTGATCAGCCAGCGCCCCAGCCCCGGCCAGCTGAAGACCATTTCGGTAATCATTGCCAGCGTTAGCATGGTGGAGAACTGCAGACCCAGGCGCGGGATCACCGGCGGTAAGGCATTGTGCAACACGTGACGATGGAGAATCGTCCTGCGGGTGACGCCACGGGTGGCCGCGGCTTTAACATAGTTAGTGTCGTAGACTTCACTGGTGCTGATACGCATCAGGCGAATCACTTCGGTGGTCGGCGCGACGGCCAGGGTCAACACCGGCAGCACCATATGCCGCGCGGCGCTGACGATCATCTCATGGCGCCACGGCGAATCAGAGAGCCAGGCATCAATGAGCGCGAAGCCGGTCACCGTCTTCACTTCGTACAACAGATCAAAGCGGCCGGAGACCGGGAACCATCCCAGCGTTAGCGAGAAGAACAGAGTGAACAGCAACGCCAGCCAGAACACCGGAATGGAGAACCCCACCAGCGCCAGGGCGCTAATGAGCGTGTCCGGCCATTTATTACGCATAATTCCGGCAATCATCCCCACGGGAATGCCGACCAGCAGCGCAAAACCAAACGCCAGAATGCACAGTTCCATCGTGGCAGGGAAGACCACCTTCAGCTGTTCGGAAATCAACTGGCCGTTGATGCTGGAGACGCCAAAGTCCCAGTGCAGAACCCCTTTGAACCAGAACAGCCAGGCATTCCATAGCGATGCGCCCTGCAGCGGCGCGTGCGGCGTAAAGTAGCTGAGGCTAAAGCCGATAAAGGTGAGAAAAAACAGCGTCACAAGCAACAACAGCAGGCGGCGCAGAGTAAAAATAATCATGGTTTTTTCACCTCTTCTTTTTCGCGCGACACGCCTGCGAAGGAGGCGTTGCCAAACGGACTCAGCACCAGTCCTTTCATATCATAGCGATAAGCCTGCAGACGCAGCGAAGAGGCCAGAGGCAGCACCGGTAATTCACGGGCGAGAATATGCTGCGCCTCTTTGTAGGCTTCGATACGCGACGCCAGCTGTTGTGAAATCAGCGCTTTTTGTAATATCTCGTCAAACTCGCGGTTGCACCAGTGGGCGAGGTTGGTCTGCGAACCAATCGCCGCGCAGCTTAACAGCGGGCGGAAGAAGCTATCCGGGTCATTACTGTCGGTGGCCCAGCCGGAAAGCGTTAAATCGTGGCTCATATCCATTAAACGCGCCTCCTGGAAGCGGCCTTCAACCGGAATAATAATCACTTTGACACCCACCTGCGCCATATCCGCCTGTATCAGCTCGGCGGTTTTCAATGGGCTGGGGTTCCACGCCTGGGAACTGGTCGGCACCCACAATTTTAACGTGAGATTACTGAGCCCCAGCGCCTGCAGGCGACGGCGCGCCTCCGCGGGGTTGTATTCGGTAATTTTAGCGTCGTTATCATAAGCCCACGAGGCGCGTGGTAGCATTGAGGCCGCGGTTTCCGCGGTGCCGTAGTAGATCGATTGCATCAGACGCTGGTTGTTGATCGCCAGCGCCAGCGCGTGGCGAACTTCCGGATTATCCAGCGGCGGTTTAGCAGTGTTAAAAGCCAGCCAGGCGATATTCATACCCGGGCGCAGCGTCAGACGCAGGCGCGGATCGTCGCGCAGGATGGTGAGCTGGCTGGCGGCGGGCCAGGCCAGCACGTCGCATTCGCCGGTCAGCAGTTTTGACAGACGGCCGGTGCCGCCGGAACCGAGATCCACCACCACCTGCGGCATCAATGGCTTGCCGCGCCAGTAGGCCGCGTGGCGCTGCAGGCGGATGTACTGCCCGGTGCGATACTCTTCCAGTTTAAACGGGCCGGTACCGACGGGCTGGCGGTCGAGTTGTTCTTCGCGGTCGCTTTTGGTCAGCTGCGCGGCATACTCCGCCGACATGACTGAAGCATAGTGTGTTGCCAGGTGCCACAGGAATGAGGCATCCGGGCGTTTCAAGCGAAACTCGACGGTATGGTTATCCAGCTTACGAACGCTTTCTACGGTGTCGGCGAACTGCAGGCTATCGAAATAGGGGAAGCTACTGCCGTTGACGCTGTGCCACGGGTCGTCGCGATTAAAGATGCGCCCGAAGGTGAAGATGACATCATCAGCGTTAAAAGCGCGGGTCGGTTTAAACCAGTCGGTAGTCTGGAACTGGACCTTATCGCGCAGGTGGAAGCGGTAGGTGGCGCCGTTATCAAGCACTTCCCAGCTTTCCGCCAGTTCAGGCACCAGACGATAGGTATAAGGGTCGACGTCGAGCAGGCGATCGTAGATCTGGGCGGCGAGGGTGTCGACAATCAGGCCGCTGCTGACTTTTTGCGGGTTAAAGGTATTTACCTGCCCGCTGACGCAATAGACAAACCCGCTATCGCGGATATCGGCATTAGCCGGCAGCGCCGGGGCCGGTGCGGCAAAAGCCTGCCCGCACAGCATCGAGGCTGCCGCTAAAAGAGAGGACAATTTCAGGCGCATATTTTCTTTTTGATCATAGAGCAGAGCTCTATATTATTAATATTAAATGACATTTACCACCACCTTTACGACATCGAGGGGGATAATGCGGTCACCGGCAGCGCATGTTGTCCAGCCAGTTGGTCAAAATAGTGTCGGAAATAAACCAGTATTAAGAAACATGGTATCTTTTTATTGCCGATTTCTCCAGTTAGCCATCTGTATGCGTTCTGTAGAGGGGTGGTGTGAATTGCGGGATCAGAGCGGAAGGAGTTGATTATAGCGGGCGATATAATCCTTTGGCGTGATCTCCAGTTCTCCGCCGTCGCGATGGATAGCGACAAAGGTACGCAGCACCAGTCCGCTTTTACGTTCTGATATTTGCCATCCTTGTTCGCTGTAGGCATCGCGCGTGGAGCGCACGCAGAGATCCGAGAAAATCATCATTAAAGAGAGGGCTGGGGCATGATGATTTTTCATGGTGTGGATCAAACTGGCATGGGCGGCATAGCGGGTTAGCGTATGAGAATTAACCGGAATCACGTGAATTTTCAGTCCATTGAATATAATTGCCGCCGATGATAATTCACATTAAGACATCTTACCAGTTACATATTATTAACTCCTCGCGTTTTCATATGTGAATTGATAGTGACGTTGTCACGTTTTAATCCTGTAGCGGTGTGAATTCATATAATGCCAGCGCATTGCTCTGCAGTGAATCCACCCGCAGCCAGCCATCATCCATCTGTTCCTCATGCACGCTCAGCGCCGGGCGGGCGTGGTGCCGGAGCCAGCGATAATCTTCTTCGTCCGGGCCGCTGCGGCTGCGGAATGCCTCAAACAGCGGAAATAGCGCGCCGTGATGTTGATCGAACAGATGCTGTTTGATGCGCCAGCGTCCCTCCAGCCCTTCAAGCCGCAGGGTATAGGGCTGGCGAAACCGCTGAGTAAAGGCCTCTTCGCTCGATAGCCAGGGGTTGAAAATCACCGTATTGCGCAGCAGCAACTGGTAGTGTCCGTTATGGCGCAATAACAACAGGTTTTTGTCATTGATTAAGACTTCGCCGCGCAGACGCCGCCACAGCCATAATACCCAGTAAACCGGGCGCGGCAGACCATGCAGGTAATGCAGCGCCAGGCTGGAGGTGTCAAGTTTACCGTTGTCCCGCGCCTCCCCCTGCAGCCCGGAATTAAGCCAGAAGCCTGCCAGCCACACCTGTTCGGCAATGCCCAGCAGGTTATCCATCAATAGCGCGCCGCGGAAAAAACGTCCGTTGGTATCGCGGGTATCGCCGGTCAACGTATTCCACGATAGCAGCCACAGCGGCAACGAGAGCTGCCGTTGCCGTAGGGCATTATGTATTTGGCGTAATTTCTGTCGCGGATAGCTTTCACTGGCGGCCAGCTTGCTGCTATCGGCCTGCGCCAGGTCAAGCAGTTCATTAGCATCCGCCTGGCAGGCGAGAAAATCGGCTTTGCTGAGCAGCGGGGAATGCAGTAGCGGATCGTCGGCAATATCGCTTTGCGGGAAACGATGCCAGATCCCCATTTGCGGTTGTTGCAAGGTGGACGCGAGCACTTCGCGCTGTTGTCGCCAGGCCTGCTGTCGCGCCGCTTCACTGGCCTGCGGCGACCAGTGCCAGACAAAACGCCAGCTCGCAAGCGTCGTGGGTGAAAAGTGATTGGCGGCAAGTTGCAGAAAACGCTGTAGTAAATCGCAGCGGGTGGTTAAACCGGTGTGGAGTAGCACCGTCCAGCCTTTCTGCGCCAGCCAGCTAAACAGCTGCTGAAGATTGTACCAACAGGCATAACCCGCGAGCGTCGGGTCGTCCCAGCCTTCGCCAAACAGGCGGCTACTGAGAAACGGATCGTGAATATCAATGCCGTAGACGGGTAGCGTCTGCTGCAGTTGCTCCAGCTCGCGGCGGACATCTTCGCGAAGTAAATCATCGAGTTCTCGGACGGTAACGATGGTACGGGTATGGCGCAATACCGGCGCGCGCGCTGGCAGCTGGCGGATATCCACCAGCCTGGTCTGACGCGGGTTGAGCAGCAGCGGCGGCGTATTATCGCTGTTTTTTTCCGCCTCGTTAAGGCGGGCGTAAAGCCGCTCAACCGCGACCGGATACCAGACCTCACTGGCTTTGACTCGCGGACGAGCGGCGGGCTGCGGCTGCTGTTGGCGAAATTGCCGCGGTGTGACGCCATGCTGGCGCTTAAACAGATCGCTCATGATGCGGGCACTGGCGAAACCGTTGTCCTGCGCCACCTGCTGCACCGAACGCCGGGTGGCCAGCAGTTGCTCGGCGGCCTTGCCGAGACGCAGGGCGGTAATGTACTGCACGAAGCTGACGCCGACCTCTTTATGAAACAGGCGGGAAAGCCAGGCCTCCGAGACAAACTCAGCGGCGGCCACTTCCTGCAGCGAGATCCGCCGCTGATAGTTGGCTTCAATGCGCGCTACTACGTTGATAATTCGTCGGCTCCAGTTTTCGGCGCCTCGGCGCAGGCTGGGTACGATGGGCTGCGTAAAGCGGGTCGCCAGCAGCAGGGCGATTTCGCTGAGCCAGCGGTTGGCCTCTAAGCGGTAACGCGACTGATGATTAACCAGCCCGGCTACCAGCAACTGGCGCATCAGCTGGCGCAGGTTATCTGCCGCATCCATGTTTTCGCCGTTAACCCGATAATCACAGGCAAAAAAATCGCTATCAAGGCGGGTGAGCCAACCGGCGGCAAGGTTGAGGATCATGACCGCATTGGCCTCTTCGCCGGTAATCTGCCAGCGCTGGCGGCGGTTAACGATCGCCAGTTCATCAACCCGCATCGGTTGCGGCGCTTCGCCGAGTTGCAACCGCGCGCTGCCTTCCAGTAGCCACAGCAGCGTTAATCCGTCGCTTTCCGGCGGGCTGAGGTGGCGAATATCGCGCACCGTGAGGCTGAAATCGCCGAGATGGTGTTCCATGCGCCGCTCCTTAAAAGACAAAAAATAACAGGGTGTTTTTTGTCATAACAGAATTGTATAGAAAACAGTCATTGATAATTCGTCAATATAAAACAAAAAAGCGCATTTTAAAGCCGGGTGGGGCGCATAAACTCGAAAGTGTCGTGCAAACACAACACAGGAATAATAAAAATGACACATCCATTGATTGAATCTTTGCAAGTTAATGAAGCGCAGTTTGTGGCGTTACGTCGCCGCTTCCACCAACAGCCCGAGATTGGCTTTGAAGAACATAAAACCAGCGATGAAGTCGCCAGGCTGCTTGCTGAGTGGGGATATGAAGTGCATCGCGGCCTCGCCGGTACCGGCGTGGTCGGGACGCTGAAAGTCGGCAGCGGCGAAAAACGTCTGGGTCTACGCGCGGATATGGATGCGCTGCCGATGCAGGAAATGAGCGGTAAAGCATGGGCAAGCCAGGTCGACGGGCGTTTTCACGGCTGCGGCCATGACGGTCACACCACCACGCTGCTGTATGCGGCGGAATATCTGGCGCGCACGCGTCAGTTTAACGGTACGCTGCAGTTAATTTTCCAACCGGCAGAAGAGCTGCTGTACGGCGGACGGGTGATGGTCGAAGATGGCTTGTTCACAAAATTCCCCTGCGACGCCATCTTTGGCCTGCATAACATGCCGGGCCAGAAACTGGGCAAAATCGGCCTGCGCGACGGCGCGATGATGGCTTCTTCCGATACGCTGCATATCGAAGTGAAGGGCGTTGGCGGCCATGGCGCGGTACCGGAACATACCGTGGATGCGACGCTGGTTGCCTGCCACATTACCCTCGCGCTGCAATCGATCGTTTCACGCAACATCACGCCATTTGAACCTGCGGTAGTCACCGTCGGCAGCATTCAGGCTGGTCACGCGCCGAACATCATCAACGATAAAGTGTTGATGAAGCTAACGGTCCGTACCCTTAACCAGCAGGTGCGCGAGACGGTGCTGCAGCGCATTCACGATATTGCGGTCGCTCAGGCAGAAAGTTTTAACGCCAGCGCTACCTTAACCCACGTCAACGGCAGCCCGGTTTTACGTAACGATCCGGCGGCTAATGAGCTGGTCCGTGAAGTGGCGACCTCGCTGTTTGGCAAAGAACAGGTTGGTACCGTGAATCCATTCATGGGTAGCGAAGATTTCGCCTTCATGCTGGAGAGCAATCCCAACGGCTGCTACTTCACTATCGGCGCGGGTGATGAAGCTGACCGCTGCATGGTGCATAACCCGGGATACGATTTTAACGATCAAATCCTGCTTACCGGCGCAGCGCTGTGGTGCGGCCTGACGGAACGCTATCTGCGTTAACCTATCGCGACGGGGGGACCCGATTATGAGTTCTGTATCGTTAAGCGAATCTCGTTTCGTCGGTAGCGATCGCCTGCTGGCGGGTATTGTGCTCAGCGTGCTGACGTTCTGGCTGTTTGCGCAATCGGTTATCAATGTTGTTCCGGCGATGAAAAGCAGCCTCGATATTTCACTGGAGACGCTAACCCTGGCGGTGAGTCTCAGCGCCTTATTTAGCGGCTGCTTCGTGGTGGCCAGCGGCGGGCTGGCGGATAAATTCGGCAGGGTGCGGATGACCTATCTCGGCCTGGCGTTAAGTATTATCGGCAGCGCGTTTCTGGCGGCGTCGCAGGGGCCGGGTCTGTTTATCACCGGTCGCATCCTGCAAGGGCTCTCTGCGGCCTGCATTATGCCGGCGACGCTGGCGCTGATTAAAACCTGGTATGAAGGTAGAGCGCGGCAGCGGGCGGTGAGTTTCTGGGTCATTGGTTCCTGGGGCGGCAGCGGGCTTTGCTCGTTTGTCGGCGGCGCGATTGCCACCGGTCTTGGCTGGCGGTGGATCTTCGTGTTCTCGATTGCGGTGGCGCTGCTGGCGTTGCTGCTGCTGCGTGGCACGCCGGAGAGTCGAAGCGCCAGCGCCGATCGGCATAAGCTTGATGTGGGCGGATTATTAAGCCTGATCGCGTCGCTGGTGCTGCTTAATCTGTTTATCAGCAAGGGCCATCAATGGGGCTGGAGCAGTGGCTTATCGCTGTCGATGCTGGGCGGCGCGGTAATTACGGGTGGTTTGTTTATCCGTAGCGGTTTGCGTAAAGGTGAAGCGGCGCTAATCGACTTCGCTTTATTTCGCAACCGGGCCTACGGCGCGGCGGTGCTGTCGAACTTCATGCTTAATGGCGCTATCGGCACCATGATGATCACCAGCATCTGGCTGCAGCAGGGGCATCATCTTACCCCGCTGGAAACCGGCATGATGACGCTGGGGTATCTGGTGACGGTACTGGCGATGATTCGCGTTGGGGAAAAGTTGCTCCAGCGCTACGGCGCGCGGTTGCCGATGATGACCGGGCCGGTCTTTACCGCCATCGGCATTTTGCTGATCTCCTGTACCTTCCTCGATAAGTCACTGTATATCGGGACCGTCTTCTTCAGCAATATTCTGTTTGGCCTCGGGCTCGGCTGTTACGCCACGCCTTCGACCGATACCGCCGTCGCCAATGCGCCGGAGAACAAAATCGGAGTCGCATCAGGGGTTTATAAGATGGGTAGCTCGCTTGGCGGCGCGATGGGTATTGCCGTGACGGCGTCACTTTTCGCGCTGTTCCTGCCGTTGGGAATGGCCAGCGCCGCGCAATACGCGTTGTGGTTTAACGCCGCGCTGTGTTTAGGCTCAATGGTGGTGAGCGCGACGATGCTGCCGCGCGCCGCTCATAGCTGATGCTTCTTCAACAAGGCGCGTAGCTGGTGGTAGGTTAGCCCCAGCAGCTCCGCTGACTGCTTTTGATTGTACTTCGCCTGCTGCAGGCTCAACTGCAGCAGGCTTTTTTCTTGCTCCAGTTGAAAGGCCCGCAGGTCCAGTGGCAACGCGGGAAGCGCATGTTCAACGACCGGTGCAGGCGCAGGCGTCGCGCTATTAAATGGGTTGATAATGATATTATCCAGCTCGCTATCACTGCTGCCGTGGCGGTAAACCGAACGTTCAACCACATTTTTCAGCTCACGAATATTGCCCGGCCAGCGGTATGCGAGCAGCGTGTCGACGGCTCGCTCGCTAAAGCCGGGAAACAGAGGAAGCCCCAGTTCGCGGCACATCTGAATGGCAAACTGGTTGGCAAGCAGCATGATGTCGCTCTGGCGCTCGCGCAATGGCGGTAGTTGCACGACATCAAACGCCAGCCGGTCGAGCAGGTCGGCGCGGAAATGACCTTCCTCGACCATTTTGGGCAGATCGGCGTTGGTGGCGCACACCAGCCGTACGTTAACCTGCAGCGGCTGGCTGCCGCCGACGCGTTCCAGTTCGCCGTATTCAATTACCCGCAGCAATTTTTCCTGCACCAGCATCGGAGCGGTGGCCAGCTCATCGAGAAACAGCGTGCCGCCGTCGGCACGTTCAAAGCGCCCCGGATGTCGTTTGCTGGCGCCGGTAAAGGCGCCGGCTTCATGACCGAACAATTCGGAATCGAGAAGGTTTTCATTCAGCGCCGCGCAATTCAGTGAAATAAACGGTCCCTGCCAGCGCGAAGAGAGAAAGTGCAGTCGGTTGGCAATGAGCTCTTTGCCGGTCCCGCGCTCGCCGATCACCAGCACCGGTTTATCCAGCGGTGCCAGCTGCGAGACCTGTTCGAGCACCTCCAGAAAGCTGTTAGCCTCGCCCAGCAGGTTATCCTTGTATTCCGCCATGATGAATTTCGCCATTAAGTAGTGTGATTCGCCAACTCACTGTAGCAAGCAGGCGGCCATATCTCAACCACCTTGTTTAAAATCAATAAGATAAAAAGTTGGCACGCCATTTGTATTAACTACTGCACAGGCCGCTGCCTGCTATCAGAACTATGAGGATTGAAATTATGGGTATTTTTTCTCGCTTTGCCGACATCGTGAACGCCAACATCAACTCCCTGCTGGAGAAAGCGGAGGATCCGCAGAAGCTGGTCCGTCTGATGATTCAGGAGATGGAAGACACGCTGGTTGAAGTGCGTTCTACCTCCGCCCGCGCGCTGGCGGAAAAGAAACAGCTGACCCGCCGTATCGAACAGGCGCAGGCGCAGCAGGTGGAATGGCAAGAAAAGGCCGAGCTGGCCCTGCGTAAAGAGAAAGAAGATCTGGCGCGTGCGGCGCTGATCGAAAAACAGAAGCTGACTGACCTTATCGGCAGCCTGGAACACGAAGCGCAACTGGTGGATGAAACCCTGGCGCGGATGAAAAAAGAGATTGGCGAGCTGGAGAATAAGCTCAGCGAAACCCGCGCTCGTCAGCAGGCGCTGATGCTGCGTCATCAGGCGGCCAGCTCTTCGCGTGATGTTCGCCGCCAGCTGGATAGCGGTAAAATGGATGAAGCGATGGCGCGTTTTGAGTCTTTCGAACGCCGTATTGACCAAATGGAAGCCGAGGCGGAGAGCCATCGTTTTGGCAAACAACAATCGCTGGATCAGCAGTTTGCCGAATTGAAAGCGGATGATGAAATCAGCGAGCAACTGGCGGCGCTGAAAGCCAAAATGAATCAGAATAACCAGTAATGCATATTACGCGGCGCGGTGTTGCGCCGCGGCTCACCACCTGTAAGGAGTACACATGAGCATGCTTTTTCTTGCCATCCCGCTCACGCTGTTTGTGCTGTTCGTGTTGCCGGTCTGGTTATGGCTGCACTACAACAATCGCTCGGCGGACGGGGCGTTAACCCAGAACGAACAGCAGCGCCTGCTGCAGCTGACCGATGACGCGAAACGGATGCGCGAACGCATTCAGGCGCTGGAAGCGATCCTTGACGCGGAACATCCGAACTGGAGAGACAAATAATGGCCGGATTGGACTTTAATAAAAAACTGTGGCGTATCCCGCAGCGCGGAATGGTGAAGGGGGTCTGCGCCGGTATCGCGCAGCACCTGGATGTGCCGGTGAAGCTGGTGCGTCTGATAACCGTACTGGCGATGATTTTTGGCCTCTTCTTTTTCGTGCTGGTGGCCTACATCATTCTGACTTTCGCGCTGGATCCGATACCGGATAGCGAACTGTACGGCGAAAAAGGGCCGAGCAATGGCGATTTACTGGCCGCCGTGGATGCCGAACTGGCTTCCGGCGAACAGCGCCTGCGTGATATGGAGCGTTATATCACCTCCGATACCTTCACGCTGCGCAGCCGTTTTCGTCAGCTGTAAAATTTTTCCATGTAACCAACGAGGCAACGCATGAATATGAAATGGCAACAGGCAGGGCAAAAAGTGAAACCGGGTCTTAAGATCGCCGGTAAGCTGGTGCTACTGACCGCGCTGCGATACGGCCCGGCGGGCGTTGCCGGTTGGGCGGTGAAATCGGTGGCGCGTCGGCCGCTGAAAATGTTGCTGGCGGTAGCGCTTGAGCCGCTGCTCAGTCGGCTGGCCAATCGTTTTGCCCGCGGCATGAAATAATTCCTCAGGGGGAGGAATACCGGCGCGCTTTATATTGGCCCTGATTATCCCCATCTAAATAGCTTATCATTAAACGACATTCCTTCTGGGCATAACGGACTGGCGATGAAGCGACTCAAAACTGAATTCAATGCGCTGGTCAACCGCGGGGTTGACCGGCATTTACGTCTTGCCGTAACCGGACTCAGCCGCAGCGGCAAAACGGCTTTTATCACCGCGATGGTTAATCAACTGCTGAATATCCACGCCGGAGCGCGACTGCCGCTGCTGAGCGCGGCGCGCGAAGAACGCCTGTTGGGTGTGAAGCGGGTTCCGCAGCGTGATTTCGGCATTCCGCGTTTTACCTATGATGAAGGCCTGGCGCAGCTTTATGGCCAGCCGCCGGCCTGGCCGACGCCGACCCGTGGGGTGAGCGAAATTCGCCTTGCGCTGCGCTATCGCTCTAACGATTCTCTGCTGCGTCATTTCAAAGACACTTCTACTCTGTATCTGGAAATCGTGGATTATCCGGGAGAATGGTTGCTCGACCTGCCGATGCTGGCGCAGGATTATTTAAGCTGGTCACGGCAAATGACCGGGCTGTTGCAGGGGCCACGTGGGGAGTGGTCTGCCCGCTGGCGGCAGCTGTGTGATGGGCTCGATCCGCTGGCGCCCGCCGACGAAACCCGGCTGGCGGAGATCGCCGCCGCCTGGACCGATTATCTGCACGCCTGCAAGCGCGAGGGATTGCACTTTATTCAGCCAGGGCGTTTTGTGCTTCCCGGTGACATGGCGGGGGCTCCGGCGCTGCAGTTCTTCCCCTGGCCGGATGTCGATGCGGTTGGCGAAGCCAGGCTGGCGCAGGCGGACAAACACACCAATGCCGGAATGCTGCGCGAGCGCTTCAAATACTACTGCGAGAAAGTGGTGAAAGGCTTTTATAAAGACCACTTTCTGCGCTTTGACCGCCAGATCGTACTGGTGGACTGTCTGCAGCCGTTAAACAGCGGGCCGCAGGCGTTTAATGATATGCGTCTGGCGCTGACCCAGTTGATGCAAAGCTTCCATTACGGCCAGCGAACGCTGTTTCGCCGCCTGTTTTCACCGGTTATTGACAAGCTACTGTTTGCCGCCACTAAAGCCGATCACGTGACCGTCGATCAGCACGGCAACATGGTGTCGCTACTTCAGCAACTGATTCAGGACGCCTGGCAGAATGCCGCCTTTGAAGGCATCAGCATGGATTGTCTGGGGCTGGCATCCATTCAGGCCACCCAGGGAGGGCTTATCGAGGTTAACGGCGAGAAGATCCCAGCGCTGCGCGGCGATCGTCTGAGCGATGGGCAACCGCTTACCATTTTCCCAGGGGAGGTGCCGGCGCGGCTGCCGGGCCAGGCCTTCTGGGAACAGCAGGGCTTCCAGTTTGAGAACTTCCGCCCGAGAGCGATGGATGTCGATAAACCGCTGCCGCATATTCGCCTCGACGCGGCGCTGGAATTTTTGATTGGAGATAAATTGCGATGAGCGAGCCGATAAAACCGCGGATCGATTTCGATGGCCCACTGGAAACGGAAAAGAGCCAGACTTTAAAATCGGCCCGCGCCTTTGACGCGGCCGATGCGCAAACCTTCTCTCCGATGCTGCCTGAAATGGTTGCTGAAGAGGAGGGGGCCGCCGAAGCGGTGGTGGAATCGGTACTGCGCCCGAAACGCAGCCTGTGGCGGCGGATGGTTAGTGCCGGGCTGGCAATTTTTGGTATTAGCGTGGTGGCGCAGGGCGTGCAGTGGACGGTGACGGCCTGGCAGACTCAGGACTGGATTGCGTTCGGCGGCTGCGCGGCCGGGGCGCTGATTGTCGGCGCGGGCGTGGGGTCGGTAACGACTGAATGGCGTCGCCTGTGGCGTCTGCGACAGCGCGCGCACGAACGCGATGAAGCGAGGGATCTGATGCATAGCCACGCGGTGGGCAAAGGGCGCGCGTTCTGTGAGAAACTGGCGCAGCAGGCCGGGCTGGATCAATCGCATCCGGCGCTGCAGCGCTGGTATGCAGCGATCCATGAAACGCAAAACGATCGCGAAGTGGTGAGCCTGTACGCGCAACTGGTGCAGCCGGTGTTGGATGCGCAGGCGCGGCGGGAAATCAGCCGCTCGGCGGCGGAATCGACGCTGATGATCGCTGTCAGCCCGCTGGCGCTGGTCGATATGGCGTTTATCGCCTGGCGTAACCTGAGATTGATTAACCGTATCGCCACCCTCTATGGTATTGAACTTGGCTATTATAGCCGCCTGCGTTTATTCCGCCTGGTGTTGCTGAATATCGCCTTTGCCGGCGCCAGCGAGCTGGTGCGCGAAGTCGGCATGGACTGGATGTCGCAGGATCTGGCGGCCCGCTTATCGGCGCGCGCCGCACAGGGTATCGGCGCCGGATTGTTGACCGCCCGTCTGGGGATTAAAGCGATGGAGCTGTGCCGTCCGCTGCCGTGGATCGCCGATGATAAACCGCGGCTCGGCGATTTCCGCCGCGAACTGATCGGCCAGTTAAAAGAGACGCTGCAGAAAAGCAAAACCGGCGCGGAGAAATAACGCCGGCAAGCGTAAATGCCGGGTGGCGGCTGCGCCTTACCCGGCCTACGGTTCGTGCGACCTGCCTTTAATGTCTTCACCACGCTGGCTCCCCCGGCAGCGCTGCCGCTTACCGGGGCTACAGCGCTTTGCGATTTGGTAGCCCGGAGAAGGCGCAACGCGCCGCCTCCGGGAAAACCCCTTAAAAAAGTTGCAAACCGATAACAGTATCTACGGTTCGTGCGGCCTGCCTTTAATTTATTCACCATGCTGACTGAAACTGCCGGTGTTGGTGGCCTCAAAATCGCAGAGACGTTCCCGGAAGGCCGGGGCAGCCCGCATGGATGCGGGCTGAGGGCCGTGATTTGCAAGGACGCTGCCTCGGCCCGACCCGAAGCCTGCCGGGATATGTCGAAGGAACCACGAAGTGGCGATTTTGGCGGCCAGAGCCCGGGAGTACAGAGGGCGGCGGCGATTGGCCGCCCTCTGTGCGCTCCCTGCGCCACGGAAAACATGTTGCAGAAAAATTAACCGGGAGCGCAAGATACTCTGGAGCGAAACGAGATAAACGCTTTTCTCAAGCTAAAAGATTGCAAACCGATAACAGTATCTACGGTTCGTGCGGCCTGCTGTTAATTTATTCACCACGCTGGACCCCCCGGTGGCGCTGCCGCTTACCGGGGCTACAGCGCTTTGCGATTTGGTAGCCCGGAGAAGGCGCAACGCGCCGCCTCCGGGAAAACCCCTGGCGCCCAGCGCCCTCTGTGCCATGCGAGCCATAACGCAAAAGAAATGCCCGCATAACTTTACGGCATAAAGCCCATTTTTCCGCCATACTGTCAATAATTGTTGACAGCTATCTTCCCGTAAGCCCATATCTGTCCTATCATTCATCCGTCATTGGCCTTTTTAGGGTGAAAACTCCTATGCGTCTGGAAGTCTTTTGTCAGGACCGTCTTGGTCTGACCCGTGAATTACTCGATTTGCTGGTGCTGCGCGGTATTGACCTGCGCGGTATCGATATCGACCCGATTGGCCGAATCTACCTTAATTTCGCCGAGCTGGAGTTCGCCAGTTTCAGCAGTTTAATGGCGGAAATCCGCCGTATCTCCGGCGTAACCGATGTTCGTACCGTGGCGTGGATGCCGTCAGAGCGGGAACATCTGGCGCTGAGCGCGCTGCTGGTGGCAATGCCGGAACCGGTTTTGTCGCTGGATGCCAAAGGCAAAGTAGAGCTTGCCAACCCGGCCAGTTGCCAACTGTTTGGTCAAACCCAGGCTCGATTACGCAGCCATCCGGTGGCGCAACTCATTACTGATTTCAACCTGCAGCGCTGGCTGGAAGGCAACCCGCTGGAGTCGCATACCGAGCATGTGGTCGTCAATGGCCAAAACTTTATGCTGGAAGTGACACCGGTGTATCTGGAAGGCGAACACGCCGAGCGTGTGCTGACCGGCGCCGTGGTGATGTTACGCTCCACCGTACGTATGGGGCGTCAACTGCAAACGCTGACGACCCAGGATACCAGCGCCTTTAGCCAGATCCTCGCCGTTGGGCCGAAAATGCGCCACGTTGTTGAACAGGCCCGCAAGCTGGCGATGCTCAGCGCCCCGTTGCTGATTGTCGGCGATACGGGTACCGGTAAAGATCTGCTGGCCCATGCCTGCCATCTGGCCAGCCCGCGCGCGAGCAAACCTTATCTGGCGCTGAACTGCGGTTCGATTCCGGAAAACGCGGTAGAGAGCGAGCTATTCGGCGATGCGTCGCAGGGGAAAAAAGGTTTCTTTGAGCAGGCCAACGGCGGCTCTGTGCTGCTGGATGAGATCGGCGAAATGTCGCCTGGCATGCAAACGAAGCTGTTGCGCTTTCTCAACGATGGTACTTTCCGTCGTGTCGGTGAAGATCACGAAGTGCATGTCGATGTCCGGGTTATCTGCGCGACGCAAAAAAATCTCGTCGAGCTGGTGCAAAAAGGACTCTTCCGCGAAGATCTTTATTATCGTCTGAATGTGCTGACGTTGAACCTGCCGCCGCTGCGCGATTGTCCGCAGGACATCATGCCGTTGACCGAACTGTTCGTCGCGCGCTTTGCCGATGAGCAGGGCATCCCGCGGCCAAAACTCTCCGCTGACCTTAATACCGTGTTGACCCGCTATAGCTGGCCGGGCAACGTGCGTCAGTTGAAAAACGCAGTGTACCGCGCGTTAACCCAGCTCGAGGGCTTCGAACTGCGCCCGCAGGATATTCTGCTGCCAGATCACGATGTGTCGTCGCTGCCGGTAGGTGAAGAGGCGATGGAAGGATCGCTCGACGATATTACCCGCCGCTTTGAGCGTTCGGTATTGACCCAGTTGTATCGCAGCTTCCCCAGCACGCGTAAATTAGCCAAACGTCTCGGCGTTTCGCATACCGCGATTGCTAACAAGCTGCGCGAGTATGGTCTGAGCCAGAAGAAAGGCGAAGAATAAATCACCGGTGCGGCCGGCTCGGCGCGGCCGCGATTTTCAGCGTTTTTTCAGCGATATCTCTGTATATACTTATTTTATTTTTCTTTTTCCGGGAAGGTGACGGTTGGCGAAGCAACGGGATTGGCCTCAGTGGATGATATTACTGGCACTCTCCGCCGTGCTCTCCTTTGTGCTGTTCCGGCTCCATCTTCCCGCTGCGCCGCTGCTTGGCCCGCTTATCGCCGGAATTACCCTTAGTCTGCGCGGCGCCACGATTCGTCTCCCTCGTCCATTCTTCATCTCCGCTCAGGCTATCATCGGCTGTATGATCGCCCGCGCGCTAACCCCGTCTATTTTCGGCGTTCTGGCCGCCAACTGGGCGCTGGTGTTGATTATCCTCCTTTCCACGTTGGCTATCAGCGCGCTGACCGGCTGGCTGCTGGTGCGTTACAGTTCGCTACCCGGGGCAACCGGCGCGTGGGGAAGCTCGCCGGGCGGCGCTTCGGCGATGGTGGTGATGGCGCAAGAGTATGGCGCCGACGTTCGTCTGGTGGCCCTGATGCAGTATCTGCGGGTACTGTTCGTGGTTGGCGCGGCGGTAATGGTGGTGCGTTTCGCGCTCGGCGGCGAGGCGCAGGAGATGACTCAGCATATCGTCTGGTTCCCGCCGCTGACTTTTAATCTACCCTTAACGCTGCTATTGACCGCGGTCGCCGGTTGGTTAGGGTTACGTTTACGCATCCCTTCCGGGGCAATGTTGTTACCGATGCTGGCCGGTGCGCTGGCGCAGGGTGAAGGCATGCTATTGCTGGAGCTACCGGAATGGTTACTGGTGCTGGCGTATACCGTGCTTGGCTGGACGGTTGGCCTGCAGTTTAATCGCGAGATTTTTATGCTGGCGCTGAAGACGCTACCGCAAATCATCGCCGCCATCGTCGGCCTGATCGCGCTGTGCGCGCTGATGGCTTTAGCGTTAACGCACCTGCTGCCGCTGGATTTTCTCACTGCCTATCTGGCGACCAGCCCCGGGGGTCTGGATACGGTGGCGATAATCGCCGTCGGTACCCGGGCGGATATGTCTTTTATCATGGCGATGCAAACGCTGCGCCTGTTTACCATATTGCTCACCGGCCCGGCCACCGCGCGGTTAATTTCGCGCTATGCGCCGCGCAAAGAAAAAAGCCCCCGTTGAAGGAGGCTTGATAACAGAAGGGAAGCGATTACGCTTTCAGCGCAGCCAGCGCCGCATCGTAATCCGGCTCTTCGGTGATTTCGTTAACCAGCTGGCTGTATACCACCTGGTCGTTTTCATCGATAACAACGACTGCGCGTGCAGCCAGACCAGCCAGCGGGCCGGCGGAGATAGCAACGCCATAATCTGCCAGGAACTGCGGCGCGCGCAGGGTGGACAGGGTGACCACATTGCTCAGGCCCTCTGCGCCGCAGAAACGGGACTGCGCGAACGGCAGGTCAGCGGAGATGCACAGCACCACGGTGTTGTTCAGCTCAGAAGCCAGTTGGTTGAATTTGCGAACCGATGCCGCGCAGACGCCGGTATCGATGCTTGGGAAAATATTCAGTACTTTACGTTTACCAGCGTATTGGCTCAGCGTGACGTCAGAGAGATCTTTGGCGACCAGCGTAAACGGCTGCGCCTTCGCGCCAGCCTGCGGAATGGAGCCCTGAACGGACACTGGGTTACCCTGGAAATGTACGGTTTGCGACATGGTTATCTTCCTGTTTACATATAGTTAACGTCGTAGTTAGTGTATGACATCAGCCAGCAACACGGCAAACTCTATTTAACATTTACCTAAGAGGCCCAGGGAATGCGCAACCTGCAAGTTTTTGAAGAATCATGGCCGCTTCACACGCCGTTTGTTATCTCTCGCGGCAGCCGCAGCGAGGCCAAAGTCGTGGTGGTGGAAATAGAAGAGGATGGGGTAAAAGGGGCCGGAGAATGTACGCCTTATCCGCGATACGGGGAAAGCATCGCCTCGGTGATGGCGCAGATTATGGCGATCGGCGAGCAGCTTGAGCGCGGCGCTACCCGCGAGCAAGTGCAACAGCTACTGCCGGCTGGGGCCGCGCGCAACGCCGTCGACTGCGCGTTGTGGGATCTGGAGGCGCGCCGCGCGGGGAAAACGTTGCCGCAGCTGCTTGGCGTCAATCTGCCGCGCGAAGTCGTGACGGCGCAAACCGTGGTAATCGGCATGCCGGAACAGATGGCGGCCAGCGCCGCCGCGCTGTGGGAGAAAGGCGCGCGGCTGCTGAAGGTCAAGCTCGACGATCATTTGATTAGCGAGCGGCTGGTTGCTATTCGCGACGCGGTGCCGCAGGCGACGTTGATCGTTGATGCTAACGAAGCGTGGCGTGGCGAAGGTCTGGCGGCGCGCTGTCAGCTTTTGGCCGATCTCGGCGTGGCGATGCTGGAGCAGCCGTTACCGGCCGGCGCGGATGAGGCGTTGGAAAACTTCATTCATCCGCTGCCGATCTGCGCCGATGAGAGCTGTCATACGCGGGAAAGCCTACCGGCGCTGCAGGGTCGCTACGAAATGGTCAACATTAAGTTGGATAAAACCGGTGGTCTGACCGAGGCATTGCTGTTGGCGCAGGAGGCTGAACGGCTGGGGTATAAGAGGATGCTGGGCTGTATGCTTTGTACTTCACGGGCCATTTCCGCCGCGCTGCCGCTGGCGCCGCTGGCCCGTTTTGCGGATCTCGATGGCCCGACCTGGCTGGCGGTAGATGTGGAACCGGCGCTGAAGTTCAGCACCGGCATGCTTCATCTGTGAGTGTGCCAGTGCAGTAAATCGGTCATCGCCGCGAGGTACTTTTCTGTCGCTTCGTCGGCGGAGACCGGCGGAAATTCGGCGGTAATGCACGGCAGGCCGATATCGGCGCACCAACTGCCAAAAGAGCCCGGCGTTTCGTAACCGACGCTGCCCACCAGCGGTAAATTAAAAGCCCCGGCGAGCCATTGTCCCAGCTCGCTGTGGCCGGGGTCCTCAATGCAGGCCAGCGGATCGTGGAAGGAGACTACCCACGCCGGATGGATCTGGTGGATCAGCTGGCACAGCGCCTGGGTTTCGGGCTCCGAACCGGGTTTTTCACCGGTCAGCAGTACCACGTCACGCTCTTCTGCTGCGCTATTCCAGCGATACACCGTTTCTCCCGCCTTCCAGTTAGCGGCCGGGAAGTTTCGATTGAGATCGATACCGCGGGCGTTGGCGCGTAGCCCTAACTGACAGCCATCAGGGTTGACTGTGAGAACGACGTGATGGCGACGCAGCTCCGGTTTAAGCGTGCGCAACGCGCAGGAGAGGGTGACGATCGACGAGTTTTCGTCGCCGTGCGTGCCGGCGATAATCAGACCGCTGCGGCTATCGGCCAGCGGAGCGGGGAACCACAGCAGCGGCGCGCCGAGATGCGACTGGCCGTAACGTTGCGTGCCTGGCGGGAAAGCGCCGCGCAGGGGGCGAGGGCGTGAAACGGGCATAGGGTATCCTGTCATCAGGTTATTGTTAGCAGTGTTGTAGAAAAGCGTCCCGGAATCAAACGCTTTCCTCTCTGGCGAAAAAACTCGTCATGTCAATTTTCTATCATAAGCCGTTTGCAATTTCAGGTGGGGAAACAAATAATTATCGCTCTGCCAGCACTGGTTTGTTCATTTAAAAGGGGATCTCATGAAGTATCCTGTCACATTGACATGCGGCGCGCTGTGGTTAGCCAGCGTTTCTTCTCTTGCCTGGGCGGCGGACGTGCCTCCGGGAACCGTATTAGCTGAAAAACAGCAGCTGGTACGCCATATAAAAGACGAGCCCGCTTCATTAGATCCCGCTAAAGCCGTCGGCCTGCCGGAAATTCAGGTTATCCGCGATCTGTTCGAAGGGCTGGTGAACCAGGACGCGAAGGGCAATATCATCCCTGGCGTGGCGACCCGCTGGCAGAGCAACGATAACCGCGTCTGGACCTTTACCCTGCGTGATAACGCGCGCTGGTCCGACGGCACCCCGGTGACGGCGCAGGATTTCGTCTATAGCTGGCAGCGGCTGGTGGATCCGAAAACCACCTCGCCATTTGCCTGGTTCGCCGCCTTGGCGGGTATCAGTAATGCGCAAAATATTATTGATGGTAAAGCAGCGCCGGACACCCTTGGGGTGACGGCGGTCGATGCCCACACGCTGCGCGTGCAGCTGGATAAACCGCTGCCGTGGTTCAGCAACCTGACCGCCAGCTTTGCGTTCTATCCGGTGCAGAAAGCTAACGTCGAAAGCGGCGCTAACTGGACGCGCCCGGGCAGCCTTATCGGCAACGGTGCCTATGTGCTGAAAGACCGGGTGGTGAATGAGAAGCTGGTTGTCGTGCCGAATACACAATACTGGGATAACGCCAAAACGGTGATTAAGCAGGTGACTTTCGTGCCGATTAACCAGGAATCTTCGGCGACCAAACGTTATCTGGCGGGTGATATTGATATCACCGAATCCTTCCCGAAAAATATGTATCAGAAGCTACTGAAGGATATTCCCGGACAGGTTTACACGCCTCCGCAGTTAGGTATCTATTATTACGCTTTCAATACCCAGAAAGGGCCAACCGCCGATGAGCGTGTGCGTCTGGCGTTAAGCATGACCATCGACCGGCGGATTATGGCGGAGAAAATCCTCGGCACCGGTGAGAAACCGGCCTGGCGGTTCACCCCTGACGTTACCGCAGGCTTTACCCCGCAGCCTTCGCAGTTTGAAAGCATGAGCCAGGCCGAGCTTAATGCCCAGGCTAAAGCGCTGCTATCGGCGGCAGGATATGGCCCGGACCGTCCGCTGAAGCTGACGCTGCTGTACAACACGTCGGAAAATCACCAGAAGATCGCCATCGCCGTGGCGTCGATGTGGAAGAAAAACCTCGGTGTGGATGTGAAGCTACAAAACCAGGAGTGGAAGACCTATATCGATAGCCGTAATACCGGTAATTTTGACGTTATCCGCGCATCGTGGGTAGGGGATTACAACGAGCCGTCGACTTTCCTGTCACTGCTCACATCGACCCATAGCGGTAATATTTCGCGCTTTAACGATCCGGCATACGATAAGATCCTCACCCAGGCGGCGCAGGAAACCTCGGAAAAAGCGCGTAACGATGATTACAATGCGGCAGAGAAAATCATCATGGCCAAAGCGCCTATTGCGCCGATATATCAGTATACCAACGGCCGCCTGATCAAGCCGTGGTTAAAAGGATACCCGATCACCAATCCGGAAGACGTGGCCTACAGCCGCACGATGTATATTGTGAAGCACTAATCAGTAGCGGTTGCCTGATGGCGTCAGGCAACCATCGCTAACCTCAGAACTGGCGCGGCTTACAGCGCCAGTTTCTCCTTCTGACCATTACCCGCCACAGCAGAAAGCATCACTTTTCTAACGCATAGTTATCCTGCCGTATTCGGTGGGATAACAAATCAATAAATATGTCGCCAACGCTACTGCTTCCTGGTGCTGGCGCGAACTTGTAACGCTGAGGGTAATTCAATGAATTTATCCGTCGAATTACCCGCCAGTAGCTCAAGCAATGTTTGTCCTGCGAGGGTTCCCGTTTCACTCCAGGGGAATTCGACGGCAGTCAGCGCCGGTGAGCAAACGGCGGCAAGAGTCCCCCCGCTCAGGCTTGCCAGTGCCAGAGAGTCGGGCACTTTTTGCCCCGCGCCATGGCAGGCCATAATGCAACCGCAGGCGATTTCATCGGATGTGCAAATCAGCGCATCAAGCTCAGGCCAGGTGATACGAATATCGCCGAGCAGGTTCAGGCCGGTCGTAATGCCTGCCGGCAGGTGAGAGGTCACCACGCGATGCGGAGAGTGGTTAACGGAGAGCATCGCGCTGTTCCAACCGCTTAGTACCTGGCGAAACATAATGTTATTGGAAGCCGTGCAAAGCAGGCCGATATTTTTATATCCGGTCTGTACAAGCGATGTGACCAACTTTTTGATGGCTGCGGCATAGTCAACGCCAATGCTGACCCAGCTCGCATCGCGATTGATGGCGCCAATCTCAACCACCGGCACGCCGGTGTTACTTATCATTTGCGAACAACTGCTGATGTTATCAATATTGAATTGAACAATCGCAGCCGGGTTGTAAGCGAGCATTTGCGCAAAAGCTTTTTCTTCACTCTGTCCACCCTGACCGGACTCGATAAACATCATGCTATAGCCCTGGGTCGTGAGCACGGTCTGTAGTGTTTCGGAGACGGCAAGAAAGCCCGGGGAGGAAAAAGAGGGAACCACGCCCATCACCAGACTGGAGTCAGCAGAGGCAAGGTTGCGGGCCTGCAGATTTGGCACATAGCCCAGCTCGCTTACTGCGGCTTCAATGCGTGTACGCAGTTCAGGATTCACTTTTTCAGGCATGCGTAACGCGCGTGACACGGTCATCGTGCTCACGCCGACCAGTTTTGCCACTTCAGCAAGCGTAATTTTACCGGTGTTTTTCCTGCGTTTTTCTCTCGCGCTATCGTCCGCTTCTAACGTCTGCACTGGTGTCCTCCTTTCGCCTGACTGGGCAGCCATTGTAAATGATGTTTGGCATTTTACGCATTGCCCAACTGCAAAGTAATGATAAGTATGGATAACAAAGTTAGCGGTAACAAGAATTTTAACATTGTTGCCATGTTAGCGCTAACTTTGAGATGAAGATCACGGTAAGCCGCGAAGAGATTCCACTATAGTAGGCTCACTTTCAATGCTATCGGGGAATTTATGATCACGACCTGGTTACCAACGGAAAATATCCAGATTGTGGATTCAGTCAGTGACTGGAAACAGGCAATTACGTTATCGGCTCAACCCTTATTGGCGAAAGAGGCGATTACTGAAAATTATATTCAGGCCATTTTTAACAGCCATGAAAAACTTGGTCCTTATTATGTTTTGGCGCCTGGTCTGGCGATGCCTCATGCTCGCCCGGAGCAAGGTGCAATTAAAAATGGTTTATCGTTTTTGCATATTAAAAAAGGCGTTTCTTTTGGCTCGGAAGAGAATGACCCTATTTACGTCGTGATTATGCTGTGTGCGCTTTCGGGAGATGAACACATCAATATGATTACAGCCCTGGCAGACATTTTTAGCGATGATGAACGACTCTCAGCACTGCTGAAAGCCTCATCAATGACGAAAATTCAAGCCGTTATCAATGGATAGTGAGGTAGAGATGAAAAAGGTTCTGATTGTTTGCGGTAACGGTTTAGGTAGTAGCTTTATCGTTGAAATGAACGTGAAAAAAATCATTACAGAGTTAAATAAAGAAGCAGAGGTTTCCCATACCGATCTGACTTCAGCAAAAAGCGAGACTGCCGATATTATTCTTAGCGCCAGGGATATAGCTGAACATCTGTCCAGCCATTCTGCACAGGTTTTTGGTTTATCTAACCTGCTGGATAACAATAAAATCAAAGAAATTCTTTCCGAGAATCTCTGATTAATTATTTGCGGCCTTACGGAGTCATTCTATGCTGCAGTTTATTATTCATGATGTGTTGGGCACACCAGCAATACTGGTCGGTTTGTTTTCCCTGATCGGCTTATTATTGCAGAAAAAAGCAGTTTCCGACGTTATTTCCGGAACCCTCAAAACCATTATGGGGTTTGTGATATTAACATCCGGGGCGGCGATTGTCGCCACGACGTTAACGACGTTTAGCCAGCTGTTTGAGCACTCCTTCCATATTCAGGGTGTTGTCCCCAATACTGACGCCATGGCGGCGCTGGCGCAGAAAAACTACGGTACTGCGACAGCCATGATCATGGTGCTGGGGATGTTGTTTAATATTGTTCTTGCCCGTATTACGCCGCTGAAATACATCTTCCTGACAGGCCACCACACGCTGTATATGTCGGCGATGCTGGCTGTCATTCTCTCTGTCGGCGGTCTGTCGCCGTTCTGGGTGGTACTGGTGGGGGCGTTAATCCTCGGCATCATGATGGTGGTCTCTCCGGCTATTCTGCAGCCATTTACCCGCAAAATTACCGGCACTGATGACCTGGCGCTGGGCCACTTTGGTTCAACAGGGTATCTGCTGTCGGCGCTGGTGGGAAAAGCGATCGGTAAAGGCAGCCCGTCGATTGAAGAGCTGAAGGTGCCGAAAACGCTGAACTTCCTGCGTGACTCCTCGGTGGCTATCTCGCTGACGATGATGATTCTGTTCCTGATTCTGGTACTGGTCGCAGGTAAAGAGTTTGTTGAGACCAGCATCAGTGGTGGTCAGAACTTTATCATCTTCGCCATTATCCAGTCGCTGACCTTCGCGGCAGGCGTGTGGATCATCCTTGCGGGTGTTCGCATGATTATTGCCGAAATTGTTCCGGCCTTTAAAGGCATCGCCGACAAGCTGGTGAAAGACGCGAAACCAGCGCTCGACTGTCCAACCGTCTTTCCGTTCGCCCCGAACGCGGTGATCGTCGGCTTCCTGTCAAGTTTTGCCGCTGGTCTGGTGAGTATGTTCCTGTGTCCGCTGCTTGGCCTGAGCGTCATTGTTCCCGGCCTGGTGCCGCACTTCTTCTGCGGCGCGACGGCGGGCGTTTACGGCAACATCTGCGGCGGTCGTCGCGGCGCGGTGGTGGGGGCATTCGCTCACGGTCTGTTGATTTCTTTTTTGCCCGCGATTTTGCTGCCCCTGATGGGCGACCTTGGCTTTGCATCCACCACCTTTGGCGATGCGGACTTTGGCGTTGTTGGCATCATTCTTGGGCATGTCGTGTCACTGTTTAACTAACTAATTTTATAGAGGTGAGGTATGGCAGCTAAATTTTCGCCCTCGTTAATGTGTATGGATTTAACGCAGTTCAGAGAGCAAATTACGGCAATGAACGGTCGGGCTGATTTTTATCACGTCGATATTATGGACGGTAACTATGTGAAGAATATTACGCTATCACCGTTTTTTATCGAAAACCTGAAAAAAATTACCGATGTGCCGATCGACGTACATCTGATGGTGAATCACCCGGAAGATATAATTCCAATGTGTATTGATGCCGGGGCCGATATTATCAGCTTCCACCCTGAGACGGCGAATAACAAAATATTCCGGCTGTTGAACCAGATTAAAGACGCGGGTCGTCGCTGCGGCGTAGTGTTGAACCCAGCTACTCCGGCGGATGCTATTAAAGAGTACGCGCACCTGCTGGATAAAGTGACCGTCATGTCGGTTGACCCGGGCTACGCAGGTCAGAAATTTATCCCAGAATCGCTCAATAAAATTAAACAGCTGATCGCGATGCGCGAAGTGCATGGTTACCACTATCTGACCGAAATTGATGGCTCCTGTAACGAGAAAACTTTTAATGTTATCTCCCAATCGGGCGTTGACGTCTTTATTGTGGGAACCTCGGGCCTGTTCTCCCTGGCGGATAATGTCAGCGATGCATGGGATAAAATGGTCGATATCTATCAACGCGAAATCGCTGCCTGAAAATTGCAGCGCGCTCAGCCGTATTGAGCCATTGCGCAGTGCAAAGAGTCTATTTAACCGGTCTGTCTCTTTGCCTTCGCGTTAGATTTATATGGTTGAGAGCGCTGTAACCCTTTTTATATCTGGAGTTCGCTTGCGACGCCTCGTCGTACGCTTGCGGATGCTATCTATTATGCTGTCCGGCCCCGACGGGTTTGGCAGACTACGTGGTGGCAGAAGCTGGTATCGCTGATTACTGATGATTATTTATGTTAACGAAGGTAACTTATGGACATTTCGAGTGTACTGAACGTAAAAAATATTAAATTAAACATGATGGCTAAGAGTAAGGAAGAAGCAATTGAAGAATTAGCCGACTTATTAGTACGTGATGGAGCTGTTATTAATAAAGATATTTTTCTGAAAGATGTTTGGTTACGCGAAGAACAGGGCTCTACTGGATTCGAAAATCATATAGCGATCCCTCATGGTAAATCCTCAGGCGTAGCCCGTACGGCATTGGCCATTGGCCGAACCCAACATCATATCCCCTGGGAAACTATGGATGGTAGTGACGTTCGTTGTATTATTTTATTTGCTGTATGCCTGGTGGATCAAAATACCACCCACATCCGATTATTATCCCAGGTTTCAGGTTCACTTGCCGATGAAGAGATAGTAGGAAAATTACTGATGGAAGATTCCCCGCAGAAAATCATTGATCTTTTAAATGCTGAAGGTGTCAGCGCTTAATTTAATTATCATAGCATCGAAAACAATTAACCCCGGAGAATAGTTATGAATATTGTTGGAATTACAGCCTGCACTGTAGGTATTGCACACACCTATATTGCGCAAAAGAAAATTGAAATAGCAGCAAAAAAGGCCGGTCACAATGTCAAAATCGAAACGCAAGGCACTATAGGTATCGAGAATGCCTTGACCGCTGAAGAAATTGCACAAGCCGACATTGTTCTGTTAGCCGCCGATGTTAAAGTTTCAGGTGAAGAAAGATTTGCCGGGAAGAAAGTCGTCAAAGTACCAACGGAAATGGCAGTTAAATCACCAAATAAGCTTATTGAAAAGCTTGGTGAATTAGTCAATTCATAACACCTACCTATGCGTATCCTATATAAAATAAAGGGCGTAATTTATGAATATAAAAGAAATATGGAAAGCAGCAAACCCTAAAGGTCATCTGCTGACTGCCATCTCATTCTTGATTCCGATTGTCTGTGGTGCTGGGTTTATTATTGCCATCGGTATGGGTTTTGGCGGGACGGTTCAGGACACTTTAGTATCGGGTCAATTTGATCTGTGGCAGGCTTTCGCTACCATGGGAGCTAAGGCGCTCGGACTATTGCCCGTTGTTATTGCTATCGGAATTTCCGGTTCGATCGCAGGTAAGCCCGGTATTGCCCCTGGTTTTGTTGTCGGTCTGGCCGCTAATGCTATTGGTGCGGGTTTTATCGGGGGCATGATCGGTGGCTACATTTCCGGGTATATTGCTCTTGCTATCATTAAAAATGTGAAGGTTCCTGGCTGGGCCCGGGGTTTAATGCCGACATTGATTGTGCCATTTTTTGCATCCATTTTCAGTGCTCTGCTCATGGTCTATATCATCGGCACGCCTATTGGTATTTTTACCGATGCACTCACATCGTTCCTGAGAAGTATGGGAACTTCATCTAATTTAGTATTAGGTGCTGTTATTGGGGCGTTGTGTATCGTTGACTTTGGTGGGCCGATCAATAAAACGTGCTTTGCATTCGTCTTAACTCTCCAGGCACAGGGTATAAATGAGCCAGTTACGGCCCTTCAGTTAGTCAACACGGCAACACCTATCGGTTTTGGGCTTGCATTTTTTATCGCCAAACTGCTTCGCAAAAATATCTATAATAACGAAGAAATCGAAATGTTAAAGTCGGCGGTTCCTATGGGGGTAGTGAATATTGTTGAAGGGTCTATCCCTATAGTGATGAATGATATCGTTCGCGGTATTGCAGCAGCGGCAATCGGCGGTGCTTGTGGTGGTGCAATCACCATGGTGTATGGTGCGGATGCAACTGTACCTTTTGGCGGGGTATTGATGCTCCCAACAATGTCAAATCCCATGGCAGGTATTATGGCATTGATAGTTAATATATTAGTAACAGCAACCATTTATGCTGTCATCAAAAAAGATGTTCCTCGCGATGTTGTTATCAATAACGATCAAGAAGAGGAAGATATCAACTTCGATGATATTAAGATTAGTTAGATATATGCATAATGGCATGCCGTAACATGATGTCGCGTTCACAATGATTGTTATTATTATCGCGACATATATTATTTCTGCATTCTGTTCTAATCGCCACGAGTAACAAATGGGTCGCCATGGTGGCCTATTTGTTACAGGCATGTTATCAGAATTACTTAAAAAGACTATCTAATAATCAATTACGGCCCTGACGATTAACGTTGGGTGAAGAGCATGAGGGTAAAAAGCAGCAATATTTTGTGGTTCACTCTTACTCGTCGTTTCCATATCCGGCATTAATTCGATACGTTCGCCGCTCTGTAGCGTTGCGCCAATCAACCTGCCTGTATTTATGAATTCAATGCATAGGTCAAATCAGAAATGACAGACTAATCATGGTGGTGTTTCCGGCCTAAAATGGTGTTTTAACATGACAGGGGCCTTGCCGTGAAATATTCAGTATTAAGTAACAACCTCAGAATGCCGATGGTCGGCTTTGGCGTGTTTAAGGTCACCGATAAAGAAGAGTGTAAGCAGTCGGTGTTAAGCGCTATTCGTACCGGTTATCGCCTGATTGATACCGCTGCCATCTACGCCAATGAAGATGCCGTGGGTGATGCGGTTCGCGAGGCTATCGCCGAAGGGCTGTGTACCCGCGAGGAGTTATTTATCACGTCGAAGCTGTGGGTTCAGGACATGGCCAACGGCGCTGTGGCTAAAGCCGGTATTGAGACGTCGCTGAAAAAATCGGGCCTGGAGTATTTTGATCTCTATTTATTGCATCAGGCCATGGGCGATTATTTCAGCGCCTGGCGCGCGCTGGAAGAGGCTTATGAAGCCGGTAAACTGAAAGCCATCGGCGTGTCCAACTTCTACGCTCACGTGTTAGTTAATTTCTGTGAAACCGTCAGAATTAAGCCCATGGTGAACCAGGTCGAATTACATCCTTACTTTGCGCAACCCGCCGCGCTGGAAACCATGAAGCGCTATAACGTTCAGCCAGAAGCCTGGGCGCCGTTAGGCGGTGGGAGACATAAACCGTATGAAGATGAAATGCTGCAGGGGATTGCCGCTGCCCATCAAAAAACCATTGCCCAGGTTATTTTGCGCTGGAACGTGCAGCGCGGCGTCACGGTAATTCCTAAATCCACCCGGCAGGAACGTATTGCAGAAAACTTTGATCTCTGGGATTTCTCCCTAACCGATAGCGAAATGGCGCTAATTAGTGCACTGGATTTAGGCTATGTGGGTGAAGCGGTGAAACATTTTAATCCGGAATTTGTACGTGGTTGTCTGGGCGTTAAAAAGCAGTAAAAAAGTCATAACGAGACGGTGGGGGAACCCACCGTCCTGATATAAACATTGCCAATCCACAGATCTTCGCTTTCTTCTTACCGGGTTAATATGCGCCAGGTTGACTATAAAAGACGTTCATCAAACTAATCAGCACGTAGCTCGCCAGCCTCCCAACTATAAACATCCGTGCCAATTAACGAGTCGCCAAGCTCTTGATAATCGAAATCATAAAAATCAGCACAGGCGCCGTAGCCGGAGTAGTCCACTGCCGCAAGACCGACAAATGCTCCGGTAAAGAAACCGCCATAGCTCTGCAGGACATAGTCATCGGAAAGGACGGCGGCATCGAAAACTACCGGGATTTCAATAAACTCGGCGCCGTCAAAACTATACTCATAGCTATAGGTCTGCTTCCTGACTTTTGTCCGTAACCACACGTATTCGACGTCGTCAGGAATATTAATCGCGTTATCTTTTAGGTACGAAGTATATTTTCCACGATTGTTTTCGGCAACCTCGATGACTCTGCCGTTAATTTCATTCCAGGTTACAAAAGCAAAACTCCAGTGACGGTCGTTGTAGTAATTGGTTAATCCGGCCATTTGTTGGTAGCTGAAAGGATTAAAAGCGACTTTAACTTCAGCATTAAAGTAAAAGGCTTGCCAGCGGCGAGCAATAAGCGACAAATCATGCGTATTCGCTAATGATCCCTGGCCGATTAAGGTAAGCTTTCCGTCGCCTGTGGTACCCATCTTTTCGGTAAACGGTACCCGCAGTGTATTCCAGTTGAGATTAAGCGTTGGCGTAGTAAATTCATCGTGCTGGCTATTATCTTTCGCGCTTTCGGTATAAATGGCGTCTTTTGGACCCTCAACAAACGTTTTACCGCCGTGACCGCCCACAATGCGCGGCCAACCGTCGTCATCCCAGTACACTTTTTGGATAGCCGTTTCCCGGCCAAGCGTGGACCAGCCGCGAGGATCATAGATTGATTCTCCGGGACGATTCCACGGACGAGCGCACAGCGAAGCATAATACCATTCGCCTTCGGGCGTCGAAACCAAAGCGCCGTGTCCTTGCTTCTGGATATAGCTGTCAGGGGTATCAACGTTAGTTAAGAATACTTCTCCAGGCTCGGTTTCAAAGCTGTCGGCATTTAAAGTGGTGGAACGGGCCACCACCTCCTGATGAGTAAATACCGTCCCCCCTTGAGCGGCAAAGAGATAGTAATAACCGTTCAGTTTATAGAGATGCGGCCCCTCAACGAGCGCTACTGCGGTACCGCGATAGATGGTCCGTGCGGTTTCCGGCATTAATTTTAAAGTTGTTGTATCAAGCTCTGTTAAGGTAATCCCATCAAAAGGATGGTGGTACTCCCGATGATCCCACGTCTGTTGCACAATATATTTACGGCCATCATCGTCATGGAAAAGTGAAGCATCGAAACCCACGCCATTCAGTTTTATCGGCGCACTCCACGGGCCGCGAATATCTGTTGCGGTGGTCAGGTAGTTTGTCATGTCTTTAAAGGCACCTTCGGTGACTTTCACATCGGTATACACTAACCAGAATTTACCATCCGCATAAGAGAGCGCCGGAGCCCAAATACCGCCTGAAGACGGATTCCCCTTCATATCTAAGAGGGTAGTGGTTGACAATGGCGACGGCAGAAGATTCCAGTGCTTCAGATCTTTTGATTCATGTAAACGAACGCCAGGAAACCACTCAAATGTCGAGTTGGCGATATAGTAGGTGTCCTCAACACGGATAATACTAGGGTCGGCATTAAAACCACGTAATATAGGGTTTTGGATAAGGGACATATTATTACACCTTTATAAATTTAAAGTTTACTCTGTATTGGATTTACACCCGAATCTCATCAAGCTGGCGGTTAATGTCGCTGACGTGTTTGTCTGAGATGGGATAAATTTGCATGACGATCATTGCTACAATCGCTAAGGCGATGGGGATCCAGACCGCTGTCATCATAATCCCATCGATAGCGCTCGCGCTTTGCTGCGCGCCGGTTTCATTAAATCCATAGACGGCCAGCAGCCACAGAGGAATGGCGCCGCCAATGGTAAAGCCAATCTTGAAAAACAGGCCCATAATGGCATTAATAATTGCTGCATTTCGCTTACCAGATTTTAATTCACCATAAGCAATAACTTCAGGAACCAGCGCCCACATAAATCCGGTGGCTGAGGTTAAGCCCCACTGTTTAATGAATGTGGCGATGTAAGCAAGCCACAGCGCATCGTGCATGCCTTCACGCGACCAGACGTAAGTTAATAATTCACCGGCAATAAACATTCCCAGGAAAATGTGGAAGAAGCCTTTTTTACCAAAAATCTTTTTTAGTTTTGGCCAAAATATTGGGAACGCAATGCCGGGTATAGAGGCGACCAGCCCAACGGCGCCCATCCATTCGGAGTGACCAACAACATACTGATTGAAAAAGCCGTTAACCGTGTTCATAAAGAACATGAAGGTAAAGGCCAGCATGAAAAACAATCCAAGAATGACGAGTGGACGATTATTTTTAAGTTCAAGGAACAGATCGGTTGTTTTAACGTTGGCGGTCTGTTCCGCGGTCGCAACAACGCGTTCTTTAGTGAATTTATAGCAAATGAAAAGTGCCACCGCACCTAATAACATATACACGGAGTAGACGCCGAACCAGGCGTAATTTGCTGATGGATCGGTATAGTTTCCCAGATTGAGTTCTATGCCAAAAAAACCGGTATCCTTCAGGCTACGGTCTTTTGGTGAGGCCATTTGCACGAACATCGGAAAAAGGGTATACACCAGAAGATTGGCGCTATTAGCCAGCATCATTCGAGTACTGGTTAATTTATCAATAGATTCCGGATCTCTTGTCAGTGAGGCATTAAGAGAACCATAAGGGATATTCACCAGGGAGTAGACTAAATCCAGCGCTAAATAAATGATAAAGGCGAACGGTACGGAACCTCTCACGCCAGGAATGGGAGCAAAAAGCAAAGCGGAAAGGATCACCAGCGGCACGCCGGCTCTTAACAGCCAGGGACGGTATTTACCCGCGACTGACGTTCTTTTGTCTACATAGGTTCCAACCATCGGATCCCAAAACACATTGATTATTCGTACGAAAAGAAAAATGAACCCCGCAGTGGCCGTACTGATCGTATTCACCGTCAACATATGTAGAGCAAGAAAGCCGCCTATTGTGCCGAAAACCAGGTTTTGCGCAAAATCGCCCATCCCGTAGCCAATACGTTCCCCACGAGTTAACTTATGATATTCATCATTGCGACTTTGCATTATTTTTTTACCCATTCTGAGCAGACTCCGGTTTGTTGTGTGAGTGTGAAACACTTTCTGACACAAATGATCTCGAAGAATCTATTACGTTTTTAAATTAATTAATTATGTTTTTTTACTTCTGTGATCCTCAGAGCAACAGCTACTTGACACAATCTATGTACTCTATATGGATTTTCTCGCATTAAATATTTGAAAGTAATATTTGCGAGGTGGCTCACATTTGAGTGTTTTCTCAATCGCTGAGTGAAATAACGTAATTGAGCAACCGGTTTATAGAATACAGGATGTGTCATAGTTGTTACATTTCTTACATTCACCAATGTCGGAGGCATTATGCCATCTTAGGTTAAGCGGATAACTATCAAGGATTTTACTCACCATATAATGATGCCCACGCGGTAGAATCTCTGCGGCGATGATTTTCTATCAGCGCTAATCATTAATTTCGATTGTGGAGAAAGAATTACGATACTAGTTTAAAACCTCTGTAACGGTACAAAATAAAAATAAATTGTTCTCACAGTAGCGACATATTCTGCGTAGCCAGAGTAAGGTTGTTATTGTCTGAATAAAATTAACCTCTATTGAGATAATGATGACAATGATTAGAAAGCTTCCATTAACTATGGCGGTTATCGCCGCGTTTTCTCCGTTTACCTCTGTAATAGCCCAAGAATTTACCCAGGAACAGATCGACGCCATCGTCGCGAAAGCCGTCGATAAAGCGCTGGCCGACCGCCAGGCTAAAATTGATGCCGCGGCCGATAAAAAGGTCGATGTTATTACCAACCCGCAGACCACCGCCGCTTCGCCGGATATGGCGATTCCATTCGGCCTGAAATTTAGCGGTTACGCCCGCTATGGCGCCCACTTCCAGACCGGCGACCAGAAATATGTTGGCGTAGACGGCTCCTATAACGGCGCCTCGGCGATTGGCCGTCTCGGTAACGAAAGCAACGGCGGCGAATTTCAGATCAGCAAAGCGTTCAAAAGCGCGCAGGGGGCCATCTGGGATCTCAACGTCATGTTTGACCACTGGAGCGACGAGGTTAACCTGAAAAAAGCCTACGTCGGCGTCACCAACGTCTTCGAATCCAACCCCAACGCCTATATCTGGGCCGGCCGCGATTTCCACCAGCGCCCGCAACAGGGGATCAACGACTACTTCTGGATGAACCACGACGGTCAGGGCGCGGGGGTGAAGAACTTCGATATCGGCGGCGTGCAGTTCGACGTGGCGACGGTGTCGCAGGTGAAATCCTGTAGCCCGGAAGTGATGGCCGATGAGACCAACCCGTCGCGCATCACCTGTACCGGCAGCTCCGATACCGGCGATAACGGCCACTACGCATTGACCACCAAAACCCACAACATCAAGGCCGGGCCGATCGACGTCGAGGTATACGCCAACTACGGCTTTGACTCAAAAGCGGTGGACAGCGACGCGCGCCTCGATGCCTGGCAGGGCGGGCTGGTGCTGAGCCATAGCAACGACAGCGGAGTGAACAAAGTGATCCTGCGCTATTCCGATAACTCGGATAACAGCGTCTATAACAAAACCGACGACCTGACCACGGTCTACGCCAGCTTCGAGGGCAGCCATAAGTTCACCCAGCAGGCGCAGATCGAGTATCTGCTAGCCTTCCACGACTACGACAACGGCAAGGATAATACCGACAACCGTAAAAACTACGGCGCGATCGTCCGGCCAATGTACTTCTGGAACGACGTGCACTCGACCTGGCTGGAAGCGGGCTACCAGCGCGTTGACTACGACCAGGGCGGGGATAACCACGGCTGGAAGCTGACGCTGTCGCAGAACATCGCCATCGGCATGGGGCCGGAGTTCCGCCCGATGCTGCGCTTCTATGTGACCGGCGGCCAGGTGGATAACGAACACACCGCGAAAGTAGACGGCACCAGCGACGAGCGGCTGGATTCGCTGAACATCGGCGGTATGTTTGAGGCGTGGTTCTGAGAGAATGTGTTTACGGGAATACCAGACTGGCCTACGCCAGTCTGGTAGTTTTTGGCGCCCAGAACGCTATTTTATTAACGTCTCTATTAATACTTCCTTTTAATAATTCATTTATTAAAAGGAATGAGTTTATGTCGACGCTGAAAGTTGAATTTATAATATTTAAATAGTTTCCATCTGTGATTGAGTAAATTACATATTGGTTGTCGTGTTGAGATTGCATGAGTTATTGGTTGAAATTATTGCTTGCCAGCGATATTGATCTATGCCAATTAAATGACTCGTTATCTCTGGATCTTCGTATCTGCTGGTTGATATATTACCCTGGTTTCTTTAAACATAACGTTGTGAATAAAACGAAATTTACTCCACAATCATTCCTTAAGGAAAAGGGACCGCTATGGCTGATTCATTCCAGAATGAGGTGCCGAAGGCACGTATTAATTTAAAATTATCCTTACATACCGGGGGGGCGCAGAAGAAGGTTGAACTACCGCTTAAATTGCTCACCGTTGGTGATTTCAGTAATGGAAAAGAGCATCGACCATTGGCCGAGCGCCAGAAAATAGATATCAATAAGAATAATTTTAATAGTGTGCTTTCTGAATTTAACCCAGAGATCAATCTCACCGTTGAGAATACGCTGGCCGGTGACAACTCAGAAGACAATGTTAAACTGCGTTTTTCCGATATAAAAGACTTTGAGCCCGAACAGGTTGCCCGGCAAATCCCTCAACTCCGCGCCATGCTGGCGATGCGTAATTTATTACGCGATCTCAAATCGAACCTGCTAGATAACGCTACTTTCAGAAAAGAGCTTGAGAGAATCCTTAAAGATCCAGCTCTGTCCAGCGAATTACGCGCCGAAATGAGTGCCCTTGCCGGGAAGTAAACGGCGGTCATCTCTTTTAATGGATTAACCGGGAATATGCTGATGTCTGTAAATACTGAAACGAACCCCGCGCAGGGGCAAACCGCCGTAATGAACAAAGAAAGCGTTTACGCTTCTCTGTTTGAAAAAATCAATCTGAGCCCGGCATCAAGCCTTGGCGATATTAATGTCTTTCTGGACGATGCGGCGCTATCAGAGGCCACGGCGGGGGAACGCCTGACCGCGGCGATGCAGGTTTTTATGGACTGCATTCGTCAATCCGGTCAGCAGGTGGAGAAACTCGATAAAACGCTTATTGACCACCACATCGCGGAGCTGGATTTCCGTATAAGTCGTCAACTCGATGCTGTTATGCATCACCCGGAGTTCCAGAAGGTGGAATCTCTGTGGCGCGGCCTGAAGCAATTGGTAGATAACACCGACTATCGCCAGAACGTGAAAACCGAAATCCTCGATGTGTCCAAAGACGATTTACGTCAGGATTTTGAAGATGCGCCAGAGCTGATACAGAGCGGCCTGTACTGGCATACTTACACCGCCGAATACGACACCCCCGGCGGCGAGCCGATAGGCTCGGTAATTTCGGCGTACGAGTTTGACGCCAGCCCGCAGGACATGGCGCTGTTGCGTAATATTTCGAAAGTCTCCGCTGCGGCGCATATGCCATTTATCGGCGCCGTAGGGCCGAAATTTTTCCTCAAGGATTCAATGGAGGAAGTCGCGGCGATTAAAGATATCGGCAACTATTTCGATCGCGCTGAGTACATTAAATGGAAATCGTTCCGCGATACCGATGACTCGCGCTATATCGGCCTGGTCATGCCGCGGGTATTGGGCCGTCTGCCGTATGGGCCGGACACGGTTCCGGTGCGCAGCTTTAACTACATTGAGCAGGTAAAGGGGCCGGATCACGAAAAGTATCTGTGGACCAGCGCGTCATTCGCCTTCGCCTCGAACATGGTACGCAGCTTTATTCAAAATGGCTGGTGCGTACAAATCCGCGGCCCGCAGGCGGGCGGCGCGGTGAAAGATCTTCCCATCCACCTCTATGATCTCGGCACCGGAAATCAGGTGAAAATCCCTTCCGAGGTGATGATCCCGGAAACCCGTGAGTTCGAATTCGCCAATCTGGGCTTTATTCCGCTGTCTTATTATAAGAACCGTGACTACGCCTGCTTCTTCTCGGCTAACTCAACTCAGAAACCCGCGCTGTACGACACCGCGGATGCGACAGCCAATAGCCGTATCAACGCCCGCCTGCCGTACATCTTCCTGCTGTCGCGCATCGCCCACTACCTGAAACTGATCCAACGCGAGAACATCGGCACCACCAAAGATCGTCGCCTGCTTGAGCTGGAGCTCAATACCTGGGTTCGTGGCCTGGTTACGGAAATGACCGATCCGGGTGACGAGCTGCAGGCCTCACATCCGCTGCGTGATGCGAAAGTGGTAGTGGAAGATATCGAGGATAATCCAGGCTTCTTCCGCGTCAAGCTGTACGCGGTGCCGCACTTCCAGGTGGAAGGCATGGACGTCAATTTGTCTCTGGTTAGCCAGATGCCGAAGGCGAAAGGGTAACACGCCTGTCACTATCCAGGTCGTCTGGCTCGACAGGCTACAGCCTGTCTGGCGACAGACAACACACCCGCGCCATCTCAGGATGATGGCGTGTCAAAAAATGAAATGGAGTAATTAACATGGCAATACCAGTCTATTTGTGGTTGAAAGACGACGGCGGGGCGGACATTAAAGGTTCCGTGGATGTGAAGGATCGTGAAGGCAGCATCGAAGTGGTGGCGCAGGAGCATAACCTGTACATCCCGACCGACAACAACACCGGAAAGCTAACCGGCACACGTATCCACACGCCGTTTCTGTTTACCAAGGAAATCGACTCCTCAAGCCCCTATCTCTACAAGGCGGTGACCACCGGCCAGACGCTGAAGTCTGCCGAATTCAAGTGGTACAAAATCAATGATGCTGGTCAGGAAGTGGAATACTTCAACACCAAACTGGAAAACGTGAAAGTGGTGAAGGTCAATCCGCTGATGCACGACATCAAGAACCCAGCCTACGAGAAGCACAGCCATCTTGAGCAGATTGAACTGCGCTACGAAAAAATCACCTGGACCTATAAAGACGGCAACATCATTCATTCCGATTCATGGAATGAACGAACGACAGCCTGACGCCCGAAGCAGGCGGTTCGCCGTCTGCTTTTTTGCTAAGCGCCTGTGACCGCTGGCTTTTAGCAAAAAACAATCAGCCTGCCCGACCTTGCGCGCTTTGGTCTCCTGCATCACGGGAAACGGCGATGGGCGGTAGCGTGTCCGGAATCGACAAAGAGAGAGCCTCATGGAAAACCCAGCCATCCTGTTACGCCGTTTAAACCCTTACTGCGCCCGCGCCCTGGAAGGCGCCGCTTCGCTGTGTCAGGCCCGCGCGCATGCGCAAATCCTTCCAGAACACTGGCTGCTAAAACTACTGGAGCAGGGCGAGGGAGACCTGACCGTTTTAGCGCGGCGTTATGAGTGGGATATGGACGCTATCTGGCAGGATCTGCTCTCTTTTCTGGAAACGCTTCCACGTTCGGTACACAGCCGGCCGCAGCTGTCTGGCAGCATCCAGAGCCTGATGCAGGAGGCGTGGCTGCGGGCTTCACTGGCGGGGGAGACCTCTCTACGCAGTGTTCATCTACTGATGGCGTTAGTCAGCAACCCAACGCGGGTGCGCTGTGACAGTCTGTGGCCGCTGTTAACGTTGGGACAAGCGCAGCTTGAACACCTGCGACCATTATTAGATATGCAGTCTGATGAGCGCCCGGAATTACAGCCAGATGAGCCTGGCCACGCTGGCGATGTGGATTTTGTCGGTCGCCCCGTGGAATCGGCCGTGAAGTCCGCTGAGATGAACCCTGCATTACAGAACGCGCTGGATAAATTTACTCTTGATATCACTGCTCGTGCCCGTGAAGGCAAAATCGACCCGGTTTTTGGTCGCGATAACGAAATTCGTCAAATGGTGGATATCCTGTCACGCAGGAGAAAAAACAACCCAATCCTGGTTGGCGAACCCGGTGTAGGCAAAACCGCGCTGGTCGAAGGGCTGGCGTTGCGTATTGCGGAGGGCAATGTGCCGGACAGTCTGAAGCCGGTTTCATTGCGTACGTTGGATCTCGGCTTACTGCAGGCCGGCGCAGGCGTCAAAGGGGAATTCGAACAGCGGCTTAAGAACATTATCGAAGCGGTACAGCAGTCGTCTGCCCCGGTGCTGCTGTTTATCGATGAAGCTCATACTATCATCGGCGCAGGCAACCAGGCCGGTGGCGCGGATGCCGCTAATTTGCTCAAACCGGCCCTGGCGCGCGGCGAACTGCGAACTATCGCCGCCACGACCTGGAGTGAGTATAAGCAGTACTTTGAGCGTGATGCCGCGCTGGAGCGCCGCTTCCAGATGGTCAAAGTCGACGAACCGGACGATGACACCGCCTGTCTGATGCTACGCGGGCTAAAATCTCGCTATGCTCAGCATCACGGGGTACATATCACCGATGAAGCCATTCGCGCCGCCGTGACACTTTCCCGACGCTATCTCACCGGCCGTCAGTTGCCAGATAAAGCGGTGGACCTCCTGGATACCGCATCGGCCCGCATTCGCATGGGAATCGATACGGTGCCGGAATCGTTGACGCGTATGAAAGCGCAAATCACGGCGCTGGAAATGGAAAAACAGGCGCTGCTGGAAGATGCCATGGTCGGTAGCGGTAGCGACGAAGCGCGGCTGGCGGAAATTGAGCTGGAAGAATCGCGTATTATTTTACAGCTTGACGATCTGGAAACGCAGTACGGCCTGGAACTGAAGCTGACCGAGCAACTGCTGAGCTGCCGAGCCGATCCTTCCCGCCGCAAGGAGATCGGCGCATTACAGAGCCAACTTGCCAGCGTCCAGAATAACCATCCGCTGCTGGGGCTGGATGTCGATTTACGTACCGTAGCAACGGTGATTGCCGACTGGACCGGGGTACCGCTCTCTTCATTGCTGAAGGACGAGCAGACGGAACTGCTGGGTCTCGAATTTCATTTGGATAAACGAGTGGTGGGGCAGGATATGGCGCTAAACGCCATTGCCCAGAGACTGCGGGTGACCAAAACCGGGCTTGCGCCGGATAATGGCCCGCAGGGCGTATTTCTGCTTGTCGGTCCGAGCGGCTCTGGAAAAACGGAAACCGCGCTGGCGCTGGCTGATGAGCTGTTCGCTGGCGAGAGATCGCTGATTACCATCAATCTTTCCGAATATCAGGAGCCGCATACGGTGTCCCAACTGAAAGGGGCGCCTCCCGGTTATGTCGGCTACGGTCAGGGGGGGATTCTCACCGAAGCGGTACGCAAACGTCCGTACAGCGTGGTCCTGCTTGATGAAGTGGAAAAAGCGCACCGCGATGTGATGAATTTGTTCTACCAGGTGTTCGACCGTGGCTTTATGCGCGATGGCGAAGGACGCGAAATCGACTTCCGTAATACGGTGATCCTGATGACCTCAAACCTCGGCAGCGATCGGCTGATGCAGATGCTGAAGGAACATCCGGAAGCGACAGAATCCGATTTACATGAACTGTTGCGCCCGGTGCTGCGAGAACATTTTCAACCAGCGCTGCTCGCGCGTTTCCAGACCATTATTTACCGGCCGCTCAGCCATCCGGCAATGCGCAAAATTGTCAACATGAAACTCAACCAGGTCAGCCAGCGTTTGTATCGTCATTACGGTATGACAACCGATATTGCAGAAGGCCTGTACGATGCGTTGACGGACGCTTGCCTGCTGCCGGATACCGGCGCGCGTAACATTGACAGCCTGCTTAATCAACAAATTCTACCGGTGCTGAGTCAGCAACTGTTGAGCCATCTGGCGGCAGGGTTGAAACCACTACATCTGGCTCTGGATTGGGATGAAGAAGAGGGGATTTCACTGATCTTTAAAACGGGAGAAAACCCACCTGGTTTAGCTATTCGGGAAGGATGCGAGTAATGGCGTCCATTGAAACCCTGATTTCTGCCTGCCAGCTGCAGGTTACTGAGCTGGAGAGGCTGGCACAGACACATATTATCCTGTGGGAACGCTGGTTGCAGCCGATTGCAGATGGTGAGCCCGTCGGAGAGGAGCCGGGTTACGATGATGATTTCCAGCAAATACGCGAGGAAGTGAATAAACTTTCTGGCGCGGATACCGAACGCATTCTGCTGCTGGCGGAAAAACTGCTGACCGCCACCGCTAAGGATATTCGTGTCGCCACCTACTACGTTTGGGCGAGACTACATCGCGATGGCGAAGCAGGGCTTGCGGAGGGGCTGGCGTTACTGGCTGGATTACTACAGCGTTTCGGCATGAAACTTCATCCCCAGCGGGAGCGCAGTAGAATCGCGGCGCTGGAGTGGCTGTGCAGCGGTCGTATGCTGGACAGCCTGTCACTCTATCCGGAAGTGACAAAAGAGGGGACTGGCCGTATTGCCGCGGCGTTATGGGAGATAGAAAAGCGCCTGGCAGACAGTGAAAGTAAAGAACGACCCCAGCTTAATAGTCTCTATGCCGCACTGGAGTCGCGGGTTTTGAAATCTGGCGGTATGGATGCCCTGGTGCCACAGAGCATCGGTGAATCCTCAGGCCAAACGTCGGTATCGGGGGATGTACCCACACTGAAAGGTATTGCCTCGGGCCAGGAGCTTCTCGCTCAGGCACGCACCCTGGCGCAGTACCTGAGAAACCAATCAGATGGTTGGCTCGCCGCTCACCGACTGATAAAAAATCTTCGTCACGACACCCTGCACCAGCTACCGTTGTTGACGGTCGAGGGTAAGACCCGCATTGAACCACCTAAACCAGAACAGCGGGCGCAGCTCAAGCGGCTCTATCTGCAGCAGAGCTGGCGGGAGCTGCTGGAGGAGGCGGACAGCCTGTTGGCGCGCGGGTCAAATCATCTGTGGCTGGACGTGCAATGGTATCTGCATCAGGCGTTGATGAAATCCGGGCAGGAAGCCGAGGCGGCCATTATTCAGGACGATCTGAAAGGGCTGCTTTCACGGCTAAGAGGGTTGGAAACACTGGCCTTTAACGATGGTACGCCATTCGCTGATGAAGTGACGCTTAACTGGATACAACTACAGGTCATGGATGAACCTGGCAACTGGCAGGACGAGCCTGCCACCACGGCGTCCGGTGAGAACGATATCCTGCAACTGGAGCCAGAGGCGCTCGCCCTGGCCGACCGTGAGGGGACCGAAGCAGCGCTTACGTGGCTGCAAAATCGTCCTGATGCTAACACTCCCCGCCATTGTTGGCTGCTGCGCTTGCTGATGGCGCGTATTGCAGAACAAAACGGTAAAAATGAGCTTGCGCTGCACCTGCTGGGGGAGCTGGACAGGAACGCCGCCTGCGTTACGCTCTCGCAATGGGAGCCGGATTTGCTGTTCGAGGTTAAAGCGCGGCGATTAAAACTATTACGCATGAAGGCCGGACGTAGCGAAGCAGAAAAAAAACGCCTGCAAGCGGAAATGGAACAACTGCTCGCGGGGCTTATTGCCATTGAGCCTGCGCGGGCGGTGGTGCTGTGCGATTAGTCAGGAGAAAAACAATGCCGCGCCCCTCACTTTACGACACCCTGTTTGGTAATTTCTCCGGCGGTCTCGATCTGCATCAGATCGGTGAAGAAAATCAGGTCATTTTATCGGTGCTTGATAATATGCAGCGTATCCTCAACTGCCGGGCTGGCACGCTGGCGCATCTTCCGGATTACGGTCTGCCGGATATGACAAAAATTCTCCAGGGGATGCCGGGTAGCGCGCACCAGTTAATGACCACGCTGTCCGCGGTACTGCTCAAATACGAACCGCGGCTGAAGAGCCTCCGTGTGGAGATGCTCGAACAGACACAGCCGGGCGAACTGCGTTATGCCATCGACGCGGAACTGAAGGAAATTGGTCTGGTACGCTATGGCACGGAATTTATGCCTGAAGGCAGGGTTCTCCTTCGCCATCTGAAACAGCAACAGTATCTGAATGCCCGCACCGCTATTTAGCCCTCACTCTGGTTACTCCTATGACAACTTATCCTAAGCGTCACCTGACTACCGGCGGCGATCCGCGCACGCTGGCAGACTACGCAAAGCTGCGTGAAGAAATGCATAAACTCAGCCACCCGGCGCGCCCCGACGTTGACTGGCTGTACGCAGAACGGCTTTGTCTGTCGCTGTTTGACCGTAACGGCGTAGAGCTGCAGACTGCGGCCTGGTATACGCTTGCCCGTACGCAGTTAACCGGTTTATCCGGGCTGAATGAAGGCCTGGCTATCCTGGAAATGCTGATTACCCGTCAGTGGGGGAGCCTTTGGCCACAGCCGGTACACGCGCGCATGGAAATCCTCTGCGGTTTGGGTAAACGGCTACAGCAAGCGCTACGTACGCTAACGCTGACCTATGCCGATCTTAGTTTGATTTATGAGGTGGAAGCGCATCTGAAAGCGCTGGATGCTGCGCTACAGCGTCTGGAATTAAAGCATGCCAGTCAGTTTGATGCGTTGCTCAATTTAATGCATAACGCGGCGGTACGGCTGGAGAATAGCGATGGTGTAACTAGCGTTGATACCCTACCGCACGTAGTCGCGATGGAGAATGCTTCCACCCATTTGGATGAGCGGGTTGAGCGAACGAAGTGGGTTTATATTGCGCCGCCGGAAACGCTACCACACGAGCAAGCCGGCAATGAGCGTCAGAATTCTGAAAAACGATGGCGACCTTTTGTGGCCGGTATGCTGACGATGCTGGCGCTGGCCGCTGCGGCGGGATGGGGGTGGCAGGCGATGGCTAAACCAGAGCCGGAACAGCGGCAATTCGCTCTCAGTCTGGCGCCATTGCCGACGGTACTTTCGCCAGATCAGTTACGCTCCTTTTCTCAGCACGCACCGCCGGCAGACGGTGGGATAAAGCAGACCCGGCAGCAGCTGTCAGATCTGGCCCAACTCAAGCCGAATTGGGCCATCGACTATAGCGAGCAACTGGTACAACAGGCACAAGTGCTATGGCCGGAGCAGGCGAAAACATTGTCCTCGCAGTGGCGGCAGCAGATCATAGCCGCCGCGCTGCCGGCGGAAAATCTCACCGGGTGGTATCAGGGAATGCAGCAACTGCAGCAATTAACTCAGCGTCTGGATGCCCTTGATGAACAGAAGGGCAAATACATGACGGTTAGTGAACTGAAATCCGCGGTGTTCGCCATTACTCAGTCTTTTAATCGAACCGTCCCGGCTGAAGAACAGTTACGCCAACTGTCAGCGATGACAGAAGGACAAATCAGCCGCGCCGCGCAGCAACAACAGGCGGAACAACACCTGCAGCAGCTGATAGTCTCTTATGCGCTACTGAAAAGTAAAATGGCGGAATAGCTTCGCGCAAGGCGTAAGGGCTGGGGCATATCGTAGCGTAGCGACTCCAGCCCCGGAAAAGGCGTTTACCGCTGCAGCACCTCGGCAAATTTAGCAAGCCATTGCGGATGGGCGGGCCAGGCGGGGGCGGTGACCAGATTGCCGTCAACGTGCGCCTGGTCGATGCCAATATCCGCATAATGCCCGCCGCTGAGTCGCACTTCGGGAGCGCAAGCCGGGTAAGCGCTACAGGTACGGCCTTTAAGAATACCCGCGGCGGCCAGAAGCTGCGGGCCATGGCAAACGGCAGCAATCGGTTTATGCGCGGCGTCGAAAGCCTGGACCAGTTTAATCACCTGCTCATTCAGGCGCAGATATTCTGGCGCGCGGCCGCCGGGGATCAGCAGGGCGTCGTAGTCCTGTTCTCTGGCACTGGCAAAATCGGCGTTCAGTACGAAGCGGTGACCGGGTTTTTCGCTGTAGGTCTGAGCACCGTCAAAATCATGAATCGCCGTCATAATATAGTCGCCTTTGCTCTTATCCGGACAGACGGCATCAACCTGATGGCCGATCATCTGTAATGCCTGAAACGGTACCATGGTCTCGTAATCTTCAGCGTAATCACCCACCAGCATTAAAATTTTCTTGCCCATATTCTTGTTCCTCCCACGATAAAGATGAATAAGATATAGACTGCCACAAGAGAGAAAGCGAACCGTGAGGGCGCTCAAAAATGGTTATTGATGACATTTGGCTGCCGGGATTTAACCCGAGGGGAATGCGTTGCCGCAGCTAACGGCCACGGCAACAAAAAGCGGTCAGAGTTAATCCACGTTAGTGAAGTAGTCGCGAGCAACCGCTTCTACACGCTTCGCTTCCAGGCCGGTCTTTTCGCTGATCCCGGCGATAAACGGCTTGAACTGCTCGGTCATCACGTGGCCGCCGTCCCAGTGGGCGACGTAGTAACGGCACTGATAGCGATAAAAGTGGAGGGTCTTTTCTCCTAACGTGTAATACATGACATTCTCCTGTCCAGTGTGTCGGGCTGCGTCCGCAGAAGCTAAGGGCGTACCACAATAATCAGGTATTTGATTATATCCTGCTCCCAAATGTGGCAAATTTCCAGCAGCCAATTGGCGATCGAGAGAGATTTTCCTTGGGAGGGTTTTCAGCAGAAGAGAATATGTAGCGGCTGAAGAATACGACAGCCGCCAGGGAGAGCTTACTGAAGCCCGGCCAGTTCGTTGGCGGTTAACGCCAGCTTCTGCACGCTGCCGCTTTCTGACGAGGCAACGGCAGCTTCCAGCACCGCCATCACTGCCAGCGCCTGTAGCGGAGGCACCGGGTTGGCGATTTTGCCCAGCAGGGCATCGCGAACCTGAATATAGTACTGGCGCTGATCGCCTTTCGGCGTGGCGAGCGTGTGCGCCTGCAGGCTGGCGTCGAACAACGTCATGCTGTCGTCATCCTGGCCCCAGCTTTCACTCCCTGGGATGACGCCTGCCAGCAGCTGGCTCTCCTGCTGGTCTGCTTTCAGTTTCACGACGCTGCCGCTATCTCCGTGGACCGTGAAACGCGAGACGCCGCCGGCCACCAGCATGCTACAGTGCAAAATCACTTTGTGCTGTGGATAGTTCAGTACCACATGTGCCCAGTCGTTAATCTCTGCGCCCTGGCGCAGGGTGGCAATATTACCCTGTACAGTTTGCGGCAGGCCGAAAAGTTGCAGCGTCTGGTCGATCAGGTGCGGGCCAATATCAAACCACAGGCCACTACCCGGTACGTTCTGTTCGCGCCAGCGGACGCGAACCTGCGGGCGGAAGCGGTCGATATGCGACTCGAAATGCTTAACCTTGCCGATCAGCCTCTGCTCGATGGCCTGCTTAATGCCGAGATAATCGCTATCCCAACGGCGGTTATGGAAGACAGAAAGCAACCGTTGCTTTTCTTCCGCCAGCGCGATCAGCTCGCGCGCTTCCTGCATATCGAGAGTAAAAGGTTTATCTACCACTACGTGCTTACCGGCATTGAGCGCCAGGCGAGCCAGCGGGGCGTGGGTGGCGTTTGGCGAAGCGAGTACCACCAGATCGACGTCCGGATGCTGAATGGCCTCTTCCGGCGAAGCGATGACCGCGACATCCGGCAGATCCTGCTTCACTTTAGCTTCGTCGCGGGAGGCGACGATGGCAAGCTTTAACCCTTCGACCGAATTAATGAGCGGCGCGTGAAACGTTTTGCCGACAAATCCGTAGCCGATCAGCGCAATATTAATGTGCTTACCTGCGCCGTTGATAACTTTATGCATGACTTTCTCCACGTTATTCAGCGTCAGCAATGCTGACCTGCATTGAATTGTCTTCGCCAAGCGCGTGCCACGGCTTGTCGAGGAATAGACGATCGATGTGCTTCAGCTCGGCGACCAGGTAAGGCTCGCAGCGATTAAGTTTCAGATGATCAGCCACCAGCCAGTGCTCGACGCTGGCTGCCAGCATGGCGCGTTTCACTTCCGCATCCGCTTCCTGGCTGGCGCTAAGCCCTTGCCGCGCATGGATCGCGCAGGCGCCGAGAATGACGATATCCGCGCGGTAACGAGAGAGCAGCGCCAGCGTGGCGCTACCGGCAAACAGCCGCTGCCGCATATCCCATTTCCCGCCAAGTAAAACCAACTCGATATCGGGCCGTTCGCTAAATAGTTGGGCAATATCCAGCGAAGGGGTGATGACCGTCAGCGGTCCTTTTAGATGCGCGGCGACGGCGAGTACCGTGCTGCCGGCGTCTAAAAATAGCGTTGCACCCGGTGGGACTTCACGCGCGACCAGCGCGCCAAGGCGTTGCTTAGTCTCGGGCAGCAACGCATTGCGCCCCTGGCGATTCATGGCCGGAAGATCGAGGGCGATAGCGCCGCCATGGTTTTTCTGCACCAGTCCGCGTTTTTCCAGGTCACTTAGATCGCGGCGAACGGTATCGGGCGAGACCTGCAATCGTTCAACCAGTTCGCTGATGCTAATTTGACCGTTTTCGCTCAGTAGTTCGAGCAAAAACTGTTGTCGGGCGGTTTTATGCATAATTGCTGTTCCTGCAAAATACTGCAACAACCTGCATAATACAGCATGATGTGAGAATGTGAATCGCAAAAAACAGCAAAAAATGCGTTACCAGTTAAAAGGGGAGATGGAGCATCGCTTTTTGGGAAGGGGGACCGGCTCAGCGCAGCCTGTAGAGCGTTAAACCGGTCTATTCAAGGTAATCCGCTCAGCGCATTACCCAGTGCTGATTACCGACTTGTTCGTAGCAACGGGTCGGCGGCTGCCAGTCTTTATCGCGAAACGGCGACGGCAGTTCATCGTTATTGGCTTCACGCAACAGATGGCGACGAGACGGATCGGTCTTTGGGATCGCCGCAATCAGCTTTTGCGTATACGGGTGCTGCGGATTGGCGAAAATGGCCTGCCGCGGGCCAATTTCGACGATTTCACCGAGATACATCACCGCCACCCGGTGGCTGATGCGTTCAATCACCGCCATATCATGCGAGATGAACAGAAAGGCGATTTTCATCGTTCGTTGCAGTTCGATAATCAGGTTGACCACCTGCGCCTTGACCGACACATCCAGCGCCGACACCGACTCGTCGGCGATAATCACCTTGGGGTTCATCGCCAGCGCGCGGGCAATGCAGATGCGCTGGCGCTGACCACCGGAAAATTCATGCGGATAGCGGTTAAGTACCGCGACGTTGAGCCCCACTTTTTCAATTAATTCATGGGCGCGCGCCAGCGCCTGCTGGCGGGTGGCAAGGCCATTTTCCAGCAGCGGTTCAATCAGCGTTTCCTGGATTTTCAGCCGCGGATTCAGACTGGCGAACGGATCCTGAAATATCATCTGGATATCCTGACGCATCCGCTTTTGCTGCTGGCGCCCGGCTTGCAGGACGTCATAACCATGGAGACGAACATGACCGGATTGTGCCTGGACCAGGCGGATAAGACTGCGACCGGTGGTCGATTTACCGCAGCCTGATTCGCCCACCAGCGATAGCGTTTCGCCGGGCCATAAATCAAAGCTGACGTTTTCTACGGCGTGTATATGCCCGGCTAACTGATTAAAAAAGCCTTTTTTGACGGGAAAACGGGTGACCAGGTTTTTGACCGACAGCACAGGTTCGTTGCTGGTCAGACTGAGATCCGCTTCTGGCGGATAACGATGAATTTCTCCGGTTTGCAGGTTCACCGATGGAAATTTACAGGGGGTCGAGCTTACATCCATTTCACCTGCCGCAGGTACCGAGGCCAGCAGCGCGCGGGTATAGGGCTGTTGAGGTGCGGCGAATAGCGTCGGCGTGCGCTCGCATTCGATGGCGTCGCCGCGGAACATCACCAGCGTATCGTCGGCGGTTTCTGCGACCACGCCCATATCATGAGTAATAAACAGCACTGCGGTATTGTTTTCTGCCTGCAGAGTTTTAATCAGATCGAGGATTTGCCCCTGGATAGTGACGTCCAGCGCGGTAGTAGGTTCATCGGCGATCAGCAGTTTAGGCTTCAGGGCCAGCGCCATCGCGATCATCGCGCGCTGGCGCATACCGCCGGAAAACTGATGCGGATATTCATCGAAACGCTGTGCGGCATGCGGAATGCGGACTTTTTCCAGCAGGGCGATGGCCTCCTGCTTCGCCTGGCGCGCCGATAACCTCTGATGGCGGATAAAAACTTCCGCTATCTGATTGCCGATGGTAAATGCCGGATTAAGACTGGTCATCGGCTCCTGAAAAATCATCGCTACCTCGGCGCCGCGTACACGACGCATCTCCTCTTCAGGAAGCTCGAGCAGGGATTGGCCGCCGAGCAACACCTGTCCCTCGGTACGGCTATGGCGGGCAGAAAGCAGGCGCATGATGGCCATCGCCGTCACGCTTTTGCCTGAGCCCGATTCGCCGACAATCGCCAGCGTCTTACCTGGATAAAGGCTAAAACTGATATTACGCACCACTTTCTGCCAGCTATCGCCGTGGCGGAATGAGATGCTCAGATTGTTGACGGCCAGCACTGGCGCAGGCGTTTCCCGGTTCATGACTCAGGACTCCCTGGCAAAGGGCGCGCGGGCGGAAACCCGCACCTGTGGGGTGAATTCGAGGTCACGCGTAAACGGCCAGGTCGGGGTCAGCATTCGCCGGCGGGCCACCCGTTCAATATCCTGATCGACCACCCCTTCCGAGAGCGCCATCAGGTTCGGATTGGCCAGCGGCGCCAGTTCCGGCGATAAATAGCCGGATTTGACCACCAGAATTTTCACCAGCCGCGGGTCTAACCCCAGCGCGCTAAAGTCAGCAATGTCGTGATACGGACGACGACGGTCAGCCACCACCACGGTAATACCGCCGGTCTGCAAAATCGCCTGATTGGCCGGGCGCTGCGGGCCTGCCGCCAGCAAACCTGTCACGGTAAAACGCGCGCTCGCGCTGACGCCCGCCGGATCGAGGTTAGCGCCGAGTGTTAGCTGTAGTTCAGCGCCAATACCGGCTTCAAAGGCCGCACGCGTCGCCGGCGCGTCGGTAATGCCGGCAACCAGAGTATTTTGCGCCTGTTGGCGTAGCAGCTCGGCGAGCACATCGCTGCGATCGCCGACGCCGCCGCCGGTTGGATTATCGCCAGAATCCGCCAGGATCACCGGGCCCGTGGCGCTGGCGATAGCCTGAGCGACGCATTCGGCGACGCTGCCCGTCCGGCAGCCGAAAACAAAATCTTCCCGCGCGTCCCAATAGGCCTGAGCCAGTTTTGCGGCCTGTTGCTCCAGTACCGCGCGATCGGTGCCGGTAAAAATGGCCGCGGCGGTGGCGCGCGGTTCATCGGCCCACACGTAGCCGACCATTAATGAGCTATCGAGTACGCCGTCTATCTGGTCGCTGTGCGGCAGCATGGCGTAGAGGCTTTTCGCCGGTTCATCTTCTGTACTGGTTCGCTCGCCAGGGAGTAATACCGGGATGGGGGCCCACACTATGCCCGGGCGCACGCCGCTTTGCAGACTATTCACCAGCATACTGACCGAACGGCGCATGGTCTCTTCGATATCGATATGCGGCGCGGTGCGATAGGTTGAGTAGATGTCGATGGCGTCGATGATGCGCTGGGTCACGTTACCGTGTAGATCGTAGCTGACGGCAATCGGGCAGTCATCGCCAACGCAGGCGCGGGCGGCGGCGATCCAGTCTCCTTCGGCATCTTCCATACCTTCAACGAACATTGCGCCGTGCATCGCCAGGTACAGGCCGTCGATCGGCAGTTGCGCCTGTAGACGGCTTAAGAATTCGGCTTTGAACTGTTCATAGGTCTCTCGCGCCACCGGGCCGCCGGGAATCGCCCTGGTGTGCAGCGTCGGCAGAAACGTCGCCGGATAATCACGTAAAAACTGAAAGTGGGGCGCCTCCAGCAGGGCATCGCCCTTGACGGTGCGAAACTCCGCTTCATGAGTCAGTACTGGGTTAAACGTGCTGCATTCAATATGTATTCCGCCAACGGCAATGCGCATAGGGACCTCGAAATTAGGCTGGGAAAAGAACGTGAGTCAGCGCGACGCTCGCCGCGGCGAGCGCCCAACTGTCCTGCGTCAGCGGGCGATAGATAAGCGGTGTGTTTCCCGCCATCCCCGGCAGCAGGTTGGTTTCTATAGCTTGTTGCATCACGGTATTCAGTAAACCGTTAAAGCTTTCCGGCTGATGGGCAAGCATGATCGCCGCCGGATCGTGGGTCTGGATCTGATGTGAAATAGCCAACCCTAAGGCGTCACCGGCCCGATGCAAGATCTGGATGGCGGCTGTGTGGCCCTTGCGCGCCATGGCCTCCAGTTCATCCAGTTGGTCGGTGTTGATACCGGCCATGCGCGCCTGTTCAAAGATAGCGGTGAGAGACGCAATGGTGTCGAGACAGCCACGTTTCCCGCAGCGACAAGGCGTGCCTGCAGGCACAATGGTGCAATGGGCTATTTCGCCTGCGCCGCCGTGGGCGCCGCGCCAGATTCGGTCATAGATGACCGCCGCGCTGCCGATGCCGCTGCCGTGGGAAATCACCACTGCGCTCTCCAGCTTGCGCAGATGACCAAACGTTTTCTCCCAGTTCGCCAGTGCCCGGGTGTCGTTTTCAATAAATACCGGGATCCCGCCGGTCGCGTGGCTTAACAATTCAGCTAGCGGCACCTGATGCCAGCCCAGCAGCGCCGACTGTACGCAGACCGCTTGCGCGGCGTCCACAAAGGCAGACAGGGCAAAACCGATGCCGACCAGCCGTTGGCGCTCGATGAGCGTATCGTTTAATAAACTGCGGATTTCACCCGCCAGTTGCTGGATTACTTCGGGGATTTCAAGCTGTGGCGTGAGCAGGCTCTCGGCGATTTTCTCGCCGCTGGCATTCATCAGCACCAACACAAGCTGGTTATCGATCAGCGAGATGCCGATGGCGTAAGCGGCGTCCGGCGCCAGCGAGAGGGTGACCGAAGGGCGTCCCTGGCCGCCGGAAGCGGCCATATCGCTCTCCTGTAGCAGACCATCAGCCAGCATCTCTTTCACCAGCGCGCCAATGGCCGCTTTACTCATACCCGTCAGGCGGGCGAGGTCAGCGCGGCTGGCGCCTTCCTCGCTACTGACCAAATGAATCAATTGTTGGTGGAGTTTGTTCAGCATAGTTACTCAGCCATAACGCTTTTTTCTGAACATAATCGCGGGCTGGCGCTTTAGCAACCACTTTATTTTCAAAAATAACTAAACCATCACATATAAGTTAAATTTATTACCTAATTAAGCGTTATTCATGGCTAATATCACATTTATGGGACTCTGTTTTAGGTAAAAAGAAAACCTAATCGCAACATAAAAGTCACAACTGGCGACATAACAGACAGGTAGGGGTTAACGGATGAAGGCAATTATGAATAAATATCGACTTGCCATTCTGGCAGGCTTACTGGCGGCTGGTGGGGCGACGGCGCTGCAGGCGGCGACGCTGAACGTGATGCAAAACGAACCTCCGCGTAGCATGGACCCGGGCGATCAAACCGCGACCTTTACCGATACTGTATTAAAACCAATGTATGAAGGACTGGTAGACTTATCGCCGGATTTCAAGATAGCGCCCGCGTTGGCCACCGCCTGGAAGGTGAGCGATGACGGTAAAGTCTGGACGTTTACCCTGCGTAAGAACGTCACTTTTCATGATGGCTCGCCGTTTAATGCCGATGCGGTGGTCGCCAATATCGAACGACATATCGACCCAAAAGGCGGCCTGGCAGCCAGTTCGCGGATGCGCAACGTTATCGCTTCCGTGAAGAAGATCGATGATAACAACGTCGAGATTACGCTGAAAAAGGTCTATCCCTCTTTCCTCAATCTGTTGACCGGCGGCTCGGCGAAGATGGTGAGCCCGGCGGCGGCGAAAGCCGGCACCATTGGCCGTAAAGCGGACGGTACCGGCCCGTACATGCTGCAGGAGTATAAAACCGGTGAATATGTGCTGGAGAAGAAAAACCCGAAATACTGGGGCGAGAATCACGGCCCGGATGAGATTAAGTGGACCTGGAGCGCGGAGCCGTCGGTGATGAACATGGCGCTGCTTTCCGGCCAGGTCGATGTGATTAACCCGGTACCGCCACAGTTTGGTCGGCAGTTGAAAAGCAACCCGCAGGTGAAGCTGGAGCAGGGGCAGGGGGCGTCGGTATTCTGGGTGGCGCTCAACGTTGAGCAAAAACCGCTGAACGATGTCCGCGTGCGTCAGGCCCTGAACCTGGCGACCGACAAAGAAGCGCTGCTGAAGGCGGTGATGTTTGGCTTTGCTTCTGCCGCCAACTCGCCGCTGGCGCCGGTGAACGAAGGATATGATAAAACCCTCAACGACTATCCGTGGGATCTCGATAAAGCGAAAGCGTTATTAAAAGAGGCCGGTTACCCGCAGGGCTTTGAGATGAACATCGCCGTGCAGGGACCGGATGCGCGTACCGCGCAAATCCTGCAGGCGATGTGGGGCAAAGTCGGCGTGAAGCTCAATATCCAGCAGATGGAGAGCGGCGTCTGGAGCAAAGCGGCGTTTGCGCCGGCGGCGGAAAAGTTGGCCAACCGTACCGATGCGGTGCTGGCCTCCTGGTCGTCCGGCCTTAATGGGTCTGATTTGCAGCTGCGCCCGCTGTACTACTCACAGAGCGCCGCGCCGGCCGGGGCTAACCTTGGCTTCTACCGCAACCCTCAGGTGGATGAGCTGTTAGACAAAGCGGCGACTACCATGGATGACAACGCGCGTATCGCTGAATATGTGGCGGCGCAAAAGGCCATTATGCACGACGCACCGCATGTGATGCTCTACTTCCAGGACGATCTGTACGCCACCCGCGCCACCATTAAAGGCGTGCGGATGGAGCCGGGCGGCGAAATTATCGTTACCGAAGCGCAAAAGCCATAACGTCGAGGTCAGGGTGGAGTTGTTATGAAAGCTTATGTGATTAAAAAACTGCTTTCTTTGCCGCTGATCCTACTGGGGGCATCGCTGATTGTCTTTCTGGCGATCAGAATGCTCCCCGGTGACCCGGCCCGCCTGATGGCCGGGCCGCAGGCCACCCAGGATGATGTCAGCCGTATGCATACGCGCCTCGGTCTGGACGATCCGCTGGCGGTGCAGTATGGCCATTTCGTTAGCGGAATGCTGAAGGGGGATTTTGGCACTTCGCTGAAGTCCGGTCAGCCGGTCTCCGCCGAAATGAGCGAACGGGTTCCTTATACTTTAGGCCTGGCGCTGCTGGCGTGGATGATGGCGGTGATCCTCGGTATTCCCATGGGGATGTGTGCGGCGATTTACCGCAATCATGTTGCCGACCATGTGCTGATGCTGGTGGCGATTGCCGGCGCGTCGATAGCCAATTTCTGGCTGGCGCTGATCGCCATGGATACCTTTTCGGTGAAGCTGGGCTGGCTACCGCTACTGGGCGCCGAAGGCTGGAAAAGCTATATCCTGCCGTCGGTTTGCCTGGGGATTTTCCCGATGGCGGTGATGTCGCGGATGACCCGCTCCAGTATGGTTGATGTGTTAGGCGAGGATTACATCCGCACCGCGAGGGCCAAAGGGCTGGCGCCGTTTCAGGTCTATTTCAAGCATGCGCTGCGCAATGCGCTGATCCCCATCGTGACGATTATCGCACTGAACTTCGGCAGCCTGATCGGCGGCGCGGTGGTGACCGAGTCGGTGTTTAACTGGCCTGGGATAGGCCGCTATCTGGTGGATTCGGTACGCTATCGCGATTATCCCGTTATTCAGGGAGTGACGATGATTACGGTGGCAAGCGTGGTGGTGATGAACCTGGTTGGCGAGATGATTATCGCCAGAATCAACCCGAAAATAAGGTTTGACTGATATGTCGGAAATTTCACTCGCCAAATCGCGCAGCGGTGTGCTCAGCGGCCTGCGCTGGGGGATGGAGCATCCCTCTCTGACCCTCGGCGGCATCATCGTCGCCTTAATCGTGGTATGTGCCCTCTTCGCGCCGTGGTTAAGCCACTACGATCCCTATGCGCAGGACCTGCTGAATATTCTCTCCGCGCCGTCGGCCGACCACTGGCTGGGCACCGATGACTATGGCCGCGATATCTTTTCCCGCACCATTTACGGCGCCAGGATCTCGCTGATTGAAGTGGTGGTCAGCGTGGCGCTGTCGCTACTGATGGGGCTGCCTCTGGGCATTATCGCCGCCCTGTGCGGTAAAAGTGTCGACCACCTGATTATGTGGGTGATGGATGTCATTTTCGCTTTTCCCGGTATCGTGCTGGCTATCCTGCTGGTCAGCGTCCTCGGCGCAGGGTTGATGAATATGCTGCTGGCGATCGCTATCTTCTCGGTGCCGGTTTACGCGCGCCTCAGCCGTAACCTGACGTTGGGCATCAAGAATATGGAGTACATGGAAGCGGCACGGGCACTGGGAATTGGCTATCGCCGACAGATAATCCACTACATCCTGCGAAATACCCTGGGGCCGATTACCGTGCAGGCGACATTGACCGGCGGCTCGGTGATCCTCGCCGCGGCTTCGCTCTCCTTCCTCGGCATGGGCGTGCAACCGCCGATGCCGGAGTGGGGGACAATGATGAGCGATGGGCGTAACTTTCTGGGTATCAGCCTGGGGATTTCGCTGTGGCCGGGGCTGGCTATTGTCTTTTCGGTATTAGGCTTCAACCTTCTGGGCGATGGCCTGCGTGATTTAATGGATTCGCGCCTATGAGTAACAGCGTGCTGTGTCTGGATATTGGCGGCTCCTTTATTAAAAGCGCGGTTTCTCCGGCGCCTGGGCAACTTGTTATGCCGCGCCAGCGGGCGATGCCGCTAAGCTCCTGGCCCGCCTTCGTCTACGCTGTGCAGGAGATTATCGCGCAATATGGCGATGCGATTAGCGAACAGAGTCCACTGGCGCTCTCCTGCGCCGGAGTGGTGGATGTTGCCAACGATCGTATTCTGTCGAGCAACATTCCGCCGTTCGCCGGTATTGATATTACCCGTTCGCTGCAGGCTGAGCTCGGGCGCCCGGTGGCGATGGCTAATGATGCTGACTGTTTTACCTTAGCTGAGGCGCGTTTCGGCGCGGCAAAAGATCTGCCGGTGGTGTTGGGCGTGATCCTCGGCAGCGGGATCGGCGGGGGGATTGCCATCAACGGCAACATTCTCTACGGCAATCAGGGGATCGGCGCCGAGTGGGGGCACGGACCCATTACGCGCACTCAGCTGCGGGGAATTGAGTTGCCGCGGCTGGCCTGCGGCTGCGGACAGCAGGGCTGCCTCGATACGCTCGGCGGTGCAAAAGGGATGCAGCGGCTGCATCAACTGCTCAGCGGTCAGGCGTTAAGCAGTGTCGAGATCGTGAAGCAGGGTATGGCCGGAGAAGAGACAGCGGCGTTGACCCTTGAAGTATGGCTTGAGCTGGTGAGCGAACCGTTGGCTCATGCGGTAAATATCCTCGGGCCGCATAAAATCGTCGCTGGCGGCGGGCTGGCGGGCGAAACGACGCTGCTGGCGCGCCTTGATACAGCATTGCGGGCAAAGATTCTGCTGAAGAGCGCTGAGCCACTACTGGTCGCCGGGCAATTTAGTCGCGAAGGGGGATTATTGGGAGCATCGGTGCTGGGCTGGGAAAAATTTTAGCCAGAAATGTGGCGAATTTGACGGAAGCTTCTAGGATTAGAGCCTATCCCAGTAGGCGTAATTGGCACAGCCAGTTTGAACACGGACAGCGCGCAGAAACCGGAGCGTACACGTAGTACGTGAGGATTTCGAGCACTGCCCTGGTTCAAAATGGCAAGTAAAATAGCCCTAATGGGATAGGCTCTTAGTCTGCTTATAAAAATGGAGTAATAACCATGTGCACTAATTTACACGATAACGCCCGCCGCTATGCGGAAGAGAAAAAATGAACGCTTGCTACTAATCCTGTCCTGTGCCCGCCCAGACGACGGCAAAGGTTAATACAGTGGATTAGCCGACGACTGATACGAACGAATAAGAACCCGCCAATGGCGGGTTCTCCCTTTCTGGCGGCCTGAACAACTTTTGTGCTGTAGTGCCATTAGCGTCATTAAAAACGGTGCGCTGTCTACTTGTTAGGCGATTGCGACGATTGCGGGAGGCGAAATGCAGCCGAATAGCGTACCTTATGGATTATTCACGCTTTTTACAGACATGCATTAATGGAGGTTCAGTGGACGCGATTAAGGGCTCGGAGCTGAAAGTGCCGGACGCCATCTTTGCATGGGTGCTCGACGGGCAGGGCGGCGTAAAGCCGCTGGCTGATGACGATATTATCGATAAGAGCAGTCCCTGCTGGCTACATCTCAATTATACCCATACCGACAGCGCCGACTGGTTAGCCGCCACGCCGTTGTTACCGAATAATGTTCGCGACGCGCTGGCCGGTGAAAGCACGCGCCCGCGGGTGACGCGTATCGGCGATGGCGCGCTGATTACCTTGCGTTGTATCAACGGCAGCACCGATGAACGCCCCGATCAACTGGTGGCGATGCGACTGTATATGGACGAGCGGCTAATCGTTTCCACCCGTCAGCGTAAGGTGCTGGCGCTGGATGATGTGCTGGGGGATCTGCAGGAAGGCAACGGGCCGACGGATTGCGGCAGCTGGCTGGTGGAAATTTGTGATGCGTTGACCGATCACGCCAGCGAGTTTATTGAACAGCTGCACGACCGGATTATCGACCTTGAAGATGACCTCCTTGATCAGCAGGTGCCGCCGCGCGGTTTTCTGGCGCTACTGCGAAAGCAGCTTATCGTCATGCGCCGCTATATGGCTCCGCAGCGCGATGTCTACGCCCGTCTTGCCAGTGAGCGTCTGCCGTGGATGAGTGACGATCACCGTCGGCGGATGCAGGATATTGCCGACCGTCTTGGCCGCGGTCTTGACGAGATTGACAGCTGCATTGCCCGCACGGCAATCATGAGCGATGAAATCGCGCAGATCATGCAGGAGTCGCTGTCGCGGCGGACTTACACGATGTCATTGATGGCGATGGTTTTTTTGCCCAGCACTTTCCTGACCGGTCTGTTTGGCGTCAACCTTGGCGGTATTCCTGGCAACAGCTGGCATCTTGGCTTTTCGATATTTTGCGTAATGTTAGTTGTTCTAATCGGTGGTGTTACCTGGTGGTTACATCGTAGTAAATGGTTGTAAGAAATTGTCTTTTCAGGTGATTTTGCCGCTGAAACTCCGGCAATATTTGAGCGAAATCAATAAACCATCTACCCATTCAGGGCAATATCTCTCTCGCAGGTGAATGCAACGTCAAGCGATGGGCGTTGCGCTCCATATTGTCTTACTTCCTTTTTTGAATTACTGCATAGCACAATTGATTCGTACGACGCCGACTTCATTGAGTCGGCTTTTTTTTTGCCCTCTGCCAGCTAACTTCTACGCTTAAAGAATAGTCCTGTAAAGAGAGGGGATAAAATATGCGTAACATGGCGCTGTCCTTACAGTCGATACCCATCGGCCCTGAGCCCAATGACCCGGTGCCGGTGCCCGATCCGCGGCCTCGCCCGCACCCGCTTCCCGACCCACCGCCGGACGATGACCCGATTAAATTGTCGCATCAAGAGCGGAGATCTGCGAGGATACGCGCCTGCAGATTGTCCGCCCTTTAATGCGAGAAAACATTGTGACCGCTTTTTCAACACTGAACCTTTTGCCCGAAGCTCAACTGAACAACCTTAACGAACTGGGATATCACGCAATGACGCCGGTGCAGGCTGCCGCATTGCCTGCGATCCTGGGCGGAAAGGATGTGCGCGTACAGGCGAAAACCGGCAGCGGTAAAACGGCGGCCTTTGGTCTGGGATTGCTACAGCACGTTGACGCCGGTCTGTTCCAGACCCAATCACTGGTGCTGTGCCCGACCCGCGAACTGGCGGATCAGGTTGCCGGCGAGCTGCGTCGTCTGGCGCGTTTTCTGCCTAACATTAAAATTTTAACGCTCTGCGGCGGGCAACCGTTCGGCGCGCAGCGCGATTCTTTGCAGCATGCGCCGCATATTATCGTCGCGACGCCTGGCCGCCTGCTTGACCACCTGCAGAAGGGGACCGTATCGCTGGACGCGTTGCAGACGCTGGTTATGGATGAAGCCGATCGTATGCTCGATATGGGCTTCAGCGATGCTATCGATGAAGTGATTCGTTATGCGCCAGCTTCGCGCCAGACCTTACTGTTCTCCGCGACCTGGCCGGAAGCTATCGCCGCAATTAGCGGCCGGGTGCAGCGGGATCCGCAGACGATTGAAATCGATAGCGTTGATGCGCTGCCGTCTATTGAACAGCAGTTCTTCGACGTTTCGCAAAGCGGTAAAATCAAGCTGCTGCAAAAATTGCTCAGCCAGCATCAGCCGGCTTCCTGCGTGGTATTTTGTAATACTAAACGCGATTGTCAGGCGGTATGCGATGCATTGAACGCTGCCGGTCAGAGCGCGCTGTCGCTGCATGGCGACCTGGAGCAGCGTGACCGCGATCAGACGTTGGTGCGTTTTGCCAACGGTAGTGCGCGCGTACTGGTGGCGACCGATGTCGCGGCGCGCGGCCTGGATATCAAATCGCTGGAGCTGGTGGTTAACTTTGAACTGGCGTGGGATCCTGAAGTTCACGTTCACCGTATCGGGCGTACCGCGCGTGCAGGCGAAAGCGGCCTGGCGATTAGTTTCTGCGCGCCGGAAGAGGCGCAGCGCGCTAACATTCTTGCCGAAATGCTGCAGATCAAACTCAACTGGGTTAACGCGCCGGCGGGTAATCATATTGCGCCGCTGCAGGCGGAAATGGCGACCCTGTGTATTGATGGCGGCAAAAAGGCGAAAATGCGTCCGGGCGATGTGCTGGGGGCGTTAACTGGCGATATGGGGTTTGATGGCGCGGATATCGGTAAGATCAATGTTCATCCCGCGCATGTTTATGTCGCTATCCGTCAGGGCGTGGCGCAGAAGGCGTATAAGCAGCTGCTAAACGGCAAGATCAAAGGCAAGTCCTGCCGCGTACGTTTGCTGAAGTAAGGGTGGCAAGTGACGGTCTCCGGCGCTTGCCGGAGACGTGTTGCCTGTTATTTTACTTCAACCACATTCAGACGCAGTTCATCTAACTGAGCGTCTTCTTCTTCCGGCTGCCAGCCCGCAGGCTGCAGCGGGATCTCTTCGCGGTCAAAGGCCAGATCGCCGCCGTCAACCACCGCAGAACCGTGTGTGATGGATTTAAAATCAAACAGATTGACGTCGCTCAGGTGCGACGGCACCACGTTCTGCATTGCGCTAAACATGGTTTCGATACGGCCAGGATAGCGTTTATCCCAATCGCGCAGCATATCGGCGATCACCTGACGCTGCAGGTTAGGCTGGGAGCCGCACAGGTTACAAGGAATAATCGGGAAGCCTTTGGCCTGCGAGAAGCGTTCGATATCTTTTTCGCGGCAGTAGGCTAGCGGGCGGATAACGATATGTTTGCCGTCATCGCTCATCAGCTTCGGCGGCATACCTTTCATTTTGCCGCCGTAGAACATGTTGAGGAACAGCGTCTGCAGGATATCGTCGCGGTGATGACCGAGCGCGATTTTGGTCGCGCCCAGTTCGGTCGCCGTACGGTAGAGAATGCCGCGACGCAGACGAGAACACAGTGAGCAAGTGGTTTTGCCTTCCGGGATTTTCTCTTTAACGATGCCGTAAGTGTTCTCTTCGACAATCTTATACTCAACGCCCAGCTGTTCCAGATACGCTGGCAGAATGTGCTCCGGGAAGCCCGGCTGTTTCTGATCGAGGTTAACGGCCACCAGCGAGAAAGAAATAGGTGCGCTTTTTTGCAGGCTGCGCAGAATTTCCAGCATGGTATAGCTGTCTTTACCGCCGGAAAGACAGACCATAATACGGTCGCCATCTTCAATCATGTTGAAGTCGGCGATCGCCTCACCGACATTGCGACGCAGTCGTTTCTGCAGTTTGTCGATGTTGTATTTTTCTTTCTTTGTAACTTGCTGATTATCTTGCATTATTAACGTTCTCTGAAACTAAAGGGGCATATAGGGGACAATATGATTTAAAGCCCAAGCCGGGAATTCAGCATTGAAAGCTGGTCGCCGTTCATCTCTTCAATCCATGTACTGTAAACTTCGTACACCATCTGTGCGTTTTCATGCCCCATCTGAATGGCTATAAAAGACGGGTTTACGCCAGCCGACAGCAGCCAGCAAGCGAAAGTATGCCGCGTATGGTACGGATTCTTGCGCCGAATGCCAGCGCGTTTTACTGCTGCCTCCCAACGGCTTCCTCTGCGGCTGTGTGAGTAGTACGGTTTTTGCTCGCCATTTGAAAAGCCCGCAGTTAAGCGGGCTCGCGGGGAATCAGGCGACTTTCTTATCAGCTTTGCTGGCGATAAATTTCGAGGCAGGAACAATGCGGCTAAACTCTTCCTGCGCGCGGGTGTCATTCTCCACCTCCCACAAATCTACAGCAGCCTGAAGGTTAAGCCAGAAATCAACGGTGGTATTGAAGGCTTTAGACAGGCGAAATGCCATGTCAGTAGTTAGTTTGCGGTTGTTGTTAACTAATGCACTTACACTATTACGATGCACATGTATCATTTCCGCAAGTTCGTTGATTTTTAAATCTAGCGGCTCCAGGTATTCAAACTGCAGGATGTCACCTACGGTAGTTGGTTTTCTGGTTGCCTGTTTCATAGTATTCCTTGAGGTTTTGAGTTTCAAAAGGCGCCAGCTGCAACTGGCACCCTTATTTAGTACTTGTGAGGATCCAGGTAAAGGTCTTCCGCTTTTCCATCCACCCACTTAAATATTAAGCGGTACTGCTGGTTAATTCTAATTGACGAATAACCTTCCAATTTGCCGTTTAGCTCTTCATATCTATTACCAGGTGGCGAGCGTAAATCCAGATAGGTAACGGCGGCATTGATGATATCGAGTTTGCGAGCTAGCGTGGTATGTATGTCTGGAGGAATTTTTTTATGTGGTGCCGAGTGCAAAAAAAACTCTTCCAACCATACATCACGAAAGCTACCTATGTGATTCTGCATTCCATTTAAACCTCCCTGATCCTTTATGTGGTCATTTTACTGCACTCATGCACAGTGCGCAAGTGCATTAAAATCTTGTTCAGATTACAGGTTGAAAAGTAGATCTCTTATTGTGAGGGAGCGTTTGCTGGTGGGGTTGTAGGTATTCTTGCAAAAAAACCATGCACCTCCGACATACGGAATATGTCCCTTGAGAAGGTCGAGTGCGTAAAGCCCGCCGGGCGGCGGGCTTGGGATTACCTGACGACCAGCACCGAGCACTCGGCATGGCGCACCACCGCCGCGGCGTTAGAGCCGAGCAGATAGGTAGTAATGTCCGGGCGATGCGAGGCGATAATGACCAGGTCGGCGGGCAACGATTTAGCCAGCGCCAGAATCTTATCTTTTGGCGAGCCCTCGGCAACGTGGAAATGCATTCTGTCTTCCGGAATGGCGAAGCCTTTGGCTAATTCGCGCAGTTGCGCTTCCGATTCAGCGCGTAGTTCATCCATAGCCGGCAGTTCAGCGGTATAGGCCATGCCCAGGGAGGCGTAGTAGGGTAGCGAAGGGATAACGGTCAGGAAATGCACCTGCGCGTCATCGACGCGAGCTTCGGATTCAACGTGGCGGATCACACGTTGCGTAAATTCTTTATCAGAAATATCGATGGGTACCAGAATCATTCTACTCATAAAACCTCCTGTTTTAATAACCACCAAAACAGTATGCCATCAGGATTGAGGTTCTACTACAGCGTGAATCACAAATTGCTACGGGAACCGGCATTTTATTGGCGGTTGAAGTGAAATGCCCGCCGCGAGCGGCGGGCGCAAGCATTAGAACTGATATACCAGACCCAGCGCTACGATATTGTCGGTAGAAATACCGTTGTCTTTATAGAAGTCGTCATTGCCGTCGAGCAGGTTGATTTTGTAATCAACGTAGGTGGACATATTACGGTTGAAGTAATAGGTCGCGCCGACATCCATATATTTAACCAGATCTTTATCGGAGTACTGGCCGCCGTAGACCAGATCTTTACCTTTGGACTGCAGGTAGGAAATTGCCGGACGCAGACCGAAATCGAACTGATACTGTGCAGTAACTTCAAAGTTCTGGGTTTTGTTGGCGATGGTGCCATTCTGATTGCCGTACGGCGTCATGTTACGGGTTTCAGAATACATGGTCGCCAGGTAGATGTTGTTCGCATCGTATTTAACACCTGCGGTCCAGGCATCGGCTTTATCACCGCCCGCGGTAGACTGATGGGTCTGCTCGTTGGTACGGTCAGAAGAGCTGTAGGCCGCGCCTACGCTGACGCCCATACCTAAATCATAGGTAGAGGAGATACCGAAGCCATCACCGTTGGAGTTTTTAACATCGCGGCCGTCGCCATTGGCGGTTCCTTCCTGGCTGGCGGAAGGGTTATATTCATGGCTGGCTTGGTTTTCGTTTTTACCCTGATACTGCAGGGCGAAGTTCAGGCCGTTAACCAGGCCGAAGAAATCGCTGTTACGATAGGTTGCAACGCCGTTGGCGCGGCCGGTCATAAAGTTGTCAGCGTAGGTGTAAGAGTCGCCGCCGAACTCCGGCAGCATATCGGTCCAGGCTTCGACGTCGTACAGGACGCCGTAGTTACGGCCATAGTCGAATGAACCGTAGTCGCCTGCTTTGATCCCGGCGAACGCCAGACGGGTCCATGCCTGATCGCCAGAGCTTTCAGTATTGTTAGCCTGAACGTTGTATTCCCACTGACCGTAGCCGGTGAGCATATCGTTAATTTGCGTTTCACCTTTAAAGCCGAAGCGCAGGTAGGTCTGATCGCCGTCTTTACTGGAGTCGCTGGAGAAATAATGTAAACCGTCTACCTTGCCGTAGAGATCTAATTTGTTGCCATCTTTATTATAAATTTCTGCCGCGTGAGCAGCGCCGGCAGCCAATAATGCCGGGATAACCAATGCCAGTGCTTTTCTTTTCATTTGGATATTCCTTTAACTATTTTTGTTTTAACTTCCTGGGTGGAAGTACGGCCATGCTAAAGGAGCGCATTCTGATATGATAAGTATCAATTGTTACAATATAAGTAAATTCTAAAGCAAATAAATATACAGTAATGATAATTTTCCGCATGAATATATTGTGAGGATGCATATAAAATAAAAATTATACATCATCGTTTGAATATCGTATTCTGCCTGGGTTATATGCCTTTATTGTCATTTAAAATTTATATTGTTGCCGTCTCATTCATATCGAATGATTAATTCGTCGGAAAATGACAAGCCCGAATAGTTTTACTATTCGGGCTTTTTTTATTGCGCCAGATATCCGTCAGCCGGGTTAACTTTCGGTTGCCGGTTTCTCCGCTTTACCTGCCAGCTGCGCCAGGAAATCATAGCGTTTTTGCAGGTCGGCGGCCGCGTCCTTCCACAACTGCTCGGCGACTTCAGGCTGCTGGGCGTTCAGACGACGGAAGCGTTGCTCGTTGAGCAGCGTTTCCGCCAGCGCATCCGACGGCGGGCGCGAGTCCAGCGCCAGCGGCAGCTTGCCTTCATCGGCGCGACGCGGGTCGAAGCGGTACAGTGGCCAGAAGCCGGTTGCCGTCAACTGGCGCATCTGGTCGTGGCTCAACGCCAGGTCATAGCCGTGCTCCTCGCATGGGCTATAGGCAATAATCAACGATGGGCCCGGATAGGCTTCCGCCTCCTGAATCGCCTTCACCGTCTGGTTAAGCTGTGCGCCGAGCGAAATCTGCGCCACATAGACATGACCGTACATCATCATGCTCACACCGAGATCTTTGCGCGCCTTACGTTTGCCATGTTCGCCAAACTTGGTGACTGCGCCGAGTGGCGTCGCCTTTGATGCCTGACCACCGGTATTGGAGTAACATTGCGTATCGAGCACCAGGATATTGACGTTTTCGGTCAGGCTCAGCACATGGTCAAGACCGCCAAAGCCAATATCATAGGCCCAGCCATCACCGCCGATAAGCCAGACTGATTTCTCGACTAACGCATCCGCATCGGTGAGCAGCTCTTCGGCCCCTTCGACCCCCGTCAGCGCCTGACGCAGCTCGGCGACCTGTTGGCGGCGAGCTTCCGGCGACGCTTCCGTATGCAGCGCGGCGTTCAATTCGGCTGGAAGTTTATCGGCAAATTCGCTCAACAACCGCATCACGCGCTGGCGGTGTTGGTCGACGGTTAAGCGGAAGCCCAGGCCGAATTCGGCGTTATCTTCAAACAACGAGTTGGCCCACGCCGGACCACGTCCGTTAGCGTCAGTGGTATAAGGCGTTGAGGGGAGGTTGCCGCCGTAAATGGACGAACAACCGGTGGCGTTGGCAATCAACATCCGATCGCCATACAGCTGGGTCAACAGTTTGATATACGGCGTTTCGCCACAGCCCGAGCAGGCGCCAGAGTATTCAAACAGCGGGCTAATTAGCTGCGAGGTGCGAATATCAATGCGCTCAAGTTTGGTGCGATCGATTTCCGGCAGGTTGAGGAAGTAGTCGTAATTGACTTTCTCTTCTTCAACGTGCTCAAGGCGCGACATCATATTGATGGCCTTGATGTCCGGATTCTGGCGATCTTTCGCCGGGCACACTTCGACGCAAAGGTTGCAGCCGGTGCAATCTTCCGGCGCGACCTGCAGAACGTATTTCTGCCCGCGCATATCGCGGGATTTCACATCCAGCGAGTGCAGGCTGGCTGGTGCGTTTTCCATCTCTTGTGGAGCGACCACTTTGGCGCGGATCGCCGAATGCGGACAGGCTGCGACGCAGTGGTTGCACTGGGTACACAGCTCTTCCTTCCAGATCGGGATCTCTTCGGCAATGTTGCGTTTCTCCCAACGGGTGGTGCCCATGGGCCAGGTGCCATCTGGCGGCAGCGCGGAGACCGGCAGCGCATCGCCAAGGCCGGCAAGCATCGCCGCGGTGACGGTTTTGACAAAGTCCGGCGCGGCATCGGAGACCACTGGCGGACGGTTGGGGCTGCTGGCGTTAACCGGCTGCAGCGGCACTTCCGCCAGCGATTCACGGGCCAGCGCCAGCGCCTGCCAGTTGCGTTCCACCAGCTCCTGGCCTTTGCTGCTGTAGCTTTTGGCAATCGCACCCTGTAGTTCGGCCAGCGCGCTGTCGCCCGGCAGGATTTGGGTTAAATGGAAAAAGGCCATCTGCATAACGGTGTTGATGCGCGCGCCAAGGCTGCACTCACGGGCGATTTTCGCCGCGTTAACGACATAAAAGCGCGCCTGCTTTTGATTCAGCGCGGCCTGTACTTCCTGGGGCAGACGGGACCATACCTCATCAGCACTATAGGGGGTATTGAGCAGGAAAATGCCGCCGGGCTTCAACCGCTCTACCATCTGATATTTATCGATAAACTGCAGTTGGTGGCAGCCGACGAAATCGGCCTGCGAGATCAGATACGACGAGCGAATCGGTTTTTCGCTGACGCGCAGGTGCGAGACGGTCAGACCGCCGGCCTTCTTCGAATCATAGACAAAATAGCCCTGTGAGAACCACGGCGTGGAGTTGCCAATAATCTTGATATTGTTCTTGGTCGCCGAGACGCTACCGTCGCTACCGAGGCCGTAAAACAGCGCTTCCAGCTTCGCTTCCGCCGGTAGCGTATTTTCCGCCAGCGGCAGCGAAAGGTTCGTCACATCATCATAAATGCCAACGGTAAAGCGGGGTTTTGGCTGTGCGGCCTGTAACTCATTAAAGATAGCCAGCACGCATTCCGGGCCAAACTCTTTGGACGAGAGACCATAACGGCCGCCGATAGTACGCGGTAGCGTTTCGCGCTCGCCGCGGTTGAAGGCTTCCGCCAGCGCGGTCATCACGTCGAGATACAACGGTTCGGCAAGCGCGCCGGGTTCTTTGGTGCGATCCAGTACGGCAACCGCGCGGGCGCTCTCCGGTAATGCCTGCAGCAGATGCGTGGCGGAGAACGGGCGATAGAGGCGAACTTTCAGCACGCCGACTTTTTCCCCACGGCTCAGCAGTTCATCAACGACCTCTTCACAGGTGCCGATAGCGGACCCCATGATGACAATAACCCGTTCCGCCTGCGGGTGACCGTAAAATTCGAACGGTTTGTACTGGCGACCGGTTGCGGCGGCGAAATCATTCATCGCCGTCTCAACGTGCTCGTATACGGCGTCGTACCACGGGTTGGTCGCTTCACGGGACTGGAAATAAGTGTCCGGGTTGGCGGAGGTGCCGCGAATGACCGGATGCTCCGGGTTAAGGGCGCGTTGGCGATGCTCGGCGATTTTATCCTGCGGCAGCAGGGAACGAATGGTGTCATCCGCCAGCGGCGCGATTTTGTTGATTTCGTGCGAGGTGCGGAAACCATCAAAGAAATGGATAAACGGCACCCGGCTTTGCAGCGTGGCGATATGGGAGATCAGCGCGAAGTCTTGCGCTTCCTGGACGCTGCTGGCGCACAGCATCGCGCAGCCGGTCTGGCGCACGGCCATCACGTCGGAATGATCGCCGAAAATTGATAGTGCGTGAGTGGCGACGGTACGGGCGGCGACGTGCAGGACAAAGGGCATCAACTGGCCGGCCAGCTTGTATAGCGTTGGGATCATCAGCAGCAGGCCCTGCGATGATGTAAAGGAAGTGGAAAGGGCGCCGGTCTGCAGCGCGCCGTGCACGGCGCCGATAGCCCCAGCTTCCGACTGCATTTCGACCACGCGGGGGACGTCGCCCCAGACGTTTTTCAGCCCATCGCCAGACCAGGCGTCAGCCTGCTCCGCCATCGTTGAACTGGGCGTAATCGGGTAGATGGCGATAACTTCACTCGTGCGAAACGCGACTGAAGCGACCGCGCCATTACCGTCAATCGTAATCATAAGAAGACACCCTTACATTGCGCAAAAAGAAGGGACCCGTGAAACGGCGACGAGTCCTGTAATTATGCTTTCATTTTAGCAAACGCCCGCCGCGGCCATTTTCGCATTTGTGTCCTTGGGAATGTCCTTAATCTATGTTTGGATCAATTTTTTGGCGGAAAAACAAAAATGTGGCTGGTAAAGGGTCGAAGAAGGTGTTGACGGATACCTACGCTGCACCGCTTAAACAAAGCAAAATCTATTTTTAAATTTAATAGCTTTTAGCCAACCGGCAATCGCGTGCTATTTATTTGCTGCGGTGAATTCCCCTCTGCGGCGGAGCGTTCAGTTCAGTCTCCTGTTGGCGAAAATTAGCACGCGAATTAGTTCGAACTGGCTAATTCACCGGGAGGCACCCGGCACCGCAATCACCATTCGCAAACTATGAAACCCGATCGCTGCAAGCGTGATTTTTTCGTCGGGAAAATATTTAGCGGTGGAATGAAAGCCGCGCTGCTGCGGCGCTTTGCCTGACGAGATCAAGCTTTAAGCGGAAAATTTGCTAGAAAATGTTAATGAGGCGCATAAATACGTATTTCGCCTCTCGACGGCAGGCGCTGGGCTGCCTATTATTCTTGAGTTTGTTTATTCTAAGATGTTTCTGAAGGGGGAGAGGATGCGAGCTGCGTTTTTAGTGGGGTGTGCGGCGTTATTACTGTCGGCTTGTAGTAACGAGCCGGTGCAACAAGCCACTGCGGCACACGTACCGCCCGGCATGCGCGCGGCGATGAGCGACAGCGGCCAGGCGAATTGCGCGATGGTTGGCGGTTCATTATCGGTTGCCCGCCAGCTTGATGGCACCGCTATTGGCATGTGCGCGCTACCGAACGGTAAACGCTGCAGTGAGCAGGCCTTAGCGGGCGGAAGCTGCGGAAACTACTAATACGCAAGGCGTGTGGTTACATTAAATCGGCGAGTTTATATACCAGCGATTGGTCGGCGGTCGCCAGCGTGAGCTGATTCTCCGTCAGATCGACCTGCGCGCCATCGCGCAGCATTTTGCTGAGGGTATTATCCAGCGCGTTCCGTTGTGGATCCGCGCACAGCTTACGCGTCATCGCCAGCTGTTCAACTTTTAGCTCGCCGTCTGACAGCTTGCCCTCGCCGCTGAAGCCATTGCACATCGTGCCTGACACATACATTTTTTCGCCGAAGCTAATTTCCGGCGGCGGCGTCTGGCTTGCCGGTAGCGCCTGGCCGTTAACGCTGGTCAGCACAAAACGGTGATGTTGTAGTTGTTCGGCGTTGGTAGAAACTTTGCTGTTGTATACGCAGCCTGATAGCAGCATGCCCGCCGCCAGCAGTGCAGCAAACTTATTCATTCGTACTCCAAAACATTTGTCATATCAATAAAACGAAAAACAGTGTAACTGTAATGCAGGCAGGATCTGTGGGGATTGTCTGAATGTGCCCCCCGTTAGCGGGGAGCACAAAAGGGGAAAGAAGCTTAGACCAGCGCGTTCGGGCAGGTTTCGCCCTTAGCTACCTGCTGCAGATTGCCAAGCGTTGTCTCGGAAATACCGATCAGCGCCTCAGCCGTCAGGAATGCCTGGTGCCCGGTAAACAGGACGTTGTGGCAGGCGGAGAGCCGGCGGAACACGTCATCCTGGATGACATCATTCGATTTATCTTCAAAGAACAGATCGCGTTCATTTTCATACACGTCCATTCCCAGTGCGCCGATTTTCTGATGCTTCAGCGCGTCGATAGCCGCTTGTGAATCTATTAGCGCGCCGCGGCTGGTATTAATGACCATCACGCCGTCTTTCATCTGATCGAATGCCGCCTGGTTGAGCAGGTGATAGTTTTCGTTGGTAAGCGGGCAGTGCAGGGAGATGACGTCGGACTGCGCGTACAGCGTCGGCAGGTCGACATATTCAACGCCGAGATCCAGCGCCGCCGCGCTCGGGTAGGGATCAAACGCCAGCAGGCGCATACCGAAACCTTTGAGGATCCGCAGCGTCGCGACGCCGATTTTACCGGTGCCGATCACCCCTGCGGTTTTGCCGTACATGGTGAAGCCGGTCAGCCCTTCCAGCGAGAAGTTGGCATCGCGGGTACGCTGATAGGCGCGGTGAATGCGACGGTTCAACGACATCATCATACCGATGGCGTGTTCAGCAACGGCTTCCGGCGAGTAGGCCGGGACGCGCACGACGCGCAGGCCCAGCTCTTTAGCCGCCTCAAGATCGACGTTGTTAAAGCCGGCGCAGCGCAGTGCGATGTATTTCACGCCGTGGGCTTTTAGCTCTTCCAGCACCGGGCGGCTGCCGTCGTCGTTAACGAAGATACATACCGCTTCACAGCCGTTGGCCGTTTTCGCGGTCTTTTCGGTCAGCAGGAAGTCGAAAAATTCCAGTTCAAAGCCGTATGCGTCGTTAACATGCTGCAGATACTTTTTATCGTACTGCTTGGTACTATAAACAGCGATTTTCATAAGGCTTTCCTCTAGTGATAATACCGTCACGGTAGCATAATTAAAATAATCTTACAAATATTAAAAATTAGTTTAATTATCAGGTTATGATATTAATTCTAGAGCATATCTCAGTCTTAAGAAATCTCTTTAAAAGACAATACGTTTCACCAAAAACTGAGGCTGAATGCCCCCGGCGCCAGCAGGATCAATGGCCAGAGTAAACCCGAAGCAATGTTGGCAACCTGGAAACGCCATAGCGGTGTACCGCTGGCGCCGGTGACCAGCGGTAACGTTGCGCGCAGCGGCGACAGAAAACGGCCGAAGAACACCGCCCAACCGCCGTGACGGCGCAGGAATAGCTGGCTACGCAGCACGCGTTCGGCGCTGAGCCAGCGTAGGCGTTGCAGATGATGCTGATAGCGCCGGCCAATTTGCCATGAGAGCCAGAATCCGCCGATTGCGCCCAGGCTGGCGCTTAGCCACATTAACAGGAAATGACCGATGCTGGTTGAGGCAAGGGCTCCGAGCACCAGCAAACCCGAGGTACCGGGGATCACAAAAGAGATGAGGGCGCAGGATTTACTGAAGGTCAGCAGAAAAACAATCAGTAATACCAATGAATAATGGCTCTGGGCGCGTTCGATCAGCGAGATAATGAGCTCCACGGAATAACGGCTCCTTATTACCTGTTTTTCCAAGTGTCGCAGGCACAATTTAAACGAAGTCTAAATAGTTATTCAGCAGAAATGAGTGCGACTATCCTTAATCAGGACGTTAACTTTCACTCGCGGGTCGAACGTGCCACAATAGGCGCCTATCGGCTTTTACTTAGAATCAGGATTTGACTGCCCATGAAGGGTAAATATAAAGCCGCTCTTGCGCTGTTATTAGCTCTAATTTTGCTGCCGTTGGCCCTGCTGGCCACATTAACGCATTGGGTTCCGACGCTGGCGGGTATCTGGCTGCCGGTCGGCACGCGTATCTCGCTTGGCGAAAGTCCGCGCCTGACGCGCTCCTCGTTGATTATCCCCGATTTACGCTACCTGGTGGGCGATTGTGAAATTGCTCGTGTCAGCAACGCGCGCCTTACCCGTCCCAGCCGCTGGCGGCTACACCTGAGTGAACTGGATATCAATAGCGCCTGCCTGGCTAAGCTCCCCGCCAGCGAGCCGCTCTCCGGCGCGCCGCGAACTCTCGCCGAGTGGCAATCGATGCTGCCTTATAGTTGGTTAACTATCGACAATCTGCGCCTGTCGCCGTGGGAAAAATGGCAGGGGAAACTGGTGATGTCGTTGACGCCTGGGCAGCAGGATATCGGTTATTCAGGCAAAGAGGTCACGTTACAGGCGAAACTGCGCGGCCAGACCTTAACGGTCAGCAATTTCAGCGCGCGGCTGGTGGAAGATCAGGCGCCGGTTAAGCTGGTCGGTGAATTCGAAATGCCGCTGGTGCCGGATGGTCTACCGGTCGATGGCCATCTGGTCAGCACCTTCGAATTCCCGCAAACGCCGGGTCTGGTGGATGCGGAACTGGAATGGCAGAAAAACCGCGGCCAGCTGCTGGTCACGCCGCGCGGTGAGGTCGAGCCGATGCTCGACCTGCCGTGGGAGATCACCCCTGAACGTATCACCATCAGCGACGGGCGCTGGAACACGGTGTATGCCGGCTATCCGCTTAGCGGGCGGGTGGCGCTTTCGTTTGGTGACTGGCAGAAAGGCACCGAGGAGATGGAAATCAGCGGCCGGCTCAACGTGTTAACGCACGGCGAAGCGGGTAAAGGCAACGCCGTGCTGAATATTGGCCCAGGTAAGCTAAGCATGGACCACAGCGACATGCCGCTCAGCTTGACCGGCGAAGCCAAGCTCGACGATATGATTTTTTATGCCGTGCTGCCCGCAAAACTCAGCGGCCCGCTGATGACGCCAGAGCTGGCTTTCCATCCCGGCGCGCTGCTGCGTTCACGCGGGCGGGTGATTGACTCGCTGAACATCGATGAGATCCGTCTGCCGTTGGCGGGGGTGAAAGTGACCCAGCAGGGGGTGGATGGCCGCCTGCAGGCGATACTGCGCGCCCATGAACAGGAAATGGGCGATTTTACCCTGCATCTGGATGGGCAGGCCGACAATTTTATGCCCGACCGCGGTCGCTGGTCGTGGCGTTATTGGGGCGATGGTCACTTTTCGCCGATGCAGGCGCGCTGGGATGTGAAAGGCGCCGGTGAGTGGCGGGATAGCGCCATTATTCTTAACAGCCTGTCGACCGGGTTCGATAAGCTACAGTACGGCACCATGCTGGTCAGCACGCCGCGCCTGACCCTCGATAAACCCATTCACTGGCTGCGCAATGAACAGCATCCAAAATTCAGCGGCACGTTGTCGCTGGATGCCGGTAAAACCACCTTCAGCGGCGGCAGCGTTCTGCCGCCGTCAACGCTCAAATTCAATATTGATGGCCGCGATCCGACCTGGTTCCTGTTTAACGGCTCATTGCACGCGGAGAAAATCGGCCCGATTCGTCTGACCGGCCGTTGGGACGGCGAACGCTTGCGTGGCCAGGCATGGTGGCCGAAACAGGCGCTAAGCGTATTCCAGCCGCTCATCCCGCCGGACTGGAAAATGACCCTGCGTGAAGGTGATATGTATGCGCAGGTGGCGTTCTCCGCGGCAGCCGGGCAGGGCTTTGAGGCCGGGGGCCACGGCGTCTTAAAAGGCGGTAGCGCCTGGATGCCGGACAACCAGATCAACGGCGTCGACTTTGTTCTGCCATTCCGCTTCAGCGGCGGGAGCTGGCAGCTCGGTACCCGCCGTCCGGTTTCACTGCGTATTGGCGAAATCGTCAACCAGTTCACCGCCAAAAACCTGAGTGCCGATCTCCAGGGAACATGGCCCTGGAGCGAACAGGAACCGCTGGAATTGAGCAACGTTAATGTTGATATCCTTGGCGGCAAGCTGTCCATGCAGCAGCTAAGGATGCCGCAGCATCAACCGGCGCTGCTGCGTCTGCAGAATATCTCCAGCAGTGAGTTGATAAGCGCCATCAAAGTAAAACAATTTGCGGTCTCTGGCGCGTTTAACGGCGCGTTACCGTTATGGCTGAACAACGATAAATGGATCATTAAAGACGGCTGGTTTAGCAACCCCGGCCCGATGACCCTGCGGCTGGATAAAGACACCGCCGATGCGTTGGTGGCCGATAACGTCTCCGCCGGCGCGGCAATTAACTGGCTACGCTACATGGAAGTCTCGAAATCATGGACGCGCATCAACCTTGATAATCTCGGCAAGCTGACGATGAGCGCGGCGATTAGCGGCACCAGCCGGGTGGACGGAAAAAGCAGCACCGTGCATTTAAACTATACCCATGAAGAGAATATTTTCGATCTGTGGCGCAGCTTGCGCTTCGGCGATAATTTGCAGGCATGGCTTGAGCAGAATGCAAAACTGCCCGCCCCGCGCTGTACGGATACATGTAAGGAACCAAAATGATAAAACTGTTCGCCGCGGCGCTGGCGACCCTGCTGATGGCAGGCTGTACGCCGCGTATTGAAATCGCCGCGTCCAAGGAGCCGATCACCATCAATATGAATGTCAAAATTGAGCATGAGATTCATATTAAGGTGGATAAGGATGTCGAAAATTTGCTGAAGTCACGTAGCGATCTGTTCTGAGGCGATAATGAGAAAACGACTGCTGACTGCCACCCTGGCGTTAATGCTGTTGAGTAGCCCGGCGCTGGCGCTGACCTTGAATGAGGCGCGGGCGCAGGGTCGAGTGGGGGAGACGCTGAACGGCTATCTGGCGCCGCTGAAACAGGATGCGCAGACGTTGGCGTTAGTTAAACAGATTAATGCCGCGCGCAGCGAAAGCTACCAGCAACTGGCGGACGACAATAATCTGCCGGTGGATGAGGTGGCGAAAATGGCCGGACAGAAACTGGTCGCCCGCGCGCAGCCGGGAGAATATGTGCAGGGGATTAACGGTAAATGGTTGCGCAAATAGTTAACGATAGCGCTTGCGGTATTCGCCAGGCGACACGCCGAAGCGCTGCTTAAACGCCGTTGAAAAATGGCTATGGTCGCTAAAGCCCCAACTGTAGCCAATTCCCGCCAGTTTCTCTTCGTCGTGCGCGTTTTGTAACGCCCGGGCGCACAGGTCAAGACGCCGGTTTTTAATATACTGCGCGACCACCAGACCCTTATCGGCAAACAGGCGGTACAGGCTGCGTACCGACATGCCGGTTTCCCCGGCCAGCCACTCCGGACGCAGCTGTTCCGACTGTATCGACTCATCTATCAACGCCATGATCTTTTGAAATTGCTTGTCGCGGCGCGTCGGCGGCGCGTCCTGTTGCAGCAGCATTGGGCGTAACAGGCAGATGATAGCCTCCAGCGCCGCTTCGCCTTCGCTTTCTGAGAGCGCCGGGCTGCGTAAACTTTCTTGCAGCAACCGCTGGCTGAGCTGGACCATCGGCAGCGTTTTATTCAGCCGGGTGGCGATGCTGATGTCGCCGCCGTGCAACTGGCTTTCCACGAGCTGGCGGGGCAGCAGCAGCGAAGCCTGTTTTGACGTGTGTTGCCAGAAGATAGAACAGGGACGCGAGGCATCAATGAGCGTGATATCGCCGGCTTCGAGCGCCACCTGGCGCTCGTCCTGCTCGATAGCCGCCTGGCCTTCGAGCTGAAAAACGGTATAGAACCAGGCGTCGTTGTCGCGTTTGATTTCGTTACGGGTGCGGTAAAGATTGACGCCGCGGGCGGTGACGGTACTGACTTTGAGACTACCGGTATAGCTTGCATCAATCTCGCCATGGAATTCGTCGCCCAGCGGACGGGCAGCAAAATGGCCGCATACCTGATTAATCTTCGCTAACCAACGCTGATAGTCCTGCCCGCTTTCTACCGTCGCCATCGTCTGCACCTTGTAATAATAATGTTTCTGCATTGTTGCATTTATGCCGTGAGTGGCAAGAGCGCAGCGTAGAGTATATGAAAGAACTATTACCTGCGGCACATTTCACCGCCTTTCTGGGCGCTTAATTGCGGGACCTGTCACAGCGGCAACAACGATTGTCACAGAGAAAAAAGCGCAAATGGCTGACCCGTCCTAGACTGTGTTCACTATCCGCGAACAATAAGGAAGTCGCATGTCCACATCACAGGTCGCGCTGCTCGCCAGCGTACAGCAGTTTCTCGACAGACAGCATGGCTTATATATTGATGGCAACCAGCAGGCGGCGCAGAGTGAAAAACGCTTAACCGTCTGGGACCCGGCCACCGGCCAGGCGATTGCCACTACGGCAGATGCTAATGCCGCCGACGTTGACCGCGCGGTGATGTCCGCCTGGCGCGCTTTTGTCGCCCGTAGCTGGGCCGGGCGCACGCCGGCCGACCGCGAGCGGATTCTGCTGCGTTTCGCCGATCTGGTGGAACAGCATGGTGAAGAGCTGGCGCAGCTCGAAACCCTTGAACAGGGGAAGTCGATCAATATTTCGCGCGCGTTTGAAGTCGGTTGCACCCTCAACTGGATGCGCTACACCGCCGGGCTGACCACCAAAATCAGCGGCCGTACGCTGGACGTTTCCATTCCGTTCCCGGAAGGAGCGCGCTATCAGGCGTGGACCCGTAAAGAGCCGGTTGGGGTAGTGGCGGGGATTGTTCCGTGGAACTTCCCGCTGATGATCGGCATGTGGAAAGTGATGCCGGCGCTGGCTTCCGGCTGTTCAATTGTGATTAAACCCTCCGAGACGACGCCGTTAACGTTGCTACGGGTAGCGGAGCTGGCAACGGAAGCCGGGATCCCGGATGGCGTCTTTAACGTCGTCACCGGCAGCGGCGGCGAGTGCGGCGCCGCCTTAACCACCCATCCGCAGGTGGCGAAAGTGAGTTTTACCGGTTCGACCGCCACCGGCAAGCATATTGCCCGCGCGGCAGCTGACCGTCTGACCCGCGTAACCCTTGAACTCGGCGGCAAAAACCCGGCCATCGTGCTGAAAGATGCCGATCCGCAGTGGGTGATTGAAGGGTTGATGACCGGAAGTTTCCTCAATCAGGGGCAGGTATGCGCCGCCAGTTCGCGGATCTATATAGAAGCGCCGCTGTTTGATAACCTGGTCGCTGGCTTTGAGCAGGCGGTGAAATCGCTGCAGGTGGGGCCGGGAATGGTTGAAACGACGCAGATTAACCCGGTGGTGTCGCAGGCGCACTGCGCCAAAGTGGCCGCTTATCTGGATGAAGCGCGTCAACAAAACGCCGAGCTGATTAGCGGTAACGTTGGGCCAAATGGCAACGGTTTTTATATTGCGCCGACGCTGGTGATTAATCCGGATGCCGGACTGCGCCTGAATCGCGAAGAGGTGTTCGGCCCGGTGGTAAACCTGGTGCGCGTCGCCGATGGCGAAGAGGCGCTACGTTTAGCCAACGACAGTGATTTCGGTCTTACCGCCAGCGTCTGGACCCGTGACCTGACCCAGGCGCTGAACTATACCGATCGCCTGCAGGCCGGTACGGTATGGGTTAACAGCCATACGCTGATTGATGCCAACCTGCCGTTCGGCGGAATGAAGCAGTCCGGTACCGGGCGCGATTTTGGTCCGGACTGGCTGGACGACTGGTGCGAAACCAAATCGGTGTGCGTGCGCTACTGATTTTTTGTCGGATGGCGCTACGCTTATCCGACCTACGGTTCGTGCGGCCTGCCTTTAATTTATTCACCATGCGGACTGAAACTGCCGGTGTTGGTGGCCTCAAAATCGCTGAGACGTTCCCGGAAGGCCGGGGCAGCCCGCATGGATGCGGGCTGAGGGCCGTGTTTTGCAAGGACGCTGCCTCGGCCCGACCCGAAGCCTTCAGGGATAAGTCGAAGGAACCACGAAGTGGCGATTTTGGCGGCCAGAGCCCGGGAGTACAGAGGGCGGCGGCGACTGGCCGCCCTCTGTGCGCTCCCTGCGCCATGATAGACATAACGCAGAAGACATTTCGGGAGCGCAATGTGCTCTGAAATAATAAAAAATAACTGTTTTTCCCGGACCAAAACAGTTGCAAATCGATAACAGTATCTACAGCGCTGTGGGATTTGGTAGCCCGGAGAAGGCGCAACGCGCCGCCTCCGGGAAACTCGCGGTGGTTCGACATACCTCTTCCCCCTGAGCGCTGATTTGCTATGATCGGCGCTCTTTTTTCTGATGTTGCCCCGCTATGTGGAATGATGCGCTTTGCTATCAGCAGTACGGCGCGCCGGAAACGGTGCTCGCGCTGTATCACCTGCCGTTGCCGCCGCTGGCGCCCGGACTTGTTCGGGTACAAATGCGCTATGCGCCGGTCAACCCTTCCGATCTGATTCCCATTACCGGCGCTTACCGCCATCGTACGACGCTGCCATCGGTGGCGGGCTATGAAGGTGTTGGGGTGGTAGTTGAAGACTCGACAAACGGTCGCCCACTTCTGGGACAACGGGTTCTGCCGCTACGCGGCGCCGGAACCTGGCAGCGTTATCTCGATATTGACCCGCGCTGGCTGGTGCCGGTCGCTGAAGATATTGATGACATCCTGGCCGCGCGCGGCTATATCAATCCGCTGACCGCGATGCTGATGCTCACGCGCTGGCCGGTAGCGGGGAAACAGGTGCTTTTGACCGCCGCTTCATCGTCCTGCGCCAGCCTGCTGGGACAGTGGGCGCTAGCCATGGGCGCGCGTTCGGTCAGCGGTATTATTCGTTCGCCGCAGCACATCGCGCGCTTACAGCAATATGGCGTCTACCCGCTACTTGAAGGCGATAGAGCGCTGGTTGAACAAGTAAGCCAGTACAGCGATCTGGTGTTTGATGCGGTGGGCGGTGAGCTGGCGAATTTTCTGCTGGCGGTACTGCCGCAGACGTCAACGCTGGTCTCTTACGGGTTATTATCCGGTAAACCGCTCACCCAGACGCGAGGCTGCGCAGCGGTACGCAAATTTCATCTGCGGGAGGCCTTACCGACACTCAGCGTTGATGCGTGGCAGGCGGCGTTTGCCGGGATCTGGCGACAGCTGCCGACCACGGCGCAGCCCGCCGCGCAGGTGATAAAGCTGTGCGACTGGCGTGAGGCGATTGCCGCCGCAGGCCAGCCGGGAAGAGGCGGTAAAATCCTGCTCGATTTCACCGCGGGCTAAGATTACTTTTTCTTCTCGCCAAGCGTTGGGGTTTCGTCAAAGAAGTTCCACGGTTTGAGCAGCGCATGCGCCCACTCGGTCGGCATAATTGGCCACTCTTCGGCGCGCGCGACGTGGGTGGTGCCGGTGGTGATCCACACGACGTCGTCGTGGTTAGTCAGCGACTCATCATCCTTCGCGTACTGCCCTAAGCCGGTATCCTGGGCGGAACGGTTAGGGTATTTCCCTTCCGGATAACGCTCTGTCGGGTGGTAACGCGTCACCCACAGCTGTTTATCCATAAAGCTCAGACGATGATATATCCACTCGTCCGGGGCGAACTTGGCGCCGGTCGCCGCCGGATGCGTGCCGCCGGCATAAGGGATAATCTGATAAGAGACCGGGTTACCCATGCGGTTCTCTTTGCTGGTGTTGCTCAGTAGACGGATAGTGCCAGGGTCGAATTTCTGCGCTGCTTTCTGCTCGCTATCGATTGTGTACTGATTCACCTGCATGGTGCTGGTGCGCGGGCCGCCGGCGGTGTTTGGCTTCACTTCAGGATCCATCGCCACCAGGGTGTTGTTCTCGCCGTCCACATCGAGGTCGAGGCGGAAGTTATAGATGTGCTGGTGAGTGGTGCCGACAATATTATGGTCGATCAGCGTTCCGTAGCGGGTATCCTCTTTGGCGCTGGGATCATGCATGGTCTTCGCCAGCACGCCTTTCACCGCTTCAATGCCGGTGGCGCCGGCATCGATACCGATGGTGCCATTGTCGTGGAACACCCAGTCAAAGATATAATCATAGTTCCCGACGGTACTGATCCAGCGTATCACCAGTTCCCGGCGTTCGGTGCTGACGTTGGGTTTGCCCATTTCCAGGTGCTTATACTCAGGCCCGGCATAGCGTTCGAATATGGCGACCGCACCTGGAATAGTGGTCGGTTTGCCGGTGTAATCGGCGATAGTTTCGTCCAGCAGTACCGCATTTGACGGCGCATCTTTACCGCGAACAATCGGCGATGTTAGGGTGCCCATGCCGTAATCGCCGGAGTCCAGATAGGCTTTGAAATACCAGCCGACGTCAGGGTCGCCGTAGGGGACGATCATCCCGCCGAGTGAACCTTCATACATTACCTGGCGTTTTGTGCCGTTGTCGTTGTAAGTCACCGTCGAGAGAATGGGCCCGACGCGCGAGTTCAGGCGCAGATGAAAATCCCAGTTCCGCCAGTGAATGGTATCGCCGGTGATCGTGTAGTTTTTGCCTTCCGGTTCGGTTATCTCCAGCGGTTTCACCGCCGGGGCGTTGCGGTCGCGACCATCATACGGACGTGGCTCCATCGGTACCGGGATCACCGGGCCTTCTTCGATTTTGATGATTGTCTTCGCTTCAAGGTCGACCACCGCCACCAGGTTTTCAATCGGGTGCGCCCAGTAGTTGCCGTCGCCGGTATCCAGATAACTGACGACTTTCAGCAGACGCGCATCCTGCTGCAGGCCATCTTTGCCATCAAAGTAGCCGACGGTGAGCGGGGTGGTGACCACCTTACTGGGATCGGTAATACCGTGCTTTTTCAGCACCTCAGCGAACTCGCTGCTGGCATTGATAATGTTCTGCACGCTGACGAAGTCATCAAGCAGTACCATCCCATGGGCGCCTTTAATCGGCGTCCATGAGAGGATTTTTTTGTTTTGCAGATCGACGACGGCTTCAATGACATGTTTGCCATCAAGCATCACCACATCGGCGGTGCGGGGGGAATCAACGGGCGTTCCCTGCAGGGCAAAGGCCCATACCGCCGCTTTATCCGGCTCGTGTAAGGAAATCTCAGTAAAGCGGGTATTCGGCTGGAACTCCGGCGCGGCTTTGACAATGGTCACTGCTTCACCGATTTCCGCCGCCGAGAGCGAATTTAACGGGTGAGGGCGTTTTTCTACCTGGAAGGTCTGATCGAGACCGGACTGGAATACATCGTTGATAAAGGTATCGGAGACCCAGGCTTTACCTTCCTTCATTACCACCGGCACCTGTAGATCAAGGGGTTTACCGTTGACGATCGCCGTTTTGGCGCCGGGTTTTACTTTGACGTAAGCGCCGTCTTTTATCAGGGTGAACATTTGCGCGTAGTCATCCCACTGCACATCGGCGCCGAACGCCTGCAGCGTTTTATCCAACGGCACCATGTGCGCTTCGCTACCGTGAGCGAAGACCGGTGATTGCCAGGCGCAAACCACCGCGACAGCCAGCGCCAGCGCGGTTTTACGAGGGGAAAACATCAAGCCGTTTGCCATTGTGACCTCATCTTATTGTTGTGTTGTTGCCGCTGCGAATGTCGGCTTTGTTACGCTTACCCTAGCAGTCTGCCGCCCGGGAACGTTTGTCTGCTTTTGCCAGCTTGTTTGTCAGTTTTGCCAGACGGACGTAAAAAATGCCTCCGTAGAGGCATTAAGCGCGTGGGTGGTGCGTGTTGACTACGCCGGGAAGTCTCCCTGCTGGCGCGCCACCAGGGTTAGAATGGAATACAGCGCCACCGCCTGCTGGTGCTGGTTGAAAATCTCGACAGCCCATTCCACCACGCCGGTGGCTTTCTCATCGGCGCTGCGCTGACGTTTGACCGTTTTCCGCTTACAGGTCAGGCGAACCTGAATGGTGTCTCCCGGTTTGACCGGCTCAATAAAGCGCAGGTTTTCCATGCCGTAGTTGGCGATAACCGGCCCGACGCCGGCATCGACGAACAGCCCGGCCGCAGCGGAGATCAGGAAATAACCGTGGACCACCCGCTCGCCGAAAATCGACTCAGCGGCGGCGATTTTGTCCATGTGCGCGTAGAAATGATCGCCGCTCAGGCAGGCGAAATTAACGATATCCGCTTCGGTCAGGGTTCGGCGCGGGGTTAATAAGCTATCGCCAGGCTGGATCTCTTCGAAGTATTTACGGAACGGGTGAATGCGGTCTTCATGCACCTGAGCGCCGCGCACCCACTGCTGGCTTATGGTCGCCAGCATCGTTGGGCTGCCCTGAATCGCGGTACGCTGCATATAGTGTTTCACCGAACGCAGTCCGCCGAGCTCTTCTCCGCCGCCAGCACGGCCGGGGCCGCCGTGTACCAGCTGGGGCAGCGGCGAACCGTGGCCGGTTGATTCTACGGAGGATGCTTCATTCAGTATCTGAATACGGCCATGCGCGCGCGCGGCGCCAAGGATAAACTCGCGCGCCAGCTCGCCGCTGGCGGTGACCAGCGTACCAGCCAGGCTACCGCCGCCGGCGCGTGCCAGCGTGAGCGCATGCTGGCCGTCGCGATACGGCATCAGCGTCGCTACCGGGCCAAAGGCTTCAATGGCGTGAACCTCTGGCGTTTCATCCGGCTGCGGGCAGTACAGCAGGGTCGGCGGGAAGAACGCGCCATCAGCATTAAGATCTGCCTGTCCGCCGAGCAGCGCTTCACAGCCGGCGGCAATCAGTTTATTGACGTTATCCTGCACATCCTGACGCTGTTCGCGATTAACCAGGGCCCCCATCTTAATGCCCTCCTGCGCAGGGTCACCGACGGTTACTTTATGCAGGCGGGAGATCAGTGCATCGCTAACCGCATTAATCTGAGCCAGTGGCACGATGATTCTGCGGATAGCGGTACATTTTTGCCCGGCTTTCGCCGTCATCTCGCGGACCACTTCCCGAATAAACAGCGCGAATTCCGGTTGCTCCGGCGTGACGTCTTCACCTAATACGCAGCAGTTGAGCGAATCTGCTTCCATGGTAAAGGGAATAGATTTGGCCACCAGGTTAGGGTGCGTCCGTAGCTGCTGGCCGGTGGCGGCTGAGCCGGTAAAGGTCACCACATCCTGGCTATCGAGATGGTCGAGAAGATCGCTCGCGCCGCCGCAAATCAGGCTGATGGCGCCTTCCGGCACCAGGCCGCTGTCGACAATCGCTTTCACCATTGCCTGGGTGAGCTGGGCGGTAGCGGTTGCCGGTTTAATGATCGCCGGCATGCCGGCAAGCCAGGTCGGCGCCAGTTTTTCCAGCATTCCCCAGCAGGGGAAGTTGAAGGCGTTGATATGGACGGCGACGCCTGATTTTGATGTCAGCACATGACGCGCGGCAAAACCGCCCTGTTTGGAGAGCGGGATCAGCTCGTCTTCCGGCCACAGAATATCGTCCGGCAGTTCGCGGCTACCGAGCCCGGCATAAGTGAACAAAGTACCGATACCGCCTTCAATATCCACCCAACTGTCGGCGCGAGTGGCGCCGGTTTGCGCGGAGATGGCGTAGAACTCGTCTTTCTGCTCCAGCAACCGTTTTGCTACCGCTTTCAGCATCGCGCTGCGTTCAATAAAGGTCATCGCCTGCAGGGCTTTGCCACCGCGTTCAATCGCGAAACGACGCGCCTGCGCCATATCCAGGCCTTCACTGGTCACCTCCCAAAGCGCCGCGCCGGTGATGGCGTGATGGATAGTACGGGCGCGGCCCCGGCCGGTCTGCCAGGCGCCGGATAAGTAACTGGCTAACTGCTGCATCGCAAATCTCCAAATGTGTTACGCATGATTACTATAAATAGTTCTTTTATGAATCATAAAATGCAAGTCTATATTTAATATTTTATTAACATTGTGATCGGTGGTTAATTGGGGTTTTTACTTATGTTACTGTTATGAATGCTATTTACAAAAGGTTTTGCGGTTATCATCACAAAAAGAACAAACAAAATTTGTGGTTTTATTTAACTAATATGTAACCTTCAATAAACAAAGTGATTCACATAAATGTTTTTGTTGTGAATATCGGAATCATAAAGGTGATGACGTGACAGAAGAACAACGCTTTGACCAGCGCATCGCGCAGGAAACGGCCATCGAACCGCGGGACTGGATGCCGGATGCCTACCGTAAGACCTTGATTCGTCAGATAGGTCAGCACGCGCACTCGGAAATTGTCGGCATGCTGCCGGAAGGCAACTGGATCACCCGCGCGCCGACGCTGCGCCGTAAAGCGATTCTGTTGGCTAAGGTACAGGATGAGGCCGGACACGGGCTGTATCTCTATAGCGCCGCGGAAACGCTGGGCTGCGCCCGGGAAGACCTGTATCAGAAAATGCTCGACGGGCAGATGAAGTACTCCTCCATTTTTAACTACCCGACCCTGAGCTGGGCCGATATCGGCGTGATCGGCTGGCTGGTCGATGGCGCGGCCATCGTCAACCAGGTGGCGCTGTGCCGGACCTCTTACGGCCCCTATGCCCGGGCGATGGTCAAAATTTGCAAAGAAGAGAGTTTTCACCAGCGCCAGGGATTTGAAGCCTGCATGGCGCTGGCGCAGGGCAATGACGCGCAGCGGCAGATGCTGCAGGACGCTATTAACCGCTTCTGGTGGCCGGCGCTGATGATGTTTGGCCCCAACGATGACAACTCGCCGAACAGCGCCCGCAGCATGGCGTGGAAAATCAAACTGCACTCCAACGACGAGCTACGTCAGCGCTTCGTCGATAACACCGTGCCGCAGGTAGAGATCCTCGGTATGACCGTACCGGACCCGGATTTGCAGTTTGATGAAGCCAGCGGCCACTACCGCTTCGGCGAAATCGACTGGCAGGAATTTAACGAGGTGATTAGCGGCCGTGGCATTTGCAATCACGAGCGGCTGGCCGCCAAGCGTAAGGCCTGGGAAGAGGGCGAATGGGTGCGCGAAGCCGCGCTGGCCCATGCGCAAAAACAGCAGGCCCGCAGCGCGGCATGAGGAGAGACAACATGAGCAAAGTTTACTGGCCGTTATATGAAGTGTTCGTTCGCAGCAAACAGGGGTTATCCCATCGTCACGTCGGCAGTCTGCACGCTGCCGATGATCAAATGGCGTTGGAGAATGCCCGCGATGCCTACACCCGCCGCAGCGAAGGCTGCTCAATTTGGGTGGTGAAGGCCAGCGAAATCGTTGCTTCGCAGCCGGATGATCGCGGCGAATTCTTCGACCCGGCGGAAAGCAAAGTCTACCGTCATCCGACTTTCTATACCGTGCCGGACGGCATGGAACATATGTGAGGCGGTGATGAATAATCCTAACCCCGTAGCCACCTACGCCCTGCGTCTTGGCGACAATGGTCTGGTTCTGGCCCAGCGTTTAGGCGCCTGGTGCGGCCATGCTCCCGAGCTCGAGATCGATCTTGCGCTGGCCAACATCGGCCTCGACCTGCTCGGCCAGGCGCGCAATTTTTTAAGCTATGCCGCCGAGCTTAACGGCTGCGGCGACGAAGATACGCTGGCCTTTGGCCGCGATGAGCGCCAGTTCAGCAACCTGCTGCTGGTGGAGCAGCCAAACGGCAATTTTGCCGACACTATCGCCCGCCAGTTCTTTATCGATGTCTGGCACGTCGCTCTGTTCAGCCGCCTGGTGAACAGCCGCGACACGCAGCTGGCGGCCATTGCCGCTAAAGGGCTGAAAGAGGTGCGTTACCACCAGCGCTTTAGCCGCGGCTGGCTGGAGCGTCTGGGTAACGGCACCGAGTTATCAAATCGCAAAATGCAGCAGGCGGTCGACAATCTTTGGCGCTTCACCGGCGAACTGTTCCTTGCCGATGAAGTGGAGCTCAGCCTGGTTGAGCAGGGCATTGCGGTTGATCCGCGCGAGCTTCAGGCCGAATGGCAAAGCGCGGTACACACGGCGCTGCTCGACTCCGGCTTACAAATCCCGCAGGAAGCGGCCTTCCGCAGCGGCGGCAAACAGGGGCTGCACAGTGAACATCTCGGCCCGCTGCTGGCGGAGATGCAATATCTGCAGCGTTCGCATCCCGGACTGCAGTGGTAAGTGAGGTGACTATGCAACGTCTTGCCGATATCGCTCCTGCAGAGGTTCGCACCATCTGGGGGTTATTAAGCGCGATCCCGGATCCGGAAGTGCCGGTACTCACCATCACCGACCTCGGTATGGTACGCAGCGTCGCGCGCCATGGCGACGGCTGGGTGATTGGCTTTACCCCGACCTATTCGGGCTGTCCGGCGACGGAGCATCTGCTGGGCGAGATCCGTACGGTCATGAGCGAGCATGGCTTTCTGCCGGTGCATATCGTCCTGCAGCTGGATCCGCCGTGGACCACCGACTGGATGAGTCAGGATGCTCGCGAGCGCCTGCGCCAGTACGGCATCAGCCCGCCCCAGGGGCACGCCTGCCATGCGGACATGCCCGCTGAGGTGAGCTGTCCGCGCTGCGGCAGCACCCATACTTCGCTGATTAGCGAATTCGGTTCCACGGCCTGCAAAGCGCTCTATCGCTGCGACAGCTGCCGGGAACCTTTTGATTACTTTAAATGTATTTGAGGTTGCCATGACGACGTTCCATTCGCTTAAGGTGGCGAGAGTCGAGCCGGAAACCCGCGATGCGGTGACCATCACTTTTGCGATTCCGCAAGCCCTGCAGGCGGAATACTGTTTTCGCCCGGGCCAGCATCTGACGCTAAAAGCCCGTCTGGGCGGCGAAGAACTGCGCCGCTGTTACTCCATTTGTCGCAGCCGCACGCCAGGCGAAATTAGCGTCGCGGTCAAAGCCATCGACGGCGGGCGCTTCTCGCGCTACGCCCAGCACGATATCCAGCAGGGTATGGAGCTGGAAGTGATGGTGCCGCAGGGGCATTTCGGTTATCAACCGCAGGCCGAACGGCAGGGTGAGTATCTGGCGATTGCCGCCGGTTCCGGGATCACGCCGATGATGGCGATCATTAGCGCGACGCTGGCGACCGAGTCGCAAAGCCGCTTTACGCTGATCTACGGCAACCGCAGCAGCCATAGCATGATGTTCCGCCAGGCGCTGGCCGATTTAAAAGACCGCTATCCGCAGCGCCTGCAGGTGATACACCTGTTTAGCCAGGAGTCGATGGACAGCGATCTGCTACAGGGGCGCATTGACGGCGACAAACTGCGCCAGCTCGCTGACCATCTGCTGGATTTCAGCCGTTTCGACGAGGCCTTTATCTGCGGGCCGGCGGTGATGATGGACGAGGCGGAAGCGACGTTACGTGAACTTGGCGTAGCGGAGAAATCGATTCATCTCGAACGCTTTAATACCCCAGGCGGCAATGTGAAGCGGGCCGCTGGAGTGCAGGCGGAAGGGCGCACGGTGACCATCCGTCAGGACGGGCGCGATCGGCTTATCGCCCTCAGCGCCGAAGACGACAGCATCCTGGATGCCGCATTGCGTCAGGGCGCCGATCTGCCGTTCGCCTGTAAGGGCGGGGTATGCGCCACCTGTAAATGCAAAGTGCTACGCGGTGAAGTGGCGATGGCCGCCAATTACAGCCTGGAAGCGGATGAGCTGGCGGCGGGCTACGTGCTGAGCTGCCAGTCGTTGCCGACCAGCGGCGATGTAGTGGTCGACTTTGACGCGCGGGGGATGGCATGAGTGACCTGCTGATCCACCGTCATGGCCGGGCGCTTCAGTTGACGCTGAACCGCCCGCAGGCCCGCAACGCGCTGAACAATGCCTTATTAACCCAGATTGCCGAGGTGCTGGAGGCCGCGGCAGTTGATGACAGCGTCGGCGTCTGCGTTATCAGCGGTAACGCGCGTTTTTTCGCCGCCGGGGCTGACCTCAATGAAATGGCGGAAAAAGATCTGCCTGCCACCCTTGATGATATTCGCCCACGGTTATGGGCGCGAATCGATGCCTTTACTAAACCGCTCATCGCTTCGGTCAACGGCTACGCGCTCGGCGCCGGCTGCGAGCTGGCTCTGCTGTGCGACCTGATTGTCGCCGGCGACAACGCCCGCTTTGGCCTGCCGGAAATTACCCTCGGCATTATGCCGGGCGCTGGCGGCACCCAGCGGCTGATCCGCAGCGTTGGCAAGGCGCTGGCCAGCCGGATGGTGCTGAGCGGCGAGAGTATTGACGCCCGCCAGGCGCAACAGGCCGGGCTGGTTAGCGATATCCATCCGGCGGCTTTAACCGATGAGTATGCCCTGAAACTGGCAACCACCATTGCCCGCCATTCGCCGCTGGCGCTACGGGCGGCAAAACAGTCGCTGCGCCTGTCGCAGGAAGTCAGCCTGCAGGCCGGTCTGCAACAGGAGCGCCAGCTGTTTAGCCTGCTGAGCGCCACCGAGGACCGCCGCGAAGGCATCGACGCCTTCTTACAAAAACGTACACCGGAATTTAAAGGACGCTAATCGTGGAAGCTTTCATTCTCAGCGCAGTGGAACAGGGCGTCATGACCATTACCCTCAATCGCCCGGACCGTCTCAACAGTTTTAACGATCTGATGCATCAACAGCTGGCGGAATGTCTGAAGCAGGCCGAGCGCGATGATGGCGTACGCTGCCTGCTGATCACCGGCGCCGGCCGCGGCTTTTGCGCCGGCCAGGATTTGAACGACCGCAATGTCGACCCCAGCGGCCCGCCGCCGGATCTCGGCATGTCGGTAGAACGCTTTTACAACCCGTTAGTGCGCCGTCTGGCGGCGCTGCCGAAGCCGGTTATCTGCGCGGTCAACGGCGTTGCCGCCGGCGCTGGCGCCACCCTGGCGCTGGGCTGCGATATCGTGCTGGCCGCGCGTTCGGCCAAATTTGTGATGGCGTTCAGCAAGCTCGGCCTGGTGCCGGACTGCGGCGGTAGCTGGTTCCTGCCGCGGGTGGCCGGCCGCGCTCGCGCGATGGGGCTGGCGCTGCTGGGCGATAGCCTCAGCGCGGAACAGGCCGCGCAGTGGGGGATTATCTGGCAACTGGTGGACGATTCAGAACTGGCGGATACCAGTCTGCAACTGGCGCGCCATCTGGCGGCGCAACCGACGTTTGGTCTTGGGCTGATTAAAAAGGCGCTGCTGGCTTCTGAAACCAACAGTCTTGATGCGCAGCTGGATCTTGAGCGCGATTATCAGCGCCTGGCCGGGCGCAGCGATGATTACCGCGAAGGGGTCAGCGCGTTTCTGGCCAAGCGGCCACCACAGTTCAGCGGGAAATAGGCCATGACAACATCCTTAGCCACCGTGGCGGTGATTGGCAGCGGCACCATGGGAGCCGGTATTGCTGAAGTAGCCGCTGCCGCCGGACATCCGGTGCGTATTTTCGATATTAATCAAACCGCGATTGCCCAGGCGATCGACGGCATTGCTATGCGTCTGGCATCGCGGGTCGAGCGCGGCAAACTGGCGTCAGAGCAGGCCGACGCGCTGCTGGCGCGCCTGCATCCGGCCCACGATTTAGCCGCGCTTGCCGACGCGGATTTAGTAATTGAAGCGGCCTCTGAACGCTTGGAGGTCAAAACGGCGCTGTTCGCGCAGCTGGCGGAGATCTGCGCGCCGTCAACGTTGTTGACCAGTAACACTTCGTCTATTTCGATTACCGCCATCGCCGCCGGGGTCAAAAACCCGGAGCGGGTGGCCGGGCTGCACTTTTTTAATCCGGCGCCGGTGATGAAGCTGGTCGAGGTGGTGAGTGGCCTGGAGACGTCTGCAGAGGTGGTAGAGCAGCTGTGCCAGTGCGTAAGCGGCTGGGGGAAACAGCCGGTACGCTGCCGCTCAACGCCGGGATTTATCGTTAACCGCGTAGCGCGTCCGTTCTACGCTGAGGCCTGGCGCGCGCTGGAAGAACAGGTTGCCGCTCCTGAGGTTATCGATGCCGCTTTGCGTGACGGCGGCGGTTTTCCGATGGGACCGCTGGCGCTGACTGACCTGATTGGCCAGGACGTCAACTTCGCCGTGACCTGTTCGGTGTTTAACGCTTTCTGGCAGGACCGCCGCTACCTGCCATCGCTACTCCAGCAAGAGCTGGCGCTGGCCGGGCGGCTGGGTAAAAAGAGCGGCCACGGCGTCTATCGCTGGCCCGCGGAGACGCAGCCGGACGCGGCGCTGCCGACGGTATCTATTGGCGCTCAATCCATTACAGCTATAAGTGACAGTGTCACAGAGCTCGATGAGCTCTTATTGCTGGAGACCGAAGGCGAGACCGCGCTGGCGCTAAGCGTTAAGCATCACCGCCCGGTGGTGGTATATGACCTGTGCGCCAGCGATACGGTGGTGCTGGCAGCAGCGGCGACCAACGCGCCTGCGGCCACTGATAAGGCCGTGCATTACTTCCAACAGCAGGGCAAGAAAGTTCTGCGTATTGCCGATTATCCCGGCCTGCTGGTGTGGCGCACGGTGGCGATGCTGATTAACGAAGCGCTGGATGCGGTGCAAAAAGGGATCGCCAGCCCGCATGATATTGATACCGCGATGCGCCTTGGTGTCAATTATCCGCACGGCCCGCTGGCGTGGGGAGAACGCCTTGGCTGGCGGCGGGTGCTGCAACTGCTGGAGAACCTGCAACACCATTATGGCGAGGAGCGCTATCGCCCCAGTTCCCTGTTGCGCCAGAAGGCGCTGATGGAGAAGCACCATGAGCAATGATCCGTGGCGCAACGCGCGCGTGATGTACGAAAAAGATACTTGCGCCAGAAAGATGGGGATTGAACTTATCGAAATGGACGACGGTTTTGCGCAGATGAGCATGACCGTCTCGGCGGACATGCTTAACGGCCATCAGACCTGTCACGGCGGCCAGCTATTTACGCTCGCCGATACCGCTTTCGCTTACGCCTGTAACAGCCAGGGGCTGGCGGCGGTGGCTTCGGCGGCAAATATTGATTTTCTTCGTCCGGCGTTTGCCGGCGACAGGCTGGTCGCCACCGCAAGAGTCAAACAGCAGGGCAAGCTGACCGGCGTCTACGACATCGAAATTGTTAATCAACAGCAAAAGATTGTGGCCCTGTTCCGCGGCAAATCGCACCGTATCGGCGGCACAATCACGGGAGAAGTGTAATGCGCGACGCCTTTATTTGTGACGGGATCCGCACGCCGATTGGCCGCTACGGCGGAGCGCTGGCCGGCGTCCGCGCCGACGATCTGGCGGCGATCCCGCTACGTGAGTTGCTGAGCCGTAACCCCGGGCTCGACCCGGCAGCGATTGATGATGTGATTTTCGGCTGTGCGAACCAGGCCGGTGAGGATAACCGCAACGTGGCGCACATGGCGACGCTGTTGGCAGGTTACCCGCATACCGTGCCGGGCACCACGATTAACCGCTTGTGCGGATCGGGTCTGGATGCGATCGGTTTTGCCGCCAGGGCGATCAAAGCCGGCGATGCCGATCTGCTGATTGCTGGCGGCGTGGAATCGATGTCGCGCGCGCCGTTCGTGATGGGAAAAGCCAGCACGCCGTATCAGCGTCAGGCGGAACTCTTTGATACCACGATTGGCTGGCGTTTTGTGAACCCGCTCATGGCGCAACAATTCGGAACTGACAGCATGCCGGAAACGGCAGAGAATGTAGCTGAATTGTTAAATATCAGCCGGGCCGACCAGGACGCTTTCGCCTGGCGTAGCCAGCAGCGCACGGCGCAGGCCCAGCGCGATGGCATTCTGGCGCAGGAAATCGTGCCGGTGCAGATCATCGGCAAGAAAGGGGCGGTCAGCGCGGTACGCGATGATGAGCATCCCCGCCCGGAAACCACGCTTGAGCAACTCGCACTATTAAAAGCGCCGTTCCGTAAAGGTGGAGTCATTACGGCTGGAAATGCTTCTGGCGTTAACGATGGCGCAGCGGCGCTGATTATCGCCAGTGAACAGCAGGCCAGCGTACAGGGGCTCACGCCGCGCGCGCGTATCGTGGCGATGGCGACGGCGGGTGTTGAACCGCGCCTGATGGGGCTGGGGCCGGTACCGGCAGTGCGTAAAGTGCTGGAGCGAGCCGGACTCAATATTAACGATATGGATCTGATAGAGCTGAATGAGGCCTTCGCCGCGCAGGCGCTGGGGGTGCTCAGACAACTCGGCGTGCCGGATGATGCGGCGCACGTGAATCCCAACGGCGGCGCCATCGCGTTAGGTCATCCGCTGGGCATGAGCGGCGCGCGACTGGCGCTGAGCGCCAGCCTTGAGCTGCAACGCCGGGGCGGGCGTTATGCGCTGTGTACGATGTGTATTGGCGTGGGTCAGGGCATTGCCATGATCCTCGAGCGAGTGTGAGCTAATTTACCTGCGAGTACCCTACAATGATAACTACTACAAAATTAGATCCGATTGAAACCGCATCGCGTGATGAACTGCAGGCTCTGCAAACCCAGCGCCTGAAATGGACGCTGAAGCATGCGTATGAAAATGTGCCGATGTATCGCCGCAAATTCGACGCCGCCGGCGTACACCCTGACGACTTTCGGGAATTAAACGATCTGAAAAAATTCCCCTGTACCACTAAACAAGATCTGCGCGACAACTATCCCTTCGATACCTTTGCGGTGCCGATGGAGCAGGTGGTGCGCATTCACGCCTCTTCCGGCACCACCGGCAAACCGACGGTGGTGGGATATACGCAAAACGATATTGATAACTGGGCCAATATTGTCGCCCGTTCGCTGCGCGCGGCCGGTGGTTCAGCAAAAGATAAAATTCACGTCGCCTACGGCTACGGCTTGTTTACCGGCGGCCTTGGCGCGCACTACGGCGCGGAGCGTTTAGGCGCTACGGTGATCCCGATGTCCGGCGGACAGACCGAAAAACAGGCGCAACTGATCCGCGACTTCCAGCCGGATATGATCATGGTGACGCCGTCTTATTGTCTGAATCTGATTGAAGAGCTGGAGCGCCAGATGGGCGGCGATGCCCGCGGCTGTTCATTGCGGGTCGGCGTCTTTGGCGCCGAGCCGTGGACGCTGGCGATGCGCGCGGAAATCGAGCGCCGCCTGGGTATTACCGCACTGGATATTTACGGTCTGTCAGAGGTGATGGGGCCTGGGGTGGCAATGGAGTGCCTGGAAACCGTTGACGGCCCGACCATCTGGGAAGACCACTTCTTCCCGGAAATCGTCAACCCGGACGACGGTACGCCGCTGGAAGATGGCGAGCATGGCGAACTGCTGTTTACCACGTTGACCAAAGAAGCGCTGCCGGTGATCCGCTATCGTACCCGCGATCTGACTCGCTTGCTGCCGGGAACCGCGCGGACCATGCGCCGCATGGATCGCATCAGTGGACGCAGCGACGATATGCTGATTATCCGCGGGGTTAACGTCTTCCCATCGCAGCTGGAAGAGGAGATCCTCAAGTTTGAACACCTGGCGCCGCACTATCAGTTAGAGGTCAATCGCCGCGGTCATCTTGATTCGCTGGCGGTACGCGTTGAGCTGAAAGAGAGCGGGCTGGCATTAAGTCATGAACAACGCTGCCAGATTTGCCATCAGTTGCGTCACCGCATTAAGTCGATGGTCGGGATCTCCACCGATATTACTATCGTCAACTGCGGCAGCATTCCTCGCTCTGAAGGGAAAGCCTGTCGGGTATTCGACCTGCGTAAAGCGGTGGTCAGCGGTTAATTCTCTCCCCGATAACCCGGCTGAGGCCTTTACGCCGTAAGCCGGGAATTTCCTGTGCTATGATTCATAAAGGAAAAATATAACAACAGAATGAATCAGATGAGTAAACTCGACGCCTTTATTCAACAAGCGGTGACGGCGATGCCGATCAGCGGTACGTCATTGATTGCCTCGCTGTATGGCGACGCTTTATTACAACGCGGTGGGGAAGTGTGGCTGGGTAGCGTCGCGGCGCTGCTGGAAGGATTAGGATTTGGCGAGCGCTTTGTCCGCACTGCGCTATTCCGTCTCAATAAAGAAGAGTGGCTCGATGTCGTGCGTATCGGCCGGCGCAGCTTCTATCGCCTGAGCGATAAAGGGCTACGTCTGACCCGGCGCGCGGAACATAAAATTTATCGGGCGAACGCCCCGGAATGGGACGGAACCTGGCTGCTGCTATTGTCGGAAGGGTTAGAAAAAACGGTTCTGGCGGAAGTCAAAAAGCAACTGTTATGGCAGGGATTTGGCGCGCTGGCGCCGAGCCTGCTGGCCTCGCCGTCGCAAAAACTGGCCGATGTCCAATCGCTGCTACATGAAGCGGGCGTTGCCGAAAACGTCATCTGTTTTGAAGCCCATTCGCCGCTGGCGCTCTCAAGGGCGGCGCTGCGCGACCGCGTAGAGGAGTGCTGGCACCTCACCGAACAAAATGAGATGTACGAGGCGTTTATCGCATTGTTCCGACCATTACTGCCGCTGCTACGCGACAGCGAGCCGTCAGAGTTGACGCCGGAGCGCTGTTTCCAGATCCAACTGCTCCTTATCCATTTCTATCGCCGGGTGGTATTAAAAGACCCGCTGCTGCCGGAAGAGCTCCTGCCGGCGCATTGGGCCGGGCAAACCGCGCGGCAGCTGTGCATCAATATTTATCAACGCGTGACGCCAGGCGCGCTGGCCTTCGTCGGCGAAAAAGGGGAAAGCTCAGTTGGCGAGCTTCCCGCCCCGGGTCCGCTTTATTTTCAACGCTTTGGCGGTTTGCCGGGCGTCTAAGGAGGTTGCATGCCGATTTATCAGATTGATGGGCTGACGCCAGTGGTGCCGGATGAGAGCTATGTTCATCCGACGGCGGTACTCATTGGCGACGTGATCCTGGGAAAAGGGGTCTATGTTGGGCCTAATGCCAGCCTGCGCGGCGACTTCGGCCGTATTGTAGTAAAAGACGGAGCCAATATTCAGGATAACTGCGTCATGCACGGCTTCCCCGGCCAGGATACCGTGGTGGAAGAGGACGGTCACATCGGCCACGGCGCTATCCTGCACGGCTGTGTGATTGGCCGCAACGCGCTGGTGGGAATGAGCGCGGTGATTATCGACGGGGCGGTAATTGGCGAAAATAGTATTGTCGGCGCTTCAGCTTTCGTAAAAGCGAAAGCGGAAATGCCCGCTAACCATTTGATCATCGGCAGCCCGGCAAAAGCGATTCGTACGCTGAGCGAACAGGAACTGGAGTGGAAAATACATGGTACCCGTGAATACCAGGTGCTGGTCGAACGTTGTAAGCAGACGCTGCATCAGGTGGAGCCATTAAAAGAGATGGAGGCCGGGCGCAAGCGTCTGGAATTTGACGAAAACCTGCGGCCAAAATCCTAAACCTGAGGGGTAACTATAATGGCAGAGAAATTATCCGCTCACTGTCACTGCGGTGCGGTGGCATTTACCGTTGAGCTCAGCGATGGCTTCAACACCGTTCGTCGCTGTAACTGTTCATATTGTCGAATGCGTGGGGCAGTCGCGGTCTCTTCGCCGCGTTCAGGAATAGAGGTGGTACGCGGAAGGGATAAGCTCACAGAGTATCGCTTTAATACGGGGGAAGCCGTGCACTTTTTCTGCTCGGTATGCGGGATCTACACCTTTCATCAACGGCGATCAAACCCGCAGCAGTATGGGGTAAATGTGGCCTGCATTGATGGCGTTTCGCCTTTCGATTTTGCTTGCGTGGAGGTCAACGACGGCGTGAATCATCCAAAAGATGGCGGCGGAGGCGTGGTGGGGTATTTGCACTACGAGAAAAAGTAAAACTCTCCTCCCGCAGGCAGCGAGAGGAGTCAAATATTAGGCTGCAACTACGCTGTCGATAGCCGCTTTGGCATCGGACTGCGCTTTGGCCGCAACTTCTGGACCATAAGCAATACCCTCTGCAAACACGAAGTTCACGTCGGTGATGCCGATAAAGCCAAGGAAGGTGGTCAGATACGGCGTAACCAGATCGGTCGGCGTATCTTTATGAATACCACCGCGGCTGGTCAGTACTACCGCACGTTTACCGGTGACCAGGCCTTCCGGACCTTTCTCGGTGTAACGGAAGGTGACGCCTGCGCGGGCAACCAGGTCGAAATAGTTTTTCAGCTGAGTCGGGATGTTGAAGTTATACATCGGCGCGGCGATAACAATCACATCGTTAGCTTTCAGTTCAGCTATCAGTTCATCGGACAGTGCCAGCGCTTCCTGTTGACGTGCGGTCAACTGTGCATCACTCGGACGCAGCGCGCCAACCAGTTCACCATCCAGAACCGGAATCGGGTTTGCCGCCAGATCGCGCACGGTGATAACGTCGCCTGCGTGTTTTTCACGCCATTGTTCAACAAAATAGTCGGACAGTTGGCCGGATTGCGAGTACCCTGCAAGAATACTGGACTTCAGAACTAATACTTTGCTCATGGGTGTTTCCTTTTAATGTGATTGACGGGTCAATGCCCTGGTGCTTGTTGACACTGTATTCACAATCATGCCGCAGAGATAGCGCAATATATCGAATCCTATGTTCAATTTTTTTGAACAAGGCATGAGTTCCACAGATGTGGTAATCTACAGGAATATTTCATGAGAGATTTTTCCGGCAGAGCGCTGCCCGATAACATTATGACAGAACAACAAAAATTCACTTTCTCGCAGCTCTATGAACGGCTCGATGGCCTGATGCTGCGCGATAAATCGCGCTATAGCCGCCGCCTGCATGGCGCAAAGAAGGTTAAAAATCCTGATGCCCAGCAGGCCATTCTGCACGAGATGGCGCGGGAGATAGAGCAGGCAGCAGGGAAAGTCCTGCTACGCGAAGCCGCGCGTCCGGCAATCACCTATCCGGAAAACCTGCCGGTTAGCCAGAAAAAACAAGAGATTCTCGAAGCGGTGCGCGATCACCAGGTGGTGATCGTCGCCGGTGAGACCGGTTCTGGTAAAACCACTCAGCTACCCAAAATCTGCATGGAGCTGGGGCGCGGCCTGAAAGGCCTGATTGGCCACACCCAGCCGCGTCGACTGGCGGCGCGCACCGTCGCTAACCGTATTGCCGAAGAGCTGCAGAGCGAGCCGGGTGGCTGTATCGGTTATAAAGTCCGCTTCAGCGACCACGTCAGCGAAAACACCATGGTTAAGCTGATGACCGACGGTATCCTGCTGGCGGAAATCCAGCAGGATCGTCTGCTGATGCAGTATGACACCATCATTATTGATGAGGCGCACGAGCGCAGTCTGAACATTGATTTTCTGCTGGGCTATCTGAAAGAGCTCCTGCCGCGCCGCCCGGACCTGAAAATTATCATTACTTCGGCGACCATCGACCCGGAACGTTTCTCAAAGCATTTCAATAATGCGCCGATTATCGAAGTCTCCGGGCGGACTTACCCGGTGGAAGTGCGCTATCGGCCGATAGTGGAAGAGGCAGACGATACCGAGCGCGATCAGCTACAGGCGATTTTTGATGCGGTTGACGAACTGGGGCGCGAAGGGCCCGGCGATATCCTGATCTTTATGAGCGGCGAGCGGGAAATCCGCGATACCGCCGAGGCGTTGAATAAGCTCAATCTGCGTCACACCGAAGTGCTGCCGCTGTATGCTCGTTTATCCAATAGTGAGCAAAACCGGGTCTTCCAGTCCCATAGCGGGCGGCGTATTGTCCTGGCAACCAACGTTGCCGAAACCTCGTTGACGGTTCCGGGCATCAAATACGTTATCGATCCGGGTACCGCTCGCATCAGTCGCTACAGCTACCGTACAAAAGTGCAGCGCCTGCCTATCGAGCCAGTATCACAGGCCTCCGCTAATCAGCGTAAAGGCCGTTGCGGACGTGTGTCTGAAGGCATCTGTATTCGTCTTTACTCGGAAGACGATTTCCTGTCGCGGCCGGAATTTACCGACCCGGAAATTCTGCGTACCAACCTGGCCTCGGTCATTCTGCAAATGACCGCTCTGGGGCTGGGCGATATCGCCGCGTTTCCGTTTGTCGAAGCGCCGGATAAGCGCAACATCCAGGATGGCGTTCGTCTGCTGGAAGAGCTTGGCGCCATCACCACCGATGAGCAGGCAACGGCCTATAAGCTGACCCCGCTGGGCCGCCAGCTCAGCCAGCTACCGGTGGATCCGCGTCTGGCGCGGATGGTGCTGGAAGCGCAGAAACATGGCTGCGTGCGTGAAGTGATGATCATCACTTCCGCGCTGTCGATTCAGGATCCGCGCGAGCGCCCCATGGACAAGCAGCAGGCATCCGATGAAAAGCATCGTCGCTTCCACGATAAAGAGTCTGATTTCCTTGCGTTTGTCAATTTGTGGAACTATCTCGGCGAACAACAAAAGGCGCTCTCTTCGAATCAGTTCCGCCGCCAGTGCCGGGTGGATTTCCTCAACTATTTACGCGTGCGTGAATGGCAGGATATTTACACCCAACTGCGCCAGGTCGTGAAAGAACTCGGCCTGCCGATCAACAGCGAGCCAGCGGAGTACCGTGAAATTCATACCGCGCTGCTGACCGGTTTGTTGTCGCATATCGGGATGAAGGACTCCGATAAACAGGAGTATACCGGCGCCCGTAATGCGCGGTTCTCTATCTTCCCCGGCTCTGGTCTATTCAAGAAGCCGCCGAAGTGGACGATGGTTGCGGAACTGGTGGAGACCAGCCGCCTGTGGGGGCGCATTGCCGCCCGCATTGAGCCGGAGTGGGTCGAGCCGGTGGCCCAGCATCTGATTAAACGTTCATATAGTGAACCGCACTGGGAGCGGTCGCAGGGCGCGGTAATGGCGACAGAAAAGGTCACCGTCTACGGTCTGCCAATCGTCGCCGCGCGTAAGGTCAACTATAGCCAGATTGACCCGGCGCTGTGTCGTGAGCTGTTCATCCGCCACGCGCTGGTAGAGGGCGACTGGCAGACGCGGCATGCTTTCTTCCGCGATAACCTGAAGCTGCGCGCTGAAATCGAAGAGCTGGAGCATAAGTCGCGCCGTCGCGACATCCTGGTGGATGACGAGACGATGTTCGAGTTTTATGACCAGCGCATTAGCCACGATGTTATCTCCGCTCGCCACTTTGATAAGTGGTGGAAGCAGGCCAGCCGCGAAACGCCAGACTTGCTCAATTTTGAAAAGAGCATGCTGATTAAAGAGGGGGCGGAGCAGGTCAGTAAACTGGACTACCCGAATTTCTGGCATCAGGGCAATCTTAAACTGCGTCTTAGCTATCAGTTTGAACCTGGTGCGGATGCCGATGGCGTAACGGTTCATATTCCGCTGCCGCTGCTCAACCAGGTAGAGGAAGCCGGGTTTGAATGGCAGATCCCTGGCCTGCGTCGCGAGCTGGTCATCGCATTAATTAAATCGTTGCCGAAACCCGTTCGGCGTAATTTCGTCCCGGCGCCTAATTACGCCGAGGCGTTTTTAGGCCGCGCGACGCCGCTGGCGTTGCCGCTACTGGATTCGCTGGAGCGTGAGCTGCGTAAAATGACCGGCGTGACCATCGACCGCGAATCCTGGCAGTGGGATCAGGTGCCCGATCACCTGAAAATCACTTTCCGGGTGGTGGATGACAAAAATAAGAAACTGCTGGAAGGACGCTCTCTGCAGTTCTTAAAAGACGCGCTTAAAGGTAAAGTTCAGGAGACGTTATCGGCGGTGGCCGACGATGGTATTGAACAGAGCGGGCTGCATATCTGGAGTTTCGGCACCCTGGCGGAGAGTTACGAACAGAAGCGCGGTAATTATAAGGTGAAAGCCTGGCCGGCGCTGGTGGACGAGCGTGACAGCGTTGCCATCAAACTGTTTGATAATCCACAGGAACAGCAGCAGGCGATGTGGCGTGGTCTGCGCCGTTTACTGTTGCTCAATATTCCGTCGCCGATTAAGTATCTGCACGAGAAACTGCCCAACAAAGCCAAACTGGGACTCTATTTCAACCCTTATGGCAAGGTGCTGGATTTGATTGACGACTGCATCTCCTGTGGTGTTGACAAGCTTATCGATGAAGCCGGCGGCCCGGTGTGGACCGAAGAGGGCTTTAGTAAACTGCAAGATAAAGTGCGCGCCGAACTGAACGACACGGTGGTCGATATCGCGAAGCAGGTCGAGCAGATCCTGACGGCGGTATTTAACATCAATAAGCGTCTGAAAGGGCGGGTAGATATGACGATGGCCCTGGGGCTGTCGGATATTAAAGCGCAGATGGCGGGTCTGGTTTATCGCGGCTTTGTTACCGGCAACGGTTTCCGCCGCCTCGGCGATACGCTGCGTTATCTGCAGGCAATTGAAAAGCGTCTTGAGAAGCTGGCAATCGACCCGCATCGTGACCGCGCGCAGATGCTAAAAGTCGAGAGCGTGCAACAGGCGTGGCAGCAGTGGTTGAATAAGCTGCCGCCGAATCGCCGCGATGACGACGACGTACAGGAGATCCGCTGGATGATCGAAGAGCTGCGCGTCAGCTTCTTTGCTCAGCAGTTGGGTACTCCGTATCCAATCTCGGACAAACGCGTGTTGCAGGCGATGGAGCAAATTACGCCGTAACCTGGCTGGTTGTCCCCGGTGGCGCTGCGCTTACCGGGGCTACTCGCTTAAGCGTTTACCCACGCCAGAGTAAAGCCGTCCCAGCCTTTAGTGCCCACGGTCTGCAGCGCCGTTGCCGTCAACCGTGGCTCGGCGCCCATCATCTCAATGAATTGACGCACGCCCTGAACGCGCTCGTCGGCGCTCTGTGGGTTGACCACTTCACCGTCGCGTACCACGTTATCGCCAATAATTAAGGTTCCTGGGCGGGAATAACGTAGCGCCCAGCGTAGATAATGGGGATTATTCGGCTTATCGGCATCGATGAAGATCAGGTCGAAAGCGGGACATTCGCCAAGCGCCTCCAGAGACTGTAGCGCCGGCCCCTCTCGCAGCGTGACCCGCTGGTCAACGCCCGCCAGCAGCAGATTCTCCCGCGCCACCTGGGCATGATGCGCGTCGGCCTCCAGCGTGAGTAGTTGGCCGTCGGCAGGAAGCTCGCGCGCCATCCAGATGGTGCTATAGCCGCCGAGAGTACCGATCTCCAGTATCCGCTTAGCCTGGGTAAGCCGTACCAGCAGGGCGAGAAACTGCCCCTGATTGGCGGCGACATCGTGTGCCGGCAGCCCGGCTCGATGGTTGTTTTCCAGTACCCGATCGAGCACAGGATCGCCGGGGATTAAGGCCTCAATCAAATAATTGTCTACTGCCGACCACTGTTGTTGCATATGACGCTTCCCCATTTAGCTCCCTGATGAGTCAGACCAGCCGCCTCCCAGCGCCCGGTACAAATCAATCTGCGCCAGCAGCAGGTTATTTTTCACCTGCACCACGCTCAACTGAGTGGAGAATAACGTACGTTGCGCATCCAACACGTCCAGATAGGAAGAGTAGCCGTTACGATAGCGGTTCTGCGCGATACGCAACGTCTCTGCGGCGACCGATTCCTGCTCCTGGAGCTCGCTTAACTGTTCGCTGTAGCGGCTGATGGCATCCAGGCTATCGTTCACCTCTTTGAACGCGCCGCGTACGGTTTTCTCATATCCGTATAACGCCTGATTGCGCTGGGCCATCGAGACATCAACCTGCGCATTTAGCGCCTGGCGGTTGAGTAACGGCGCCAGAATACTGCCGCCAAGGCTCCATAATCGCAGCGGGTTGTCGAGCAGATCCGGTAGCGTTCTGTCCTGCAGGCTGCCGGTGGCGGTAAGGTTGATGGAAGGCAGCAACTGCGCCTGCGACGACGCGAGGGTGGCATCAGCGGCCACCAGTTGGCGTTGAGCCTGCACAATGTCCGGACGGCGGCTCATTAGCGTCGAGGGTAACTGTGAGGGCAGGCGTAGCGGGCTAAGTTGTGCGAACTCGTTACGTTTTACCGCACCGGGATTGTCGCCCAAGAGAACGCTCAGGGCGTTCTCTTGTTGCGCGATTTGATGCTGCAATGGCGGGATCTGCGCCCGCGTCGAGCGCAGTTCGGAATCCGCCTGCATGAGCTCCAGGCGCGAGGTATAGCCGGTTTCATACTGCCGTTTAGCCAGATTCCACGCATCTTCTCGCGATTTCAGCGTTTGGCGGGTGACCCGCAACTGCTCGTCTAATGACAACAAGGTGACGTAGCCGACGGCGACCGATGTCGCCACGGTCAGATTAGCGGCGGCGGCAGCGGCTTTCTGCGCTTCAAGGCTGGCTTCGGCTGCGCTGGCGGCGTTGCGGTTGGCCCCCCAAATATCGACGTCATAGCTGGCGGTCAGGCCGCCTTTGTACAGCGTGCTGTGGATGGGCAGACCAGTCGCGGCGGACTGTGCGCGAGCGCGGGTACCGGTCAGGCTGGCATCAAGCGAGGGGAATAAGCTGCTATCAGCGGCGTAGGCACGCGCCTGATACTCGTTAACTCGCTCGCGGGCGATCAGGACGTCGCTGTTGTAGCGCAACGCCCGATCGACATACTGATTAAGCGCGCTATCGTGAAAATTGCGCCACCACACGCCTTCCACCGGGCTGGAAGGACCCACATCGGCACGCCAGGCGGCAGGGATCGCTAGCGTAGGCTCCGCACGTGGGACATCGGCAGACTGACAACCGACCAGCGCCAGCGCCAGCGCCACGGCAAGGGTTAACGGGCGGATCATTGTTTATTCTCCGCGCGGGTATCAATCGTCACCTGCACCGACATCCCCGGACGCAGACGATAGCTGTTTTTCTGCCCCTCATCGACCGCGATACGGACAGGGATCCGCTGGGCGATTTTGACAAAGTTGCCGGTCGCGTTATCCGGCGAGATCGCGCTGAATTCGACGCCGGTCGCTGGCGAAATACTTTGTACTTTGCCGTGGAAGGTTTCGCTGTTCAACGCATCGACCGAGAAGGTGACCGGCTGGCCGACGCGCACCTCGGCGAGCTGTGTCTCTTTCAGGTTGGCGATAACCCAGTGCTGAGGCGGTACCAGCGAGGTCAAATGCGTACCGGCGCTGACATAGGCGCCGAGGCGTACGGAGATCTGCCCCAGTTGCCCGGCCGTCGGGGCGATAATCCGCGTATTCTGCAGGTCGATTTCGGCAAGCTCCAGCGCCGCTTTGGCGCTGGCCACATCGGCCTCCAGCGAATCGCGATTGACGATAGTGGACTGCAGATCCTGGCGCGACATCTCCAGTGTGGCTTTCGCCTGTTCGATATCGGCTGCGCCTTGAGCCGCGCTGGCCCGCGCAGAGTCGCGTTCGCGAATGGATAACGAACCGTCCGCGGTGAGTTCCTGTACGCGTTTTAAATCGGCTTGGGTTTTCTGATTCTGCGCGCGGGCGTTTTGCAAGGCGGCCTCGTTTTTGACGATGGTCGCTTCGGCGCTTTTCCGCTGCTGCTGATTGTTTTTCAGCGCCGCCTGTTTCATCGCCAACGTTGCCTGCGCCTGGTGCACCCGCTGTTTATAGATGCGATCGTCAATCTGGAACAGCACCTGTCCCGGCTGAACGGTATCGAAATCTTTGACGTTCACCGCGGTGATATACCCGTTAACCTGCGGACTGATAAACGTCGTCTGACCGCGCACGTAAGCGTTATCGGTAAACTGACTATGCCGGGTGAAAGGGGGCAACTGCCAGGCGTAAAGAATAACCAATACGCCGACGATGCCGATCGCCGCGGCGGTAAAAATAGACACCACGCGGATGTTGTTTCGGGTATTGGCCTGTTGCCTGGCCGCGTCCTGCTGACTCATAACCACTCCAGAGTAAAAATTATCTTATTATTTGTTGCCGGTTGCGCGTTTTAACGCGATACGGGCGGTGATTCGCAATCTGATTAAGCGCCAGAAAATCCACACCAGCGTTGCGGCAGAGATCGCCGCCGTCAGGAGATAAGTGTCATTGTAGGCGAGAATATTGGCCTGTAGCGTCGAGGCGTTTTGCAGCAGCGTGGTAGCCTGCACGTTCAATAGCGTGCTGTCGCCAATCTGGCTTTGGTACATCTGGCTATACTGCTGCAGTCGCTCGACGATCAGCGGGTTTAGCGTGGTTATCTGATCGGCCAACTGGCTGGAATGAAATTTTTCGCGCCAGGTCTGAAAAGTACCGAGGATAGCTGAGCCGAGCAGGCCGCCGATATTTTGGCTCATGCCAAACAGTACCGAGAAGCTGACCAGATTCCGCTGGTCGGCAATCACCCCGCCAATTCCCGCCAGCATGGCCGGCGCAAGGAAGAAGGCGCTGCCGAAGCCTAGTAAAAACTGGCTGAACATCAACTGTTCCGGACGGGTCAGGGCAGTGGACTGACTATCAAGCAAGGAGGCAATCATAATCAACGCCAGCGCGGTCGCGGTGGGCCAGTAGAGGCGCTGCGGGTTAAGCGTCAGGCAACTGGCGACGATACCGCAGACGATACCGGCGAAAATCGACCATGCCAGGTTGGTCATCTGCTCGTTTTGCAAGCCGACGTACTGCAGCCAACCGATGACCCCGGTATTCTGTTCCGCCAGCACGATGCGAATCAGCAACATAATCAGTCCCAGACGAAGGATACTGCCGCTGGAAAGCCATTTGGTGTTAAGCAGCGGGTTAGTGCGATTATGCTCGAAGGCGATAGCCGAAACGATCAGCACCACCGCTCCCGCCAGCGACCAGCCAAGCCACGGCGCCTCAAACCACCAGTCCAGACGGCCCAGCGACAGGACCGCGCAGACTAAAGCCATACCGGGCGCCAGCAGGAAGAAGGTAATAAAGTCCTTCTTCTCAAACACCTTTTTGCGGTCGCTTGGCGGCAGTTTCAGCGCGATGACGCAGGCCAGCGACACCAGCGCCAGGCCGAGCTCAAAGAAGTAGAGCCCGCGCCATTCGTCAATCTGCAGCAGTTCGGTCGAGAACAGACGCGCCAGCGGGATCGCCAGCGACGATCCGGTGATACCGATGGTCAACGCCTTCAGGCGGTGGCGCGCCGGCCAGGCCTGCACCTGATAGTAAATTCCCAGTGAACTCAACGCCGCTGCCACCATGCCGTGCGCCGCGCGCACCATCATTGCCGAGCTGAGGTCGTTGACGAACAGGTGGAAGAAAGTGACCAGTACATACAGTACCAGGAAGCCTTCGGTAAAGGCGCGCAGGCCAAACTGTTGGCGAAATTTCACCAGCAGCAGGTTGATGGAAACGTTAGTCATAACGTAGACCGCCGGCAGCCATGCGATTTCCGTCGACCAGGCGGCAAAAGTGCCCTGCAGCAGCTGCAGGTTGGCGGTAACGACGGCGTTACCCAGCGCGCCGGTCAGGCACACCAGCAGCCCGACGATGCCATAAGCGACGCGTTTCGGCGTACTGTGGATCGGCGTCGACGGCGAACCGAGCATCGCCGGTTTTTCATGCGGCGCCCAGTCGTGGGGCACATAAGGATTAGCTTCGCGACGAGGCATTATTTCTTTTCCACCTCGTGCAGCAGCTTTTCCAGTACCCGGTGGGTTTGCTCACGCTCTTCCGGAGTAATGGCGGTGAGGATCTCCTCGCGCAGGTCGTCGGCGACCGCTTTCACCTGATGGAAAAGCGCCATCCCTTTGGCGGTGGCAACCAACAGACGCTTACGTTTATCGCTGTCAGGCTTAACGCGCTCCACCAGTTCAAGTTCGACCAGGCGGTTAATGAGCGGGACGATGGTGGCGCTTTCGACACCCAGTTCCTGCGCCAGTTCGCTTTGCGAGAGGGGCTGCTCGTTGCGGGCAATGGCTGACACCGCCACCCATGACGCCTGGCTCATGCCTAGATTTTTTAACCGCCGGTTAACCGCCAGCCGCCAGTGATGCGCGGTTAAGTATAAGAGATGGGAAAAGTTAAGCTGTCGGTTATCCATGTTCCGCCTGCAAAATCATTAGAGCTCTAATGATTTTAGGCGCGGGGATTTACTGATTTCAAGTCACGAAGATAAAAATAGGTTAACGCAATGTGCGTTTTTTGTGGGAAAGGCAGGCTGGCACGTGGAGAAAAAAATAAAAAACCCGGGCGAGCCCGGGTTTCGTATATGGATTACCTGGACATTAGCCCGGATAGATGCCGCGATCTTTACGCGCCAGCAGAATGCGCTCGCAGGCGACGATGTAGGCCGCGGTACGCAGAGAACACGCTTTCTCGGCGGCTTTATCACAGACGTGAACAATAGCATCGGTCATGATGCGGTCCATCTTGGCGTTGATCTCTTCTTCGCTCCAGAAGAAGCTCGCCATGTCCTGCACCCATTCGAAGTAGCTGACGGTCACGCCGCCGGCGTTACAGATAACGTCCGGAACCACGATCACCCCGCGGTCGGCCAGCACGTCGTCGGCGTCCGGATAGGTCGGGCCGTTGGCGCCTTCGAGGATCAGCTTACAGCTGATTTTTTCCGCGCGTTCACGGGTGATTTGGCCTTCCAGCGCCGCCGGGATCAGGATATCCATCTCGGTGGTCCAGAAATCTTCTTTGGCGATTTCACGCGCGCCCGGGAAACCAGCAATCTTCTTGTTCTCGGCCTGCCATGCGGTCAGCGCCTGCATGTCGATGCCGCCTTCGTTGAACAGGGTCGCGGTATGGTCCTGGATCACGACAATGCGCGCGCCAACGTCTGCAAACAGACGAGCGGCTTCGCTGCCGACGTTACCAAAACCTTGCAGCGCCACTTTCGCGCCTTCGATTTCGATCCCGTTGCGACGAGCCACTTCACGACCGGTGACGAAGACGCCGCGGCCGGTGGCTTTTTCACGGCCCAGCGAACCGCCGAGATGAATCGGCTTACCGGTAACCACGCCGGTGATAGTGGTGCCGTGATTCATGGAGTAGGTGTCCATCATCCACGCCATCACTTTACCGTTGGTGCCAACGTCCGGCGCCGGGATATCTTTCTGTGGCCCAATGATAATGCCGATTTCACTTGTATAGCGACGAGTCAGACGTTCCAGCTCGCCTTCAGACAGTGAGAACGGGTCGACGCGGATGCCGCCTTTGGCTCCGCCGTAAGGAATATTGACCGCGGCGCACTTAATGGTCATCCAGGCAGAAAGCGCCATTACCTCGTTAAGATCGACATCCGGATGGTAGCGAACACCACCTTTACCCGGTCCACGCGATAGATTGTGCTGTACGCGATAGCCTTCGAAATGGCGGATGGTGCCATCATCCATCTGTACTGGAATATCAACGATCAGCGCGCGTTTCGGGTGACGCAGAGTTTCCACCCAGTAGGCGAGGTCGCCCAGATACGGCGCGACGCGGTCGATCTGGCGCAGGTAAGTGGTCCATGGAGATGTACTACTTTCAGATGCGTAAGATAACTTTTCCATAAGAGTCCTGTATCTCAATGTTATTTGTGTCGTGTAAAACCGTGGAATAGGTACAGCAGTAAAATCTGTGTGATGAATGTTATCACCAATTTTATAAACCAGTATTTGACGGCTATTCCGAATTTTACATTTTTGTTAGTTTTTTGGGGTTGCATTTGAATAAATAAGCACGACCAGGTGCCTGCATGTCATGCATTGATATGCATATTTTATGCAGATAAGTGAATATAGAAATAATTTTTTCATATTTTTCATTATCTTGATGATCCTCTAAAAGTGAATAAAATGATTCATGGTTGTATTGACTTTGTTGCTCGTCAGGGCCCAGCATTAGCTCACGCAATACACAAGGTATTAACCGTGAATTAACATATATCCATACAAATAAAATGGCTTATTTCAGTTGTGGTGAAAATATTTGTCATCGCAGCGGGACGTGTGCGCCCTGAAAACGGCTAAAGGGAAATTGTTAAATTCGACTATTCACGATTGGCCAATTTATGCCGCCGATCCTCGTTCCGGAGAATTGTTATGTCAGGCAGTATCACTCGCGAAGATTTTGATGCTTATATGGTTCCGTGTTTCGCTCCCGCGCCGTTTATCCCGGTGAAAGCGGCGGGCTCCCGCGTCTGGGACCAGCAGGGTAAAGAGTACATTGACGTGGCTGGCGGCATTGCGGTTAACGCGCTGGGTCATGCGAATCCGGCGCTGGCTAACGCGCTGAAAGCGCAGCTGGATAAGCTGTGGCACATCGGCAACGGCTATACCAACGAACCGGTGCTGCAGCTGGCGAAAACCCTGGTGGAGTCGACCTTCGCCGATAAAATTTTCTTCTGTAACTCCGGTGCTGAAGCCAACGAAGCCGCGCTGAAGCTGGCGCGCAAGTATGCGCACGACAAATTCGGCGCTGACAAGAGCGAAATTATCGCCTTCAAAAACTCTTTCCATGGCCGCACTCTGTTTACCGTCACCGTGGGAGGACAGCCGAAGTATTCCAGCGACTATGCGCCATTACCGCAGGACATCACCCATCTGCCGTATAACGACATCGACGCGGTGAAAGCGGCGTTCTCTTCCCGCACCTGCGCGGTCATCGTCGAGCCGATTATCGGCGAAGGTGGCGTCATGCCGGCGGATCCGCAATTCCTGCAGGTGCTGCGCGAGCTGTGCGATAAGCATGAAGCAACGCTGATTTTTGATGAAGTGCAGACCGGCGCCGGGCGTACCGGCCAACTGTATGCTTACCAGCATTACAACGTGGTTCCGGATATTCTCACCAGCGCGAAAGGGCTGGGCGGCGGCTTCCCAATTGGCGCGATGCTGGCGAAAGAGGCCTGGGCGCAGGTGTTCCAGCCGGGTACTCACGGCACGACTTTCGGCGGCAACCCGCTGGCGGCGACCGTCGCTAATAGCGTGCTGGCGCAAATAGATAGTGCGCTGCTGGCGGGCGTGGGCGAACGCCATACCCTTATCGTCGATAAACTCAATGCGCTGAACGCCAAATATGATGTCTTTAGCGCCGTGCGCGGAATGGGGCTGCTGATTGGCGCCGAACTGGCAAGCCATCTGCGCGGCAAAGCCAAAGCGCTGACCAATCTGGCGGCGGAAGAGGGGTTGATCGCGCTGATAGCCGGGCCGGACGTACTGCGTTTCGCCCCGGCGCTCAATATTCCACTGGCGGATATTGATGAAGCCTTTGTGCGCCTTGAGCGCGCCGTCGCCCGCTTAACCAGCTAATCCGGGAGACGGCCTATGATGTTATTTCGTCCCGTACGGGAAAACGACCTCGATGATATTGTCCGCCTGGCCTCCCGGGCGGGCGTGGGAATGACTTCGCTGCCGAATGATGCCGTGCGCCTCGCCGCACGGATCAAACGCAGCGTGGAGACCTTTGCCGGCAAGCTGACGCGCGGCGAACAGGGGTTTCTGTTTGTTCTGGAAGATACCGAACTGAGCCGGGTTGTCGGCGTCAGCGCCATTGAGGTCGCGGTGGGGCTCGACGAACCGTTCTACAATTTTCGTATTCAGAAGACGGTACGGGCATCCAAAGAGCTTGGGGTTTACAAGCATCAGGAATTGCTCAATTTAAGCTACGACCATACCGGCCACAGCGAACTCTGTACCCTGTTTCTTGACCCGGAGTACCAGAAGAACCGCAACGGCCTGTTGCTCTCCAAAGCGCGGTTTGTCTTTATTGCCGCGTTCCGCGAGTGGTTTTCACCGCATCTGTTCGCCGAGCTGCGCGGGCGCAGCGACGAGCAGGGGAATTCGCCGTTCTGGGATGCGTTGGGGCACCACTTTTTCGACATTCCTTTCGCCGATGCCGACCGCCTCACCGGTACAGGAATGAAAACCTTTATCGCCGAACTGATGCCGGCCTACCCGATTTACATCTCGCTGCTGCCGGATGATGCCCGCGAGGTGATAGGCCAGGTTCATGCTAACACCGCGCCGGCGCGGGCTATTCTCGAAAAAGAGGGGTTTAGCTGGCGCGGGTCCGTCGACATCTTCGATGCCGGCCCGGTACTGGAAGCTGAAACCGATAATATTCGTGCTATCAGAGAGAGCTATTCGCTGCCGGCGCTGCAACTCATGACGCCGCAGGCGACGCCAACCATCGTCGCCAACGGACAGTTTGATAATTTCCGCGCGGTCCTCATCGCGCAAGAGACGCCGGGAGCACTCGATCAGCAGGCGCTGGACGCCCTGCAGGTCAATGCCACCGACCGGGTTCACGCGGTGACACTCAATCCAGAGGAAAACAGATCATGGCGGTAAACGCACAGTTTATAGCAGGTAAGTGGCAGCAGGGCGCAGGCGCGCCGTTAACCAAGCTGGCGCCGGAAGACCAGTCTATTTTATGGCAGGCGAGCAGCGCCGGCGCGGCCGACGTGCAGGCCGCCTGTACTGCCGCGCGCGAGGCGTTTTATGGCTGGTCGCATCGCCCATTAAGCGAACGCATTGCCGTGGTTCAGCGTTTCGCGGCGCTGCTGGAAGAGAATAAAGAGGCGCTGGCGACGTTAATTTCCCGTGAAACCAGCAAGCCGCTGTGGGAAACCCGCACCGAAGTACAAGCGATGATCGGCAAAGCCGGGATTTCCATTGATGCCTACGCCGAACGTACCGGTTATCGCGAGTCCGCTATGCCGGACGGCAAAGCGCTGCTGCGCCATAAGCCGCACGGCGTGATGGCGGTGTTTGGCCCTTACAACTTCCCGGGGCATCTGCCGAATGGCCATATTATCCCGGCGCTGATCGCCGGTAACACCGTGGTATTTAAACCGAGCGAATTGACGCCCGCGACCGCGGAACTCACCGTTCAGCTATGGCAGCAGGCCGGGATTCCGGATGGGGTGCTAAACCTGGTGCAGGGGGCGAAAGATACCGGCCAGGCGCTGCTGGAAAACCGCGATATCGACGGGGTGCTGTTTACCGGGAGTGCCGCCGCTGGCTTCCATTTCCACCGCTACCTCGGCGGCCAGCCGGAGAAAATGTTGGCGCTGGAGATGGGCGGCAATAACTCGCTGATCGTGGCCGACGTTGTCGATAGAGTTGCGGCGCTGAACGTGATTATTCAATCGGCCTTTATCTCCGCCGGGCAGCGCTGCACCTGCGCGCGTCGTTTACTGGTCCCGCGCGGCCAACAGGGCGATGCGCTACTTGAACAACTGATTGCTGCCAGCCGGCAGATCCGCGCCGGTAAATGGGACGCCGAACCGCAGCCGTTTATGGGCGGGGTAATTTCGCAAACCGCCGCGCAGGGCATGCTGGCGGCGCAGTCGAAGCTGGAAGCACTAGGCGGCAAAGTGCTGCTGCGCATGAGCCAGCCTGATCCGCGCTCAACCGTGCTGACGCCGGGAATTATCGATGTTACCGGGATCGCGGTGCCGGATGAAGAGTACTTCGGCCCGCTGCTGACCGTGATTCGTTATGACCAGTTCGATGAGGCGATCGCGATCGCCAATAACACCCGCTACGGTCTGGCGGTGGGGCTGATTTCCGCCGACCAGGCGCTGTTCGACAAGCTGGCCGATGAAGCGCGCGCCGGGATTGTTAACTGGAACAAACCGCTCACCGGAGCCTCCAGCAAAGCGCCATTCGGCGGTGTCGGCGCCTCCGGCAACCATCGCGCTTCGGCGTGGTATGCCGCCGATTATTGCGCCTGGCCGATGGCTTCTCTGGTCAGCGAAACGCTGACGCTTCCGGCGACGACGTCGCCAGGTCTGCCATTCTGATAACCGTTTTTGTGAGGACACTATGTCTGGATTTGAAGCGAATTTTGACGGCCTGGTGGGGCCAACGCACCACTACGCCGGGTTGTCGGTAGGCAACGAAGCGTCACAAAACAACCGTGACGGTTTATCTAACCCGAAGAAGGCGGCGCTGCAAGGGCTTTATAAGATGAAGACCCTGGCCGATCGTGGCTTTGTACAGGGCATTCTGCCGCCGCAGCCGCGGCCAAATATGACGATGCTGCGCAGCATTGGTTTTCAGGGCAGCGATGAGCAGGTGATCCAGCGTGCGGCCAAAGAGGCCCCGCAGTTATTATCGGCTTTTAGCTCCGCTTCCTCGATGTGGACCGCCAACGCCGCTACCGTGTCGCCGTCGGCCGATAGCGCTGATGGAAAAGTGCATTTTACGGTGGCGAACCTCAACAATAAGCTGCACCGCATGCAGGAAGCGCCGATCACCTCGGCTATCCTCAGGGCCACCTTCGCCGATGAGCGTTACTTCGCGCATCACGCGGCGCTGCCGCAGCATGGCGATTTAGGTGATGAAGGGGCGGCGAACCATAACCGTTTCTGTGGGGATTATGATCGCCAGGGCGTGCAGTTTTTTGTCTACGGTAAGCGAGCCAGCGGCGGCATTGCGCCAGCTAAATACCCCGCACGCCAGACGCTGGAGGCCAGCGAAGCGGTGGCGCGTCTGCATCAGCTCGACCCGCAGTACACCGTATTCGCTCAGCAAAGTCCGCAGGCTATCGACCATGGCGTATTCCACAATGATGTTATCGCCGTCAGCAACCGCCACGTGCTGTTCCATCATCAGCACGCCTTCCTGCAGCAGCGGGAGGTGCTGGCAACGCTGAAGGAGAGCAACGCCAGGCTGAATATTCCATTCACCAGCGTTGAAGTCCCTGACGAGCAGGTTAGCCTCGATGACGCGGTGGCCTCTTATCTGTTCAACAGCCAGTTACTGAGCAAAGCCGATGGCAAAATGCTGATCGTGGTGCCGGAAGAGTGCCGTCAGCGTGAAAACGTCTGGCGTTATCTCTCCGCTCTTGCCGCCGATAGCGCATCGCCTATCGATGAAGTGGCGGCATTCGATCTACGTGAAAGCATGCGCAACGGCGGCGGCCCGGCCTGTTTACGTCTGCGGGTGGTGCTTAACGATGCCGAGCGTGCGGCGGTCAACACTCACAGCCTGATGAATGACGAACGCTACCAGCAACTGACGGCGTGGGTTGAAAAGCATTATCGCGATCGCCTGCATGCCAGCGATCTCGCCGACCCGCAGCTGCTGCGCGAGGTTTATCAGGCGCTGGATGAGCTGACGCAGATTTTACATCTGGGCGCGATTTATGACTTCCAGCGATAAGGGGCCGGGAATGGAACAAAACGTCAACGATTTACTGCATTGTAAACTGCAGACATGGACCTTTCCGCCAACTATCGAAGCCAGTTGGTTAGGCGATGGCATTCTGCAACTGCTGCCAAAAACGTCATGGCGACAGGCGACGGTGCTTTCCGCCGGGGTGCACGGTAACGAAACCGCGCCGATTGAAATGTTGCTGCAGATCCTGCAGGGATTAAGCCTGGGCGAGCAGCCGCTGACCCACGCGCTGCTGGTGGTGTTCGGCAATCTGCCCGCCATTCGCGCCGGCCGTCGCTATCTGCATAACGATCTCAACCGGCTGTTTGGCGGCCGCCATCTGGCGGCGATGCCAGGTAACGAGTCGCGTCGCGCTTTTGAACTGGAGATGGCCGTACAGGCCTTCTTCCGTAGCGCCGATGCCCACGGCAAGGTGCCGCGCACGCATCTCGATCTGCATACCGCCATTCGCGGGTCAAAATATCGGCAGTTCGCGCTGCTCCCCGCTCATGATGGCGACTACAGCGCGGATTTTTATCAGCTGTTGCAGGCCAGTGGTATGGACGCCATCGTGCGCCATACCGAACCGGGCGGCACCTTTACCCACTTCACCAGCGAGAAGTTCGGCGCGCAAAGCGCCACGCTGGAACTGGGGAAAGTGATGCCATTCGGTGAAAATGATTTGCGCTTGTTTGCCGCCACCGAACTGGCGATCGGCGCGCTGATCGCCGACGGCATCATGCCGCCGCGGAGCAAAGCGCCGGTCGAATACTTTGTGGTGCAGCAGAGCATCATCAAGAGCGAGAACGGTTTTACCCTTAATCTCGACCCGAAAATTGAAAACTTTACCGCGCTGCCGGCAGGCTATGAAATCGCCCGTCAGGCACAGAAAACCTGGGTGGTCAATGCCGACGCCCCCTACATCCTGTTTCCGAATGCGGGCGTCGCCGCCGGTCAACGCGCCGGGCTGTTGCTGACCGCTACCGCGCCAAGCCTTTCCATGCCTGCTTGAAGGAATCAACATGACTGAACATCAACGTGAGGGGCAGGTTCATCCTGCCACCGACGGGGAGTGCCCGTCGCAGCTCAAACGCGGCCTTGGCGCCCGGCACATTCAGATGATTGCGCTGGGCGGCGCTATCGGCACCGGACTGTTTATGGGGGCGGGCAGAAACATCGCCGTCGCCGGAACATCCATTCTGCTTATCTATCTACTGGTAGGTTTCTTTACCTATATGGTGATGCGGGCGATGGGGGAGCTGTTGCTGACCCGCCTGGATTACCGTTCGTTTGCGGATTTCGTCGGCGACTATCTTGGCCCGCAGGCCAGTTTCTATCTGGGCTGGACCTACTGGCTTAGCTGGGTGGTGACCTGTATCGCCGACGTGGTGGTATGCGGCAGCTATATGCAGTACTGGTTTCCGGAGATGTCGGCGTGGATGCCCGCGTTGAGTACGCTTGGGATTCTGTTCTTGTTTAATTTGTTGTCGGTAAAAATGTTCGGCGAGGCCGAATTCTGGTTTGCGCTGATTAAGGTCATCACCATTATTGCGCTGATTTTAACCGGCGCGTGGATGATTGCTATCGGCTGGACTTCGCCGGACGGCGTGAAGGCTTCGTTAGGCCATCTCACCGACCCGACGGCCTTTATGCCGCACGGGGTGACCGGTTTCTTCGCCGGTTTCCAGATAGCGATCTTCTCCTTCACCGGTATTGAGCTGCTCGGCACCATGACGGCGGAAACGCGCGATCCTGAGCGCATCCTGCCGAAGGCGATTAACGCGCTGCCGCTGCGCATCATTATTTTCTATCTGCTGTCGATGGTGGTGATTATTGCCGTGGCTTCATGGCCGGGCGTCTCGCCGGATGCCAGTCCGTTCGTGACCCTGTTCGCCAAGGCCGGGCTACCTGCCGCCGCCGCGGTGATAAACTTTGTCGCCTTGACGTCGGCAATGTCGTCGGCGAACAGCGGCGTTTATTCCAGTACCCGCATGCTGTACGGCCTGTCGGTGGAAAAACATGCGCACTGGCAGTTCCGTATACTATCGCGTAATACCCGCATTCCGGTACGTAGCCTGCTGTTCTCCTGCTTCTGCATGCTAAGCGGTACGTTACTGCTGTTCCTGGTGCCAAACGTGATGACGTTGTTCACCATCGTTTCAACGCTGGCGGCGATCATGGTGGTTTTCAGCTGGGGTATGATCCTCGTGGCGTACCTGGTGTATCGCCATAAACGCCCGGACCTGCACGCGCGGTCGAAATTCAAAATGCCGGCGGGAGTGGTGATGTGCTGGCTGAGCCTGCTATTTTTCGCCTTCTCAATCTTCATTATGATTTTCGACCCGGATACGCTGCTGGCGCTGATGGCCTCGCCGCTGTGGTTTATCGCGCTATGGTGCTTCTGGAAAGTGAAACAGAAGCGCGAAGGGCAACTGGCATTGGATAACGCCAGCGCCTGATGATACCCGGCAGCTGAAGCGTGGCTGCCGGATTTTCCTTTTCGCCGTAGCGCGGTTTATGATGTCGCCCGACACTTCATTGTTGGATCAGGACAGAAGAAGGAAAGGGTATGACAGAGCATTTCCCGGCGCTTTCACACGACACGTTAGCGGCGGCCAATCTCATCGGCGACTGGTTGGCGCAGGATGATTTGCCGCAGAATGCGCAGCCGCAGATTGCGGTGTTGGCCGGTAACGCGGTGATCCCGACCATTGACGCCGCCTGTCGGCTCGCGGCTCAGAGGCAGATTCCACTATTGATAAGCGGCGGTATTGGTCATTCGACGACCTTTCTTTACGACGCCGTACAAAAGCATCCGCACTATCAGGCGCTGCAGGTAGAGGGGCGTCCGGAATCGCATATCCTGGCGGACATCGCCGAACAATTCTGGCAAATTCCGCGCGATCGCATTGTGGTGGAAGACCGTTCAACCAACTGCGGCGAAAACGCGTGGTTTACCCGCCGGTTACTGGAAGAGCGTGGGCTGGATCATTCCTCTGGCGTGGTGATTCAGGATCCGACGATGCGGCGTCGGACGATGGCGACCTTTGCCCGCGTCTGGCAGGAGGCACCGGCGCAGCCGCAGTGGTGGAGCTATCCCGGTTGTTCGCCGCGGCTTGAAAACAGCGCTGCTGGCCTGAGATTCAGCGGAGACGATAGTGGATTGTGGCCGGTGGGGCGTTATCTGGCGCTGCTGCTTGGCGAGCTGCCGCGTCTGCTGGATAACGCGCAGGGTTATGGCCCCAACGGTAAAGGGTTTATTACCCACGTCGATTTCCCACACGATGTTAGCGCGGCGTGGCGATGCTTGCGTGAAGATACGCTATTGAGCGAGGCGCTGAACGCCAGAACGCTGGGGTAGGGAGAAAGGCGGATAGCCGCAGCTATCCGCTGGTTCTGAGTTTACTTCGCGAATTTATCCAGTACGCGGACAAGCTGGGTAACAAAGCCGTACTCGTTATCGTACCAGGCCACGGTTTTCACGAGCTGTACGCCGCCGGCTTCCATGATCTCCAGTTGAGTCGCATCATAGATTGAGCCGAAATGGCTGCCAATAATGTCGGAGGAGACAATTTCCTCTTCGGTGTAGCCAAAAGATTCATTGTTCGCCGCCGCATTTTTCATGGCCTGATTAACCTCTTCAGCGGTGACTTTCTTCGCCAATACGGAAACCAGTTCCGTCACTGAGCCGGTTTTAGTCGGCACGCGCTGGGCGTGACCTTTCAGTTTCCCGCTGAGTTCCGGAATCACCAGACCAATGGCTTTTGCCGCGCCGGTGGTGTGCGGAATAATGTTTTCCGCCGCCGCTCGCGAGGCGCGCAGGTCTTTGCCACGCGGCCCGTCCACCAGCGATTGCGTACCGGTATAAGCGTGAATAGTGGTCATGGTGCCCACGGTAATGCCGAAAGCATCGTTGAGCACTTTAGCCATTGGCGCCAGACAGTTGGTGGTGCAGGATGCAACCGAAATGATGGTATCATCCGGGCTCATGGTGTCGTCGTTAACGTGATAAACGATGGTTTTCATCTCGCCGGCAGGGGCGGAAATCAGCACTTTCTTCGCGCCGGCGGTCAGGTGCGCCTGCGATTTTTCCGCCGACGTATAGAAACCGGTACATTCAACAATCACCTCAGCGCCTGCGGCTTTCCACGGAATATGCTGAGCCTCTTTTTCCGCATAAACGGTGATTTTTTTACCATTAACGATCAGCGCATCTTCTGTAAAATCAACGCTCCATGGGAAAGGACCGTAGTTAGAGTCATGTTTAAGCAGGTAGGCTAAGACTTTCGGTGAGGTGAGATCGTTGATGGCCACGACCTCCAGCGGGCTATTTACTTCTAACAGGCGGCGAAGTACTAAACGTCCTATACGACCAAATCCATTAATCCCAAGTTTGCTCATGGATATTCTCCTGGTGGTGAAGTTGATACGTTAAAACTTCTTCAGGCAGAGCGGGGAGAGTAAACTATTTACTTTCAGCGGCTTAGCAGTGCACCTGCGGTGTTTCTATTGCTAAGTTACCTGCCTGAAGCGTCTTCAGTAACTGTCACATGGAGCCAGATGGTGCGAAGGAAGTATAACGCCGGGTCGGAGGTGGTTCCAATGTTCTTACCGCGACAGCACAACAAAAAGAGTGCCTACCATTGTTCGCTATTTCATGCGGCGTTGAGTGGTAAATATGATCTACATCACAATAACAGAAATTAGAAAAAGCGCAGAAGGATATAGCTACATCGAGGTTGTATTGATAACTATAGCGGTGGTTCAGCACAACATTGATAATGAGAATGAATATCATTCATTGACATCTGGTCATATTAATGTAACCTTGCATTAGGAATAATACAGGGATGAATAGAAAATGGATTGCGGCCTGAGGAATAATTATCAACCCATAACTTAAAAATTTAAAAATCATGCCGAAATTCCATCCTGCTGGCATGAAATGCGGGAAGGAAAATCTGCAGGGTAAATCATAATGCGGGTGTTTAAAGATATTATCCTTGCCGGGAGCATTCTCTTTTCTGTCTTATATTCTGTTTTCTCGTTGTGCGATGTTTTGTTGATGATGCAGATATTTTATTGGCACCCAGAGCACTACTGTCTGTGTTTGCTATTGGATGTATATATTTTCTGAGCAATGCTTATTTTTGGCTGTTGAATTACATAAGGAATATGAAAGATGAAAGAGCTGACAAATAAACAGTTGGGTATGGTCTCCGGTGCAGGGGGGGATATTGGGCGGGAAATTGCTCAGGGAATCGGCGCTGGGGCTGGCACATTTGTAGGCGGAACTCCTGGTGCCATAACCGGTGGGATCGCAGGGGGACAGGTTTATGACTGGGCTGCAACAAAAACACCGGACCCAGCGATGTCCCCATCTGGTCTGGGCGGAACGCTCAAACAAAAACCCGCTAACCTTCCATCCGAAGCGTGGAATGCAGCAGCAGGCAGAGAATGCTACTGGAGTCCGAATAACCTCAACGATATTTGTTACTGACAGATGCTGATTGGCGTACGGGTATAAACCAGTCTAAAAGCCAATAAGGATAGCTGTCAGCGTATGGAAGAGCATGTTATCAGCTCTTCCATCTCTTAACCTTTAAAACTAGCCATAATTGAAGTTTTTCAGTCGAGTGGGAGTCGTCCACGCCTTTTGGCGCCGATGGAATAAAAAATGAACGTTGACGGATATAACCGCGAGTACAATATTGCAAGAAACAAAGCCGTAACCGGCTGTTTTGCCATGTTTGCGCTATTTTTTGGCATCACATGTTTGCCGCTTTTTTTCGAGGGCAGCAAAGACCTTATGATAACGGGATATCTCTATCCACTACTTTTCGGACTAGAGTTCCTGGCAATTGCCCCCCTTTATTATCTCTATTTCTACAAACGCGAGGGTATGGGGAGAGGAAATTTTCATTTCGGCATTTTTATTATACTTTTCCTGTGTATTCTGTTGATCCAATTTCTGTTGCCTTTTGTCACTGCAGGCTATCAGACTGAAAACTGGTCAGCTTCTCAGATGCGACTGGATAGGCATGTATTCTGGCTAAATGCCATTGTGATGATTCTATTGGTTCCTGCTTATGAAGAGATGGTCTTCCGCGGCTGCCTTTTCAGTGTGTTTAAATACTGGCTCGGGAATAACAATTATGCGGCGGCTGTCGCTGTGTCTGTAGTATTTTCAGCCTATCATTTACAGTACATAGACTGGCGATCGTTCCTGATATTATTTCTGGTTTCGCTGATGCTGGTTATCGGGAGAATAAAAACCGGCGGAATACTGATGCCAATTATTCTTCATGCGCTGATGAACGCGGTCGTAATTGGTATTCAGTATGTGTCATTCCTCCAGTATTCCGGAGAGGCTTAGCCATAGCGGGAATGAAATATGTTTCGTAAGGAAGCGCTCGAAAACAGGGATAAAACATGGTGTGGCAAAGCAGTATTACTACCGGGAATCTCCTCTCGGCTGGTTATAATTACCAGCGCGCTTTTTTTCGTCTGCTTCATTGTTTTAATTAGCACCGGCACTTATACACGACGTATTAGCGTGCAAGGTGAAGTTACCACCTGGCCGAGACCGGTTAATGTCTATTCCGGTGTCCAGGGATTTGTCGCGACACAGTTCGTCCGGGAAGGGGACCCTGTAAAAAAGGGTGATCCTGTTTATCAAATTGATGTCAGTAAAAGTACACGTAGAGGCGTGGTCAATGAGACTCAACGACAGGATATCGAAAACCAATTGAAGTGCATCGCCGAGATTATCACTCGCCTTAGAGAGAGTAAGGAAACCACTTTGCGGATGCTTGAGCAACAGAAAATACAGTATAGCGCCTCTTTTGAACGCTCGGCAGGCATTGTCAGGCGCGCTGAGGAGGGAATAAAATTAATGAAAAATAATATGGATAATTACCGACGGTACCAGCAGCAGGGGTTGATTAATAAAGACCAGTTAACCAGTCTGGTGGCCTTGTACTACCAGCAGCATAATAGTTTGCTTAGCCTGAGCGCGCAGCATGAACAAAATGCTCTACAGTTAACCAATCTGGAAAGTCAAATTCAGACGCAGGCGGCGGAATTTGACAATCGGGTTTATCAGATGGAACTGCAGCGTTATGAGCTACAGAAAGAGCGGATTAATACTGATGCGGGAGGCGATATTATCATTCGTGCCTCATCAGACGGCAAAATTGATTCATTAAGCGTCACCCCAGGTCAGATGGTCAGCGAAGGCGACAGTCTGCTGCAGATAATTCCAGAAAAAATACAACGCTATTATTTGGTTCTTTGGGTACTCAATGAAGCCGTTCCATATATTTCAGTCGGTGATAGGGTGAATATCCGCTACGAAGCCTTTCCGGCTGAAAAGTTTGGTCAGTTCTCGGCGAAAGTCACACTCATTTCCCGGACGCCAGCCTCCTACCGTGAAAAGCAGACCTATACGACCGCCCCGATTAACTCTACGGCAGGTGCGGCTGCTTACTACAAAGTTGTGATTAGTCCAGAAAAGCAGGCTGTCAGCTACGCCGGCAAGCGTCTGCCTCTGGAAAATGGCATGAAGGCACAGAGCACGTTATTTCTGGAAAAACGTAAAATCTATCAGTGGATGCTCTCGCCATTCTACGATATGAAGCGCAGCGTTACGGGGCCGATTCATGAACCGTAACCACTTCATATCATCCATCGAGGAGAAATTGGATCTGAAATTTCGGCGGCGAGTCCCGGTCGTTCATCAGACAGAAACGTCAGAATGTGGACTGGCCTGTCTGGCGATGATATGCGGACATTATGGTCGTAATATCGACATGATCGCCCTACGTCGCCAAATAAATCTGTCTGCCCGTGGAGCCTCGCTTGCCAGTGTTCAGCAAACCGGGATTGAGTTAGGGATGGAAAGCCGGGCATTGTCACTGGATCTCCATGAACTTAATGCTCTCAGAATGCCCTGTATCCTGCACTGGAATTTTAATCATTTCGTGGTGCTCGTTAGCGTACGTAAGAATCGGTTCGTGCTTCATGACCCTGCGAGGGGGCGAAGAACTGTCGGGAGTGATGAAATGTCACAGTGCTTCACCGGCGTGGCGCTGGAGGTCTGGCCCGGCAGTACATTTGTGCAGGAAACGATGAAGAGCCGAATCGGAATTCGGGCGTTAATCAGCAGCGTGCAGGGTATCCGGGGCGTACTGAGCAAAATTTTCTGTCTGTCGCTGATTATTGAAGCTATCGGCCTGGTGATGCCTGTCGGTACGCAATTGGTGATGGATCATGCTATTCCTGCGAATGACCGGGGACTGCTCATGCTTATCTGTGGAGTCCTGATGTTTTTTATTTTGGGGCGTACTTTGGTTAGCGTGATCCGCGCATGGTCATCCCTTGCGATGGAGTCATTGATAAATGTGCAATGGCAGTCGGGGCTATTCCGTCATCTGCTTCAGTTGCCGTTGACCTATTTTGAGCGACGAAAGATGGGCGATATTCACTCCCGCTTCAGCTCGTTGGATGCGCTTCGCGCCACGTTTACAACCTGTGTGGTGGGGGCAATGATGGACAGCATCATGGTTGCCGGTCTCTTGTTGATGCTTATCCTGTACGGTGGAAAATTGACGGTTTTTGTACTGGGCTTTACAGCGGTATATGTCTTCATTCGTATATTGACCTATAGCCGGTACCGCCAGCTGTCGGAAGAAGCGTTAATCGCCGGAGCCCGTGCTGGTTCATATTTTATGGAAACACTCTACGGAATAGCTACGGTTAAAATGCAGGGAATGGCAGAACGGCGTGGGAGCCACTGGCTGAACCTGAAGATTGATGCCATCAATACCGGTATCAGACTCAGCCGACTTGATATGTTCTTCGGCGGCATTAACACGTTTGTGGCGACGTGCGATCAGGTGACTATTCTGTGGCTGGGCATCAGTCTGGTTATGGAGAACCAAATGACTATCGGCATGTTTGTGGCATTTGGCGCATTCCGCGCGCAGTTTTCTGACCGGGTAGGATCGCTGGTCAACTTCTTATTACAGCTGCGTATGATGAGCCTGCACAACGAAAGGATTTCGGATATCGCTTTGAATGAAAAGGAAGAAAGAAAACCGGATTTAGGATTAAAGGCAACCATGTCTCCGGCTAGTCTGGAGATTAAAGCGCTAAGCTTCCGTTACGACAGCCAGTCAGCACCCGTCTTTAGCGGCCTTAGTTTCAGGATCCGAGCCGGCGAGAGTGTGGCCATTACCGGGCCCTCAGGTTCGGGGAAAACCACGCTGCTCAAAGTACTGTGCGGCTTGTCTGAACCGATATCAGGGACTGTCTTAATGAATGGTACGGATATCAGGCAACTGGGGATAAATAACTATCATCGCTTGATTGCCTGCGTAATGCAGGATGACCGGCTGTTTTCTGGCTCAATTCGGGAGAATATCTGCGGATTCACTGAAAATATTGATGATGCCTGGATGAGAGAATGTGCCCGGACAAGCCGTATTCATGACGTGATATTGGCTCTGCCAATGGGGTATGAGACGTTAATCGGAGAACTGGGGGAGGGGCTATCTGGGGGTCAGAAACAGAGGATTTTTATTGCCCGGGCGCTTTATCGCCGTCCGGATATATTATTCATGGATGAAGCCACCAGCGCACTGGACGCAGAGTGTGAAAAAGACGTCAGTCTGGCAATGAAAAAGTTGAATATAACCCGAATAATTATTGCTCACCGTGAAACGACCCTGCAAACCGCGGACAGGATCATCACCCTCGGCGAATCCAATTAACAGCCAATATCCTAATCCACTGCGGCCATTTGGTTTGCGATGCGGTTGAATAATGAACACAAAGCGGAATGGCAGGAGTGGCAGGGCCTGCAGTGAGTTATCCACAAACTATGCGATCTGATACCGACTCGTTTTGTGGATAACCTCAAATCTTTCGGGATACTTAATTCACTCTGCGTTATAAGTTTGCGCTATACATCACGATAATCAATGTCTTCACTCGGTACCCTTAATATAAGAATACTTAAACAAGGGGAATAGCATACCAATGAAAAAGAGCATTGCACTGACGATGGTGGCGCTGGCCTGCCTGGCGGCTAACGTCCAGGCAGCAGAGAAACTTGCTGGTAATGAAATACTTGCCGTACAGAAAGGCGGGGTGCCGGATAAAGTCTATACCCAACATCAGCCGAAATTACGTATAGCAACCTATAATATCGGCAAGAATGAAGCGTCTGATAATGTGGCCGATTTTACGGCACTTAATTCAGCGATTAAAAAAATTAACGCCGATATTATTGCCGTCCCGGAAGTCGATCACAAAACTCAGCGCAGCCAGAAAATCGATCAGCTTAAGACGATTGCCGATGCTAACAATATGCATTATGCCTTTGGTAAAGCGTTAGATTTCGACGGTGGCGAATACGGACTGGGGCTGCTGTCAAAATATAAAATCCTGCATTCTCAGGTGGTGAAGCTGCCGTCAGGCAATGCGGAACAGCGCGTGGCGCTACTGGCGCAGGTTGATGTACCGGGTTTTGATTCCGCGCCGATTATTATGGTGACCCATCTCGACTGGCAAAAAGATCCCACCATGCGTACCGAACAGGCTCGCTATCTTCTTGATTTGAGTATTGGCGATGCGGCGTCTGATTTTAAAGATATCGCCTCTTCAATTAAGATCCTGGCCGGCGATTTCAATTCAACCCGTGAAGAACAGCCGGTGAAAGAGATCGGTTATTTCTTTAACGAAGTGTCGAAGCAGGGGACGGATACGCGTAGCTGGCCTGCCGTTAACCCGGCCATTGATATCGACCACATTTTCACCTTCAAAGGACAAAAGTGGGATGTGAAGAAGCTGGAGATCCCGCATAACTCGCCGGAATTTAACTGGTCAGCGGCCAGTGACCATCTGCCGGTCATTGCTGAACTGCAACTCACCGAGCAGTAACATTGCCCAGGGCTCTTTGCAAAAGAGCCCTGATGCTATTCAATTCGCGCTAACGCAGTTTTTTAAGCCTCGGTAAAGGTTAATGAAAATTTAAGGGAAGGCGGTTATGTTAACAACATCACACTTCCATTAAGGTTTGTTCATGCGCGATAAATATTCTGGCCTGCAGATAGGAATACACTGGCTGGTCTTTTTACTGGTTGTCGTCGCCTACGCGGCGATGGAACTGCGCGGCTTCTTTCCGCGCAGCGACCGTCCGGTGATAAACATGATCCACGTCTCCTGCGGTATTTCCATTTTTGTCCTGATGATCGCACGCCTGCTGGTGCGCCTGAAGTCTCCGGCGCCGCCGATTGTTCCTAAACCCTCGCCGATGATGACCGGTTTCGCCCATCTTGGCCATCTGGTGATCTATCTGTTGTTTATCGCGCTACCGGCGATTGGCATGGTAATGATGTATTACCGCGGTAACCCGTGGTTTGCTTTCGGCCTGGCGATGCCCTTTGCGGCGCAAAGCAACTTCGCTTTGGTCGACAGCCTTAAGGGGCTGCACGGCTTACTTGCCAATATCGGCTATTTCGTGATTGGCCTGCACGCGCTGGCGGCGCTGCTGCATCACTATTTATGGAAAGATAATACGCTGCTGCGCATGATGCCGCGCAAGCGCTGAGTATCACGCCCGGCACTCCTGAACCCGCCCACCGGCGGGTTTTTTGTTTCCGTAACTCGCCAATAAATGATTCGCAAAATGTTACTTATGCTGCAAATTTGTATCGAATATGTAAATAAAAATGTCTAATCGAAACGAAAGGTTCTATAAGAATCTCAGTGCGGTGGATTGAATCCAGCCGGGAGGCCGTCGAAACGACACCCAGGCACGTTCAGCGGTATCCGCAGCGTCATTGGCTAAAACGCCTGCTTTTTCAATACCGATGAGCAAAAGGAAAACCTGACATGACCGATAATATACCGGCCGCTTCTCCCCCTGTCGCCGATGTGGGGGGCGCTGAACGCCTGAGCCCGCGCGAGCAGGTGGTGATCAATAAATTGTTCCGCCGCTTAATTCCTTTTCTGTTTCTGCTTTTTATCTTTTCGTTTCTTGACCGTATCAATATCGGCTTTGCCGGGCTCACCATGAGCCAGGATTTGGGGCTGAGTAGCACTATGTTCGGCCTCGCGACGACGTTGTTCTACGCGATGTACGTCATCTTTGGTATTCCCAGTAACATCATGCTGGGGATCGTTGGCGCGCGCCGCTGGATTGCGAGCATTATGGTGGTGTGGGGAATCGCATCGACAGCGACCATGTTCGCGACTGGGCCAAACAGCCTGTATCTGCTGCGCATGCTGGTGGGGATTGCCGAAGCCGGTTTTCTTCCGGGGCTTCTGCTCTACTTAACCTACTGGTTTCCGGCCTACTACCGGGCGCGCGCCAATGCGCTGTTTATGATTGCTATGCCGGTGACGATGGCGTTGGGCTCGCTGGTCTCCGGCTATATTCTCAGTATGGATGGCATGCTGGCGCTTAAAGGCTGGCAGTGGTTATTCCTGCTGGAAGGATTCCCATCGGTGTTGTTGGGGGCGGTAGTCTGGTTCTATCTTGACGACAGTCCGCAAAAGGCCAAATGGCTCACCGATGAGGACAAACGTTGCCTTAGCGAGATGATGGAGAAGGACAAACTACGGCTAGTGCAACCGAACGGTAGCGCCAGCCTGAGCGCCCTGCAGCAGGGGAAAGGCAGCCTCTGGCGCGACGTCTTCACCCCGGTGGTGTTGATGTATACGCTGGCCTATTTCTTTCTCTGTAATACCTTAAGCGCGCTCAGCGTCTGGACGCCTCTAATTCTCAAAAGCTTTAACCAGGGCAGCAGCAATATCGCCATCGGCTTGCTTAGCGCCGTACCGCATATCTGTACCATTGTGGCGATGATTTGGTGGAGTAAACGTTCTGACCGCTTACAGGAACGTAAGCTGCACACGTTATTGCCCTACCTGTTTGCCGCCGCGGGCTGGATGCTGGCGGCGCACGGATCAAATAGCATCATGCAACTGTTGGGGGTAATTATGGCCTCGGCAGGGGCCTATGCGGCGATGGTGATTTTCTGGACCACGCCAGATCAGTCCATCAGCCTGCGCTCACGAGCGATCGGCATTGCGGTGATTAACGCGACGGGTAATATGGGATCGGCCATGAGTCCGCTGTTATTCGGCTGGCTGAAGGATTTAACCGGCAGCTTTAACGCCGGCTTTTACCTCGTGGCCGGGTTCCTGGTATTGGGGGCGCTGGTGGTATCGCGCATCCCGATGAAGGCCAGCCGTCCACGAGCGACGCCATAAAAAAGATAAAGAAGTAGTGATGAGAGTGAGACGCGCGGTACCTGATGAAGCCCCTGCGTTGTGGAATATCCGTAATCAGGCGATTCGCCATGGCTGTCGTCAAAGCTATGGCGCTGAAGTGATTCACGCCTGGACGCCGGAACAGATGCCCGAAGGGTATCGTCACGCCGTTGCCGATAATCCGTTTTATATCGTGGAAAATAGGCTGGGCCAACCCGTCGCTACCGGCTATCTCGATATTGAGTCCTTAAGCGTGGAAGCGATCTTTACGCTGCCGGAGTGGGGCGGGCAGGGATGCGCGGATTTGATCATGAGGGCGGTTATTGCCGAAGCTCGCCGACGGGGGCTCGAAACGATTACGCTTGAGGCGACCCCCAATGCGGCGGGCTTTTATCTACGCCATGGCTTTGTTTCACAAGGAGAAAAGAGTCATTATTCGAAAATGGCCAACGCCGAGCTACGCTGTATAGCCATGAGCCTCACTCTCGATTAACGGTAAACTTGCGCCGCTATGCTATGGTTGTTAACGGCGTTTCAATTTGCCACTTTAGTTAAATAAATATAGTATACCCCCCTATATGATATGGAGGGCCTCTCGTGCCACATTCACCAGAAGACAAGAAGCGTGCGCTTAGCCGCGTACGCCGTATTCGCGGGCAGGTTGAAGCGCTGGAACGTGCGCTGGAGTCCGGCGAACCCTGCATGACTATCCTGCAACAGATTGCCTCCATTCGCGGCGCCGCCAACGGTTTGATGGGCGAGTTGGTGGAGATGCATCTGCAGGATGAACTGGTTAGCGGCGATACCACCCCGGACCAACGCGCCGCCCGCATGGCGGAAGTCGGTCACCTGCTACGATCCTATTTAAAGTAAAATCACGACGAGGAATGGACAGTATGAAATCACGTGCAGCAGTTGCCTTTGGCCCCGGCCAGCCGTTAAAAATCGTGGAGATTGACGTCGCGCCGCCAAAGAAAGGCGAAGTCCTGGTCAAAATCACCCACACCGGTGTTTGCCACACCGATGCTTTTACTCTCTCTGGCGACGACCCGGAAGGCGTGTTCCCGGCGGTTTTGGGCCATGAAGGCGGCGGTATCGTCGTTGAAGTCGGCGAGGGCGTGACCAGCCTGAAACCTGGCGATCACGTTATTCCGCTGTATACCGCCGAGTGCGGCGAATGTAAATTCTGCAAGTCTGGCAAAACTAACCTCTGCCAGGCGGTCCGCGCCACCCAAGGGAAAGGTCTGATGCCGGATGGCACTACGCGATTCTCCTATAACGGCGAGCCGATTTATCACTATATGGGCACCAGCACCTTCAGCGAATACACCGTCTGCGCCGAGATTTCGCTGGCAAAAGTAAACCCGCAGGCGCCGCTGGAAAAAGTATGTCTGTTGGGCTGCGGCGTCACCACCGGTATCGGCGCAGTACATAACACGGCGAAGGTGAAAGAGGGCGACAGCGTCGCGGTGTTCGGGCTGGGCGGTATTGGCCTGGCGGTGATTCAGGGGGCGGTGCAGGCGAAGGCTGGACGTATTCTGGCGGTCGACACTAATCCGGATAAATTTACCCTCGCCAGGGAGATGGGTGCTACCGACTTCATCAACCCGAACGACTACGATAAACCGATTCAGGACGTGATTGTCGAGCTAACCGATGGCGGCGTTGATTTCAGTTTCGAATGTATTGGTAACGTCAACGTCATGCGCGCGGCGCTGGAGTGCTGCCATAAAGGTTGGGGTGAGAGCGTTATCATCGGCGTTGCTGGCGCCGGCCAGGAAATTAAAACCCGTCCGTTCCAGTTGGTCACCGGCCGGGTATGGCGTGGTTCCGCCTTCGGCGGCGTGAAAGGGCGTAGCCAGCTGCCGGGGATGGTTGAAGACGCGATGGCGGGTAAGATTCGCCTCGATCCGTTTATCACCCACCGGTTACCGCTCGATCAGATCAACGAAGCCTTCGATCTGATGCATGAAGGTAAATCGATTCGTACGGTTATTCACTTCGGTGATAACTAAGTATTGCTGATAGCGAAACCCGGGCCATTTATCGCCCGGGTTGACTTCTGGCCGCGTTAATACTTGCGCCAGTGCTCATAGCCGGTTTGCCAACGACGTTGCTCTCGCCGTTCTCTTTCACGCTGAATATCGGACTTTTGATCTTCCCAGACTGGGCAATCCGGGCCGCTTGCCACTTCGCAGGGGGCGGAGATATCGTTTAGCGGATTGACCTTTTTCTCTTCCCACAGCTTTGGATCGCGTAAATCCACTTCTGGCGCTTTCAGCGCCTGGGCTGAGGTGGTTGCGGCTAATAAGAGTGCGCCGATCGGCAGGTGATGGAGGGCTCCTTTCATCTTTTATCCTTGTTATGTTGTTATTGATAACCATTCGCAATAATAACATAACGCAATAGAACATTCTAAAATTAGAGCCTGCCGAAGGCACTTATAGTGCTGACGCAGGGATCACATTGAGCTTGAATTCCCCCGGCATAGTGGAAATCGCCTCTACGGTTAAACCGTTTTTATCGGTTCTGCCCTTGAATATTTTGCCGTCTGGCGTGGTGATTTGGTAGGGCAGATACGGAATAGGTTTGCCAGTCAAAGGATGTTTAATTACAAAATCATGGCGATAAAGTTGCTGAGGCTGGTGATGCGTACAACCTTGCAGCAACAGGAGAAAAATCAACGCGGCAGCGCCTTTCATTAAAGACATTATGGCTTCTTCCCTGATTATCGAGCCGGAAATATAAGACGCTAGTGTAACAAAGGCGTGCGGATCGGCACCTAAATGGAATCTGAAAGCGGTGAAGAAAAAAAGGCCCCTGAACGGGGCCCTGGTTTTATTTTTTATCGGGTAACGCGTAGGCGATGATGTAATCGCCGCGGTCCGGAGACTGGCGCGCGCCGCCAGCGTTGATAATGATGTACTGCTTACCGGTTTTCGGTGAAACGTAGGTCATCGGGCCGGATTGGCTGCCCACCGGCAGGCGAGATTTCCAAATCTCTTTGCCGTTGGCGGTATCAAAGGCGCGCAGATAGAAATCCTGGGTGCCGGCGAAGAACAGCAGGCCAGACTGGGTAGACAGCGAAGCTCCCAGCGTTGGCATGCCGATAGGGATCGGCATATGCATGCGGATACCCAGCGGACCGGTATCTTCTACCGTACCTACCGGAACCTGCCAGACCAGCTTACCGCTTTTCAGATCAACCGCCGACATGGTGCCGAACGGCGGCTTCTGGCAGGGGATACCCAGCGGCGACAGGAAACGTTCGCGCATCGCGCCATACGGCGTACCTTCCATCGGCACGATACCCATTTCGATACCGCTGGCATCTTTAGCCACTTTCGCTCGCGGTACCATGTAGTTAGCCAGTCCAAGGCGCATGTCATTGACGAACATCAGGCCGTTATTCGGATCGACCGACACGCTGCCCCAGTTCATTCCGCCAAGCGAGCCCGGATACTGCAAGGAGCGGTCTTCACCCGGCGGTGTAAAGACCCCCTGATGGCGCATCTCTTTGAACTGAATACGGCACAGCAGCAGGTCAACCGGGGTGGCGCCCCACATATCCGATTCTTTCAACGTTTCGTTGCCGATCATCGGCATGCCGACGGAGTAGGGCTGCGTCGGCGAGTAGCGTTCACCTTTGACGTTGCCGGCCGGGACAGGGCGTTCTTCCACTTTCGCCACCGGTTCACCCGTCGCGCGGTTAAGCATGAAGATCATGCCCTGCTTGCTGGTTTGCACCAGTACCGGCGTCGTACCGCCTTTACCGTCCGGCAGATCGTACAGCAGTGGTTGCGAAGGCAGGTCGAAATCCCACAGATCGTGATGGGTGGTCTGGAAATGCCAACGCACTTTACCGGTGGCGGCATCGACCGCAACGATTGATGAGCTGTATTTATCATCCAGCGCCGTACGTTCGCCGCCGAAGAAATCTGGCGTGGCGTTACCGGTTGGCAGATAAATGAGATTCAGTTTGGCATCGTAGGACATCGCGGACCAAACGTTCGGCGTCCCGCGCGTGTAGGTTTGTCCTTCCGGCGGTACGCCGGTCAGCTGCGGGTTACCCGGATCCCAGGCCCAGGCCAGTTTACCGGTATGCACGTCAAAAGCGCGAACTACACCCGGCGGTTCACCGGTGGAGTAGTTATCCGCGATGCGACCACCAACGACAACAAGGTTACCGGCCACCAGCGGGGTAGAGGTCTGCTGATAATAACCAGGTTTGATTTCCCCCATGCCGACGCTGAGATCGACGGTACCGTGTTCACCAAATGCTTCACAGGCTTTACCGGTATCGGCATCGATTGCGATCAGGCGCGCATCGGTAGTCGGCAGGAACAGGCGGCGGGCACAGGCGGCAGGCTGAGTCCCGGCCACGGCATTAGCCTGTGCCTGGCTATCTTCGTAGTAGCCTAAACCGCGGCAACGTTGCCAGTTCGGCGCCGTCGCTTTTGAGTCATAGCGCCATTTTTCTTTGCCGCTATCGACATCCAGCGCCAGGACTTTGCTATATGGCGTACATACATACAGCGTATCGCCAATCTGTAGCGGCGTATTCTGGTCTTCCGCACCGGAACCGTTACTCTGCGGAATATCGCCGGTATGGGCAATCCAGGCAACCTGTAGCTGGTTGATATTGTTTTTATTGATCTGATCCAACGCGGCGAAACGGTCGCCGTGAGTGGTATTACCCCAGTGCTGCCAGTTCTTTTGTTCTTCCCCTGGCTGTACCGGTTTTACCGGCACCGCTTCGCTGGCGCTGACCAGCGGCTGGGATTTAAACATCCAACCAAAACTGACCAGCAGTGCCACGGCCAGCACGCCCGCGAGGGCGAAGGCCGCGCCTTTTTTTGCCGGTGCGCTGGAAAGAAAAGGCCAAACAATGGCGCACAGAAAAGCCAGAACGCCAAGCGCAAACAGGCGTGAGAACAGCGGCCAGTAGGTCCAGCCGGCGTCGCTGATAGCCCAAACAATGGAAGCCGCGAAGGCGACGGCATAAAGAACGATGCCGCCGCGCCGATTGCGGAAAATAAGCAGGGAGGCGATAACCATCACCAGTCCCATAATGGCGAAATACCAGGTGCCGCCGACGCTTGCCAGTTTGGCGCCTAAAATGCCGATTGCCAGACCGATGATTAACATCAGTCCGGCGAGTAGCCACTGCAGGATCCGGGGGAATCCGCGCGGCACGTTGCCCGTAGCCATGTTGTCTCCTTATACCACCCCTTGCCAGGCGTGTACCAAATGAATCAAGTGCAAATTGAAATTGCTTTTGAGTGAAGCTGTTTAAAGCTTCATAAATGTGATTTCAAAAGATGAATTCATTTCACATGAACCAAATGGTGAAATCATGGCTATGATAAATCTGTTAATGAAATGAGTGCAAATGTTAATGAATGATTTCGCACTAATTGATTAGCGCGATGTATATATTAAGTGGCAGAAGAATGAACGTAGCGGTGCCGTTACCTCAATGTGCTGATTCGGGGTAACGGCCACTGAGAGTCAGCCTGGCATGGATTTGCGTATCGCGCTCAGTAGAGTTTGCGCCCCCTGCGACAGGCTGGCGTCCACCCGGGTAAGAATACCGATCGGCTCGCCGGCGCCTTCGGTGGCGATAGGTAATGAGGTTAACAAACCGCGACGCAGGTCGTCTTTCACCGCGCCGGAAGGGACGAACCAGACATAGTCGTAATCGACGGTGAGCTGGCGTGAAAGCGAGGCCGACAGCGTTTCAATACAGCCGGGGGGAATTTTACAACCCTGGCTTTGCAGTAGCGTTTCCGCGTTCTGCCGCGGAATTGTCCCTTTCGGTGAGACCACCACCGGCCATTCCATCACCCGGCTGAGCGTTACCGTCTCCTGCAGCAGCGGGTGGCCGGGGCGGACGACCAGCTTTAGCGATTCAAGAAACAGCAGTTCATAGTTGAGGCCGCTCATCAGTTCCGGATCAGACATGCGCCCGATACCAATATCGACATCGCCGGATTTTAGCCCCGCCAGCAGCATGGTGTTATTCATGGTGGCGACCTGTAAGGTGATGTCTTTTTGCTGTTTATGAAATTGACCAATCACCGTAGGTAAAATACCGAGCGCCGCGGTTGGCAGGGCGCCAATCCGCACCACATCGCTATTCATGCCTTCTTTACGATTGAGAGCCTGGCCTGCGGTATTGAGGGCATCCAGCACCTTAACCGCGTGGGTAAGAAACTGTTCGCCAACCAGCGTCAACTGCGCGCCAAGCCGCCCGCGCTCAAAGAGACGGGTACCGGTCAACTGCTCCAGCTCGTTGAGCGTTTTTGATAGCGCAGGTTGGCTAAGATTCAGGGTTTCTGCCGCCCGCCCCAGGGTTCCCTGTTGTGCGACGGCGACGAAAGTATGTAAATGGCGCAAGCGAATGCGCTGACTGAAGAGACCATTTTTTTCCATAATCGATGTTAAAAACAGAGCTGTCTCGGTAGCAAGCGAAGTTGTTTAATTTTGATAACTAGTTAGCAAAATATTATTAACATTTGATCTTATTGTCTTACAAGTCATTTCTGTCAGGCGCGATAAAAAGCCCCGCACTCGGCGGGGCTGGAAAAAAGGGATGTTTTGGTGGGAAATTAAATATCGAAGAACACGGTCTCTTTATCGCCCTGTAAATAAATATCAAAGCGGTAGACGACTTCATCTCCACGCACTTCACGTTGCGCGATAAGCGTCTGGCGGCGAACTTCCCATTCAATCAGATTCAATACCGGATCCTGTTCATTTGCCGCCTGCTCATCAGCAAAATACATCCGCGTATTCAGGCCGATGTTGATACCCCGCGCCACCACCCACAGATTGAGGTGCGGCGCCATCATGCGTCCATCACGGCCGACGACCGCGCCGGGTTTGATGGTTTGAAAGCGCCAGACGCCGGATGCAAAGTCTGAACACGTGCGCCCCCAGCCGCGGAAGTTCGGGTCCAGAGCCTTACTCTGCTGACGGTCGTCGGGATGGTTATAACGCCCGTCGGCGTTAGCTTGCCAGAGTTCCAGCAGCACGTCGCGTACCGGCGTTCCGGAACCATCGAAAACCCGGCCTTCAATCGTAATACGTTGGCCTTTGGTTTCCGCGCTCACTAAGTTGGGGCCGAAGTTTTTTTCGAAAATATGAAACCCTGCAGCGTCCGGCGCCAGACCAATATGCACATAAGGCCCGGCAGTCTGCGAGGCGGTTTCAGCTAAATAGTCTTTCATTGGGCGGCCCCCTGAGTACGATTTTCGAACAGCGTGGCGCGATGCCCGCGCAGCACAAGATCAAAACGATAGGCCAGGCTGTCGAGCGGCACGGCGGCGTGGGTATCCAGCTCGGCAATCAGGGTACGCACGGCATCATCGTTATTGATGGTTCTGACAATCGGACACTGTTTAATAAGCGGATCGCCTTCAAAGTACATTTGGGTAATCAGCCGCTGCGCCCAGGCATCGCCGGAGAGCGAAAAGTGAATATGCGCCGGGCGCCAGTCGCTAACCTGATTACGCCACGGATAGGGGCCGGGTTTGATTGTGCGAAAACAGTAATAACCGTTTTCATCGGTCAGCACCCGTCCACAGCCGCCGAAGTTGGGGTCAATCGGTGCCAGATACTGGTCTTTCTTATGACGGTAGCGGCCGCCGGCATTGGCCTGCCACACTTCCACCAGCGTATTTTTCATTGGTCGGCCAAAGCCGTCGCGCACGTAACCGTGAACAATAATTCGCTCGCCAATCGGCAGGCCGTCTTTGGCGTAGTTGAGGATGAGATCGTTATCCAGCGGGCCAAGGTCGTCGCTGCTGAACACCGGACCGGTAATTTCAGAAAGTGAATTTTGCAGGGAGATGAGGGCATTACGCGGCGAGCGCAGCACACTAGTTTTATATCCCGGCGCCAGCGCCGGCGGATGGCTATTGTAATCGCGATGTACAACCTCGCGCGGTGACCATTTATTATTCATAGGGTACTCCATTAATCGGAAGAGAGGCATGTTGTTGTAATGTCGCCAGAAACAGTCTCTGTAAATGCTTTGTTAATTTAAAGTGAAATTAAATCTAATCTTTCATAACCCTTGGTTATGATTTGTGCAGGCGAAACGCGGTAGCAGGTTATCCGCATCACAGTTTGTAAATTCTTCCCGCCACTCTTAACGCGCTTTCCTACACTCCAGGAAGTATTCACTGGAGGTAAGACATCATGGCGAACACCATCACGGCTGATGAGATTCGGGAGAACTTTTCACAGGCTATGTCGGCAATGTACCAGCAGGAAGTTCCGCAATATGGAACCCTCCTGGAGTTGGTGGCGGATGTGAATCTGGCGGTCCTGGAACATAACCCGAAATTACATGAACAATTGGCTAATGCCGACGAGCTGGCACGGCTGAACGTTGAGCGCCACGGCGCGATCCGCGTGGGAACGGCGGAAGAACTGGCGACCCTGCGTCGCATGTTTGCCATTATGGGGATGTATCCCGTTAGCTATTACGATCTGTCGCAGGCTGGGGTACCGGTTCACTCCACCGCATTTCGCCCGGTCGATGACGCGGCGCTGGCGCGTAACCCGTTTCGCGTTTTCACCTCATTGCTGCGCCTTGAACTGATCGGCAACGAGGCGCTGCGCCAGCGAGCGGCGGATATTCTCGCCCGTCGCGATATCTTTACGCCTCGCTGCCGTGAACTCATTGCGTTACACGAAGATCGAGGAGAATTCACGGCTGCAGAAGCGCGTGAATTCGTCACCGAAGCGTTGGAAACTTTCCGTTGGCACCGTCATGCCACCGTTGACGAGCAAACCTATCACGCGCTGCATAATGAGCACCGGTTGATTGCCGATGTGGTCTGTTTCCCTGGTTGCCACATTAACCATCTGACGCCGCGCACTCTTGATATCGATCGGGTTCAGGCGCTGATGCCGCAATGCGGTATCGAACCGAAAGCGCTCATTGAGGGGCCGCCGCGCCGCGAGGTGCCGATTTTACTGCGGCAAACCAGTTTTAAAGCGCTGGAAGAACCGGTGATGTTTGCTGGTGAACATAAAGGCACACACAGCGCGCGCTTTGGCGAAATTGAGCAACGCGGCGTCGCGTTGACGCCGAAAGGACGAGCGCTCTATGACCGCTTACTGAATGAGGCCGGGGTCGGTAAAGACAACCTTAACCATCAGCGCCATTTGCAGGAGGTCTTTAGCGAATTTCCTGACAGCGAATTTCTGCTGCGTCAGCAGGGGCTGGCGTGGTTTCGCTATCGCCTGACGCCTGCGGGGGAAGCGCATCGCCATGCTTTTGGCCCCGGCGACGATCCGCAACCGCTGATCGAACGTGGTTGGGTAGTCGCGCAGCCGATTGTTTATGAAGATTTTTTACCGGTGAGCGCGGCGGGGATCTTCCAATCGAATCTGGGCAACGAAACGCAGGCCCGCAGTCACGGTAACGCCAGCCGTGAAGCTTTTGAAGCGGCGTTAGGCTGCGAGGTCCTCGATGAGTTCGAGTTATACCAACAGGCGGAGGAGCGGAGTAAACGCCGTTGCGGTCTGCTCTAAAATCGGTACTCTGCATGGCATAACTTGCAAAAGGACGTTGTTATGCAGAATTCATCTACGCCGCTGGTAAAAACGCGGCAGGGCACGTTATCCGGCACCCGTGAACAGGGGATCCATATCTGGCGCGGTATTCCTTACGCGCAGCCGCCGGTGGGCGAGCTGCGTTGGCGTTCCCCGCAGCCTCCAGAGCGCTGGCAGGGCGTGCGTCAGGCCGATACCTTTTCCGCCGCCAGCTGGCAGGATATCGAATATTGTCGTGAACTGGGCGGCGGCGATCCTGGCCGTTTTTCCGAAGACTGTCTCTATCTCAACGTGTGGGCGCCCGCCGCCCGTTCGCAGCCGCTCCCGGTGATGGTCTGGCTGCACGGCGGCGGCTACACCATCGGCGCCGGCAGTCTGCCGCCCTACGACGGTAGCGCGTTGGCCAGCCGCGAGGTGGTGGTGGTCACCGTGAACTATCGTCTTGGACACCTCGGCTTTTTCGCCCATCCAGCGTTGGAAGGCGAAGAGGGCGAACGGTTGTATAATTTTGCACTGCTCGATCAGATAGCCGCGCTGCGCTGGGTGCAGGATAATATCCACGCCTTCGGCGGCGATGCCGCCAATGTCACCTTGTTCGGCGAATCCGCGGGGGCGCGCAGCGTCCTGTCGTTAATGGCGTCGCCGAAAGCGAAGGGATTGTTCCATAAAGCGATCGTGCAAAGCGGTTATACCTTACCGGATTTACCGCGGGAAAAGGCGCTGGCCAAGGGAAAGCTGCTGGCGGAACATTTTTCTCTTGCCGATGCCAGTGCGGAACAGCTGCGGGCAATCCCCGCTGATGCCTTTTGGGCGCTGACTGCGCCGCTGAATATCGGCCCGGCGCCGATTGTCGGCGATGCGGTGCTGCCGGAGCCCATGCTCGACACGTTCTTTAAGGGCCGTCAGCATGCGATGCCGGTGATGATTGGCTCCAATAGCGATGAGGCCAGCGTGATGGCGGTATTTGGCGTCGATATTGCCGGTCAGATTCAAAAACTGCGTCGCGAACGCCGTTTTGGCCTTGGGCTGATTAAACTACTGTATCCCGGCGTTAAAGGCGATGAGGCGTTAGGGCGGGAAGTGTGTCGCGATATGGCGTTCACGACTTTGGGGTATGTTGTCATGCAGGCGCAGCAGCGTCTCGGGCAACCGTGCTGGCGCTACTGGTTTGACTATGTGGCCGAAGCGGAACATGAAACTTATCTCCATGGCGCCTGGCATGGCAACGAAGTGGTTTACGTTTTTGACAACCTGACCCGCGCCGAGCCGGTATGTCAGTATGCCAGTGAAGCGGATCAAGCCTTCGCCGCGCAGGTCGCCGACTACTGGGCTAATTTTGCCCGTCAGGCGGGCAATCAGTGCAGTGAGTTAACCGGCCCGGTGCGCTGGCCTGCCTGCCAGCGCGGACGGGACCGTTTATTGCGTATCGGCCTCAACAAGCGCGCGGGCTTTAAAGTCGAGAACCGCTTTATGCGCGCGCGGCTGGCGCTGTTTCGTCGGGTGATGAAGCATCATGTGACGCTGGATTAACCAGCGCGGCGCGAAAGCGCGCCAGCCCGTCGGCCTTGCTTTGCGAGCGGCGAACAACCAGCCGGTAGCTGGCGCCGGTTTTGACGCTAAGCGAGAAGGGGCGACATAGTCGCCCGGTTCGCAGATCCCCGGCAACCAGTGTTTCGTCCGCCATGGCCACGCCGAGCCCCTGCATCGCGGCGGTGATCGCCAGATCCATGGTGTCGAAATATTGGTTTTTATGCATTTTTAGCGCAGTTTCATGCGGGAAGTGCGCAAGCCACAGCAGCCAGTCGGTTTTATCGCGTGTCGGATGGAGAAATGTAGTGCCTGATAGCTGGGGATCGCACGGCGTATCGGGACTGGCCACCGGCGTGAGGGCCTCCTCAAACAGCAAGTCGCCGGCGCTTTGATGGGTGCCGAAGATAATCGCCGCGTCGTAGGGTTCAGTCTTAAAGTTGACGCTATGCTCGGTGGTGGTGGTCAACGCCACCTGCAATTCCGGATAACGTCGTTCTATCTCCAGCAGTTTCGGCACCAGCCAGCGGATCGCGCAGGTAGGCGCTTTCAGGCGCACGACGGTTTGCTGCTGGCGCGCCTGCTCGGCCACCGTTATCAGGCGGCCGAATGCCGACTGCAGCTCAGGATAAAGCGCGCTGCCCTGCGGCGACAGTCGCAGGCCCCGGGCGTGGCGTTCAAATAGCGGGAAGCCGAACCAGTTTTCCAGCGCGGCGATCTGCCGGCTGACCGCCCCCTGCGTCAGGCATAGCTCCTGTGCGGCATGGGTTAGGTTGAGATGCCTCGCGGTTATCAGAAACGTTTCTACGGTATGAAAAGGCAGGGCGCTACGCGACATGTTGGCTCCAGCTATGCATTTTGATCATGGGCAGTATGCCACGCCTCGTTGCGAAATTGGGACGATGCGTTCCGTTTTTGCCATCTAATCGTCATCCGCTGCTTACACTATTATTAATCTCGTTGATACAACGTTTCTCACCGATTAGTTGATGTGTATAAAAGGAGCCACCATGTCTAAACCTTACGTTCGTCTGGATAAAAATGATGCGGCAGTATTACTGGTTGACCATCAGACCGGCTTGCTCTCACTGGTTCGTGATATCGAGCCGGATAAATTCAAGAACAACGTCCTTGCCCTCAGCGATCTGGCTAAATACTTTAAACTACCGACTATTCTGACCACCAGTTTTGAGAATGGCCCTAACGGCCCGCTGGTGCCGGAACTAAAAGAACAGTTCCCCGACGCCCCTTATATAGCTCGTCCCGGCAATATTAACGCCTGGGATAACGAAGATTTCGTTAACGCGGTAAAAGCCACCGGTAAGAAACAGCTGATTATTGCCGGTGTCGTCACTGAAGTGTGCGTGGCCTTCCCGGCGCTGTCGGCGATTGAAGAGGGATTCGACGTCTTTGTGGTGACCGATGCGTCCGGTACCTTTAACCCGATCACCCGTGATGCGGCGTGGGATCGTATGTCGCAAGCGGGCGTGCAGTTAATGTCGTGGTTTGGCGTGGCCTGTGAGCTGCACCGCGACTGGCGCAATGATATTGAAGGATTGGGCACCCTGTTCTCCAACCACATTCCGGATTACCGTAACCTGATGACCAGCTTTAACCTGCTGAGCAAGAAATAAACAGCTGGCGGCCAGTTTTCAGGCCTGGCCGCCGTTTCAATCAGACGGAATTATTCACTTATTGAGGCGACATGGTGCGACTTTGCATTTTGATGTTTCAATAGCCGCGATGCCAGTACGCCCGACATCATCGACCCATTCACATTCAGCGCGGTACGCGCCATATCGACAATTGGCTCGATGGCGATAAAAATGCCGACCAGCGCCACCGGGAAGTTGAGCGTAGACAGGACAATCAACGCCGCAAATGTCCCACCGCCGCCGACGCCTGCGACGCCAATTGAGCCCAGCGCGATAGCAGGAAGTAAGCTGGCTAAAAACGAGAAGGACAGTGGGTCGATACCCAGCGTTGGCGCAATCATGGCCACCATGATAGCCGGATAGATCCCGGCGCAGCCGTTTTGCCCCATACTGGAACCAAAAGAGGCGGCAATATTGGCGATGGTATTCGGCACGCCGAATTTTTCCTGTGCGGTAATGGCTAATGGAATCGAAGCCGCGCTGCTGCGGGAAACAAAAGCGAAGGTAAGCACCGGCCACACCGTTTTAAAGTAGCGCAGAGGATTTTGACCGCTAATAGTCAGCAGAATCGCATGCACGATAAACATCATGGCGACTGCCAGATAACAGGCGGCGATAAAGCCAAGCAGGCTGGTGAATTGCGCTAGCTGATAGGTCGAAAAGACTTTTGCCATTAATGCGAGGACGCCGTATGGCGTCAGCGCTATCACGATACGCACCATCTTCATCACCCAAATTTGAATCGCGTTAATCCCACTACTTAATTTTTGACCTTCCTCCGGCGCCTCTTTTTTCACCTTCAATAATGCGACTCCGGCCAGCAGGGTGAAAATGACGATGCCGATAACCGATACGCTGCGCGCGCCGGTCAGGTCGAGAAAAATATTTGTCGGGATCAGCGAAGTGACCAGTTGGGGTAACGAAACGGCTGCGGTTTTGCTGACGTCTTCGGCGGTCAGCGTCGATTGCATATGGCTAAAAGCGCTGGCGTTAAGGCCGAGTAAATCAGCGGTAAACAGTCCGACCCAGCCTGCCACCATCACCAGACATAGCATGCAGGCAACAATGGTTAAGGACATTCGGCCAATACCGGCACTATTTTCGAGTTTATTAATCGCTGACAGAATTGAAATGAAAATCAGCGGAACCGCGACAAGTTTCAGCAAATTAACATAGCCGTTGCCGACGATACTGTACCAATCAATGACCGTTTTTCGCGGTTCGTTGGCAATGAAATGGAGTGATAATCCGAGAAGGGCGCCGAGAAAGATGGCGATAAAAACGCTTTTTGATAACGAGTGGCTTTTTTGCTCGAGTTTAAAAAGTCCCCATGATGCGATTAAAAATAACGCGATATACGCTGGCGTAATAAACATAAGATTTGCCTCTTGCCCCATTCAGCACCTGAAATGCCGGAAAGAGATATATTCTAAATTTCTCTAAGACGGTGAGTAGCCTTAGAACCGATGGGGATTATAAAGAATTGAATAGCATAAGGCATACAAAAATTGTGGTTTATGTCCTGAGTGTTAGCCCTGTCATATTTCAGCAGGAGCCCTGGGAGCCATGATCGAAATGCATAGCTCTTATGATAACAATTCGCTTGTCGCCTGAAGGCGCTTTAGTTTGAATGGATATGCAAATAAAACGAGAAAGGATTAATCATGGCTCTTAGTGCTTCGGTCACCACCCGCTCGAAATTGCCGGATGTCGGCACCACGATTTTTACCGTTATCGGTCAGCTCTCCGCGCAGCATAACGCGATTAATCTTTCTCAGGGCGCGCCTAACTTTGCCTGCGACCCACAGCTGGTGGCCGGCGTGACGCAGGCGATGACCGCCGGACATAACCAATACGCGCCGATGACCGGCCTGCGGGCCTTAAAGGAGCGTATTGCTGATAAAATCGCCACGTTGTACGGCACGCAATATGATGTCGATAGTGAAGTGTTGGTCACCGCCAGCGCCAGCCAGGGGATTTATTCCGCCATTGGCGGGCTGGTACATGCTGGCGACGAGGTGATTTACTTTGAGCCATCGTTTGATAGCTATGCGCCGATCGTGCGTCTGCAAGGCGCGACCCCGGTGGCGATTAAGCTAACCGTGCCGGATTTCGCTATTAACTGGGACGAGGTACGCGCCGCGATTACCCCGCGGACGCGGATGATCATCATTAATACGCCACATAACCCAAGCGGCCAGGTATTATCCGCCGATGACCTTAATCAACTGGCGATGCTGATCCGCAATACCGATATTGTGGTTTTGTCCGACGAAGTCTACGAGCACGTAGTCTTCGACGGCGAAAAGCATCACGGCATGGCGACCCATCCGCAGCTGGCGGAACGCAGCGTGATTATCTCTTCCTTCGGCAAGACCTACCATGTGACCGGCTGGCGCGTTGGCTACTGCGTGGCGCCAGCAGCGCTAATGGATGAGATCTGCAAGGTACATCAGTTCCTCATGTTTTCTGCCGATACGCCGATGCAGTACGCTTTTGCAGAGCATATGCAGAACCCGGCTTCATGGCTGTCGCTGGCCGCTTTTTATCAGCAAAAGCGTGATTTGCTCCAGCAACTGCTGCAAGACTCGCCGTTCCGCTTATTGCCGAGCGCCGGCTCTTTCTTCATGCTGGCGGACTATCGCCATTTCAGCGATGAGCATGACAGCGAGATGGTTAAGCGGCTGATTACCGAATACGGCGTCGCCACGATTCCGCTATCGGCATTTTATACCGATGGTACTGATAACAAACTGATTCGGCTCTCTTTTGCCAAAGATGAAGCCACATTGCGGGCTGGCGCGCAGGCGCTGTGCCGCGTTAAGCCGCGTTAAGGAGCCAGACGATGAAAATAAAAGCCCTAACTCTAGCTTTGGGAATGCTGTGTACCGTATCAAGCTTTGCCGCCAGCGAGTTGCGCTACGGCGTGGAAGCGGAATATCCGCCGTTCGAAAGCCGCAACCCGGCAGGAGAGCTGCAGGGTTTTGATATTGATCTCGGCAACGCGATTTGTCAGGCCGCGCAGTTGAAATGCAGCTGGGTCGAAACCTCCTTTGATGCGCTCATTCCGGGACTGGTGGCGAAGAAATTTGATGCGATTAACTCGGCGATGAACATTACCGAGCAACGTCGCAAGAGTATTGATTTCACCCAGCCGATCTACCGTATTCCTTCACAGCTGGTGGGCAAGGCCGACAGCGGTATGCAGGCGACGCCGGAGGGGCTGAAGGGCAAAACCATCGGCGTGCTACAGGGCTCGATTCAGGAGACCTTTGCCAAAGAACACTGGGAAAAACACGGCGTCACGGTAGTTTCCTACAAAGACCAGAACATGGCATGGGCCGATCTGCTTAACGGCCGTATCGACGCCTCGCTGGTGATGTCCGCGGCCGGGCAGGCCGGGTTCCTCAGTAAGCCGCAGGGTAAAGGATTCGGTTTTATCGGTAAGCCGGTGGCTGATGATACGATTCTGGGCAGCGGTATTGGCTACGGCTTGCGCAAGGGCGATGAGGCGACCAAAAAACAGCTCGACGCGGCAATTGATAAAGTGCGCGCTGACGGCACTATCACCCGTCTGGCGGCGAAGTACTTCCCCGGTATCGATGTCAGTGTGAAATAATCTTTATTTGCGGCTCTTTGCTGCGCAAAGAGCCGCCCGCATTACATCAGCACCACCGGTTTGATGACTTTACCGGAAGCTGAATCTGCGAAAGCCTGATTAATCTCTTCGAGCGGATAGAACTCGATAAGCTTATCAATGGGGAATTTCCCTTGTTTATAAAACTGTACCAGCTGTGGGATAAACAGCTGCGGTACGGCGTCGCCTTCAATTACCCCTATCAATGATTTACCTTCCGCCATCAGATCGTTTTGCACATTAAAGGTGATATCGCCGGTAAAGCCGACGACCGCCACCGTGCCTAACGGCTTAATCGCGTGGATCGCCTGCAGAACGATGGCGGCGACGCCGGTCGTTTCGATGGCGTAGTGCGCCCCTTTACCGGTCAGTTGGCGAATAACCGCAACGCTATCTTCCTGTTTGCCATTGATCACGTGGGTTGCGCCGAGTTCACGTGCCAGCTCAAGGCGGTTCGCGTGAATATCGACGGCGATGATTTGGCTACAGCCGGTGAGCTTTGCAGCCATAATGGCGCTTAAACCAACCGCGCCGCAGCCGAATACCACTAACGATTCCCCGGCCACCGGTTTTAGTCGATTTAACACCGTGCCGCTCCCGGTTTGAATTCCGCAACCCAGCGGACCAAGAAGCGAAAGTTCGACATCACGGTCGACAACAATAGCATTCGTCGCTTTGGTGACCACATACTGACTAAACGAAGATTGGCCGAAGAAGACGGATAATTCTTGATCATCCAGACGATAAGGGGTGGTGCCATCGTCTAAGCGTCCACCAAAGTTTAAGTCATTGAAACTTTCGCACGCGGAAGGATGGTTGGTGAGGCAGTTTTCACAGTGATGGCAGGCGGCGTAGCTCAGTACCACATGATCGCCAATTTCGACCCCACGAACGGCATCACCGACGTTAACCACGATACCTGCGCCTTCGTGGCCCAGGATGGCGGGCATCGGCAGGATCCCGGCGTTATCGCGGATCACCGCGTCGGTATGACAGACGCCTGTAGCGACAATTTTTACCATCACTTCGTCTTTTTTAGGTGCGCTAACCTGAATATCTTTAATGCTAAATGGTTGTTGATAACCCAACGTCACGGCGGCTTTTACTTTCATTAGATACTCCTGACATTTTTCCCTGGAGAGTAGAGATTACACCTGGCGTGATGAAAATTTATCCTGTTCGTGCTGAAAATAAACAAAGCGGGGGTAAAAACGCTGAGGTCTCGGGTCAGTGCATCTTCGCCAAAACAGCTCAGCGATAGCGATCGCTGGGTGGTTATTCAGTCTGTTCCGGTGGACATCTTTTTTTTCATGCTTTTCGCCTGCCAACAATTGGATTATCAATCATTTTTGTCTAGAGTGAGCGGAATTCACGACGCAGATGTTTGCAACGTTGCGTATCCGTCGAACTCTCAAAAAGGACGCTTTTCCAGGCATGAACCGCAGACGTTTTCTTAAATCATCCATGGCTGTTGCCGCCGTATGCGGAACGTCAGGAGTCGCCTCGTTATTCACTAAAGCGGCTTTCGCCGCGGATTCTGCTATCGCCGATGGCCAGACGCGCCGCTTTGACTTTTCCGTCCTGCAGGCGATGGCTCATGACTTAGCCCGTCAGCCGTGGGGCGGCCCGCCGCGTGACCTGCCGCCGACGCTGGCGAATCTGACCCCTCAAGCCTATAACAGCATTCAGTATGATGCGGCGCATTCGCTGTGGAATAACGTTGAAGAGCGTAAGCTGGATATCCAGTTTTTCCATGTTGGTATGGGCTTCCGCCGCCGGGTGCGCATGTTCTCGCTGGACGCGCAGTCTCAGCAGGCGCGGGAGATACATTTCCGTCCGGAGTTGTTCCAGTATAACGACGCCGGTGTTGACACCAAACAGCTGGAAGGGCAGACCGATCTTGGTTTCGCCGGTTTCCGCGTGTTTAAGGCGCCGGAACTGGCGCGCCGCGATATCGTCGCCTTCCTGGGCGCCAGCTACTTCCGCGCGGTCGACAGCACTTACCAGTACGGCCTGTCGGCGCGTGGTCTGGCCGTCGACACCTTTACCGATACGCCGGAAGAGTTCCCGGATTTCACGTCATTCTGGTTTGAAACCGTCAAACCTGGCGCGACGGTGTTCACCGTTTACGCGCTGCTCGATAGCCCAAGCGTCACCGGCGCTTATAAGTTCACCGTGAATTGCCAGCAAACGCAGGTGATCATGGATGTCGAAAATCATCTCTATGCGCGCAAAGACATTAAGCAGTTGGGCATTGCGCCGATGACCAGCATGTTCAGCTGCGGTAATAACGAACGCCGGATGTGCGATACCATCCATCCGCAAATCCACGATTCTGACCGCCTGTCGATGTGGCGCGGCAACGGCGAGTGGATTTGCCGTCCGCTGAATAATCCGCAAAAGCTGCAGTTCAACGCGTTCCAGGATAATAACCCGAAGGGGTTTGGCCTGCTGCAGCTGGATCGCGATTTCAGTCATTATCAGGATGTGATGGGCTGGTATAACAAGCGCCCGAGCCTGTGGGTGGAGCCACGTAATCAGTGGGGAAAAGGGGCCGTTAGCCTGATGGAAATCCCGACTACTGGCGAAACGTTGGACAATATCGTCTGCTTCTGGCAGCCGGAAAAACCGGTAAAAGCGGGTGATGAACTGGACTTTAGCTACCGCTTGTACTGGAGCGCGCAGCCGCCGGTACGCTCTCCGCTGGCGCGAGTGCTGGCGACACGCACCGGAATGGGCGGCTTCCCTGAAGGATGGGCGCCAGGTGAACACTACCCGGACAAATGGGCGCGCCGATTTGCTATCGATTTTGTTGGCGGCGACCTGAAAGCCGCGGCGCCGAAAGGCATTGAGCCGGTGATTACGCTCTCCAGCGGCGAGGCTAAGCAGGTAGAGATCCTCTACGTCGAGCCGTTTGACGGCTATCGTATTCTTTTTGACTGGTATCCGACTTCAGATTCCACCGATCCAGTGGAGATGCGCATGTTCCTGCGCTGCCGTGGCGACGCTATCAGCGAAACCTGGCTGTATCAGTACTTCCCGCCTGCGGCGGATCGGCGTAACTACGTTGATGACCGGATTATGAAATAACCCAGGCCGTCGCTACCCGCCCGCGGTGCGCTACTGCGGGCGTTGTTGTTTATCAGTGAGATATTGTCATGACTGGCGAAAACAGCCCCACCATCGAAACTATCCCGGTCAACGAACAGCTGGAGCTGCGTGCGGTTGACGAACGTTACGTCAGTGAGCTACATCAACTGGTGCTCAAAAACCGTAATTGGCTGCAGCATACGTTAAGCTGGCCTGCGGAGGTGCTGAGTGAAGATGAAACCCGGCGCCACGTGCAGGGAAACGTGATGCTGCACCAGCGCGGTTATGCAAAAATGTTCCTGCTGTTTTTACAGGGGCAGATGATCGGCGTCCTGTCATTTAACCAGATAGAACCATTGAATAAGACGGCCTATATCGGTTACTGGATCGATCAAAGCCATCAGGGGCAGGGACTGTTGTCGCAGGCGTTACAGGCATTTATCCATCATTATGCGCAAACGGGCGTCGTGCGCCGTTTCGTGATTAAATGCCGGGTCGCCAACCAGCGCAGTAATCAGGTGGCGCTGCGTAATGGTTTCCAACTGGAAGGTTGTCTGAAGCAGGCCGAGTTTTTAAATGGCGCATATGACGATCAGAATATCTACGCGCGGATTATTGACCCGCAATAAGCTGCTATAGCGAACCCAGCAGCGGCGTACGGGTGATATGCTCGTCGCCGCTCACGATTTTGCGCCCGCGAAGATGAATTCTGTCACCCTCCAGCGCTTCGATACAGGCGTTACCGCAGATTTCTACCTGTTGTTCGATAATCACATCGCCTCGAATCGTCGCATGTCCTTCGATAAGTATCTCGTCATCCAGCAGAATGGGGCCGCCGATAAGATGGGCGTGCCCGCCGACCATGACACGATGCTTTAACAGGCAGTTGCCTTCGACCACGGCGTTTTCGCCCACCTGGGAACTGTAGCGCAGGGTTGGGATCTGATCCTCGCCGCGCCCGGCGACCAGCCGCGCGCGATCGTAGACCCGGGCGTTGTCACAGATCCATACATCGTTATTTTCATTACCTTCAATACGTGCGTTATCGAACACTTCGGCACGGTGTTCAACAAAAGCATGCTCAACCACGGCATCGCCGTAGATTTGCGCCTGATGAACAATCCGTGAGGCGCTGACCGTGGCGCGCTGATAAATTTGCAGCACTTTGTCGATATCAGAAGTGAGTCCCTGAGCGGCAATCACCAGACAGTGGGGGAGAATACGCGCCTGGTCGGCGATTCGGCAGACGCCACGGATTTGCGATTGCTTTATAGTGACGTTGTCACTTATCCTGGCGCCGTGACTTACCTCAACATTATCAAGCCATGCGTTGTCGCTAATTGTCGCCCCGTGGCTTATCACGCAGGTGCCGGTCAGACGGGCGTTGTCGTCAACGCGCGCGCCAGCGAAGACGACGCTATTGGCATCATATATCCAGCAGTCGCCGCCCTGGCTTAACGCGGCTTCATTATCGAGCCAGCCGCCTTCGCTTCCGGCCTTAACGTCAGAGAAATCAATCAGCGCCACGATTTGCCGCAGAGTTACGCTATGTTTAATTCCGTCTTCTTCAAAGTGATACAGGCGGACGTGGTCGCTCAGACGATATTTCTTCATCAGCATTTCTCTTTACTGTTGGTTAACATAAACATAGCAAAAATCTCCGTAGCGCGTTTTATAAGGTTCCTTTAAAATGCAACTTAAAATTAAATTGAAACTTTAAATAAAATGAATAAACACGTAACGGGCGGCCAGGTACTGAATCTACCGGCTGGCTATTTTGGTATGGTGCTGGGGATAATCGGCATGGGCTTCGCCTGGCGTTATGCCAGTACCATCTGGCCGGTGAGCAGTATTATTGGCGATGCGCTGGTGGTGCTGGCGACAACTATCTGGGCGCTATTAATGATAGTGTTTATTGCGCGGGCTATTCGTTTCCCGTGGAGCGTTCGGCAGGAGATGCGTCATCCGGTGGCCAGCAGTTTTGTCAGCCTGATCCCGGCGACAACGCTATTGGTGTCGATCGCTTTTGCTGGCTGGTATCGCCCGTTGTCGCTGGCGTTATTTGCTGCGGGGGTTACGCTGCAGCTTTGCTATGCGGCCTGGCAGAGCGCCGGGTTGTGGCGGGGTAAACATCCAGGAGAGGCGACGACGCCCGGTTTATATCTGCCGACCGTCGCCAACAATTTTATCAGCGCCATGGCCTGCGGCGCGCTGGGATTTAATGATGCCGGACTGGCGTTTCTCGGCGCTGGCGTCTTTTCCTGGCTCAGCCTGGAGCCGGTTATCCTGCAGCGGCTGCGCAGCAACGGCGAGCTACCGGCGGCGTTGCGGACGTCGCTGGGCATCCAGCTGGCGCCGGCGCTGGTGGCCTGTAGCGCGTGGCTCAGCGTCAATGGCGGCGACGGTGATACGTTTGCCAAAATGCTATTTGGTTATGGGCTGTTGCAGTTGCTATTTATGCTGCGCCTGATGCCGTGGTATCTGCAGCAGCCGTTTAATGCGTCATTCTGGAGCTTCTCGTTCGGGATTTCCGCACTGGCGACCACCGGCCTGCATCTGGGTCACGGCCAGCCGCACGGTTTTTTCCATACTCTGGCGATCCCCTTATTTATTTTTAGTAACCTGATTATCGGCCTGCTGCTGCTGCGTACCCTTCTTCTGCTGGTGCGGGGTAAACTGTTAATTCGCGTAGACCGTGCCACTTTATTGCCAAACAAGGATTAATCATGACGACTCGTGACGAAAACTACTTTACTGAAAAATATGGCCTGACACGCACCCACTCAGAAGTGGTGTATGCCGCCTCCCAGATGCAGCCGGGACAGACGCTCGACCTTGGTTGCGGCAATGGACGAAACAGTCTGTATCTGGCGGCAAAAGGTTACAACGTCACCGCGTGGGATAAAAATCCCATGAGTATCGATAATCTGGAGAACATTCGTCAGGCCGAAGGGCTGGAGAACCTGCAGACTGCGATAAAAGATCTGAATACGCTGAGCTTTGATGGCGAGTATGATTTTATTCTTTCTACCGTGGTGATGATGTTCCTGGAAGCCAAAACCATCCCTGGTCTTATCGCCAACATGCAGCGCTGCACTAAGCCTGGCGGCTATAACCTGATTGTTGCCGCAATGGATACCGAAGATTACCCTTGTACCGTGGGCTTCCCGTTCGCCTTCAAACCTGAAGAACTGCGTGACTATTATGCTGGCTGGCAGTTCCTCAAGTACAACGAAGACGTCGGCGAACTGCACCGCACCGACGCCAGCGGAAACCGCATCAAGCTACGCTTCGCCACGATGCTGGCGCGTAAACCGGCTTAATCCGCCGCCAGCAGGCAGAGTTGCAGGGCGGTTAGATAGGAGGCCTCAAAGGCGCGCAGCGGCAAAAATTCGAATTTCGAATGGAAATTGTGCGCGCCGGTGAAGAAGTTCGGCGTCAGCAGACCCTTTGCCGAGAGCGCTGCGCCGTCGGTACCGCCGCGCATCGGCGTGGGTTTTGGCGTTATACCGAGGCTTTCCATCGCGGTGAACATCAGGTCAATAGCCCGGCGGTCTTCGCCAATGGCGTTACTGATATTGCTGTAAGTATCGCTGATAGTGAATTCAACCCTGGCAGTAGGGTACTGGGCGGCGATTTTCTCTGCCGCTTCGCCAATCTGTTGTTTACGGCGGTTAAAGCTGTCCAGATCGAAATCGCGAATGTTTGCCTGCAACCTTGTGCTGTTCTGATCGCCATGAATACCGTTAAACCATACGTAGCCTTCGCGCCCGGCGGTGTGCTCCGGCGTCTGCTGGCGGTCGAAATAGCTCATGAAGTCGGTAGCCATTAACAGCGGGTTGACCAATACGCCTTTGGCGGACATCGGGTGTGCGGTTACGCCGGTAAACCGTATCTCCGCAGAGGCGGCGTTAAAGTTTTCATAAACGATCTCGCCGAGTTCGCAGCAGTCGATGGTCCAGGCAAAATCGACGGCAAAACGCGATAAATCCAGCGCTTTTGCCCCGCGAAGGCCAACTTCTTCGTCCGGGACGAACGCCACGACGATATCACCATGCTTATGTTCGGCGGTCAGGTTTTCCAGCAGCGTCATAACAACGGTCACCGCTGCTTTGTTATCGGCGCCCAGTACGCTGGTGCCGTCGCTGAAAATAATCTCTTCATCACGATAGGCCAGGATTTCCGGATGCTCGTCAACCCGTAGCCAGATTTGCTGTTCCGGGTTAAGGCAGAGATCTTCGCCAGTAAATCGCAGGATTTGTGGATGAATATCCGGCGACAGTCCGACATCAACGGTATCAATATGCGTGATAAAGCCGATCCGCGGCGCACCGGGGACGGTGCCTTTTTTTACCGCCGTGACGGTCGCATGCTCGTCGACAACGATATCGTCAAGGCCAAACTGACGTAGCTCGTCGGCTAACGCCCGCGCCATCTGATGTTGTCCGGGCGTTGTGGGTAACGTGGTTGCTCGTGGATCGCTTTGGCTGGTGATAGCCAGATAGCGAAAGAAGCGCTGGGTTAATTGTCTGGTTAAGGGCGAGGCCATAGTGATTCCTTCTTAATTTATTATTTCGGGTGTTTGCAATCTGGCTTTAGTGTTATCTATGGGCAATAAAACAAAAAGCTATTCATTAGTCAAAAAATGAAAAGGGAAACGCATGCAACGCACATCTACTTCAATAGCTCTGACGATAGCGGCATTAGCGGTGAGTTCTGCCGTGAATGCGAAAACACTGGTTTATTGCTCTGAAGGCTCGCCGGAAAACTTTAATCCGCAGCTTTATACTTCCGGGACCAGCGTCGATGCCAGCGCGGTACCGATATATAACCGGCTGGTGGACTTTAAAGTTGGCACCACGGAATTGCAGCCCAGCCTGGCGGAAAGCTGGGAGGTGAGCGAAGACGGTAAAGTTTATACTTTTCACTTACGCAAAGGCGTTAAATTCCAAAGTAATAAATATTTTAAACCGACCCGTGATTTTAATGCTGATGACGTTATTTTTTCGTTTATGCGGCAAAAAGATCCGAATAACCCCTATCATAATGTCTCTAATGGCAACTACGCCAATTTTGAAAGCCTGGAGTTTGGTTCGTTAATTACCGCAATTGATAAACCGGATGAATATACGGTGCGTTTTACCCTCGCGCACCCCGAGGCGCCTTTTGTCGCTGACCTCGGCTGGTATTTTGCTTCAATCCTCTCTGCGGAATATGCCGATGCAATGCTGAAAGCCGGAACCCCGCAGCGCGTCGATATGGATCCCATCGGCACCGGGCCTTTCAAGCTGGCGCAATACCAAAAAGATTCGCGGATTTTGTTTACCGCATTTCCTGATTACTGGCAGGGAAAAGCGAAAATCGATCGTTTAGTATTCAGTATCACGCCTGATGCCTCGGTGCGTTACGCTAAGCTCGAGAAAAATGAGTGTCAGGTCATGCCATTCCCCAATCCCGCCGATTTACCGCGGATGAAAAAGAACCCGCAGATCAATCTGATGAGCAAAGCCGGGCTTAATACCGGTTTCCTCGCCTTCAACACGCAGAAAGCGCCGCTGGATAATGTGAAGGTGCGCCAGGCGTTGGCGATGGCGATCAACAAACCGGCAATTATCGATGCGGTGTTCCATGGTACCGGTACGGTAGCGAAAAACCTGCTGCCGCCCGGGGTCTGGAGTGCCGATGCCGATCTGCAGGACTACAGCTGGGACCTGGAAATAGCAAAAGCGCTGCTGCGCGAATCCGGTGTGAAGAGTCCCATCACCATCGACCTGTGGGCGATGCCGGTTCAACGCCCCTATAATCCAAATGCGAAACGGATGGCGGAAATGATCCAGGCTGATTGGGCTAAAATCGGCGTGCAGACCAAAATAACCACCTATGAATGGGGCGAATACCTTAAGCGGGTGAAAGACGGCGAGCATCAGGCGGCGTTGATGGGCTGGACTACCGCGACCGGCGACCCGGATAACTTCTTTGGCCCATTATTTACCTGCCAGTCGGCCAACGGCGGTTCTAATTCGGCCAAATGGTGCTATGCGCCGTTTGATAAAATTATCGCCGAAGCTAAAACCATCACCGACCGGCCGCAACGAGAAGCTTTGTATAAACAGGCACAGCAGATGATGCACGATCAAATGCCGGCCGTGATGATTGCGCACTCAACTATTTTTGAACCGGTGAGTAAATCGGTGACCGGGTATGAAATCGACCCATTTGGGAAGCATATTTTTTATCAGGTGGACGTAAAATAAGCACCGTAAATAAATCCGCCGCATTGGCGGATTTATTTTTTGCAAGGAGTTGACGGACCACCATTTTTGTCACAAAACTAAGCGTGAAATTTTGTTATAAACCTTGCCGACAAACTGCATTTACAGGGATTATCCATGCGTACAAAAATGTTATTTAAAGTAGCCGCTCTGGCCGGGCTACTGGCATTAACTGGTTGTGCATCCAAACTGGCGCAACCGGAGCAGTATTCCGGGTTCTTAAAAGATTATTCTAAGTTAAAAGAGACCACTTCGGCTTCCGGCAAACCAGAACTGCGCTGGATCTCCCCGGATTACAATCCGAGCAACTATGACAACGTCGTCTACCGTCCAATCACCTACTATCCGGTGCCGAAACCAACGACCCAGGTAGGGGAGAAAGCGCTGCAGGACATCCTTAATTACACCAACAAGCAGATGAAACAGGCCATCAGCGAACGTAAGCCGTTGGCGACCACGGCCGGCCCGCGCAGCCTGATTTTCCGCGGCGCAATCACCGGTGTTGATACCAGCAAAGAAGGGCTGCAGTTCTATGAAGTGATCCCGGTGGCGATGATTGTCGCGGGTACCCAGGCGGCAACCGGCCATCGCACAATGGACACGAATCTCTACTTTGAAGGCGAACTGATCGACGCGAAGACCAATAAGCCGGTTATTAAGGTTGTGCGTAAAGGCGAAGGTAAAACGCTGTCTAATGAGAGCACGCCGCTGACCGCAGATACGCTGAAGCAAGTGATTGATGATATGGCGATCGATGCGGTGAAATTCGATCCGTCGCAGAAGTAATTGATGCGTTAAGCCCGTCTTGCGAGTTGCCTGACGGGCTTATTATTAAGCCAGCCGGCGGCGCATAAACAGCTGTTCGGGGCGGGCGAACATCACCAGATTTCCTACCAGTATTAACGCCAGACCTATCACCGCATTGCTATGCCAGACGTAACCTTCGTAGAAGGTGGAGATAGTTAACGCCACCAGTGGGAAAAGCAGCGTGCTATAGGCCGCTTTGCTGGCCCCGATACGGCCTACCAGAGTGAAATAAGCGCCGAACGCGATCACCGAACCGAACAACGCCAGATACAGCAGGGCGCCCATATAACTCCAGGTCCACTGCGGCGTAAAGTTATCGCCGCGCAGCAGCGCGATCGCGCCCATGACCAGGGTGCCGTAAAACATGGCCCAGCTATTGGTGGTCAATGTCTCAAGCCCGCGGCGTTGGTGACGAATACTCAGCATGTTGCCCAATGAAAAACCGTACGTTCCCAGGGCGCTCAGGCCGATTCCCCATAGCAGCGACGCGTTCAGACCATTGGCGAGGAGATCGTCCCAGAAGAGGGTGACAATTCCTGCGAGCCCCAGCGCCGCTGCCAGCCAAAAGCGCCCCGGCGGCTGCTGGCGGAAGAAAATAAAACTGTTGATCGCGTTAAATAAGACCGCCATCGAAAAGATGACCGACTCAAGGCCGGTATTGATATGCGCCGCGGCGGTATAAAAACACCAGAAGTTAAAGCAAAAGACGCAGCAGCCTTGCAGCATGCAAAAGAGATGATCGCGCATTGCCAGCGGGCGCAGGCGGCGGGTAATCAGCAAAATCGTCAGCATTGTGACGCTGGCGACGGCAAAGCGCCAGAAAATCGATACCGGCGCGGCGACGGGGCCCTGTTGTAAAAAGATTGCAATCCATGTGGTACCCCAGATAACCACCACCAGCCCGTAGAGTAATGCGTTCAAAATGTCTCTCCTTTAAAATGCCTGGCGTAAGTGTGCGATTTTTCCAGGCAAAGCGCTGTCACCGTTTTGTTGCTGACTTGCAAAATCTTGCGCTTATTTTTCACAAGCTCATGGTCAATGCTGGTAAGCGGTGATGACAATTCATAGACTAGAGGTCTGCGGATTAAAAACGATGTGAAGGCTATGGCATACGGGACGTTCGAAACATTACAACAACAAAATGCGGTGCTGCGGGGGACCGTGGAACTCAATTCCGGGATCCAGCTTGCCGCGTGGTACAACGACCTTGACCGGATCACGGTGCGCAGCGACCACCACACGTTGAGCCTGTATGTCGCCGATGGTTACGAAAGCTACCAAAAAACGCCGTACGGCTGGAAGAATGGCGGCGGGCCGGACCGTTTTTGTCTGATGCCAAAGGGCGATGAAAGCACCTGGGATATTCGCGGCGATCTCTCTTTCGTTCATCTCTATTGCACCGATGAGCACCTGCGTCGCGTCGGCGAGCAAATTTGGGATCGCAGCCCGGCGTCTTTCAGCTTGCAGGAAAAAACCTTTGCCAGCGATGACAAAATTACCGCGGTGTATCGCCAGTTTCTGCTTGATAACGACTGGCGCCAGCAGGCTAATCAACTGCTATTAAGCTCCGCCAGTACGTTGCTGTTAACACATCTGATTCAAAACTATTCGAACGTGCAGTGGCGCCTGCCGACGGTTACCGGTGGCCTGGCGCCGCATCTTTTGCGTAATCTGTTGGCGTGGATTGAGGAGCACCTCGAGCAGCCGCTTACGCTTGCCGATCTTGCCGCACAGGCGTCGCTTAGCGAGTACCATTTTGCGCGGATGTTCCGCCAGTCAATGAATATGGCGCCGCACCAGTATGTGATGCAGCGGCGGATGATTAAGGCGCAAAATCTGATTTGCCACACCCAACAGCCGTTGACCGAGATTGCGCTGGCCTGCGGATTTAGCTCCGCCAGCCACTTTAGCCACCGGGTTAAGAGCGCCACGGGTCTTACGCCAAGCCAGCTACGTGCGGCGCAGCGTGGTTAACAGCATATAGCTGATACCGCCGAGGACCAGCCCCCAAAAGGCCGAGCCGACTCCTGCCAGAGAGACGCCGCTGGCGGTGACTAAAAAGGTTACCACTGCGGCATCGCGCTCGTTTTCTTGCCCCAGCGCTTGATAGAGGCTGCCGCTAATGGTTCCTAACAATGCCAGCCCCGCCAGCATCTGGATCCACACCGGCGGTAGCGCCGCCATAAGCGCGGTTATCGAACCGCCAAATAGCCCCGCCAACAGATAAAACACACCGGCCGCCGCTGCGGCGAGCCAGCGCTTATCCGCATCCGGATGCGCATCCGGACTTTGGCAGATCGCGGCGGTAATGGCGGCGATGCACACGGAATAGACGCCAAATGGTGAGAATAACAACGCCAGCGCGCCGGTAAATACGATTAGCGGCGAGACCGGAACCCGATAGCCTGATGCCTGAATGGTCGCCAGGCCGGGCGCATTCTGTGACGCCATGGTGACAAGGAAAAACGGTACACCGACGCTGAGCAGTAGCGAAGGGGTGAACTGCGGCGTAATCCACTGCGGAGCAACAAAAACCATATCGTTTGCCACTGGCGACAGCGCGCCGGTTAGCAGGGCAATGATCCCGCCTGCCACTAACGCCGCAACGACCGCAAAACGTGGGTAGAGCGCTTTGCATAACAGCCAGGCGGCGAACATCCCGCCGCATAGCGGGAGATTATCCTGCAAACTGCCAAATGCCTGCAGACCAAAACGCAACAGGATCCCCGCCAGCATTGCCGCCGCCAGCGAATGCGGAATGATCTTCATGAGGCGGGCAAACAGTCCCGTCACGCCGCATAGCAGGATCAGCGCGTTGGCGAAAACAAATATTCCCACCGCCTGCGCTAGCGTCGCTCCCTGTAATCCACTGACCAGTAAAGCCGCGCCTGGAGTTGACCATGCGGTGAGGATGGGGACTTTACGCCATAGCGTTAATACCAGCGTGCTGACGCCCATCGCCAGGCCAAGGGCGGTCATCCAGCCGGCTATTTGCGCGGCATCGGCGCCAGCGGCGGCGGCCGCTTGCCAGATAATGGCGGCAGAACTGGCATAGCCTACCAGCACGGCGACAAATCCCGCGAGCAGCGTGGGGATGGGAAGGGTAAAGGAGCGCATGAACACCTCTTGTGCGTTATAACATACGACGAAGGTAGCATTGTGCGTTATAGCGTACAACTGGTAATATCAAGAAAATGATGAGGAGCCATCCATGAATATTGCGCAACATCTGGCAACGACGCTGAAAAGCCTGCGTCAGCAGCGCGGCTGGAGTTTGTCGCGGCTGGCGGAAGAAACCGGGGTATCGAAAGCGATGCTCGGGCAAATTGAACGTAATGAATCCAGTCCAACGGTCGCGACGTTGTGGAAGATAGCCACCGGCCTTAATGTGGCGTTTTCGACGTTCATCGTTGCCGATGAGACGGCTGCGCCCGCCGCCTTCGACCCGCAGCAGCAGGCGATGGTAGTGACGCCGATTTTTCCCTGGGATCCTGAGCTACGTTTTGACCATTTTTCAATTACCCTCGCCCCAGGCGCGCTGAGCGAATCGACGCCGCATGAGACCGGCGTCATTGAACATGTCGTGGTCATTAGCGGTTCGCTGGATTTATGTCTGCAGGGGCAATGGCAGACGTTGCAGGCGGGAGAAGGGCGGCGCTTTGCCGGCGACCTGACGCACGCTTACCGCAATAGCGGCGCGCAGACGGCGCACTTTCATTCACTGATTCATTATCCAAAAGAAAAAGCCGCGGACTAATCCGCGGCCAATCAAGATGACTGAGACTAAAATTCACAACGTGACGAGGAAAATCCGGAATACGCAGCCACTGTAACCTTGCCGGGTTTTCATGAGAAATAGCTTTTTCTTCAATGCTTTGCCGATTTCTGCAAATTCGCTGTGCGGGCGCGGCGGAAAATGTTTTCGTCTACGCCCAGTTCTGACTACAATAGCCGCCATTTCGACCCCCTATAACGGATAACGACGAGCGTATGCGCCTGCAAAACCATCATCTTGAACTTCTTAGTCCTGCCCGCGATGCCGGGATCGCCCGTGAAGCGATTTTACACGGCGCCGACGCGGTCTATATCGGCGGGCCGGGCTTCGGCGCGCGCCATAATGCCAGCAATAGCCTGAGCGATATCGCCAACCTGGTGCCGTTTGCGCATCGCTTTGGCGCTAAGGTGTTTGTGACGCTGAATACCATTCTTCATGATGATGAACTGGAACCGGCGCAACGTCTGATTACCGATCTGTACGAGACCGGCGTTGATGCATTGATTGTGCAGGATATGGGGATAATGGAGCTGGATCTGCCGCCAATTGAGCTGCATGCGAGCACCCAGTGCGATATCCGCAGCGTTGAGAAAGCGAAGTTTCTCTCTGATGCAGGCTTCAGCCAGATTGTTCTGGCCCGCGAACTCAACCTCGATCAAATTAAAGCGATCTACGATAATACCGACGCGACTATCGAGTTCTTTATTCACGGCGCCTTATGCGTAGCCTATTCCGGCCAGTGCTATATTTCTCACGCGCAAACCGGGCGTAGCGCCAACCGCGGCGACTGCTCTCAGGCTTGCCGCCTGCCTTACACCCTGAAAGACGATCAGGGGCGCGTTGTGGCCTATGAAAAACATCTGTTGTCGATGAAAGATAACGATCAGACCGCCAACCTGGCGGCATTGATCGACGCCGGCGTGCGCTCCTTTAAAATTGAAGGGCGCTATAAAGATATGAGTTATGTGAAAAATATCACCGCTCACTATCGTCAGATGCTGGATCGTATTATTGAAGATCGCGGCGATCTCGCGCGTTCTTCCGCCGGGCGCACAGAACACTTCTTCGTGCCGTCGACCGATAAAACGTTCCATCGCGGCAGCACCGACTATTTTGTTAACGCGCGTAAGGGCGATATCGGCGCGTTTGATTCGCCGAAATTTATCGGCCTGCCGGTAGGCGAAGTATTAAAAGTCGGAAAAGATTATCTCGATGTTGAAGTAACCGACGCATTGACGAATGGTGACGGCCTCAATGTGATGATCAAACGTGAAGTTGTCGGCTTCCGCGCCAATACGGTGGAGAAAACGGGGGAAAATCGTTATCGCGTCTGGCCAAACGAAATGCCGGCAGACCTGCATAAAGTGCGTCCGCACGAGGCGCTTAATCGTAACCTCGACCATAACTGGCAGCAGGCGCTACTGAAAACTTCCAGCGAGCGCCGCATTGCGGTTGATATCGCGCTGAGCGGCTGGCAGGAACAGCTGGTGCTGACCATGACCTGCGAAGACGGCGTCAGCGTCACGCATACACTGGATGGCGAATTCGCCGAAGCGACCCAGGCGGAAAAAGCGCTGGCCAATTTACGTGATGGCGTGGCGAAGCTCGGCCAGACCATTTATTACCCGCGTGATGTGCAGATTAATCTGCCGGCGCTGTTTGTTCCGAACAGTATGCTTAACCAACTGCGCCGTGAAACCGCAGAGATGCTCGATCAGGCGCGCCTCGATGCCTGGCAGCGCGGAACGCGTAAACCGGTCTCCGTACCACCGCCGGTGTATCCGGAAACGCATCTGTCGTTCCTGGCGAACGTTTATAACCACAAAGCGCGCGCTTTCTACCAGCGCTATGGCGTTCAGCTGATCGATGCGGCGTATGAAGCTCATGAAGAGAAAGGCGACGTGCCGGTGATGATTACCAAGCATTGCCTGCGATTCGCCTTCAACTTGTGTCCGAAGCAGGCCAAAGGTTCGATAAAGAGCTGGAAGGCGACGCCGATGCAGCTGATTCACGGTGACGAAGTGTTAACCCTGAAATTTGATTGCCGTCCATGCGAAATGCACGTAGTGGGTAAAATCAAAAATCATATTCTCAAAATGCCCCATCCGGGCAGCATCGTCGCCTCCGTCAGTCCTGACGAACTGATGAAAACGCTGCCCAAGCGTAAGGGCGCGTAAGAACCATTCTCACGGCGGGCAGTTATGCGCCTTTGCTTTGCGCGCGTACTGCCGGTGATAATGTTCGCGCAGCGAGCTGGCGGTGTCCTCAGCCCGGCTGCGTAGTTCATCGCAATCAGCCTCGTGCAGTAATCGCTGTTCGAGGCTTTGCACCGGGAAATAATCATGCCCCTGATGCTGGGCGAGCAGATGCCCGGAAAATAACCCACATATCAATACCACTGCCGCTATTCCTCTCCGCCACATATCATTTTCCATATCAATAGATAACGCGGGATCAATATGATTGATTTAATATTAGTTTTTTTATGGCGTTATCAAAGAAGCGCAAGGCTTTGTCAGGCGTGGCTGAAGAGGATGAAAAAAGCCTGACGCGATGAGCGCCAGGCTGGAGATGTGTTATATCAGGCACGAAGCCCGGCGGCGTTCATCAGCAGGCGGAAAATCATACTGACGGCGCCCAGTGCCAGCACGCTAGCGCCCCATATGGCTGCCAGCCATAGCAGACGTTTTATCCATGAATGCGCCATCAGTGATATCCCTCGCCAGTTTGAACTTTGCCGCGGAAAACGTAGTAGCTCCAGAAGGTATACCCAAGAATGACGGGAATAATCAGTAACGCGCCAACCAGCATAAAGCCCTGACTTTGCGGCGGCGCCGCGGCCTGCCATAACGAAATCCCTGGCGGAATAATATTCGGCCAAATGCTGATCCCAAGTCCGCTAAACCCAAGGAAGACGAGCCCCAGCGTCAACACGAACGGCAGGGTGTGAGCATCTCGTTGCCCAAGCGTGCGCCATAACCAGACGCTGATGGCGATAACCAATAGCGGCACCGGCAGCAGGTAAAACAGATTCGGCAGACTAAACCAGCGCTCGGCGATCGCCGGCTGGGAGAGCGGCGTCCATAGGCTAATCACGGCTATTATCATCAGTAAGGCCAGCAGCAGAAGGCGTGAAATTCTGCGCATGATATTCTGCAGCGGATTCTCGCTCTTCATTACCAGCCAACTAGCGCCCAGTAACGCGTATGCAACGGTGAGGCCGAAACCGCAGAATAGGGTAAATGGCGTCAGCCAATCCCACATTCCACCGCTAAAGCTGCGACCGCTGACCGGAAAACCATGAATGACCGCGCCGACGACCATGCCCTGGGTGAATGTCGCCAGTAGCGATCCGCCCAGAAAAGCTTTATCCCAGAAAGGACGGTGCGAAGGGGTCGCTTTGAAGCGAAACTCGAAGGCCACACCGCGAAAAATTAGGCCAATCAGCATCAGGGTTAAGGGTACCGACAGCGCGTCGATAATCACCGCATAGGCCAGCGGAAAGGCGCCGAAGAGACCAGCGCCGCCAAGCACCAGCCAGGTTTCATTGCCATCCCATACCGGGGCGACGCTGTTGACCATCACGTCGCGCTCATCGCCGCCGCGTACGGCGGCAAACAGAATGCCGATCCCTAAGTCGAAACCGTCCATGACGATATACATCAGGGTGGCAAACACGATGATAACAAACCAAATAACCGATAAATCAATACCCATTAGCGGGACTCCTTGTGCTGAAAACCATCCGTCGCGGCAGAAAGCGGACGCGCCGGCGTACCTGATGGCACAGGCGTCTGCTCTTGCGGACCTTTGCGGATCAGGCGCAGCATATAGCTATAGCCAACGCCGAATACCGAGCTGTAGACGGCAATAAATGCCAGCAGGCTAATGGTCATATGCAGATCACCGTGAGCTGATACGGCCTCGGAGGTGCGCTGTATACCGTAAACGACCCATGGCTGGCGTCCGACTTCGGTGGTCACCCATCCAGCAAGAATCGCAATCAGGCCAGAAGGTCCCATCCATAACGCGAAGCGCAGGAAAGGTTTTGAGCTATACAGACGCTGCCGATAGCGCAGCCATAGGGCAATGACGCCGAGCAGAATCATTAACATTCCCAGACCGGCCATCAGACGAAATGACCAGAACACAACGGTTGAGTTGGGGCGATCTTCCGGAGCGAACTCCTTCAGCGCCGGTACCTGTTTATCGAGGCTGTGAGTCAGGATCAGGCTGCCGAGGGCAGGGATCTCCAGCCCATAGCGGGTACGTTCTTGTTGCATGTCCGGCCAGCCGAACAGCAGCAGTGGCGTCGGTTCGCCCGGCGGATTTTCCCAGTGGCCTTCGATGGCGGCAATTTTCGCCGGTTGATGTTTCAGGGTGTTTAGCCCATGCATATCGCCGATCATTGCCTGAATGGGGGCGACAAGCAGCGTCATCCATAGCGCCATAGAGAACATGGCGCGGATGGCTGGGGTTTGATTGCCACGAAGCAAATGCCATGCGGCTGATGCGCCTACGAACAATGCGCTGCTAAGAAACGCCGCGACGGACATATGGAATAAGCGGTAAGGGAAAGAGGGGTTAAAGATAACGGCGAACCAGTCAACGGGTACGACCTGACCATTAACGATTTCGAACCCTTGTGGCGTTTGCATCCAGCTGTTTGAGGCAAGGATCCAGAACGTAGAGATGATGGTGCCCAGCGCTACCATACAGGTGGCGAAAAAATGCAGGCCGGGGCCGACACGGTTCCAGCCGAATAACATCACGCCAAGGAAACCGGCCTCCAGGAAGAAGGCGGTGAGGACTTCATAGGTCAGTAGCGGGCCGGTAATACTGCCGGCGAATTGTGAGAAACCGCTCCAGTTGGTGCCGAACTGGTAGGCCATCACCAGTCCGGAGACGACACCCATACCAAAGTTGACGGCAAAGATTTTCGACCAGAAATGGTATAGCGAGCGCCAGACTGGATTTTTTGTTTTTAACCATAATCCCTCAAGCACCGCCAGGTAGCTGGCAAGACCGATGGTGATCGCGGGAAAGATGATATGAAATGAGACGGTAAAGGCGAATTGGATCCGCGCCAGATGAAATGCATCAAGACCGAACATGCTGGACTCCACAACAAAATTGATTCAACGCAATTTTAGGGGGAGGGAGATGGTGAAAGCAGAGGCAGAAATGATGTTTTTTATGATAACAGTTACTCACTGTTATTCTTTTTATACATATTTCATATTTATGAAATTAGTATTTATGTCATCATGAATAATGAATTGCTGGTTGTGATCTTTTTTAATGCTACTTCACATGTTTTTTTACGATTTTCCTTAGCGCCTCTCCTGTTTTCTATTAATTACTCTGGTAGATTGGAATTGTTTGGTGTTTAATGTAAACGCGAGGTTCAAGTATTTACATTTTATATGTGAATTCTTTATTTATTGTTTTTTGATATATTTAGTGAGTGGAGATAAGGGAGGCGACTTGTCACAGAACGGACTGCGAAGTTTGTGTATCACATTGGCGCTAATGAGTGTCTTTTGGCTGGTTGTGTTTGGCGGACTCTATCTTATTTTTTGAATTCAACGGTTACATCCAGAAGAGATTGAATCCCCTGGCGTGTAATTAATTTGTTTTATATCAGTGTCTTGTCGTTTTTTATGCCAGGTGCATTGTTCAATGGATAATGGTTTAGGTGCGTTAAATTATGTCAAAAAGACTGGCGAGGAATGAATTTATCTTATTGTGAATTTTCCTTAGTGGAGGAGTTGTTGATTCATAATTAAATATCAAGGCGTGTTTACGTTGGCGCCAGTTGGGATCTCAACGATAGACCATGACGTATGGTTCATAAATCAAATGAATATTGGTGATTATGAAGCGTTTATCAATGTAACCTAAATGCGAATATTATATTAACCCTAGTAGGGTTTGATGGTATTTCAGTAGTAAAGTTAACGCGCGAATATTATACCTGCACTGGTTCAAGAAGCACATTGTTGTATATCAGTTATTAGAACCTGCCATTTTTAGTCAACTGTTATAAGATATGAGTCTCGATTGTTAAATGGATGCGGTAATGAAAAAGTATCAGCAGCTTGCGCAACAATTAACCGACCAGATCGCCCTCGGCGTTTGGCAACCCGGCGATCGGCTGCCCTCCTTACGCGAACAGGTTGTCAGCAGCGGAATGAGCTTTATGACCGTCAGCCATGCCTACCAGTTACTGGAAAGCCAGGGACGTATTATCGCTCGTCCGCAATCGGGTTATTACGTTGCGCCGCAGCCGGTGAAGCAGCGTCAACCTGATCCCCCGGCACAGGTGACGCGCAATGAGTCGGTCGATATTAACACTTATATTTTCGACGTCCTGCAGGCCAGCCGTCAGGCGTCGATGCTGCCTTTTGCCTCCGCCTTTCCCGACCCTCGTCTGTTCCCCTTGCAGCAGCTAAATCGTTCTCTGGCGCAGGTGAGTAAGACCGCCACCGCCATGAGCGTGATCGAGAACCTGCCGCCGGGTAACGATGAGCTTCGTCATGCTATTGCCCGGCGTTATGCGTTGCAGGGAATGAACGTATCGCCGGATGAGATCGTCATTACCGCCGGTGCGTTGGAAGCGCTAAACCTCAGCCTGCAGGCGGTGACTGAGCCCGGCGACTGGGTCGTCGTAGAAAATCCGTGCTTTTACGGCGCGCTGCAGGCGCTCGAACGGTTACGACTTAAGGCGCTATCGGTGGCCAGCGATGTGAAAGAGGGGATCGATCTGGCCGCGCTCGAACAGGCATTGCAAAGTTACCCGGTAAAAGCCTGCTGGCTGATGACCAATAGCCAGAACCCGCTCGGATTTACGCTGTCGGCGGACAAAAAAGCGCGGCTGGTAGCGCTATTGACGCGCTACAACGTCATGTTAATTGAAGATGACGTTTACAGTGAGTTGTACTTTGGACGGGAAAAACCGCTACCCGCAAAGTACTGGGATCGTGATGAGATGACGCTGCACTGCAGCTCATTTTCCAAATGCCTGGTTCCAGGTTTTCGTATCGGCTGGGTCGCCGCTGGCCGACATGCCCGCCGTATTCAGCAACTGCAACTGATGAGTACGCTATCGACCAGTTCGCCGATGCAACTGGCGCTGGTGGATTATCTGTCTACCAAACGCTACGACGCGCATTTACGCCGGTTGCGGCGTCAGCTTGCCGAGCGAAAACAGCTGGCCTGGCAAGCGCTACTGCGTTTTTTACCCGCCGAGGTCAAAATTCACCATAGCGACAGCGGTTATTTCCTGTGGCTTGAGTTGCCCGCCGGCGTCGATGCTGGCGAACTCAGTACTCTGGCGTTACGGGATAACATCAGTATTGCGCCGGGTAAAATGTTTTCTACCACCGCTAACTGGACCTCATTCTTCCGTTTTAATACCGCATGGGGCTGGGGAGAAAAAGAGGAGCAGGGAGTCAAACGGCTCGGTGAACTTATACGTCAACTTTTGCCTTAGTTTATTCATCGCTGTTTTTTTAATTGCCGGTTTATTTTTCCCGGCAATTAATTTCCGGCATTCTCGTATACATTAATCAGGGTTAAATACCCGTTAACACCGGGCTGTCATAGGGAATATGCATACTCAACCCTTTGCCATAACTCCTTGTCTATAATCCATATTATCGAATCGTGGCGGCGATTTTTGCGGAATGCGCCCCGGGTCACAACCTGAGTAAATTTCCCCTGAGGCCCGCAGGCCGCCGTCTACCCTTATTAAGGGAGATATTTTTACGGCACGGCTGCCGCTACCTTTATTCTGACAGGAGTAAGTTCAAATGAGCAAAAAATTTGCCCGTGGCAGCCTGTGCGTGCTGAGTATGGTTTTTGTTACTGCGCAAGCCGCAGAACCGCCGACATCGCTGGATAAAGGTGAAGGTCGGCTCGATATTATTGCCTGGCCGGGTTATATCGAACGCGGCCAGACGGATAAGAATTATGACTGGGTAAGTCAATTCGAAAAAGAGAGCGGCTGCCAGGTTAATGTGAAAACTGCCGCCACCTCCGATGAAATGGTCAGTTTGATGGCGAAGGGCGGCTACGATCTGGTCACCGCATCCGGCGACGCCTCGTTGCGCCTGATTATGGGCAAGCGTGTACAGGCGATTAATACCGCGCTGATCCCCAACTGGAAAACGCTTGACCCGCGAGTTGCTAAAGGCGCGTGGTTTAACGTCGGCGATAAAGTGTACGGCACGCCCTATCAATGGGGGCCGAACCTGCTGATGTACAACACCAAAACCTTCCCGACGCCGCCGGATAGCTGGAAAGTGGTTTTCGTCAAACAGGATTTACCGGACGGAAAAAGTAACCAGGGGCGGGTTCAGGCCTATGATGGACCGATTTATATCGCCGACGCGGCGCTCTTTGTCAAAGCAACGCAGCCGCAGTTAGGAATTAACGATCCCTATGAACTCACTGAAACGCAATATCAGGCGGTGTTAAAGGTTCTGCAGGATCAGCATCCGCTGGTTCACCGCTACTGGCACGATGCGACCGTTCAGATGAGCGACTTCAAAAACGAAGGGGTGGTTGCTTCCGGATCCTGGCCATATCAGGCCAATGGCCTTAAAGGTGAAGGGCAGCCCGTTGCTACCGTCTTCCCGAAAGAAGGCGTGACCGGCTGGTCTGATACCACGATGTTACATAGTGAGGCAAAGCATCCGGTATGCGCTTATAAGTGGATGAACTGGTCACTGACGCCGAAAGTACAGGGCGATGTCGCCGCCTGGTTTGGATCGCTGCCAGTCGTGCCGCAGGGCTGTAAGGCGAGCACGCTACTGGGAGACAAAGGCTGCGAAACTAACGGCTACAACCAATTCGACAAGATTGCGTTCTGGAAAACGCCAATTGCCCAAGGCGGCAAATATGTCCCTTATAGCCGTTGGACTCAGGACTATATCGCGATTATGGGTGGCCGCTAAGCGCCTGGAGACTGAACATGACGTACGCGGTAGAGTTTAATGACGTTTCGCGTCTGTACGGTGACGTGCGCGCGGTGGATGGCGTGAGCATCGCCATTCGCGATGGTGAATTTTTCTCTATGCTGGGGCCGTCCGGCTCCGGCAAAACTACCTGCCTGCGCTTAATCGCAGGCTTCGAACAGCTATCCGGCGGTTCGATTCGTATTTTTGGCCAGCCTGCCAGCGAATTACCGCCATGGCAGCGCGACGTGAACACGGTTTTTCAGGATTACGCGCTATTCCCTCATATGTCGATTATCGACAACGTCGCCTACGGGCTGATGGTGAAAGGGGTGGGCAAAAAAGAACGCCATCTTCGCGCCCAGCAAGCATTAGAGAAAGTAGCGCTTGGCTTTGTTCACGCGCGTAAACCTTCACAGCTTTCCGGCGGCCAGCGGCAGCGGGTCGCCATTGCCCGCGCTTTGGTTAATCAACCGCGGGTGCTGCTCTTAGATGAACCGTTGGGAGCGTTGGATTTAAAACTACGTGAACAGATGCAGGTGGAGTTAAAAAAACTTCAGCAATCGCTGGGTATCACTTTCATTTTTGTTACCCACGATCAGGGTGAAGCGCTATCGATGTCCGATCGCGTGGCGGTGTTTAATAATGGTCGCATTGAACAGGTCGACTCGCCGCACGATCTCTATTTACGTCCTAAAACCGCCTTTGTCGCCGGATTCGTCGGCACCGCGAACGTTTTTACCTCTGAAATTTCTCAGAGGCTATGTGGCTTGTCCGGCGCCTGGTCGTTGCGCCCGGAACATATCCGCCTGAATAGCGGCGGTGATATCCAGGTACAGGGGACCGTCCAGGCGGTACAGTTTCAGGGCGCGTCTACGCGTATTGAACTGAAACTCGCTGCGGGCGATAAGCTGTTAGTCAGCCAGGCCAACGTCGATGGCGGGGCGGCGGTTGGCACACCGCAGTTGGGGCAACAGGTATCAGCCGGCTGGTCGCGTTCGGCGATGGTTTCCCTGGAAAACGGAGGCTGAGATGACGATGGCGCTTGTGCAACCGACGACCGGGCGAGTGTCAGGACTGTTCTGGCGAAAACCCTCATTGGGCCTGTTTTTACTGCTGCTGGGGCCGTTGATGTGGTTTGGCATCGTCTATCTGGGATCGCTCCTGACGCTGTTATGGAAAAGTTTCTATACCTTTGATGACTTTACGATGTCGGTGACGACGGATTTGACCCTTGCCAACCTGAAGGCGCTGTTCAATCCCGCCAACTACGACATCATTATCCGTACCCTGGTGATGGCCATCTGCGTGACTATGGCCAGCGCAATCCTGGCATTGCCGATGGCCTGGTATATGGCGCGTTATACCCGCGGCAAGATGAAAGCTTTCTTTTATATCGCGGTAATGTTGCCGATGTGGGCAAGTTATATCGTCAAGGCCTACGCCTGGACGCTATTGCTGGCGAAAGATGGCGTGGCGCAATGGTTCCTCGGCAACCTTGGTCTGGAGAGCGTGTTAAATATGGTATTGACCATCCCGGCGGTCGGCGGCAATACCTTGTCGACCTCCGGGCTTGGGCGATTCATGGTATTTGTCTATATCTGGCTGCCGTTCATGATCCTGCCGGTGCAGGCGGCGCTGGAACGTCTGCCGCCATCGCTGTTGCAGGCCTCAGCCGATTTAGGCGCCCGACCGCAACAAACCTTCCGCTACGTGGTACTGCCTTTAGCCATACCGGGTATCGCGGCAGGTTCTATCTTTACCTTTTCCCTCACGCTTGGGGATTTTATTGTCCCGCAACTGGTGGGGCCGCCCGGTTTCTTTATCGGCAACATGGTCTATTCGCAGCAGGGCGCGATTGGCAATATGCCGATGGCGGCGGCGTTCACGTTGGTGCCGATTGTTCTTATTGCACTCTATCTGGCGTTTGTTAAGCGCCTGGGAGCGTTTGATGCACTCTGAACGCGCACCGTTGTTTCTCAAAATCGCCACCTGGGGGGGAGTGATATTTCTCCATTTTCCACTGCTGATTATCGCCCTGTATGCCTTTAACACAGAGGATGCCGCTTTTAGCTTCCCGCCGAAGGGGCTGACTTTACGCTGGTTCAGCGAGGCGGCAGCTCGTGCCGATATTATTGAATCGGTGACGTTGTCACTTAAAATCGCCGCCTTGTCCACGGGGATTGCGCTGGTGCTAGGTACGCTTGCCGCCGGGGCGCTGTGGCGGAGCACGTTTTTTGGTAAGAATGCCGTGTCGCTGCTGTTGCTGTTGCCGATTGCGCTTCCCGGCATTATTACCGGTCTGGCGCTATTGACGGCATTCAAAGCCGTTAATCTTGAGCCAGGGGTGCTAACTATCGTAGTGGGTCATGCGACCTTCTGCGTGGTGGTGGTGTTTAACAACGTCATTGCCCGATTTCGCCGGACATCATGGAGTCTGGTGGAAGCATCAATGGATCTTGGCGCAACAGGCTGGCAAACCTTCCGTTACGTGGTGCTGCCCAATCTGGGTTCGGCGCTGCTGGCGGGTGGCATGCTGGCCTTCGCTCTTTCCTTTGATGAAATTATCGTCACTACTTTTACTGCCGGACACGAACGGACGCTTCCGCTGTGGTTGTTAAATCAGCTGGGGCGTCCGCGCGATGTGCCGGTCACCAACGTGGTCGCGCTGTTGGTGATGTTAGTGACGACTGTACCCATCCTGGGGGCCTGGTGGCTAACCCGTGACGGCGAGTATAACGCCGAAAGCGGAAAATAATACACTTTACAGGATCATGCTATGCAACATAACCTTTTGATAAACGGTAAATTAGTGGCGGGTGAGGGCGAAGTACTGCCGGTATTCAATCCTGCCAACGGTGAAGCGATTATTGAGATTGCGGAGGCGACCGAGGCGCAGGTCGATGCCGCCGTCAATGCTGCAGATCGTGCGTTTGTCAGCTGGAGCCAGACAACGCCGAAAACTCGCGCCGAATGTTTACTGAAAATGGCTGACGTTATTACCGAACATGCAGAAACGCTGGCGAAACTGGAGTCTTTAAACTGCGGTAAACCGCTGCATTGTGTTATCAATGACGAAATGCCGGCGATTGCCGATGTGTTTCGCTTCTTCGCCGGCGCCGCGCGTTGTCTGCCGGGAATGGCGGCAGGAGAGTATCTGGAGGGGCATACTTCGATGATCCGCCGCGATCCTGTCGGCGTAGTGGCCTCGATTGCACCGTGGAACTATCCGTTGATGATGGCGGCTTGGAAGCTGGCGCCCGCGCTGGCGGCTGGTAACTGCGTGGTCATTAAACCTTCGGAAATCACTCCGCTTACGGCATTGAAGTTGGCGGAGCTCGCAAAAGATATTTTCCCGGCCGGGGTCATTAACGTGCTTTTTGGCCGTGGTCCAACCGTTGGCGATCCGCTCACCGGCCACAGTAAAGTACGCATGGTTTCCCTGACCGGCTCGATCGCCACCGGCGCCCATATCATTGGTCATACGGCTTCTTCGATTAAACGTACCCATATGGAGCTGGGTGGTAAAGCGCCGGTTATCGTTTTTGATGATGCCGATATTGATGCCGTCGTTGAAGGCATTCGCACCTTCGGTTTTTATAACGCCGGCCAGGACTGTACTGCCGCCTGTCGTATCTATGCGCAGCAAGGCGTCTACGATCGGCTGGTTGAAAAATTAGGCGCTGCCGTGGCCAGCCTGAAAATGGGGCAACTGGACGATCCGTCTACGGAGCTGGGGCCGGTGAGTTCTCTTCCGCATCTGGAGCGGGTGACAGCAGCGGTCAACGCCGCACGCGCTTTACCGCATATTAAAGTGGTCACCGGCGGCAGTCGCGCTGCGGGTAATGGTTACTATTTCCAGCCCACGCTGTTGGCTGGCGCCCGGCAGCAAGATGCTATCGTACAACGTGAAGTTTTTGGCCCGGTAGTCAGCGTCACGTCGTTTAGCGACGAGGAACAAGTGTTAACCTGGGCTAATGATTCGCAGTATGGTCTGGCCTCCTCGGTATGGACGCAGGATGTTGGTCGCGCTCATCGTCTGAGTGCGCGATTACAGTACGGTTGCACCTGGGTAAACACCCATTTCATGCTGGTTAGCGAAATGCCGCACGGTGGGCAGAAGTTGTCTGGATACGGCAAAGATATGTCGATGTACGGCCTGGAGGATTACACGGTGGTTAGGCATGTGATGGTGAAACATTAAACATTAAACATTAAACATTAACGTACCGGCAGAATTATCAGGCTAATAGTTGCAATAGCAACAAATGTTAAAACAGATAAGGGGTAATATGAGAGTATTCTTATACCCCTTCAAGAGCTAAGCCATTGTGAGTGCCGGAGATAAGCGCCGGATGGGGTGTAAACCATTAAGAGTCTGTTCTTAATCATTATGAGATCCCTGCAGATTAATGCGGGGATTTTTTTTGCGAATCGCCTTTTATATCGATGCCACAATTAACGTTTGTCTTTTTTAGAAGGCAAACCCGAATGGCGGCGCTCACGAATATAAGAGAGAAGGCTGTAGATAGCTACCACCAATAAAACTAATGCTATTAATAGCGCTGCTATTCCTGACATAAGCAACCTCAAAATAAGTAAGAGAAAAAGCAAATACGTTATAACGAATAGTCATGAACCTATGCGGAAAACCGTGAATTTGCAAATAATAATTTCTATCACTTAATCGAATAAATAGCACAAATTAACAAATGAAAATGTCGAATCCGCATTACCTATATGGTTGAGGAAGTTGTTTGTTGATTATCTGCACAAGCCAATTTAAGAAAATTCTCACCCCTTAAGTCCATTGTAGCCAAATATGTATAACACCGTACGAGGAGTGTCAGATCATTTTGTTATTGCCAATAATATAAATATCCTTCCGCTGGCAAGAGGTCATAGGGCGGATAGCACTCGATGCTTTCTATACCGGAAGACAATAATTGTAGCGATAATGTTAAATTCACGGCATGGATCGTAGCAGTAGCGGTGACGGGTGTGTATGTGATTTGACTTTGTTGGGGCGCTCATGAGAAAATTTTACATAATTTGTTATTCTGAAGTTGAATTGGTTTGAAAAAGCTAGCATATCTCTTGTTACTCATCGGCGTAAGCGCAATGCTTTACGGTAATCTCCCTGCCCAGCGTATTAGTCGCTGTGAAAGCCAGGGGGCAACTGTGGGCGTTTGCGCAATGGTTGAATGGGATAGCGAAAAGCTAAATTTCTTGCCGCAATATAACCCTGAAAATCATAAGATTATCGCGGTGCTTCAGCAACAAGATGCTGGGGAACGCGCGACAATAAAATCATAAAAAAAAGCAGCCATTGAAGCTGCTTTTTTAGGTTTAGTTGCTGAAAAAATTACTAAAGCCAACCAAAACGAACGGATAACAGGCTAATAAGCGCAAGCGCTGCGCCGACATTAATCAGAATTACGGTTTTGCTGGAAACATCCATAACGCCACCTTTATGAGTAAGCCCCTACATTTATAGTCGGTCGCATAGAGTTGCGCTATCGGACAACACTGAATCGATCGTTATTCCATGGTCTTTGCAGCGGTTTGTTTTGTGAGGTATTGATCTCTGACGTCCTAAGTGGTGCGGGAGATGGCGCGCATTGCGCGACGTCTGACAGGGAAGGAAAAAAATGACTTTATACCAGAAAATGCTGGTTTTTTATGCCGTAATGGGCTGTATCTGCGCGTTGATAAGCTGGTTTTTAACTAAGGAAAGCCGTTGTATTCGCCTGCTGGCTGCGTTGCTGATTGGTGCCACCTGGCCATTCAGCTTCCCTATGGCGCTGCTGGTTTCTCTATTCTGAACAACAGAAATGGCTGGCCTAATTGTCTTGATGGCTGTATATAAATACAGTTAAAAATAATAAGGATGCCATCTGATGAACAGCTTCTATTCGCATTTAGCCGGTGCAACGGTCCGTTGGTTTGATTTCCAAGGCCAGGGGGACCCTATTGTGTTCATTCATGGGTTAGGTTTCGCCTCTTCATACGATTACCCGCCAGTGGTTTCTAACCCTATATTGAATGGGCGCCGGGCCTTACTAATTGATCTTCCAGGCTATGGTTACAGCGATAAACCGCTTCAGTTTGGCTACCGAATTGCTGACCAGGCTGCGGTCGTTGTGGAGTGGCTGAACAAATTACAGGTCAGCCGCTGCATTCTCTACGGCCATAGTATGGGGGGCAGTGTGGCTATTGAGGCAGCGCAGCGGCTGGGCAAACGCGTTGAGGCCTTAATTGTCGCCGAGCCCAATCTCTATGCCGGTGGGGGATTCTATAGCTGTAAAATCGCCGGGCAGACGGAAGATGATTTTATCGCCAACGGCTATCAGTCGATGCTGGCGGAAGAAACGTCCCCATGGAAAGGTTGCCTACAAAACAGCGCACCGTGGGCGTTATGGCGGGGAGCTACCAGCCTGGTAGTAGGCGCTTCTCCCTCGTGGTTTGAGAGTTTTATTCACCTGCAATGCCGCAAGACGCTTATCTACGGTAGTTTATCGCTACCCTCACAGGAAGCGGAAGATGTCGAAACTGCGGGTATCGCATTGGCTGTCATACCACAGGCGGGGCATTCGATGGCATGGGAAAACCCGGCCGCGCTGGCGCGCGTGATTGCCGGGTTGCTCTGAAAGCATTGCGGGAAATCAGAACGGTAATTCGCGCGGGCGAGTTTGCATGGTTATCCAGCGAAGTTCGGTGAATTCAGCGATCCCTGCGCGTCCGCCGAAGCGGCCATAGCCGGACGATTTACAGCCGCCGAAAGGCATCTGTGCTTCATCATGTACGGTAGGGCCGTTAATATGGCAAATACCGGTTTGCAGGTTCTGCGCCACATTCCAGGCGCGAGCGGTATCGCGGCTATAAACCGCTGCCGCCAGGCCGTATTCGCTCTCGTTAGCGACGGCCAGAGCCTCCTCCTCGCCGTTGACACGAATCACCGATTTGACCGGGCCAAAAGATTCTTCATGCCATATTCGCATCTCACGCGTCACGCCATCCAGCAGGGTGGCGCGCATTTGCGTTGATTCCGCCTTTCCACCGCAGAGCAAACGAGCTCCCTTGTTCAGTGCATCATCAATCAACGCGTTGCAGCGTTGTACCGTTTTCATATCGACCACCGGGCCGAGAAGCGTAGAAGGCAGCGCGGCGGCGCGTTGGCTGATTAATGCGACGAACTCATCCGCGATGCTCTCATCGACAATTATGCGTTCGGTGGACATACAAATCTGTCCGGCGTTAGCGAAAGCGCCAAAAATCGCGCCCGCCGCCGCCTGCTGAAGATCGGCATCATCCAGTACCAGTAGAGGCGCTTTGCCACCCAGCTCAAGAATTGCCGGTTTAAGGTATTCTCCACAGGTGCGGGCAATAATGCGCCCAACGGGGGTCGACCCGGTAAAATTCACGCGTCGTACGGCGGGGTGAGCGATCAGCGTTTCCACCAGCGCAGGCGCGTCGGCTGGCGAGCAGGTGAGATAATTCACCACGCCGTCGGGAAAGCCCGCCGCGGCGAGGGCATCGATGACTAAGCTATGCGTCGCGGGCGAGAGTTCCGAGCCCTTGAGAATCACCGTATTGCCGCACGCCAGCGGCGTGGCGATGGCTCTGGTGGCCAGAATCAGCGGTGCGTTCCACGGCGCCATAGCCAATACGATGCCTGCGCCCTGACGCAAGCCCATCGCCAGATTACCCGGCACATCAGAGGGAATCACTTGTCCTTCTATTTGGGTGGTTAGCGCTGCAGCTTCGCGTAAGATATCTGCCGCCAGATGCACGTTAAATCCGGCCCAGTGCGCCGTCGCGCCGGTCTCCGCCGCCATGGTAGCAATAAATTTCGCCTCTCTAAGCTGCATTTGCGCGGCGGCTTCCAGCAACAGCCGGCGACGCTCGGATGGGGCGCTGTCCCGCCATGAAGGGAATGCGGCGGCGGCCTTATCTGCACAGCAACGGGCGTCATTGAGGCTGGCCGCTGCGGCGGTAGAGGCTGTCTCGTTATTTTGCGGATGGCGACGGATAAAAGTGGCGCGGCTTTCGGCATCGTGCCAGCGGCCGCCGCTATATAAGCTGCAGGTTATAGTCATTAGCGTAACCTCATTGGTCTGCGGAGTGTCGAGTCTACCGCCATACCTCATTGCGCAGCGGCGAAAGGGCGGTTATCGCACAACTTTTTTGCAGATTTCTCAGCGGGTCACAACTTAATAAGATAATAATGACGAACAGAAAAGCGAGGACGGACACATCAGAAATAGAAGTGCCGCAAACAGCGCTAACCTTATGAGTTAAAGTGTGAATCTAATAGCGATTCATTATTTGCTGGTTGTATTACGCTGTGCTGTTATTAGTGGGCATATAACAAATTTATAAGGTTTATAACCATGTCTACAGGGAAATCACTACTTGCACTGGCACTAAGCGCACTGCTGCCAGCCGGCACCGCGTTGGCTGCGGCCAACGACACGCTGGTCTACTGTTCGGAAGCCTCGCCGGAATCCTTTAACCCGCAAATCGCCAGCTCCGGTCCTTCCTTCGTTGCCAGCTCGCAGGTGCTCTATAACCGCCTGATTACCTTTGATCCGCTTAAAAACACACCGATTCCGTCGCTGGCGACCGAATGGAATGTGTCCCCGGATGGTAAAACCTGGACCTTTACGCTGCGTAAGGGCGTGCAGTTCAACAGCAATAAATACTTTAAGCCGACCCGCGATTTCAATGCGGATGATGTGCTGTTCTCGGTGCTGCGCCAGCAGGATCCGCAGCATCCTTATCACAACGTGTCGCAGGGCAATTATGAATATTTCCACGACGTTGGCCTTGATAAGCTGATTAAAGAAGTGAAGAAGATTGATGATTACCACGTTCAGTTTGTGCTGAGCGAGCCCAATGCGGCGTTTCTCGCCGATTGGGGGATGGACTTCGCTTCGATTCTTTCTGCTGAATATGCCGATGCGATGTTGAAAAAAGGGACGCCGGAATACGTTGATAGCTGGCCTATTGGTACCGGCCCCTATGCGCTGCAGCAGTACAAAGTGGATTCACAAATCCGCTATATCGCCAATCCGCATTATTGGGAAGGTGAGGTGCCGACTAAACATCTGATCTTCTCCATCACGCCGAACGTTGAGACTCGTCTGGCTAAGCTGCAGACTAACGAATGCCAGATCATTCCCGCGCCATCGCCTGTACAGTTCCCGGTGATTAAAGGGAATAAAGATCTGGCGTTACACGCGGTGGAGGCGTTGAACGTGGGGTATCTGGCGTTTAATACGCAAAAGAAACCGTTTGATAACGTGCTGGTACGTCAGGCGCTGAACTACGCCACCGACAAGCAGGCGATAGTGAAAGCGGTCTTCCTGGATTCCGGCAACGTGGCGAAATCGCCGATCCCGGCCAATATGCTCGGTTACAAGAAGGATTTGCCGGATTACGACTACAATCCGCAGAAAGCGAAAGCGTTACTTAAGCAGGCCGGGTTGGAGCAGGGCGCAGAAGTGACCCTGTGGTCGATGCCGGTACAGCGCCCGTATAACCCGAACTCGAAGCGTGTCGCTGAAATGATTCAGAACGACTGGAGCAAAGTCGGCATTAAAGCGAAAATCGTCAGCTATGAGTGGGGCGAATACCTTTCCGGTATGCGCAAGGGCGAACATGATAGCGCGCTGTTTGGCTGGATGTCCGATAACGGCGATCCGGACAACTTCGCTGGTACGCTGCTCAGCTGTGATAATATCAAAACCGGCTCCAACGTAGCGCGCTGGTGCGATAAGTCCTATGACGCGCTGGTGAAAAAAGCGCTTCTGGTGAGCGATCCGCAGGCCCGCGACAAACTCTACCAACAGGCTCAGGAAATTTTCTATCAGCAGGCGCCGTGGATCACGCTGGCGACGGGTAAAACTTTCTACGCCACCCGCAGCAACGTCAGCGGCTATAGCGTGAGTCTGATGGGAAGCGATTTTTCCAAAGCTAAGCTGAATTGATCGAAAAGGAGAACAGGATGGCACATCTGGACGATGTCATTGCCAGGGTCGATGACACCATTGCCGGGGGCGTGATTGCCTCTATGAACGAGCTACTGATCGCGTTAAGCGACGATGCCGAACTGGGCCGCGAAGAGCGTTATACCCAGCAGCAGCGCCTGCGGACAGCGATAGCCCATCACGGGCGGCAACATCATGAAGATCAGGAAGCACGCCGCGAGCAGTTAACCAAAGGCGGCGAGATCCTTTAAGGATGACGTCAGAACTGGCGCCTGGCCACCAGCCAGGCGCCCACCACCAACATCACCGCCCCGCATACTGGCCCGATTAACGCCCGAATTGGTACGCCGTGGGCGCGAATCAAATCAATAACCAATCCGCCAACCAGCTGACTGGCCACCAGTACCGCAATGGTTGTCGCCGCGCCCACGTTTTGATAACCGCTAATGCTGGCGAAGACGAAAAAGGAACCCAGCAGGCCGGGAATGAGGGTCCACCACTTGATGTTCAGCGCCAGTTCCTGAAAGCCTGCCGCGCCGTGGCGCAATAGTAAAATGGTGACAAAAATAACAATTCCCACCAGCGAATTGAGCAACATGGCGATAAGAATCGTCGAGGCGGATTGGGTAATGCGGACCATCAGGGTGTTTTGCAAAACCAGACCGACGCCCGCCGCTATCAGGCAGGCAAGGGTGAGCGACTGATTCATACCTCGCCGTCCGGATCCTGGCGATCGTCGAGCTGTAGCTGCATAAAGGTCAGATCCAGCCAGCGACCGAATTTAGTTCCCACCTGCGGCATCTGCCCAGTGGTGATAAAACCCAGGGTTTCATGCAGATGTAACGAAGCATGGTTGCGGGATTCAATTCCGGCCACCATCACATGTTTGCGCAGACGCCGCGCCTCAGCGATAAGCGCGACTAACAACTTACGGCCAATCCCCTTGCCCTGATGATCGGGATGGACATATACCGAATGTTCAACGGTATGGCGGAAACCGTCAAAAGCGCGCCAGTCGCCGAACGAGGAGTACCCGGTAATGACGCCGTTTTCTTCACTCACCAGCACTGGATAGCCGGCAATCTGCCGGGCCTCAAACCAGGCAATACGGTTATCGATATCGACGGTTTTGTCATTCCAGATGGCAGCGGTATGCAGTACGGCGTGATTATAGATTTCGGCGATCGCCGCGCAATCGTCTTTACTGGCATGGCGGATGGACATAGCAAGCCTCAAAGTCTGTACACTATAGTGGTACGGTATTATTACAATAATGAACGGCAGGCTGTCATCAGTTTTACGATAAATTTTACGTGGAACGGCGCAGTATCGGGGATGGCGGACAGTTGTGTAATACGGTAGTGCGCACTATATTGTTACGTCATGAATACTATAGAAGACAATCTCAACCAGCGCATTAGCGCACGCATTCGTATCGAACGCGAGTCCCGCGGCTGGTCGCTAAGCGATCTGGCTGAACGCGCAGGGGCCTCGCGGGCAATGGTGCATAAAATTGAACGTGGCGAAAGTAGCCCCACCGCGGCGATGCTGGGCCGTCTCTCCGGCGCGTTTGGCATCAGTATGTCGACGTTAATTGCGCGTGCAGAGATGCAGGAGGGCAAGCTTTTGCGCTTTGCCAACCAGCCAGTGTGGCGCGATCCACAAAGCCACTATTTGCGCCGTCACGTCTCGCCGCGTAGCGATCTGCCGATCGATCTGGTGCAAATAGAGCTGCCGGCCGGCAGCGATGTACCGATGCCTGCTTCTTCGTATGCGCTGGCGCGACAGCTCATCTGGCTACAGCAGGGTGAGTTAGTTTTTGTAGAAGGGAACACTCGCCATCAGATGCAGGCGGGGGATTGTCTGGAACTGGGGCCGCCCAACGATTGCCGGTTTATTAATGAGTCCAGCGAGACTTGCGTCTATCTGGTGGTGCGCCTGAACCAATCCGGCTCATAATGTTAAAGCGTGTTAAGCATAAAACGGCTAGCCTCAGTACAGGCCGTTAACAAGAGGAGTTTGCTATGACCGCTAATCCACAACGCCATCACCGCTGGGTATTGGCTTCACGCCCGCACGGTGAACCTACCGCCGAAAATTTCAGACTGGAAGAGGGTGACCTCCCGACGCCGGGGGCGAATCAGATCCTGCTGCGGACTATTTATTTGTCGCTCGACCCTTATATGCGTGGACGGATGAGCGATGCGCCTTCTTATTCGCCGCCGGTGGACATTGGCGCGGTGATGGTCGGGGGGACGGTAAGCCGCGTGGTGAGCACTAATCACCCTGATTTTAAACCCGGTGAGTGGGTGCTTGGCTATAGCGGCTGGCAGGATTATGCGCTTTCCGATGGTAGCGATCTGGTTAAGCTCGGCGACAATCCTGAGCACCCTTCGTGGGCGCTGGGGGTGTTAGGCATGCCGGGATTTACCGCTTATATGGGGCTGCTGGATATCGGCCAGCCGAAAGCGGGAGAAACGCTGGTGGTGGCGGCGGCAACCGGGCCGGTGGGGGCCACCGTCGGGCAGATCGGCAAACTTAAGGGTTGCCGTACCGTCGGCATTGCCGGCGGCGTCGAGAAGTGTCGTTATGCGGTAGAGACGTTAGGCTTCGATGTTTGTCTTGATCACCGCGCTGCGGATTTCAGCCAGCAGCTGGCGCAGGCCTGCCCACAGGGCATCGATGTCTACTATGAAAACGTCGGCGGTAAAGTCTTTGATGCGGTCCTGCCGTTGTTGAATACCGCTGCGCGGGTTCCCGTGTGCGGACTGGTTAGCGGCTATAACGCCACCGCGCTGCCGGATGGCCCGGATCGGCTGCCGCTGCTGATGGCGACGATCCTTAAAAAACGTATTCGTATGCAGGGTTTTATCATCGGCCAGGATTACGGGCATCGCATCGCGGAGTTCCAGCAGCAAATGGGGCGCTGGGTGCAAGAAGGTAAAATCAAATACCGCGAGCAGCAGATTGACGGCCTGGAGCATGCGCCGCAGGCGCTGATTGGCCTGCTGAAGGGAGAAAACTTCGGCAAAGTTGTGATTAACGTCGCAGCGGAGGAGTAACGTTACCGCCTTCTCTAACGCCCCCGAAGACGCGTGCGGGGGCGGTTTCGTCGCCTCTAAGCAAAAAAATGACTAATCCATACTTTTATTAATGGTTTGCTTTTCCGTGAGCGGCTTTTTATCCTTAAGGAAACTTAAGAGGTTAATGCGATGAAAGATGTAGTTGATAAATGCAGTACCAAAGGCTGCGCCATTGATGTTGGCACCATTATTGATAACGAAGACTGCGTTTACCGGGTCGAGAAACTTTTCCCTACCCGTGAAGAAGCGGAGTCTGCGGTAGCGGCCATTCGCGAACGCGCCGTTGCCGCCGCCAGCGAAACGCCGAGCGTGGATTACACGATTGAGCCGGTGGGTAATGAGGCGAAACTGGACGCGGCGGTGAATTTCTCCTGCCAGGCGGAAAAAATTATTTTCGAATTGTCCTTAAGAAGCGCGTTCTAACAGAATGCGGCGGAATAAAAAGGGATCCCAATTGGGATCCCTTTTTTTATCATTACTCATTGGGCGGCGTCATCATTCGAAACGCCAGGCGAGATTCATACCGATGCCGAAGTTACGGCCCGGCGCCGGTTCGTAATAACGACCATTGGATTCATTAACAATCACCGAGCCAACGTAGGTGCGATCGAACAGGTTATCGACGCGGCCGAACAGATCCATATCCATTTTCCCGTAGCTCCACTTATAGCCGGTGGTCAGGCCTACCACGGTCCACGATGGCGCTTTGGCGGTGTTGGCGTCGTTGGCCATAATGTCGCCCATATAACGGATATCGCTACCCGCGTACCAACCCTGTTCCGGTTGGTAGCCGAAAGAGGCAGTGCCCATATTGCGGGCAATACCCGGAATACGATTGCCGTTGCAGTCTGAGGAGCCGCAAACGTTCGTGCGATAGGTGGCGTCGAGCCAGGTCCATGCTGCTTTTAATTTCCAGCTGTCGCCAAACTGCTGGTCGAGGCCAAGTTCCATTCCCTGACGACGGGTTTTACCGGCGTTTTTATAGCTGGTGCGGCCGCCGCTGCTGGAGTCGACCACAATCTCATTGTCGGTATCGGTCTGGAACAGCGAGGCGGTGAACAGTCCGTTGCCTATCCGCGTTTTGCTGCCGATTTCCACGGTTTCATTTGTGGAGGGTTTAAGATCGAAGTTTAATCCGCTTTGATTGCCGGAACGATACGAGAGTTCATTGATCGTCGGCGTTTCAAAACCGCGTCCGGCGGAAAGATAGATATTCCAGGCATCCGTGACGGCATACTTCAATGAACCGGCTGGTAGCCATTTGTGGTAGCTGGCATCGCCGCTATCATCGCTGTTACCCGGAGTGACGTAATAGTCGTTAGAGTCAAACCAAACGGAGCTGTAGCGGACGCCAGCATCGAATGTGAGCTTGTCCGTCAGCTGCCACTGAGTCTGCAGGTAGGGATCAAGGTTCCACATCAGATTACGTTCATTACGGCGCAGGTTGCCCTGCTCGCCATATTGCGGTGCGCCGTTCACCAGAACGTAGTTTTCATAACCTTTACGCCGTTCGCTCATATTTTCGTAATCAAGACCGGTGGTAAAGGTCACCGGCACCAGTAATTCGCCGCGGTGGGTCCAGCGGGTGTCGATCCCCTGATAATGGCGAGTTAAATCGATGACTCCCCCGGAATGCGAGGGCTTCAGCTGCGGCGCCATTGGGATTGACTGATACTGGGTAGTTTCGCGCTCGCCGGCATACATCATCACGCTGAGATCGTCCTGCTGGCTAAGCTGGCGCTCATAGCGTAAACCGGCCTGGGTCTGTTTCACCGTTTTACGCGTGTTGTATTGATCGCCGCGCGGCGACTGCTGAGGATTATTACGCCATTCATCATATGTCAATCCGCCCGGGTCGTTTGCTTTGATATCTACGCTATTGAACAGCAGCGTTAATTTACTGACGTCGTTTATACGCACGCCTAATTTGGCGTTGGCGAGATTTTTACGCGCCCCGCTATGGTCGCGTGAACCGTGGGTAGTAAAACGGTTGGTCGACACCGTGTAATCGACATCACCTGCCTGGGTGCCGTCGCCGACGGCGCCGGTGGCCTTCAGTCCGTAATGCCAAGTGCCGAAGCTGCCGTAGTAGCTGCTGGCCTCGATGGTCGGCGGCTGGCTGCCAGTTTGGGTATTGACGTTAATGACGCCGCCGGAAGAGTTGCCATAGAGCGCGGAAAAAGGTCCGCGTAACACCTCGAGGCTATCGATACTGCCGATATCGATATTCGACGTCTGGCCCTGGCCATCGGGCATGGTAGCAGGGATACCGTCAACGTATAGCCGCAGGCCGCGGACGCCGTAGGTGGAGCGGGAACCAAAACCACGAATCGACAACTGCAAATCCTGAGCATAGTTTTGCCGGTTTTGTACCTGCAAACCGGGTACCGCGCCGAGCGATTCCGAGAGGTTAATTCGCGGGGCGGCCAGACGCATATCATCGCCGTTCACTACGCTGACGGCGGCAGGGGTATCCAGTTCGGAAATCGCGGTAGGCGTCGCCGTAACGACCATGGTTTGTTCGTCGTCCGTGCTGGCGTGCACGTTGGCGACGAGAGGGAGTAATAAAGCGGGGAGCGCGACCGTGCGCATGGCAATAATCTTCATCAAAGCGACTCGCAAAGAGAAACGTACCAAATGGAACATATGTATATATGTTACACCGTTTGTAAATTCTTTGAAAAGAATTAACTAACCGGTCGTTAAGTAATAGCAAGTGAAGGTGATTCTTTTAACCAAAAACAACAATTAACGCTCCACATTACGATAAATAATGATTACTATTCTCATTTACAAAACGAGTGAAGTTAACCTTCACGCTGTGGAAGCCATCTCTAACCAGTAATTAATTGTTCTATAAAGGGAATCGTTATGTCATTACGTCAGTTATCCGCGCCGCGTCTGCGTCGTTCTCTGTTATTAACGTCGTTACTGTTGGCAGGCAGCTTCAGCGCCCACGCCGCCGAGGAGCTCCTGCGTAAAGCGGTCGGTAAAGGCGCGTACGAAATGGCGTATAGCCAGCAGGAAAATGCGCTGTGGGTTGCCACCTCGCAAAGCCGCTCGCTGGATAAAGGCGGTATCGTCTATCGTCTGGATCCGACTACGCTCGACATCACCCAGGTTATTCATAACGACCTGAAACCGTTCGGCGCCACCATCAATAACACCACCCAGACGTTGTGGTTTGGCAACACCGTTGATAGCAGCGTGACCGCAATAGATGCCAAAACCAGCGCGGTGAAAGGGCGACTGGTGCTCGATGACCGTAAACGTAGTGATACCGTGCGCCCGCTGCAGCCGCGTGAGCTGGTAGTGAATGAGAAAACCAATACCGTATATATCTCCGGTCTGGGTAAAGAGAGCGTCATTTGGGTGGTGGATGGCGACAAGCTGACGCTGAAAGATACCATTGCCAATACCGGCGCGATGGCCACCGGACTGGCAATCGATGCTGACGCTAAACGTCTTTACACCACCAATGCCGATGGCGAACTACTGACTATCGATACCGATAGCAATAAGATCCTCTCGCGCAAGAAGCTGCAGGATGATGGTAAGGAGCATTTCTACCTGAACCTGAGCCTGGATACAGCCGGTCACCGTGCTTTCATTACCGACAGCAAGCAGCCGGAAGTGCTGGTGGTGGATATTCGTGACGGTAAAGTGCTGCAAAAAATCGCCGCGCCGGAATCCCTGGCGGTACTGTTTAACCCAGCACGCAACGAAGTCTACGTCACCCATCGCAAAGCGGGTGAAGTCAGCGTGATTGATGCTAAGACTTATAAGGTCGTTAAAACCTTTAAAACGCCGACCTTCCCGAATAGCCTGGCGCTGTCCGCCGATGGAAAAACGCTGTTTGTTAGCGTGAAACAGGAGTCAACTCGTCAGAAAGAGGCCACCGCGCCGGACGACGTTATCCGCATTGCTCTGTAATCTCTCAAGGAGGGGGAGTCCCCTCCTTACTCCGGGTCTCATCCTCTGTTACAAACCGCTATTAGCCTGATTACTATAAAGGTTATACACTTACTTTTTCCCGCGCGCGGCGGGAGAGTGGTAATCATTCTGGAGAAATTATGAAAAAGCCATATATGGTGATCTGTGCGGCGGCAATGCTGGCGCTTCTGGCTGGCTGCAGCTCTAATTACGTCATGACGACAAAAAGCGGGCAAACTATCGTGACCCACGGTAAACCGCAGTTAGATAAAGAAACCGGCATGACCAGCTATATCGATGAGTCTGGCAACAAACGCGAAATCAACAGCAGCGACGTTGCTCAACTGGTGGAAGATAATTAATTTTGCGGTGACGGTTTGCCCGCTGAGGGGCAAACCGTTATGGAGAGGCGCTTAGCGTTTTTCAACGCCCGGCGCCGTGCTGTGAACATCAGCCACGCGTTTACGTACGCCGAACCAGCCAGCGATCAGCAGCACCGCCAGCAGCGGAATGGAACCGATGGTATAGGTGCCGTTCGGGTAGTCAAAAGCCATCAACACCAGAACGCTCAGCAAGAACAACAGCGTTAGCCATGAAGTAAATGGCGCGCCCGGCATTTTAAAGCTTACATCCGCCGCTTTTCCTTCCTTGATAGCCTTACGCAGACGCATCTGGCAGATCACGATAAAGCCCCATGAGGCGATAATCCCCAATGATGCGACGTTAAGTACGATCTCAAATACCTGCGACGGTACCAGATAGTTGAGGAAGACCCCCACCACGTAGACCGCCAGCGTCGCGAGGATCCCGGCGTAAGGGACGTGATGACGGCTCATCTTTGACATAAACTTCGGCGCTGAGCCACCCATCGACATCGAACGCAGAATTCGCCCGGTGCAGTACAGGCCTGAGTTCAGGCTGGAGAGGGCGGCAGTTAACACGACGATGTTCATCACGCTGCCGATGTACGGTACGCCGAGCTTCGAGAAGAAGGTGACAAACGGGCTTTGCCCTGCCTGATAGGCGTTCCACGGCAGCAGCAGCACCAACAGCACCACGGAACCGACGTAGAACAAGCCGATACGCCAGATCACGCTGTTAATCGCTTTCGGTACCATGGTTTCCGGGTCTTTACATTCGCCTGCCGCGGTACCCACCAACTCGATGGAAGCGAAGGCGAAGACGACGCCCTGAACCAGTACCAGAGCCGGTAACAGACCGTGCGGGAAGAAACCGCCGTTGTCGGTAATCAGATGGAAGCCGGTGGCATTGCCATCCAGCGGTTTGCCGGTACCGAGGAAAATCGTGCCGACAACCAGGAACGCGACGATAGCCAGTACTTTCACCAACGCGAACCAGAACTCCATCTCAGCGAACCATTTCACGCCGATCATATTCATGGTGCCGACGATCGCCAGCGCGCCAAGGGCGAAGACCCACTGCGGAACATCGCCGAAAGCGCCCCAATAGTGCATATACAAGGCGACGGCGGTGATATCAACGATACCGGTCATTGCCCAGTTGACGAAATACATCCAGCCGGCAACGTAGGCGGCTTTTTCACCGAGAAATTCGCGAGCGTAAGAGACGAAACTACCGCTGGAGGGGCGATGGAGAACCAGTTCGCCGAGGGCGCGAAGGATGAAGAAGGAGAAGATACCGCAAACCAGATAAACCAGCGCCAGCGCCGGGCCTGCCATTTGTAAACGCGCCCCGGCGCCGAGAAACAGACCGGTCCCGATGGCGCCGCCAATGGCGATCATCTGTACCTGACGGTTGCCCATTGCTTTGTGGTAACCCGATTCGTGCGAGTTGAGCCAGTGGCGTTTCGCGGCATGATGTTCCGCCGCGTCAGTGTGTTTGTTATTCATTGATGTACCCATTTTCCTGTCAATGTCCATGAGTGGTTGTCGTATCGCGCAGCGGCGATACATCGTGCTGGCTTTCTCACTATTCTGTCGTAGAGATAAATCATGCACGGCGCTGCATCCTACACGTAACGTGATAGTGACGCACGTAAAACATTTCACAACAGCACTTACTTAAATATCAATGAGTTCAATGACGCAACGCGTCGACGAGTAGCGCAAACGCAGCGGTATGCTGACGACGGCTGGGATAATACAGATGATAACCAGGGAAGGTGGGTGTCCAGGCATCGAGTACCCGTACTAAACGACCGGCAACCAGCGCCTCCTCGACGCAATCATCCGGCACATAGGCCAGGCCGAGACCAGATTCAGCGGCATCAATGCGTTGCGGTAAGCTATTCAGCGTCAGTTGACCCTCTACATAAACCTGAAAGCCCTTACCATCATCGGTGAATTCCCAGGCGTAAATCCCGCCGCGGGTTGGTAGCCGCATATTAATACAGCGGTGCTGATCCAGTTGATAAGGCGTCTGCGGGGTGCCGTAGCGTTGTAGATAGTCGGGCGAGCCCACGACGACCATGCGCATGTCTGGGGCGATGCGTACCGCAATCATATCCTTTGCCACCTGATCGCCGAGACGAACGCCGGCGTCAAAACGGCCATCGACGATATCGGCCAGGCCGTTATCGACGGTAATTTCGATATTGATATCCGGATAACGCAACATAAATGGCTTTAATGCCGGCCACAACACCGCGCTGACGGCGTGTTCACCGGCGTTAAGGCGAATATTACCCGCCGGAAGGGCGCGGCTATCCCTCAAGGCGCCGAGCTCGCGTTCAATTTCCGTGAGATGCGGACGTAAATTCTGGAACAATTTTTCACCCGCTTCGGTGGGGGCGACGCTGCGGGTGGTACGGGTCAGCAGACGAACATCAAGCCGGGCTTCGAGGTTGCGCATCGCATGGCTCAGCGCAGATTGCGATACCCCAAGTTGGGCAGCGGCGCGGGTGAAACTGCGTTCGCGGGCGACTACCATAAACGACAGGAGATCGTTGAAGTTATCCTTTAACATGCTGTTACCGTATTTAATTTAGCGAATTCATGGCAGGAAATTGAGTCTAAACGCGGTAGACGGCTTTCGCCACAAGGATCTACGCAGCTGAAGAGAGTATATGCTGACTATCGGGAGAAAAAGGGGCTTGAAATAATCATGAAAATCAATGTAGTAGGCACTAGCGGCGTAGGGAAGTCGACACTTGCGCAACGCCTGGCGGCAGCGCTTTCTTTGCCCTACATCGAACTGGATAGGCTCTATTGGCGGCCAGAGTGGGAGGGGGCGCCGGATGAAGAGTTTTTCGCCAGCATCGCGCAGGCAACGGCCTCTGCTGGCTGGGTTCTTGATGGCAACTATAATCGCAGTCGCGCAGTCAAATGGCGTGATATTGATCTGGTGGTATGGGTAGATTATAGCTTTGTTCGCACACTATATCAGGCCATTCGCCGTGCGCTGAGTCGCGCCTGGCACCAGCAGGAGCTATGGCCGGGTACCGGTAATCGCGAAACCTTTCGTCGCACCTTCTGCAATCGTGATTCGATAATTTTGTGGACCATGAAAACGTGGCGCTCTAATCGTCAGCGCTATTTAGCGGATATGCATTCTGCGCAGTATGGTCATATCCGTTTCGTCCGTTTACGTAATCAGCGACAAACAGAGCGCTTTATTGCTGAAATTGTCCATCAGCAGGCAATGGCTGGCAGGGTGCATATCTAATTTCCGGCAGAGTACATGTGAATAAATTGTTTCTCAGTACGCGCTGCAGATTCTAATAATGCAGGCATGTTAATTAAAACGAGCCTGCGAAATGTCTTATCGAATCAGTATCCTGGATAAAAGCCCCCTTGCTCCCGGTGAAACGGCCGCTCAGGCGCTGGCGCGTACGTTAACGCTTGCGCAACAGGCAGAACGCTGGGGATATCATCGTTTCTGGATTGCCGAGCATCACAACGCGGAACAGCTGGCGAGCCCGTCGCCGGAGCTATTGATTGCCTGGATCCTCGGGCAAACCCGGCAGATCCGCGTCGGTTCCGGCGGCGTGATGCTGCAGCACTATAGCCCCTACAAAGTCGCCGAGAATTTTAATCTGCTGGCAAGCCTTGCCCCAGGGCGTGTCGATCTCGGCGTTGGCAAAGCGCCAGGCGGTTTGCCGCTTGCCACTCGCGCATTACAGCAGGGCATTCATCAGCACGAAAAGGGCAGTTTTGCCGAGCAGCTTACCCAGCTTGATAACTGGCTAACGTTGACCGAAAGCCAGGGCGAGGAGAGCCTGCGCGCGACCCCCATTCCACCGCGCCGTGCGGACGGTTTCCTGCTCGGCGCCAGCGTCGACAGCGCCCGTCTGGCGGCCAGTCTGGACTGGAACTTTGTTTTTGCCGCGCATCTCAATGGCGATAAAAACTTGTTGCAGGAAGTGCTGACGAACTGGCGCGAATTGAGCCGCCGCGAGGTGATCGTGGCCGTACAGGTTATTGTTGCGCAAGACGCCGCCAGCGCGGCCGATCTGGCGAAGCAGGTAGAGGTCTGGGGCGTCGAGCTGGCAAACGGTCAGCGGGTGACGGTGGGCAGTGAATCTCAAGCGGCGGCTTTTGCCCGTCAGGCCGGTAGCCCGCCGACGCGCATTGAGCGCCGCGAGTCCTCGCTGTTGTTTGGTACCGCAGAAGAGGTTAAAGCACAACTCGATGCCCTTCAGGCACAGTGGGGCATTGATGAGTTTATTATTGATACCCCTATTGCCGAAGGGCGTGCGCGGCTGGCGTCGTTGGGATTGCTGGCGCAGGCGCATCTTGGCGCGGAGGTAACGCCATGAATTTCGAACAACAGCTGATTAGCTGGCGGCGCGAACTGCATCAGAACCCGGAACTCTCATTACAGGAAGTGGCAACTACCGCGCGTATCCGCGACTGGTTGCAAAGCGGCGGCCTGCCGTTACTGCCTTACGAGTTAACCACCGGCGCGGTGACGGAAGTGGGCAGCGGCGATAAAATCATCGCCCTGCGCGCCGATATTGACGCGCTACCGATAGAAGAGGCCACCGGACTGCCGTTCCGCTCGCAAAATCCCGGCGTCATGCATGCCTGCGGTCACGATATACATACCAGCGTGATGCTTGGCGCGGCGTTGCTGTTAAAGGAACGAGAAGCGCAACTGCCGGGGCGGGTGCGGATCCTGTTCCAGCCAGCGGAAGAGAGTTTCGGCGGCGCAAAAACGTTGATCCGCGCCGGGGCGCTTGACGGCGTATCGGCAATCTTCGGCATGCACAATGAGCCCAATTTACCCGTTGGCGAGTTTGCCACCCGCGGCGGCCCGTTTTATGCCAACGTCGATCGCTTCGTATTCAAAGTAACCGGCAAGGGGGCGCATGCCGCCCGGCCGCATGAAGGCAAAGATGCCATCCTGCTAGCGAGCCAACTGGTGACGCTGCTACAAAGCGTCGCCAGCCGCGAAGTGAATACCCTGGATTCGGTGGTGCTCAGCGTGACGCGGATCCAGGGGGGAAATACCTGGAACGTCTTGCCGGAAAGCGTAGAGCTCGAGGGAACGCTGCGCACCCACAGTAGCGAGGTGCAGCAGCGGGTTAAGGCGAGAGTCAGCGAAATCGCCGCCGGCTTCGCCAGCGCCTTCGGCGCGCAAATCGATGTCTTCTGGTACGCCGGGCCAACGGCGCTGGTCAACGATGAACAATGGGCGGCGTTCGCCAGCGCGGCGGCCGACCGCTTCGGCTACCGCACGCATCACGCCGATTTGCATCTGGGCGGCGAAGACTTTGCCGTCTATCTGCAGCATATTCCGGGTGCTTTCGTCAGCATAGGGAGCGCCAGTGAATTCGGCCTGCATCATCCGGCCTTTAATCCGGATGAAAACGTCATTGCCCCAGCCGCGCGCTATTTCGCGGATCTGGCGGAACAGGCATTACACCATATTTAATTTTTGACAGGGTAAGGGGTCACTATGTCTGAAAAACGGCAATTACGTCTGGGGACGATTTTACATGGCGCCTCAGGAAATATGTCCGCCTGGCGTCATCCGGCGGCGCTGGCGGATGCCAGTATTAATTTTGAATTTGTGAAAGAAACGGCGCAAAAAGCCGAGCAGGGGAAACTCGATTTTATTTTTGTCGCCGACGGGTTATATATTAACGAAAAATCCATCCCGCACTTTTTAAATCGTTTTGAGCCGTTAACGGTATTATCAACGCTGGCGGCGGTGACCGATCGTCTGGGGCTGGTCGGCACGCTCTCCACCTCCTATAGCGAACCGTTCACGACCGCGCGACAGTTCGCCAGCCTTGACCATTTAAGCCACGGGCGCGCCGGCTGGAACGTGGTGACGTCGCCGCTGGAAGGCTCGGCGAAAAACTTCTCCCGCGCCCAGCATCCCGATCATGCGCTGCGCTATCGCATCGCCGACGAATATCTTCAGGTGGTTAAAGGATTATGGGATTCCTGGGAGGACGGCGCTTTTGTGCGTAATAAAGAGAGCGGTCAGTTTTTTGATAAAAATAAACTGCATACGCTTAATCATCATGGCGATTTCTTTAAAGTCGCTGGTCCTTTGAATATTGCCCGCACGCCGCAGGGACGGCCCATTATTTTCCAGGCCGGCGCCTCCGATGACGGCAAAAAATTAGCTGCTCGCCACGCCGATGCCATTTTTACCCACCAGGAATCGTTAGCCGAGGCGCAGGCGTTTTATCAGGATGTCAAAAGCCAACTGGCTGCCTATCAGCGCAGTGCGGATCAACTGCATATTTTCCAGGGCGTCAGCGTAATCGTCGGTGACGACGCGGAGGATGCGGAGCGTCAATACCAGACCACGGCGGCGCTGGTCTCGATCGACGACGCGTTGAATTACCTGGGTCGTTACTTCGAGCATCATGATTTTGCGCAATATCCGCTGGATGAACCCTTCCCGGATATTGGCGACCTTGGGCAAAACAGCTTCCGCAGCACCACCGATGAGATTAAACGCAATGCCCGTGAACGGGGATTAACCCTGCGCCAGGTGGCGCTGGAGGCCGCCAGCCCACGCCCGCGCTTCTCCGGCACGGCCAGCGACGTCGCCGACGGCTTACAGCTGTGGTTCGAACAACGCGCCGCCGATGGCTTCATTATTCAGGGCGGCACGCCGGAAACCTTCCCGCGTTTCGTTGATGAAGTGGTGCCATTGCTGCAGGCGCGCGGATTGTTCCGCCGCGACTATCCAGGCACCACGCTGCGGGAAAGCCTGGGGCTGGATCTGCCCATTAACCAATTCGAAAAATAATAAAAGAGAACCGCGCTATGCAGAAATCAACACTATTGCTGGCCTTCGCGTTGGCAATTAGCGCCCCGTCGTGGGCGCAGGACGTCAATATCAATGGCACCGGAGTTAGCCTGGAAGCCAATAAAACCCCGATTCATACGGCAAAAAATCCGCAGGCAATTGCGCTGTTGCCGAAAGATCTGCACCTGGCGGTGCCGGGGAAATTCACCGTCGCGGTTGCGGCGCTAAACTCGCCGCCGCTGACGGTGTTTTCTGATGATAACAAAACGTTGCTCGGTAGCGAGGCGGATATTGCGCGTCTGGTGGCTGACAGCCTCGGCCTCGAAGTCAACGTTGTTCCGACCTCGTGGGAAGACTGGCCGCTTGGCGTCGCCTCCGGCAAATATGATGCCGCGATCAGCAATATTACCGTTACCAAAGAGCGCAAAGAGAAGTTCGATTTCGCCACTTATCGTAAAGATTCGCTGGGTTTTTACGTTAAAAGCACCAGCCCACTGAACAAGATCGACAAAGCGGAAGATATTGCCGGGCTGAAGATTATCGTCGGCTCCGGCACCAATCAGGAGGCAATCTTACTGGCATGGAATGCGGAAAACGTTAAGCGCGGGCTTAAACCGTTTATACCGGTCTACACCAAGGATGACGCCGCGCAGACGCTGGCTCTGCAAACTGGCCGCGCCGATGCTTACTTTGGCCCTAACGTCATTGGCGCCTGGAAAGCGGCGCTAACCGGCAAAACTAAGCTGGTGGGGAGCGTGGACGGTGGCTGGCCGAAGGCGGCGCATATCGCGGTGACGTTGAAAAAAGGCAGCGGGCTGGTCAATGCCGTCCAGGCGGCGCTGAATGGCGCTATCGCCAGCGGCGATTATGCCAAAGTGCTCAATCGCTGGGGCGAAGGCGTGGAGAGCATTCCACAATCGGAAATTAACCCTGCCGGGCTGGGCGATTAACAGGAGGCGCTATGAGCGAAGCATTCCGTGATATTTCTCCGGACGCGCCGGAGCTACAGCCGATTATTAGCGGCCTGTTTGCCGAGTACGCCGCCCGTTACGGCGACTATTTTTCTCGTGATGCGGAAGTGGAGTTAACCGAATGGTATCTGCCGCCGCAGGGGCTGTTTATTGTGCTGGAGCGTGACGGCGAAATCATCGCCACCGGTGCTTACAAGCCGAAAGATCCGCACACCGCGGAAATTAAGCGGATCTGGACGCATCGTCGGCTGCGTCAACAGGGGCTGGCCGCCAGGGTTGTACAAGAACTGGAGCGTCGGGCGGTGCTGGCAGGTTATAGCCATATTTATCTCACCACCGGTTTTCGCCAGCCGGAAGCGGTAAAGCTCTATTTAAGCCAGGGGTACGAAGCACAGTTTGACCTCACTCGCGACCCGGAAGAGTACAGCCGCCCGCCCTATGATGGGCGGTTGCGGTTCACTAAAGCGCTGGCGGTTAGCGCCCTCAGCCACAGCGCTTAAGGAGGCGTCATGCAATCATCTGAAACGATTAAAGTGGTTCCGGCTCGCTATCCGCTGCGCGTCGCCGGGGCGGTATTGGCCCTGCTGGTGCTGGCGGTCGTTGTGCAGTCGGTCGCGTTCAATCCGCGCTGGGAGTGGGGGGTGTTCGCACACTGGTTCTTCGACCCGGTGATCCTTGAGGGGTTAGGGCAAACGCTGCTGCTTACACTACTTGGTACCTTTTTAAGCGTCATCTTCGGCGGCCTGTTGGCGCTGGCCCGCTTGTCGTCGTCGTGGCTGCTCAGCAGCCTGGCATGGGGGTATATCTGGCTGTTTCGTTCGCTGCCGCTAATCGTGGTGTTGATCATTCTGTACAACTTTTCATATCTCTACGACAGCTTATCGTTGGGGATCCCCTTCACCGGCATAACCTGGGCGAGCTACCAGACTATCAATGTACTGGGGCAGTTCTCCACGGCAGTAGTTGGCCTGACGCTGGTGCAGAGCGCCTATACTGCCGAAATTATCCGCGGAGGCTTTTTGGGCGTGGATCACGGGCAGTATGAGGCCGCCGCCGCGCTGGGACTCCCCGCCTGGCGACGTACGCTGCGGATCATTTTGCCGCAAGCGCTGCGCACCATTCTGCCTGCGGGGTTCAATGAAATCATTAGCCTGGCAAAAGGGACGGCGATGGTTTACGTGCTGGCGATGCCGGAATTGTTCTACACCATTCAGATGATCTATAACCGCACCCAGGAAGTGATCCCGTTACTGATGGTGGGCGCCGCGTGGTACCTGGTGATTACCAGCGTGCTTTCTGCAATTCAGTACCTGGTTGAACGCGCGCTGGCGCGCAGCGAACGGCGCTCAGCGGTGAACAGCGTGCGTAATAATCGCGTTAACCAACCGGCTCGTCAGCCGCAGGAGGCCGTCCATGCTCAACTCTCGTAATGGTCATATTTCGATAACCGGGGTCAGTAAATACTTTGGTCGTCATAAAGCGCTGGATGATGTCTCCCTGGAGATTGCGCCGGGAACGGTGACGGTGATCCTGGGGCCGTCCGGTTCGGGAAAATCGACGCTGCTGCGCACCATTAACCATCTTGAACGGGTCGATGAAGGGTTTATCCAGATTGATGGCGACTATATCGGCTATCGCCGTCAAGGCGACAAGCTGTATGAGCTGAAAGAAAAAGAGATCCTCCGCCAGCGGGTTAACGTGGGCTATGTATTTCAGAACTTCAATTTGTTCCCGCATCTGACGGTGCTGGAGAATCTGATTGAAGCGCCGATTGCCCATAAACAGGCCAGTCGCAAAGAGGCGATTGCTCGTGCGTATGAACTGTTGGACATTGTCGGTTTGCGCAACAAAGCCGATGCCTGGTCACGGCATCTTTCCGGCGGCCAGCAGCAGCGCATCGCCATCGCCCGCGCGCTGGCGCTCAATCCGCGCGTGATCTTGTTTGATGAACCTACTTCCGCGCTGGATCCAGAACTAGTTGGCGAAGTGCTCGATGTAATTAAAAAACTTGCCCGCTCCGGGACGACGCTTGTGGTGGTAACGCATGAAATCGGCTTTGCCCGCGAGGTTGCCGACCAGGTGGTGTTTATGGTCGATGGCAAAATCGTTGAACAGGGCAGCAGCGATGAAGTGTTAAATAATCCGCAACACCAGCGCACCCGGCAATTTTTATCACGGGTGCTGGCATGAGGAAATTAGCTGCCGCTCTCATGCTGCTCCTGAGCATCGGCGAGGCGCGCGCCGAACTTGATTTGCGCGCCAATGAACGGCCATTGCCGGTGACGCGAGATGATAACGCGATTAGCAAAATCCCGCCGAACTATCGTTTTGTGGAGCCCGGCGTGCTGACGGTGGCGATTTCGGCGTTAAATTCGCCGCCGCTGGCGCTGCTGGCCAGCGACAACCGTACGCGCATCGGCAGCGACCCGGACATTGCCCGTTTACTGGCGGGTAGCCTTGGACTGAAACTGAAGCTGGTGCCTACGGCCTGGGAGGACTGGCCTTTGGGGATCGCGTCAGGGCGTTACGATGTGGCGTTGATTAACATTGCGGTGACCGAGAAGCGCAAAGAGAAGTTCGATTTCGCCACCTACCGCGTTGACTCGCTGGCCTTTTCGGTCAAATCAACCAGTGAGATCACGCGGATTTCAAATGCGCAGGATCTCTCGGGGCGTAAAGTCATTGTCGGTTCTGGCACCAACCAGGAGCGGATCCTGCTGGGGTGGAATGCGGAAAACGAAGCCGCCGGCCGTCAGCCGGCGTTACCGGTTTATCTTACTGACGATGCCTCCGGCAATTTATATATTCAGTCGGGAAGGGCGGATATCTTTTTTGGTCCGCAGTCGGTGGCCTCTTATAAGGCGGCATTAAACGGGAAAACTAAAGTCGTCGGGCTGGGACCCAAAAAAGCCTGGGTGGCGACTACTACTAAAAAAGGCAATGGGCTGGTATACGCACTGCAGGCGGCGCTAAACGGCGCGATCGCTCGCGGCGAGTATCAGCAGGTGCTCGCGCGCTGGGGGGAACAGGGGGAGGAAGTCAGGCAATCGGAGGTCAATCCGCCGGGGATAACCTATTGATGCAATGATTATTCATAGCAGGGATTGCTATACTCATGGCTACATCGTGTGTCTTTTTAATGGATTAATCACTGTGGCTGAAAACCTACTCTTACTGGAGCAACGCTGGCAGCACCATCGTGAACCCGCGTTGCTCGCCGCTTCCGGCGGCGCTATCGACACCATCAGCTTCATCACCTTGTTTGGCCTGTTTACCGCCCACGTCACGGGAAACCTGGTGGTGGCCGGCGCAGCCCTGGCCACTAACAGCGAAGGTATTTTATCCAAACTGCTCGCCATTCCTGTTTTTATGCTGGCGGTGGCGATCGTTACGCTGGTTATCAAACGTCGAAAAATTATCACGCCACGCTTCCTTGGCGGCTTGTTCGTCGTCGAGATCCTGCTGTTACTGCTTTTCGGCCTGTTGGGGCTGCTGTGGCAGCCCTTTGTCGGCGCGGATAGCGCGACCGCGTTAATCACCGGCATGGCAGGCGTAATGGCGATGGGGGTGAGGAATGCAACCACCCGTTTATTATTACCCACCACCAGCCCGAGTACGATGATGACCGGCAACGTCACGCAGTTAACCATCGATGTGGTGAACTGGTGCCAGGCGCCTAACCGCGAGAATAGAGAGAAAATCAAAAAATCGGGGGCTTCGGTGCTCGGTTTTCTGCTGGGCGCAGGGCTCGGAGCGCTGGGCTACATCCTGGCGGGCTTTTACTCGGTACTTATTCCGGTGGTACTGGTGGCCATCGTCGCCTGGCGCGAATTCAGCGCCGCGCGGAATTAGTGCTACGCTAAAAGTTTTCTACGCGGGAGCTGACGATGATGAAATTGTATGGCGTGCCGGGGTGGGGCTCGGCGATAAGCGAGATGATGCTAACGTTGGCCAATATCCCTTATCAATTTATCAATGTCGATGGCTTTGACCAGCCAGGCGCGCAGCGAGAGAAACTGCTGGCGATCAACCCGCTGTGTCAGGTGCCCACTTTGCTGCTGGCTGATGGCAGCGTAATGACGGAGTCGGCGGCGATAGCGCTGATGATCCTCGACGAGCGCCCGGATCTGGCGCCGCCAGCCGGTACGCCACAGCGCCGGCAGTTTCAACGTTTGCTGATCTGGCTGGTGGCTAACGTTTATCCTACCTTCACCTATGCCGACTATCCCGAACGCTGGACAGCCTCAGCGCCTGACGAACTGCGTGAGAGCTGTCAGCAATACCGCAAATCACTGTATCTATGGCTGGAACAACAGCTGGCTGCCGCGCCTTACGCCTTGGGCGGGGATATCACGCTGTTGGATTGCTATATTGCCGCGATGTACAGTTGGGGGCCGCGCCGAGAGTGGTTCGCGGCGCATACGCCAAAGTTTGCCGCCGTGGCGCAGGCGGTTTATCGCCGTACGGAACTGCAGCAGGTACTGCGTGACAACAATCTTCTTTAAAGCACTAATTGTGACTTGCATCAGGAAACCTGTGATAGTTTTAAATTCCCAAGAATAAGGAGCCTGCTATGCCACATGTTGATATTAAATGTTTTCCCCGTGAACTGAGCGAAGAGCAAAAAAATGCGCTAGCTGCGGAAATCACTGAAGTTCTGATCCGCCATCTTAGTACAAAAGACAGTTCAGTTAGCGTTGCGCTCAATCAGGTGCAGCAGAGCGACTGGCAGCAGGTATGGGATAATGAAATCGCGCCGCAGATGGATTCTTTGATTAAGAAACCGGGATACCGAATGTAAAAGACCGGCCGCCGTTAGCGCATTTTCGTCACGCTAAATAGACTACCATCGGCCGAGGTCAATTTTACTTGAGCGAAAGATATGCCACTTTATTGATCCAGATCAATAAAAGTGGCTTTTTTTTGATTTCCATACCTTTCATTAATTTACCTTTTGTAAAGTAATTGGCCATTTAAGAATAATCCTAATCAACATAAATAACTGATAATACTGAACTATATAGTGCATTGCGCTTTGTATGTATTTAAATGTAGTTTTATGTTTTGATTATTATGCATATCAAAATTGTTTAGGCGATTGCTGATTTGCCATGTAACCTGCCTTTGAAATGATGATTTTTATCATGGAGAGATGAATGATAATAGGTAGTGCGTTACTTGGTTACCAATTAGAGGATGATTTTTTTTACTTCTTGAAGTACCGGGAAATAGCTACTGTAAGTGGTAATAGAAAAAACATCCGTCTACGAAAAACGATGGCCTGTTTAATTGAGTATTTATTTGAACATGGTCTTGAAAGAATGGTTAGTGATGAAGAGTTGATGGTACATGTCTGGGAGAAAAATGATTTAAGGCCCTCATCACAACGTTTATGGCAAGTGATGCAAAATTTACGTCGGATCCTGAAGGATATCGGCATCGAACAAGATATTATATTACGCGTTAAGACTCAGGGTTATTATATCAATAGTCATTACGTTACGAGTGTTTATTCGGTAAGAACTCATAAACCATTCTGCCAGAATAATGATGCGACCGTTCAGCTTTGTGAGCTGTCCGAGCTAAATTAATAGCCATAGGGTCTGCCGTATTCAAGGTATGCCTGTCGTTTTCATGTTAAGGTTATAAAATTGAAGGTGATAATTAATAGTAAGGATATTTGGTTCCGACTGGGCGTGGAACACTGTCTGCAACAGATAGCTTCTGACGATAATGAGATCGATTACGCTGATTTGGATTTTTGTAATCATTCTATACAGCAAGCGGATCTCATTATATTGCCGTTACATGGCTATCAAGATTACAAGCATATTTATGCGCTATCTCAATTTTATCAGGGCATGATTCTGGGTGTGAGCACCTCCAGAAACGTTCACTCACGGCGGCTTTTATTTCGCCAAAATATATTATGGATAAGCAGTCGTGAAACCATAGACAATGTTCAAAAATTATTGTTAACGATCAAGCATCGGCAATTATATCATCATGATGGTCAACCGGATTTTAGTGTAATGAAGGCAAAAGATGGGGCTCCGCTAAGCGAAAGAGAAATGATGATTATTGATCATGTCGCCAAAGGCACTCCGGTGAACGCCATTGCCAGAGCGTTGGGACTGCGGGTAAAAACCATTTATGCGCATTTAGATAAAATTAAAGCTAACTTCAACCTTAAAGGTGGAAGTCACTTTCATCGCTTCATGATAAGCCCGCCGTCTTATCACTTACTTCTAAAAGATGGTGAAAGGGAATGACGGCAGAGTTGCCGTCGTTCTGTTAATTATGTGGCGTATTCGCCTGCACGTGACGGCCGCTGGCGACAAAATTGCCGGTACCGAGATGGTGAATAGTATTGAGTTTGTCATCATCAAACTGCCAGCGCCCGCTGACGAAGGCTCGTTCATCGGCCGCGGCGGCAACCACTTCGCCAAACAGCGTATCGTATTGCTCTTGTGCCGCGGTGGCGGGTAGCAGACGGCATTCCATCCACGCCAGGCATTTCTCTTCAATTAACGGTAGCCCCAGTTCGGGCCCATTCACCACCGGGATACCGTAAGCATTGAACTTATCTTCATCACGCCCGCTCACGCTGCCGACCGCATAGACCCAACTGGCGGCGGCCACGCCCGGCACCACAATGCCAAAGGCGCCGTTACGCTCAATGATCTCCCGCGTCCAGGTGCTTTTATCCACCACAATAGCCACTCGCGGCGGGGCAAATTCAACCGGCATCGACCAGGCGGCGGACATCACGTTACGCCGTCCTGACTGCGCATCATAACTGGTGATCATAATGGTCGGGCCGTGGTTGAGCAGGCGGCTGGCGTACTGAAGTTCCACGTGGCGAAAACGGCTCATAAGCGTTCCTTGGTGAGTGGGCGAATGCCTGTAAGTAGTTTATTCACAATACAAAGGTAATCAATACATCAACGGCTATGTAAATCAGATATCAGCTGGCGCGATCGCACAAAATACACCGTCGCGGGGAAAAAATAGGCTATAAATGTCGGACACCAAAAGCTGGAGGCGTTGATGACCCCATTTTTAAGCGCGTATTTTACTCGTCTGGCCTGGACGGGAACCCCCGATGTTTCCATTGACACCCTGCGGGAGTTGCATAGCCATCATAATAGCGCGATCCCGTTTGAAAACCTGGACGTTCTGCTACCGCGTGAAATCCACCTTGACGATCGGGCGCTGGAAGAGAAGTTAATCACCGCCCGCCGCGGCGGCTACTGCTTTGAACAGAACGGGCTGTTGCAGCGGGCGCTAAGCGAGATCGGTTTCTCGGTTCGTAGCCTGTTGGGCCGCGTGGTGCTGGCGAATCCGCCGCAGATGCCGCCGCGCACCCATCGCTTGCTGCTGGTGGAGGTCGAAGGCGAACGCTGGATTGCTGATGTCGGCTTTGGGGGGCAAACCCTGACCGCGCCGATTAAGCTGCTGGCCGATATTCCGCAGCATACGCCGCATGGTGTTTACCGCCTGGTGCATGAAGGCGATGAGTGGACGCTGCAGTTTAATCATCATGAACACTGGCAGTCGATGTACCATTTCGATCTGGGGCGACAATATGCCTCTGATTATGTGATGGGTAACTTCTGGTCGGCGCACTGGCCGCAGTCCCATTTCCGCCATCATCTGCTGATGTGTCGTCATCTGCCGGACGGCGGAAAAATGACGCTCACCAATTTCCATTTTACCCACTGGGAAAATAACCATGTAGTGGAGAAGGTGGATCTTGCGGACGTGTCGGCGCTTTATGAAACGCTGCAAACCCGCTTCGGACTTGGTGTAGATGACCCGAAGCACGGCTTCAGCGAAGCCGCGCTGGCAGCAGTGATGGCGGCGTTCGATACCCATCCGGAAGCCGGGAAGTAACGCTGATGACGACGGCGAAGAAAGCGCAGTTTCGCCGTTGTAGGCCGGATAAGGCGTAGCCGCCATCCGGCGTAAAGGCTGGAGCCCTGGCCGATGAATATGACCCGGAGTCGGCGCAGGCGCCTCGTCCGGGCTACTCCGCAGGCAGCAGTCGTTGTAGGCCGGATAAGGCGTAGCCGCCATCCGGCGTAAAGGCTGGAGCCGGACCGATGAATATGACCCGGAGTCGGCGCAGGCGCCTCGTCCGGGCTACTCCGCAGGCAGCAGTCGTTGTAGGCCGGGTAAGGCGCAGCCGCCATCCGGCATAAAGGCTGGAGCCGGACCGATGAATATGACCCGGAGTCTGCGCAGGCGCCTCGTCCGGGCTACCGGGCAGGCGGCAGTCGTTGTAGGCCGGATAAGGTGTAGCCGCCATCCGGCGTAAAGGCTGGAGCCCTGGCCGATGAATATGACCCGGAGTTGGCGCAGGCGCCTCGTCCGGGCTACCGGTAAACGGGCATGGCTGGGGGCGCCAGCGCTCAGCGCCGGGAGCGCACCACCTGGTAGCGGCGGGTGAAATACTCTATCGGCGCGCTCCAGACGTGAACCAGCCGGGTGAACGGGAAGATAAGGAAGATAGTCATTCCCAGCACCAGATGGACGCGATACACCCACGCGACGCCGTCCAGATGCGCCGATGCGCCGCCGTGGAAGGTGACTACCGCCTGCGCCCAATCCACCAGTTTCAGCATTTCGCTGCCGTCCGGATGCTGGGCGGAGAACGGGATGGTCGTCAGCCCCAGCGCGCACTGAATCAGCAGAATGCACAGGATCAGGATATCCGCAGTGGTGGAGGTGGCGCGAATGCGCGGGTTGGTCAGGCGGCGCGCCAGCAGGCCAATACCGCCGACCAGGGTCAGTACGCCGCAGACACCGCCCAGCACCATCGCCATCACCTGTTTCTGCGACATCGGCAGAAACCATGAATAGACCCAGTGCGGCGTCAGCATCCCGAAGAAGTGGCCGAAGAAAATGCCGAGGATGCCGATATGGAATAAGTTCGACCACAGCACCATGCCCCGTTTATCAAGCATCTGGCTGGATGACGCGCGCCAGGTATACTGCCCGTAGTCATAGCGCAGCCAACTGCCCACCAGGAACACGGTGCCGCAGAGATAAGGGTAGATATCGTAAAAGAAGACGTTTAAATACTGTATCATTTCGGGCCTCCGGCGCGGATGTCGACGTACTGCGGCGCCACATCCTGGCTAAAGCGTCGTTGATAAGCTTGCATTGGCGAGCTATCGCAAGCGGTTGCATTATCTTCAATAAACTTCACCTGTTCCTCTTCCCACACCGCATCCAGCGCCTGGCGGGTGTCGTCACGCTTCTCACTCGCTACCTGCCTGGTGACACTGTCACTATTGAGTGGGCTATCCGCCAGCGCAAGAAGGGTGTCAAAGAGTAGATAGTAATCGCATTCGCGCTGCTTTAAGCGTCCACCGAGCAACGCCAGAATAGGCGCGACGTTCTGCAGTCCTTCACGGGCATCGGCTAATGGGAGAATGCTGAGGTATTCAAGATATAAAGGTAGGTGGTCCGGTAGTTCGCGACAATCGATCTGCAGGCCCGCCTGTTCATACTGGTTCATCAGATCGACCATCGCCTGGCCGCGGTCACGCGATTCGGCGTGTACGTGTTCAAACAGCAGCAGCGAGGTGGCGCGACCGCGTTCGAACACCTCACACCATTCGGCCTGGCGGTCGAGCAGCGGCGCCGCCAGTAATCGCCTAACAAACGGCGTCAGGACAGGCACATCGGCGCTGACCAGCGCCAGCGCCTCCTCGCGGTTATCCCACAGCGCGTCGTCGGGATACTCCAGCAACAGAGCAATGACTTTGAGGATCCGCATTACTCTCCCTCCCCATGTCGACGAACGTCCCCGACGTCAATAGCGTCGATGCGACGACTGTTGAACAGGTTGAATTTAGTATCAGAACCATGGCAACCATCGCCGAAGGTAAAACCGCAGCCGTTGCGTTCCGGGAAGGCGTCCTCCGCCAATTCGCGGTGGCTGGTGGGGATCACGAAGCGGTCTTCATAATTGGCGATCGCCAGGTAGCGATACATCTCTTCCACCTGTTCGACGCTGAGGCCCACTTCTTCAATCGCACGGGTATCGGTCACGCCTTCGACGGTTTGCGAACGTTTGTAATGGCGCATCGCCATCATGCGTTTTAACGCGCGCAAGACCGGGCCGGTATCACCGGCGCTCAGCAGGTTCGCCAGATACTGTACCGGTATACGCAGGCTTTCTACCGCCGGCAGAATGTTACCGTTACTCGGCAGGCCGCCAGCGTCGGCGACCGACTGAATCGGCGACAGCGGCGGCACGTACCAGACCATCGGTAAGGTGCGGTATTCCGGATGCAGCGGCAGCGCCAGCTTCCAGTCCATCGCCAGTTTATACACCGGTGATTTCTGCGCGGCGTCGATCACGTTATGTGGAATACCCTGTTTCAACGCCTCTTCGATGACCGCCGGATCGTTGGGGTTGAGGAACACATCACACTGGCGCTCGTAGAGGTCGGTTTCATGTTCAGTGCTGGCCGCTTCTTCGATACGGTCCGCGTCGTACAGCAGCACGCCAAGGTAGCGGATGCGGCCAACGCAGGTTTCTGAACAGACTGTCGGTTGCCCGGACTCAATACGCGGATAGCAGAAGATGCATTTTTCCGATTTGCCGCTCTTCCAGTTAAAGTAGATTTTTTTGTACGGACAACCGCTGATGCACATCCGCCAGCCGCGGCATTTATCCTGGTCGATCAGCACGATACCGTCTTCTTCGCGCTTGTAGATGGCGCCGCTTGGGCAGGTCGCCACGCAGCTCGGATTGAGGCAATGTTCGCAAAGACGCGGCAGATACATCATGAAGGTGTTTTCAAACTGGCCGTACATCTCTTTTTGCATCGCTTCGAAATTGCGGTCTTTGGCGCGTTTTTCAAACTCGCCGCCGAGTAACTCCTCCCAGTTTGGCCCCCAGGTGATCTTATCCATCCGTTCGCCGCTAATCAGCGAACGCGGGCGGGCGGTAGGCAAGTATTTGCCCTCCGGCGCGTTGTGCAGGTGCTGATAATCGTAGGTAAAGGGTTCGTAATAATCGTCAATCTGCGGCAGCACCGGGTTGGCGAAAATCTTTGACAACACGCTGACGCGGTTGCCCAGGCGCGGAGTGAGCTTGCCGCTGATACCGCGGATCCAGCCGCCTTGCCACTCGTCCTGATCTTCCCAGTTTTTGGGGTAACCAATACCTGGCTTGGTTTCCACGTTGTTGAACCATGCATATTCCATCCCTTCGCGGCTGCTCCAGACGTTTTTACAGGTGACGGAGCAGGTATGGCATCCGATGCATTTATCCAGATTCAGCACCATTCCGACTTGTGAACGTATTTTCATTTCTTCGCCTCCTGTACCTGGTCACGACCTTCGCCATCCAGCCAGTCAATATTTTTCATTTTGCGGATCATAATGAACTCGTCGCGGTTGGAGCCGACGGTGCCGTAGTAGTTAAAGCCGTAAGCCAGTTGGGCATAGCCGCCAATCATATGCGTGGGTTTAGGACAGACGCGGGTCACGGAGTTGTGGATGCCGCCCCGGCGACCGGTCACCTCCGAACCAGGAATGTTCATAATGCGTTCCTGAGCGTGATACATCATGGTCATGCCCGGCGGCACGCGCTGGCTCACCACCGCACGCGCGGTGAGGGCGCCATTGGCGTTGAAGGCTTCGATCCAGTCGTTATCTTCAATCCCCAGTTCTTTTGCGTCGGTTTCGCTTAGCCAGACGATGGGTCCGCCGCGCGACAACGTCAGCATCAGCAGGTTTTCGCTATAGGTCGAGTGGATACCCCATTTCTGATGCGGGGTCAGGAAGTTCAGCGCTTTTTCCGGGAAGCCGTTTGGCGGCACGTCCTTCATCTGGCTGACGCTGCGCGTATCGATCGGTGGGCGATAGGCCACCAGACTCTCGCCGAAAGCGCGCATCCAGGGATGATCCTGATACAGCTGTTGCCGCCCGGAGAGGGTACGCCACGGGATCAGTTCGTGAACGTTGGTATAACCGGCATTATAGGAGACATGTTCGCTTTCCAGACCAGACCACGTTGGGCTGGAGATGATCTTGCGCGGCTGCGCCTGAATATCGCGGAAGCGGATTTTCTCATCCTCTTTATTCAGCGCCAGATGAGTGTGGTCGCGGCCGGTAAATTCTCCCAGCGCTTGCCAGGCTTTCACCGCCACCTGGCCGTTGGTTTCCGGCGCCAGGCTTAAGATGACTTCACTGGCGTCGATAGCGCTGTCGATACGCGGACGGCCTTTGGCCGGACCGTCTGGCTTGACGTAGTTAAGTTTGCCGAGGAAGTCGACCTCGCTTTGCGTATTCCACGAAATGCCTTTACCGCCGTTGCCGAGCTTATCGAGTAACGGCCCCAGCGAGGTGAAGCGTTCCCAGGTGGCCGGGTAGTCACGTTCAACCAGCGCAATTGACGGCGCGGTTTTGCCTGGAATGAGATCGCATTCGCCCTTGCGCCAGTCGAGGACATCGAACGGCTGTGACAGCTCCGCCGGAGAGTCATGCTGCAGCGGTACCAGTACCACATCGGTCTCTTTATCAAGGTGGCCGACGCACACGTCAGAGAAACTTTTGGCGATGTCCTTGTAGATTTCCCAGTCGCTTTTCGCCTCCCAGGCCGGGTCGACGGCGGCGGAAAGGGGGTGGATAAACGGGTGCATGTCTGAGGTGTTCATATCGTCTTTTTCATACCAGGTGGCGGTCGGCAGGACGATATCGGAGAACAGGCAGGTACTGGACATGCGGAAATCGAGGGTCACCAGTAGATCAAGTTTGCCCTCAATCGCCGCAGTCTGCCACTCGACTTCCTCCGGCTTCACGTCAGTGGTGGAGCCAAACTCCTCGCCCTGAATACCGTTATCGGTACCGAGCAGGTACTTGAGCATGTACTCATGGCCCTTACCGGACGATCCCAGCAGGTTAGAACGCCAGATAAACAGGTTGCGTGGGTGGTTGTTGCCGCTATCCGGCTGCTCGGCGGCAAAGCGAATATCGCCTGCTTTTAACGACTGGACGGTGAACTCTGCGGGGGACAGCCCGGCGGCGTCGGCCTGCCGCTTGATGCTCAGCGGGTTAACGTTAAGCTGCGGCGCGGAGGGCAGCCAGCCCATGCGCTCGGCGCGAACGTTAAAGTCGATCATATGGCCGCTGAATTTGCTGGCGTCGGCCAGCGGTGAGAGCAACTCCTGAGCGGTCAGTTTTTCGTAGCGCCACTGGCTGGCATGGTTGTAGAAATAAGAGGTACTGTTCATCTGCCGCGGCGGACGAGTCCAGTCCAGCGCGAACGCCAGCGGCAGCCAGCCGGTCTGCGGGCGCAGTTTCTCCTGGCCGACATAGTGCGACCAGCCGCCGCCGCTCTGACCGACGCAGCCGCAGAACACCAGCATGTTGATCATCCCGCGGTAGTTCATATCCATGTGGTACCAGTGGTTCACACCGGCGCCGAGGATAATCATCGAACGGCCATGGGTTTTATGCGCCGTATCGGCAAACTCGCGGGCGATTTGTTCGATATGTTGACGCGGCACGCCGGTGATCTGCTCGGCCCATGCCGGGGTATAGGCTTTGACATCCGCGAAGTCGCGCGCGGCATTGGCATCGCCAAGACCGCGATCCAGACCGTAGTTAGCCAGCACCAGGTCATACACGCTCACCACCAAAGCGCTCTCACCATTGGCCAGCGGTAGCTGTTTAGCTGGCAGCTGATGAAGCGTTACCGGCTCCTGCTTCACGCTGCGGAAATGCGGGTTTTCGTTGCCGCCGAAGTAGGGGAAACCGACCGACACCACGCTATCGTGCATATCCAGCAGCGACAATTTTAATTCGACGTCCCGGCCGTTAGCCTGTTGTTCGAGATTCCATTTGCCTTTTTCGCCCCAACGAAAGCCGATGGAGCCGTTCGGCGCGACCAGCTCGCCTTCGGCGTTATAGGCGACGGTTTTCCATTCCGGGTTATTACTTTCTCCCAGCCCGTCAAGCAGGTCGGCGGCGCGCAGCATACGACCAGGCGCATAGCTGCCGTCGTCACGACGGTCGAGCATTACCAGCATCGGCATATCGGTATAGGTACGGCAGTAGTTGAGAAAGTAATCGCTTGGGTTATCGAGGTGGAAGGTTTTGAGGATCACGTGGCCCATCGCCATCGCCAGCGCGCTGTCGGTACCTTGCTTCGGCGCCAGCCACTGGTCGCAGAGCTTGGCGACTTCCGAATAATCCGGAGTAATGGCGATGGTTTTGGTGCCCTTGTAGCGCACTTCGGTGAAGAAGTGGGCGTCCGGGGTTCGGGTCTGCGGGACGTTTGAACCCCAGGCAATAATGTAGCTGGAGTTGTACCAGTCGGCGGATTCCGGCACGTCGGTCTGTTCGCCCCAGGTCATCGGCGAGGCGGGGGGTAAATCGCAGTACCAGTCATAAAAGCTCAGGCAGGTGCCGCCGATCAACGATAAATAGCGGGTACCCGCGGCGTAGGAAACCATCGACATCGCCGGGATCGGCGAAAATCCTGCGACGCGATCCGGACCGTAGTTTTTGATGGTCCAGACGTTGGCTGCGGCGATCAGTTGATTTAACTCTTTCCAACTGGAGCGAACAAAGCCGCCTTTACCGCGGATTTGTTTGTAGCTGCGGGTTTTCAGCGGGTCCTGCATGATGCTATCCCAGGCCTGTACCGGGTCGGGATGTTGTGCCAGGGCTTCGTGCCACAGCTCAATCAGCCGTTTGCGCGCCAGCGGGTACTTCAGGCGGTTGGCGCTGTAGAGATACCAGGAGTAGCTGGCGCCGCGCGGACAGCCGCGCGGTTCGTGATTTGGCAGGTCCGGTCGGGTGCGCGGATAATCGGTCTGCTGGGTTTCCCAGGTGACCAGGCCGTTTTTGACATAAATTTTCCAGCTACAGGAGCCGGTACAGTTCACACCGTGCGTGGAGCGGACAATTTTGTCGAATTGCCAGCGTTGCCGGTAGCTATCTTCCCAGTCACGGTTATTGTCGTAGACCTGACCGTGGCCGTTGGCGAAGGTTTCGCGTTTCTGCTTAAAGTAGCGAAAGCGATCCAGTAATTTACTCATGACATTTCTCCTGCTCCGCTAATGTCCGGCATCGTGCCATCCGGTAAATAGGTCGTTATGGTTGTGCTGGTTTACGGCGGCCGTAGACCAGCCAGGTCACCAGCACGCAAACCACATAGAAGACAAAAAAGACTTTCATCGCGCCTACCGGCGAGCCGGTCATGGCCAGAGAGGTACCGAAGGCTTTTGGAATAAAGAAGCCGCCGATGGCGCCAATTGCAGCGATGAAACCGAGCGCGGCGGCGGTATCGGTCACCGCTTCATGCTGGGCCTGTTCGTCGCTGCCGCCGCGCTTTTTCACGCTATCAATGGTGAGCTGGCGGAAGATCACGGCGATCATCTGGAAGGTGGAACCGCTGCCAAGCCCGGCGGTTAAGAACAGGCCCATAAACACCACGTAGAAGGCGAAGAAGCTGCCGGAACCGGAGCCCGGCAGGGTGAGGAAAAGCAGCCCGGTAAACACCGCCATCAGAATGAAGTTGACCAGCGTCACCCGTACGCCGCCCAGACGGTCGGAAATGATACCGCCGAAGGAGCGCGCCAGCGCGCCGATAAACGGGCCGAAGAAGGCCAGTTTCAGGATATCGACATCCGGAAACTGGGTTTTCGCCAGCATCGCGAAGCCGGCGGAGAAGCCAATAAACGAGCCGAAGGTGGCCAGATACAACAGACTTAGCAGCCACATATGCGGGCGTTTCAACACCGGTAGCTGATCGCGAATCGAAGCTTTGGAACTGGCAATATCGTTCATGCCGAACCACGCGAAAACGGTGGCGATAACCAGTAACGGCACCCACAGCAGCGGTGAGTTGCCAAGCCACAGCATGGCGCCGCCAGGTTGCTCTACGCCGCGAACGCCCAGAAAGGTAAAAATCGGCAGGAAGACAAAAATGGGAGAGACCAGTTGCATCACGCTGACCCCGAGATTGCCGAGCCCGCCGTTAATCCCTAATGCGCTGCCTTGTTTGGCCTTGGGGAAGAAGAAGCTGATGTTGCCCATACTGGAGGCGAAGTTGGCGCCGGCAAAACCGCAGAGTAACGAAATTGCGATAAATACCCAGTACGGGGTAGTTGGATTTTGTACTGCCAAACCCAGCCATAAACAGGGAATCACCAGAATAACCGTGCTAATAACCGTCCAGTAGCGCCCACCCATTATAGGTACCATAAAGGAGTAGGGTACGCGTAATATTGCGCCGGAAAGTGAAGGTAGCGCCGTTAATAAAAAAAGTTGGTCGGTAGTGAAATTAAAACCCACTTTATTGAGATTGACCGCAACTGCGCTAAATAACATCCAGACGCAGAAGGCGAGTAACAGACAAAATACGGAAATCCATAAGTTCCTGCGCGCAATCGCTTTTCCTTTATTTTCCCAGAAGGCTTCATTTTCTGGTCGCCAATCTTTTAAAAGATAATGATTCTTTTTATCACCTTCTATCGACATAACACCCTCACTTAAGCGTACGAGATCAAAAGGATAAATAAAAAAACAGCTAAAACTATGCCGGCTGGAATTAAGCTTCAGCTGTTTTTAATAATTGTATTGTTTGAGGATAGATAAGAATCGAGGCGTGAAAGAATTCACGCCGACAATGAAGGGCGGTCAATTGTTACTAAATGTAACTTAAACCTGAGGGAGTTCCAGCGCGATATAATGTTTTAAGTAACGGATAAATGCCGCGTCGTCAATCGCTTGCATCCCCAGCGCGTAAATGCCATCCAGCCCGCAAACCAGAGCAATCAGACGCCAGGCGATATTATCAGCCGTATCCTGCGGCTGAAATTCACCGGCTTCGGCGCCGCGATTAATCGCCGTGACCGTTTCATCATGCCACATGCTCATGGTAAGCAGATATGCGGCCTTAATTTCCTCATCGCTACCGGACAAAATCTGCGCTTCCCGCCACAGGCGGATATAGGGTTCGAGACGGCCATCTTCGCTGCCAAGTAATGAAAACAGGCGTTCGCTCCAGGAGGCGTCATCGGTCAGCAGCTGAATATCGAGCATTTCGCGGATCAAGCGGATAAAGGCCTGCGCTTTTAGCTCGCCGGTCGAGGCAAAATGATGATGTAACTGACCTGCTGCGACGCCGGCGTCGCTGGCTATCTGGCGCACGGTCATGGTGCTGAAGCCGCCATTTAGCGCCACTCGCATGGCGGCCTGCATGATAACTTCCCGACGCGCTTCCCGATTTAAATAGTGCATAGCGACCTGTAACCAAGAGGTGATGGGATGATGGTAACAAAAAGTTGGACAGGCGTTCAACAATCCGGCAGGATCGCAATCCTGGACGCGTGTCCAATTTGATAAATTGAGGAAAAGAAGTATGTCTCGGCAATGGTTAACGCTGATGGCGATTTTGCTGGTTTATATCCCGGTGGCGATTGACGCAACGGTGCTGCATGTGGCCGCCCCGACGCTCAGCGTCGCGCTTGGCACCAGCGGCAATGAGCTACTGTGGATCATTGATATCTATTCGTTGGTGATGGCCGGTATGGTGCTGCCGATGGGCGCATTAGGCGATAAAATCGGCTTTAAGCGCCTGTTGCTGCTCGGTAGCGCCATTTTTGGCATCGCTTCGTTGTGCGCCGCGCTGTCGCCGTCGGCGATAACGCTGATTATCTCCCGGGCGCTGCTGGCGGTTGGCGCGGCGATGATCGTGCCGGCGACGCTTGCCGGGATCCGCGGCACTTTCGCCGAAGCCAGCCAACGTAACATGGCGCTGGGATTATGGGCCGCCGTGGGCTCCGGCGGTGCGGCATTTGGCCCGCTGGTGGGCGGCATGCTGCTGGAACACTTCTATTGGGGATCGGTGTTCCTGATCAACGTGCCAATCGTGCTGCTGGTCATCGCCATCAACGCTAAGGTCGTGCCCCGTCAGCCCGCACGCCGCGAGCAGCCGCTGAATCTGCCGCAGGCGCTGATCCTGATTGCGGCCATTCTGATGCTGGTATTTAGCGCTAAGTCAGCGTTAAAGGGGCAGTTGGCGCTGTGGCTGATTGTGCTGGTGGCTATCGGCGGCGCGGCCATGTTGACCTGGTTTGTCCGCAAGCAGCTGTCGATGCCGACGCCGATGGTGGATATGCGTCTCTTCACCCACCGCATTATTTTGAGCGGGGTGATGATGGCGATGACCGCGCTCATTACGCTGGTCGGTTTTGAATTGCTGATGGCGCAGGAGCTGCAGTTTGTGCATCAGAAAACACCGTTCGAGGCCGGGCTGTTTATGCTACCGGTGATGGTCGCCAGCGGCTTTAGCGGGCCGATTGCCGGAATGCTGGTATCTAAACTGGGGCTGCGGCAGGTGGCGACCGGCGGTATGTTGCTGAGCGCGTTGAGTTTCCTGGGGCTGTCGATGACCGACTTCAGCACCCAACAGTGGCAGGCGTGGGGGTTAATGACGCTGCTGGGCTTTAGCGCCGCCAGCGCGCTGCTGGCGTCAACGTCGGCGATCATGGCGGCAGCGCCGAAAGAGAAGGCGTCGGCGGCAGGAGCGATTGAAACCATGGCCTATGAACTGGGCGCGGGGCTTGGTATTGCGCTGTTCGGCCTGATCCTTACCCGTAGCTACAGTTCGGCGATTGAGCTGCCTGCCGGGATTGGCGGTGAAGCAGCGGTACAGGCCTCATCGTCCATCGGCGAGGCGATGAAGGTGGTGCAATCGCTACCCGCGATACCTGCAGATTCACTGATTGCGGCGGCGAAAACCGCATTCATCAGCGCTCACAGCATTTCGCTGGCGACGGCTGGCGTTCTGCTGTTGTTGCTGGCGCTGGGGATCTGGCGCGGGCTGGCCAATACGCCGGCGCCACGGTAATGTCATAGCTGAAGAGACAGCTCCATCGCCGCGCGACGCAGCGGCGCGAGGGCTTTCTCCTTCAGCGCCGCGGCGCTCATCGAAGAGGCGGGGACGCCAACGTTGAGGGCCGCCACCACCTGGCCGCTGCGCGACAGCAGCGGTACCGCAAGCGAGCATAATCCAACTTCAATTTGCCTGTCCGCCAGCGCATAGCCCTGCATGCGAACTTTAGCTATTTCCGCGCGTAATGCCGTGGGGTCGCACAGGGTATGCGGGGTGTAGCGCATAAGATGTGCGCGTGACAGTGTCACTTCAAGTTGTTCTTCTGGCAGCGCGCTCAGCAATACCCGTCCCATTGAAGTCGTCCATGCCGGGAGGCGACTGCCGCGTCCCAGATCGACGCTCAGTAAGTTATTGACCGCCGCGCGGGCAATGTACAGCACGTTGTCGCCATCAAGCGTGGCGGCGGAGCAGCTTTCTCCTAACGTCTTACCAAGATTATCCAGCGCCGTTTGCGCCACTTTCGCCAGCGGGGTTCCCGCCAGATAGGCGTGGCCCACGGCCAGTACGCGCGGTAGTAGTTCATAGCTGCGGCCGTCCGGGCTGTGCACCATCCCCAGCGCCGCCAGGGTATACAGGCAGCGGCGCACCGCCGCGCGGGAAATTTGCGTTTTTTGACTTAACTGCGAAATGGTCAGCCGCTGGCGCTGCGGAGTAAAAGCATTGAGCACTTCCAGCCCGCGGGCGAGAGACAGCATAAAATTGGGGTCGTGCTCGGCCTGCCTGGCGCTCAGCGTAGTGTGGGTATTGTCGCTCATTGCATCTTTCTCCGTTGCAACGTAAAGCTCACGGGGAATCACTATACCGCGCGCAAACCAGGGCGCGCCGAATTGTGCCTGTTTTACCACTTCGATCACATTATTAACTGCAATTTAACAAGCGTGCCGATAATCGCACAACATTTCGATTATCGCCGTTGACCATCCGCCAGGCTGGACCCTATTGTCAAAGCACAGACATCCCCGTTATGGATGTGGGTACAAAAAGTTATGCATCTTTCAGGAACAAAAAATGACTGCGACCGTAGAACGCATTGAGAGCTGGTTAGTGGATGTACCGACTATCCGGCCACATAAATTATCGATGACCACCATGGGCTGCCAGACGCTGGTCATCGTGCGCATTACCCGTTCCGATGGCGTATGCGGTATCGGTGAAGCGACGACCATCGGCGGGCTGAGCTACGGCGTCGAGAGCCCGGAGGCTATCGCATCGGCCTTGACCCACTATTTGACGCCGCTGCTGAAAGGGCAGCCGGCCGATAATCTGAATGCGCTGACGGCGCGTATGAACAGCGCCATTAAAGGCAATACTCTCGCAAAGTCTGCCATTGAAACCGCGCTGCTGGACGCCCAGGGGAAAGCCTTAGGCTTACCGGTATCGGCGCTACTCGGCGGCGCGCTGCAAACGTCGTTGCCGGTGCTGTGGACGTTAGCCAGCGGCGACACCGCAAAAGATATTGCCGAAGGGGAAAAGCTGTTAGCCGAGCGCCGCCATCAGGCATTCAAGTTGAAAATTGGCGCGCGGGAATTAGCCACCGATCTCCGCCATACTCGCGCCATTGTCGAAGCTTTAGGCGATCGCGCCAGCATTCGCGTTGACGTTAACCAGGCCTGGGATGCCGCCACCGGCGCGAAAGGCTGCCGAGAGCTAGCGGCGATGGGTGTCGATCTCATCGAACAGCCGGTGAGCGCGCAGGACAATGCAGCGCTGGTGCGCCTGAGCCAGCAAATCGAGACCGCGATTCTGGCGGATGAAGCGGTCGCGACCGCATACGATGGTTATCAACTGGCGCAGCAGGGCTTTACCGGCGCTTACGCGCTGAAGATCGCCAAAGCGGGCGGGCCGAATAGCGTGCTGGCGCTGGCCCGCGTCGCGCAGGCGGCGGGGGTTGGCCTGTATGGCGGCACGATGCTGGAAGGGACCGTGGGTACCGTTGCTTCTCTGCATGCCTGGTCGACATTGCCGCTGCAGTGGGGAACCGAGATGTTCGGCCCGCTGCTACTCAAAGACGATATTGTCAGCGTTCCGCTGACCTTTGCCGACGGTCAGGTGGTGTTGCCGCAAACGCCAGGGCTCGGGGTGGAGCTGGATGAAGACAAGCTGCGCTTCTATTCCCGTAAAGCATAACAGGAGAAAATAATGCTATTTAAAGTTGATATGACCGTTAATATTCCGATCGGTTTTCCTGCCGCCGAAGCGGATGAAATTAAACAACGCGAAAAAGCTTATTCGCAACAATTACAACGTGAAGGCAAATGGCGACATATCTGGCGCGTCGCCGGTCTTTACGCCAATGTCAGCATTTTCGATGTAAAAGATGCCGAAGAGCTGCATCAAATTTTAATGGGATTGCCGCTGTATCCATTTATGGATATTCGCGTAGAGGCGCTGTGCCGTCATCCCTCGTCGATTCGTGAAGACGATAGCTAATAATAATAACGTCGACCTCATGCCGGGGGCACCCGGCAAATATCCTACAATGATAAGAGAGAATAATTATGAGTAATGCTTTCGTACAACAAGAAGCCGTGCAGAAATTATTACGTGAAGGCGCGGGTTTAAATGTCCCTGGCGGTAATGAACGCTTTAAAGCCATTGTCCACCGTTTACTGGAAAATATCTGCACGCTGATCGATGACTATAACGTCACAGAAGAAGAGTTCTGGCACGCGGTAAACTATTTGCATGAGCTGGGTGGGTGCCAGGAAGCGGCGCTGCTGGCGGCGGGTCTTGGTCTTGAGCACTTCCTCGACCTGCGTCAGGACGCTATCGACGCGGCGGCGCATCGTGAAACCGGTACCCCGCGCACCATCGAAGGGCCGCTGTATGTAGCCAATGCCCCGCTGGCCGACAGCCATGCCCGCATGGATGATGGCACCGATGCCGGCGAAGTGATGTGGCTACACGGTCAGGTTAAAGATAATCAGGGCCAGCCGATTGCTAATGCCATCGTTGATATCTGGCACGCCAATACCCTGGGTAACTACTCGTTCTTCGATAAAAGCCAGAGCGACTACAACCTGCGTCGCCGTATTCGCACCGGCGCCGATGGCCGCTATAGCGTGCGCAGCATCATGCCATCCGGCTACGGCTGCCCGCCGGATGGTCCAACTCAGAAGTTGCTGGACCAGTTAGGCCGCCACGGTAACCGTCCGGCGCACATTCACTTCTTCGTCTCCGCGCCGGGCCATAAACATCTGACCAGCCAGATCAACCTCAGCGGCGACAAATACCTGTGGGATGATTTTGCCTTTGCCACCCGCGATGGTCTGATCGCCGACCCGGTGAAAGTGTGCGACCGCGAGACGATTGCACAGCGTGAACTGGACGGCGAGCATACCGAAGTGCGCTTTGATTTCACCCTCTGTAAAGCGCTGAGCCCCGACGAAGAGCATCGAGGCGCCCGTCTGCGCGCCAAAGAGTAATCTGCTTTAGCGGCCCCGGTCACGCTGCTGGCCCGGGCCGCGCTCTACACCCGATAGTCACCACATTCGCCAAATATCTTTAATCCTGAATCCTGCAGGAGGAGTTAACTCATGCAAAAAACGCTATCAGCGCTTAAAGACAAAATTAACAACGCGTTAATTGTCGACCGTGAAAATCATATTTACCGTTGCCACCGCTCTATATTTACCGACCAGCAGTTGTTTGATTTTGAAATGAAACATATCTTCGAAGGAAATTGGGTTTTTCTTGCCCATGAAAGCCAGATTGCCGAGCCGGGAGATTATTATACCCTGACGCTGGGACGGCAGCCGGTTATTATTACCCGTGATAAAAAGAATGAATTGCATGCATTAATTAATAGCTGCGCCCACCGCGGCGCCATGTTATGCCGACGCAAAACCGGGAATAAAAATTCGTTTACCTGTCCGTTCCACGGCTGGACCTTCAACAATAACGGCAAATTATTAAAAGCCAAAGATGAGAGCACCGGCGCCTATCCTGACACCTTCAAACATGAAGGGTCTCACGATCTGCAAAAACTGCCGCGTTTTCAGTCTTACCGCGGTTTCTTATTCGGTAGCCTCAATGGCGACGTGCAGCCGCTGGAGGCGTATCTCGGCGAAACCAGTAAAATCATCGATCTGATCGTCGATCAGGCGCCGGAAGGGCTGGAAGTGCTGAAGGGCTCGTCGAGCTACGTTTACGAAGGCAACTGGAAGCTGGGCGCAGAGAACGGCGCCGATGGTTATCACGTCAGCGTGGTGCACTGGAACTATGCCTCAACCATGTCACGCCGCAACTATGAAGCGGAAGGGACGCATGCGGTTGACGCCAACGGTTGGTCAAAGAGCGTCGGCGGCGGCTACGGCTTTGACAATGGCCACATGTTGCTGTGGACCCGGGCGCTGAACCCGGAAGTGCGCCCGGTCTATGCCCACCGCGAGCGTCTGCAGGCGGAATTCGGCGAACTGCGCGCCGACCAGATGGTCAATGAAACCCGCAACCTGTGCCTGTACCCCAACGTCTATCTGATGGATCAGTTTTCTACCCAGATCCGCGTGATCCGCCCGATTGCGGTCGATAAAACCGAAGTCACCATCTGGTGCTTTGCGCCAAAAGGCGAATCCGACCAGGCGCGGGCGCTACGCATCCGCCAGTACGAGGATTTCTTTAACGTCAGCGGAATGGGGACGCCGGACGATCTGGAAGAGTTCAGCGCCTGTCAGCGCGGCTATCTTGGCGAAAATCTGGCATGGAGCGACCTCAGCCGCGGCGCGCTACGTTGGGTCGACGGCCCGGATGAACACGCCAGGCATGCGGGCTTTACGCCGCGGCTAAGCGGGGTGAAATCGGAAGATGAAGCGCTGTATATCGCCCATCATCACCATTGGCAAACGGTCATGCTGGCGGCGCTGGAACAGGAACAACAGCGTTACGACCAGTCCATTACCCAGCGCGTGGAGGTGGCCTGATGTTGAATCTCGAACAAGTTCGCCAGTTTCTCTATTACGAAGCCCGTCTGTTAGATGACCGTCAGTGGGATGAGTGGCTGAGCTGTTACAGCCCGCAGGTGGTCTACTGGATGCCGGCATGGGGCGACGATGATCAGCTGACGCGCGACCCGCAAAAAGAGATTTCCCTTATCTACTACCCCAACCGGGAAGGACTGGAGGATCGTGTTTATCGCATTAAAACCGAGCGTTCCGGCGCCAGCACGCCGGAACCGCGCACCACGCACATTATCAGCAATGTCGAGCTGATGGGCGAAAGCGAGGAGGGGCTTGCGGTGCGCTACAACTGGGTTACGTGGAGCCATCGCTATCAACACACGGATGCCTATTTTGGCTCTACCTGCTGCACGCTAATTGAGCAGGACGGCAGGCCGCAGATCGTTCGTAAAACGGTACGCCTGAATAACGACTATATCCGTCAGGTTATCGACGTTTACCACATTTAAGAGGCGCTTATGACTTTTAATATTGCTCTTAATTTTGAGGACGGCATTACCCGCTTTATTCAATGCCATGCCGGGGAGAAGGTGCTGGATGCGGCCTATCGTCAGAAGGTTAACCTGCCGATGGACTGTTCGGACGGCGTTTGCGGCACCTGCAAATGCCATTGCGCCAGCGGTGAATACGACCTGGGTGAAGATTATCTCGACGAGGCGTTAAGCGACGACGAGGCGCAGGCTCGCCAGGTGCTGACCTGCCAGATGGTCCCGACTAGCGATTGTGTGATCGATGTGCCGGTGGCCGCCGCGCAGTGTAAAACCGCGCTGACCAACACCGGGGCGCAGGTGCGACAGGTGAATTTACTGTCCGATACCGCCATCGAACTGGTGATCGCGCTGGATGAGCCGCTGGCTTTTCTGCCGGGGCAATATATCAATATTCAGGTGCCGGGCACGACTCATGTGCGCGCCTACTCATTCAGCTCGCTGCCGGGTTCTCTCGAAGGGCGTTTTCTGATTCGTAACGTGCCTGGCGGCATGATGAGCCAGTGGTTAACCCAGCAGGCGCGGCCCGGCGACCGCCTGACCCTCAGCGGCCCCATGGGCAGCTTCTATTTGCGCAGCGGCGAACGCCCGCTGCTCATGCTGGCGGGCGGTACCGGGCTGGCGCCGCTGCTGTCTATGTTACACACCCTGCAGACACAGGGTAGTCAGCGTCCGGTAACGCTACTGTACGGGGTGACCCGTGACGGCGATCTGGTGAAAACCGACGCGCTGGACACCTTTGCTCAACAGCTTACGGGGTATCGCTGGCTGCCGGTGGTGGCGGATGAAAGCAGTTCCTGCCCACAGCGCGGCTTTGTCACCGAACATCTGGATGACGCGATGCTGAATAACGGCGACGTTGACATCTATCTTTGCGGACCGCCGCCGATGGTAAATGCGGTCGCCACGGCGCTGCGCGAAAGGGGAATTTCCCCGGCAGGGTTCTGGTATGAGAAATTTATCGCCAGCCAGAGCGCGGCGGCATAAGGAGGCATGATGCGTTTTACCGATAAAGTCGTCGCTATCACCGGCGCGGCGCAGGGGATTGGCAGGCAGACCGCGGAGCAGGCGGCAACTGAAGGCGCCGCCCTGTTGCTGATTGACCGCTCGCCTTACGTGCACGAACTGGCTGCCGTTTTAGCCCAGGCCGGAAGTCAGGTACTGGCGCTGGAGGCTGACCTTGAGCAATGGCAGAGTACTGAACAGGCGTTTGCCGCCGGGGTCGCTCATTTTGGCCGCCTCGACGTGCTAATCAACAATGTCGGCGGTACCATCTGGGCGCGACCTTTCGCTGAGTATCAGCCAGAACAAATTGAGAAAGAGATCCGCCGCTCGCTGTTCCCCACCTTGTGGGGCTGCCGCGCGGCGCTCCCCTGGATGCTGAAGCAGGGAAAAGGCAGCATCGTCAATATCTCGTCGGTGGCGACGGCAGGGGTGAACCGGGTGCCTTACTCGGCGGCGAAAGGCGGCGTTAACGCGCTGACCCGGTCTATCGCTATGGAGTACAGTGGCAGCGGCATTCGGATTAACGCCGTCGCGCCGGGCGGTACGGAGGCGCCGCCGCGCCTGACGCCGCGCAACGAAGAGCTGCCGAGCGAGCAGGAAAAGGCGTGGTATCAGCAGGTTGTCGATCAGACGGTGGCGAGCAGCCTGATGCGCCGTTACGGCACGCTGGCGGAACAGGCGAATGCGATCCTGTTTCTCGCCAGCGATGAGGCCAGCTATATCACCGGCGTAATGATACCGGTGGCTGGCGGCGATCTCGGCTAGCGGCGAGTGGCATACCAGCAGAGCAGGGAGCCGAGACACACCATCCCGGCCCCCTGCCAGAATGACCATGAGAGCGCGGCGCTGAGCAGCACCGCCGCCAGCGCGGAAGAGAGTACAGGCGTGAAGTACGACGCCGCCGCCAGCAGGCTGACGTTGCCGTGCAGGATGCCAACGTTCCATGCCGCGTAGGCTAGCCCCAGCGCCACGGAGACCGTAATCAGCTTAATGACTACCGGCCAGCTGAACAGCATCGGCGGCTGCGCGCTAGCAAAAAATTTCAGCCACAGGGTGAGCGCCGTTAATAAGACGAAGAGGGTAATGCCATTTTTGCCTTTGGCATATTTCGCGGTCACCGTGCAGTAGGCCGCCCAGATAAACGCGCCGATAAATGCCAGAAAGTAGCTCAGCGGACTGGAGATGACGTTATTGATAATTTCATCAAGGTTGAGTCCATGCTCGCCGCCGAGCACCCAGCTCACGCCGAACAGCGCCAGCAATAAGCCGGGGATCACCAGCCAGCTACTTTTCTGACCGTTAAAAAGAATGGCGAACAAAATGGTCAGGCTGGGCCACAGATAATTGACCATCCCCACTTCGATAGCCTGCTGGCGGGTGGCGGCGAAACCCAGCGACAGGGCGAGGCAGATCTCGTAGCTGACAAACAGCACGCTGCCGGCCAACAGATAGCGGCGCGGGATCTGGCGCAGGTTGGGAAAGCCGACGGTGAAAATGAGCAGCAAGCCGCTGAGGCTATAAATCATCGCCGCGCCGCCGACAGGGCCAAGCCCTTCGCTGACGCCGCGGATCAAACCGACCATCGTGCTCCATAAGATAATGGCGGCGAAGCCGATTGACGTCGCTCTCTTTTTTTCCATGTTTAACCCGAAAATGACTCAAACGCAGCCGGAATTTATAACATCTTTTGCCTCCCGGCGGTCGATCTTTTCCGCTTCGCATAACTCTTTGGGGTTAGTCAAACTCGTCGCCGCTGACTCTTAAGGGGGCGAGCGTTGGCGACCTTGATTTGACGCAATAAAAAAAGGGATATTGCTGTTAGTTTCCTCCGCGCGATGAACAAACATCCTGCATGGAGGAATCAATGGACGTCAGCCGCAGAAAGTTTTTTAAAATCTGCGCAGGCGGTATGGCCGGAACAACAGCTGCTGCACTGGGCTTTGCCCCGAAAATGGCGCTGGCTCAGGCACGCAATTTCAAATTGCTGCGCGCAAAAGAGATCCGCAACACCTGCACTTACTGCTCCGTGGGCTGCGGGCTATTAATGTATAGCCTGGGCGACGGCGCGAAAAACGCCAAAGAAGCGATTTATCATATCGAAGGGGATCCGGATCATCCGGTAAGCCGCGGCGCCCTGTGCCCGAAAGGCGCCGGTCTGCTGGACTACGTCCACAGCGAAAACCGCCTGCGGTATCCGCAATACCGTGCTCCGGGCTCGGATAAATGGCAGCGCATCTCCTGGGATGAAGCTTTTAACCGCATCGCCAAATTGATGAAAGCCGACCGCGACGCCAACTTTATTGAAAAGAACGAGCAGGGCGTGACGGTTAACCGCTGGCTTTCCACCGGGATGCTGTGCGCCTCGGCGGCGAGTAATGAGACCGGCATGCTGACGCAAAAATTTGTGCGCTCGCTCGGCATGCTGGCGGTAGACAACCAGGCGCGCGTCTGACACGGACCAACGGTAGCAAGTCTTGCTCCAACATTTGGTCGCGGTGCGATGACCAACCACTGGGTTGATATCAAAAACGCAAACGTCGTAATGGTGATGGGCGGCAACGCCGCGGAAGCGCATCCGGTGGGATTCCGCTGGGCGATGGAAGCGAAGAACAATAACGATGCTACGCTTATCGTCGTCGACCCACGCTTTACGCGTACAGCGTCAGTGGCCGATATCTATGCGCCGATTCGTTCCGGTACCGACATTACGTTCCTGTCGGGCGTGCTGTTGTACCTTATCGAAAATAATAAGATCAATGCCGAGTACGTTAAGCATTACACCAACGCCAGCCTGCTGGTGCGGGATGATTTTACCTTCGAAGATGGCCTGTTCAGCGGCTACGATGCGGAAAAGCGCCAGTATGATAAATCGTCCTGGAACTACCAGTTCGATGAAAATGGCTACGCGAAACGCGATGAAACGCTCAGCCATCCGCGCTGCGTGTGGAATCTGCTCAAGCAGCACGTTTCCCGCTACACGCCGGAAGTGGTCGAAAACATCTGCGGTACGCCGAAAGAAGACTTCCTCAAAGTGTGCGAGGTGCTGGCTTCAACCAGCGTCGCTGATCGCACCACCACCTTCCTGTATGCGCTGGGCTGGACGCAGCACACCGTCGGCGCGCAGAACATCCGCACCATGGCGATGATCCAGCTGCTGCTCGGCAACATGGGCATGGCAGGCGGCGGCGTCAACGCTTTGCGCGGACACTCCAATATTCAGGGTCTGACCGATTTGGGCCTGTTGTCGACCAGTCTGCCGGGTTATTTGACGCTGCCGTCAGATAAACAGAGCGATCTGCAAAGTTATCTTAGCGCCAACACGCCAAAAGCGACGCTGGCCGACCAGGTGAACTACTGGAGCAACTACCCGAAATTCTTCGTCAGCCTGATGAAATCGTTCTACGGCGATGCGGCGCAGAAAGAGAATGACTGGGGCTTCAACTGGTTGCCGAAATGGGATCAGGCCTACGACGTTATCAAGTACTTCAATATGATGGATAACGGCAACGTCACCGGCTATATCTGCCAGGGTTTCAATCCGGTAGCGTCCTTCCCGGACAAAAACAAAGTGGTGCGTAGCCTCAGTAAGCTGAAATATATGGTGGTTATCGACCCTCTGGTGACCGAAACCTCCACCTTCTGGCAGAACCACGGCGAGTCTAATGATGTCGACCCGTCGGCGATTCAGACCGAAGTCTTCCGTCTGCCGTCGACCTGCTTTGCCGAAGAGGATGGCTCGATCGCCAACTCCGGGCGCTGGCTGCAGTGGCACTGGAAAGGCCAGGACGCGCCGGGCGAAGCGCGCAACGATGGCGAAATTCTTGCCGGGATCTATCACCGTCTACGTGAGCTGTACCGTCGCGAAGGCGGTAAGGGCGCGGAACCGCTGCTGAAAATGAGCTGGAGCTATAAGCAGCCAGATCATCCGGAATCGGAAGAAGTAGCAAAAGAGAACAACGGCTATGCGCTGGCGGATCTCTACGATGGTAATGGGGTGCTGCTGGCGAAAAAAGGAGAGTTGCTGAATAGCTTCGCGCTGCTGCGCGATGACGGCAGCACCGCATCGTCCTGCTGGATCTACACCGGCTGCTGGACCGAGCAGGGTAACCAGATGGCGAATCGCGATAACGCCGATCCTTCGGGACTTGGCAATACGCTGGGATGGGCCTGGGCCTGGCCGCTCAACCGCCGCGTGCTGTATAACCGCGCATCAGCCGACATTAATGGCAAGCCGTGGGATGCGAAGCGGATGCTGATCCAGTGGAACGGCAGTAAGTGGGTCGGTAATGATATTCCGGACTTCAATACCGCACCGCCGGGGAGCAGCACCGGGCCGTTTATCATGCAGCAAGAGGGGCTTGGGCGCCTGTTTGCGCTCGATAAACTGGCGGAAGGGCCGTTCCCGGAACACTACGAGCCGATGGAAACGCCGCTTGGCACCAACCCGCTGCACCCCAATGTGGTCTCCAGCCCGGTGGTGCGTTTATACGAAGATGACGCCATTCGCTTAGGTAAGAAGGATAAGTTCCCGTATGTCGGTACTACCTATCGTCTGACTGAACACTTCCATACCTGGACCAAGCACGCGCTGCTCAATGCGATTGCGCAGCCGGAACAGTTTGTCGAAATCAGCGAAGGGCTGGCGAAAAGCAAAGGTATCGCTAATGGTGACTGGGTGAAAGTCAGCAGCAAGCGCGGCTTTATTCGCGCGGTTGCCGTAGTGACCCGTCGACTGCGCACGCTGAACGTCAACGGCCAGCAGGTAGAAACCGTCGGTATCCCGCTGCACTGGGGCTTTGAAGGTGTGGCGCGTAAAGGCTATATCGCCAACACCCTGACGCCTAACGTCGGCGATTCCAACTCGCAAACGCCGGAGTATAAGGCGTTTCTGGTCAACATCGAGAAAGCGTAAGGAGCGATTAAATGGCGATGGAAACACAAGACATTATTAAACGCTCCGCGACCAACCCGATAACTCCCGCGCCACGCGCGCGGGACTATAAGGCCGAAGTCGCCAAGCTTATCGATGTCTCCTCCTGTGTGGGTTGTAAAGCCTGCCAGGTGGCCTGTTCCGAGTGGAATGACATTCGCGATGAAGTGGGGCACTGCGTCGGCGTGTATGACAACCCGGCGAATCTTAGCGCTAAATCCTGGACGGTAATGCGCTTTAGCGAGACCGAACAGAACGGCAAGCTGGAGTGGCTTATCCGCAAGGATGGCTGTATGCACTGCGAGGAGCCGGGTTGCCTGAAAGCCTGCCCGTCCGCCGGGGCGATTATTCAGTACGCCAACGGCATCGTCGATTTCCAGCAGGAAAACTGCATTGGTTGCGGCTACTGCATTGCCGGGTGTCCGTTTAATATTCCGCGCCTCAATAAAGAGGATAACCGGGTTTATAAATGCACGCTGTGTGTGGATAGGGTCAGCGTCGGTCAGGAACCGGCCTGCGTGAAAACCTGTCCTACCGGCGCAATCCACTTCGGCACGAAAAAAGAGATGCTGGAAGTGGCGCAGGAGCGGGTGGATAAGCTTAAAAAACGCGGTTATACCAACGCCGGGATCTACAACCCGCAGGGCGTAGGCGGCACCCACGTGATGTACGTACTGCATCATGCCGACCAGCCGGAGCTGTATCACAAGCTGCCGAAAGCGCCGCAGATCGATACCAGTATCAATCTGTGGAAGGGGGCGCTGAAACCGCTGTCGGCGGCGGGCTTTATTGCCACCTTTGCCGGGCTGATTTACCACTACATCGGTATCGGGCCGAACAAGGAAGTTGATGACGATGAGGAGGAGCATGATGAATAAATCGAAAATGATAGTGCGCACCAAATTTATCGACCGCGCCTGTCACTGGACGGTGGTTATCTGTTTCTTCCTGGTGGCGCTGTCGGGGATTTCGTTTTTCTTCCCGACCCTGCAGTGGTTGACGGAAACCTTCGGCACACCGCAGATGGGGCGTATCCTGCACCCGTTTTTCGGGGTGCTGATTTTTGTCGCGCTGATGTTTATGTTTGTGCGTTTTGTCCACCACAATATCCCTGATAAACAGGATATTCCCTGGCTGAAAGGCATCGTGGAGGTTCTGAAAGGCAACGAACATAAGGTCGCGCGCGTCGGTAAATATAATGCCGGGCAGAAGATGATGTTCTGGACCATTATGAGCATGATTTTTGTGCTGCTGGTGACCGGGGTGATTATCTGGCGCCCATATTTTGCGGGATATTTCCCGATACCGGTTATTCGTTACAGCCTGCTGATACACGCCACTTCGGCGATTATCCTGATCCACGCGATCCTCATCCATATGTATATGGCATTCTGGGTCAAAGGGTCGATTAAGGGCATGATCGAAGGCAAGGTGAGCCGCCGTTGGGCGAAGAAACATCACCCGCGTTGGTATCGCGATGTCGAACGCCTGGAAGCGCAAAAAGAGAGCCGTGAGGGAATGAAGTAAGCCTTTACGGGGGAAACCCGCTCCGAAGATATTGGGGCGGGCTCCCGGCATTCAGCAGTTAGTGATAAGTGTATCGATTGAATCAATGACCCCCTGACGCGCACAACTCAGATTACAGACGAAATCCTGGGGCTGGATTCGTTTATTATTTAAATTACTGATCATCGGCGTACAAAGTAAAAAGCTGTCAAACTCTATATTTATCCTTGGGGCGACATGCTGATGCCAACGAGGTAACTGTCGCGCCCGTATTAAAGGAATAATGACTCTAGTGGCCAGGTCAGCATAGTAATCATTCTACACTATCATATAATACGGCAGGGTGTTATTTGTTTGCGCAGAACAATTTCGATAGACATTGAATTGTTCAAGCATCATAGTACCCTGAAAAATTCATCATCTGTGAGAGTACCTTTTTTTGCAATAAATTCATTCATTGCGGCAATGAATTCCTTATGCTGTCGCTGCTTATCGGCTTCTCGTAAATCCTTTCCTGCCTGCGCTGACTCCTTCCGGGTTGGCACGTCAGTACATCTTTTACGTAGCGTATTACTTTTCATCGTAGGCTCCTTGCTGGTGGTTCAGTGATTATTCTCTTTACTCACTTAAAAATAAACCTCAGCAGTAATTTTAATATTTATTTTGCGAGGCGGATTCCAGCGCAATGCAACAGATGAAATATTAACGTTAGTTGTAATAATCCTTTGCGCAGGGGTAATACTGCGCAAAGGTGATAAAGCTATTCATTCAAAATTTCTCAGGAATAAACCGGAAAGGAAAATGGGGCGGTTTCACTTTGCCAATTTTACGTTTCGGTAAGGTAATGTGTTCCGTTGGCAGAGACTCGTAGGGGATCTGCGAAAGCAAATGGGTAATAATATTCAGACGTACGCGTTTTTTATCTTCCGAACGGGCGACAAACCACGGTGCCCAGGCGGTATCGGTGGCGGCAAACATCGCATCGCGCGCTGTGGTGTAGTCATCCCAGCGGTTGAAGGATTTTATATCCATCGGCGATAGCTTCCAGATTTTGCGCCCATCATCGATACGGTCGCGCAGGCGCCGTTCTTGCTCCTGCGGCGTCACCTCCAGCCAGTATTTCAGTAAAATAATGCCGGAATCAACCATCCCTCTCTCCACCATTGGCGCGCCGTCGAGGAATTTTTGCACCTCCTCCTCGGTACAAAATCCCATCACCCGCTCAACGCCGGCCCGGTTGTACCAGCTGCGATCGAAAATCACTATTTCGCCGGCGGCGGGAAGATGCTTGATATAGCGCTGAAAATAGAGCTGGCTGCGTTCGCGCTCGGTTGGCGCGGGCAGGGCGACGACGCGGAAAACCCGCGGGCTGACGCGTTCGGTTATCGCTTTGATGGTGCCGCCTTTGCCGGCGCCATCGCGACCCTCGAAGACGATGCATATCTTAAGCCCTTTATGCACGACCCACCGCTGTAGCTTGACCAACTCGACGTGCAGTTTACGCAATGCCTGCTGATATTCCTTCTCGCTTAACGGCTCCGTTTTGGCGGGTATGATGGGCGCAACGGCTTTCTTCTTGTTTCCCATGACTGTCCTCATGCGTGGTGGCCTGAAAGGCAGGTCGCTGTTTAAAGTGTAATCAGAGCCAGGCAAAGCGGCGGAAAACTTCTCATCCAGTGGAGGGCGCAAGATAGCCATTAAGCGCATCAACTCACTGTTGATTAATGAGGAATCGGGTAGGATAGTCTCGTCAATTTACTAAAATCATTCAGGGAGAGAGTATGTCGAATAAACTTCTGCAAGTGCACTTTGCTTTTAGCGGACCGTTTGGCGATGAAATGTCGACGCAATTAGCCGAACTCGCGCAATCTATTAACCTGGAGCCCGGTTTTATCTGGAAGATCTGGACGGAGAATCGCGCCACGCAGGAAGCCGGCGGCATATATCTGTTCGAAGATGAACAGAGCGCGCAGGCTTATGCGAAAAAACACGCCGCACGCCTGCGGCAATTTGGCGTGCAGGAGATGTTCTACAAGATTTTCGACGTCAATTTACCACTCAGCCAGATTAACCACGGGCCGCTCAATTAATATGAGACCGTGGTTACATATAGCGCTCAAACTGCCATGCCGCCACGGCTTCGAGGATAAACAGCCCGGATACCACAACACCCGCCACGCGATGGCGGGAATAGAAAAGTATTCCCGCGACCACGGCTAACACCGGTAACGTAATGGGCCAGCAGGCGACAATAGTAATCCAGGCGATGATCAGATAATCCTTCATCATGGCGAATACTCCATGGTCAACGTTTATCGGCGCGAACAATGCGCCGGTATAAATCAGAATTCGACGACGCCGCCTTGTTCAATACGGTCAATATCATTGGTAACGGGGTTCACCTTTTCGTTGTAATAGGTGTAGGCGTTAACGTCGGGGGTCATCGTTAATTTTGGTTGTTCCGTTTTCGATTCAGGCGATTCTGTAGGTGGATTAGCGGCAAGGTCTGCCGGTTCCGGCGGCGTATAGTGTAACTGGTCGGCGAGACTCCCCGCCGCGAAGGCGCAGGCGTTAATAGAAAGCGCGCTGAAGGCAATAATAATTAATTTTTTTAAAGTCATGATTTTCATCCATGAGGCAAAACCCGCCACGGCGGCAGGTAAAAAGAGCAAGGCTTAAGATAATACGTAAAAGAAGTTAATGTTTCAAAGCGTAAACGCCGTCTGGTCGCATAAAATTGCTACTCCTCGATAATTCTTTATGGTAGCTGCCTGTAATACCGAGCATTCCCCATCACTTGTCATTGATTTCACATTAATGCAGCAAAATTTTCACTAGTTTTGATCATCTCCGCACTTTTGCACCAGCCCGGTGCGCAAGGTTGCTAAAGACGTTCTATGTTTAGCTCACTGTCGGTATGGACACCAGCGTTCCCGGCAGGCCACGTGACGGCAACAGACCTCCTGACCTGTAAAGACTGGCGCATCGCCGGGGTGGTACCGATTGCGGTCACGCTACGCGACTATTAGTAATCGATCTGGCGATACCTCTCTTCCTGGCGGGTTTTTTGCTTTATCTACCGAAGCCGCTACGGCTTATTCCAGCATTGGCACGTTACGCTGTAAGTGGTTTTTACTGCGCCAGTTTATGGCGTCTGTTCGATATCGCTGAGGATTATCCGAATGTCTTTAAAACTTAAAAAGTTGACTCTGCATTTTGCAATAGCAGGTTGTTTGAGCGCGGCATTTTATGCACAGGCGGATGTGAAGATTGGCGTGGCCGGCCCATTTACCGGGCCGAATGCGACCTATGGCGCCCAATACTGGAAAGGGGCATCGCAGGCGGCGGCGGATATTAATGCCGCCGGGGGAATTAAAGGCGAAAAAATTGTGCTGGTGCAGGGCGATGATGCCTGTGAACCCAAGCAGGCAGTGGCGGTGGCTAACCGCCTGGTTGATGATTCCGGCGTCTCGGCGGTGGTGGGCCATTTCTGCTCTTCCTCGACGATGCCCGCTTCCGAGGTCTATGACGAAGCCGGGATCCTGACCATCACGCCGGGCTCCACCAATCCGCAGATCACCGAACGCGGAATGAAAGATATGTTCCGCATGTGCGGGCGCGATGACCAGCAAGGGGTGATTGCTGCCAACTACATGCTGGATGTGCTGAAGGCGAAGAAGATCGCCGTCATTCACGATAAAGATACCTACGGTCAGGGCTTAGCCGATGCGACGCGCGCGGCGCTCGCGAAACGCGGGACGAAAGAGGTGTTGTATGAAGGCTTATCCCGCGGGGAAAAAGATTTTAATGCCCTGGTAACCAAAATCGGCGCCCTGAAACCGGATGTGGTTTATTTTGGCGGCTGCCATCCGGAAGCCGGCCCGCTGGTGCGCCAGATGCGCGAGCAGGGCGTCCAGGCTAAGTTCTTCTCCGGCGACTGCGTGGTGACCGAAGAGTTGGTTACCGCCGCGGGCGGGCCGCAGTTTACTAATGGTGTGTTAATGACCTTCGGTAAGGATCCGCGCACCATTCCTGAAGGTAAAGCGGTGATCGACAAATTCCGCGCCAGCGGTTTTGAACCGGAGGGCTATACCCTTTACGCCTATGCTTCCATTCAGGCTATCGCCGCCGCCTATAACGCCGCCGGTACCGATAATGCCAAAGCCAGCGAATGGCTGAAAAACCACAGCGTCGATACCGTGATGGGGAAAAAGGCCTGGGATGGCAAAGGCGACCTGAAAGTATCGGATTACGTGGTTTATCAATGGGATGATAAAGGCAAATATCATCAGCTGTAACCCGGGATTGTAGTGCGCATAACGCCCTCATCAGAGGGGCGTCGTACCACCGTAAGCAGCAGACGTTAAGGGCTCGGCGTCTGCTGCACCTTGACTGGCAGGATGGTTCCTATGGCGGCATTCTTTCTGCAACAACTGATCAATGGCTTAACGCTTGGCGCGGTATATGGGCTTATCGCCATTGGCTACACCATGGTTTATGGCATCATCGGTATGATTAACTTCGCCCACGGCGAGGTATATATGGTCTCAGCCTACCTGTGCGCTATCGGGCTGGCGCTGCTGGCCTACTTCGGTATTCACTCTTTCCCGCTGCTTATTTTCGGCACGCTGGTGTTTACGATTATCGTCACCGGGGTGTACGGCTGGGCCATCGAACGCATTGCTTATCGGCCGCTACGTAACTCAACGCGTCTGGCGCCGCTGATTTCGGCTATTGGCATGTCGCTGATTTTACAAAACTACGTCCAATTGAGTCAGGGCCCAAATCAACAGGGGATCCCGACGTTGATGCACGGCGTACTGCGGCTTACGGTAGGAGATGGCGTGGTGCAAATCACCTGGACCAAAATCTTCATCCTGCTCGCCGCCTTCGTCGGCATGGTGGTACTGAGCTGGATAATCAACCACACGCAGTTAGGTCGGGTTTGCCGCGCGACCCAGCAGGATCGGCGGATGGCGGCCATTCTCGGCATTAACACCGATCGGGTGATCTCGCTGGTATTTATGATTGGTGCCGCCATGGCGGGCCTCGCCGGGGTGCTGGTGACCATGAATTACGGCACGTTTGATTTTTATATCGGCTTTATTATCGGCATTAAGGCCTTCACCGCAGCGGTACTGGGCGGGATCGGTTCGCTACCGGGGGCGATGCTTGGCGGCCTGCTGCTGGGCGTCGCCGAGGCGCAGTTCGCCGGGTTAGTGAACTCGGATTATAAGGATGTCTTCTCGTTCGCATTGCTGGTGGCGATTCTGATTTTTCGTCCGCAGGGGCTTCTGGGCCGTCCTGTGGTGGCTAAGGTCTAAGGGGGATATATGACCGATATTTCCCGTTTAGACGGCATCGACGTCAAGCGCAGCGTTATCGATAGCGTATTGGCCGGTTTATGCGCGCTGATAGTCTTTGGCCCGATCGTGGGGATCGTGCTGAAGGGGTACAGTTTTACGCTTTCCCCGCAGCGCGTCTTCGTGCTGGTGGCGGTGGTGATGGCGGGGCGGCTGTTGCTCAGCCTGCTTTTGCAAACCCCCGGCGGGAAGCGGTTTGTCGGACGTTTTGAAGGCAATGAGCAGGGGGTATTTGTCCGTCCCCCCGGCTATCGTAGTCGGCTGCGTTTTGTTCTGCCGCTGCTGGCGATCGTGGCTATCGCTTTCCCGTTAATGGCCAGTAAGTATCTGCTCACCGTGGCGATCCTCGGGCTTATCTACGTCCTGCTGGGGCTGGGATTAAACATCGTGGTGGGTCTCGCAGGGTTACTTGATTTGGGGTACGTCGCCTTTTACGCCATTGGCGCCTATGGCCTGGCGCTTGGCTATCAATACCTTGGCTTAGGTTTCTGGGCAATGCTGCCGCTGGGGGCGGTGATGGCGGCGCTGGCAGGAGCATTATTGGGTTTTCCGGTATTACGAATGCATGGCGACTACCTGGCTATTGTTACCCTCGGATTCGGCGAGATCATCCGTCTGGTGCTCAACAACTGGGTAAGTTTCACCGGCGGCCCCAACGGCGTTTCGGTGCCGTCGCCAACGCTCTTCGGCCTCGAGTTTGCCCGGCGAGCCAAAGAGGGCGGCACCCCGATTCATGAATTTCTGCATATCGCCTACAACCCCAACCTTAAATTTATTTTTATCTATGCCGTGTTATTTATCGTGGTAATGATGGTGCTGCTGATAAAGCACCGCCTGACCCGAATGCCGATTGGCCGGGCCTGGGAGGCGCTGCGGGAAGATGAAATCGCCTGCCGGGCGATGGGGCTGAATCACGTACTGGTTAAGCTGTCCGCGTTTATGCTCGGCGCCTCGACGGCCGGCATCGCCGGTGTCTTTTTCGCCACTTATCAGGGCTTCGTGAACCCGACGTCGTTTACCTTTTTCGAGTCGGCGCTGATTCTCGCTATCGTGGTATTAGGCGGCATGGGCTCGACATTAGGTGTGGTGCTGGCGGCTTTCGTGCTGACTGTCACGCCGGAGCTGCTGCGCGGCTTTGACGAATATCGGGTTCTGCTCTTTGGCGTGCTGATGGTCCTGATGATGATCTGGCGGCCGCGCGGGCTGGTGCGTACCGGGCGTACCGGGGTGGAAATCCGCAAAGGAGTCGCGCCATGAGCGATGCAATATTGCAGGTCGAGCATCTGATGATGCATTTTGGCGGGATTAAAGCGCTGAATGATGTCAACCTTGAGGTTGAACGCGGATCGATTACCGCCCTGATTGGCCCCAACGGCGCGGGGAAGACCACGGTGTTCAATTGCCTGACCGGGTTTTACCGCGCCAGCGGCGGCGCCATTCGGCTTAATGCCCGGCAACGAATGACCGATGTGATTCAGGTTCTCGGGCAGAAACTGCATGCCGATGATTTTTTCCATCCCGCGCGTCTGGGACGGCGGATGTACTACAAAATGTTCGGCGGCGCGCATCTGGTCAACCGCGCCGGGCTGGCGCGTACCTTCCAGAATATCCGCCTGTTTCGCGAAATGACGGTAATTGAAAATCTGATGGTGGCCCAGCATATGCAGGTTAACCGCCATCTGATCGCCGGGATCCTGAATACCCGCGGCTATCGCCAGGCGGAGAACCGCGCAGTAGAGCGGGCCTTTTACTGGCTGGAAGTGGTGGAGATGGTTGACTGCGCCAATCGACTGGCGGGAACGCTCTCTTATGGCCAGCAGCGGCGGCTGGAGATCGCCCGCGCGATGTGTACCGGGCCGGAAATACTGTGTCTTGACGAACCCGCGGCCGGGCTCAACCCGGCGGAAACGCGTGCCCTGAGCCGGATTATTCGTTTTCTGCGTGAACATCATGGCGTCAGCGTACTGTTGATAGAACACGATATGAGCATGGTGATGGAAATCTCCGATCGCGTGATCGTGCTCGACCACGGCGATGTTATTGCTCATGGCACCCCGGCCGAGATCCAGGCCAACCTGAGCGTGATCGCCGCATACCTGGGTACCGATGGACAGGAGATCGCCTGATGAGCCAACCGTTGCTGGAATTTCGCGAGGTGAACGTCTATTACGGGCAAATCCAGGCGCTGAAGTCGGTATCGCTAACGGTCAATGAAGGCGAAACGGTGGCGTTAATCGGCGCTAACGGCGCCGGAAAATCCACCCTGCTGATGTCGATTTTCGGCCAGCCGCGGATTACCGATGGCAGTATTATCTATCGCGGACATGATATCAGCTGCCAGTCGACGCACTATATCGCCACCAACGGTATTGCTCAGGCGCCGGAAGGACGGCGTATTTTTGCCGATATGACGGTGGAAGAAAACCTGCTGATGGGCACTATTCCCATAGGTAATCGTTATCAGAATGAAGATAAGGCGCGGATGTATCAGCTGTTTCCACGGCTGGAAGAGCGTCGCGCGCAGCGGGCGATGACGCTCTCCGGCGGCGAGCAGCAAATGCTGGCAATCGCCCGCGCGCTGATGAGCCGGCCAAAGCTATTGCTATTAGACGAACCGAGCCTGGGTCTGGCGCCGCTGGTGGTGAAGCAGATCTTCAGCGTTTTGCGCGAGTTGACCGCCCAGGGCATGACGCTGCTGCTGGTGGAACAAAATGCGCACCACGCGCTGAAACTGGCTAACCGCGCTTATGTGCTGGTCAACGGCGAAATTCGTCTGAGCGGTAGCGGCGCAGAGTTGCTGGATAACCCGGAAGTCAGAAATGCTTATCTGGGGATGGGTTAAGTTGTCGTCGGTCGTAAGGGGAGAAAACAGGGTGTGAAATCGGTTACACTAGCGTCGTGAACGCACATTAAAGTGACCGAATAGATGAAGAAAACGATTTTTTCCTTAGCGCTGGGAACCTTTGGCCTCGGAATGGCGGAGTTCGGCATCATGGGTGTATTGCCGGAAATCGCCCATGATGTCGGCATTACCATCCCCGCGGCCGGCAACATGATCTCGTGGTACGCCTTTGGCGTGGTGTTTGGCGCGCCTGTCATGGCGTTGTTTTCCAGCCGTTTTTCGCTGAAATCGGTGATGCTGTTTTTGGTGGCGCTGTGTGTGGCAGGCAACGCGTTGTTTACCTTCTCCTCAAGTTATCCCATGCTGGCGCTCGGGCGCTTTATTTCCGGTTTTCCTCACGGCGCTTATTTTGGCGTCGGAGCGATTATCTTGTCGAAAATCGCCTCGCCGGGCAGGGTTACCGCGGCGGTCGCCGGGATGATAGCGGGTATGACGGTGGCAAACCTGCTTGGCGTACCGGCGGGCACCTGGCTTGGCCATCAGTTCAACTGGCGTTATACCTTCACGGCCATCGCGCTATTTGATGTGCTGGTGCTTTTGGCGATACTGCGCTGGGTGCCAACGCTGTATGACAAATCCACCACCCGGCTCAGCGAACAATTCCATTTCCTTAAATCCCCGGCGCCATGGTTTATTTTCGCCGCCACGATGTTCGGCAATGCCGGCGTTTTTGCCTGGTTTAGCTATATCAAGCCCTTCATGATAAATGTCTCCGGCTTTAGCGAGTCGGCGATGATGTTCATTATGATGCTGGTGGGATTGGGGATGGTTTTAGGTAATCTCTTTAGCGGCAGGATCTCAGGACGCTACAGTCCGCTGCGTATTGCGGCGATGACCAACGGCGTCATTGTCGCGGCGTTACTGCTCATCTTTGCCTTCGGCATACAGCCTCTGGCTTCGCTGGCGCTGGCGTTTATCTGCTGCGCCGGGCTCTTCGCACTCGCCGCGCCGCTGCAAATACTACTGTTACAAAATGCCAGAGGCGGAGAAATGCTCGGGGCGGCGGGCGGGCAAATAGCGTTTAACCTCGGCAGCGCGATAGGCGCCTACTGCGGCGGAATGATGATTACCTTTGGCGCAGATTGGCGTTCGGTGGCGCTGCCGGCGGCAGCGCTGTCGTTCCTGGCGATGAGCTCGTTGCTGCTGTATGCGCGATATCAGCGGCGGGTAACGCGTCATCGCGTTACCCAGGCAGAGCAGGCCTGATTAATCCCGCCACGGTTCGCCAAGGGTTAGCATCAGGCGGTTAGCCCAGGCGAAGAATGCCGCCGATTGCAGCAGATCCAACTGTTCGACGATATCCAGACCCTGCTGTTCCAGCGCGCTGAGATGCGCTGAGGTTATCGCAGACGGGGTAACGGAAAGCGCGGCGGCGGCGTCAATCTCCGCCTGCCAGCGCGGCCCTTGACCATCGCTGAGATTCTCCCCAGGCGTCACCGCCAGCAGGGTCTCCACCGCTCGCTCATCTTTTGCCAACTGCGCCGCCTTGCGCGCGTGTACCGACGCGCAGTAGATGCAGCCGTTGATTTTACTGGCCACCGTTGCCGCCAGTTCACGTTCGGCGCGCGGCAGGCCGCCCGGCGTATAGAAAATACCTTTATCGGTTAGCGTGCGCTGTTCAAGCACCGGCTGATTGCGCGCCAGTAAGCGAAAGTAGGGGGAATCACTGTGGCCGAACTGCGCCAGCAGCGCCTGCTCGGCGGCGTTAAATTCAGCGAGAGGCTTATCGGCAATCCACGGTTCCCAGTGTAATTCATCACGAGTAAACGCCACCGGCGCAGGTTTACCGCTAGCCGTCCGGGGATGAGTGTGCCAGTAGCCGGCAACCACCGGGGTCTCGGCCGCGGAGGTTGGTTTGTCATTTAACAAACGCAAGCCGCTCAGCAATCGGCTTTGAAAACTGACAAACGCAATAAGCTGCGCCAGCGTTACGATACCGCGCAGGCTCCAGCCCGCGTCGCTAAGCGTTTGTAACGCCGCGGGCGTCGCTTCCACCGGAGTAAAGGTCAGCAGGCGGGCAAACCCCAGCGCGGCGGCAAGCCGTGGGGTTGTCGGGTCGGCAATGCCGAAACCGGCGTAATGCGCCGCCAGCGCGTCTGCCTGATGAAGTCTGGCCACTTTTGCGGCGATGGCGAACCGTTCCTCGAGCGGAAAATCCTCATCCTGTTGGCTAAATAGCACCTCGTAACTTCCCTGGGCGTGGCGGGTCGCAGCCTCGCGCAAAGCGCGGGCCTTGCCCAGCGGTGAATCGGCGGCGATCTCCGCCAGTTCAGCCAAAATATCCTGACTTAAGCTCATAGCGACTCCTTATCTGAATTGCGGGGCAATGTGTTTAGCGATGAGTTCGATAGAACGCAGCGTGTCCTGATGTGATGGCTCCACCGAATGAACCTGAAACGAAATGTCAGTCACCCGGGCTAGCACGCTGTCTTTAGCCAGCGATGCAAGCACATGCGGCGCATCGCCAATGTGGGCATCAAGCTGGCGAGCGTAATCCGTGACAGTGTCACCAATAATCTCGTGGCCGGCGGCGCGATGGGCTGCCGCCTGTTTACTTAATCCCGGCTCTGCGGCCTGTAGCGCGTACCCCTGACTGTCGGCAATAAACGCGGTGCGGGAAGCCAGAATTCGCGGCGCCACGCCGGCTGGCAGCGCGGCGAGGTAGGCGTCGATAATCGGGTTCTGAATCGCATCCAGCGGCAGTTCGCTTTGACCTGGCGGACGCGGCTGTGTGCGCGATAGCATCAACCCGTGGCCGGATTTCGCGGCCCGAATAGCGCCTTCAATCGAAAAGGTGGCGATCCAAATCCGTTTTGCCAGCTGCGGCGCGGGCGGATAAAGATGGTTGTCCGGATGAGCCAACGTATCGCCGCGCCAGGCGCTTTCAATCAAATGCAGATGATCGGCGAAGACCGCGCCGCGTTGTTCGCAGGCCAGGCCAAAGGGGAGAAAAGAGGTTGGCGTCCCGCCTGAACCAAAACCCACTTCCAGGCGACCCTCTGCGAGTAAATCCAGTACTGCCGCATCTTCTGCGACACGCAGCGGGTTCTCCATCGGCAGCGTAATGATGGCGGTGCCGAGTCGGATCCGTTGCGTATGCGCCGCCGCGTAGGCAAGAAACACCAGCGGCGACGGTAAACCGCCTTCATTTTCATGAAAATGGTGTTGCGCCACCCAGGCGCTATCAAAGCCCAGCCGTTCCGCGTGGCGGATCTGCTCCGTCGCCAGTTGATAGCGCTCTTGCGGCGTGGCGTGGTCGAGTAAGCGGGTAAAAAACCCCAGGCGTTTAGGCGTCATGCAACCTCCGTGCTCGGTGCGTGATAATGAGGAATGGCGGCGAGCAGCTCGCGGGTATAGTCGTGCTGCGGCGCGGCGAACAACTGCTTAACCTCGCCCTGTTCGATGACTTGCCCGGTGCGTAGCACCGTCACGCTATGGGCGATGCGGCGTACTGTCGCCAGATCGTGGGTGATAAACAGATAGCTCAACCCGAGCTGTTGCTGTAATTGCAGCAACAGGGCGAGAATTTGCGCCTGCACCGTGACATCCAGCGCTGAGGTGGCCTCATCGAGCACCAGAATCGTGGGGTCGAGGATCAATGCCCTGGCGATAGCGATCCGCTGTCGCTGGCCGCCGGAGAGCTCACGAGCGGTTCGGTAGAGTAGCTCCGGCGCCAGCGCGACACGGGCGGCGACGGACTCTACCCGTTGACGCCGAGCTTCTTTGGACAGGCGCTGAAAATTCTTCAGCGGCTCTTCGATAATGTCGAACAGGGTTTGGCGAGGGTCGAGTGAGGCGAAAGGGTTTTGATAAACAAACTGAATTTTGCGCCGCAGCTGCCGCTGGGCCTCGCGGCTCAATTGTCCGCTGGCAATACCGTCGATGGTCACCTGTCCGCTATCGGCCTGCTCAAAACCCAGCAAGATACGGGCGAGGGTGGTTTTTCCTGAACCCGATTCGCCGACCAGCGCATGGGTACTGCCACGCGGTAAAATAAAGCTTACGTTATCCAGCGCCTGGAGATGGCTGCCCCCTAACGCAAAGCGTTTGCTCACGCCTTCAACCCGAATTGCCGGCGTAACAAACGGGCGAATCGTGGTGGTTAAGTGCAGGTTCTGTCCCTGCAGATCGCACAGCAACTGGCGGGTATAGCCGTGCTGCGGGGTGCGAATAACATCACCCGTATTGCCCTGTTCCTGAATTTCACCGTGACGAAAAACCACCAGCCGGTCGGCACGCTGCGCCGCCAGCGCGAGGTCATGGGTGACAAATAGCACCGCGGTGCCGGATTCACGGCGCAAATGATCGAGCAGATTGAGGATTCTTTTTTGTACCGTCACGTCGAGCGCGCTGGTCGGCTCATCGGCAATAATCAAATCCGGCTTCAGGGCGATGGCAATGGCGATCAGCACCCGCTGCTTCATACCACCAGAGAGCTGGTGCGGATACTGGTCGAAACGCTGCTCTGGATGGCTTAAGCCGACTTTTTCCAGCAGGGCGATAACCTGCTGTCGACGCTCGGTTTTACTGCTTTTTTGATGCAGGCGGAGTATTTCGCTGACCTGCGCGCCGATGGTTTGCACCGGGTTCAGCGAGTTGCCGGGATCCTGCGGCACCAGGCTGATTCTGGCCCCGCGCAGGTTATCCAGCCGTTTGCCTGACCAGCGGCTAATCTCTTCACCGTTGAGACGAACCGTCCCGGCATCGAGGCGGGCGTTTTCCGCCAGCAGACCGATAATCGCCTGGGCGGTGGTGGTTTTTCCCGAACCGGATTCGCCGACGAACGCCAGCATCTCGCCGCGTTTAATCGTAAAACTGACCCGGTGAACCACTTCGCGCCACAACCCGCCAGAGCGGTAGCTGATGGTGAGGTTTTCTACGCTAAGCACGTTCATCGGCGCTCCCTGTTGAGTTGTTGGCTGATACGATTGGCTGCCAGTACCACGGCAATAACCGCGATTCCGGGGAAGGTGGTGAGCCACCAGGCGGTGGAAAGATAGTTACGCCCCTCGGCGATAAGTAATCCCCATTCCGGCACCGGCGGCGGGGTGCCGTAGCCGAGAAAACTCAGGGTTGAGAGGGCGAGAATAGCCTGGCCAAATTGAAGGGTGGCGAAAGCCAGCACCGGCGAAAGCGCGTTAGGCAGAATATGCCGCCAGAACACGGCCAAAAAGGTTCCCCCGCTACCGTAGGCTGCTTCGACATAGTCGCTGTGACGAATGCGCACGACTTCGGCGCGCGACAGTCGGGCGAAACTGGCGATCGCGGCAACGCCGACCGCCATGGCGGCGTTCAGAGTGCCAAAACCAAGCAGTATGATTACCGTTAGCGAAAGCAGGAGCGAAGGAATCGCCAGCAGAATATCGACAATCCGCATGACGACCGCTTCGACCCGCCCGCCCAGCGCGCCGGCAACGGTGCCCAACGCCGTGCCGAAAACCAGGCCCATGGCGACGGCGGCCAGGGCCGCGGAAAGCGAATGTCCTGCGCCGTAGACGATGCGGCTCCACACATCGCGACCGAGTTGGTCGGTACCTAACCAGTGTCCCGCCTGCGGCGCCAGACGTTGGGCGCCAGCGATGCCGTCGAGTGGATTAAACTCGGTGAACCATTGCGGCGCGAAAGCCATTAGCACCGCAACCGTCATTACCAACCATGCCAGCCACAGCCCCGGCTGCAAGGAAAAACGGCGCCAGTTGACCGGACGGCGTCGCACCGCCGAAGCGTAATCGACCAGACTCATAGCGCACCTCCGCGCAGGGGTTTTAAGCGCGGGTCGAGCATCGGCATCAGCAGATCGACCAGCAGATTGATGACGACGAAGCCCAGCGCTGAAATCATCACCACGGCCTGAAGAATGGCAATATCCTGATTATTCACCGCCTGCTGCGTCAGTTGACCGAGCCCACTGCGGCCAAAAACGGTTTCGGTAATTAAGGCCCCGGCGATCAGCTCTCCCAACAGCAGGCCGGCAATGTTTAATGTCGGCAACAGAGCATTGCCGGTGACATGCCGCCATAACACCCGTGTTTCGCTCATACCCTTGGCGCGAGCAACGGCGACGAAGGGTTGTGCGGCGATGTGATCCATGGTGCGTAACAGAATTTGCGCCAGCGGCGCGGAAATCGGTATCGCCACCGCGATAACCGGCAGCACCAGGCCTTGCAGAGGTCCGGGATTGATAACCGGGACCCAGTGCAATTGGAATGAAAAGATCTGGATTAAGGCGATGCCGAGCCAGAAGGTCGGCAGTGAAATAAACAGCACCGGCAGCGACTGTAGCAGATTACTGATACCGCGTAGCCCCGGCAAACGCGAAGCGATAGCGATCGCAAAGGCCAGCAGAAGCGCCAGCGCGAAGGCCGGCAGCGCCAGCGCCAGCGTGTCGGGTAAATTGCTGGCAATCAGGGAACTAACAGGCAGTCCAGCCTGCAGTGAATAGCCGAAATCCCCCTGCAGCATGGCTAACAAGGTGTGGAAATATTGCTGCCACAGCGGGCTGTCAGCACCGTAGACCACACGCATTTCGGCGATCTGTTGCGGGCTCAGCCCCAGATCGGGGTTCTGAAACTTAATCAAAATCGCGTCGCCGGGCAGTACCTGCAGCAGAAAAAAGGTCAGGGTGAAGGCCGCCCACAGTACCAGCACGCCTTGTGCCAACCGTCGCCAAAGATAGTGGCTCATGGCGCCCCCTTATTGTTTATCCAGCCATGCGCCGTAAAACGACGGACGTCCCACGGCTTCAAAACGTACGCCTTTTACCCATGGCGCGCCGGCAAAGACCTGCGGTTCTTCAAAGATGGGAATGACATAGGCGTTGTCCAGCAGATAACGCTGCGCATCGCCAGTTAACTGCAGACGCTTTTGCGCATCCACTTCGGCAGAGATTGCGGTTAGCAGGGCGTTGAGCTTATCGTCACGGAAGGTTTTAACTTTGTCGCTCGAACCGCCCTGTTGCAGTAGGGCATCACGGTTGGCGGGGAAGAACATACTCTTCACCACATCCGGGTCGGCGCGGCCGACTTCAGAGACGGTTAATGGCGTTTTCAGCGGGTCGAGATTATCCAGTACCCGGCTGCCGGCGTCGCCGGCTTTCACGCTTAAGGCCACGCCAACCTGACGCCACTGCTGCGCAACCAGCTGTAGCACCTCTTTGTTCTGCGGCTGCGGCAGGGATTCATAGACCGTGAGCGCCAGCCGCTGTCCCGCTTTTTGCCGGATACCATCCGCGCCTGGGGTCCAGCCCGCCTCATCCAGCAGCTGTTTGGCTTTCTGCTGATCGAAGGCCAGTTTGTCGCTTAAATCGACGTATCCCGCCGCGGTGCGGGCGATAACGGAACTTGCCTGCGGATAGTTTGGCGAGAAAAGGGTCTCAACAACCTGTTTGGCGTTGGTAGCATGCAGTAGCGCCTGGCGTACCCGCTGGTCGGCAACCAGCGGGTTATCCGGACGGAAGCTCAGGCTATCGTTAACGCCGCGCGTCGGCGCGGCGTAAATATTAAAGCCCTGGTCGGTTGCCTGTTTTTCATCATAGGCCTGCACCTGGCGAATAAACCCGGCCTGTCCCGCCAGTAGCGCGCCAATACGTACGCTATCTTCCGGCGTTACGATATAGGTAATGCCGTCGAGGTTCGCCGGGCCTTGCTGAGCAAGATTTTTCGGCCCCCATTGATAATCTTTCCGCGCCACCAGCGTTAATTCGCGTCCGGGTTTTTCATCTTTTACCGTAAAGGGGCCGGAACCGATGATATTGCGGGCATCGCCCAGCGCCTCAAAGCTCCGCGCCAGAGTGCTGAGGGAAACCAGCCCGGAGCCAATTGTCGCGGTACCTTGCAGGAATCCCGGGGAGGGCTTTTTGAAGTAGAATTTGACGGTCAACGGATCGATGACTTCACTACGATCGTAATTGTTGATCACTTCGGAAACCGGCAGACGCAGTGCTTTATTGCCCAAACCGTAGGTATCAAAGTTCTTTGCGACCGCATTGGCATCGAGTGGGGTACCGTCAGAGAAGGTGACGCCAGGCCGCAGCTTAAAGGTATATTCGGTCTTCTCGTCGTTGCTACTCCAGCTTTCGGCGATCCACGGCTCGATAGCTAGCGTTTCCGGGTTTTGCCAGGTTAGCTTGTCGGTTATCTGATTGAGGATCCCGCCGTTAGGGTAAAAACCGCCGGCCGGCGGATAGAGATTAGTATGCGGCTGTTGTTCCAGATAAATTAAGGTGCCGCCTTTGATCGGCGTTTGCGCCGCCGAAACCGAAAACGCGCCTGCAATAAAAAGGGCGGCAAGCGTAGGCAGGCGAAAGCGATTTTGCATGGTGAATTCCTTTGTTATCTATTGTCTTGCCATCATCGGGCGCGACGGAATACAAAGGAACCAACGATTTGCGCTAAGCATTTGCGAAATCTGACTATTCCCATCATGCGGGAATAGTCAGCAGGTTAGGCTCTTTCGTCTGGCATAGTCAGACAGAATTAACGGCGGAAATCGATAACCATACGGCCGCGGATTTGACCCTGTTCCATCTCCTTAAAGATGGCGTTGATATCGCCGAGCGGGCGCAGAGTGACTTTCGGCACCACTTTGCCTTCGGCGGCAAACTGGAAGGCTTCAATCAGATCCTGACGGGTACCTACCAGCGAACCTACTACTTCAATCCCGTCCAGCACCAGACGCGGAATATCGAGGCTCATCGCTTCCGGCGGTAGGCCAACGGCGACGACGCGGCCGCCGGCGCGAACCGCATCCACGGCAGAGTTAAATGCCGCTTTAGCAACCGCGGTAACCACGGCCGCGTGGGCGCCGCCGGTTTTCTCCTGAATGATTTTGGCGGCGTCTTCGTTGCGGGAATTTACCGTCAGGTCGGCGCCCATCGAGGCGGCAAGCTCCAACTGCCCGTCGTTGACGTCAACGGCGATCACTTTGGCATTAAAGACGTTTTTGGCATATTGCAGCGCCAGGTTACCCAGGCCGCCGAGGCCATAAATGGCAATCCACTGGCCGGGCTTGATGTGTGAGACCTTCACCGCTTTATAGGTGGTGACGCCGGCGCAGGTGATGCTGCTGGCGGCGGCGGAATCCAGTCCATCCGGCACTTTGACCGCGTAATCAGCGGTGACGATGCACTCTTCGGCCATTCCGCCATCGACGGTATAACCGGCATTTTTCACCGAGCGGCACAGGGTTTCGTTGCCGCTGTTACAGTATTCGCAGTGGCCGCAACCTTCAAAGAACCACGCCACGCTGGCGCGATCGCCCGGCTTCAGCGACGTCACGCCAGGGCCGACTTTTTCCACGATGCCGATGCCCTCATGGCCGAGAATGACGCCGGTTTTATCGCCGAAATCGCCGTTTTTCACGTGCAGGTCAGTGTGGCAGACCCCGCAGCATTCCATTTTCAGCAGCGCTTCGCCATGCTCCAGCGGGCGTAACTTTTTATCGGTTACATCAATCTGGTGGTCGTGGGTGACTACAGCAGCTTTCATGCGTTTCTCCTTGTTAATGATACGAAGGTGCTAACAGCGAAAATAATACTCATTAAGGATTAGATCTTATGTCGCTAATTACAAGCGGTATGGTTGGGAATGGGGGGATTTGCCGCATATTTGGCACAATATTCATCCGTTTATACCAATTTTAGGGGGCGCAACCCGAAAGGAGCGGAGTATGCCAGGGCCATTGACAGAGCGTGTTGATAATGGTTGTATTGTGCAACTACCTTTCGCGGATATTACCATGCCTGACACTTTACTTATCAATCAAATTCGTTCCGCATCACGATTGATGGTGCGCGAGCTCGGCTTTATGAACAGCACGCTGGCGGCGACCGACTATTCACCTTCAGCGGTGCATGCGCTGCTGGAGATTTCTACTCATGGCGCGATGACCGCCGCGCAACTGGTGCAGGTATTGGGGCTGGACAAATCGAGCGTCAGCCGAATGTTATCGCGCCTGCAGACCGCTAACGAGATAGAGGAAAATGGTTGTGGTGATGACGGGCGTTTTAAACAACTCTCATTGACAACCAAAGGGCAGGCGACGGTCGCCCGCATTCATGAGTACGGCGCCATGCGGGTGATTGAGGCGCTGGCGCATTTGGATAGCGCACAGCAGCAGATCGTTGCCGAGGGGTTGACGGCCTATTCGTGGGCGCTTGAGCGCTGTCGTCAGCAGCCGGTCACGAGCAGACCAAACGACATCACGATAGTTACCGGCTATCAGCCGGGAATGATTGGCCGCATTGCGCAAATGCACGGTGAGTATTACGCCCGTCATTACGGCTTCGGGCATTTTTTTGAAGGTAAAGTCGCCAGCGGTCTGGCTGAATTTTCTGGCAGGCTGAACAATCAACGTAACCAGATTTGGCTGGCGGTCAAAAATGGCGTCATCGTCGGCTCTGTCGCCATTGATGGCGAAGACCTCGGGAATAATGAAGCGCATCTACGTTGGTTTATTCTCGGCGATGGCTGTCGGGGCAGCGGCGTGGGGCGCCGCTTGCTGACTGAAGCTATCAACTTTTGTGATAATCAGCGCTTCGATGCGGTTCAGCTATGGACGTTTAGCGGCTTGCAGGCGGCGCGTAAATTATATGAATCCTTTGGGTTTACGCTGAGTAAAGAGTGGCAGGGCGATCAATGGGGGAAGACCATGCTTGAGCAGCAGTTTACCCGCCGCTAAAGCTGTTATGCCACCGGGGCGCTGACGCTCCGGTGGCATAGGCATTTAACTCAGATGGGTATTTATCTCCTCAATCTCCTGACGCCACAGCGCCTGTAGCTGCGGCTTCTGATGCTTCGGCTTACGCTGCAGATCGTCCGCCAATAGCTGTTCCAGCATCACCAGACGTTCCAGCAAATCCTCTTGCAGGTCGTCGACGGGCGGCGACTGCGGCGGCGTTTGCGTCGCCGGGCTCTGAAGGCGCTCGTTGCCGCGCAGACGGGCGTACACCTCGTCGACGTCGTGCCACTCGCTTAACCCGTTTTCATCAATTAACCAGAAGCGGTTACAGCTCTGGCTGATGAGCTGTCGATCGTGGCTAACCAGCAGCAGGCCCCCGGGATACTCCCGCAACGTCGCTGCCAGCGCCTCTTTTCCCTCCATATCCAGATGGTTGGTGGGTTCATCGAGCAGCAGCAGGCTATAGCTCGCTAGCGACAGGCCGACAAACAGCAGCCGTGAACGTTCGCCGCCGCTGAGGGTGCTGACTTTCTGCCCGTGTCGCGCCCAGCCGAAGCCGGCGGAAATCAGCGCCCGCTTGCGCGTTTCCGGCGAAGGCTCAAAGGGCTCCAGCGCCTCCAGCAGGCTGGCCTCATCCGCCAGTTGATGCAGGGTTTGATCGTAATAACCCGAATGTAGTCGAGGATGTAAACGCAGCCCGGCTTCGCTAGCCGGTTGCTGCATTTGCCGCCATAACAGGCGCAGCAGCGACGATTTCCCACCGCCGTTGCGCCCCATTATCGCTACCCGGTCGCCGCTTTGCAGCCGCGCCAGACCGGTGGTGAACAGGGCGGGGAGACCGGGCGCCGGCGGCACGGGGAGATTTTCCATCTCCAGCAGACGGTCGGCGCGAACGGCGTCGCCATGCACCTCAAGACGCCACGGCGTGCCGGCGGTGAGTTCCGTCTGGCTATCCTTCAGGCGTGAAACCTGCTTTTCCATCTGCTTGGCTTTACGCGCCAGATCTTCGTTGTCGTAAACCCGACCCCAGATGGCCAGCCGTTTGGCGCTGGCAGCGACGCGGTCGATCTCCTTTTGTTCCGCTTTGTGGCGCAGAGCATCGCTTGCATCTTGCTCCTGCAGCGCCTGACGGGCGGCGCTGCAGGGTAGTGAGAAAGCGTGCAGCGTGTTATCACGTAAAATCCAACTGGTATTAGTTACAGCATCCAGTAAAAGGTTATCGTGCGACACCACCACGAAGCTCCCCTGCCAGGTTTGCAAGAAGCTTTCCAGCCACAGCAGGGTCGGCAGATCGAGATGGTTGCCTGGCTCATCCAGCAACAGCAAATCGGGTTGTTGGATCAACGCGCGGGCGAGCAACAGACGAGTATGTTGTCCGCCGCTCAGGGTGGCGGCTTGCTGTTGGGTCTGTTGAATGGTAAAACCCATTTCAGCGAGCAGTCGCTCCGCTTGCCAGCGCAGCGAATCCCGTTCGCCAGGCGCCAGTTTTTCCAGTACCACCTGCAATAGCGGTTGGCTGAGTAGGGCGTCAGGCAGATGTTGTTCTACGCGCGCCAGCAGGCAGTGATTAGCCCGCGATACGCTGCCAGAATTCGGCGTGAGAGTGCCGTCCAGCACCTGCAATAGCGTGCTTTTCCCGCAACCGTTATAGCCAATCAGGCCAATGCGATCGCCTTTTTTCAGGGTAAAGGAGAGGTCGTTGAAAAGTGGGCCAAAGGCCGTATCAACGTGGAGAGATTGTGCGCTTAAAAGTGTGCTCATTGTGAACTTACTCAAGAGTTACAGGCATGAGAATGCCTCGTCAAACATCGCTGACGATAACCCGGTAAGCCCGAGGAAGGGATTTAGTCGTTGGCTTCTTCGCTCAAGCTAAAGTTATCGCAGCACGATACCGATAACGCTTGAGCTGATGCGATCGCCAAATGTATGTGAAACATTAAACAGTTCACAGTACAGCATGGGGATCCTCCTTATTTTTTCAGTAGGTTGATGGATGCAGGGAGTGTAGTGGCTAAATTGTCTTTTGACCAGATACCAGCATTGAGGATCGCGCCGCCGGTCTTATCGGCGGCGGGTATGACGATTAGGCCGGAGCCACGGTGAGTAGTAGGTTGGCAAAACGACGCTGTTCGCCGGAAGCGATGACCAGTTGGGTCAATGGCAGCCGGGACTTTGCGTAGAAAGCTTCGCGTTCGACATATTCAAGCGGGCAGTTTGTCGGTAGAAGCTCCCGGTATTCACTGGCGATGGTGTTAGTGAATTCCGCTGGTGATGCCATCAGCGTCGCGTGTTCGACATTAACGCAGGTAAGCAGTTTTTCGACGATATAAGTTGCCGGTACCATGCCCGGAGCCAGGTTGAGCTGAATCAACGTGGCTTCGGCATTGGCATTAACGCGACAGGCAAAATTGCTATCCGCGATGAGAATTTGTGATTTATGGCCGCAGCACGCCAGAGCAGCCAGCAGTTGCGGATGGATAATTTCGAATTTGATCATCAGGTACTCCCTGGCGGGCGGCGATTTCTGGCCGCCCGGTTTGCATTACATGCGATAAATTCCGCCGTTAATATCGATAGTGGCGCCGGAGATAAATCCGTCATACTCGCCGGCAAGGAAAGTGATGGCGCGGGCGACGTCATCGGGCGTTCCCGCGCGCTGAAGCGGAATTTGCCGGATGGTTTCGTCAGCCGAAGCCTGTGTGGTGTGGCGGTTATGAAAACGGGTGCCGAGAATAAGCCCCGGCGCAACCGCATTGACGCGCACGCCGTGCTCGCCCAGTTCAGCCGCCAGCGAGCGTGTCCAGGTCAGGATGGCCCCTTTTGTGGTTGAATAGGCGAGAGAACCGGCATGCCCCCCGGAGCGCCCAGCCAGCGAGGCGAGGTTAATGATGCTGGCGCCATCCGTTGCCGATTTAAGCCAGGGAAGCGCCGCCTGGGTGACGTTAAGCATGGTGGTCATATTGACGTCTAACACCGTTTGCCAGAACTGACGGTCAATTTCGCCAAGCCACTTACGCCCGACGATACCGCCGACGTTATTCACCAGGATATCGATACCGCCGAGGAATTCCGCGGCGGCCTGCACGCAGGCGGTCGCGTCCTCAGTGTCAATCAAGTCCGCATAGCGCCAGGCCGCTTTTTGCCCTCGCGCGCTGGCGATAGCCGCCAACTTTTGCGGGCCTTCTTCACCGCTGTGGTAGTGCAAAAAGACATCGCATCCCGCCAGAATCAGTTTTTCCGCCGTAGCCCAGCCGATACCTTGTTCAGAGCCGGTGATAAATGCTTTTTTTCCAATAAGAGTTCCCATGATGTTTCCTTAAATTTTCAGGATTGAATGACGCCTTCGCGCTGTCTGGCGCAGTAGAAAATGCAAATCAGGCCGGTGATCAGCAGGCACATGGCGAGGAATATCAGGCCCGGCGTGCTGCTGTGGCTGAAGTCGTTAAGGAGGCCGACCACGTAAGGGGCGACGAAGCCGCCCAGGTTGCCGATGCAGCTCACCACGGCGAGACCCGCGGCCGTCGCTGCGCCTGCCGAGACGTTGGCAGGCATCGATAAGAAACACGGTACCGCGGTATAGATACCAATGGCGGCAATGGTCAGGAATGAGAGTGAAATCGCGACGTTGAACTTAAAGAACACCACCGCGCCGGCGAGCCCTAATGCGGCGACGACCATACTGATACCGGCAAAAACGGCGATTTTGCGTGTTTTACTGGCCAGCATACTCCATGGATAAACCAGTAGCGCCGCCAGGCCGTAGGGGATAAGGGCAATCAGGCTTACGCGAAGAATATCATCGCCGGAAATAGCGGTAATAATCGACGGTAGCCACATCCCGAAGCCGTAAATCCCACAAACCATCCCGAAATTCAGCAGCGCATAAAGCAGGTATTTGGGATTTTTAATACCGCTGGCGAACTCAGCCAGCGAGACTTTACTCCCTGATTTTGAACGGTTCGTACTACTCATTAACCACGCCTTTTCTTCAGCGTTGAGATAGCCGACTTCTTGCGGTGAATTCTTAATAATAAAAGGGATGAACAGGCCGATAACGATCGGCGGAATACCTTCGAGGATAAATAACCACTGCCAGGATTCAAGGCCAAACCAGCCGTTATCGATATGCAGAATTAAGCCTGAAATCGGTGAACCCACGGCGTTGGATAGCGGCTGGACAATAATGAACATGCCGAGAATTTTGGTCCGCCAGGCTGGCGGAAAAAAGATCGTGAAGTAGTACACCACTGAAGGGAAGAAACCGGCTTCGCACACGCCAAGCATAAAACGACAGATATAGAGTTCGGTCGGCGTTCTGACGAACCCCATCAAAGTGGCAAATATTCCCCAGGTGATCAGAATACGCGCGAACCACAGCCGCGGACCGAACTTAATCGTGCCGGCGTTGCTGGGAATTTCAAACATAAAATAACCGATGAAAAATATTCCCGAAGCAAAGCCAAAGGCGGTGGCCGTCAGGCCAAGGCTATCTTCCAGCGCCATTGCGGCGTAGGCCATATTATTACGGTCAAGAAAAGCCAGAAAATAAAGCAATATCATTAATGGGACAATATGCCATGTCAATTTCTTAATGGCGCTCTTTTCTATATATTGCGCAGATTGTAGGTTCATCATTATTTCCGGTTATACTCGTTAAAGTACAAAAGAATGGGATGGAAATCCCGACATTAATATTCGTTTTGAATGTAATAGGGTATAGGTCTCCCTGCAGATAATAACTATTATCTGCACCATGCTATTTATTTATAAAAACAACTAGGGTTGCTTTATTTTTACCGACTGACGCTGTATCACTTCCGGTGCAAAGATAAATTCGTCGGTTTGTAATCCCGGCTCAGCAATTCTCTGGACAAGCCGCTCAACCATCATCGACGCCATTGCCGAAAGCGGGGCCATTACCGAGGTGAGGCCCGGTGACGATAACGCCGACAGGGAGATGTTATCGATGCCAATCACCGAAATATCTTCCGCTATTTTCAGGCCCTGCGCGCGTAGCCCAACCATCAGGCCGATGGCTAAAGCATCGTTAATCGCTACCACGCCATCCACTCGCGGCGTTAAGGCGCTAATTTTTTGCGCCAGGCTTACGCCCAGTTCGAACATCTCGGCGTCGCCGAATTCCCGATTGCCTTTGCCTTCTATCACCACGCCTCTGGCCGCTGTAGCGCTTTGGCAAAGCGCGGACTGAAAGCCGAGGATTTTATGGCTGCGTCCCAGCGTTAACCCGCTTTCGGTGGCAAAGACGATATTACGGCAACCGTTGTCCAGCAGATGTTGCGCCGCCAGACGTCCTGCTTCAACGTTGTCCATTGAGACACTATCGAAGTAGCGCGCCCGAGGCGGGACGCTTTCGGCCAGCCGGTTGTCATAGCTAATAATGGTCATGCCTTGTTCCGCTGCGCGTACAAAGTGGGTTTTGCGTACGTCGCTGGCGGCAACTATCAACCCGCGCACGCCGTGGGAGAACATATCCGCGATAAAGGCTGACTCCTCGTCGGCATCGCGGCAGCAAATGCCTAATAACAGCCGGTGGCGAAACGCGCGTGCCGCAGTATCCAGTTCATGCGCCAGCGCTGAAAAGCTGGGATTGACGATAGACGGTACCATCAGGCCGAGCATTTTGGTTGCTGAATCGGCGACCGGCGGAGCGCAACGCGCAGGGCGGTAATTTAGCTCAGCCATCGTTTTGACTATCCGCTGTCGGGTCTCTTCGCGCATCTGTTGCGTGCGATTATTAAGTACGTTGGACACGCTACTAATTGAAACTCCAGCCCGCCGGGCGACATCACGAATATTCGCCATACTTAAACCTTCTGTTTTCTGCTGCGCGCTTATTTCAGCGCCGCGGTATCTGTTTGCTAATTTATCGGTGAGCGAACAGGCGGGCAAGGTTTTTACCTCCCGGCAAGCGAGTGAAATAAAGCATCTGTGAAGCGCCTCGTAAGGATCGGCAGGTGTTTAGTAAACAAAGGGGAATAAATAACGGCAAAGGGCGGGGATAAAAAAACGGGCCCGATCTCCGGGCCCGTTGAAATAAAGCGTTAAATTGAGGTTCGGCGATAGTTGCGATATTCCGGCTGCCAGAAATTATCGCTAATGGCCTGCAGCAGCGCTTCGGCCGATGTTTTCACCGCCACGCCCTGTTCCTGAGCCACTTTACCGACCGCAAACGCGATAGCGCGCGACACGGCCTGAATATCTTTCAGTTCCGGCAGTACCGGGCCTTCGCCGTTATTCACCAGCGGCGAGTGGTTAGCTAAGGTTTCGCTTGCCGCCATCAGCATTTCGTCGGTGACGCGTGATGCCCCCGCAGCGATCACGCCAAGGCCGATGCCCGGGAAGATATAGGAGTTGTTACACTGCGCGATGGCGTACTGCTTGCCCTTAACCGTCACCGGGGTGAACGGGCTGCCGGTGGCCACCAGTGCTTCGCCGTCGGTCCAGGTCAGGATGTTCTGCGGCGTGGCTTCAACGCGGGAGGTCGGATTCGACAGCGGCATGACGATCGGCCGCGGGCAGTGCTTGTGCATTTCACGAATAATTTCTTCCGTGAACAGCCCCGGCTGGCCGGAGACGCCAATCAGGATATTCGGCTTAACGTTACGCACCACGTCGAGCAGCGAGAGCGCTTCGTTGGTCGTATCCCAACCTTGCAGGTTTTCGCGTTTCTGCACCAGCTTGCTCTGGAACGACAGCAGATTCGGCATACCGTCGGTCAACAGGCCGAAGCGGTCCACCATAAATACGCGCTGGCGGGCTTCTTCTTCGCTTAACCCTTCGCGCATGATTTGCGCGATGATCTGTTCAGCAATACCGCAACCGGCGGAGCCCGCGCCGAGGAAGACAATTTTTTGCTCGCTGAGCTGGCTGCCCGCGCCACGGCTGGCGGCGATTAATGTGCCGACGGTGACCGCCGCGGTGCCCTGAATATCATCGTTAAACGAGCAAATCTCGTTACGATAGCGGTTAAGCAGCGGCATGGCGTTTTTCTGCGCGAAGTCTTCAAACTGCAGCAGCACGTCCGGCCAACGGTTTTTGATGGCCTGGATAACGTCATCAACGAATTGATAATACTCGTCGTCGGTCACGCGCGGATGACGCCAGCCCATATACAGCGGGTCGTCGAGCAGTTGCTGGTTGTTGGTGCCGACATCCAGCACGATAGGCAGGGTGTAGGCCGGGCTGATACCGCCGCAGGTAGTATAGAGCGACAGCTTACCGATAGGGATGCCCATACCGCCGATACCCTGGTCGCCGAGACCGAGAATACGCTCGCCGTCGGTCACCACGATCACTTTGACGTTATGGTTCGGTACGTTTTGCAGGATATCGTCGAGGTTGTGCCGATTCTGGTAGGAGATGAACACGCCGCGCGCGCGACGGTAGATTTCCGAGAAACGCTCACAGGCGGCGCCGACGGTGGGGGTATAGATAACCGGCATCATCTCATCGAGATGATTGCCAATCAGGCGATAAAACAGGGTTTCGTTGGTGTCCTGGATGTTGCGCAGATAAATGTGCTTATCGATCTCGGTTTTAAATCCCTGATACTGGATCCACGCGCGTTCAGCTTGTTCTTCGATGGTTTCGACCACTTCCGGCAGCAGGCCCAGCAGGTTGAAGCTGCTACGCTCTTCCATGCTGAAGGCGCTTCCTTTGTTGAGTAACGGAAACTCAAGCAGAACCGGGCCAGCGTAGGGGATATAAAGAGAGCGGTTTTTTTTATAGATGAATTGCATCGCACTAACTCCTTGATGTTCACTTCAGACCCGGGCGCGGCGATAAGCGATCGGTCTGGCAGGAAATGCAGCGGGCAGAGTATAAAGCAGATGGTAACAAAAGAAGGATGCGAAGCGTGGGATTGTCTTAAAAAAACACCATCCCGTTTGGCGGATGGTGTTTTTATCATCACTCAGCTGAAAAATTAACCACCGCGGCGTTTGCGGCCCGTAGCATGGATATGGTTAACGGTAGTTTCTTCGTCGCCTTCGAGCACCACTTTTTTCTGGCGGGAAAGCTTGTAGTTCAGACCGAGAAGATGACGTGCCTGATGGTTCGATTTCATTCTTACTCCTTAATCCTGTTCTGGTTTCAAGGACAAGCCCGACGCAAGCCGGACGAAACGTAACCCTAAGTACGCCGCGCTTTTTAACGCGACGGGATTATCGTGGTCCATTTTTTTGCGAATAGCAACCTTGCGTCGGCAGATTAAGAGCGTTCTCGATTCAGGCGTGGCCGATTACCACTTCATTTCGCCGGTGTTCACTTTCGCGCTCAGCTCCAGCGAGCTTTCTTCAGCGAGACCCGCATATTGCGCCTTCATGGCTTTGATGACGCTGGCGGAATCTTTATGCGCTTTCAGCGCCTGCTCGAATTTCTCCAGATAGTCGCGGGTAAAGACGATAGCCTTGTCGCCCGCCGGCGGCGTGCCGAGATAGTGGCCCGGGATCACCTGTTGCGGATGCAGCGCGGCCATATCGCTAAGGGTCTGGCGCCACTGCTGACGGCTCGCCGCGCTTTGGGTATCGGCGGTCCAGACGTGCATGCCCCAGGCGACGCCGGTGCCGCCAAGAATCGCTTTATTCGCCGGGATCCAGACGAACGCGGCGTAGTTCTGCGGCTGACGAATTTCCACTTTCTCGCCGTCAATGGTGAAGCTATCTGCGGCTAATACCTGTGGAACATAGACCTGCTTCGGCGCGCCGTCTTTCATCTGTGGGCCCCAGTATGCCAGCTTCGCCGCTTTGGTCTCTTCAATATGCTTAACCACTTGCTCGGTTGCCACCACTTTGGCCTGCGGGAAGGCTTTCACCAGCGGCTCGAGGCCAAAATAGAAATCCGGATCGCCAGAGGTGATCACAATGTGCGTGAGCTTCTTACCGCTTTTGTTGATCATCTCAACCAGCTTTTCGCCATCTTTAACGCTGAACTGGGCGTCAAACAGCACCGCTTCGTGCGGGCCGGAGGCCAGCGTGGAGTTCACCGCGAAGATCGCGTTCTCCTGCGGGTTGTAGGTTTGCAGGGTCAACGGCGCGGCAAAAGCGGTGGTACTGAACAGGGCGGTGGCGATAGCCAGGGCAGATACTTTCATGTTGGTTTTCTCTCTTTCAGGTGAATAGGTTTATTTTACGTCATTTTTGATTTGCGAAAATTCCTGAAAAAAGAGATGCTGAGTTTCATAAAACGTGCAGATGGATACGGATATGGATCGAGTTATCGCCGCCCAGGTATATATGCGCATATGCGAGCTGGGCAGTTTGAGCGCGGCGGCCAGGGCGCTTGGTATGTCGCGACCGATGGTGAGTCGCTATCTGGAGCAGATGGAACACTGGGCCGGTACCCGGCTCATTCATCGTTCGACGCGCAAACTGACCTTAACCAGCGCAGGCGAAAAGGTATTGCAGAAAACGCGTAGCCTCACGCAATTGGCGGATGAGATAGCGGGGCAGACGGAACGCGCGGTGCCGAGCGGCACGTTGCGGGTCGCCTGCGCGCACTTTACCGCCATGCAGTTGCTCTCACCGCTGCTACCGGAGTTTTTGGCCCGTTACCCCCAACTGCGCCTCGAACTGGATATCAACAACCATCCGGTAAGCCTGATTGGCGAGCGTATCGATGTCGCCATCCGGATCACCGATAATCCGGAGCCGGGGGCGATAGCGCGGCGGCTCGGCATTTGCCGCTCGGTGCTCTGCGTCTCGCCGCGGTGGCTACAGCAGCATGGCCAGATAAATTCGCCGGAGGAGCTTAGTCAACATAACTGTCTCCACTATAGCCATTTCGCCACCCCAACATGGCAGTTTACCGATCCGCAGGGCGAACCCGTGTCGGTGGCCGTCTCCGGCAACCTGAGCGCTGGGATCTCCTCTCTGCTGATGGAAGCGGCGGTGGCGGGGTGCGGCATCGCCATGCTGCCGGAACTGGAAGCCCGGCGCGCGCTAAACAGCGGCGCGCTAAAACAGGTGCTGCCTGGCTATACGCCAAAATCCCTGGCCGTCTATGGCATCTATCTGTCACGAGATTATCAGCCCAGCGCGCTGCCGCTGTTTCTGGAGGCCATTCAGCAACAGTTGTCCCAGGTCAGCTAGAGCTGTCTATACTTACTCCTTTAACGTCAAAAAGGAGTGAAACGATGGCAATTCATAAGAAAGGTCAGGCGCATTGGGAAGGGGATCTGAAAAGCGGTAAAGGCACCGTCTCGACGGAAAGCGGCGCGCTTAACCAACAACCTTATGGTTTTAATACCCGCTTTGAAGGCGTTAAAGGGACTAACCCGGAAGAGCTTATCGGCGCGGCCCATGCCGCCTGTTTCTCAATGGCGCTATCATTAATGCTTAGCGAAGAGGGCTATACGGCGACCTCTATCGATACCGTTGCGGTGGTCACGCTGGATAAGAGCGGCGGCGGCTTCGCCATCACCAAGATCGCGCTGCAGAGCAATATTGTCCTGCCGGGTATCGATAAAGCGGCCTTTGATCCGATTATCCAGAAAGCCAAAGCTGGCTGCCCGGTTTCGCAGGTACTGAAAGCCGACATCTCCCTCGATTATCAGCTCAACGCTTGAACCGTGGCGCGCCCGCGGGAACGCGGGCGCGTTGGCGTTTAAAGTCACCGTCGGCAAATGCCTGCCGCCGCGAATGGTGTTATGTTGGTGGCGTTACGGATAGCGACGGGCAACGCAATGAACAGCATACGCGGCATGATTGAATCACAGGTCCTGGGTTTAACCGGGATGGCGTTAAAAGAGATTGATTTTGAAAACCCGAAGGGCGAGCCGGGCTTATTTGGCCCGCGGTCGGCTATCTGGCAGGTACACGGCGACTTTACCTCAATGCTCTGCGGCGGCATTAGCGCGCTACTGTTACAGATGCTGCATCCGCTGGCGCTGGCCGGTGTGTGGGATCATTCGCGTTTTCGTGAGGATATCTTTGGCCGTCTGCGCCGCACCAGTCAATTTATCTCAGCCACCACGTTTGGCACTACCGACGATGCCGAAAGATTAATCGCTAAAGTGCAGGGGATCCACCAGCGCATCAGCGGCGTTGCGCCGGACGGTACGCCTTATCGCGCCAGCGATCCGGCGCTCTTAACCTGGGTTCATGTGGCCGAGTGCAGCAGCTTTATGGCCTCTCATCTGCGTTATAAGCGCACCATCGTCACTGCCGCGCGTCAGGAGCAATACTACCGCGAAGCGGCGGAGGTCGCCCGGCGACTTGGCGCCGAAGACATCCCCGAAACGCCACGTCAGGTGGCGGAGTATTTGCAGGATATGCGCCCCCAGTTACGTTGTGATGAACGAACGCAGGAAGTGGCGCAGGTGCTGCTCACCACCCGTCTGCCGGGCCGGCTAAGCCAGCCGGTAGGGCGCTGGATGATGGTTGCGGGTATCGATCTGCTTCCCGATTGGGCGCAGCAGATGCTGGCGATCCCCATCAATCCGCTGCAGCGGCGAACCGCCAGAGTGGCGGTCAATGGCGTGGCGCGGGTACTTCGCGCTTCGGTGCGCAATGGCGCTTATCACTGCGCTATGCGCCGAATGGCAACATCATAAAAGTAAAAAATAGCCGTTCGATGTCGGCTATTATTTTTAAAGCGTAATCATTCGCATTTATATATTATAACTCAGGCTATTTATTTTAAATTTATTATCAACGAGCTATTAATATTGAATATCGCTGATTCATATCAGGCTATCATCCATACTTTATTCGGGAGGGATGATGGCAAATAAAAATCTACAGAATGATAATAAATATCATCAGCGTTCACAGGCTGCGCGTAAAAGCACCCTGGTCAGCGTCGTGGTTAATCTGTTTTTATCGACCGGGCAAATTATCGCCGGCCTGTTTTCAGGGTCGCAAGGGCTTATTGCCGATGGCATCCACTCTCTTTCCGATTTAATTGCTGATTTTGTGGTTCTGATTGCCAATAAGAAAAGCCGTAAACCTTCCGACAGCGATCATCATTATGGCCACTGGCGCTATGAAAATGGCGCGTCGCTGATATTGGGCGCGATTTTAATGGTTGTCGGTGTCGGCATGTTGTGGTCGGCGGTGGATAAACTACTCCATCCGGAAACCATTCAATCCGTGCATGTAACGGCATTATGGGTGGCCCTTGCAGCGCTGATCGCAAAAGAGACGCTGTTCCGTTATATGCTGGCGGTAGCAAAGCGCATTCAGTCGTCATTATTAATTGCCAACGCGTGGCATGCGCGCTCGGATGCGGCGTCGTCGGTAGTGGTGGCGGTGGGGATCGTGGGTAACCTCGCCGGTATTGTCTGGTTGGATCCCGTGGCGGCATTGTTAGTAGGGGTATTGATTACACGAATGGGTTACACTTTTGCCGGCGATGCCTTGCATGATTTAATGGATCGCTCGGTCGACACGCAAACCCAGAATGCGATACGCGACACCATTGCCGCAACCGGCGGCGTTGTGGGGTTGCACGATCTAAAAACTCGTAAGGCGGGCGACCTGATCCTCGTCGATGTCCATATTGAAGTTCCGGGCGAGCTGTCGGTTCGTGCAGGCCATGCTATCGCGCTGGCGGTGCGGGAAAATGTGCTTGCGCGCCACGAGGTGCTACAGGTGATGATTCACATTGATCCCTACGAAGCGCCCGGCGTCGAACTGGCTCACGCGTAAACAACTTGCGACTCCTGCCTGCAGGAGCCAACGCTACCTTGCCGTTAATTGGCAATAACAGAGGATGATATGAAAATTAACGAACCTCAGGCGATTACTTTACCGCTGCCGCGAACGGCGATATTCATCGTCGCGACCGTAGCGCGCAGCGCTGAGAGCCTGAGCCGCGTGCGCGACTGGTGCGATGATTTTGCCGCGGTGGTGCGTTCCGTTGGTACCCGCATGCCGGAGGCGGGGATTTCCTGCATCTGCGGATTTGGCGCTGAAATCTGGCCGCAGTTGTTTGGCCAGCCCACCCCGCAGCAGCTGCATCCTTTCCGCCGCGTGGGCAGCGGAGAGCGCGTGGCGGTCTCTACGCCGGGCGATCTGCTGCTGCATATCCGTTCCGATGATATGGGGCTTAGCTTCGAGCTGGCGACGCAGTTGATGGATAAGTTGGGGGATGCCGTAACGGTCGTCGATGAAGTTCACGGCTTCCGCTATTTCGACCGTCGGGCGATGATCGGTTTCGTTGACGGTAGCGAAAACCCGCAGGGGCGCGCGGCGGCGGATTTCACCATTATCGGTGACGAAGACCCGGATTTCGCCGGTGGTAGCTACGTGATTGTGCAGAAATATCTGCACGATATGGCGGGCTGGAATGCGCTAACCGTCGAACAGCAGGAGCGTATTATCGGGCGTAAAAAAATGACCAACATCGAACTGGATGCCGACGTCAAACCCAGCTGTTCGCACAGTTCGCTGACCACCCTTGAAGAGAACGGCGAGGAGATTAAAATCCTGCGCGACAACATGCCGTTCGGCAAGCCCGGTATGGGCGAGTTTGGTACCTATTTTATCGGTTATGCGCGCAGCCCGGCGCCCATCGAACAGATGCTGGAAAACATGTTCGTCGGTCGCCCGGCCGGTAATTACGATCGACTGCTCGATTATAGCCGCCCGGTTACCGGCAGTTTGTTCTTTGTACCTTCCGCGACGCTACTTGAAGAATTATCCAGCCGCCAGGCTGAATAACCCTGCATAATATCGGCCATTAAGCCGTTACTGATAGTTTATTTCTCCGGCCTGCTTGCAGGCCGTATATTGCGTGGAAAATAAAAAGAGCCCATAATTAAACCACCATTAATTCATCGCTAATTAATGGCGGTTATCAACGCGATGTCGTGTTTGTGTACAATAAAATTAACCAATGGCTTAATAGATAATATCTATACCCTAAATAATTCGAGTTGCAGGAAGGCGGCGACGCAGGGAATCCCCAGGAGCTTACTCCAGTAAGTGACTGGGGTGAGCGAGGACAAATTCGTCAGGAACGAATTTGAACGCAGTTCACTGCGCCCGTAAGGGCGAGGCCCAGGGATGGGCCGAGTTATTGCCAACGCACATGCAACTTGAAGTATGACGGGTATATACCCATCATTTTTCATTAGGGTATGTACTGAGCATCATTGGGTCTTCAGGAAGTAATACAATGATCATCCGGCCAGAACAACACTGGTTTTTTCGTCTGTTTGACTGGCACGGTTCCGTGCTGTCAAAAATTGTTTTCCGTCTGTTATTGAACGTTCTGATGTCGGTCATCGCCATCATCAGCTATCAATGGTATGAACAACTTGGCATTCACTTAACCGTTGCGCCATTTAGCCTGTTGGGGATCGCGATTGCGATTTTTCTCGGCTTTCGTAATAGCGCGAGCTACAGCCGTTTCGTTGAGGCGCGTAATTTATGGGGAACCGTGCTGATTGCCGAACGAACCCTGGTCAGGCAATTGAAAAATATCCTTCCCGCTGAGGAGGAAACGCATAAAACGTTAGTCAGTTATCTGGTGGCGTTCAGCTGGAGCCTTAAGCATCAGCTGCGTAAAACCGACCCGGCGGTTGACCTCTATCGCTTGTTGCCGAAAGAAAAAGTGGCGGAAATTCTCGCCAGCTCAATGCCGACTAACCGAATATTATTATTGATTGGTAATGAGTTAGGTAAGCTGCGCGAGCAGGGTAAGCTCAGCGATATTACCTACGGCTTGATGGATAATAAACTCGATGAGTTAGCCCATGTCCTGGGGGGCTGCGAGCGTCTGGCGAGCACGCCGGTGCCGTTTGCCTACACCTTGATTTTGCAGCGTACCGTTTATCTTTTCTGCGCGTTATTGCCCTTCGCGCTGGTGGGTGATTTGCATTACATGACGCCGTTTGTTTCGGTGTTTATCTCCTACACCTTCCTGTCATGGGATTCCCTGGCGGAAGAGCTGGAAGATCCGTTTGGCACCTCGGCCAACGACCTGCCGCTGAATGCAATGTGCAATACCATTGAACGTAATTTGATGGATATGACCGGGCAACATCCGTTACCGGAAAAAATGCAGCCCGACCGTTATTACAACCTCACATAAAAAAACACCGGGCGGGTCAGCCCGTCCGGCGTTGAGTATTAGTGAGTGCGCATTCCTGCCGCCGTCATCAATAGCTTAAAGAAGGTGGCGACCACGCCGAGCGCCAGCACGCTGGCCCCCCAGATAATCACCAGCCACATCAGTTTGCGCCAGAACGGACGATGATGCGTCGTTAACGTTTTATCAGATTGAGTCGCCATCAATGATACCCCTCATCGGGTTTGATTTTGCCGCGGAACACGTAGTAGCTCCAGCAGGTGTACATCAAAATAACCGGAATGATCAGCAATCCGCCGACCAGCATAAAGCCCTGGCTCTGCGGCGGCGAAGCGGCCTGCCAGATAGAGATTGCCGGTGGAATAATATTCGGCCAGATGCTGATCCCAAGGCCGCTGAACCCGAGGAACACCAGCGCCAGGGTGAGTAAAAACGGCCCATAGCTGGCCTGACGATTATAGGCGCTACGGACAATCCCCCAGCAGCAAACCAGCACCAGCAACGGCACCGGCATAAACCAGATGATATTGGGGAAGGTAAACCAGCGGTGAGCAATTTCCGGGTGAGTCAGCGGCGTCCAGATGCTGATAATGGCGACCACTGCCAGCAAAGCAAGCGTCAGTGGGATCGCCAGCTCAGACATTTTGCGATGCAGAGCGCCTTCGGTTTTCATTATCAGCCAGGTGCAGCCCAGTAAGGCGTAGGCAATCACCAGCCCGATGCCGCAAAACAGCGGGAAGGGCGCCAGCCAGTCGAGGGTTGAGCCGCTAAATTCGCGACCCGTGACGCTGAGGCCGTTGAGCAGGGTACCTACGGCGATCCCCTGACTAAACGTCGCCAGTAGCGAGCCGCCGATAAACGCCTTATCCCACAACGGACGATGTTCCGGCGTCGCCTTAAAGCGAAACTCAAACGCTACGCCGCGAAAAATCAGCCCCAGTAACATGGCGGTTAACGGGATGCTGAGCGCATCGATAATCACCGCGTAGGCCAGCGGAAACGCGCCATACAGCGCCGCGCCGCCCAGCACCATCCAGGTTTCGTTGCCGTCCCACACCGGCGCCACGCTATTCATCATCATATCGCGGTCGGTTTCATTTTTATTAAACGGGAATAGAATGCCGATCCCGAGATCGAAACCGTCCATCACGATATACATCAGGGTGGCAAAAACGATGATCGTGAACCAGATAATTGACAGGTCGATACCCATATTATTTTCTCCCGGAAGTATTCATAGGTTCGCGCACCGCAGACAGCGGGCGGGCAGGGGTTTGGTTCTGAGTCGGGTCCTCCGGCGTGTGCGCACTTTCCGGCCCTTTTTTTATCAGGCGAATCAGATACACGTAGCCGACGCCAAACACCGAGGCGTAAACCACGATAAAGGCCAGCAGGCTGAGGGACATATGTAGATCGCCATGGGCGGAGACCGCATCCCGGGTGCGCTGAACGCCATAGACTACCCACGGCTGACGGCCAATTTCAGTGGTAAACCAGCCTGCCAGTAGCGCGACCAGCCCGGAAGGGCCCATCAACAGGGCAAAACGCAGGAACGGTTTTGAGGTGTAGAGCCGGCCACGCCAACGCAGCCAGGCGCTGACCACGCCGAGCAGTACCATTAACATACCGAGCCCGGCCATCACCCTGAACGACCAGAAAATAATGGTGGAATTTGGGCGATCTTCTTTCGGGAAACTTTTTAAGGCCGGAACCTGTTTATCGAGGCTATGGGTCAGGATGATGCTACCAAGATAGGGAACCTCAATTTTATATTTGGTGCGCTCCTCATCCATATCCGGCAGACCAAACAGCACTAATGGCGTGGCTTCACCCGGTTTATTCTCCCAGTGCCCTTCAATCGCGGCAATTTTTGCCGGTTGATGTTCGAGCGTATTCAGGCCGTGCGCATCGCCAATCATCGCCTGAATGGGGGCGACGATCAGCGCCATCCACAGCGCCATCGAGAACATCTTGCGGATTGCCGGTGTATCATTGCCTTTCAGCAGATGCCAGGCTGCCGAAGCGCCGACGAAAAAGGCGCTGGCAAGGAAGGCGGCGGTAGACATGTGCAGCAGGCGATACGGGAATGAAGGGTTAAAAACGACCTTCAGCCAGTCTACCGGCACCACGATGCCATTCTCGATAATGTAGCCCTGGGGCGTGTGCATCCAGCTATTGGACGCGAGGATCCAGAAGGTGGAAAACAGCGTGCCCAGCGCCACCATACAGGTCGCGAAGAAGTGCAGGCCGCGGCCGACGCGATGCCAGCCAAACAGCATGACGCCAAGAAAGCCAGCTTCGAGGAAGAAGGCGGTCAGGACTTCATAGGTCAACAGCGGCCCGGTAATACTACCGGCGAACTGCGAGAACCCGCTCCAGTTAGTGCCAAACTGATAGGCCATCACCAGCCCGGAAACGACGCCCATACCAAAATTAACGGCAAATATTTTTGACCAGAAATGGTAGAGCTGGCGGTAGGTATCCTCTTTTGTTTTTAACCACAGCCCTTCCAGTACCGCAAGGTAGCTGGCGAGACCAATGGTAATAGCGGGGAAAATGATGTGGAAAGATACAGTAAATGCAAACTGTATCCTGGCTAAATAAAAGGCATCTAATCCGAACATGGCTCACCCCTGTACGACATTACTTCATTGTATTTATGGAATATTTTCTGCATAGCGGATACGGCTTTACCTGCGTAAAGCCTCCTGTTGATGACAATTAAATTACGGCGTTGACGGGCATTGAAATATGTTAATGCCCTTGATAATAAAGTTTAAAAATAATTCTTTAATTATCAAATAGGTTAAATTTAACACCCGATAGATAACATCTATTATACAACACGAAATGAGATGTTATTATTTAGTTAACGAGTAAAGTTGCTCATTTCATTTTAACCAGACATTTAGTTAAAGATTAAAAACAACGAGTTAACCCTGTCATTTGCTATTCATTGCAAAATGAAATGCGGTATTTCCCGCTTAATTAATGTGGTTATTTAACATCGCCGCAAAAAACCGTGACCAATGTTGTTAATAACATCCGTTAGCTGAAGAGAGTATTCAGGAGTTCATATGAATAAGAAAAAACGCGCTGTCCCCGGTGTTCATCCCTATGATGGCCCAGCGGGTGGATGGGGGGCGTTAAAAGCGACCGCCATCGCCGTGCGTACGCAAATGGACGCGCTTGACGCCCCGGTCACGCTGCTGCGTACCAACCAGCCTGACGGTTTTGACTGCCCCGGCTGCGCCTGGCCGGATAAAGAACATAAATCAACCTTCCAGTTTTGTGAGAACGGCGCGAAAGCGGTCACCTGGGAAGCTACCAGCAAACGCGTGACGCCGGAGTTCCTCGCCGCCAATACCGTGACCTCGCTACTGGCGAAAAGCGACTTTGAACTGGAAGGTTACGGACGTATTACCCATCCCTTGTCTTACGATCGCGAAAGCGACACGCTGCGCCCGGTCTCCTGGGAAAGCGCGTTTGCCCGCATTGGCGAAGTATTACAGGGCATGCAGCCCGATGAAGTTGAGTTCTATACCTCCGGGCGCGCCTCTAACGAAGCGGCATATCTGTTCCAGCTTTACGCCCGCGAGTTCGGCACCAATAACTTCCCGGACTGCTCTAATATGTGCCACGAGGCAACCAGCGTCGGTCTGCCGCAATCGATCGGCATCGGCAAAGGCACGGTGTCTTTGGACGACTTTGATAAAACCGAACTGGTTATTTCCATCGGTCACAACCCCGGAACCAACCATCCGCGCATGATGGGTACGTTGCATGAACTGTCCCGCCGCGGTGTGCCGATTATCGTCTTTAACCCGCTGCGTGAAAGGGCGCTGGAACGTTTTGCCGACCCGCAGAACGTTATTGAAATGGCAACCTACAGCTCGACGAATATCGCCTCAACCTATTTCCAGGTGAAAGCGGGCGGCGATGCCGCGGCGCTGAAAGGGATCGCTAAAGCATTACTGGAGATCGAAGCGAACCAGGGCCAGGTGCTGGACCAGGCGTTTATTAACGAGCACACCCTCGGCTTCGAGGCTTTTGCCGAAGATTTACGTCAGACCAACTGGCCGGAAATTGAGCGTGAGTCCGGATTAACCCGCGACGATCTGCAGCGCGTTGCCGTTGCCTACGCCAAATCCAACGCCACTATCGTGACCTATGGCATGGGGATCACCCAGCATAACAAAGGCACCTCTAACGTCCGGTTGATTGCCGACCTTCTGCTGATGCGCGGCAATATCGGCAAACCGGGGGCTGGGATCTGCCCGCTGCGCGGTCACTCTAACGTGCAGGGCAACCGTACTGTCGGCATTACCGAAAAACCGAGTGCGGAGTTTCTGAATAACCTCGAAAGCGTGTTCGGTTTTGTCGCTCCACGCGGACATGGTCACGATGCGGTGAAAGCGCTGCAGGCAATGGTTGCCGGCGACGCGAAAGCGCTGATCTGTCTTGGCGGTAATTTCGCGGTGGCGATGCCGGATCATGAACGGGCGTTCCCGGCGATGCGCGGGCTGGATCTTAGTGTGCACATCGGCACCAAACTGAATCGTTCGCATCTGCTGGTGGCGAAAGAGACTTTTATTCTGCCTTGTCTGGGCCGTACCGAACTCGATATGCAGGAGAGCGGACGCCAGTCGATTACCGTGGAAGACTCGATGTCGATGGTCCACGCCTCATCCGGCAAACTGAAACCGGCCTCTGACCGGCTGCGCTCGGAACCGGCTATCGTCGCCGGGATGGCGGCGGCGACGCTGCCGAACAGTAAGATCGACTGGTTATCGCTGGTGGCTGATTACGACCGCATCCGCGATCTCATCGAGCAGACTATCCCCGGGTTCGAGGATTATAACGAACGTATTCGTCATCCGGGCGGTTTCCGTATGCCGCTGCCGCCAACCGAGCGGATCTGGCCGACGCCGACCGGCAAAGCGATGTTCTCGGTGTTCAAAGGCGTCCATGAGAACTTCCGCGTTGACGGCGACGACGTGATGCGCCTGGTTACGCTGCGCAGTCACGATCAGTACAACACCACGATTTACGCGATGGACGATCGCTATCGCGGAGTGTTTGGCCGCCGCGATGTGCTGTTTATGAATGAGCAGGATATGGCCGAGCAGGGGCTGGAGCATGGCGACCGCGTCGATATTTTCACCGCGCTGCCGGATAGCGACCTGCGCCTTGAGGATATCACCGTGGTTGCTTACAGCATTGCGCCGGGCACCGTTGGCGCCTATTACCCGGAAGCCAACGTGCTGGTGCCGCTGGATTACATCGATGAAGAGAGCGGCACGCCGTCGTACAAATCAGTTCCTATCCGCCTGACGCTGCGTTCGAAAGAGGTGCGCGCCGTCCCCGGTTTGCGTTAATTTGCTGAATATTGCCAGTGGCCTGCGATCGGGCCACTGGCAAATGGCATCTTGAAATCAGCCCCTACCGCAAGTAACATTTAAATAACATATCTTATCGCAGCTGTGTTCTGCATCGCGTCCACCACTGACCCGCGGACGTCACTATTCTGGAAGTTAAGATGGACATTAAACAGCTGAAATATCTGATCGCGCTCGATCAGACGCGCCATTTCGGCCAGGCCGCGGCGGCCTGCCATATCACCCAACCGACGCTTTCAATGCGCATTCGCAACCTGGAAGACGAACTTAATCTCACGCTGATTCAGCGCGGCCAACGCTTCGAAGGCTTCACCCCGGAAGGGGAACGCATTCTGGCCTGGGCGCGGGCGCTGCTGGCGGCGCACGACGGCCTGGCGGCTGAAGCGGCTATTTGTCGCGGCCAGATGGTGGGCCAGTTACGTGTAGGCATGGTGCCGTTAGCCAGCCTGAACCCGATGCAGCTGATCAAACCGCTGGCGGAAAAATACCCTGAACTACAGTTCAGTCTGCTGTCGATGACCTCTGAGCAAATTATTGACGGCGTCAGCCGTAATCAGCTCGATCTGGGCATCTGCTATTTACACCACGTCGATAGCGCATTATTTAACGTCACCTGGCTGCCGGAAACGCGAATGGGCCTGCTGCACGACAGTCGCCATTTCCAGTTTGACGCAGGCATACCTGAGTGGGAGACATTAGCGGGGCTGCCGCTAGGTTTCCTTACCAAGGGAATGTATTATCGTGAATCGATTGAAATGAGCTTTAAAGCCAAAGGGTTAACGCCAAAATATGTCTTTGAAAGCGATTCGACATTTCAGATAATCCAGGCGGTACAGGCCGGGATCTGTTGCGCCATCATGCCGCTCAATAACGGCCTGGAGGCGCTGAGCGACAATCTGGCGATTATGCCTATCGGGGAAACCGAGGTTGATTCCACGCTTGCGCTTATCATGCGCAACCAGGAGCCGGTGTCGTCGTTGGCGGAAAAATGTTTCGCCGATGCGCAGATGATTTTTGGCGAAGCGCCGCAAATTTAATTGGCGGCCAAATGCTGCTGCATGAAATCGAGCCAGACGCGAGATCGGGCAGGTAAAAAGTGGCGTTCGCGATACAGCGCCACTAAATGTAGCGGTGCCGGCGGTAGCTCCAGTTCAACCACCTTTAACTGACCTGAGGCGATAAACGGGCGGCAAGCCTGTTCAGCGAGGATGGCGAAACCTACGCCGGCGACGGCGGCATGAAGGGCGATCTCTCCGCTATTCACCCGAAAATGAGCCTGGACGTTCACTTTTTTAAACGCGTTTCGTGCGGTGATAAATTGCCAGGCTTGCCCCTTCAGCGCGCTGACGGTGGTGATGCAGGGAAGCGAGGTAAGCTGCTCGCAACGTACTGGCTGTCCGCATTTTTCCAGCAGCGAAGGCGCCGCGACAACACAACAGGGAAATGTCGCCAACGGCCTGGCGATATAGCTGGCATCCTCCATTTTGCCTCGGACGATGGCGACGGCAATGTCGATATCTTCTTTAAGCGCGTCGGCTCCGGCAAGGCTGACCACACAGCTTACTTCGATTTTGGGATAACGCATGGCGAACTGCGCCAGCATGGGGCCAAAAAGCGTCGGTCCAATCTCGTTGGGAAGACATAAGCGCAACAGCCCCTCAGGATCGGCCTGCTGTTGAGTTAAGGCCGCTTCGGTTGCCGCGAGCTGATCAAGCAGGGGGCGCATACTAATAAAAAAAGCCTGCCCGGCATCGGTGAGATGCATGTGTCTGGTGCTGCGCTGGATAAGGCGCAATTGCAGTTTTTCTTCCAGTTGAGAAATCTGGCGACTGACATTTGACGAAGGCATACGTAATGCCCGCGCCGCCCCGCTGAAGCTGCCGTTTTCCACGACATTCACAAACACGCGTAGTGCATTCAAATCCAGTTTACTCACCGCTGATTATCCCATTTTTGATAATTAACACGCCCATTTTTACCGACTTATGCGTTTTTTTACTAGCCAATAAACTGATGCTCCCCCTGATGAGAGGAAGTGTAATGACCATAAATCTACGGCGAATGGGCGCGATCATCGCTTTTATCCAATTTACCAACGCGCTCGAATATATGATTTTTAATCCGTTATTTGTCTATATGGCGCCAACTTTTCAGGTGCCGGTGAGCTGGGCAGGTTATGTCAGCGGTATTTACACGCTCGCGTCGGTCATTTCTGGAATCGGCGCGTGGCGCCTGGTGGGAAAGCTAAATCCGCGTAAGTTTCTACTGGTTAATATGGCCTTACTGGGAGCATTAACGCTGATGGTTCTGGCTACCCAGCACTTTATATTGTTGCTGATACTGCGTTTTTTGGCCGGGCTCCTCGGCGGAATGACGATGGGGGTGGCCAGCAGTTTACTGATCAACGCGGCGGACCAGAAACATCGCGCGCGATTGTTGGCCACGGTCATCTCTGCCTTTTCGCTGGTCAGTATTATCGGCATGCCTGCCATGTTGTTTCTCTGCGAACGTTTCGGCTGGCAGACGGCGCCGGCATTGATTGGCGTTCTCTGCCTGCTGGCGCTCATCATGATCTTTGTTGGTCTGCCGAAGGCTTCCGGCGGCGCTGGCTCTGGTACAAAGATACGCATCACGCCAACGATGCTGTTATTTGCCAGCGGCAATGCGTTAACCCAGTTTAGCCCGATGCTATTACTGCCGATCCTGGTGCCTTTGCTGCTGGGCAATATGCGGGCAAGCAGCGAGGCGCTACCGTGGTTATTCTTTCTCGGCGGTATGGCGGGATTCGCGGCGACAAAGTTGAGCGGCAGCCTGTGTCAACGCTTTGGCGGCTATCGGCTGAGCCTGGCGGCAACCGCAGTTTTTATCATCAGTTTGCTGATGGTGCTGTGGCTGGACGGCTCGAGTTGGTTGTTTATGATTACCTTCCTTGGGGCATCTTATAGCCGGCTGGTTGCCTCCTCGGCGGTGGCGATTCGTTTCCCGGACGATAACTGGCGCGCGGGATTTACCACTCTGCAAGGCGGTGTCATGTCATTCAGTACGGCACTCGCTTTTATGCTCTGCTCACTGTGGCTGGCCGACGGCGAGATGAGTCAGCAGGCGTCTACTGGGTTGATTGCATTTAGCGGCGCTAGCGCCTTGCTGCTGCCATGTTTACTGCGCTATCAAGAAAAAATACTCGTACGCAACGCCGCCGAACGGGCAACCGGCGGCGTTGGTGAGCTTTAAATATTCTCCAGACGAATACCCCGGGTTCTTGGCCCAAATATGCCTACCGACAGCATGACCATCAGCATACTGGCGACGATAAAGCTAATCACGCCCGGCGTTCCGGCATATTGCAGGATCACGCCAATCATAATGCTGGTAACCGCGGTGGACAGACGGCTAAAGGAGTAACAGAAGCCCACCGCCCGGGCGCGGATGTGTGTAGGGAACACCTCCGCCTGATAGGCGTGATAGCTGATGGTGAGCCAGGCATTGGACCAGGTGATCATAAAGCCGCAGATAACCAGCAGTACCGGACTATTTTGTAAAGAGAACAGTGTGCCGAAGATCACCGTCATCAGCGCTGACAGAACAATTTGCCATTTGTTTTCAAAACGATGGACAAAGCGAGTACAGAACAGGCAGCCAAGCGGGTAGGCAAGGGTGATAAAGAAGGCGTACAGCAGGCTATGGGTAATACTGGCGCCCTGGCCGGAGAGCAGCGCGGGCAGCCAGTTACCGAAACCAAAGAAGCCGATAGCCTGGAAAAAATTCATCACCATTAACATGAGGGTGCGTTGACGGTACTGCGGCGCCCAAATCTCTTTAAAATTGCTGCGTTGCGGCACCGCTACCGCCGGACTGGCATGGCGCCGGGAAGGCGATAAACCGCAGCGTTGTTCCATTTCACCCATAACCCGGTGCGCGTCATCGTGGCGACCTTTGCTTTCCAGCCAGCGGGCGGATTCCGGCAGTTTTTTGCGGATAACCCAAATGACCAGTGAACACAGTGCGCCGAGAATAATCACCCAACGCCAGCCGCTCAGGCCGAGAATGGTCATTGGCACCAGTAGCCAGGACATCAGCGCCACCGTCGGTACCGAGAGAAACTGAATAAAGAAGGCGTAAGCGAAGGCTTTATTACGTAAATGCGTCGGCATCCATTCACTGAGATAAGTATCGATAGTCACCAGTTCAATTCCCAGGCCGATCCCCACCAGGAAACGAAAGAAAATAACCCCTTCAGCGCTATTTTGCAGCGCCATAATCAGCGAAAAGATGCCATACCACGCCAGCGCGAACATAAAGGTCAGGCGGCGTCCAAGTCTGTCCGCCAGCGGCGCGAGCAGACTGGCGCCGATAAACAGCCCCATAAAGGTCGAGGAAGCGAAGGCTGCCTGATCGGCAATACCAAATACCCCATCTTTCCCGGTATGGAAAATACCCTCGGCGAGCAGGCCGGTGCTGATATAACCGGTCTGGAACAGGTCGTAGAGTTCGAAAAAGCCGCCTAATGCCAGTAGGGTGATAAAGGACCAAAGACCGGGGGAGGAGGGCAGAGCGTCGATACGCGCGGTTAAGCTATCGGGATGTTGTCCTGGCGGGCTAAAGGAGGCGTCGCCGAGAACCTGGGTAGTAGACATATTATTATTTTCCTCAGGAGAAATGTTTGCCTGCTAATGTTAATTGGTTGTTAATGGTTTTAAATTTTTAATTGTGAGCGGTGTGGCGATTTAACAGTCGGAAATCATGTTTAATACGCTGATAGATGATAAATATGCTGCTTTTTTGTCAGCACAGACGGCAGAATTGAAGTAAACGACCAGCAGCGATCAATCAGACTAAGAGAAATGGTGACTTCGGTGAAAATCACCTACATTTGCAGTGTGTATCTATGTCTACCAGGGAAAAGAATATGTTAAAGCGTCAGGCAATAAAAACGGCGTTGGCAATGGTGATGTCGGTAACGATGGCCGCGGCACCGGCGCTTGCTAATCCCGGGAACGGTAATGGCAATGGTGAACATGGCAATAGCGGTAAAAACATCTATCATGGCAATAAAGGTAATCATGGCCATAGCGATAACGCCGCTGGCAAGGGACAGCGTAAGAATTACGGCAAACCGGATCACGTCGATAGGGATATCAGCTATACCACCGCTCGCGCGCTGGCAGTAAACTACGGCTTGACCGGCTATAAAGCGCTGCCTCCGGGGATTGCGAAAAATCTCGCGCGTGGAAAACCATTACCTCCGGGCATTGCCAAAAAAACGGTGCCTGCCTCGATGCTCAACCAATTACCTTATTATCCTGGCTATGAGTGGCGGGTCGTTGGCAACGATCTGGTACTGATTGCGCTCAGTACCGCCGTGGTCACCGCGATCATTAATAGCGTCTTTGATTAACATAGAGGCCCCGTGATAAACGGGGCTTTGCTTTTCTAATAACATTTGATCTCTTTCTTAAACCAATCCTCACCGGGGAGAGTTTTAAACTTTACAGCTATTATTGGCGGGCTATACTAAGCACAACTTTATACAGGAGAGATATGTTGGACAGTCACCCTTATTTAAACATCAAGGCAAACTGACGCTATCTATTCTGCGCTGTTTGCCAACCGGCAGGCAGCAATCCTTTCCCAATCCTGATTGCCTCCTGATAACTGGAATTCGCTTTTTTGCGAGGTAATTCATCATGTTATTATTTTTCTACGCCCTGTTCCCTCCGCCTTTTACGCGGTAACACACGCTCACACAGGCCATTAAAGCTATCTCACTGCGGTTAAGCAATCTACGCAGGAATATCTACTACGCGCAATTTGTGAGTGTAAAAAAATAACATCTAACTATGCATGATTTATTTATGCAGGGATTACCACATCTAAATTTGGGGATGAATCATGACTGACATGAAAGTAGAAAACCGGAATACCAACCGGTCTGCGTCAGAAAATGATAAGCAGCATAAAAAGAGCTTTGCGATTGAAACGGAGGCCTTTAATAGTCCGGACCATACGTTGGCACGTTTAAATAGCAGTCGGCAGGGACTAACGACCGCCGATGCACTGGAACGGCTGGACGACTATGGTCGCAACGAAGTGGCACGCGAAAGTGTGCCGCCGTTTTATATTCAATTACTGCAGGCATTTAATAACCCGTTTATTTACGTACTGATGGCGCTGGCGGCAGTCAGTTTTATTACCGATTACTGGCTACCGCTGCGAAACGGTGAAGAGACAGACCTCACCGGCGTTATTATTATCCTGACGATGGTGAGCCTGAGTGGTCTATTACGCTTCTGGCAGGAGTTCAGGACCAATAAAGCCGCGCAGGCGCTGAAATCCATGGTCCGTACCACCGCAACGGTACTGCGCCGCGGGCCGGGCAATATTGGCTCCTGCCAGGAGGAAATACCCATTGAAGAGCTGGTGCCGGGCGATATTATTTTCCTTGCCGCAGGCGATCTGGTGCCGGCAGATGTTCGTCTGCTGGAATCACGGGACCTCTTTGTCAGTCAGTCCATTCTTAGCGGTGAATCACTACCGGTAGAAAAATATGATCTGATGGCCAGCGTGTCGGGAAAATGCAGCGACCGTCTACCGACGCCGGATAAAAATAAAAGTCTGTTAGAGATGGGCAATATCTGTCTGATGGGGACGAACGTCACCAGCGGCAGGGCGCGGGCGGTGGTGGTGGCGACCGGCGACCGGACCTGGTTTGGCTCGCTGGCAAAATCGATCGTCGGCACCCGCACGCAAACCGCCTTCGATCGCGGGGTGAATAGCGTGAGCTGGTTGTTAATCCGCTTCATGCTGATCATGGTACCGATCGTGTTGTTGATTAACGGTTTCAGTAAAGGCGATTGGGTAGAAGCCTCGCTTTTCGCCCTGGCGGTGGCGGTCGGTTTAACGCCGGAGATGTTACCCATGATCGTCAGTTCGAACCTCGCGAAGGGCGCGATTGCCATGTCGCGGCGTAAGGTGATCGTTAAGCGTCTCAATGCCATTCAAAACTTTGGCGCAATGGATGTGCTGTGTACGGATAAAACAGGCACCCTGACCCAGGACAATATCATCCTTGAGCATCATCTCGACGTTGGCGGCGCGGAAAGCAATCGAGTATTAATGCTGGCGTGGCTGAATAGCAGCAGCCAAAGCGGAGCGCGTAATCTGATGGACAGAGCCGTGTTGCGCTATGGGGAAGGGCGGCTGGCGCCGGCGGAAAAAGAGCGTTTCGTGAAGCTCGATGAATTGCCGTTCGATTTTGTACGCCGCCGCGTATCGGTCTCGGTGGAAGACAGCCGCTATGGCGATAAAAGCCTGATTTGTAAAGGGGCGGTTGAAGAGATGCTCGAAGCCGCGACCCATATTCGTGAGGGCGACAAGATCGTTGAACTGGACGAGCTGCGCCGGGAACTATTGCTGACGAAAACCGAAGATTATAACGCTCAGGGTTTTCGGGTATTGCTGGTCGCTACCCGCAAGCTGGATGATACCGCGCTAAATGTGCCGCTCACCGCCGCTGATGAACAGGGGCTCACCGTTGAGGGCATGTTGACGTTCCTCGACCCGCCGAAGGAAAGCGCGGGCAAAGCCATTACCGCACTGCGTGATAACGGTGTTGCGGTCAAGGTACTTACCGGTGATAACCCGGTTGTAACGGCGCGGATTTGTCTTGAAGTGGGCATTGATGCGCACGACATACTCACCGGCCAACAGGTTGAGTCAATGACTGACCGCCAGCTTCAGCAGGAGGTCGAGAAACGCGCGGTGTTCGCCAAACTGACGCCGCTGCAGAAGTCGCGCATTCTGCAGATGCTACAGAAAAATGGCCATACCGTTGGTTTTCTGGGCGATGGCATTAACGACGCCCCGGCGCTGCGCGATGCCGATGTGGGTATTTCTGTCGATAGCGCGGCGGATATCGCGAAGGAGTCCTCGGATATTATTCTGCTGGAAAAAGACCTGATGGTGCTGGAAGAGGGGGTTATTAAAGGACGCGAGACCTTTGGCAACATTATTAAGTATCTGAACATGACCGCCAGCTCCAACTTCGGCAACGTGTTTTCGGTGCTGGTCGCCAGCGCCTTTATCCCGTTCCTGCCGATGCTGGCGATTCATCTGTTGATTCAGAATCTGATGTACGACATCTCACAGCTGTCGCTGCCGTGGGACAAAATGGATAAGGAGTTTTTGCGTAAGCCGCGCAAGTGGGATGCGAAGAACATTGGCCGCTTTATGCTGTGGATTGGCCCCACGTCGTCGATATTCGATATCACCACCTTTGCTCTGATGTGGTACGTCTTCGCCGCCAATCATGTGGAAGCGCAGGCCTTGTTCCAGTCCGGCTGGTTTATCGAAGGGCTGCTGTCGCAGACGTTGGTGGTACATATGTTGAGAACGCAGAAAATTCCGTTCATCCAGAGCCGCGCGACGCTGCCGGTTTTGCTCACCACCGCCGCCATTATGGCCATCGGCATCTATATCCCGTTCTCGCCGCTTGGCGCCATGGTGGGGCTTGAGCCGCTGCCGCTGAGTTATTTCCCGTGGCTCGTTGCCACGTTGCTGAGCTACTGCCTGGTGGCGCAGGGTATGAAACGTTTCTATATCAAGCGCTTTGGCCAGTGGTTCTGATGACAAAAAGGAGGATGACGATGAATCGTTCACCGGAGGATCTCATCGCCTGGATGTTTTTACTGGCCGGTTTGCTGGTCCTGGCGCTGGCGATACGGCAAATCTTTGAATAGCGGGGGGACTATGCGCAAAACGTCGTTAGACCCAATCTTTCTCCAGGCCGTGTTGATGATGGTGGTGATAGTCTTACTCACCGTCTGGATTAGGTAGTTTAAGGCCCGGGGCGTTATCGCTTCGGGCCTAAAGTCCCTGCGGTATTCCTGCAACATGGCAAATGGTACTTTCCACCACGGGGAACACGTCGATTAACTCAATAATGGTAGAGCTTCGAGCATATTCTTCAGGTTTAAGGTATCCCAGGGCAGGTGTTCGGCGACGGTGAGTCCGACCGGTTTGGCCTGAGCGGCGGCTTGATTGATAAGATTAACCACTTCGGCAATCGTCAGTTTCCCTTCGGCGACATCGCCAAAATCGTGTACGCCGCGCCCCGGACGAGCAAATAGCACTGCTCGAAACAGGGCCGGGTCGAGGACATCAAGATCGAGATGGATGGCCAGGTACTCAATACGTTCACGCGCTATCCACTCGTCAATCGCCTGTGGATTCTGACGCAGCTCTGATGGGCTTAAGGTGGCGATGCCGCGTTCACTAATAAACTGTTTTTCGACATCGAGCGGGCTATGGATCCCGGCAATGAGCGCTTTGCCTGGTGATAATGGCTTTCTGACCACCTGGGTTAATTCCGCGTCGCCATTGCCCATTAACGCCCCAAGAACGTGGGCATGGGCATGTGGGAACTGCTCTGGCGTCATAACGTCCGGGTGAGAATCAATCCATAATACCCCCAATTTATCGCCATATTTTTCCACAAGCCAGGCGAAAGGAGCCAGGGAGACCAGGCAATCGCCCCCTAAGGTGACAATGGTCTCTGGCTGATTTCGAGTGATTTTGTCTTGTGCATCAAGCAACTGTTCAACGATCGCCCGGCGGCCGACAATTCCATCTTCATTTGCCAGTTGAGCGTGTCCTGGTTCGGGGACACAGACCTCCTCGACAACGCCTTGCGCAGGCGGCGCCAGCCAGGACAGCATCCGGGAGCCGAAGAAGTAGGGCGGATTGTTGCCGCCTTGCCATTGCGGAAAAAGCAAACGCAGACTGGATTGGGTATTTGGCATCATGGTTCTCCTCATATTTATCATCACAAATGAACGAACGTTCATTCATTAATAATGAGGCGCACTGTCGGTGATGGCAAGTAAAAACGGGTTATTTACCCTAACATTAGGCTGCTAGCCAAAAAGCGCTTGAAGCAGGTAGAATTGCCCATCGCCGGAGGTAGTTGAAATGTTAAATAATTCAGAAACGTACCATAAGCTGATTGTCGCCGCGGCGGCGTGCTTTGCCGAAAAAGGATTTAATGGAACCAGCGTGCGCGAAATTGCACTGCGCGCAGGTATTAGCCTCGGCGCGATGTACACCTACTTTAAAGGCAAAGATGAACTCATTGAGGCGATTATCCTTGAAGAGCAAAAATCGGCATTAGCTAAGCATCAGGAGCGCTTCGAAGGTTCCCATTTTGCGCAGATTTGCGCCTTAGCCGTTTCCTGTATAGAAGAAGTGGGGTATCCCTCTTCGCACCAGCTGTGGGTGGAAATTATTGCGGAATCGGCAAGAAAGCCGGCGCTGCGGCAGATTTTCGTCAATAGCGACAGGATCATGCGCGACGGAATGGCACAGATTATTGCTCAAGGAATTGCCGCTGGCGAGCTCAGCCCACACGTTAACGTCGAAGAAGCAACGCTCACCATCTTTGCATTCATCGATGGTCTGATTGGCCGTAAAGCGATGAATCCCGCATTTACCGTGGCTAAGGATCTGCCGCATTTTGACAACGTCATGGCGACCATTCTCAATAAAAATAGCGCTAGTGAATCCCATGCAACAGTACGCTGATTTCTGTTTTAGCGCCGTGATGGCTCAACGGGCGGCAAAAGAAAATCTCACCCTTGATGCCGACCAGCTCGCGTTGGTCGCCAACTTGCAAATGCTGAGCCAGCAGTTATTCCGGCAGCAAACGGCAATACAAGGATTGTACGTCTGGGGGCGAACCGGGCGCGGGAAGAGCTTTATTCTCGATAGCTTCTTTTCCAGCTTGCCGCTGCGTGAAAAGCGGCGGGTGCATTTTCATCACTTTTTCCGCGAGCTCCATCAGCGGCTGAACGCCCCTTCGGCGCCGCGGTTGCAAGAGGTCGTCGCGCACATGACCGACAACTGTCGTCTGCTCTGTTTTGATGAGTTTCATCTTCATGACCCGGCTGATGCGATGTTGATAAAGGTGCTACTGGAGCATTTGTTCGCGCGAAATATCGTCTTATTAGCGACCTCCAATTATCCCCCCGACCGTTTGCTGGCGAATCCGCTCTATCACGAACGTTTTTTGCCTTCCATTAACCTCATTAAACATCATATGACGGTAACGGCGCTCAACGGCGAACAGGATTACCGCGAGCGACATGCCTCGCTGGAGAATGATTTCTGCCAGGGAAAACTGTTGGTGCAGCCAACCCCCAGTACTCGCGCGACGCTCGGTTTGCCGGATATTGCCCTGCAGGCGCAGGCTCTGCAAGTAGGTTATCGCACCCTGCAGACGGCATCTCGGCAAGGTGCTTTTCTGCATTTCACTTTCGACCAGCTCTGCCTTGCGCCTACCTCGGTTATGGATTACCTGACGCTATGTGAGCAACACCAGAACTGGCTCGTCGAGAAGGTTCCACCGTTGGCGCGAGTTAGCCCTGCGGCACAGCAGCGCTTTATCAACGTGGTGGATATTTTGTATGAAAAACAGTGCCGCTTAATTTTAATTACCGATTGCGGGCTGGAAACACTGGTGGCGGATGTGGAGCTGGATGATATTCAACGCACCTACAGTCGGTTACAGCAGCTCGCTCGGGAAGCATAAAAAAGCGCCACTCGATAATGAGCGGCGCTTTAACAGAGTAACCTGCCGCCGGTTATTCACCGGCGGGCAGGGGAATTACAGATCGAAACGATCCAGATTCATTACCTTGGTCCATGCGGCAACGAAATCAGTAACGAATTTCTGTTGCGCATCGGCACAGGCATAGACTTCGGCCAGCGCGCGCAGGACCGAGTTAGAACCGAACACCAGATCGACGCGAGTGGCGGTATATTTCTCTTCGCCGCTCTTACGGTCGTGACCGGTAAACAGCTCAGCCTGTTCATCCGCGGCTTTCCATACGGTGCCCATATCCAGCAGGTTGACGAAGAAGTCAGTGCTGAGGACGCCGACGCGATCGGTGAAGACGCCATGTTGGCTGCCATCGAAGTTAGCGCCCAGCACGCGCAGGCCGCCGACCAGTGCCGTCATTTCCGGCGCCGTCAGGGTTAGCTGCTGCGCTTTATCGATAAGCAGGGTTTCCGTTGACACGCCGCCTTCGATGCGACGGTAATTACGGAAACCGTCGGCCAGCGGCTGTAGCAGATCCATTGCTTCAACATCGGTCTGATCCTGGCGCGCATCAACGCGACCCGGCGCAAACGGCACGTTTACTTGAACGCCGGCAGCCGCTGCGGCCTGCTCAACCCCCACGACGCCTGCCAGAACAATGATATCCGCCAGCGACGCTTTACCCGATGCTTTCTGGATGGCCTGTAGCGTTGGCAGCACTTTGCTGGCAATGGCGTTGACCGGCCATTCTCTCTGTGGCAGCAGGGCCAGACGCGCGCCGTTAGCGCCGCCGCGCTTATCACCGCCGCGGAAGGTTGAGGCGGAAGCCCAGGCAACGGAGACCAGTTCGCTGACCGACAGGCCTGAATCCGCAATGGCCGTTTTCAGCGTAGCGATGTCGGAGGCGGTCGGGTTATGCGTCGGAGCCGGTAATGGATCCTGCCAAATCAGATCTTCTTTTGGCACTTCCGGACCGAGATAACGGGATTTTGGCCCCATATCGCGGTGAATCAGTTTAAACCAGGCGCGGGCGAAGGCTTCGTTAAAGGCCTGCGGATCGTTCAGGAAACGGCGCGAGATTTTGCCGAATTCCGGGTCGAAGCGCAGCGTCAGGTCCGTTACCAGCATGGTCGGCTTGCGTTTTTTATTCGGATCAAACGGGTCGGGAATAATCTCCGGCGCATCTTTCGCTTCAAACTGAATAGCGCCCGCCGGGCTGCGCGTCTGTACCCATTCGTATTTGAACAGGTTCTCGAAGAAGTAGTTGCTCCATTGGGTCGGGGTTTGCGTCCATACGACTTCCAGACCCGAGGTGATGGCGTCCGCGCCTACACCGCTGCCGTAAGTACTGCTCCAGCCAAGACCCTGAGATTCCAGCGGGGCGGCTTCCGGTTCCGGGCCAACGTGGCTTGCCGGTGCGGCGCCGTGCGTTTTACCCAGCGTATGGCCGCCGGCGATCAGCGCGACGATTTCTTCATCGTCCATCGCCATATTGCCGAAGGTCGCACGAATGGCTGCCGCGGCGGAAAGCGGATCGCCGCTGGCGTTAGGGCCTTCCGGGTTGACATAGATGAGACCCATTTCTGTGGCGCCCAGCGCCTGTTTTTCCAGGCTTTCCGGGTGGCGATGTTTCAGCCACTCTTTTTCATCGCCCCAGTCAACATCGAGGTCCGGTTCCCACACGTCTTCACGCCCTGCGCCGAAACCGAAGGTACGGAAGCCGGCGTTTTCTAATGCCACGTTACCCGCCAGCATATACAGGTCTGCCCAGGAGATTTTCTGACCATATTTTTGTTTCACCGGCCACAGCAGACGACGGGCTTTATCAAGGCTGACGTTATCCGGCCAGGAGTTAAGCGGGGCGAAGCGCTGCTGCCCGCGACCGGCGCCGCCGCGGCCATCGACGGTACGGTAAGTCCCCGCGCCGTGCCACGCCATACGAATAAACAGGCCAATGTAGCTGCCCCAATCGGCAGGCCACCACTCCTGAGAGTCGGTCAGCAGCGCGCGAAGGTCGGCTTTCAATGCGGAGTAGTCGAGCTTTTTGAACTCTTCCCGATAGTTGAAGTTTTCACCCAATGGGTTAGAACGATTGGAGTGCTGATTCAGCAGGTCAACACGAAGTTGGTTGGGCCACCAGTCACGGTTGGCGGTACCGCTGCCGGCGCTTTGCTTCGGCGTCCCGGCGTGGAAAGGGCATTTCCCTGCGGATGGGTTGTTAGTGGGATCATTTGACGTGCTCATATCAGGCTCCGTTTGCTTTTGTGAATGCCATTACGATATACACTGCTACCAATAAGCGATATTTGAATGAGTCTACGGATTTAATAGCTTTTACCGTTCAACAAACATAATTAAAACCAGTGTGTTAGTGTGTTTACTCGGCGAAATTCAAAACCACACCTTTAAACATAGTCGTAACGCAGCGGTAAAGGAAACGTTATGATGCGTTACCCGCAACGGATCGCTAATTGTTTGAGATATGACAATTTTACTGCGATGAAAGGATTAGCGTTGCCAGTAAAGCGGCGTGCCGAAAACGTCGGTAAAATAATCAATAACGGTGCGTACATTGAGCGACGGATGACGAGCATGCGGATAAATCGCGGCAATGTAAGAGGGCAAATGGTTAATGCCAACGCTGTAGTCATTCATCAGCGCTACTAATGTTCCCTGCGCCAGCGCGTCGCTCACCATCCAGTCCGGAAACAAAACAATGCCCATTCCGCCAATCGCTGAAGTGAGAAGGGCATCGGCGTTGTTTGAGATTAGCCGCGGTGTTTGCGGGTAATGGGTCCACTCTTCTTCCCTCTGGCGAAAAAGCCAACGGTTAGCGCCCTGTGAACCGCGATACACCAGCGTGCGGTGTTGATTAAGCTCAGAAGGCGATTGCGGCGCGCCGAAACGGGAAAGGTAACCAGGCGCTGCGGCGAGGTAATAGCGCTGGGCGCCAAAAACCTTTGCGTGATAGCTGGCGTCAGGCAGGGCGCTGATACGAAAAATGATATCAGTCGCCTGGCGATGAGGATCGACAAAGTCATCGGTCAGGATTAATTCGTACTCCAGCTCGGGATAACGATCGGCCAGTCCCGCTAACCATGGCGCGATATGCCGTTGGCCAAAGTAGACCGGGGCGTTGATGCGCACGAGTCCGCCAGGTTGTTGGGCGCGATCCTGTAATTCGCGTTGCGCGTGAGCGAATTGCTCGGTCATCCCGCGGGCATAGTCAGCAAACAGGTTTCCGGCCTCCGTTGGAACGACCGCACGGGTATTGCGGTAGAACAGCTGCTGGCCTAGCGCATCCTCAAGTTGCTGGATGACCCGTGAGATAAGAGAAGGGGACACGCCTTCACGGCGCGCGACAACGGAAAAACTATGGCTGTCATACACGGCGATAAACAGCTGGAGGGCGCGGAGATTGATGTTACCTACGTCGGCCATTAATGCAAATCCTGCAAAGGTGTTTGCAAAACTATACTATTTTTTGCATTAGCGCGCCGTTCTATTCTCTTCCGCTCTTAACAACTGAAGAGTATTTAACATGCAGCGTGTGCTGATTTTTTTAGTGATTGCCGGCGGAATGGGGCTGTCCGTAGAGGCAGGTCTATTGGGGCCGCTGGCGGGTCAGGTCGGTGATTTATGGGCAACAATGAGTATTTTCGCCATTGGCGCGGCATTAACGTTTTTACTGATGCTTTTTTTTAGCCCGCGACAAAGTCCCTCTTTTTTTTCGCTCCCCGGTTGGCAATTAACCGGTGGTCTATTGGGGCCAGGTTATGTGCTGATATTAACGATTGTTACTCCGACGATCGGTATCGCAATGACGATTACCGGTGTTCTCGCCGGTCAAGTATGTAAGAGTCTGTTAATCGATCATTTTGGCTGGTTTGGTAGCCCGCGGCGAAAAATAGATCGCCGCCGAGTTATTGCTCTGTTGTTCATTGTGGCGGCATTAGTGCTGATTGCCGTTGATTGAGGTGCTGATATGAATATGCTGATGATTATTTTGTCGCTGATTGGCGGTGCATTGCTAAGCGTACAGGCTGCGGTGAATGGCCGTCTTGGCGCGCAAGTCGGAATATTGCGTAGCGCCTTTTTGACCTTTTCCATTGGCGCGTTGGTGACCGGTTTATTCATCGTTTTCTTTGCTCCGCAGCAGTCGATGACGCTGCTGGATGTGCCAAAGTGGCAACTGCTTGGGGCGTTCTGCGGGGTACCCTATATTGTCATCATGGTGCTGGCAGTACAGCGAATCGGCACGGCAACGGCGACGGTGGCGGTAATATTTGGTCAACTCGCGATGAGCTTGCTGATTGATAATTTCGGGTGGTTGGGAAATAGCGCTATTGCCTTTTCGCCACAACGCCTGGCAGCGGTGCTGTGTTTGGCGTTAGCACTGTACTTTATATACGCCTCTGGCGTATCAGGAGCAGTTGCACCTCCTAAACGGCCGGGAAAGGCGAAATGGTTGTCGACCGAACGGGAATAAGCTAATACTTAGACACCATGTGACTGGCGCTAAAGACAGAATACTGTTGGGGAGCATGGTCAAGTACGCCGCGCGCCTGGGCATTACCCCTATCTGGAGATAAGTTATGCCTGAATTAGCTTCATTATCGGCTTTTGCCGCGGTGGCGTTGGGGTTGGTGTTAACGCCTGGCCCCAACATGATGTACCTCACTTCACGGTCGATTTGCCAGGGAAAACGCGCCGGCTTTATATCCCTTGCTGGCGTTGCGGTGGGGTTTTTCTTTTATATGCTGTGTGCGGCTTTTGGCATAACCGCGCTGGTTTTCGCCGTACCCTATGCCTACGATGCGTTGCGAATTTGCGGAGTGGCTTATTTACTCTATTTAGCGTGGCAGGCGATTAAACCCGGTGGGCGGCCGATTTTCGCGGTGCGCGACTTACCGGCTGATAGCGGGCGTAAGCTGTTTCTGATGGGCTTTCTTACCAGCCTGGCGAATCCTAAAGTGGCTATCTTGTATTTGTCTTTGCTGCCGCAGTTTATCACCCCCGGACTCGGTAGCGTGCTGAGTCAGTCCCTAATACTAGGCTGTACCCAGGCGCTAATAAGCGTGGCGGTTAACGGGCTTATTATTATGCTGGCCGGGCAGGTGGCGCTGTTTCTTGGGCGGCGACCGGGCTGGCAACACTTTCAGCGTTGGCTGATGGCGACGGTACTTGCCGGAATGGCGGTAAAGATCGCTTTTGAGGCCAGAAAATAATCGTTACCGCCTGACAACGCGTTCTTATGCCTTTCTCTCGTTGAGAAAGGCAACTCACGTTCTAACATACTGATACATTTCTGCCAGTTCATTAGCAACCTTTCAGTAGGGCTAATGCGTCAATAAAGCTATTCTTCCCCGCCTTTAGTTTTTGTGCTTTCCAGTGACGCAGGTAAATTGCCGCCAATGACCCTATTGAGAGATGAGATCCGCGACCACTCGGCAGAAGAGATGCTGTTTATCCGCCGCGCCGTTATTGCTTTCCTGTTGGTGGTGGTCTGCTTTGGGGTGTTGATTTTCAATCTCTACCATCTCCAGGTAGAGCAGCACGACTTTTATCAGACCCGCTCCAATCAAAACGACATTAAAATGTTGCCGATCGCGCCAAGCCGGGGGCTGATTTTCGACCGCAACGGTATTCCGCTGGTACAAAATATCACCCTGTATCGCCTGCAGGTGATCCCCAGCAAGATTGCCGATATGTCGGCGCTGCTGCAGGCGTTAAGCCCGATTGTCGACCTGACGGCGGATGATATCGCCAGTTTCCGCGACGATATGCACCACAATAGCCGCTATAAAGAAGTGACGCTGAAATCCGATCTTACCGATGTGGAAGTGGCGCGATTCGCGGTCAACGAATTCCGTTTTCCCGGCGTCACCGTCGAGAGCTACCAGCAGCGAAGTTATCCCTATGGCGCGGAACTGGCGCACGTTGTCGGTTACGTTTCGAAAATTAACGATAACGATTTACAACGGCTGGCGAAAAACGGCGAAGCAGAAAACTACGCGGCCGATCGCAATATCGGTAAACAGGGGATTGAAGGCTATTACGAGAAAGAGCTGCATGGCACCACCGGTTATCAGGAAGTCGAGGTAGACAACCACGGTCGCGTCGTTCGCCTGTTGAAAGAAGTCCCGCCGGTCGCCGGCAAAAATATCTATCTGACGCTAGACCTGCATTTGCAGCAGTACATCGAGTCGGTCCTGAAGGGCCAGCGCGCCGCGGTCGTGGCCGTCGACCCGCGCGACGGCGGCGTACTGGCAATGGTCTCCAGCCCCAGCTATGACCCCAACCCCTTCGTTAAGGGGATTGGCTACCAGGCTTACAAATCGCTGCTCGATAACCAGGATCGCCCGCTGATTAACCGCGTCACTCAGGGCTTGTATCCCCCGGCTTCCACGGTCAAGCCGTATATGGCGCTCTCAGCCCTTTCCGCCGGGGTGATTACGCCAAATACCACCTTCTTCGGCGCGCCGACCTGGACGCTACCCGGTACTCAGCGCCGCTATCGCGACTGGTTAAAAACGGGACATGGTATGTTGAATGTGACCAAAGCGATTGAAGAGTCGGCGGATACCTTCTTCTACCAGGTCGCTTTTGAGATGGGCATCGACCGTATACACGAGTGGTTGAGCAAGTTTGGTTACGGACAATCGACCGGCATCGATCTCAATGAAGAATACGCCGGGGTTTTGCCGAGCCGCGAATGGAAACAGCGGGTACATAAAAAACCGTGGTATCAGGGCGATACGATTTCCGTCGGTATCGGCCAGGGGTACTGGATCGCGACGCCAATCCAGATGGTGAAAGCGCTGACCACTTTAATCAACAACGGCAAAGTACAAAACCCCCATCTTTTGTACTCAATGAAGCAGGGGAATAAGGTCGTACGGTACCAGCAGCCAGCCAATTTACCGCAGGTCGGCGATCCGAAATCGCCATACTGGGGGGTTGTTCGCAATGGTATGTATGGCATGGCGAACCTGCCGAACGGTACGGGATATAAGCTGTTTCATACCGCGCCGTACCAGATTGCGGCGAAGTCCGGCACCTCGCAGGTGTTTAGCCTGAAGGAGAACCAGACCTACAATGCCAAAATGATCCCGGTACGTCTGCGCGACCACATTTTTTATACCCTGTTTGCGCCGTATCAGCATCCGAAAGTGGCGATGGCGCTCATTCTCGAAAATGGCGGCGGCGATGGCGTTGTCGCCGGCCCGACGGCGCGAGCGATTCTCGACCATATCTTCGACCCGGCGAATGCGCCGGCTGCGGATAGCGCGCAAAGTAACGTTCCGCAGGTCGAAAGCGCCGATGCGCAGTAACCACTTTAAGTGGCGGACGTCGTCGGCGCGCTATACAGGATTCGCCAGCTGCGGCGACGGCGAGTTATCTCACGCCATAGCGCGATGACCTCGTCCAGCTGTAGGTCGTTAACGTTCTGCGGCGTGGCTACCGGTAGATGATAGCGCTGGCGCAGGGCGGAGAGTGCGGTGGCGCTGGCGTCCTGCGCCTGACCGTTCTGCTCAGCCAACTGTTGTTGTAACTGGCTGAACTCAGCTTGCCCACACAGCGTTAACTGGCGGAGAAAGGTTTTACAGCAGCGTAGCAGGTTACTGATGGAACGATCTGGCGATTGCAGCGCCAGCAGCAGGCCATTGCGATCGGCGATCCGCTGATAACGGCAGCTCACCACGTAGCCAATCTGCTGTTCGACCCGCAGACGCTGGAAGAATTGCGGCTCGCAAAGTAGCGCCAGCAGTTGCAGCGCGGCCAGCGACGCGCCTTCAGGCAATGGAATAAAAACCAGTAGCGCGTTATCCGAGCTGGCGTGAGGAATACGCTGAATACCGCGGCGACAGCCCACCGAAGAGTGAAGTTCGGCGTTGACCGGGGTATTGAGCAGCGTCAATTGACGGGCAACCTGCTGCGCCAGATTACCGCTGCCGCCCACCATCGCCGCCAGCCAACCCTCTTGCGCCGGGGCGATAGTCAGATGTTCAGGTAATTGTTGCAGAAGCTGGCGAATCGCAATGGTTTCAGACGCGAACGTCGTCCCCGGAGCGGGTTGGGCTAATCGGCGCATAAGTGCGGTGACGACGCGCTCCGCTACGCCGCCGGATTCCGGTAGCTGTAGGGTAAGCTGCCAGTTGCCGTCCACCGTTTGCCACTCGCCGCTGCCGCCAGCATGGCGAAGTTGCGCGAGCAAGGGACGGAGCTGCTGGCTTATCGCCATCCCCTGCGCCTGACTAAGCACGCTATAGAATGGCTTGCGAACGATCAGCGTTGGCGTTTGATTATCTGCAATGACATGCAGCAGCGGGCTGGTCGTTGGCGGCAGGTCAGGCGCTGCCGCGGTCGCCGCCTGCGGATAGAAGCTAAATGCCAGCGGATCAATCACGACTGTCCGTGGCTGCCTGCGGCCGAGCGGCAAGGTAAAGCCCTGGGTTGCCACGCCATCGCCAGCCGCTATTTTGCGGCACACCAGCGAAGAGGCTGGCGCCGTCAGCAAGCTGGCGCAGAAACGGGCAAAGTCGATGGGCGGGGAATCGGGCGCAAAACCCAATGCCCGCTGACGTAACTGTTCGAGCGGGGTGAGTGCGTTAAAACGCCGCTGCGCCAGCCTGTAATAGTGCAACTGCTGTTCAGGCGAGGTGTGGCGCAATGCCTGCAGCCATCGCTCGAGATGCTGCTGGATGGCGTCGGGATGGTCGCTGCTGAATACCAGCGCCAGCCAGCCGACACGTTCATCCTGGTAAAGCCAGTTCAGCGCGACATCGTCCGCGAGCCCGCATTCACGTAGCCCGGCCAGCAGGCTGCCGGGCGCTTCATCCAGTAAGAATTCACGAAAAGTAGTGACGTTGTCACTTACTGCAATGAGCGGACAACGCCATACCGCCGGTTGGTCTTCAACGGCCAGTTGAAGATCCACATTGTTGCTAAAATACGCAGACGGCGGGCTTTCCGGCGGCAGGCCGCCAGGGAATCCCGCGGCAAAAAAATGGGCCAATGCGGCTAATTCATCAAGCGACAGCGGCCCCTGAAGCCATAGCTGCAGATGGCTGGCGACATAATAGCGCTGATGAAACTCGCCGAGCGCAACCTGCAGCGCAGGCAAGTTTCCGCCCAGCGAATCCATGCTGCCGACCTGAAAACGGCGAAAAGCCGCGGGCGCCGCTATCGCGTGACGGGCTGCGGCTTCACGGCGGGAGGGATCGTGCTGCTGGATAAGCCGGTTTTCCGCATCGATGACCGCCAGTTCCTGACGGATATCTTCAGGCGACAGCAGCGGCGCCTGGAGCGTATCCCGTAGACGAGTGATGCCCTCGGCCAGACTACTGGCGGCGACCTCGAAGAAATAGGCGCTGTGGCGGGCAAGGGTGGTGGCGTTGACGCTGCCGCCCTGGCGTTGGATCCACGCCATTAATCGCTCGTCTGCGTGATAGCGCTGGCTGCCGCGAAACAGCAAATGTTCCAGTAAATGGGCCAGCCCCGGCAGGGCATCGGTTTCGTGATGGCTTCCGGCACCCACCTTAACCAACGCCGCAGCACGCGTCGCCTGCGGCTGATGAACCAGCGTTGCGCGAATCCCGCCTGCCAGTTCCACGATGCGGGTGGCGGTGGTCATCACAATTCCCGGGTTTTATAAATCAGCTGTGAACGGGTGCGGTTACGGAACTGCAGCTGGCTGATTTTGATGTCGCTACAGGCCGCTTCGCGCCGCGCTTCAAGGATTTTATGGTGGTGCGGCGATTTGCTGCACACCGGGTCAGCGTTATCGGCATTGCCGGTCAGCATAAAGGCCTGACAGCGGCAGCCGCCGAAATCTTTCTCTTTTTCATCACAGGAACGGCACGGCTCCGGCATCCAGTCGAAGCCGCGGTAGCGGTTGAAGCCAAACGAGTCATACCAGATCGATTCCAGGCTCTGCTCCAGCACCGACGGGAACTCGACCGGTAACTGGCGCGCGCTGTGACACGGCAGCGCGGTGCCTTCCGGGGTCACGCTGAGGAATATTGAGCCCCAGCCGCCCATACAGCCTTTAGGGCGTTCTTCGTAGTAGTCCGGGGTGACAAAGAGCAGATTGGTCAGATTACCGTTAGCCGCCATTTTATGGCGGTAATCAGCAACGACCTGTTCAGCTCGGGCGATCTGTTCGCGGGTCGGCAGTAACCCCTGACGATTGAGGAACGCCCAGCCGTAAAACTGGCAGGTGGCGAGCTCAACATCATCCGCTTCCAGCTCGATACACAGCTCAATGATTTTATCGATCTGGTCGATATTGTGGCGATGGAGGACAAAGTTCAGCACCATCGGGTAGTCGCGTGCTTTTACCGCTTTCGCCATCGCCAGCTTCTGCTGGAACGCTTTTTTGTTGCCCGCCAGCGCCGCGTTAAGCACTTCATCGCTGGCCTGGAAGCTAATCTGGATATGATCCAGCCCGGCCTCGCTGAAGGCGTCGAGTTTGCTCTCGGTGAGCCCAATGCCTGACGTAATCAGATTGGTGTAAAAACCGAGGTCGCGCGCGGCGCGGATAAGCTCCGGCAGATCTTTGCGCGTCAGCGGTTCGCCGCCGGAGAAACCCATCTGCACGCTACCCATGGCCCGCGCCTGGCGAAAGACCTCAATCCACTGTTCGGTGGTGAGTTCTTTCTCCTGCTGAGCAAAGTCCAGCGGGTTAGAGCAGTAGGGGCACTGCAACGGACAGCGATAGGTCAGCTCCGCCAGTAGCCACAGCGGCGGATTAACGGCGGGTTTATTCTGGCTCACGGAAGATAATCCACTTCTGTTGGTAAGCTATCTGCAGGAATTCGATGACGTCGTCATCGACGCCGCCGGCTTCCGGGAAACGGGCGTTGAGTTCGGCGATTATTTTTGCCGCGTCGCGTTGACCATCGACCAGTTCGAGGATCGCGGCGGCGGTCTCATTCAGTTTCGCCATTCCTTCCGGATAGAGGATCACGTGGCTATCCTGAGCAGCTTCCCACTGCAGGCGGTAGCCGCGACGAAAGGCGATGATTGCGCTTTTTTGCATAGTTATACCAGTCGGGTCGTGTGCCAGGCCGCCTTGTCGGTGACCGTATGATAGGGCGGGCGCTGCAACGCGTAGGCCATGGTCATGGCATCCAGCATCGACCACAGAATGTCGAGCTTAAACTGCAGGATCTCCAGCATCCGGTTCTGCTTTTCCGCGCTATCGCAGTAGATCTTCGCCAGCTCCAGCCCATGTTCGACGTCGCGATTGGCCTGGCTTAAGCGGCTGCGGAAGTAGAAATAGCCTTCTTCTTTGATCCATGGATAGTGCTGCGGCCAGCTGTCGAGGCGCGACTGATGAATTTGCGGGGCAAACAGTTCGGTCAGCGAACTGCACGCCGCTTCCTGCCAGTTGGCCCTGCGGGCAAAATTGACGTAGGCGTCGACGGCAAAACGCACCCCGGGCAGCACGTGGCGCTCGCTGAGTAACTCATCACGGCTTAGCCCCACGGCTTCACCCAACTGCAGCCAGGCTTCAATACCGCCTTCCTGGCCGTTACTGCCATCGTGGTCGAGGATCCGCTGCACCCATTTGCGTCGGGTGTGTGGATCGGGGCAGTTTGCCATAATCGCCGCGTCTTTTAGTGGGATATTGGTCTGGTAGTAAAAACGGTTCGCCACCCAGCCCTGGATTTGTTCGCGGCTGGCCTCGCCGTTATGCATCGCAATATGGTACGGATGATGGATATGGTAGTAGGCGCCTTTTTCCCGTAGCGCTTGTTCAAACGCTTGTGGCGATAGGGTTTCGCGTATCTGCATAGTTAGTCCTGAAGCGTGATAGGCATCCCGTCCCAGCTCACTTCAATTCCCTGTTGCGTCAGGGCCTTGCGCTGCGGCGATTGCTCGTTAAGGATAGGATTCGTGTTATTGATATGAATCAGAATTTTGCGCTTTGCCGGGAGTGAGGCCAGCAACGCCATCATGCCGTGTTCATCGCCAAGCGCCAGGTGGCCCATATCACGACCGGTATTGCGCCCGACGCCGGCAGCCTGTAGTTCATCATCCTGCCAGACGGTACCGTCAATTAGCAGGCAGTCCGCTTTTTTCAGCCACGGCAGGAGCGCTTCATCCGGTTCGCCAAGCCCTGGCGCATAGAACAGCGTCTGGCCGTTACGGCGGTTTTCGATAAACAGCGCCACGTTATGGCCCGGCAGCGGGCGATCGCGAAACGGCGAGTAGGGCGGCGCATTGCTGGCGATGGGGACGGCGGTAAACTGCAGGTCGGGACAGGCGTCAACGGTAAAACTATCCAGCGGGGTGACAGGATGGTGAATCAGGCCGCCGTTCCAGTGCCGTAACATAGTAAAAATGGGAAAACCCGTGCTGAGATCCTCATGTACCTCCGGCGTGCACCAGACCTGATGGGGACACCCTTCGCGCAGGCTCAGCAGCCCGGTTGTATGGTCAATCTGGCTATCGGTAAGGATAATGCCGCCAATATGCGTGCCGCGCAGCACGCCTTGTTTGTTTAACTCTGGCGTGTGGGCAATTTGCTGGCTGATATCCGGAGAGGCGTTACACAGCACCCACTCTTTGCCGTTATCGCTAACGATAATGGAAGACTGGGTGCGGGCGGTGGCCTGAATTGTGCCATTGCGCAGCCCCTGACAGTTGGCGCAGTTACAATTCCACTGCGGAAAACCTCCGCCAGCGGCGGAACCGAGGACTTTTATAAACATGAAGACGGACCAGATAAAAAAACAAAATGCCCGCACGGACGGCGGGCGGAGCGATTAGCGGTTGGAAATGTACAGCGTCACTTCCAGACCCAGACGTAAATCAATAAAAGCAGGTTTCTTCCACATCGTTTTTTCCTCTATAAAAATGCGACATCAACGTCTTCGGTTGTGTCGGTTTTGTGATGGCCATCAAATATTGCCCCTCAGGGAGACAAAGGTCAACCGGCAACATGTAAGCATTTAACCTTATGTTTACAATATAACCTATTGTTGCCAAACATTTTTTAATACCTTTTGCCAGTTGCCCCAAAGCAGTTTATCCAGCACCAATTGTTCATAACCGCTATGGCGCAACGCGTTGATTAGCCGTGGTAAACCGCTCACGTCGCCCAATTCGTCCGGCAGGGTGATGCCGTCAAAATCGGACCCCAGCGCCACGTGATCGTCGCCCATAATGTTAATAAGATAGTCGATATGGTGAACGATGGTAGCTAATGGGGTGTCGCTGTCGCGTTTGCCGTCGGCGCGCAGGAAAGCGTTGCCGAAATTGACGCCGACCACGCCGCCGCTGTCGCGAATCGCCCGCAGTTGTTCATCGGTGAGATTACGCGGCTGCGGGCATAGCGCGTGGGCATTAGAGTGGGTGGCGGCCAGCGGTGACGTCGAGTGTTGGGCGGTATCCCAGAACGCTTTTTCATTCATATGAGACACGTCAATCTGCATCTTCAAGGCATTGGCCTGCTTAATCAGATCGATACCTGCCGCTGTCAGTCCAGGCCCAGTGTCCGGGCTACCGGGAAAGGAACCGTTAACGCCGCTGCCGAAGCGGTTCGCAATGTTCCAGAACGGACCAATGCTGCGGACCCCGGCGGCATAAAAGGCCTGCAGGTCGCGGCCCTCGCCATCAAAACCTCCGGCGCCCTCAATATGCGCCACCATCGCCAGTACCTTATCCTGGCGGCAGCGTTCGATATCCGCCGCGCTCAGACATAATCGCAAGCGTCCAGCGGAGTGCGCGACAAGTTGCTTCAGGATGGCCAGTTGCTGCCAGAGGATATCGATCGGATCCCATCGTTGGCTGGCGTATTGCGGCGCCATACGGGCAATATATTCCTGCGGTGGCACGAATAGCGCGAATAGCCCGCCGGCAAATCCGCCTTGCAGCATGCGCGGATAGTCGAGATGACCGTTCTCAATCCCGGCAAAGAAAGCGGTTGAAGGATCATCGCGATGGTGAAGCCATAAATTGAGCAGCAGGTCATTGTGACCATCAAAAATCGCCATAGCGCGCTCCATCTGGTGGTTGTACTGGAAATGCCTGACACGGTAACTGATTTGTTCGCGGCGGCAAGTGGAAATTCACAACTTAGCAACAATCGCCAAATCTGGCGTTTGTATCACACTGTATCAATCGGCAAACCTCATACATGGCGATGCAAAAACACGATAAATCCCACACATGCTGGATACACAGGCCTGATTAACTGTTCACGTACTTGCTTAACGCTTCCAGATAAAAGGTGAAATGAGGATGAACAGATTATCCGCAATCCGTCATGTCAGCGCGGCGGCGCTGTGTCTCTCCACGCTGTGGTCCGCCAGCGTGTGCGCTGCTGAAGACGCAGGCGCTTTCGACAAGGTGCAACAAATCAACGCCGGCGATTTGAATATCGGTTATGTCGATATGGGGCCACGCGATGGCCAGGCGGTAATTTTGCTGCACGGCTGGCCGTATGATATTCAAAGCTACGCGCAGGTGGCCCCGGCGTTGGCGCAGAAGGGTTACCGGGTCATCGTGCCGTATCTGCGCGGCTACGGCTCCACCCGTTTCCTGTCGGCTAAAACGCCGCGTAACGGTCAGCCATCGGCGATGGCGGCGGATATTGTGCATCTAATGGATGCGCTAAATATTAAGCAAGCGGATTTCGCCGGCTTTGACTGGGGCGCGCGTACAGCGGATATCGTCGCGGCGCTCTGGCCGCAGCGGGTTAAGTCGCTGGTATCGGTGAGCGGATATCTGATTAGCAGCCAGCAAATTGGCGAGAAGCCGTTACCGCCGCAGGCGGAACTGTCGTGGTGGTATCAATTCTACTTTGCCACCCCGCGCGGCGAGGCGGGCTACCGGCAAAATACCCATGACTTTGCCAAATTTATCTGGCATCAGGCTTCGCCGCGGTGGACATTCACGGATGCCACGTTCGCTAATAGCGCGAAAGCGCTGGATAACCCGGATCACGTTGCCGTCACCATCAGCAACTACCGCTGGCGCCTGGGGTTGGAGCAGGGCGAAGCGAAATATGCGGCCTACGAACAGCGACTCGCGAAACTGCCGGCGATTAGCGTACCCACGATTACCATCGAGGGGGAAAACAATGGCGCGCCGCATCCAGCGCCGGATAGCTATCGGGCGAAATTCACCGGTAAATATGAGCATCGGGATTTCAAAGGCGCAGTGGGACATAACCCGCCGCAGGAGGCGCCAGCGGAATTTGTTCAGGCGGTTATTGATGCCGATCGCTTATAAGCCTCACCACGCCGCAAGCGCAGAGTTGCGCTTGCGGAAAAGCCGCATATGCTTTTCATGAGCTTATTTTTCCGCAGGAGCCGCCTTTGGAACGTATTGACCACATCCTGGTTGTCGATGACGATCGCGATATCCGCGAACTGATCGTTGGGTATCTGGAGAAATCAGGCTATCGCGCCAGCGGCGCAGCTAATGGCAAAGCGATGTGGTCTGTACTTAAAAACCATCAAATCGATTTGATTGTCCTCGATATCATGCTGCCCGGCGATGATGGTTTAACCCTTTGTCGCCAGTTGCGCAATGATGGCCAACAGGATATCCCGGTGTTGATGCTGACCGCGCGTAGCGAAGATAGCGACCGTATACTTGGTCTCGAAATGGGGGCCGACGATTATCTGGTGAAACCGTTCGTAGCGCGTGAGCTACTGGCGCGGATCAAAGCCATCTTACGCCGCGCCCGCGCGCTTCCCCCCAATTTAAAAATCAGCGAAGCCGGCAGGCTTATCGCCTTTGGCGACTGGCTGCTCGATACCTCGGCGCGGCATTTGATGGACAAGAGTGGCGCAATTGTGGCGCTAAGCGGGGCGGAATATCGCCTGCTGCGGGTGTTTCTTGATCATCCTCAACGGGTGCTCAACCGCGATCAGTTATTGAATCTTACCCAGGGGCGTGATGCCGAACTGTTTGAACGGTCTATCGATCTGTTGGTGAGCCGCCTGCGTCAGCGCCTGCGGGAGGACGCGCGTGAGCCCGCCTATATCAAAACCGTGCGCAGCGAGGGTTATGTGCTGTCAGTGCCGGTGTCGATCCGCGAGGCGCGATAATGAAAGTGTGGCCGGCGTCATTGCAGTCGCGCTTAATGATAATGATTTTTCTCGCTCTGCTGCTCGCTAATGCCCTGACGCTATCGCTTCTGCTCTACGAGCGCATGAGCAGTGCCCGTAGCGTCATGCTGGGCAACCTTGAATACGATGTCGCCACCAGCGTGGCTATCCTTGATCGTCTTCCTGCGCAAGAACGGCCGCATTGGTTGGCGCGTCTGGCGCGCGGTAACTACCGCTATCAGCTTTCTGCCGGACAAACTGGCGATTATCCCACCAGCTGGCGTACCCGTGATGCGGTACGCTCGTTACAGGAAGCCCTGAGCGGTCGCTATCCTGTGAGTATTATCGCCGTCCCTGGACCGCGCGAACATATTCAGGCCCACGTGACCCTGCGCGACGGCGCGCCGTTAAGCATTGACCTGTGGCCAAAGCTGCCGGCCATCGCACGTTGGCTACCGCTGGTGCTGGTCGCGCAGTTTCTGTTACTGCTATTTTGCGCCTGGTACGCCGTCCGCCAGGTGGTCGCGCCGATGACCCGCTTTACCCGCGCCATTGATACGCTGCAACCGGCTACTCCGGCTGCAGGGCCGCTGGCCGAGAAGGGACCACAAGAGGTGCAGCGCGCGGCGCGCGCCTTCAACGCGATGCAAAAGCGAATACAGGACCATTTGCAGGAGCGCGCGCGGATCCTGGCGGCGATCTCCCACGATTTGCAGACGCCGATTACCCGTATGAAGCTAAGAGTAGAGATGGCCGACCAACCGGCACTCCGCGATAAGCTGTTACAGGATCTCGATAGCATGACCCGACTGGTTCGCGAAGGCATCGCGCTGGCACGATCGGCCGAACCGCTGGCAGAAGCGCCGCAGCGGATGAGTCTCAATGCGTTACTGGATAGCATCGCCTGTGATTATGCCGATATCGGTAAAGCGGTCAGTTTTCGTGGCGGTAAAGGGGCGGACGTCATGACGCTTCAGCCGCAGGCGCTGCGGCGGATCATGAGTAACTTAATCGATAATGGGCTGAAATACGCCGAAAAGGTGGAAATCAGCCTGAGTTACCCGCCGAATGGCGATGTTATCATTCACGTTGTTGATGACGGCCCCGGCATCCCGGAAGGAGAGCTCACCGCCGTACTGCAGCCGTTCTATCGCCTCGAGCTGTCACGTAATCGCGATACCGGCGGTACCGGTTTGGGGCTGGCAATCGCCGCCCAGCTCGCCGGGCAGATGCAGGGAAGTTTGACCCTGCACAATCTGCAACAGGGCGGTCTTGAGGCGCGGGTACGTCTCAATGCCGCCGTTTTGTATCCTTCTGTATCCATTCCAACTGCAGATAAATCCATATACTAAACCGCCGTTTCACGGACATATCCGCCATACAGTCGCCTGTTGTAATGCTGACGTTGCCACTTCGGCAACGTTGCAAAGGAGAATGATCATGGCTGTTGTGATTGCATTTTTGGCCGGTATGTTGACACTGCTCAGCCCCTGCACCTTACCGGTGATCCCGCTGGTGTTTGCCAGCGTAAGCGGGCGTAAGGGACAACTCATCCTGTTGTTGTTCGGTATGGGGTTGATGTTTACCGCTGTATCGTTGCTGGCCACGGCGGCAGGGGGATGGTTAGTCAATCTGACTATCGTCGGGCGTTGGCTGGCGCTGGGCTTTTTGGTCGTTGTGGCTATCAGTTTGCTGTCAACACGCGTTGCAGGCTGGCTCGGATCGCCAGCGGTTGCGTTGGGTAATCAACTTAACCAACAGAGCTATCGTTATGGCAGTGGGCTCGCTTCAGTATTCGCCGGACTGGCGATTGGACTACTTTGGGCGCCGTGCGCGGGACCGGTGCTGGGGGCGATATTTAGCCTGGCGTTGTTGCAAGGAAATTCAGTGACTACCGGCATCTTGCTGCTTTCCTATGCCAGCGGATGCGCGCTGATGTTGCTGCTATTGGGGTGGTTCGGCGCGCGGCTGATTTCCCGTTTGCGCGGTGGTCAGGTGATAAGTGGGCGGTTACGCCAACTGGCTGGCGTGGCAATGTTGGCCGCAGTGGCATTAATCGCCAGCGGTAGCGATCGTTATCTGCAGGGCGCCAGCGGTTTAACCCATCGTCTGGAGCAGCGGCTCAGCGCGTTTATGCCCCAGGATCAACAACGAGTTCGTCTGGAGCCGATCGTTGCGCCGCGGCCAACCAGCGCTATGCCGGAATTGCAAGGCGGTACCGCATGGATTAATAGCCCGCCCCTTACCAATGCGGCGTTAAAGGGCAAGGTGGTGCTGATTGATTTTTGGACCCGCGATTGCATCAACTGTCAGCATACGCTGCCTTATGTACGGACGTGGGCCAATAAGTATCGCGATGCGGGGCTGGTGGTGATTGGCGTACATACGCCGGAATATCCGTGGGAACGGTCGTTGCCGCAGCTTCGTGAAGCGGTCAGCCAGCGGCAGCTAAACTATCCGGTTGTCGCAGATAACAACTACGCCATCTGGAATGCGTTTGGTAATCAGTACTGGCCGGCGCATTATTTCTTCGACGCGCGGGGGCAACTGCGTTATACCGCCTTTGGCGAAGGCGATTATGCCCGTCAGGAGCAGGTGATCCAACAACTGCTGCGCGAAGCGCGGACGTGAGAGGGAAATAAAAAAGCCGATAACAGCAGTTATCGGCTTTGCAGGACACTTGCTAATCGGCAGTGTCTTATTTCGCCAGCAGTTCCTGGGCGGTGCGTTCAACGAGGCTCAGCAAGACCTTCACATCGTCCAGCGTCACCACCGGGTTGAGCAGCGTCAGCTTCAGGCAGGTTACGCCGTTATGCTCGGTCACGCCGACGTTGGCGCGGCCGGATTCCAGCAGGGCGTCGCCCACGCGCTGGTTGAGCAGGGCGATCGCGGCGCTATCACTACCAGCCATTTGCGCCGGACGTGAGCGGAACAGCACGCTTGCCAGCTGCGGCTGCATGACCAGCTCCAGCGTTGGCTGAGATTTCACAAATTCCGCGACGTTTTTCGCCATCGTCACGCCATGATCGATGATTGAAGCGTATTGTTTCTTGCCCAGTGCCTCAAGCCCCATCCACAGCTTCAGCGCGTCGAAGCGGCGGGTGGTCTGCAGCGATTTGGAGACCAGGTTCGGAACGCCGTGTTCTTCATCAAACTCGGAGTTCAGATAGGCCGCCTGATAGCGCATCAGCTCGTAGTGGCGAGCATCTTTCAGCAGGAAGGCGCCGCAGCTAATGGTCTGGAAGAACTGCTTATGGAAGTCCAGGGTAACGGAATCCACTAACTCCAGGCCATCGAGGTAATCGCGATACTGCTCGGAGAGCAGCAGCGCGCCGCCCCACGCGGCATCAACGTGCAGCCAGATCTGGTGCTCCGCCGCGATACCGGCGATATCACGCAGCGGGTCAATCGCGCCCGCGTCGGTGGTACCAGCGGTGGCGACGATGGCCATGATCTGCTCGCCGTTGGCCTGCGCTTGCGCAATCTTGGCCTTCAGGTCGGTGACGTCCATACGGGCGAATTCATCGGTTTTCACCAGCGTGACCGAGCGGTAGCCAAGCCCCATCAGCGCCATGTTCTTCTGCACCGAGAAGTGGGCGTTTTCCGAGCACAGCACTTTGTACTGACGAATGTCGCCCGGAATACCATCCTGTTGGATGGAATGCCCCTGACGAGCGAAGAAGGCGTCGCGTGCCAGCATCAGGCCCATCAGATTGCTCTGGGTGCCGCCGCTGGTGAAGACGCCGGCATCGCCAGCCGGATAACCGACCTGCGCACGTAACCACTCGATCAGCTTCATCTCAATGATGGTGGCTGAAGGGCTCTGATCCCAGGAGTCCATGCTCTGGTTGGTGGCGTTGATCAGCACTTCCGCCGCCTGGCTGATAACCAGGCTTGGGCAGTGCAGGTGCGCCACGCACTGCGGATGGTGCACCGACAGGCTGTCTTTCAGGAAGTACTCGATCGCACGTTCAATCGCCGCCTGGTTGCCCAGACCCTGTTCGTTAAAATCAAGGGTGATGCGCTCACGGAGTTCATCAACGCTTTTCCCCTGATACATTTCAGGTTGTTGCAGCCACTGCGCAACCGCCTGGCTGGCCTGGGAAATGACCTGCTGGTAAGCGTCAATGCTTGCCGCGGACCCAGCCAGAATCGGATTCAATTTGGACATTGCGGTCACTTACTCCACTCAGACCGGTTTTACGCCGGCGGCCAGCAGGGCCTGTTCAAACTTATCGAGGAACACTTCCAGCTCCGCGTCGCTAATCAGCAGGGACGGCAGCAGACGCAGTACGCAACCGTGACGGCCACCGCGTTCCAGGATCAGGCCAGCTTCGAAGCATTTCTTCTGCAGCAGTGCGGAGAGTTCGCCGTCAGCCGGGTAGCAGCCCATATGATCCTGCGCCTCGTTCGGCTTCACGATTTCGATACCGATCATCAGACCGAGACCGCGTACGTGACCGATAACCGGATAGCGTTTTTGCATTTCCGCCAGTTTGCCTTTCAGCCATTCGCCCTGGGCGGCGACTTTGTCGGCAATCTTGTTATCACGCAGATGGCGCAGGGTGGTCAGACCGGTGGCCATCGCCAGCTGGTTGCCGCGGAAAGTACCGGTATGATGGCCAGGTTCCCAGGCATCGAACTCTTTCTTAATGCCCAGAACCGCCATTGGCAGACCGCCGCCAACGGCTTTCGACATCACGATGATGTCCGGCTCGATGCCGGCATGTTCGAAGGCGAAGAATTTACCGGTACGAGCAAAGCCTGCCTGAACTTCATCGATGATCAGCAGAATGCCGTGCTCTTTGGTGACTTTGCGGATGCGCTGCAGCCACTCAACCGGCGCCGGGTTCACGCCGCCTTCGCCCTGTACGGCTTCAAGGATAACCGCTGCAGGTTTGCGAACGCCGCTTTCCACGTCGTTGATCAGATTTTCGAAGTAGTAGGTCAATGCCTTGACGCCCGCTTCGCCGCCGATACCCAGCGGGCAACGGTAAAGGTGCGGATAAGGCATAAACTGGACTTCCGGCATCATGCCGTTGACCGCCGCTTTTGGCGACAGATTGCCGGTCACGGACAGCGCGCCGTGGGTCATCCCGTGATAACCGCCGGAGAAGCTGATCACCGCCGTACGGCCAGTGTATTTTTTCGCCAGTTTCAGCGCGGCTTCAACGGCGTCAGCGCCGGAAGGACCGGTGAATTGCAGGCAATACTCTTTCCCTTCGCCCGGCAGGCAAGAGAGCAGGTATTCAGAGAAGCGATCTTTTAACGGTGTTGTCAGATCGAGGGTATGTAACGGCAAGCCGCTGGTAATGACACTTTGGATGCTCTGCAGTACTTCAGGATGGTTATGGCCCAGAGCGAGGGTCCCGGCGCCGGCGAGGCAGTCCAGGTACTGTTTGTTATCCGCATCGGTCAGCCAAACGCCTTCGGCTTTGGTGATAGCGAGCGGTAACTTGCGAGGGTAACTCCTGACATTCGATTCGAACTCAGCCTGACGAGCCAAAAAGGTTTCGTTGTTCGCGTCCAATAAATCTGCACTTAAAGTATCAATACGGACTTTATCCGTCATCATATCACTCCCACAACCAGCGTTACGTTTGAACTCTGGTTGAATAAAAAGGTTTAGAAAATTGAATCGGCATTCATAAAGCGCGCACAATATATGGCTTTTTAAATCCGCATTCAATCTTTAATTTAAGGCGCTATTTTGACGCGATTATTACATACAGGAATGTCAATATAATTGGCTGATTTTAAAACTAAATTTCGATTGTTTTTAAAACCATGGAAAGTGTAATTATTAGTGAGAAAGTCTATATATTTTTATTACCGCTTCGCTGAATGACTGACGGAAATACTTCCGTCAGTTTTATGGTTACTTAACGCAGTTCGATCGCATAATTTGCTAAAGGTGTTACTTTTTTCACCAACTTATTGTTATATAAAAATTGTTCATACGCGTCATAACGCGGCTTATCTAACGCTGCCGGATCGGTGGCGAACAGCGGCACGCTCTGTAACCACGCCTGCTGGTTTAGTTCGGTATTGAGTTCCGGATGCTCTTTGGCAAACCGCTGCCAGGTTTGCTGCGGATGCGCACGCAAATAGCTCACTCCCTGCTGTAATGCGTCGAGGAATTTTTTGATTTTAGGGGCGTTGACCTCGGCTTTGTTTGCCACGATCACCAGTTCGTCGTAAGCGGGCACGCCATAGTCTTCCACATTCATGACCACCGGTTTTTTGCCCTGCAGTTTGAGTTCCAGCGCTTCGATATTGCGATAACCGCCGATAACGGCATCGACCTGACCGGCCAGCAGTGCGCTGGTAAGCTGGAAATTAACGTTGATTAGTTTGATGCTGTCAGGGGCGATGTTGGCGTGCTGCGCCATGGTGGCCAGCGTCGCCTGTTCAATACCGCTCACCGAATATCCCACTTTTTTCCCTTGTAGATCGGCCGGAGATTTGATGCGCGGATCCAGCGCAATCACGGTATTCAACGGTGAGTGGATCAAAGTACCGACGCGAACCAGCGGCAGCCCTTCATCGGCGAAGAAGTGGACCTGTGGTTGATAGGTGATCGCTAAATCCGCCTGGCGTGCGGCAACCAGACGCGGAGGGAGCGCCGGATCGGAAGGGGGAATGATATTGACATCCAGTCCGGCATCCCGAAAGGCGCCAATCTGTTCCGCCACCATAATGGGCGCATGATCCGGGTTGATGTACCAGTCCAGCACCAGGGTCAACTTTTCATTTGCCGATGCCTGGCCGCAGACCAGCAGAGTGAGGCTGGCCAACAGAGGTATACGCATATCTCTTCCTTATTTGTCTCTTGATAAGTTATTCCGGCGACCAATTGATCAGCCGGTGCAAAAAGGCGTCTACCGCCAACCACAGCGCGATGGTCAGCAGCACTAAAATAAACAATGCGGCGAAGCAGATATCGGTTTGCAGGCGAGCATTGGCATTCAGCATTACGTAGCCAAGCCCCTCGGCGGAGCCGACCCATTCGCCAATAATCGCGCCAATGGGGGCGACGGCGGCGGCCATCCGCAGGCCGGAACCGAGCGCGGGTAGCGCCGCCATGAGTCGGACATGGCGCAATTGAGCACCAAAGGAGGCGCCCATGGTACGAGCCAGATCGAGATAGTCGCGATTGACCCGTTGCAGACCGTCAAAGAAAGCCGAGGTAACGGGGAAGAAGATAACCAGCACCGCCATCATAACCTTGGCGCTCATACCAAAACCAAACCACAGCACCAGTAGCGGCGCGAGGGCGAAGACCGGAATGGCCTGGCTGGTCAGTACCAGCGGCATTACCCACCGCTGTAATCGCGGCGACATGGTCATACAAAGCGCCAGCACCATACCGAGCGCGACGCCGAGCGCCATTCCGCTGAGAATTTCGCTCAGGGTGACAAGGGTATGGCTGGCCAGATAGCTACGGTTATTCCACAGCGCTTCAGCGACCGCCGCAGGAGAAGGCAACAAAAAAGTGGGAATGCCGCTGTAGCTCGCCAGCTGCCAGAGCAACAGTAGGCCACAAAATACGCTGCACCCGCGCAGTAACTTGCCCCTCATCCGTTCGCCCTCATCAATTGCTGCAGCAGCTGCGCCTGGCTTGCCAGCAGCGCGGGATCATCCGGGGCGCGAGGCGGGATTCCGCTTAAATGATGACTATCATCAATCCTGCCCGTCGGCGAAAGCACCAGCAGCCGATGGCTGAGGCGGCAGGCTTCCATCGGGTCGTGGGTAATGAGCACTACGGTACGCCCGGTGAGCAAGCGCGCGGCAAGGGTCTGTATCCGCGTTCGGGTAAGCGTATCGAGGGCGGAAAACGGTTCATCCATCAGCACAATGGGGCGATCCTCATAGAGGGTGCGTGCCAACGCCGCGCGCTGGCGCATCCCACCGGACAGCGCGGCCGGGCGTTCATCAGCGCAGGAGGCGAGCCCGACCAGCTCAAGAAGCTCGTTTACCCGCGCGTTATCGGCCTTTTCACCGCGCAGCCTGGCGCCGAGGGCGACATTTTCCCGCACGTTAAGCCACGGATAGAGCAGATCTTTTTGCCCCATCCACGCCAATCGCGTGGTAACAGGAAGGCCATCGCTGGCGACGACGGTTCCGCGGGTTGGCGCCGCCAGCCCGGCGATAGTACGCAACAGGCTGGTTTTGCCCGCGCCGCTGGCCCCCAGCAGCGATACCCATTGCCCGGCGGCAATATCAAAGGAGAGATCGCGAAAGAGGGTCCGGGTGCCAAAGCGCAGACATAAATCGCGAATGTGAATACCTGGCGCCATCACCCCTGGTCCTGCCCGGCGGCGTTCAGTCCCATCTGCCAGAAATTACCTTCCAGCCGGGTAGCGGTAGTGAATATGTCGCTCAGTCCGGCTAACCGGGATTCCGCGCCGCGCTGTTGCCAGAGCGTTTCCAGCAGGTCGATCGCCGCGTTGACGCCGTGAAGATAGCTCTCGTCGCCGTAATTGCGGATCCACGGCGCGTAGGGGTTATCGTGCAAGTTGGTTTGTGGGTTGTGCAGCAGACCAAGCCCGATCTCCGCATAGCCCGCGACGCAGGGCAGCAGCGCCGCCAGTAGATCCAACGCGTCGCCGGAGTGGCCGATATCCAGTACGTAGCGGGTGTAGTTGATGGTTTCCATCGCTTCGCTTTGCAGGGCCATAGCGTCTTCACTCAACCCCCATTGCTCGCAATAGCCTACATGTAGCGGTAGCTCAGCAAGGATGGCATTCATCGAGGCGGCGGCGGCGCGCATCTCCGGCAACGTGCGAAGTTTGCTGACCAGCAGGGCATAGCTGCGGGCGAAATGGATTAGGAACAGATAATCCTGGGTTAAATAATGACGAAAGGCTGCCTGCGGCAGCGTACCCGCGGCTAATTGCTGGAGGAAAGGGTGCGACACGTAGCGTTGCCATTCGCCACCGGCCTGCTCGCGCAGTCGACCGTAAAGACCTTGGGTAAAAGCGGGAATCATCATGGGACCTCCTGAAAATAGGGGGAGATCCGGGCGTGCAGAAGTGTGAACAGGCAAAACTGAAAACTGGCGAACATGCCGACCCGTCCCTTCGCTGGCATGACCCAGATCAGGTTCAAAGGGTTCGGCTTTTACGCCATCTCAGCCCTCACGGGACACCCCTCGGTTGCGACATGTTATACGTCATTCACTTTTTGATTACAACGGCGGCGAACTAAAAACCATCGCACATGGTGACACTGTCACTTACTAATGGTCATGCGTCAGAACGATAAATAACATTTATCAATTTGTGTGATTAACCACGCTTTTTTATCCAAAAATAAGCAAAGTAAGGCGAGGGTAAGTTGGCGAAGAACAAGGACTTACGATATATTTTTAGCTCATTCCCTCAATATTCCCTTATGAATGCGTCAGTGCTGGAGACCGCATGAAGCTGGCAGGCCTTACTCTTTTACTGATGCTTGCTCTCGCGCCTGGCGCGTCTCGTGCCGCCCAATTGTTCGACCCTGAAGATGGCATGCTCGATATGAGCCAGTATTTGCAGGATAACCCGTACGGTTTTTTGCCGGTGCCGGTGATGATTACCGAACCGGCTATTGGCTACGGCGGCGGTCTGTTTGGTTTATTTCTGCATGGTAAAGGCTCCCGCGAGGGCGATCGTTTTATTCCACCGGCGCTGACCGGGTTCGGCGGTGGTGGGACGCAAAATGGTACATGGTTCATCGGCGCCGCGCATCGTCATACCTGGAATCATGACAGTATTCGTTATCTGGTTGGCGCGGGCTACGCCAATGTCAATCTCGATATCTATTCGGGTGACATTGCCGGGTTTAACAAAAATGTGGCGGTGCAAACCCATACCAAAGGCTTTGGCGGTCTGCAAAAGCTGTTGTTCCGCGTGGGGGACTCACCGGTTTTTCTCGGCGCCTCGCAATTCTATGCGCACACCGATGTAACCGCGGACAATCAGCTGATTAACAAGGTGTGGCAGCGGGTGCTGGGGGAAAACAGCACCTCTTCGGCCTTGGGCGTGGTGGCGGAATATGACACCACTGATAATTTTTTCTACCCTAAGAAAGGGTTATCACTGCAGGGCGAGTACCGTTTTTACCGCGCTCTTCTCGGCGGCGACTATCATTACAATCAGTTGTCGCTGGATGGTAAATACTTTCTACCGCTGGCGCCGACCTTAACCCTGGCGCTGGCGGCAAATTATCAGTCGCTGACTCATCATGACAAGCATCTAACGCCAATGGCCCGGCCTTACATCGAACTGCGCGGCATCTCGCGTTTTCGCTATCAGGGCGATTATGTCGCTGTCGCCCAGACGCAACTGGCCTGGCAATTTGCGCCGCGCTGGATCCTGCAAGGTTTTGTCGGTATCGGCAGCGCGAGCGATGAGGCGGGGTCGCTGTGGCAGCAAACCGAAGTGGCGTGGGGCTCCGGGTTTCGTTATCTGGTCGCCCGTCAGTATGGTTTATTTACCGGCGTCGATGTCGCATTTAGCGAACACGAACAGGCGGTCTATTTTAACGTGGGTTCCGGACTGTAAAGGTACGAATAAAAATGAGATGGAAAATAACCGTCATGACGCTGCTGTTGACCTCTGGCGCCGTGTGGAATGCCTGTGCGGCGGAAAGTGACGACAGTGATAGCTACTTTCCCATCTGGGGAGACGAAGCCCGCGCCCGCGGTTATTCCATCCCGCTGCCGTTTGGCGTCAATCTCAGCTATATGAATATGCGCCAGGATATTATGGTCGACAGCATCACCTTTTCCGGACTGAAGCTGGGTAACCATCCGATCCCCAGCGACATGTTCGCCATCGATGCCGGGCACACGCGGGAGAAGAGCAAAACCGAGAATCTTCGTCTCGATATGTGGGTGTTTCCCTTCCTTAATGTCTACGGGATTTTAGGCCACACCCGCGGTTCGTCGGTGTCGAATGTGTCGGTCGATGCCGACCCAACGCAATACCGCGGTCTGGATCGCATCATCGCCGGCGCAGTGCATAACCTTAATCAAAGTGGCGAGTTGCAAAATATCGATTTTGTTCTCGATTTTAAAGGTACCACCTGGGGAGGCGGGTTCACGCTGGCTGGCGGCTATGAGAACTGGTTTGCCCTCGTCGATACAAACTACACCCGCACCGATTTCGATATTCTCGACGGCAGTATTTCTGCCGTGACAGTGTCACCTCGTGTTGGCTATCGCTTCAACCTTCAGGGGATTTCCGGCCCATCGCATCTCAGCGTGTGGGTCGGCAGTATGTATCAGGATGTGCAGCAGGAATTTAAAGGCAACCTGGCCGATTTGCATATGCCGCCACAGCTGCAGCCATTGATTGCCGCGGTCAATAAAGACGGCGACGGCAAGTTTGATGTCAAACAGAAACTCACTTCACCATGGAATATGCTGATCGGCGCCCAGTACGAAATCACGCGTAACTTCAACGTTCTGACCGAATTTGGCTTTAACGATCGCAATAGTTTCTTTGTCGCCGGTGAATACCGTTTTTGACTTAACGGCGTGTAGCCATCGGCGAGTATGATGCGCGCTGTTTTTGTGTCATGGAGAACGCTTTTGATGCGTAAGAGTTTGTGGTGGTTATTGGCGGCTGCTTTTTCGGTATTTGCCCAGGACCCGGTATTACCGACGATTCCCATTAACCATGTCAGCCCGGTAGTGGGTGAACTATCGCCGCCGGAATCGCTGCGCCCATGCTGCGCCTTCGGTTTCGATCTGCGGGTGCGCGCCATTGGCGTGCCAATCCCGGTTTATCAGATTGGTAATGTGCTGACGCTCGATACCTTAGGTGAACATCATTACAACGATAGCGCGCTCGGCGCGGTCAAAAATCTGGTTGGCTTAAGCGATGAGCACAAGGGCCTTATTTATACCCGCCGCGGCGGTTTTATTGATATCGCCCATGTTCGTGATACCGCTGATTACACCTTTTATTTATTCAGCCGAATTTACCCGACGCTAGGGCAGCCAGGACGCATCTTTTATAGCGAGGAACTGGGCGTACGCCGCGTCCAGTTAAATGCCTTTACGCCGCCGGCTTCAATGCCGCAGCGATATACGATTGCCGCCTGGCTTGCCGGCCATCTGGCCTTCGAAATTGCGCAATGGCATGAGATCGCCCAATGGTATGGTTTCCAGTCGGTTCCGGGTTTTTCAGAAGAAATTTCCGCCTTTTCGCCGGAGGACCTCTATTCCAATCTGCTTGGCGCGCGTCTGGCGATTAACGTTATTTTGCAAGGGCAAGCGGGTTCAGTCGATGCTTATAACCGGGCGATGGAAGCGGCGTTAAAACAGGCGCTGGTCAAACTGTTGGTCGCGCCGCAAAGTGAGACCGAGAGGATGTTCCGTGAAGTCGACGGCGACTGGTGGAACAGTAAACGGCGAGTGCCGGATAAATTTCTGGTGCTGAAGCGGAATTACGATCTCAGCGAAAATCGCCTGCCAACGCCGGTTCCTTTTGAACGCACGCCGCCGTATCGCCTGACGATGCCAAAGGAAGTTGCCGGGTTTACGCTCGCGGAACTGGGTCAACTGCAAATCCATCCGGGGCAGGATATGCAGTCGCTGCCAGCGCCGCATAATTTTTATTCTCCGCAGCAGTTCCAGGAGCTCGCTGATAAAGCGCAGCAGGCGGATGCCATTCAGCTGCAGCGTATTGAAAAATAACTAACGTTTGGACGCTGCTGGCTATACTCAATCAAACGAATTCCCCCGTTATTGATGAGGTAGCATCAGGCTATGGTATTTGGTGTTCCGCGTGCGTGCTGGCTGCTACTGACGGTGCTTTTAGTTAGTCAGGAAAGCTATGCCCTGGACGGCAGTCGGCTAAAGCAGCGCGCGGACGCGGTGCTCACCTTAATGAGTTACACCGTGGTACCTGACGTTACCGCCAGCGATCTGAATATTGGCTCCGGCGCGAATGAGAAAAACGAACTAACCCTCACGCAATTTGGCGGCGGCGCCACCTTGAGTGAGGATTTTCCGCTCTATCTGGAAGGCACCCTCGGTTACAGTCGCTACGATCCGCAATTTGTGGTCAGCGATGGTGCCCAGAGCCGTACCATTCCCACCAAATGGAACAGTCTGACCGCTACCGGCGGCGTCGGCTGGGACTTTCCATTGTATCAGGACCGATGGGGCGGAAAACTGGTGCTACGGCCTATCTTCAATATGATGCTGGGCACCATGGCCAGCGATGCACGCCTCGGTCGCTGGGCGCTCGAACGTAAAACGGAGGTTGATATTCGCTTCCTCGATGGTGGGCGACTGAACGCTTATGGGTTGGGCGGTTCGTTAATGCTTGATTATGAACTGTTTTCCAAAACGCAGGATATTGACATAGAAGCGCGCTATTCCGCGATGAATTTGCAAACCTTCGGTAGCACATCAGAAGCGGTCCAGGGGCAGGCCAGCGCCGAAAATCTGGGTATCTACCTTCGTCGACGCGCGCCGATAGCCGACTGGACGCTGCTGAAAAGCCCGGTGCGCTACGTGCTGGAAGGCGCTCATACTATCTATCTTGGCGACCAGCGCGGTGAACTCGGCTTTGATAGCCTGAGTTCGCTCGGCATTGGTCTGGAACTCGACAGCAGCCAGTATCCGGTATTTATCACCCGTACCCGACTGGTGGCCCGCTATATGTTCGGTAATAACACCGAAGGGTATGGCCTCGGTTTAGCGATGAGTTTCTGAGTCATTTACCCGTTTTCATGATTGCGCTATTTTTTTCATTTTTATTGGCAATATTTTCTTCGCTGATTCGTCTACCTCGATACATACATTTTTATGAGGTAATTGACGATGAGAGATTTTGAACGACACGGGCATCATCACCAGGGTTTTGGACGTCACAGAATGGCGCGGCCGCTGATTATCGGCGCGGTGATTGTTGTGGTGCTGAGTCTGGTCGTGATGTCGCTATGGAACGCATTGCTGCCAGCTATCTTCGGGGTGAAAAGCATCGGTTTCTGGCAGGCTTTGGGATTACTGGCGCTGTGCCGTATCTTGTTTGGCGGTTTAGGTTTTCATCGCGGTATGTTTGGTATGGCGCAGGCGCGTCGACGCATGCATGAACGCTGGATGACCATGACCCCGGAGCAGCGAGAGGAGTTTGCCCAACGTTTCGGCCGCCACGGACATCGCGGCCGTTGCGGCTGGCATGAACGTCGCGGTGGGCAACCGACTGACGATAACCCATCGGCGAAAGCGCCGGATGCCGAGTGAACGAGGTAAACAATGCGATGGCGGGGGAATCACGGCTGCTGTCTGCGCTTGCCGCCTGTCGTGCGCGTTTAAGCGCGTTTATTCGCGGTAGAACCGCCGTACGTGACGATGCCGATGACATCCTGCAGGAAGTCACCCTGCAACTGATGAAGGTCGAGCAACCGGTGGAGAACGTGGCGGCATGGTTATTCCGGGCGGCGCGTAATGAAATGACCGACCGGTCGCGTAAGAAGCGCGAGTTGCCATTAACATTCGATACTGATGAAGATGGCGATGGCGGCTTTGCCGAGGATGAGCTGGCGGAAACGCTGTTTGGCGTCGCGCAGACGCCGGAGGAAGCCTATCTTAAAGAACTGCTGTGGGAGGCTTTAACCGAGGCGCTGGCGGAGCTGCCGCCGCTGCAGCGTGAAGCCTTCGAGAAAACCGAGCTGCAGGGCTATAGCTACAGGGAGCTGGCGGCAGAGAGCGGCGCTAGCGAGCAGGCGTGGCTGTCGCGTAAACACAAAGCGGTGCTGTTTCTTCGCAGCCGTTTGCGAACGCTCTACGATGAACTTACCGCACCTTAATTCATGCCCGGCGGCAGATAGCGCCGGGCTTTATTTTATCTGTATTTCTATAACATTGTCGCCAGCCACTCGGCGAAGACGCGCACCTTGCGCGAAACATGACGATGGGGATAAATAAGCGATAACTTCCTGGAGGGAACCGGATTATTCGGCAGGACTTCAACCAGCTCGCCGCTTTTCAACCAGGGGTGAAGGAAAAGATCCAGACCCTGCATAATGCCGAGTCCAGCAAGGCCAGCGGCGATGTAAGTCTCTGAATTATCCACCACCAGTTTACCCGCTAGCGAAATGTTCTGCTGCCCGGCGTCAGTTTGAAACACCCAGCGCATGGTCTGATGATTACTGTTATTCAGCCAGTTGATCGCCTGATGATGCCGCAGGTCGTCAAGGGTTGCGGGAACGCCGTATTTCGCCAGATAGGCCGGGCTGGCGCAGGTTTTCATACCGACGGTACCGAGATGACGTGCGATATAGTCACCGTCTTCAAGTTCGCCAATGCGCAGGACGCAATCGAGGCCCTCGCGAAGCATATCCCGCCGCCGGTCGGAGCTGCTCAGCACAATTTCAATCTCCGGATGTTGCTGATAAAAGGCGGGGAGATTCGGCACGACCACTAACTTCGCCAGGGAGATAGGCATATCTATGCGCAGTTGACCACGTAGCGGACGCTGCGGGGCGAAAGATTCCATAAGATCATCGGCCTGCGCCAGCAGGGGTTTACTACGACGATAAAACGCCTCGCCATCAGGGGTGAGGTGGATCTGTCGGGTGGTTCGCTGCAGAAGCCGAACGCCGCAGTGCTGCTCAAGCTGCTGTAGCGCTTTCGTGACCGCCGGGCGATGGATCTGTAGATTCTCGGCGGCGCGCGTAAAGCTGCCAGACTCGATAATCTCGATAAAAATCTTAATAGATTCAAACAAATTTAAGTTCATTTGTACCAATGTGCTCCGATGACAACATCGTATTTCACTTTGATTATTACTTATTTAATAACAGTGAAGGATAACTTTTACTATTTTTCCCAACAATAAAGCGGCCTACAGTGGCGTCATCCCAGCGCTAAGCGCCAGAAAACACACTAAGGAAGCCGCATCATGCAAAACCATTCTGTTAGCCATATTCTCGGTATTGAAAAACCTGTCATTCAGGGGCCGCTATCCTGGCTAACCGACGCCCGGTTAGTCGCCGCAGTCAGTAATGCCGGCGGGCTGGGCGTATTAGGGCCGAACGCAGGTTTAACCGCACAAACCGCTGTCTCGACGCCGCAGGAAACGGCAGAAAAGATGCGTGAAGAGATCCGTAAAACGAAACGACTCACCGAGAAACCTTTCGCTGTAAATCTCATTCCGACGGTTGAAAACGATATCTGGACGCCGCCGATTGTAGAGGTAGTCAAGGAAGAGGGGGTTAAAGCGGTGGTTTATACCGGCTATGGTCAAGGAGCTATCATTCCCTCGCTGTTTGCCACGCTTAAGCAGGCCGGGATCAGCATTATTTATCGTGATATTAACCCGACGCCGGAAAACAGCCGCGAGGCCGAGGAGATGGGCGCTGATGTTATTGTCGCCACCGGCTTCGACGAAGGCGGAACGCTTCCGGGAACGGCGCTAGGGACGTTTTCCATCGTGCCATTGATTGTTGATGCGGTGAAGCGTGTGCCGGTGCTGGCGGCTGGCGGGATTACCGACCGGCGCACCGCCAGGGCCGCCCACGCGCTGGGCGCGCAGGGGGTATTTGCCGGCTCCGTGTTTATCAGCACCACCGAGAGCCGCGTGCCGCCATCGGTGAAAGAGATGATCGTGCAAGCTAACGGTCTGGATTTGCAGCTATTTCGCACATTGCCAGATTACTATCGTTCGCTGCCGGGTAAATTAGCCGCCAGGCTGGTGGCGTTAGATAAATCCGGCGCCAGTAATGAAACCATAGCCGCGGAAATGGGCGGTTTACGCGGCCTGCGAATTGGTATGCTGGAGGGCAACACTGACGAAGGCTACATTTCACTGGGAACCGGCATCGGCAGTATTCAGCGGATCAAGAGCGTAGCGGAAGTGGTGGAGGAACTGACGGTTTAATCTGCCTTCCCGCGTTCTCATGCGGAAAACAGAAACTCCCCGTTGCGACAACGGGGAGGGTGATTAGCCGGAATTAGCTACCCCAGCGCTGCTGCAGATACTGAACCGCCTGCTGGGTTTGCGGCTGGTTAAGGTTGTTTTCACGAAACAGAATCGTCCCCTGAATACCCGGTGTGGTTTCATTGAGGTCGATCTGTTTTTTCAGCTCCGGCACGCCGCCGTCGACCATCCAGTCTGGTTCATTTTTTGACGGTTCGCCGACTTTATACAGCGCCACGCCGATATAGAGCCGGGTGTGAGTGGGTTTCACGACATCGGCCCACCACTTAGCCAGCACATCATAGCGCGCGGCGTCGCGGGCGAACGGCCAGTACAACTGCGGCGCGATATAATCCAACAGCCCTTGTTGTACCCAACTGCGGGTATCGGCATAGGACTCGTCATAGGCCGCCGCGCCGCGGGTGTCAGAACCGGCCGGATCGTGGGAGCGGTTGCGCCATACCCCCGCCGGGCTGACACCAAACTCAACCTGCGGATTGAGTTTCTTGATGGTCTGTGAGACCTGCGCTATCAACTGTTGGGTGTTGTGACGCCGCCAGTCGGCTTTCGAGGCATAACCCTGGCCATATCGCTGATAGGTTTGATTATCGTTCAGCGTCGATCCCGGCGTCTCAGTATAGAAATAGTCATCAAACTGCACGCCGTCGATGGGATAGTTTTGCACCACCTCCGCCACGATACTGGTGATCCAGTCACGGACTTCCGGGATCCCAGGGTCGAGCACAAAGCGATCGCTGGCGGTGCGTATCCAGTTGCGGTGGAGGACAAATACGCTGGCGGGGACCTGAGTCAGGGTGTGGTTAAGCTCGGCGATGGTAGCGGGTTTGGTATTAACCGATACCCGATACGGGTTGAACCACGCGTGAACTTTCATCCCGCGTTTATGCGCTTCATCGAGCATAAACTGCAGCGGATCGTAGCCGGGATTTTCGCCAATTTTGCCGGTCAGCATGTCTGACCACGGCAAGATGTGGGAATCCCACAGCGCGGTGCCGTCCGGTTTGACCTGGAAGAAGATGGTATTGATGCCCAGGCGTTGCAGATTGTCGAGTTTGGCGATCAGCGCCAGCTTCTGCTGGCTGATGCGGCTTTCCGGGCTACTGGCGATAATTGAACCCACCGGGGGCCAGTCGAGACGGGAGACCGTGGTGATCCAAACGCCGCGTACTGGCTGCTGATTTTTTGCCGATTTTTGCGTAACGGGCGGATTGCTGGCGGTCACCAGCGATTTTGGCGCTTTACTGGTGCAAGTCACGAGCAGCAATACGGCGGCAGCAACTGCGCCGAGCCGGGTCATGCAGGTGACGGAGAGGAGGCGACGAGAAGCGATAATCATTACTCCCGTAGGCATGTAGACGCTTGAAAAATCACATTGTCTTATGATTCCCCCACCAGGGCAAGCCGCGCTCCGATGCAAAGAAAAATAAAACGCATTTTATCTATTATCCGTACGCGTAACGTGCAGAACTAACGACAACCTTTCTCAGCAGGTAGCTGAAAAAGCAGAATTAACCTGGATAATTAGCTGGTCAGTTGTGTTACAACATATTACGAGACGCACAGCTAAGGAGAATCCGATGCGAAAAATATTATTGCTGGCCGCAGTTTTGCTGGCATCCGCACCGATCGTCACCCAGGCCGAGGAGATTACGCTTTTACCGGCTATTAAACTGCAGATAGGCGACCGGGATTCCTACGGTCATTACTGGGATGGCGGCCGTTGGCGTGACAAAGACTACTGGCATCGTCATTATGAATATCGTGACAAGCACTGGCGAAAGCTAGAGAAAAAACAGCGTAAAGCCTACGAGAAGGGCTATCACGACGGTCGTAAAGACGCGAAGAAGCGTGAGAAAGAATACTATAAACACCACAAGAATCATCATCACTAAAACAACAACGGGGCCATCAGGCTCCGTTTTAGTTCCTGCATTTCATCCTCCTAAGATTCAACTCATTATTCGCTGTTGTAGTTGCTTCGCGTAATCTGCCTTTAGAAGCCCACCGCAATAATGTCAAATATCGCTTTGAGTTTTTACAGTGTAAGCATTACCTGATGACAATAAAAATAGCCTACCAAGATTGGTGGGCAATTCTGCCGCCAAATATTTTTTAAGACTATTCCATATTCACAGCGAATGAAAAATCCGATTTGCAAAATAATTAAATATATCTTTTAAATCACATGGTTAAATTACACTTTATTTTGTATGGTTTTTGGGATTACACTTTTTTGGCGATTGTTCGTCTTTCAGCGCTAAATGCGTGAGTGAGATTAATCCTAAAAATTTAAATACGCTAACCACCCATAACTACGAGGCGAAATTGCGTGTTGAATTGACTCGATCGATCTGTAAAATTGTGTGGTGATAGTTAATGAAATGTAATAAAGGGATCCACTGCGGTGAAGATTCGTGCGGTAGCTATGGCCATATCACAGCTGGAACCCTTTTACGCACAGTGATTAAGGATATTCAGACTTGTTATTCAAGCAGGGATAACCCTTAAGAAAATAATAGCATTGCAATGGAAAAGCATATGAAAACGCGAGTGTTTTTAGCCGCTATGATTGCGGTTTCACTGGCAGGGTGCGAAGCGCCGCCGAAGCCGCAAATTACCGATGACACCATTGAAACCACGCAGGTTAACGGCGTCAATTTGACCCATCGCCATATTGTTGTTCCTCCAACGGAATTTACCCCGATTAACGCAGAATATCGCGCGCTGTATTCCGCCGCGGTAATGAGCCAGGCCGGGTATGGCGGCAAAGTGATTGTGCAATTAGTTCCAGGTGCTAATTATATTGCATTGGGACAGGCCCAGGACGGCTGGATAGCGTTAGCCAATGAAGGTCAGGAAAATTTAATTGGCTATGCTCCGGCCAATGCCGTTGTCAAAAGTGAGCTGTATGATAAAACGGTTCGCGAACAGTCGAAGCGCCCGAAGGCGCGTAAGAAAGCGACCTGCGTGAGCGTCGACGGAAATACCAAAGCCTGCAAAAACGGCAATAACGGTACCTGGATTCTGGATTAATCCCGCCTTTACGAGCGACACCGTATGAATAATAACTCTCTTTTACGCCAGGTCATGCTGGCGTTTTATTTGTTTCTTTTTACGTTGGTTAGTGGATGTGGTTCGTCTTCACACAGCGACCCTGCCCGATACAATCTTCAGTTCCAGGCCCACCCGCAAATTAACCGTTCTGCGCCATTAAAGGTCAGAGTGTTAGTGCTGAAATCCGATGCGGAATTCATGTCCGCCGATTTCTACTCCTTACAAAATAACGCGCAAAAAGTTCTCGCCGGCAACTTGCTGAACAGCGATGAATTTTTCCTGATGCCGGGGCAACTGGCAAAAAAACTCAGCGGGCAAAGCTCGCCGGAGGCGCGTTATATCGGAGTGATGGCGGAATACCAATCTCTGGATGGTAAAAAGTGGCGCATTTCTCTTCCTCTGCCAACGCCTGGCGAAACCCCTTTCTGGCAGTTCTGGAAACTGTCGGCAGATCAACTGCAAGCCAATTTATATCTTGACGTTAACGGGATCCGCGTCGTGCAGCAATAGCGCGAGCCCTAACAGGAAATTTGTATGAATAAAGCAGAAAAGGTGGTCTGGACCGAAGGCATGTTTTTGCGTCCGCATCACTTTCAGCGGGCAGAAAGCTACCTGCAAACGCAAATTCGCGAATGGGGCGGATTACAGCGCTCCTGGCTGTGGGGTTTTCTTGAGATTGAACTTGATGATGCGATGCTGCGTCAGGGGTGCATTGCCCTGAGCTATGCCAGCGGCCTGCTGCCGGATGGGACGTTCTTCCAGTTTCGCGATGCTCGTCAGGGCCCGGCGCCGTTGCAAATCCCGGATAACGTCACGGGCGAAAAAGTCGTATTGGCCTTGCCGGTACGCCGCGGCGGTCGGGAAGAGGTTATCTTCAGCGAGGAAAAAGACTCGCTGGCGCGATTTACCGCGTTTGAACAGGATGTGGAAGATGACAATGCGCTGTCGGTTGGCGATGCCACCGTGCAGTTTGCCCGCCCGCGGCTCACCCTGATGCTGGAAAAGGATTTAACCGCCGAGTGGACGGCCATCGGCGTGGCGTTCATCGCCGAAAAGCGCAACGATAACGCCGTAAAACTCGATAATGGCTATATCCCGCCGATGCTTAACGGCATCAATCATCCTTTGATTTACGCGATGATCAACGACTTGCATGGTCTGCTGGCGCAGCGTAGCCAGCAAATCGGCAGCCGGCTCCGACAGCCGGGGCGTTTTAATACTTCCGAATTAATTGAGTTCACTCTACTTGCGTTGGTCAATCGCCATCTCGGCCATCTCTCACATCTCAAAACGCTGCCGTTAGTTCATCCCGAGTCATTGTGGAATAGCTGGCTGCCGTTCGCCGCCGAGCTGACGACCTGGATGGCGCAGCGCGGTCCGGATGCTGCGTTGCCGATTTATGACCATGACGATCTCGCGAGCTGCTTCGGCAAACTGATGCTGTTGCTGCGTCAGGGGTTATCACAGGTAATGGAAGACAATGCCATCCAACTGCCGCTGATAGAACGATCGCATGGGTTGAACATCGCAACGGTACCCGAGAGCAGCATGGTGCGTGATTTCGGATTCGTATTGGCAGTTAAAGCCAGCGTACCAGGTGATGTTCTGCAAACGCACTTCCCGGCGCAGATGAAAGTCGCGCCGGTGAGCAAAATTCGCGATCTGGTGCAACTACAGCTTCCGGGTTTAATTCTGCGCGCTATGCCCGCCGCGCCGCCGCAAATTCCGTGGCATGCCGGTTACAACTACTTTGCAGTCGAGAAGGGCGGCGAGCTGTGGAACGACATGGAGAAATCTGGCGCCTTCGCCCTGCATCTGGCAGGCGAGTTCCCCGGCCTGGATATGGAATTTTGGGCTATCCGTAGCCCGTCGGAATAAGAAAGCGAGCGTTGATGATGCAGGAACAACAGGCCGATGCCAACCATGGCGTGAGCGGCAATAATCCCCTGGTGACGGCCGCCAACCCATTACTTAATGCGATTCCCCAGCTCCGTCATTCGGTATCGCACGATGACCAGGCCGGTTTGCGCCAGCGTTTGATTGATGAAATCCGCCGTTTTGAAGTGCGCGGTCAGCAGGCGGGGTTACCCTACGAAGTAATAGTCGGCGCCCGTTACTGCCTGTGTACCGCACTGGACGAGGCTGCGGCCTTGACGCCATGGGGGAGTAGCGGCGTCTGGTCGGGCAGCGGTCTTTTAGTGACCTTTCACAATGAAACCTGGGGCGGGGAGAAGTTTTTCCAGCTGCTTGCACGCCTGTCGCAGAATCCGCGCGAACATATCAATCTGTTGGAACTGATCAACTACTGCTTATTGCTCGGCTTTGAAGGGCGTTACCGGGTAATGGATAACGGCCGCACGCAGTTGGAAACTATCAAACAGCGCCTGTGGCAGATGATTTGCGGCGTACGCGGCGGCTACGCGCCGCCGTTATCGGTTCACGGCGAGGATCGCCCGGTGCTGCGTAAACTGTGGCGTCCGGTGGTGCCGCTGTGGGCCTGCGTCGCGCTGGCGGGGTTCGCCGCCTGTCTGTTCTATATCATTCTTAACTGGCGGCTTGGCGATGCCACCAACCCGGTGTTGGCGAAAATTTACCAGACGCCGTTGCCGGAAGCGTCGATTGCTCAGCCGGCGGAAAAATTGCCGGCGGTACTTAACCTGCGAGGTTTTCTGCGCCCGGAAATTGCCGAAGGGCTGGTTGCGGTCCGTGACGAAGCGGACCGCAGCGTGGTGATCCTCAAAGGCGACGGGCTCTTTGCTTCGGCCTCAACGGTGGTGCGCGATCGCTACGACCCGGTCATTGACCGTATTGCGCAAGCGATGAACAACGTCAGTGGCCGCATTCTGGTGGTCGGCTATAGCGATAACGTGCCTATCCGCAGCGCGCGCTTTGCCTCGAACTACGAGCTGTCCCTGGAACGCGCGCGTTCGGTACAAAAACAACTGCAAAATCATCTGACGCAGCCCGAACGCGTAAAAGCCGAAGGGCGAGGGGAAATGAACCCCATCGCGCCGAATACCACTCCTGAGAACCGTGCCCGTAACCGCCGTGTGGAAATTACTCTGCTGGTGTCGCCCGATAATACACGGGCTGAGCTGAACGGATTGCCCCAAGGAAATTAAGGATGCTGACACTTCTGCTTTCCATACTGACCAACCGGCTGCTGTGGGGTTTTCTCGGCGCTACGGCGGTGGCGGCCGTCATCTGGATGATTGGCCCGCTATTGTCGATTGTCGATACCCGGCCGCTGGAATCGGAACAAAACCGCGTTATATCTATTGCGCTGGTCTACCTCATCTGGGCGCAAAGCCACATTCTGCCGCGCCTGTACAACGCCTGGCTCAACCGCAAGCTGATGGATAACCTGAAGGAAGACACGCCGAAGGGCAACGATCCGCAGCAGCGCCTCAATAGCGAAGACCAGATCCTCGCCGATCGCTTTGATGAAGCCGCGCAAATGTTGAAAAAAGCGCACTTCAGTAAAACCGGTAATGGTCAGTGGACCCAGCGCTTTAGCACCCACTATCTGTATCAGCTGCCGTGGTATGTGATTATTGGCGCATCTGGCTCCGGTAAAACCACCGCTTTAGCCAACTCCGGGCTGCAGTTTCCGCTAGCCGACCGCTTCGGTAAAACGGCGTTACGCGGTATCGGCGGCACGCGCAACTGTGACTGGTGGTTTACCAACGAAGCCGTGCTGCTGGACACCGCCGGGCGCTATACCACCCAGGAGAGCGAGCAGGCGCAGGACGCCAGCGAGTGGCTGAAGTTTATGGGGTTATTGCGGAAATACCGCCGCCGCCAGCCGATTAACGGCGTTATCGTCACGGTAAGTATCTCCGATCTGTTAACGCAATCGACGGAGGCCTCGCGGCAGCAGGCGGTTAATCTGCGCCAGCGTCTCTCTGAACTACATGAACAATTGGGTATTCGTTTCCCGGTATACGTACTGGTGACGAAGGCCGATCTGCTTAAAGGCTTCCGCGCCTGGTTTGCCGGTTACGACAAGGCGCAGCGCGATCAAATTTGGGGCTTCACTTTCCCGTGGGAGCAGGCAAGCCTTGCCGACTTCGATCTGATGGGCCGTTTTACCCAGGAGTTTGCGCTGCTGCAACAACGGCTTGAAGCCGGGCTGCCGGATACGATGCTGCAAGAGCATGATGCCAAAACCCGCGCCGAAGCCTGGCTGTTCCCGCAAGAGTTTGCGGCGTTGCGACCGCTGTTAGCGGACTATCTTAGTACCGTTTTTGCCCGCTCTAACTTTGAAACCGAGTTTTCACCGCGCGGCATTTATTTCGCCAGCGGCACCCAGGAAGGGTTACCGTTCGACCGCGTGATGGGCGAACTCAATCGCGCGCTGTCTTTGCCGCAGGGAAATGAAAACGACAACTGGGACTCGGTCAGTAAAGAAGCGCCGATCCCCGGCGCCAAGGGCCAGAGTTATTTCATTAAAAACCTGCTGCAAAACGTGATTTTCCAGGAAGCCGGCATCGCCGGGCAGAACCGCTGGTGGGAACTGCGTAACCGCGCGGCGATCTGGTCAGGCTATGCGGCGCTCGCGGCGCTGTTAATCATTTCATGCGTACTGTGGCTGACCAGCTACGGCAAAAACAAGGCCTACCTGCAAGAAGTCTCGGCGAAGGTGCCGCAGGTTGAGCAGCAGAGCAAAGCGCTGCAAAACCCCGAGCAGCGCGATCTGTTCGCCATGCTGCCGCTACTCAACGGCCTGCTGGAATTGCCGAAGAGCGCCGATTTTGACGTCAACAACCCGCCGGTCAGCCGCCGGATGGGGCTCTACCGCGGAAATGATGTCAGCGACGCCTCGCAGACGCTGTATCAAAAAGCGCTGCAGCAAATGCTGCTACCGGATGTCGCCATGCGTATCACTACCTGGTTACGCAACGACAACGGCAGTGACGCCGAATATAGCTACGAGGCGTTGAAAGCCTATCAAATGCTCTATCAGCCCAAGCAGTATGACGGCAAGTTTTTACTCTCCTGGGTGATGCTTAACCTGCAGCGTAACCTGCCGCAAAACGTGACGCAGGCGCAGCTACGACAGCTGGAAGGGCATCTGGTCCAGCTACTGGAACCGCAAATCCAGTCCTCGCCGTATGCCAAAGACGATGCGCTGATCGCCCGCGAACGGGCGTTGATTAACCAGCAACCGCTCTCCTCAAGAGTGTATGGTCGGCTGAAACGTCTGCTTGAGCATGACGACAATCTGAAAGCGGTCTCGCTGGCGACGCTTGGCGGGCCGCAGAGCGAACTGGTGTTCTCGCGTAAAAGCGGTACACCGATCGCAGAAGGCGTGCCAGGGCTGTACACGCCAGATGGCTACTGGCAGGTGTTCAATAAACAGATCGATAACGTGACCAGCGCGCTGCATGAAGATGATATTTGGGTGCTGGGCGCCGCCAGCGCGTCGGAAGATAAGCAGCAAACCGATAACGCCGTCCGCCAGCTCTATATGCGTGATTTTATCGCCAACTGGGATCGCTTCCTCGCCGATATTCAGCTCAACAATAGCGCCGATCTGTCATCGCGGATCAACACCGCGCGCCTGCTTTCCGCCAGTAACTCGCCGCTGCGCCGGCTGGTTATCAGCCTGAGCCAGGTGCTGAACCTGGCGCGCGCTGAGCCGGATACGGTTAAAAGCGAAAGTTCAGCCGAGCAGGGCAACCGTGCGACCCGAACGCTGGAAGCGCTTTTTCGCCATGATGAGGGCGGCGCAACCCAGGGCGCGGCGCTTAGCCAGACGCCGGAACAGCTGGTAACCGAACACTACGCGCCGCTGATCGAGCTGGCGCAGCCGTTGGAAAAGGGCGGCAAAACGATTGTGTTTGACGACTTCCTCAAACAGATCGACGAACTTTATCGCTACTTGACCGCGGTACAGGATGCCGCCAACAGCGGTATGCAACCGCCGGGCGGCGATGCGATTAGCCGTCTGCAGGCCAGCGCCGGGCGCTTACCGGGCGGCCTGCAAACCATGTTCAGCAAAATGGCGGTCGGCGCCAGCAGTGATACCCAGCGCCGCGATCTCGATAACGTACGTAAACGGATTAACGTGGAAGTCGGCGGATTCTGCCGCCAGGCTATCGCCGGGCGCTATCCGCTGGTTCGCAGCGCCAGAAGCGAAGTCACGCCGGACGATCTGGCGCGTATGTTCGCGCCGGGTACCGGCATGATGGATACCTTCTTCCGTGACAACCTGACCAATAAAGTCGATACCACGCAATCAAGCTGGCGTTTTATGCCCGGCATCGATGGCAAAACGTTGCCGGGTAGTGAAGGGTTATTAAGGCCTTTCCAGCAGGCGCAATCGATCCGCGACGCGTTCTTTGCCAATGGCGCGACCACGCCGTCATTTAAAGTGACGGTGCGCACCATCAGCATGGACAACCGGATCCTCAACCTGACGCTGGATGTTGATGGCCAGCAGTTGCGCTACAGCCACGGTCCGCAGGCGGTGCAAATGATGAGCTGGCCAGGGCCGGGCGGCACCAATCAGGTGCGTATGCAACTCGGTCTGGCCGATGGTACCACCTCGACGCTGGTGACCAGCGGCTCATGGGCGCTGAACCGCTTCTTTGATAAAGCGCGCACCGCCCCCGGCAGCAGCAGTTTGAGCCGTCAGGCAACGTTTAACGTCGATGGTTATCAGGTCACGCTGGAGTTTGCGCCGAACAGTATTCGCAATCCGTTCCAGCTTCCCCGTTTCTCATGTCCATAACCGCAAGGAAAGCCGAATGACTCACGCCCCTGCGATGAGCTGGTACGGGAAACTCCCCAGTACCGGCGATTTTTTACAACGTCGATTTCCGGACATGCTGGTTCGCCAGTGGTCGCAATGGTTTCAGGTGGGGCTGTTGGCCTGGCAACAGGAGCAACAGCGTAGCGGCGAACGCCAGTTCAGCAACGCGCCGGTGTGGAATTTTATCGTCCCGCCGATGTTGAGCGGCCAGATGGTACAGATGGGGTGTCTGATCCCCGGACGCGATCGGGTAGGCCGCCAGTATCCCATCTGCGCGCAAATGGCCTTCAACCCGCTGGAGTGGTCACCTTCAATCTTCACTCAAGCCGGAGAGTGGTATCAGCAGGTGGGCAGAACGCTGCTGCATGCGGTACGTAATGGCTTTTCCGCTGAACAACTTGACCAGGCGCTACTCGCCATTCCGGCGCCAAAGCTGGTAGAGGCGGAAAAGCGTTCGGAAATACTCGACGTGATTGGCTATCAGCAAGATGGGCAAAGCTCCCTTGGTTGGCAGCAGGCGGCGGACTGTTTTGATCCGCAGCGTCAGACCAGTTTTTGGTGGACCAACCGCGCCGATGGTTATCCGCTCTATACCCACGTGCATAGCGGTAATTTGACCGGCCAGCTGTTCACGCTGCTGTTTGATCCCGCCGGGGGCGCGAGACCGGGCCGTCACGGTCTGTATCCGCCGATGTTTGAATAAGCAGGTAGGCCATGAATATTGATGAATTCCTTGCTCCGGTTAGCGCGGAGCAGCCCTGCGGTGAAAACCTCGAATATGACGCCGATTTCCAGGCAATGGAACAAGCGATGCAGGGTAAAGCCGAGCAGCAGTTTGGCGACACCATTATCCCGGCGGAACCCGCTGACTGGACGACGGTAGAAAAGCTGGCGGCTGGGCTACTTAGCCGCACCAAAGATTTGCGCGTCATGCTGGCGCTGACTCAGGCGTGGACAAAACGCCGCGGCCTGAGTGGTTACGCGGATGGCCTGCTGCTGGTGCAACAGGCGCTGTCGCTTTACTGGCAGCCTATCTATCCGCTGCTGGAAGAGTATGGCGAAACTGATCCGTTTTACCGCATCAATGCGCTCGCGGGGCTAAGCGATAAATCAGCACTGACCAGCGCGTTACGCAATGCCGTGCTGTTACGCAGTAATGGCGATGAACTGCTATTGCGCGATGCGCAGGCGCTGCTCGATGGCAGTAAAACCGAATGCGCGGATTATCCCGGCGGCCGTTCGCGATTGATTGATGAACTGGCCCGCGGCGGACAGCCGGGGATAGACGCCATCCTCGCCATTCACCAGCGCTTGCAGACCATCCGCGAAATATTAAGCGATTGTCTGGGTGAAAGCGGCGTGCCGGAAATGGAACAACTGCAGAAGACCGTCGGTATTGTCGCCGGCGCCTGCCAGATCACCGATATTTCGTCCTTTCACGCGTCCCGCGAGGAGAGTGCCGTGAGTGAACATCAAGCGATTCCCGACGCGCTTGCGCCGTCTGCCGTTGACTGGCGCAGCGCGCAAATCAGCAGCCGCGCCGAGGCGCAGCAAATGCTGGAAAAAGTAAAACAGTACTTCGCCCAGCACGAACCGAGTCACCCCGCGCCGCTGATGATTGAACGGGTACAGCGGCTGATTGAGCTGGATTTTATGGACATCATCCGCGATTTAGCGCCGGACGGCGTTCATCAACTGGAAAACATTTTTGGACGTCGCGACTGACGCGTCCGGACATTATGGCGACAGGCATAAGGTCTGGCGCTCAACCTTTACCGCGCATCTTCGATGGAGAACATCATGGCAATAAGTAAAAGTGGGCAGAAATTTATCGCACGCAACCGTGCGCCCCGCGTACAGATCGAGTACGACGTAGAGATTTATGGTGCGGAACGCAAAATCCAGCTTCCGTTTGTAATGGGGGTAATGGCGGATCTGGTGGGTAAACCGGTCGACAACCAACCCGCGGTCGATGAACGTAAGTTCCTCGATATCGACATTGATAACTTCGACGAACGTATGAAAGCGCTGAAACCGCGCGTCGCTTTCCAGGTCGACAATACGCTGACCAACGAAGGCAAACTGAACGTCGACTTAACCTTCGACAGCATGGACGACTTCCTGCCGGATGCCGTGGCCCGCAAAGTGGAGCCGCTGAACAAACTGCTGGAAGCCCGTACCCAGCTTTCGAATCTGCTCACCTATATGGACGGCAAAAACGGCGCGGAAGAGCTTATTGCCAAAATTTTGCAGGATCCGACGCTGCTCAAATCGTTGAGCCAGATGCCGAAACAAGATGACAGTGCGAAAGGTAGCGAGGAGTAATCGATGAGCAACCCGACTCAACAACATGAGCAGCAGTCCAGCCAGGCCTTTAGCCAGGATGAATTCAGCGCGCTGCTGAACAAAGAGTTTCGCCCGAAAACCGACCAGGCGCGTTCCGCCGTTGAGAGCGCGGTAAAAACCCTCGCGCAGCAGGCGCTGGAAAATACCGTCACGTTTTCCAACGACACCTATCGCACCATCCAGAACCTGATTGCCGGTATCGATGAACAGCTGTCGCGCCAGGTGAATCAGATCCTGCATCATGACGAATTCCAGAAACTGGAAAGCGCATGGCGCGGCCTGAGCTACCTGGTCAACAACAGCGAAACCGACGAGATGCTGAAAATCCGCTTTATGAGCATCTCCAAGCAGGAGCTGGGGCGCACTCTGAAACGTTACAAAGGGGTGGGCTGGGACCAGAGCCCGATCTTTAAGAAAATTTATGAACAGGAGTACGGCCAGTTTGGCGGCGAGCCATTCGGCTGCATCGTTGGCGATTACTATTTCGACCATAGTCCGCAGGATGTGGAATTACTGGGCGAAATGGCGCGAATCGGATCGGCTGCGCATTGTCCGTTTATTACCGGTACCGCACCGGAAGTGATGCAGATGGAGTCCTGGCAGGAGCTGGCGAACCCGCGCGACCTCACCAAAATCTTCCAGAATACCGAATACGCCGCCTGGCGTTCGCTGCGCGAGTCGGAAGACGCGCGTTATCTGGGGCTGGTGATGCCGCGCTTCCTGTCGCGCCTGCCTTACGGGATTCGAACCAACCCGGTGGACAGTTTTGATTTTGAAGAGCAGACCGACGGCGCGGATCACAACAATTACGCGTGGGCCAACTCGGCGTATGCGATGGCGGCGAACATTAACCGCTCGTTCAAAGAGTTTGGCTGGTGCACCTCCATTCGCGGCGTGGAATCCGGCGGCGCGGTGGAAAATCTGCCTTGCCACACCTTCCCGAGCGACGATGGCGGCGTGGACATGAAGTGCCCGACCGAGATCGCCATCAGCGATCGCCGCGAAGCGGAGCTGGCGAAAAACGGCTTTATGCCGCTGATCCATCGCAAAAACTCCGACTTTGCCGCCTTTATCGGCGCGCAGTCGTTGCAGAAACCGGCGGAATATCATGATGCCGACGCCACGGCTAACGCCCGTCTGGCTGCGCGTCTGCCGTACTTGTTCGCCTGCTGCCGTTTTGCTCACTACCTGAAGTGCATTGTGCGCGACAAAATCGGCTCCTTCCGCGAGCGCGATGACATGGAACGCTGGCTGAACGACTGGGTGATGAACTATGTCGATGGCGATCCGGCTAACTCGTCGCAGGAGACCAAAGCGCGCAAACCGCTGGCGGCCGCTGAAGTGCAGGTTGCGGAGATCGAAGACAACCCGGGTTACTACACCGCGAAGTTCTTCCTGCGTCCGCACTACCAGCTGGAAGGGCTTACCGTGTCGCTGCGTCTGGTTTCCAAGCTGCCGTCGCTGAAAACCAAGGAAGCGTAATATGATGACGCCGGGAGGCGACTCCCGGCAGGTACAACGCCATGGAACTACACCGACTGCAAAGAAATATGGTTTTGGGAAATTAACTTCCCAGATAATCATCGGTGATCCTAATAAAACCTGGAGTCAGGATAACCCGCATTAATTTCAACTTTGCATTCCTGCTATTTCACAGCATGAGTGTTAAGACCAGCAATGGGCTTAAGCCTGTTGCTCTGAGGCAGAGGTAAAATATGGATGGTTTTATTCAGCCCCATGCTTTTCTGTTTGCCATATATACCCGTCATACTTCAAGTTGCATGTGCGTTGGCTTTCCTCGCTCACCCCAGTCACTTACTGGAGTAAGCTCCTGGGGATTCGCTGTGTCGCCGCCTTCCTGCAACTCGAATTATTTAGGGTATAAGTGCTTTTTCGAAAGCAATAATTTTCATTAACGAAGAGTAGATATTATGGCTATTGATATGTTTCTGAAGGTCGAGGGTGTAACCGGTGAATCAAAAGATTCTAATCACACCGGTTGGACTGATATTACCTCTTTTTCCTGGGGCGCATCCCAGCCGGGTAATATGAGCGTGGGCGGCGGTGGCGGTGCGGGTAAAGTGAATTTCAACGACCTGCACGTAAATGCGCTGATCGACAAATCCACCACCGCGATTCTGAAGCACTGCTCCAGCGGCAAGCACCTGACCAAAGTTGAACTTTCGGTCTGCAAAGCCGGTGGTCAGCAGGTTGAATATGCGCGAATCACCCTCGAAGATGTACTGGTGACTTCTGTGCAGTACACCGGCGCCGATAACGGCGACACCGTTGGCGTAACCTATGCCTTCCAGGCGGCGAAAGTGAAACAGCAGTACTGGGAGCAGACTTCCGCTGGCGGTAAAGGGGCAGAAAGCAGCGCCGGCTGGAATATCAAAGAAAATAAAGAAGCATAATTATATTGCTTTAACCGAACCGGGGGACTCTCTGGTTCGGTTTAATTCACCAGGGACTAAGAAAATGAAGGGACAATCAAACTTATTACCAGGTTACTGTATTGTACAGCAGCCGGGAACATTGGATTTTCAAGCTCGCTTATTATTCAATAATATTAATTGTGAATCCGCCCGTTACTTTATGCAGCTTAATAGTGATACGCAGTGGTTAAAGCCTGGGTAAATAATGGTCATTAATGACCCGAGTAATCAAAATGCATTGCAATTACAGGCTTTAAAACTTGCAAAGTGTAATGTTAATGGTGTTATGGCTGGGTTGAACTCAGATGAAGCGAGTTTTTTGAATCAGCACTTTGGTACTATAGCGGCATTAACTAATGTTATGGATAAATCTCCTGGAATTGTTTCTGATGCTGGTGAAAGGTATTTCACGGAAATAGAGAGAAAATTAAAAGAAATAGAACTGGCTTATCAAAGGCAATATAGAACCCAAGGGGTTTTAATCGGACAGCAATTTTTCATTGAACGATATAGACTTTTCTCAGAGCTAAACATACTATTAAACAAGTTATCCAGGTTAACGCTAAAAATAAAGCCATACAATGATCTAAGACATGCACTTGGTTTATCAAGTAAAGCCATTGTCCATGAATGGAGTACGGTAGGGGTTGGTTCTATTCGTGGTTATTCGACATATGTTAATAATGCTGCAAAAGCTGCTCTAAAATAGCTGTAAAAAAATATAGCCAATTTAGTGCAAGTCTTGCTGGTGGCATTTATGGAGGTAAATATGGAGCATTGGCTGGAGCTGGTGTATGTGTGACCTTCGGCATTGCTACTGGTGGTCTCGGGTTACTCGCATGCTCTATTGCTGGGGCCGCAGCAGGTGGTTATATTGGTGGTTAAATTACTGATGGGGCTACCGAATATATCATGGATAAATTACTGTGAATTTAGAACTATTATTGTTAACTCTTGTTGTAATATTATTTCTCATTGTTGTGGTAATGGATCTACTTAGCTCACGGTTTTTTAAAAAACATGAGAATGATTACAATCATCTTCTTTCTGAATATCGACGAAAAAGATACGACCTTGACCTCGTGACAAATTACGCATCATTTTTTGGTTCATTCGCAAACTATCAAAAAATAATTTGGTTTATTCGTCTTCGTAAAGGCGTAAAAATGAAATTCACCAATGTGCGTTATGTGCAAAGTGAAGCTTATGAATATATACGAAATTTGCCAGATGGCGAGTTTGACTGGATGTTGAAATTACATCGGTATTATATAATTCAGGCATGTGTTTTCACTTTATGGATTGTGATTGGTCTAATTTTTATAAGTTATATTGAATAGTTTTTCTCAATTCGCTTTAGTGTCGGGTTAGTCATTTCCACTTGATGAGTGTTAATTTCACATACTGAAATACAAAGCTTCACATAGTGTGGGTATATGTTTACAGATAAAGCCCTAAGCTATATTATGGATATGATTTACATACTCTTCTTGTTTGTGTTTTTTATCTCTATTATTTTTTCTTTTTTATTTTATCGCCGCCACACGAAGCAAGTGGAAGCAATGTGCCTATTACTCGCGAAAGCGGGAGTGCTTAGTGCTCAGGATTATGAGTTTTGGCAGCGGTTAGGATTCTGGGGGTTTAGTTTTCGCGTGGCAATGGTTTCACGAATTCATAATGGCAAGCCAGTTAAATTGAGTAATGCCAAAATATTGGATGCCAGGGAAGGTCAGCGTTGCATCGCAAACTTCGAACTCGACTGGATTCGTAATTATTATAAATGCGTTACTATAATGGCTATTGAGTTCTTAGTGCTTCTGGTATGGACGCTTATGCGTTAACTAAAATGTCTATTGTTAGTTATCACCTCATCATTTCTTCAGTTTTGTTTGTTGCAGTATTTGTAACGTTGATTATCTATCATGGTTATTATAAAAAACACGATCAGGAGTTAGCTGGCGCTTTCGAATTATTACGGCGGAACGGTTTTCTTGATTACCAGGATTATTATTTATATGAAAAGCTGGGGTTACCCGGTTTCGGTTTTCGAGCATCATTAATGGCCGCAATTCTTAAGGAGAAAAAGATAAAAAGAAAAGGGGGCGGTTGGCTTAAGCCTGGGGCGAGTCAGCTAGTCAGAGAATACTATGACATTTCCTGGCTACAGAATTTTCAGCGCCTGACTTGGTTAATGTTATTTTTATTTGCGGTGATGTTCGTCCTGGCCTTGCTGGGCGATAATTAGTTCACTAAATTTACTTCTCTTTTTTCTAAATGACTCAATAACTCGCCCGCAAACGCCGCCGTTCTTATTTCGAGAGCGGCAGCGTTTGTGCGCCAATCATATCAGCAGGAATAGGCTATGCGATTCACGATTATTTCGACCAAAGCCGGTCATCAGCCCCCACAGGGCAGCTGTGACTTTTACGCGCCGGGCGGTACCATTGGGCGCGGCACGGACAATAACCTGGTGCTGCCGGATGACGACCGCGCCATTTCTCGCCTACAGGCCATCGTTCACGTGGCGGCAGACGGCGAGTGCAAAATTACCAATCGCGGCAACGTGACGCGGGTGGTACTCAACGAGATCCCGCTGGAGCGGGGGCGTCAGGTTGAACTCCAGGATGGCGATATCCTCGCCATTGACGACTATCGCATCGAAGTCAGCGATCTGCTGCAGGATAGCCAACCGATAAGCCGAATGGCGGCGAGCGGTCAGCCGCCTGTCACTACGAAACCGTCGACACCAGCGCCATCCGCAGCGCCCACCGTGGCGGAAGCCGCGCCAACCGCGGTACCGTCAGAAATCTGGGATAGCCTGATGCAGGAATTCTCGATTGCCGACAGCATCTCCAGCAGCCGGGCTAAGCCGCAGGCCGATAATGCGCCGAATCCCTTCGCTGAGCCGAAGCCTGCTGAACGTAATCCGGAAGATCCGCTGGCGATGTTCGCTGATAGTGAACCTCTGTTTGAGCGCCCGCCGGTGGCGACGGACGACCTGTTTGCCGATGACACCCCATTTGATCGCGACAGTATTTTTGCCGACGTTACGCCAACGACGCTGGTGCCGCCAGTTGAAAAACCGGCTCAGCCTGTCGCCGATGAGCCGCAGGCAGAATTGGATCCGCTGGCGCTCTTTGGCGGCGACGCCAGCGCCAAAACCGCGCGTCATGACGATCCGCTGGGGCTAATGGGCGGCGCGCCGCTGACATCGGTAGATGCCTTCAGCAACGAAGAGCCTGCTAAAACGGTTGCCGACGAGCCTGATGCCGCTTTTGATTCGCCATTATTGATGGCCCAGCCGCCGCAGGAGCCGCCCGCTGCAGCGCGTGAAGAAGCGCCGGAAATAACCTTACCGACGCCGCAGGCCGTGGCGCGGCAAGCCGCCCAAACGCCAAAAGGGCGCTTGCGTATCGATCCCGTACGTCATGAACATCAGGCGACCAGCACGCCGCAGCCGGGTAACGGCGAAGTGCTGCAGGGAGAGCTACTGGAAGCCTTACTGGAAGGCATGGGGCTCGGCGATATGCAGCCGGTGCCGCAGTTCGACAAAGAGAATATGCGGCAGCTTGGTCAAATGCTGAGCATGTTCTCGCAGGGAACCGTCGCGCTGCTCTCTTCGCGTTCGATCCTCAAACGCGGCGTCAAAGCCGATATGACCATGGTACTGGACGACGCCAATAACCCGTTCAAGCTGTTGCCTTCCGGGAAAACCGTGCTGATGCAGATGTTCGGCGCGCGGATGCCGGGCTTTATGCCACCGAAAAAATCGGTACGCGATGCGTTGATTGACCTGCAGGCCCATCAGTTAGGGATGATCTCGGGGATCCGCGCCATTATTGCCGCGATGCTGCAGTCCTTTAATCCCGAGCAGCTGGAAGAAGAGGCTAAGCGCGATGGCCATACTTCGCGCCTGGCGCTTCCGGCCAGCCGCAAAGCGGCGTTATGGGACTATTTTGTCCGTACCTACGGCGAAACCGCCGGGGAAATTGAAGACGATTTCCACACCCTGTTTGGCGAAGCGTTCCTCTATGCCTATGACATGGAAGTGAATCAGTACAAAGACTCACAGAGCGGATCGGAAGAATAATGGACATTACCACGGCTTCTCTTTCCCGCCAGGGAACGCGCGCCAGCAATCAGGATCAGACCGGCGAATGCGTGGGTGAGCGCTCCGCCTGCTTTGTGGTCTGCGACGGCATTGCCGGGTTGCCCGGCGGCGAGGTGGCGGCGGAACTGGCGCGCAACGCGATTCTGGATCGGTTTGACGGCGATAATCATCTGAACGCCCAGAACATTCGCCAGTATGTACAGCAGGCCAACGGCGCCATTCTCCAGCAACAGCAGGCGACGCCGGATTATCGGCGAATGGGCACCACGCTGGTGAGCCTGTTTATCGATCGCGATTATAAGCTGGCCTATTGGGCCCACGCCGGTGATAGCCGGTTATACCTGTTTCGCCGCGGCTGGCTGTACCACGTCACCACTGACCACAGTCTGGTCCAACAGATGAAAGATGCCGGACATCAGACCGACGATATTAACAGCAACCTGCTGTACCGGGCGTTAGGCATGGCCAGCGACGGTGCGGAAGCCAGCTATAGCGATGTGGTGCCGGTAGAAGATGGCGATGCCTTTTTGCTCTGTACCGACGGTTTCTGGCACGGCGTCGGCGAAGAGCAGATGAAATCCTCCCTGCAGATGGTCAACACCCCGCAGGAGTGGTTAACCCTGATGAATCAGTATCTTCAGAGAAACAATGACGGCGACCAGGCCTCGCAGGACAACTACAGCGCCGTCGCGGTATGGATGGGCAGTCCGGAAGAGGCGACGCTGCTGCACTCGCTGGCCGACGCCGCGCAATTTTTCCCCCTGCGGGATTGAGACAGGCTAAGAAGGATTTTTATGAAACATTGGATATTGGGTGCGGCACTATTTGCCGCCACCGGCGTCGCGCAGGCGGAAAACTACCGTATCGTGCAATCGCCTTCGCAAAAACTGGATGTCTGGATCGATAACATCAAGGGCAATACCGCGCAGAGCTGGTGCGCTAATGAAGTGGCGCTACGCATCGTCGCCAACGGTAACAAGAACGTTAAGATACTGGATAACTTCCTGCCGCGCGTCGGCGCATTAATGGAGCATCAGTGTTCGCGTTTGCAGCAGCTGAACTGGACGCTGGTTGACGCTAACAATGGGCATATCGCCCAGGGGAGCGCGGCGAAAAACAAAAAATGGGCGGTAAAAGTCGCGCCCGCCGAGACCGCCGCGGCGGCGGAAAAACCCGTCGCGCCAGCCTGGCTGCCGCCGGAAGAGAAGGCGGAAAAACTGTCTCCCGCCGCCGACCGCACGCCGTGGCAGGAGTTCACATTGCAGGGCGGCTGTCGACTGCGCACCTTCTGGCAGGAAAACGCCGCCGCCTTATTCATCCCCGCCGTTGAATCCGGTAGTTGCGAAAAGGGCGGCTGGCTGAGCGGTCGCACCGTCATCACTCAATCCGTTAACGGTAAAGAAAAGCAGAGCACCGTGACCTTCGTACATGGTTTCCCGGTCCTGGGTCTCAATGCCGCCGCTGACCCCAATAAACTTCTGATCACCGCGGTCAATAATCAACGCATGGTAGTCAGCAATGAAAACGCTCAACAAAGCTGGATGATCCTGCCCTATGTCGCCGGGCAAAACGGTTGGCAGATGACCGGCACGCTGGCTATCGAAATGTCCCAGGAACTGGCCAACGATCCGTCGCGTCTACAGGCGCGGATAGAGGCGGCGCGTAGCGTCTGGACGCCGTGGCTGGCGCCGGATATTAAACTCAACGTTGTGCTTATCGATGGCCTGCACCCGCTGCTGCGTAACCCGGCGGCCGGCGCATGGCGCGCGGCAAACTAAGGAGCGACGATGAACACGCTATATCAACAGCTGGCTGGCGAAAGCGTCGGCGCGGCGCTGCAGCGCCTGGAAAGCGAGATCAAAAGCCGTCCCGCCGATGCCGATTTACGTGCGGCGTTCGTCCAGTTTCTATGTCTGAGCGGTAACTGGACGCGCGCGTTGGCGCAGCTAAAAAGCTGGCTGGCGCTGAAGCCGCAGGCCCAGCCAACGGTCACCCTGCTGGAACAGAGCATTCAGGGCGAGCAGCAGCGCGATGCGGTATTTGCCGGCAGCGCCCGCCCGCAGATGCCGGACAGCCAGTGGCCGTGGCTGTCTGTGCTTACCTCCGCGCTTTGTTCCGATTCAGAAACCGCCCAGCGACAGCGGCTGGCCGCCTTTGAACAGGCGCCCCTTAATCCTGGTAATCTCAATCAGACGGATACCCCCGCGGTCGCTTTTCACTGGTTGATGGACGGCGACGCGCGTCTGGGCCCGGTTTGCGAACTTATCGTCAATGGCCGGTATTGCTGGCTGCCGTTCGCCGCTATCGCCGAAATTCGTTTTCAGGCCCCGGCGAGCGTCACCGATCTGGTGTGGCGCCACGCTCTGGTGCGCCTGACCGATGGAAGCGAGCAGGTGTGTCAGATCCCCGCGCGTTACCCTGTCACGCCGCAGGCGGAAACCCGCTTCCAGTTGGGCCGCGCCACCGAGTGGCAGCCGCTGGACGACGAAGGATCGCTCTATCAGGGCCACGGACAGAAAGTGTGGCTTAACGATAGCGATGAATTCCCGATTCTCTCTCTCGACGTGGTGAGTTTTGCATGAACAAACCGGTACGCGACGGTGACGCGCTGCGCAGCGGCTGGCAGGCGCGTAGCAAACAAGAGACCATTGGAGCCCGCGATAAGATGCAGCCGTCGCTGCTCGACCGCCTGACCGATAATCAGCCGCAGAAAAAATCAGAGCCGCTTAACAGCAACCTGATCACCCACAGTACGCTGCGCCGTCACGTGCTGCGCGATCTGCAGTGGCTGTTTAATACCATCAATCATGACGATCCGCAGGCGTTGGCCGCGCTGGCGCACGTGCGCCGTTCGGTGGTTAATTTCGGCGTCGCGCCGCTGGCCGGGAAACGGATGTCGGATATTGAGTGGCAGGATATTCAGCGCAAACTTACCGAGGCGATTATCAGCTTCGAGCCGCGCATTCTGCCGCAGGGGCTGCAGGTCCGCTGTATTTCTGATACCCAGTCACTGGATTTACATAACGTCCTGTCGATTGAAATCAAAGGGCGGCTGTGGTGCGTACCGTATCCATTAGAGTTTCTGTTCCGTACCGATGTGGATCTCGAAAATGGCCACTTTGAATTGAAAGACGCGGGGTAACAATGGAAGGCAAACTGCTTGAATATTACAACCGCGAGCTGGCCTATCTGCGTGAGATGGGCGCTGAATTCGCCGAACGCTATCCGAAGGTTGCCGGCAGGTTGGGCATGCGCGGTATTGAGGTCGCCGATCCTTACGTTGAGCGGATGATGGAGGGGTTCGCCTTTCTGACTTCCCGCGTGCAGCTAAAAATGGACGCCGAATTCCCGCGCTTTTCACAACGTCTGCTGGAGATGATCGCGCCCAATTATCTGGCGCCTACGCCGTCGATGGCGATAGCCGAACTGCAGCCGGACATCAATAAAGGCGATCTGAGTAAAGGTTTCGTGGTGCCGCGCGGTACGATGATGGACAGCCAGGTATTGAAGAAAAATGGCGTCACCTGTAGTTACACTACCGCGCACGATGTCACGCTGTTGCCGCTGCGTATTGAGAAAGCCGAACTTGGCGGGATCCCCGCCGATGTGCCGCTGGCCGCGCTTGGGCTCAGCCAGCGCGGCGCCGTCAGCGCTTTGCGCCTGCGTATAAGCTGTGAAGGGGCTCAACATCTTGGCCATCTGACCTTTGACCGGCTGGCGTTTTTCTTAAGCGGCCCGGATATTGAGGCGCTGCGCCTGCTGGAGCTGATTCTTGCCCACCAGGTCGGCGTGGTGTGCCAGACCACCGGGCGCGATCCGCTGCGTTTTTCGCTGAGCGAAGAGGCTATCCAACAAGAGGGTTTCGCCGCCAATCAGGCGCTGCTACCGGAAGATCTTCGCAATTTTGACGGCTACCGGTTGCTGCACGAATACTTTGCCTTCCCGGCGCGCTTCCGCTTTATCAGTATTAACGGCCTCAGCAAGTTAATCGGCCAGTGCAAGGAAGAAAAATCCTTCGATATCATTATTCTGCTGGATAAAACCGACGACCGGCTGGAACAAGTGGTGGAAGCTAACCACTTCGCGTTGCACTGCACGCCGGTGATTAACCTGTTTCCGAAAATCGCCGCCCGCCAGTCGTTGAGCGACAGCCAACATGAATACCATCTGGTGGTCGATAACATCCGCCCGCTGGACTACGAAATCTATTCGGTGAGTAAAATTCACGGCAGCGCTGATGGCCACCGCGACGATCGCGAGTTCCGTCCATTCTGGAGTTCATGGAGCAAGGATGCCGGAGATTACGGCGCTTATTTTTCACTGCGCCGCGAACAGCGGGTGCTTTCCGAACACGCGCTGCGCTATGGCACGCGTACCGGCTATACCGGCTCTGAGACCTTTGTCTCACTGGTCGATGAGCAGCATGCGCCGTGGCAGGAAGATCTGCGTTACATCACCGCCGAGGTGCTGTGCACCAGCCGCGACCTACCGTTGATGCTACAACAGGAGCTGGGGCAATTCGTGCTGGCGGATTCGCTACCGGTAAAAACATTGAAAATGCGTAGCGGCCCGACGCCGCCGCGACCGGCGCTGGCGGAAGGGCTCAGCACCTGGCGGCTGATAAGCCAGCTGCAGATGAACTATCTCAGCCTGATGGACGGTGAAAATGGCGAAGGCGCAGCAGCGCTGCGCCAGTTGCTTGGGCTGTATGCCGGGCTGGCGGAGACCGCCGTGGCCCGCCAAATCGAAGGGGTACGCCACTGCGTGCTGGAGCCGGTTCATCGCCGGGTGCCGGAGCCGGGGCCGATCGTCTTCGCCCGCGGTATCGGCATTACCTTGACCGTTGACGAGCGCGCTTTTTCCGGCGCCAGCCCGTGGCTGTTTGGCAGCGTACTGGAACGGGTCTTTGCCCGGCTGGTGTCGCTCAACAGCTTTACCGAATTCACCTTATGTAGCCAGCAGCGCGGCGAAATCGGTTACTGGGCGCCGCGAATGGGTAAAAGGGCGCTGATATGAGTGACACGTTGGCTACCATTCATCGCCTGACGCCGCTGGCGGACGTTTTCTGGCGCGAGGTTACCGCCGCGCCCTGGCGCTACGATCTTTTTCATCTGCTGCGCCGCATTGACGCACAAGGGGGCGAACGTTATCCGCTTGGGCGCGCGCCGCTGCCGAAATTTGAATCGCTGCGCATCGGGCAAACGCCATCAATGGGGTTTGCGCCAGCAACGCTAGCCAGCGCGCAAAAACGGGCAAATAGCGCGGTGCATGAGATATCGATTCTCAGCTTCGGTCTGTTCGGCCCCAATGGCCCGCTGCCGGTTCATATGACCGAATACGCCCGTGAGCGTATTCATCATCATCAGGATGACAGCCTGAGCGCTTTTGCCGATCTCTTTCATCACCGCCTGACGCTACTGTTCTACCGCGCCTGGGCCGACGCGCAGCCAACGGTATCGTTAGACCGTGCGGACAACCGCCGCTTTGAGCGCTATCTCGCCTCACTCATCGGCATGGGTCAGCCGGGGCAACTGGAGAAGGGCGACCTGAGCCCGCATGCGCGTTTCACCCACGCAGGCCATCTCAGCCGCCATGGTCGGGATCCGGAAGGGCTGGAGAAGATCCTGCGAAATTACTTCAAAGTCCCGGTCAACATTATCAGCAACGTGCCGCAATGGATGCCGCTGACCTCGCGAGAACAAGCGCAACTGGGGGCGGGAAGGCGTTTACCTCGCCTGGGCGTCTCGGCGTTTCTCGGCGTCGCGGTACGCGATGTTCAGCATAAATTCCGCCTTGAAATCGGCCCGCTTAGCGCCGCCGAATACGCCCGTTTTCTGCCGGGCGAAAATGCGGTAAACGAATTACGCGACTGGATCCGCCAGTATCTTGGGATCGAATATGCATGGGATGTCAGGGTGCTTATCCGCGGCGATGAAATACCCGGTACGGTCCTCAGCGGCGACGGCAAACTGGGTTACAGCACCTGGCTTGGCCACCAGCCAGCCCCCGCGCCGCGTGGCGATTTAGTGTTTAGCGTGGAGCAGAGCGACGCTTGATGTCGTCTGCTCTCTGACACCTTTATTAATGTTATCAATGGAACCGAACATGTCAGAAATCAGCCGTGCCGTACTCTTCGGCAAACTGGATACGCTGTTGTTTACCTCGCTGGAAAGCGCAACCGCCTTTTGTAAACTGCGCGGCAACCCTTACGTTGAGCTGGTGCACTGGCTGCATCAACTGATGCAGCAGCAGGACGGCGATCTGCAACACATTATCCGCCATTTCGCCCTTGATGAGCAGGCGCTGACCCGCGATATCATCGCGGCCCTGGATGCGCTGCCGCGCGGCGCCAGCTCGGTCTCCGACCTTTCTGAGCATATCGATAGCGCCGTCGAACGCGCGTGGGTTTATGGCTCGCTGAAATATGGCGTCAACCGCATCCGCGGCGGCCATTTGTTAATAGGGCTGCTGAAAACCTGGAATCTGGCTAACGTTCTGAAAGGCATTTCGCCGCAGTTTAGCAAAATCAATGTCGATGCCTTGAGCGAGAGCTTTGAGACGTTGCTGGCCGCCAGTAAAGAGAGCCAGCAGGCTGTGGTGGAGACGGCCAACACTGGCGCGACGCCGACGGCGCAGGGTACACTGGCCCAGTACGGACAGAACCTGACGCTGCGGGCGCAGGAGGGCAAAATCGATCCGGTGGTTGGCCGCGATGAAGAGATCCGCCAGATGGTGGATATCCTGATGCGGCGCAGGCAGAACAACCCGCTGCTGACTGGGGAAGCCGGCGTCGGCAAAACCGCGGTGGTGGAAGGGCTGGCGCGGCGGATCGCCGCAGGCGATGTCCCGCAGCCGTTGCGTAATATTGAGCTGTGGCTGCTGGACATCGGCATGCTGCAGGCCGGTGCGGGCATGAAAGGCGAATTTGAAGCCCGTCTTCAGGCGTTAATTAACGAAGTGCAATCCAGCCCGACGCCGATCGTGCTGTTTATCGACGAGATCCACACCCTGATTGGCGCAGGCGGCCAGCAGGGCACCGGCGATGCGGCGAACCTGCTGAAACCGGCGCTGGCGCGCGGACAGTTACGCACCATCGGCGCGACCACCTGGGCGGAGTACAAAAAATATATTGAAAAAGATCCGGCGCTGACCCGCCGTTTCCAGACGGTACAAATCCACGAGCCGGATGAAGAGAAAGCGTTGCTGATGCTGCGCAGTACTGTATCGCCGCTGGAGAAACACCATCGGGTGCTGCTGCTTGATGAAGCGGTTAACGCGGCGGTGAAGCTGTCGCATCGTTATATTCCCGCGCGGCAGTTGCCGGATAAAGCGGTCGCGTTGCTGGATACCGCCTGCGCCCGCGTCGCCGTCAGCCAAAGCGCGCCGCCGCCGCAGTTGGAAGATTGCCTGCAGCGCATTGCCGCCCTGGATGTGGAACTGGAGATTGCCCAACGCGAGAACCGGGTGGCGATTGGCGATGCTCAGCGCATTGAGCAACTCAAGCAGGCGCGTCAGCAGCAGGAAACCGAACGCGATACCTTGAGTCGTCGCTGGGAGCAGGAACGCGCGTTGGTTGATGAAGTCATCGCGTTGCGCGCGCAATTGCAGGAGGCTGATGACGACGCCGAGCCGGCGCTGCGCCAGACGCTTAATGAAAAACAGCTGGCGCTAAAAACCCTGCAGTGTGAGATGCCGCTGCTGTTCGCGGCGGTAGATGAGAACGTAGTGGCGGCGGTGGTCGCTGACTGGACCGGCATTCCGCTGGGGCGGATGGTCAAAAATGAAATTGACGCCGTACTGAGCCTGGCCGACACGCTCAACCAGCGAGTGATTGGCCAACGCCACGGGCTGGATCTGATCGCCAAACGTGTGCGCACTTCACGCGCGCGGCTCGACGATCCCAATAAGCCGGTCGGGGTCTTTATGCTTTGCGGGCCATCCGGCGTAGGTAAGACCGAAACCGCGCTGGCGCTGGCAGAAGCGCTGTACGGCGGCGAACAGAACGTTATCACCATCAACATGAGTGAGTTCCAGGAGGCGCATACCGTCTCGACCCTGAAGGGCGCGCCGCCGGGTTACGTGGGTTACGGCGAAGGCGGGGTGCTGACTGAAGCGGTACGCCGCCGCCCGTATAGCGTGGTGCTGCTGGATGAAATCGAGAAGGCGCATCCGGACGTGCACGAAATTTTCTTCCAGGTGTTTGATAAAGGCTGGATGGAAGACGGTGAAGGCCGCCATATCGATTTCCGCAACACAATCATTATCTTAACGTCTAACGTCGGTACCGAGCTGATTAGCGCAATGTGCGCCGATCCGGATCTGATGCCCGAGCCGGAAGCGCTGAGCGGCGCGCTGCGTCAGCCGCTGTTACAGGTCTTCCCGCCAGCGCTGCTTGGCCGCCTGTTGGTGGTGCCGTACTACCCGCTGAGCGATGCGATGCTGGGGCAAATCGTGCGTCTGCAGCTGGCGCGTATTCAGCGCCGTCTGCAGGACAATCACAACATTGTCTGTGAGATTGACGACAGCGTCGTCGAGCAGGTGGTTCAGCGTTGTACCGAAGTGGAATCCGGCGGGCGTATGGTCGATGCGATTCTGACCAACACGCTGCTGCCGCAGATGAGCCAAATTCTGTTAACCGCCAACCGTAACGATGAGCAGTTTACGCAACTGCGCATCAGCTATGCGCAAGGCGAGTTTCATTGTCAGTTTGCCGCGTAACACCATCAGAAAGTGAGTCTTAAGATGACGGATCACGAAAACAATCGGACTGTCCTGAACGCGCTGCCGGTCGGGTATCGTTTTAACGAATTTGAAATAAAGGAAGTGATTGGCGGCGGCGGTTTCGGCATTGTGTATCGCGCCTGGGACCATCAGCTGGAACGTACCATCGCGATAAAAGAGTTTATGCCTTCGTCGCTGGCGGTACGTAACGAAGATATGACCCTGGTACTGCGTAGCGAGCGCTTCAGCAAAGCGTTCTCCGCCGGATTAAACAGCTTTATCCAGGAGGCGCGGCTGCTGGCGCGCTTTAATCATCCCAACTTGCTGCACGTGCTGCGCTTTTGGGTTCAGAACGACACCGCCTATATGGGCACGCTGTTTTATAGCGGCACCACCTTGAGCCGCCTGCGCGAGCAGCAGCCAAACCTCATCGATGAGGCATGGATCCGTCGGATGCTGCCGATGCTATTCGGCGCCATTAAAACCATTCACGACGCCGGCTATTTGCACCGTGATATCTCACCGGAAAATATCCAGATCCAGGATAACGGCCTGCCGGTGCTACTCGATTTCGGTTCGGCGCGCCGGACCATCGGTAATCTCTCCGACGAAACCGAAACTATGCTGCGCCCGGGTTATGCGCCTATCGAGCAGTATACCGACGATAATGACAGCGAACAGGGCGCCTGGACCGATATTTATGCCGTCGGCGCGGTGCTGCATACGCTGATCGTGGGCTCACCGCCGCCGGTGAGCGTGGTGCGGAGTATTCAGGACAACTATCAGCCGCTGGCGGAACTGAAGCCGGCGGGTTACTCGCTGCCGCTGCTACAGGCGGTCGATAAAGCTCTGGCGCTGCGGGTGGAAGACCGTCCCCAGTCAATCGACGCGTTTGCCGAGCTGATTGAAATGCCGGTGTCCAGTATCGATGACGTCTTGTCGGTCAAAAAAACCGGCACCATGCTGGCGCTGGTCGAAGAGGAAGAACAGGCGCCGGCCGCGACAGACTGGCGGCGCTATAAGGTTCCGGGGATGGTCGCCGCAGGCGTACTGGTCGGCATTATTGCCGGCGGTATGCTGTTCAGCGGCGGCGGCAGCGAGGCGCAACCAGCACAGAGCGCCAGCACCCAGCCGCCAGCGGCGGTTACGCCGCCGGTAACAACGCAGACCGCTCCGCCCGTTGCCGTTAAAGAGAGCAAACCTGCCGCCGCGGCGGCGCCTGTTGCTCAGGTTTACGTGCGCATGAGGGAAGGGGAAAAGCTCAAACTCAATGGCGAACCACATAATACGCAACCGGCCACAAACGGCTTCGCCTCGCTGAAACTGGCGCCGGGACATTATGAAATTACCCTACAGGGTAATGGACAAACCCGCGAGCAGACGCTGGATATCGCCAAACCGGGAACCTGGCTTATTAATCCATCAAGCTAGATGGCGCAATTGAGAGCGAAATCCCTCCGCCGGCAATGCACGGCGGGGGGCTAATCATTTAGCAAGATATCACTGGTCAACAAGGAGTGTTTAATGACGCCAGGCTGGATTATCAACGCAGTATTGACGCTGGTTATTATTTTCATCAGCTTTTACCTTGCCAACCGCATAGTAAAAAACTCGCAACGGCGGGAGCAGCGGATTATCGAAAACGGGAACGATATCCAGGTTACGATACTCGCAATGCGGCAAACCGGATTATTTATCAACAACAATCCTGTCATTGATATGGATCTGCGGGTACAGGATTTAAATAATGGAAAAACGTGGCTTGTGGAAAAGCACCAGGAAACGGTTTTGCTCATTACCCTCGATGCCTGGCAGGTCGGAGTGACTTATGAGGCAAAACTAGATCCAAAAGATAACGCCATTGTGTTTGTAAGAGATATTAACGATAAGCCAAAACTGACGAGTGGAAAATGAGTGTTTTTACTAACGTAATCGTTCTGGCCGTGGTCCTACTGTTTATTTATATTTTTGCGTCATTACTGATTCGCGATGCGAAAAATAAAAAACTCAAAGCGGCTATCCACAATGATGGCGTTGCGGTATCTGGCACCATCACAAATGTGAGAAGCCGCTCGGGCGGTAATTCCGGGTTTATTAATATTAGCGTCGATTTTAATTACGTTAACGAAAAAGGTGAATTGCTGACCGGTCAGCGGGATATCGTTATTGATATTACGCGTATCCAAAACTTTCAACCGGGAAAGCCGATTCCGTTACGCTACTTGCGCCTTGACCCGCAACAGGTGCTGGTCGATCTGCCGAACCCACTGTTAACGCGCAGCTAGCGCTGCACAAACTGTATCCCCCTGAATGGAATAATATTATGTCTAACAGGATCACCGTTCAGCTCCCCGTTGAGGGGCTGCTTTTCTGGAAACTCAGCGGACATGAAGCCATGTCGGAAATGTTTGAGCTCAGCTTAACGCTGCTTGGCAGCGATGCGCGTCTGGATCGCAGCAAGCTGCTTGGCCAGCCGGTCACCGTGACCATTCCGACGCAAAACGCGCTGAGTTCGCGTTATTTCAACGGTAAAATTACCCGCGTGGCGGTGAGCGCCGTTGAACTGAGCGGTATCCGCTACGCCGCTTACCAACTGATCGTTGAACCCGACTTATGGCCGATGAAACGCGACCGCAACCTGCGTATATTCCAGGGGCAGACGGTACCGCAGATCATCAATACGTTGCTGAGTGAATACCAGGTCAACGTTGAGGATAAGCTGAACGGCAGTTACCGCGTCTGGGATTACTGCGTCCAGTATCAGGAAAGTAGTTTCGCCTTTATCAGCCGCCTGATGGAGCTGGAGGGGATTGCCTACCATTTCCGCCACGAGGCGGGTAAACATACGATGGTGCTGACCGATTCAGCCACCCAGCATCAACCGGTAAGCGGCTATGAAACCATTCCCTACCACCAGACGGCATCGGGCGGTATTACCACTGAAGAGGGGATCGGCCAGTGGGCGCTGGAAGATAGCGTGACGCCGGGGATTTACAGCCTCGATGACTATGATTTCCGTAAACCTAACGCCTGGCTGTTTCAGGCGCGGCAGAACCCGGCATCGCCCTCGCCGGGCAGTATCGACGTGTACGACTGGCCGGGGCGATTTGTCGATCACGGACACGGTGAATTCTACGCGCGTATCCGCCAGGAGCGCTGGCAGGTTGAACATCAGCAGATCCAGGCGTCCGCCACCGCGGTAGGCATCGCTCCCGGCGCAACGTTTACTCTAACTAATGCGCCATTCTTTAGCGATAACGGCGAATATTTGACGACCGCCGCAGATTACTTGTTTGAAGAGAACAGCTACGCCAGCGGCGGCAATAGCGATATCTCGCACCAAATCCATTTTAGAGTGATCCCCTCTTCGGTAGTCTATCGCCCGGCGCAGGTAACCGACTGGCCGCGCACCTATGGCCCGCAGACGGCGAAAGTTGTCGGGCCTGAAGGGGAAAGCATCTGGACCGACAGGTATGGCCGCATCAAAGTGAAGTTTCACTGGGACCGCCACGCCAAAGGCGATGACACCAGCTCCTGCTGGGTTCGCGTGTCGAGCGCCTGGGCAGGCCAGGGCTTTGGCGGCGTGCAAATTCCCCGCGTCGGCGATGAAGTGGTCATTGATTTTATCAACGGCGATCCTGACCGCCCGATCGTCACCGGACGTGTGTATAATGAAGCCAGCATGCCGCCATGGGATCTCCCCGGCGACGCCACCCGGATGGGCTTTATGACGCGGAGTAAGGATGGGAATATTGATAACAGCAGTTTCTTGTTCTTCGAAGATAATCCGGGCAATGAATCCGTCGAGATGCATTCAGAGAAAGATATGAAGATCTCGGTAGAGAATGATAAACATGTAACTATTGATGGTTGCCGTACTACCACAATAGGAAAAGAGCAAAGTGATACTGTCGTTGGTGATTCATCCTTTCATTATCAGAAGAAAAGAACAACTAAGGTAGAAGATCTAGAGCTGCAAGAATATAATAATGGTGAAGAAACTATAATTAAAAACGGTCGAAAAACAGATATACAAAATGGAGGTGACATCCGAAAAATTAAAGGTGATCGCGAGCTAACTCTGGATGGGAATAACAATGAGGAAGTTCTCGCCAATGAAACCATTCATATCAATGGGAAAAAAGAAACGACAATTGGTAACGGAGATGTATTCACTATAAAATCTGGAGGGCAAAAACAAAATATTCAGGGGAAAGTTAATGTAGATATAGATGGCGCCTGGATGCAAACCGTTACAGGAAAAGTGAAGATTGAATCACCAGAAGAAATAGTAATAAAAAGCAAAACAAAAGTTTTTATTGACTCTCCCGTTTTTGAACATAACGATGTAGAAAAGAAAAGCTTTGCCCAAAATGCAATGGATTTCATCGGCCAATATGTTACAATTTCAACAGGAAGTGTCGCCTTTAAGGGTGTTAGCTATGCAGCAACAGGAATAAATATTTCACATCAAGGAATGACATTTGGTCGTACCGTTATCAATGCTCAACGAGTCGAAGGGGCTCGGGTTGACAGCGGCAGTCTAAGAACCGCATTATTTGCACTTCATATGTTAATGTAGTCAGAGGATTATATGTCTATCTCTTGGGTTATAAATGCAGTATTGACGTTTTTAATTATTTTTGTGTGTTTTTATTTCGCAAATAGAATAGTGAAAAATTCACAACAGAGAGAGCACAGTATAATGGAACAGGGAGATGATGTTTATGTTACAATTTTATCAATGAAGCAAAGCGGAGTTTTCATAAACAACAATCCTGTAGTAACAATGGACTTGAGGGTGGCAAATGCTGCTGATAACAAAACATGGCTACTCGAAAAACATGATGAAACCATACAATTAATAGCTCTTGATGCTTACCAGGTTGGTTCTATTTATAGAGCTAAACTAGATAGTAAAACTAAATCCATTGTTTTTGTTACAGACCCTTCCAATGGGAAACCTTTGGCAATTTCTAATGTGCCTCGTTAGAAACGACGCGTTTTAACATGCCAGGTGCAGGTATGAATTTTCTTTCTGAACACTCAGGCCCTATTGCGTTAGGTGTAATGTTGATATTCATCTTCATCTGTCTCAGAGGATTAAAGGGACAGAAGGAAGATTTTAGTGAAATAAGAAATTGGGTTGCAAGAGACAACTGGAACGGCGAATTAGCAACAGGGAAATTAAAAGAATGGAAACAAACATCAACTACCAATAATTTTGACCATTTCTATATTTTTACTATCGAGTCTAATTTGAGTGGTGAAGCTCAAACATATAAAGCAGCAACTGTGTTAAAGACCTCTGAAGTCATTAAATTAAAAAAGGATATGCCTGTAATGTTCAAATACCAGGGAGTACCCCCAAAAAAAACAGCAGTCATGAGCGTAGGCTAATACTAGTCGATGCACGACATATAATTGCTGCTTTACCCTTTGATAGGGAACATGGCATAGAAACGGCCTCCAAATGCTGCGTTTCCTTTCCATTGGTTTTAGCTGGTAATAAATAATCAATCCAGAACCTAACGATTTCTCAATTTTTTGCATTTAAAATAAGACAGCCATCAATGGTTCACTTAATGTAAGATTTTACGATGTCAAATTCAACAATGTGGTCTATCTTTATAACCATTTTAGTTTTGGGGTGGTTCTTATACAGTATAATGAAGTCAGGAAATAATGATGAGAAGTTTCGTAAGGAAGGCCTTAAAGTTGAAGCTAAAATTATTAGTAAGCAACATATAAGTACCTCTGGCACCGGGAATATGAAATTTGATTTTGAATTGGAATTTATGACTCCCGATGGAGTTGTCGTCACACATGCTCGTCGTTTTATAACTCCGGAAGAAATGGTTAAAATTGGTAGGAAAAATACAGTTTGTTTATATTACCTCCCAGGTACCTCTGAAAAAGTCTACCTTGTTCCTGGGGATATGGAGTAAGCAATCGATGATGGTTTTTGTTAATAGCACGGATGCAACCCTATGAATGTCATCACGGAATCATCTTTTATCTTTGGCATTGTGGTGACAATCATAGCAATAGGTATATCATTCGCTGCCTTCAAACCGAATAAATCTGAAGTCTCAGCAATTAAAAACTGGTTATCGAGAGATAAGTGGTCCGGTAAAACAATCCAGGTTCCGGTAGAATCATGGCGTCAGACAGAAACAAAGTACGGCAATGATTATATTTATGATTTCTATTTTAATGCAAATATAAACGGTTCTGTAAAAAAATACATTGCGAAAGGCATTGTAAGACCCGATGATATTCATAAATTAAAGAAAGGAATGTTATTATCAGTAAAGTACAGTAATAACACGCCTCTAAAGATAGCGGTTACTTCCGTTAATTATTAAATGTGTAATGGTGCAGTAATATTTGATATTTCATTCTACCTATAAAATCACGACCTGGAATTGATTAAATAGATTTTCTAAATACAAAATGGTTTTATATTCTGCTTGTGGCATGCCTTATAGCACTCTATATTATTGGGCGGAATTTTCGTAGTTCCGTTATCCCTATGATCAAGGCTGGGTTTATTGAAAGCGCTGTTCTTAAAACAGGAATCGCAGTAAATGTCGATATTATTGCATCTCATCAAACTAGTATGTGGGGTGGAAATAAGCCAATATACCATTTGACCTTAAAATTTAAAACTCTTGAAGGTGTTGAAACCGAAGCGAGTGTTGATATGGGGCTAAGCTTTGAAGAAATTGAGAGATTTAAACCCGGCAATGGGACAACAATAAAATACGACGCTAAAAATCCTAAACGAATCGCAATTTATGACAGACCATTATTTTTATAATGTGACAATTATTTATATTTAAAACCTAAAAGAGCTAACAATGAACTTTATTTATCAACACTCTTTGTTAATTGTTATTGCATCGGTTGCATTTAGCTTTTTTCTATTGTTCGGTTCGCTGCGAAGTCTCAAAGGACAGGGCGGGGACCTTACTGAAATAAAAAACTGGCTAAGCCGTGAGCGCTGGCCCGGTGAGATAAAAAACGCATCTCTGGTAAGTTGGCGTCAAACTAACGCGACCAATAATTTCGATTATTATTTTGTATTTACCTTTGAGGCGAACATTGAGGGTACGACAAAACAGTATAATGCTGCCGCCGTGGTACGTGCTTCAGAAATCCCAAAATTAAAACCGGGGCTTCAATTAACTATAAAGCATGAGGGCGTTCCGCCAAAACGAATGGCTGTTATGGATGTGGATTATGAATAAACAGGGTATCCATTAGACTTCTATGCTCGTGGCCATTTAGGTGGCCACTTAAAAACACTCACAGAATTTCTAATATGTGGTGAACTTCATCATTAATGGATCATTATGTTTGACTCTATGTGGGGAACATTAATATTAGCCGTTTTAATTTTGTTTGGTTTGTTCTTATATTGTTATCGTTCAGGCTCCAATTATGATAAGTTTAAGGCAAATGGCATTCGTACCGAGGCTAAAATATTAAGCATGGAAAAAATTGGCGCGAGTGGCGGAGGGAGCACTAAACTTAAAATGGAATTATCTTTCAATACTGACTCAGGTCTGGTGACGGCAACGGCTAAACAGTATATTTCCCCGCAAAATATGGTAAAAATCATGAGAAACAATACTATTTACATCTACTACATGCCTGATAATCCCAAAGAGTTATTACCAACACCCTGGGAGATGGAGTGAAATGCTCGGTAATAATCTATTTTTCGATATATATTTTCGCATCGATGAAATGCCTCAATTATTTTGCGCCAAGGCGCTGATTGCACCAGCACAAATACATCTATTACGTAAAGGGCTGTCCATTGTCGTTAAGAAAGGACGCGGCAATAAGATTGCTATTATGCAAATCGGTGATGTGGGTTAATTCACTATGGATATACTCTTTTTTGTCGTCATGGGGTTGATTGCACTGGTGTTTGGTATCTATCCCATGGCCCGTTTTATTTATCAGGATGTTTACCCGTATTTAAAGGATAGTTTCACCCACAGTGAGGTCCTGCAATCCGGGATTGCGGTCAACGCAGATATCATTGCCGCACACCAGACCAGCGCCTGGAGCGGAAGTAAACCGATCTATCGTATCACCTTTAAGTTTAAGACCCGCGAGCAGGTTGAAGTTCAAGCTAGCCTGAATTACACCCTGAATTTCAGCGACATTGAGCGTTTTAAGCCGGGTAATGGCACAACGATTAAATACGATCCGGCGAACCCGCAGAGAATTGCGCTATACGACAGGCCGCTTTTTTTGTGACAACTAATCAGGAGATAACATGGAAATCGTCTCTACCATAATGCTAACCATGGCATGGGCCATTCCGCTGGTAGTATTGCTCTTTGTGGCCTGGGTTGCGATGCAGAATATACGCTCTGCGCGACAAGATAAAAAAACGAAAATGAATGGTGTCAATGTTAAGGCCACCATCCTGCAGATCAAATACGATCGCGACCAGCGAATTAATAATCACTACTTAGCCATTTTGACCCTTCGTTATCATTGGCATGAGCAAGAACTGCAGGGCATCCGCGGCGTTATATTCCCCGCGCAAGACCAATCTGAGGTTCAGGTGAATCAATTAATCAATATTCGCGTTCACCATGACGACCCACAACATTTCTACTACCTCGATTATCGTAATGTCTGATGCTAAGCATCAATTCCCCTTAAGAACCTATCGCATTAGGGCTATATGAAAATCATTAAACCCTTACGCCTGAGCGTACTGAACCGGCCATTCCGCTGGCAGGGCAAAAATTATCTTGGCGTTTCGGTGCTGGCGTTGGCGGATATGGGGCCAAACCCGCAGCTGCGCCCCGAGATGGAACTGTGGCAGCTTGCCGCCGACGAACTGCAAACCAGCGGCGGCGTGGTGGATATGGCCATCCCTAAAGTCCGCGCCGAATTTCTTGCCACCGGTTTTGCCTATACCCATCATCAGCAGGAAAAAAGCGCCTGCGTGGCGCGCATCGATATCGACAAACTGAGTAAGTCGTTGGTGGTGTTCGGCGATCGCGAGTGGACGGGGCAACGTATGACCCGACCGCAGCCGTTTAGCGAAATGCGCCTGGACTGGAGCCGCGCCTTTGGCGGCGGTGATTATGCCGACAACCCGCACGGTCTTGGTATCGCGCCGGTAAAACAGCAGGGGCGCGAGCGTCATCCTCTGCCGAATATTGAACCGCTGGAGGGAAGAGTAAGCTCGCCGCAGCAGAAACCGCAGCCGGCAAGTTTTGGCCCGTTGGATATTCAGTGGCCGCGGCGGTTTAGCCGAATGGGCAAAAAATATGATGCCAGTTGGCTACAACAGGAGTTTCCCGGTTTTGCCCGCGATATTGACTGGAAAGTCTTTAACGCCGCCAGTCCGGACCAATGGTGGGAGGATCGGGATACCTTGCCGCCAGGGGCGAAATGGCGGATCTGGAATATGCATCCTGAGAAACCAATGCAGGAGGGCCAGTTGCCGCCGTGGCAGGCTCGCTGTTTTATTCATCGCCAGCGCGCGGATGAAACGCTATTTGAAGAAATTGCCTTACGCGCCACCACGGTATGGTTCTTTCCCCATCGGGAACAGATGATGCTTATCTGGCAGGGGCTCATTCGTATCAATGAAGACGATGCCGCCGACGTCCTGCAGCTGATCCCGGCGCTGGAAAAAGAGGGTGCCGCCCGTTCGCTTAATCACTATCGCAAGGTACTGGCCCAGCGAATGGATAAAGAGAAGGGCGCGCTCTTCTCCTTCCGCGAAAAGGATCTCATACCGGAAGAGACCATCGGTCCGTGGATCGACAATGAAATTGAACAGTCGCCGAGTCCGCAGCAGGAGAATATGAAAAACCGCGCTCGTCTGCTGCGTGAACAGCACCGCGCCGCCATTGAAGCCAGCGGCGGTGATATCGATAGCCTGTTGGCGGATATCGACGAACCCACGTTGCCTAAGCTTGAAGACCTGCCGGAGTTTATCGCCGACATGGAGCGTCAGGCGCAGGAAATGGAGAATGATGCACAACAGCGCAAGCGTGAGATGGAGGCGCACTATCCGCAGTTGAATAACGATGAAAACCAACCGCGCGGCCCCGAATCCATGCACCGAATGCAGGAGATGCTGCATCAGCACCAGGACGAACTGAGCGAGAAAAAGCGCGCGCAAACGCGCGAGGCGCTACACCAGATGTACCTGGCCGCGGTGCAGCATCAGCCGCCGGCGGTCCGGCTGAAGGGCGATCTGGCGATGATCCTGCGCCAACGCGCCGAGCGTACCATGGCGCAGGGCGGCAATTTTAGCGGGATGGATCTGACCGGCGTTGATTTTTCCGGCATGGATTTTCGCGGCGCCAATTTTGAAAAGGCGTTACTGGAATGCGCGGACCTCAGCCACTGTCAGCTGGATAACGCCTCTTTTCAGGGGGCCGTGCTGGCCAGAACGGAGCTACAGCATTCGTCGCTGCGTAACTGTGATTTTAGCGGCGCCAGCCTGGTACTGGCGGAGTGCCATCAAAGCGACTTCACCGGCGCTCGCTTTGAAGATAGTCAGCTACAGAACGCGCTGTTTGCGCAATGTATTTTCGATAATACGACGCTAAAAACGCTGATCTTTCGGGAAATCAGCCTGATTGACTGCCGTTTTCATCGCGCCGAGTTGGATGGCTGCGTCTTTATGGAACTGACGCTGGCACAACCTGATTTCAGCCACGCGCGGCTGCACAAATGCTCGTTTTTACAATCTGAACTGGAGCATGCCATTTTCCATCAGGCGACGCTGGAAAGCTGTTCGCTGGTGCAGACCATAGCGGAGCGCGCTGATTTTAGCGCTGCAACATGGCTAGCCAGCGCTGCAGTGTCGGAAAGTTCACTTATTGGCGCCGACTTCAGCCACGCTACGCTGCAGCAGAGCAATTTGCGCCAGACGCCATTACAGGGCGCGCGCTTTGCGCTGGCAAAAATCGAAAACAGCGATCTGAGTGAGGCCGATTGCCGTGATGCCAGCTTTGTGCGCGCGAATCTGGTCGGCAGTCTGTTTGTTCGCACCGATTTTCGCGAGGCCGATTTTACCGACGCCAACCTGATGGGCGCGCTGCTGCAAAAAAGCCAACTGGCCGGGGCCAATTTCGAAGGCGCCAATCTGTTCCGCGCCGATCTTTCACAATCCTTTACCAGTAAAACCACGCGGCTGGATGGCGCATGGACCAAACGCATTAAAACCCTGCCGAAGCGCGATGGAGAAGTGATATGACGATACTGAGCCCGGAGGAGCTCGTTCAGCGCATCAAAAACGGCGAGCCACTCAATGAAATATCGCTGGATGGTATCAACCTGCAGGGCTGCGATCTCTCCGGCGGTCTGTTTCAGGAGGTGTCGCTACGCGGCGCTAATCTGCAAAATGCCAATCTGCATGAAGCCCTGTTTACCGAGTGCCAGCTGCAGAACCTGCAGCTGCAAGGCGCCCAACTTAAGCAGACGACCTTCAATCAGTGTGAAATGGCCCATCTTCAGGCCGCCGAAACCGCGCTTGATAGTTGCGTGTTTAATCAGTGCGACCTGCAAGAGAGCGATTTCTCGGCGACGGCGCTGCAAAGCAGCCAGTTTATGCGTTGCCAGATGAGCAGGAGCCGTTTTAGCGGTTCAACGCTGGAACGTAGCGTGTTTTATGAGGCTGACCTGACTCACGCCAGCTTTGCGCAAAGCCGCGGTCTGTTGACCACCTTTTACCATATCGATTTGCGGGACACCGCGCTTGACGGAATCCAGTGCGACCGGCTGGTGTTTTTCCAGTGCGATCAGCGCGGCAAAGACTATTCAAGGCAGGGTTTTACCGGTTGCCAGTTCACCGATTGTCCGCTGGACGGCGCGAAGTTTAACGGCGCCCAGCTAACCCAGTGCAATTTCAAAGGCGCGTCATTGCGTGAAGCAGAACTCAATCAGGTGAACGCCAGCCAGGCGCTGTTTATGGAGGCCGATCTGCGCGGCGCCCAGTGTCGCGGCAGCCTGTTCGACCAGGCGATATTTGTCGGCGCGATACTGGAGCAGGCCGACTTTAGCCAGAGCAGGTTGTTCCAGAGCGTTTTACAGCGGGTTCAGGCCGCCGGGGCGCGATTCGCGCTCTGCGATCTGACGTGGAGCGATTTTTCCGCCGCCGACCTGCGCCAGGCGGATCTGCGCGGTGCGACCTTTTCCCGCACCCGACTGCATCGCGCCCGCCAGGACGAAGCGCTGTTTACCGGCCGCCAGGGGATCCTGGAATACGATGAAGAGTTATTAGCCGCTGAGGCGTGGAGCGCCCAGCGCCACAGCCGTTGTTAAGGAGACAACAGATGACAACCATTAATCACAAACTGGCCCAGGCGGTGATGCCGCCGGCGCAGGCTTCCGGCACGGTGACCCATTGCTTTGCCGACGGTAGCGTGACCGTCGAGAGCGAAGGGCGCGGCTGGCACTGTCGGCGAGCGGTCAGCTGTCTGATCGCGCCGCAGGCTGGGGATCGCGTACTCATCAGCAGCGTGGACAGCCAGATCTGGCTGTTAGCGGTGCTGGAGCGTGATGAAAGCCGCCAGGCGGAACTCAGCGTACCGGGTGACCTGCATATTCAAAGTCAGGGAGAACTCAGCCTCAGCGGTCAGCGCCTGTGCGTCAATGCCGCGCAGGGGGACTGCCATATCAGCGAGATGAACTACAGCGGCGATAAGTTCTCGGCATGGGTGACACTGTCACGTATCGTCGGCAAGCGCGCCGAATCGGTCTGGCAAACGGTGACGCAAATTAGCCACAATCTGCTGCGCACTACCCGGCAGACCGAGCAGGTGCGCGCCGGGCAGCTGGATATGAAAGCGGAAGATTACGCCCGCCTGCATGCGCACAATACGGTTATCACCTCAAAAGCGATCACCAAAGTCGATTCAGAACAGATCCACATGGGTTAAGGAGCTAATCATGTTTGCTAACTGCCAGCTATTCGGTGTCGATTTAGCCTTCCCCGACGTCTGTCTGACCCCGATGCCGGCGCCGACGCCGATTCCCTATCCGGACATCGCGCTGGGACCGACGGCGATCCCTAACGCGCTCAATATTCTGTTTATGGGCATGCCCGCGCACAATATGGCGACGGTGACGCCGCTCACCAACGGCGATAACCCCGGCGTGGCGACCGGTGTAGCGTCAGGTACGGTGATGGGGCCGTCGCGTCATCTGACCGGCGCATTTACCGTGCTGCTAAAAGGCACGCCGGCGACGCGTCTAACCAGCGTTAGCCTGCAAAATTCGACAAATGCGGTCGGTATGCGCATCGTCCCCAGCCAGTTCAAGGTATTGATGCTGGCGCCGTAGGAAACACGTTCCAGATGCCATACCTGAACATCATTCTCGGGAAGCCTTTTTACGATCTCCTGCAGCATGGCCGGGAGATAGACCGCGCTATTGCGCGCCGGGACGGCACCTCACTGAATCACTCCACGCCAGAACTTGAACGCTACTTTTCGCGTCCACCTGGCGAACGTCCCCGGCAAAACCCATTTCCGGTCGCCGCGCTATTCCCACTGTTCTTAGTGGCTTTTGCATTCAATCTGCTACCATTTTTGCAGACGCTCCCGCCATTCTCTGCGCCGATACGGGTAGCGAGTTTCTTTGTACCAGCGCTAGTGGTGGTTATTTTTCTGTTGACCAGCGGCGTGTTGCTGGCTCGCGGTTATACCCTCGGGCTGAAGGGATTTCTGGCGCTATTTCTTCTCCTCTCAGCGTCAACGGCGGCGCAAGCGTTGAGAGCGATGGTCAGCGCAGGTGAAAGTCTCTGGCCGCTGGCGTTCGCCGCGCTGGCATTACTATGTTGCCGGCTAATATTTAACCGCCAGGGATTCGTGCTGTTCACGATTTATTGTCGTAGCCAGCGGTTGGCTCTTCTCGCGGGCAAACTACGCCGGCAGCGCAAATAGGGAGTGGTAAAGGCGGTGAGCAACCCCTGACTATCAACGGATAGCCAGGGATTTTGTTTATTGCGGGTAATTAAACGCGTCAGGATGGTTTTCAAGGCTGCCGCTCAGCGCGGCAAACAACACGGTTTTACCATCAATCGACAGCGCATCGCTGACGTTAAGCCAGGTCAGTTTTTCTTGCGATGTTTTCTCATCAACCACTGAGAAGACGCCCGCCATCTGTTTGGATTTTTCAGACCAGATCACGGCGATACGTTCGCTTCCACAATCGTGTGGTTTACAGGCGCTTAATACCTGCCAGGATTCAGATCCCAGTTTCACGGTTTGTGCCGGGGATCCGGTACCACCGCTGTTAACCCAAGCCGGGAGCTTATGGTCTTTTACCATCTGGCTGAACGACGCTTTGGTCGCATTATCTTTGGCAAGTGAAGTCAGCGTAACATCGCTTTGCGCCATAACGCTGGCGGATGCAGTGAGTGCGACGATGGCGGCAAGTGCTTTGAACATGTTTCCTCCTGGAGTTGATATGTCCTCATTTCGGGCCCCTTAATAGTGGGCGCAGAGCATCATTAATGCAAATGAACATATTTATACAATGAATGTGATCACCCGCGCAAAGCGTGGACTTATCCGGCTTTGACATGTCATGATGCACATTGGTTAAATTTTTGTATTAATAGCCGAGAGTGAAGGGCTAATACAAAAGGGCATATTTATTCAGGCGATAACGCATGGCGTATTTGAATCATCTGTTGACGTTTATTGAAAGTAATCCGGCATTAGCGATCGGCTTTAACCTTATTCTGCTGGTCGTCTCCGGCATCTTTGCCCATCTTTTGTGCAAGTTTTTGCTGATTAAAGTGATACGCAAGGTGTTCTTCGCCAGCCATAAACAGGACGTACCGCTGGAAAAAGACCGCCGTATCGCCGAGAAACTGTCAAACTTCATTCCGGTTATTATCGTCTACTATGTTCTGCAGTTTATGCCCAATATGCCGGCATCGCTGGTAACGGCGATTAATACCATCTGCGGAATTTTGTTTTTTATTTTTCTGTCGATCTTCTTCAACGAAATGCTGGATATCGTCAATAGCTCTTATCTGCGTAAGACCAAGCGCAAAAACCACTCCATCAAAGGCTATATCCAGATAGGCAAAATCTTAGTTCACATTCTGGCCGCGATTATGATCCTCGCCGTGATGTCGAATAAATCACCGGTGATTATCATTTCCAGCCTCGGCGCCGTCGCGGCGGTGCTGATGTTAGTGTTTCAACATACCTTGCTGTCGCTGGTGGCCAACGTCCAGCTATCGTCCAACGATGTCCTGCAACTGGGCGACTGGATCGAAATGCCAGACAAGAACCTGAGCGGGGAAGTGACGGATATCGCGCTGCATACCATTACTATCCGTAACTGGGACAACACCATTTCGCGTATTCCGACCAAGAATTTCCTTACAGAAACGTATACCAACTGGCAGGCGATGTTCTCGTCCGGCGCACGAAGGATCATGCGCAGTATTAATATCGATCAGCACTCGGTAACCTTCCTGAATCAGGAGATGTTAACCCCGATGCTGGCAATCCGTGGGGTGAGTGAGCCGCTCAGTAAATTACTGGATGGCCGGGATCCGGGCGGCGTCGCGGATCGCTGGTTTATTGATAACGGGTTGACTAACCTGACGCTGTTTCGCCATTACCTGATGAGCTATCTCGCCGAACGGCCGGATATCATTAAAGATATGTACATTGTGGCGCGAACGTTAAAACCGTCGCCGTCCGGGCTGCCGCTGGAAATCTACTGCTTTACCTCCTCGACGCTGTGGATGGATTACGAGAACACCCAGTCTGCTATTTTTGAATACATTACCGCCGTGGCCGGGCAGTTTTCACTGCGTCTTTACCAGTATCCCGCCGGGCATGATTTCTGGCGCTTATCGCAGGAAAACGCCAGCCGCGCCAGTTCACCGCCGCCAACTGAGGGGTGACCGGGAGATGGCAATCGTGTTGAGAAAAATGCGGGCCTCCGATATTAGCGGTGGCCTGATGCTTAGCCAGCAGATGGGTTGGCCGCATCGTCGTGAAGACTGGCTGTGCGCCTTCACGCTAGGTGAGGGTATTGTGGCGGAAGTAGAAGGCGAACTCTGTGGCACGACGCTATGCTGGCGCTGGGGTCAACATCACGCCACTATCGGCCTGGTGCTGGTGGCTAAACAGCTGCAGGGTAAAGGGCTTGGCAAGAAGCTCTTTGCCGCTCAATTAGAGAGGCTGGGCAGCCGCACTATCCAACTGCACGCCACGCCTGCCGGAGAACCGTTATATCGTAAGTTTGGTTTCCGTCCGGCAGGATTTCTCCAGCAATGGCACGCCCACGCATTACCTGCCGTTGCTTCTTCGGGCATCGGCATCTCTGCCGCGACGGTCGCCGATATATCACAGCTAGCTCTGTTGGATGGCAAGGCCTGGGGCGCCCAACGGGAGCGTCTTATCCGCTGGCTGCTGGCCAACGCGCACCTTGCCGTTGTCCGCAATAGCCAGGAGCAGATTTGCGCCTGGGCCGCCTGTCGCCGCATGGGCCGAGGCTATGTAATCGGGCCGGTGGTGGCCAGCCGAAGCGATCATGCGCAGGCGTTATGCGCTAGTTTTCTGACGACGCTTGCCGGCGAGTTTGTGCGCCTCGATTGCCCGGAAGGCCAACATGAATCGTTTACCCACTGGCTTGGGCAAAACGGGTTCACGCTGGCGGATCGGCCGTTGGCAATGGTGAAGGGGGATATTTGCCGCCACAGCTATGATGTACGTCTTTTTAGCCTGATGTCCCAGGCGATGGGGTAAGTGGAGTAACAACGGCCATTCGGAATAATCCTGAATTTTTATATTTCTATAGCAATTAACCTTTAGGGCATAAAATAGATGCCCATATGCATGGAGAGAATCAATGACAATGCCTGGAGAGTTTGCAAAAAACAATTTACCCGATTATGGATTTGCAAGGAGTCTGGGACTGACCTCAGGCAATGATTTTGATTTTAAGGCTCTGGCCAATCAATTGGATTGTTCCCGAGATTTTAACCATGCAGGTATTATTTATTCTGACGGTAGCCAGCAGTGGCTTGTTAGACCGTCCAGAAATATTGCTCAGGAAAATAAAAGCACCGTCACCCACGTTATCGTTACCCGAATCAATGCTCAACCTTCGGCATATAATGCCACCAAAGCACTAAATCATACGATTCAGACGCCATCCCTGGCAAACGAGATCACCTCAACGGCTATTTCATGCGGTGCGGCTGTCGTAACGGGAGTTTTGGCTGTCGGCGCAGGTGCCGCCGTTCCAATAACCGCAGGGGCATCCGGTGTTGTTGCTGCGATTATTACTGCGGGAACGGTAGCTACAGTCGCGCAATGTTTTATTGGTTTAGGTCGTATTACCCTGATTGCAACAGATCATGATGATGTAGTCACATGGCTCGACAGCGAATCATGGTATGTGGCAACAAGTACCGCATTAGATATTGTTTCGCTTGCGGGTGCCGGAGCTGGGCTGAGAAGCACGATAGAAACATATAAGATGATGAAAGCTAGCACTTCAACGAATGTGATAACCTGGCTTAAAGGGCTAAACCGTGCGGAACGTCGCCGAATTACGGAAGAAATTATTCGTGCGCAAAACCCTGGAATATCGAATACAGGAATTAAAGCCGCTATGCGTGCAGGGTTTTATCCCAAACGCTTTCCTTCTGATGCCTTACAGAGAAGCTTACAACGTGAATTAACCACGGCGGTAGTGAATACCTCCGCATTTGCGGGTAGCGCCATGACTGGAACAATCCGTAATCCGCAAAATATGAGGGCCTCAACACAATATGCCATTGGCCTTATTCAGTCATTCTCCTTGTTGGGAACTCATTAATAATAATCATGAAATATATTACCAGAAACCTTATTTTAAGTGCCGTTGTTTCTCGAAAAATGGACACTAACGATCCGCAGCAGCTTGAAAAGCTTAAAGACAGATTAAAAGACCGGATGGGTATACCGGTCGGCTGGCATATGTCAGGAATACCGCTGGTAGGGGCTATGATTCTGAGCATGTTCGCTTTTGCCCTGGCTCAACCTTATCTCTGGTTGGCGGTGTTCGAGCTATTTGGGCTGCCGCAGTATGCCGTGATGGCGGCGAGTGTGCCTGTATCGCTAATTTATAGTCTGATAATGGTACTGACGATGTACTTCGTTGCCAGAGGCAATTTTCTGGCGCTTAAATTATCACTGGCTTTGATGGCTTTTAGCGGTCTGGTTGCGATTGTTTATTTTCTTTCTGTTTGCCTGGGGGCATTATTCGGCGCCGGACTAAAACCAGGATTTCTCATTAGCGCCGTGCTGGGGCTAGTATTCATTTTAGGCGGTATCCGATGCATTAATAGCCAGACTTTTTACCGTGCAAACGCCCTTTATCTACATAACAGGGTCTGGCGAAAACAGCTTAATATTCAGCGCCAGACGCTGCGCCGCGCTTCACGTTAGAAAAGGGCGGCAACAGGCCAGTTTTAGCCTGGCCTTATTTTATAAATCAATAAGCAGATTCGTGCTGCGGCTGCGGGAGCAGCACAGCGCGACATGCTGCACGATGGCGCATTTTTCTGCTGCTGACTGCACCGTATCACGATGATCCACCTCTCCCTCAACCACCCTGGTCAGACAGGCGCCGCAAATCCCCATCTCACAGGAGAGCGGCACTGCCACACCATTTTCCTGCAATACCTGCGCGATGGTTTGATTGGCGGCGACAGGCCAGCACTGGCCAGAAGAGGCGAGCGTCACCGTAAACGTCTCTTCCTGCCGAATGTCGTTGGCGGGCATTGACGCCTGAAACGCCTCCTCATGGATCTGCTCGGCCTGCCAGCCTTGTAGGGCCGCCGCCTGGCGCGCGGCGGCCATAAATCCCGCCGGACCACACAGGTAAAGCCGATCCTCACGGTGAGGAACGCGCAATCTGCCAGCCAGATTTTCTCGCGGACTCTCGCCTTCAGCTGAGCTATAAATCCTCACGTTTTCAGGTGCCAGCTTGCGGGCAATCGCGGCTACCAGGGCGCCGTTTTCTCGTCGGTTGAGGTAATACTGTAAGGTAAATGGCTTTCCTTGCGCCGCTAACGCCCGCGCCATGCTATACAGCGGCGTAATGCCAATCCCGGCGGCCAGCAGGGTGACGTGTCGCGCCGTCTGCAGGGCAAACTGGTTTCGTGGTAGCGAAATCATCAGCCTCTGACCCGGTCGCAGCGTCTCATGGATGTAGCGCGAACCGCCGCGCGATTCTGCCGCTCTCGCCACGCAAATCAGATAACGTTCCAGCCTGCGATGGCTCCCGGTGAGTGAGTACTGACGGGTCACGCCGTTCGCCAGGTGCAGATCGATATGGGCGCCGGGCTGCCATGCGGGTAATGGGTCGCCGTCGGGCGTCACCAGCCTGACCGCCAGATTATGTTCTCCTTCACGCCAGAGACCATCGACAACCACCTCAATTAGAGTACTCATCGTATAACTCCTTGCTCAGACCAGGAAAAACTCACCGAAACCCAGCCGCTTCAAGCCGCGACGGTAGGCAATTGAGCTACGGTCGGCTGGAATATGTGCTTCCAGGGTAAGATCCAGAGGTAGCGTCTCCGGGCGCTGGTTCTCGACCATCAGCCGGTCTTCTTCAAAAACGCGAAGGTTGAAGGCGTAGACCTCCTCCACCGGCACATGCAGATCGAAATTGCGGGCGATTGGAGCAAACATCCGCGTGACCCGTGATGAGACGGGCGAGGCGGCATTCATAATAACCAGTCGGGCCTCACCGGGAAAATGAATCGTCAGGGTGGCGGTAAAGGGCAAATGCATCTCAAAGCGACGCAGCCATTGAAATCCCTCCGGAGCGCGGTAGCCGGCGCTTGCCGGATAATTGCCGACCGTGCTCCAGTAGTCGACGACAAACCCGTTTTCCGTTTCCTCAGGCAGGTAGTCAGGAACCTGTTGATTCTCCGCATCGGCGAAGGTGTCGGTATGGATCCACGCAAAATGCGCCACATCAAGAAACCCTTCAACCTGACGGCCTGCAAAGCCATTGACCTCAAACGCCGGGCAGGTCAGTTGCTGGAATCCGTCGTCTGCCCAGTGCGGCATGGTCGGTAACCGCGGGGGATTGTCAGCATCATAATCGAGACACACCCACACCAGACCATAGTGTTCTTCCGCCGCGTAGCAGGTCAGATTTAATTTCGCCGGTATCGGCTGATTTGGGCTGGAGGGGATTCGGTTACAGCGGCCATCTTCCCCAAAGCGCAAGCCGTGATAAGGGCAAATAATGCCTTCTGCGTCATGAAAACCTAACGTCAATGGTACCCCGCGGTGGGGACAGACATCGCGGGCGACTACGACTCGTTCGTGCAGGCGATAGATAACCAGTTTTTCATCCAGCAGGGTGGCTTTCACCGGTTGCGGGCCGATATCAGCGCTGCGCGCCACCGGATGCCAGCATTTTGCCAGCCGCAGCCAGTCCTGGGGTTCAAAGGTGCAATGCGCGGGGGGCGTGAGCGGTTGTCTGTTCATCGTCTTGCTTCCTGATGGCTAAGTTGATTGTTTAATTGTTGTGAGTTTATTGTTGCCATAGTAGGGTGTTGACATCCATCAGCATTAATTCAGCTATCCGTTGCAAAAATCAGTACAGGTAACCGATGAGTCCTTTCTCGCGCTTTGCGCATTATTTTATGGAAGTGGCCCGCAGCGGCAGCCTGCGCCGGGCGGCGGAAAAACTGCATATTTCGGCTTCGGCGATTAACCGCCAGATACTGCAGGCTGAAGCGTCCTTCGGCACGCCGCTGTTTGAACGGCTGCCGGAAGGTTTGCGGATGACCACCGCAGGAGAGCTGTTGTATGACAATCTGCTGCGCTGGCAAAAAGAGTTTCGCGTGACCCAACAGAAATTTGATGAACTGCAGGGGCTAAAACGCGGAACGGTGAATGTCGGTATGGTGCAGGCGCTGGCCGAAGGGAGTTTTGCCGCGGCGCTGGCAGAGATTATCAACCAGTGCGAGTGGCTGGAACTGATGTTGCAGGTCGCCGATAGCCAGAGCATCAGCGATAGAGTGCGTCAGTCCGATGTCGATTTTGGTCTGATCCTCGATCCTGAAGGTCAGGCGGGTCTCAACGTACTGGCGTTTATTGAAATGGAAGTCGGGGTGGTACTGCATCCGCACCATCCTTTTGCCGCCGCGCCCGCGATCTCGCTGGGGGAACTTAGCGATGAACGGCATATTATTCCCGGCGCGCCGTTAATAGTGCATGACCGGGTGGCAATGCTCTATCGCCATTATGATTTTTCGCCGCCCAACACCGTTAGCTGCAATGATATTCGTCTGATTAAATCGCTGGTGCTTAAAGGCGGCGGGGTGACGGTCCTGAGCCTGCTGGACGTGCAGGACGAGGTAAACAACGGTTCGCTGGCGTTTGTGCCGCTACGTAATAAGCTGCTACGACCTTTGACTCTGGCGCTATGCACCGCGCCATCGCGCCAGCTATCTCGTCCGGCGCAAATGGCGATTCAAAAACTAACGCTGGTGATGGAGGAGATGCGTAGCGCCGCTCACTCTCAGCCTAATGGCCCGCCCTGAATGGTTTCGCACAAGCCGTTGATAATACGCTCGCCGGTTTCCGTTTTCAGTTCCTGATACCAGGCTTTGGTTAACGCCATATCCTTACCGTGGGTGATATCACAGCGTTTACGCGCTTTGAGCACCAGGTCACGCACCCGTTCACAACGCAATGCTTCGTACTGGCGCAGCGCGGTGACAATATCGCTATTGTCGCGCAGTACATTACCCAGCACGACCGCGTCCTCCATCGCCGCGCAGCCGCCCTGGCCGATATCCGGCGTGGTGCTATGCCCGGCATCGCCCAGTAGCGCCACCTTGCCACGCACCAGCTTATCAAAAGGTTCAATATCGTGAATTTCTATCCGGTTGGTAGTCTGCGGGTCGAGTACGGCGATAAGCTTTTGCACCGGCGGCGCCCAGCCGGCGAAGTAGCGGGTTAAATCGTCGCGCAGGGTGAGGCGATCTTCCGCTAACCCGGCCGGTAACGGCACATCGAAGAAGAAGTAGAAGCGTCCGCCCGCCACCGGCATCAGCGACACGCGTTTGCCTTCGCCGACAAACGTCGTCCACTGATCGGCGGGGGCAATGGACTCATCAATGTCGACCAGACCATTCCAGTTGACGTAACCAGCATAGCTGCGTTCCGGCGTATAGCCGAGCACATATGGCCGCAGTGCCGAATGGCTGCCGTCGGCGGCGATGACCATATCGCCGTGCGCCTCGCTACCATCGGTAAACCAGACGGTGACGCCGTCGGTATGCTCTTCCACGCGGGTGACCCGCTTGCCGAACTGCACCTGCTCACGCCCCCAGAAATCAAGCATCTCACGCTGAAGTTCCGTTCGCGACACTGGCGAAGGGCGTCCCTGCGTACGTTCAACCAGCGGCGCGAGACTGAACCGTGTGAGCGTTTCCCCGTGTTGATACCCCTTATACGCCAGATAATGCATCGGGCCGCCATAAGCGTCGATGATCTCGCCCATCCCCAGGCGGTTCATACACTTGACGCCGTTGGGCCAGATAGAGATCGCGGCGCCAACCGGCTTAATCTCTTTTACCGCTTCGAACACTTCGCAAGCGATGCCTGCATTACGTAGCGCCACCGCGGCGCTCAACCCGCCGATTCCCGCGCCAATCACGATTGCTTTCATTGTCTTCCCCTTAGGTGTGTTGTTTAAGGGGTTCAGCAATTTGCATACCAGGTAGCAGAACCTGCGAAATCAGCGGAAAACGGACGGGTGATGGCGGGGAGATGCACCAAAGGAGGGCAAAGTTGCGATTATGTTGCCTTTTTATGAATCAAAGATTTCTTTTGATGAATTAAGGAATCAAAAGTTTCAGCGCCCCGCGCCAACGATCGTTACAGAATACCCGCTCTTTAATTTAGCTATTTCGCTGAAAAATAAAAGATAAAGTGATTGTTACGTGGATAAAGATAGAGGGAATAAGCAATGTGGCCTGCTTTGTGCACTACATCGTGAACGCTTATCCACGACGAGACGGTGACCCCATGTCTGATGAAAAGAACAGCAACCTGCTTTATGGCCTGGAGCAGCGCATCCCGCCGCTGCCGGCTTTTTTTAGCGCCTTACAGCACGTGCTGGCAGGGCTGGTCGGCATTATTACGCCGCCGCTGATTATTGGCGCCGCGCTGGGGCTTGGCGAATGGCTGCCATATTTAATTAGTATGTCGCTAATGGCTTCCGGGATTGGCACCTTTCTGCAGGCTAACCGCGTCTGGGGGATCGGTGCGGGGATGATCTGTATGCAGGGCACCAGCTTCGCCTTTCTCGGCGTAGCGATTGCCGGCGGCATGTGGGTGAAAGCGCAGGGAGGCGGCCCGCAGGACATTATGGCCATGCTGTTTGGCGTCAACGTTGTTGCCGCGCTGGTACCGGTCGTCGTCAGCCGCTTTATCGAACCGCTGAAAAAACTTTTTACCCCGATTATTACCGGCAGCGTCATTGCGCTGATCGGCATTAGCCTGATAAAGGTCAGTATTATTAACTGGAGCGGCGGCGAGCACGCGAAGGATTTCGCCAGCCCGGGCAATATCGCATTGGGCGGCATAACGTTAGGGATTATCGTGGTGCTGAGCTGCGCGAAAAACCGCTGGCTGCGTTTATCGTCGGTGGTCATCGGTATGGCGGTGGGCTGTATCGCTGCCGCGCTAAGCGGAAAATTTCATCTGGCGCCGATCGGCGATAGCTGGTTTCGTCTGCCGGCGATATTTCCTTTTGGCTTTCAGTTTAATAGCGCCATATTTTTACCGGTCGCGCTGGTATCGCTGGTTTGCATTCTTGAAGCCGTCGGCGATTTAACCGCCAACTGCCTGATCTCAAAACAGGCCATCGATGACGGCGCGTTTCGTTCGCGCCTGAAAGGCGGGATCCTCGCGGATGGCATTAGCTGCCTGATCGCCGCGGCGATCTGCGCGTTTCCCAATACCACCTTCGCACAGAATAACGGCGTCATCCAGATGACCGGCGTCGCCAGCCGCTATGTCGGGCGTTATATTGGCGTATTGCTGATTCTGCTTGGGCTGTTTCCACCATTCGGCGAGATCCTACGCCAGATCCCCACGCCGGTGTTAGGCGGCGCGACGATGGTCATGTTTGGCTGTGTCGTGGCGGCCGGGATCCGCATTATCACCCAGAACCCGCTAACGCGCCGCGATATGCTGATTGTTGGCCTGGCATTTGGTTTTGGCCTCGGCATCGAGGCGGTTCCCGCATTCCTTGCCCATTTCCCGCCCATCATCGGTAACCTGTTTGGATCTGCGGCCACCAGCGGCGGGCTGGTGGCGATTGTACTGAATCTGATTATTCCGCAAGAGAAAGCCGCCATGACGGCAGCGGCAAGGAGCAATGATGATAACACTCAACCACTTTAATCAGTTGCCGCAGGCGGAAGCCATTCGCCAGCTTGAACCCTGCGTGGCGCTCCCCGCCTGGCGCGAAGCGCTGGCGCTGGAGCGGCCCTATGCCACACTGACGGCCTTAACGGATCGCGCACAACAACTGATGCAGCACTGGGGAGAGGCAGATCTGGCGCGGGCGCTCTGCGCCCACCCGCGGATCGGGGAAAAGCCGACGGGCGGGGAAGCGCATGCCGCGCTGTCTCGCCAGGAGCAGGCGGAGGTTAATGCCGACGATGCCGATATCGCCCGGGCGCTGAAAGAAGGGAACGCCCGTTACGAAGCCCGCTTTGACCGCGTGTTTCTGATCCGCGCCAAAGGACGCAGCGCCGCCGAGATCCTGCAGGCGCTGACCCAACGGCTGACGAATAATGACGCGCAGGAAATTGAAGCGGCACTGGAACAATTACGTGAAATCACCTTACTCAGACTGGCGGGAGTTATTAGCGAATGATCACCCTGAGCACCCATATTCTTGATATTTCTACCGGCAAGCCTGCACAAGGCGTGGCGGTCACCCTGTTATGCGAAGGGCGCAGCCTGGCGTCAGGCGTGACGGACAGCCATGGCCGCCTGGGCGAGCTGGCGACGGGACAACTGCGTCCCGGCAACTATCAGCTGGTGGCCGAACTGCAATCGTGGTTTGCGCGCGATGGTCGTCAGACCCTGTACCGGCAGGCGCAGATCGATTTTATGATCACCGCCGAGGACAAAGACCATTTTCATCTGCCGTTTTTAATTGCCCCCGGCGGCTGGTCGACCTATCGCGGAAGTTAAGTTGAGTCCGCTGCCCGGTCAGAATAAAGTGCCGGGCAGCGGTTCAGCCTTCGTTACACCATACCTGTTGGCCATTGACCCAGGTCTCACTAATGTTTCGTTCATCGCCTAAGGTCATCAATACGAACAGCTGCTCATAGACATCATGACAGCGTGCGCCGCGCAGCTTTTGTAGCGGCGTCACCGCCGGGTCGATAACCACCAAATCGGCCTCTTTTCCCGACTGGAAATTACCAATTTTGTCATCCAGGCGTAACGCGTGCGCGCCGCCCAACGTCGCATGATAAAACGCTTCGCTGGCGCGCAGGCGATAGCTCTGTAGCTGCGCCACTTTATAGGCCTCGCCGAGGGTGCGCAGCAGGCTGAAGGTGGTCCCGGCGCCCACATCGCTGCCGATGCCGATCCGGACCTGATGTTGCCAGCTGGCGGGCAGGCGAAATAGCCCGCTACCTAAAAACAGGTTTGACGTAGGACAAAAGGCGATTGCCGAACCGGTCTCATGCAGACACCGCCACTCTTTCTCCGCCAGATGTATCCCGTGGGCGAAGACGCTGCGCGCTCCGGTCAATTGATAGTGATGATAAACATCAAGATAGTGCTGATGCTCCGGCCATAACTGCTTTACCCACGAGACTTCATTAAGGTTTTCACTCAGATGGGTATGCAGCCAGGTATCAGGAAACTCCTCCCGCAGCCGCTGAACAGCTTGTAGCAGCTCCGGTGTGGAGGTGGGGGCGAAACGCGGCGTAATAGCGTAGCCCAGACGGCCGCGCTGGTGCCAGCGCTGGATCAGTTCGCGGGTCTGGCGATAGCTTTGTTCGGCGGTTTCGGTTAAATACTCCGGCGTATGGCGATCCATCATCACCTTACCGGCCAGCAGGCGCATGTTCAGGCGCAACGCCTCGGTAAACAAGGCCTCCACGGACGCCGGATGAAGCGTACAAAACACCAGCGCGGTGGTGGTGCCATGGCTGAGCAACTGGTTGACAAAAAAACGGGCGATATCTGCCGCGTACCGTTCATCGGCAAACTGGCTTTCCACCGGGAAGGTATAAGTGGTCAGCCATTCCAGCAGCTGTTCGCCAAAGGCGCCGATCATTTCGGTTTGAGGATAATGAATATGGGCGTCGACAAACCCCGGCAGCAGCAGTTTACCCCGCAGATCGCGATAGCCTTTATGTGGATCGAGTAATGCTTCGGCTTCCTGCCATGGCAGTAGCGCCTGAATCTTCCCGGCGTAAATAAACAGCACGCCATCATCAATATATCGCGCGTAGCGGGCGATATCGTCAGCGCTGGCGGCGGGTTGGCTAATATCAAAAAACGCACCGCGTAACGCGGTGTGGTATTCCAGCATGTTGCCGCCTTATATAAGTAGGGTGATAGCTATTGCGCAAATATGTGCAAATTTAATGCCAGGAGGCCGCGGAAGGCTCCGCGGCCGGGCGGGATTATTCTTTCTGCGCCAGCGCGCCGGGGGTAAAGCGGGCGGAGGAAGCGGCCTGCCGCTCGTCGCGGGCAATCCAGCGATACAGGCTGCCGCTAAGTAGCACGCCGATGAACCAGCTAAAATTGGCCACCTCATGCAGAGCGGGAATAAAGCTGATAATCAGGCCGACCGCCACCGAGGGCAGCAGCGCGGCGATGGCCTTCGGGTTAAAGCCGTTGCGGTACCAGTATTTGCCTTTAGGGGTATCATCGAAAAGATCGTCGATCGATACCTGTCCGCGTTTAATCAAATAGAAATCAACCAGCAGAATGCCGAACAACGGCCCGATAAACGCTCCCAATACATCCAGGGTGTAGTGGATAAGTTCTGGGGAGTTAAACAGATTCCACGGGGTGAGCAGTATCGAGCCGACGGCGGCAATCATCCCGCCGGTGCGGAAGCTGATTTTTTGCGGCGCGCAGTTGGAAAAATCAAATGCCGGCGAGACGAAGTTGGCGACAATATTGATGCCGATAGTGGCGGTGATCATGGTCAGCAGGCCGATGGCCACCGCCAGATCGTTACCCACATGGCTCACCGTTTCAATCGGGTCGGTGATCATCCGGCCAAATAAAGATTGCGTCCCGGAGACGATTACTACGGTCACTACCGAGAACAGCAGGAAGTTAAACGGCAGCCCCCAGCGGTTGCCGCGGCGAATTTCGCCCATGCTTCTGGCATAACGGGAGAAATCGCCAAAATTAAGCAGCGGACCGGAGAAGTAGGAGACCACCAGCGCGGTGGCGGTGATCATCTGCCAGCTTTGCTCACCGGCGGTCAGCGTCTTACTGGCGAGGGTAAAGGAGATACCGTCGAGGCCTGTCTTGTATACAATCCAGCCCGCCAGCGCCAGCATCACCACATATACCGCCGGGCCGGCGATATCAATAAAGCGCTTAATCGCGCTCATGCCGTGCCAGAACACCATCGCCTGCAACAGCCACATGGTGGCGAAACAGATCCAGCCAAGCGATGAAAGACCCAGCAATGACGTTTGCGTCATTGCCGCCAGCGAGGGCCAGAACTTCAGCAGCACCAGCATTAAGGCGTTCGCAGCCAGATAAGTTTGGATCCCGTACCAGGCGAAAGCAATCAGCCCGCGTATCACCGCTGGAATATTGGCGCCGAAGACGCCGAACGCCTGACGGCAGATGACCGCATAGGGCACGCCGGCAATCTGGCTGGGTTTGGCCACCAGATTGGCGCAAAGCTGGACGATAACAATTCCGGCTAACAGGCAGATAAGTACCTGCCAGCTCGCCAGACCCAGCGTAAAGAAACTCGCCGCCACCACATAGCCGCCCATGCTATGCACGTCCGACATCCAGAAAGAAAAAATGTTGTACCAGTTCCAGTTTTGCTCGCGCGTCGGCGCCAGATCCTCGTTGCAAAGACGCGGGCTGTAGCCTGATGCCGGGTCTCCGGCGTTGAGCTGATGCGTGTTTTGTGTATTTGGCATGGATCCTGCTCCTCTGAAGACAAACGTTGTGCCGTTGATAGCGGAAGGCGTTGCAGGATTCAGGCCAGAATGGTTAATCTTGTATACAAAATATTTATTTTATGTATACGATTTGATATCAAAATGGGAAGTGGAGTAGACCAATGGGCAATGAAAATCCGCTGCAGGCCGCAGCCGGACTGCATGACAAGGATGAGTCTATCTACGAGGCCTTGCTGACCGCGATTGTCGAGCAACAGCTACTGCCTGGCAGCAAATTGCCGGAAGAGGCACTGGCGGAGGTGTTTGGCGTCAGCCGCACGGGGGTACGTAAAGCGCTGCAACGACTCGCCGCTGTGCAAATGGTGACATTAACGCCCAAACGTGGTGCACAGGTCGCCAGTCCGACGGTTGACGAGGCACGGGAAATATTCCGCACCCGTGCGCTACTGGAAGTAGCGAATCTGCCGGATGTACTTCAACGCTGCCAGCCTCCGCATCTTGCGGCGCTGGAAGCCATTATTCAGCAGGAGCAACTGGCGCATGAGGCCTATGATGGCCCGGCCGCTATCCGCCATTCCGCTAATTTTCATATTCAGTTACAGGCCATTTCCGGCAACCAGGTGCTAACGGAGATGGTCACCCGGCTCAGTCAACGCTCATCGCTGGTGATTGCCGCCTGGGGCGCGCCGTGGCGGCAAGGGTGCCGCTGCGATGACCACGAGCGCCTTGTCGGCCTGTTACGCGAAAAAGCGCTGACCGCGCTGACCGAGGCGCTCAACCATCACTTTGAACACATCGTCGCCAGTTTATGCTTTTCCCGCACGGGGGAGTCAGTCCCCGATTTCGCCCGGCTGTTTGCCGGCTATAAGGAGCGGTAATGTCCACCATCTGTATACAAGTCATCAATCCCAATACCGATCCCGGTATGACGCAAACTATCGCCGAGGCGGCCCGCGCCGCGGCGTCGCCAGGAACCGATATTGTCGCGGTCTGTCCACCAGACGGCGTGCCGTCGATTGAAGGGCATTTTGACGAAGCCATCGCCGCCGTCGGCGTGCTGGAGCAAATAAAAGCCGGGCGGCAGCAGGGCGTTTCCGGGCACGTTATCGCCTGTTTTGGCGATCCGGGGTTACTTGCCGCCCGTGAACTGGCCCAGGGGCCGGTTATTGGTATTGCTGAAGCGGCGATGCATATGGCGACGCTGGTCGCTACCCGCTTCTCGGTGGTCACTACCTTGCCGCGCACGCTGATTATCGCTCGCCATCTGCTACATCAGTATGGTTTCCATGAGCATTGCGCCGGTCTGCATGCGATCGATCTACCGGTGTTGGCGCTGGAAGATGGCAGCGGCGTGGCGCAGGAAAAAGTACGCGCCCGCTGTATTCAGGCGCTACAGGAGGATGGCTGCGGCGCTATCGTGCTGGGCTGCGGCGGCATGGCGACCCTGGCGCAGCAACTGACCCGGGAACTTCAGGTACCCGTTATTGATGGCGTCAGCGCGGCGGTGAAGATGGTCGAATCTCTGGTGTCGCTAGGCCTGACAACCAGCAAGCACGGCGATTTAGCTTATCCGGAACGTAAAACGCTTAGCGGTAAATTTGCCGTGTTTAATGATTAAATGAAGGGGTGGGAGATGATACCTGCAGCAGAATTATATCCGCGCGATTTGCGCGGCTACGCGGGAAAACCGCCGCACGCGCAGTGGCCAGACCAGGCGCGTATCGCGGTGCAGTTTGTGCTTAATTACGAAGAAGGCGCCGAGAATCACGTCCTGCACGGCGATGCGGGTTCCGAACAGTTTCTCTCCGATATCATTGGCGCTGCCAGCTATCCCGATCGTCATATGTCGATGGACTCATTGTATGAATATGGCAGCCGCGCGGGTTTCTGGCGTATCCATCATGCCTTTCAGGAGCGGGGGTTACCGCTGACGGTATTTGGCGTGGCGATGGCGTTGGCGCGTCATCCGGATATCGTCGCGGCGATCAAAGCGGCCAACTACGATGTGGTCAGCCACGGGTGGCGTTGGATCCACTATCAGCATATGGCGATTGAACAGGAGCGTGACCATCTGCATAAAGCGGTGCAGGTGCTGACCGACCTGTTTGGCAAACCGCCCACCGGCTGGTATACCGGGCGCGATAGCCCTAACACCCGGCAACTGGTGGTGGAACATGGCGGGTTTGATTACGACAGTGACTATTATGGCGATGATTTGCCGTTCTGGACGGAAGTGCCTTGCGCCGACGGGCAGCGTAAACCGCATCTCATCGTGCCTTACACGCTCGATGCTAACGATATGCGCTTTGCCACCGCTCAGGGGTTTAATACCGCTGAACAGTTTTATACCTATCTGAAAGACAGCTTTGATGTGCTGTACGCGGAAGGTGAAACGTCGCCGAAAATGATGTCTATCGGCATGCACTGCCGGTTGCTGGGCCGCCCTGGACGCTTTCGCGCTCTGCAACGTTTTCTTGATTACGTGCAGCAGCATGAGCGCGTGTGGATTTGTACACGCCAGCAGATTGCCGACCACTGGCGGCAGGTGCATCCGTACCAGCCATAGCGGCAGGTCCATTGCGCCGTTATTTGTCGGGTGGCGGCTAACGCCTTACCCGACCTACGGTCCGTGCGGCCTGCCTTTAATTTATTCACCATGATGACTGACACTACTGGTGCTAGCGATCTCAAAATCCCCGGTGGCGCTGCCGCTTACCGGGGCTACAGCACAATGCGATTTGGTAGCCCGGAGAAGGCGCAACGCGCCGCGTCCGGGAAAACCTCTTAAAAAAGTTGCAAATCGATAACAGTATCTACGGTCCGTGCCGTTGTGAGTTGGTAGCCCTGCTAAGCGCAGCGCAAGCAGGGGACGACAAACAACGGCATCAATGTCCCATCAAACTAACCTGTGCGGCAACGATACGCCAGCCACAGGCAAACCGAACCCAGGTTTGTTGCTGACGGCCGATACGTTCGCTGCCTTCACGGGTGAACTCGGTACTGCATACCGCATAATCCTCCCCATAGGTGGTGATCACCGTATGGCGTAATTCCCGTGCAAGCCCTGCGGCGGGGCGCGCGGCGCGGAAGGCGCGTATCTCATCAATACCATAAAGATTCTCCCCTGCGCCGAGGCGAACCGTGCGCGTATCGTGCCAGAACAACGCATCCAGCACTGCGATATCGTTACTCACCAGCGCCTGTTCATAGCGATAAAAGGCCGCCGTAACTTCGGCGACCACTTGCGGAAGGTTGATTTCTTGCGACGCGATCATGCGGCTACCTCCACCGGGCGGGAATCGGTCATTCCCATCGCTTCCAGCGCATAGGCGGCGCGCAGACAAGCCTGTTCATTAAACGGCGCGGCAATTAACTGCACCCCGACAGGCAGCCCCGTCGCGGTACGTAGCGGGACGGTCACCACCGGCAGACCGATAAAGGAGATTGGTTGAGTAAGCATGCCCATGCTGGCGCGTATCGGTAAAGACTCGCCGTTGATCTCCATCGTCTGCTCGCCAATAAGCGTGGCGCTGCACGGTGTTGCCGGGGCGATGAGCACGTCGGCATGGGTGAATAGCGACGCGACTTGCTGCTGAGCGTGGCGACGAAAGCGCTGCGCCTGCAGGTACCAGGCTGAAGGGATCATCGCTCCCGCCAGCAGACGTTCGCGCGAGTGCGGTTCAAAGCGCTCCGGCTCACGCCGTAAGGCTGGCAGGTACTGGTTTCCGCCTTCAGAAGCGCTAATGATAAAAGCAGAAGCGCGCGCCAGCTCCGCCTCGGGGAAGAGAAACTCTTCAGAGGCTTCGAGATAGCGGGCGACCCGAGCCACCGCCGCGCGGGCATCGTCATCGCACCAGCGGCTGAAATAGCCGCCTAAAACCGCGCAACGCAGCCCCTGGAGGCCATATCGCACATGCGGCGTGGCGGGGGCGACGCCGCGTTCGGCCTGAAACCCGTCGTTGACGTCTCGCCCCTGCAGAACATCGTAGACTGTGGCTAGATCCTCTACCGTTCGGGCAAACGGACCAATATGATCGAGGCTGGGAACAAAAGGGTGGCTGCCGGTACGCGACAGACGGCCGAAAGTTGGCTTGAGACCAAAAATCCCGCTCAGGGATGCCGGAACGCGGATTGAACCATTGGTGTCGCTACCGAGCGAGAAAGTAACCAGCCCGGCGGCGACCGCCGCCGCTGAGCCGCCGGAGGATCCGCCAGCAATGCGGTTAAGATCGTGCGGATTACGCGTCGCGCCATAGTGGCTGTTTTCCGTGGTAAAACCGTAAGCATAGGCGTCCATATTCAGCATCCCGCTGAGCAGGCCGCCTGCGCTTTGGATTTGACTTACCGCCCAGCTATCGACGCGGGCAGGCGGGTTATTGCTGAACAGTTGGGCGCCGGCGAGGGTGGTTTCTCCCGCGACATCAAACAGATTTTTGACCGCGTAGGGAATGCCTGCCAGCGCAGGCAGCGGCTGATTCGTGCGCCGTAGGGCATCAATGGCGTCCGCTTCGTCGAGCATCCGTTTCCCGGTGACAGTCGTCCAGGCATTGAGCAGTGGGTTACTTTGCGCAATATCATCAAGCGTCTGGCGAGCCAGCTCTTTGGCGCTAAATTCACCGCGACTCAGCGACTGCTGGATCCCGGCAATGGTCATCTGATGTAGCTTCATGCTTTATACACTCCGGCGATTTCCAGGCGCTGATCGAGCGGATAGGCCATCAGCGGTTCAGCCATATCGGCAATGCGGCGAAATTGCGCCAGCAGCTCAGCGCGGCGCGATTCATCCAGTTCCAGGGCAAGGATCTGCTCCATCTGTCGAAGCCAGTCGCGCCACTCTTTTTCGGTTTGTTTCATGCTTCTCCCCCTAATAGCCAGCGGCGGCGCCGTTACTGCGCGGGTCAGACGCGCCTTCAAACAGGCCGTCAGGATGGCGGACAATGGCGCCGGCATGTCCCATGGCCTCGCTGAAGTCGGCCAGTACCTCAACCTCATGCCCCAGTTCCCTGAGCCGGGCGAGGGTTTGCGGCGCAAAGCGGCCTTCTACTTTTAGTGAGTCCGAAGTCTGTCCCCAGGTGCGCCCAAGCAGCCAACGCGGACGAGAAATACTCTCCTGAAGCGGGACGTTCTGCAGGATATAACGGGTGAACAGCGCCGCCTGGGTTTGCGGCTGGCCGTCGCCGCCCATTGATCCATAAACCATCACCCGCCCATCGTTCAGGCGTGCGGCGGCGGGATTAAGGGTATGGAAGGGTTGCTTGCCCGGCGCCAGCGCCAGCAAATGCGCCGGGTCGAGGCTGAACGACGCGCCGCGGTTTTGCCAGACAATACCGCTGTCCGGAAGCACCACACCGCTGCCAAACTCATGGTAGAGACTCTGGATAAAGGAGACCGCCAGCCCGCTACTGTCCATCACGCCCATCCAGACGGTATCGCCGGGGCCTTTGCCTGCGCCCCATGGCGCGGCGCGCTGGTCGTCGATCTTCTCCGCCAGCGGTTGTAACGCCTGCGGGGACAGCAAACTTTGAATATCCACATCCAGGTGCAGCGGGTCGGTAATATGTTTATCTCGCAGGCTGAAGGCCAGTTTTGTCGCTTCCACGATACGGTGGATGGTCTGCGCATCGTCGGCCTGCTCCATCGCCAGCCGGTCAGTGATGCCGAGAATGGCCAGCGATACCAGCCCCTGCGTCGGCGGCGCCAGGTTCCATAACTCACCGTGTTGATGCTGTAACCGCAGTGGTTGCGGGCGACGCGCACGATGCTGGCGCAGATCGTCAAGCGTAATAGGCAGGCCGTAACGGGCCATGCCAGCCGCCAGTTGTTCCGCGAGAGAGCCGCGATAGAAACTATCAAGCCCTTCCGCAACCAGCCGTTTTAGCGTGGAGGCCAGCGCAGGCTGACAAAAGCGGCTGCCGCTTTGCGGAGGGCGGCCATTGACCAGAAAGGTCTCAGCGAAGCCCGGCTGGCGCTGAAGTTCATCTAACTTTCCAGCGGTGGCGCTGGCTTGCGAGGCGGTCACCGGAATACCGTTATCGGCATAGCCAATCGCGTCCTGTAACAGGCGCGAAAGCGGTAGTGATTTACCGGTCAGCGAGTATGAAACTTGCAGCGCCTCATCCCAGCCGCTGACGGTGCCGGCGACGGTCAGGGCGGATCGCGGGCCGCGATGCGGGATGTGCGTTAGCCCGGCATAGGCTTCCGGTGTCGCCAGTGAACCAGCGGCGCCGCTGGCGTCAATGGCGATCGGATCGCCCTGCGGCGGCACGATCAGCCAGAACCCATCGCCGCCAATACCATTCATATGCGGATAGACCACCGCGATGGTCGCGGCAGCGGCGACCATCGCTTCTATTGCGCTTCCGCCTTCGCGCAGCACGGACAGCGCGCTTTGGCTAGCCAGATGATGGGGGGCGACCGCCATCCCCTGGGTCGAGAAATGACTCTGCATAACTTATCCTCGTAACGAATCGTACAGCCACTGCTGCAAATACTGTCCGTGCAAAAGCTGTTCCACTTTGAAAAGAAAGTTTCAATGATGCGGCGGCCGTTTGTCTTTTCTCATTGTGGCATGCATTGTGAAGGGTGTTAGCGGTATAGTTCAGTGAAACAAAAGTTACAGAGGCGCTATGGAACAACTCGATGAACGGCTGAAGGCGCAATATGCGTCGTTGTCACCCCAGGAGCAGCGGGTGGCGGATTTCATTGTCGACCACTTTAATGACCTGATTAGCTACAACAGCGCCGAGCTGGCCCAACTGAGCGGGGTATCAAAAGCGACAGTAAGCCGTCTGTTTAAACGGCTGGGATATGAAAAGTATCGCGATATGCGTGATGAGCTGCGCACGTTACGCCAGAGCGGGATGCCGTTGACCGATCATCGCGAGGCGGTGCAGGGTAATACGCTGCTGGCGCGGCATTATAAACAGGAGATGGCAAACCTGACGCAGTGGGTAAACGCGCTGGATGCCCGGCAGTTTGCCGAAGCCATTAACGCGCTGGTCAAGGCCAGGCGCGTCGTCATTATTGGCATGCGAAACTCCTGGCCGCTGGCGCTGCATTTGCGCCAGCAGTTGCTTCAGGCGCGTGGGCAAGTGGTGGTGCTGCCGCAACCGGGGCAAAGCCTAAGTGAAGAGCTGGTCGATTTGTGCGAAGAAGATATCGTGGTGGTGATGGCGTTTCGCCGTCGGCCGCGGATTATTCGTCCCCTGATGCAGCAACTGCAACAGCGGGGAGTTCCGCAGCTGCTAATTTGCGAGCCGCAGGCGCATAGCCTGTTTCCGCTGGCGTGCTGGCGGCTCAGCGCTCCGCTGGATAGCGTTTCGGCTTTCGACAGCTACGCGTCGGCCAATAGTCTTATCAACCTGCTGGCTAACGCCTTGCTACATGAAATTCTCGATAGCGGTCGCCCGCGCATTCATGACATCGCCACGTTATACCAGCAGTTGGATGAGCTTGAACAACGATAATGGGGAGCCAGTCTGGTGCTTTGCACCTTTTTGGTGCCAAAGTACGGTAAGGAGAAGGGCGACTCTTCTTACCGCCATGGTTAATATTCGCGTCATTTCTCGCTAGAAGCCGATTAGGCAGCGCAAATTTCTTTTGTCCGTATCTGGCACATTAGTTGCAGAAGTTTATTTAAAGAATCTTTTGTTTCATACTAACGTAACGGGTAATGATGATGAAAAAACTGCTGATTGCGCTGACCGGGGCCGCTTGTCTGTTGACACAAATCACCGCCGCACACGCGGACCAACTCCAGGATATTGAAAAACGCGGCGTGATCCGCGTCGCCGTTCCCCAGGATTTCCCGCCGTTTGGTTCTGTCGGCACCGATCTCCAGCCACAGGGGTATGACATTGATATGGCACGCTATCTGGCAAAGCAGATGAAGCTAAAACTGCAGCTGGTTCCGGTGAGCAGCGCCAACCGGGTACCGTATCTGCAGACCGATAAAGTGGATCTGGTGATCTCAAGCCTGGGTAAGAACGCCGAGCGTGAAAAGGTCATTGATTTCAGCCAACCCTACGCGCCGTTTTTCCTTGGCGTCTTCGGCCCACAGGGCGCTGCCCTGAAAGACGCCGCCGAACTGAGCGGTAAGAGCATCGGCGTGACCCGCGGCGCGGTGGAAGATATGGTGCTGACCAGCATTGCGCCGAAAGCGGCGCAGATTAAGCGTTACGAAGATAACAACACCACGCTGTCGGCCTGGCTTTCTGGTCAGGTGCAATACGTGGCGACGGGTAATCTGGTGGTGGCGGCTATCTCACGGCAAAACCCGGCGAAAGCCCCGGTCGCCAACTTTATGCTTAAGGATTCACCGTGCGTGATTGGCCTGAAAAAAAATGAACCGGCGCTGAAGGAAAAGGTGAACGCCTTAATCGCGCAGGGCATTAAGGACGGCACCCTCAATACGTTATCACAGCAGTGGCTGAAAGCGCCGTTGCCCAGCGACTTTGCCGCTTAAGGTACGGCGATGACGGAGCAATTACATTTTTCCGCGCTCTGGCCTTATTGGCCGGAGCTCGTGGCGGGACTCTGGGTCACTATCCAACTCACTGTACTCGCCACACTCGGCGGCCTGGCCATCGGGATTCTCGGCGCGGCTCTGCGTAGCGGGCGTGCAAGCTGGCTGAGTCGGATATGGGGGGCTTACGTTGAGGTTATCCGCAATACGCCGTTCGTGGTTCAACTGTTCTTTATTGTGTTTGGCCTGCCGAATCTGGGGTTGAAGATGACGGCGGGCGAAGCGGCTCTGCTGGCGATGATCGTCAACCTGGGCGCTTACAGTACGGAGATCGTCCGCGCCGGGATCCAGGTGACGCCAAAAGGGCAGTGGGAGGCCGGCCGGGTACTGGGGCTCAGCCGGAGTCAGACCTTTATTCAGGTAGTTTTACCGCCGGCGTTGCAGCGTATTTACCCGGCGCTGGTGAGCCAGTGCATTATCGTAATGCTCGGATCGTCGGTGGTATCGCAGGTCTCTTATGAAGAGCTGACCTTTGCCGCCAACTTAATTCAGTCGCGAACGTTTTTGAGCTTCGAGGTGTATCTGGTGACGACCGGTCTCTATTTAGCGTTATCGATAGCGATGCGCCAGCTGCTAATGGCGGCTGGACGTAGATGGCTGAGGGTACAGGCATGATAACAACCTTTACCGACTGGGACATCGTACGCAACCTGCTGCTGGCCGGACGCTGGACCGTGCTGCTATCGCTGACGGCCTTTATTGGCGGCGCGCTGGTGACATTACCGCTGTTGCTGCTGCGCCTGCGGGGTAAATTGTGGGTGCAGCGCCTCATTCGCGGCTATATCGAGCTATTTCAGGGGACGCCATTGCTGATGCAGCTGTTTCTCGCCTTTTTCGGCGTGGCGTTATTCGGGATCGATGTGTCGCCATGGACCGCCGCCGCGCTGGCGCTGACCCTCTATACTAGCGCCTTTTTGCTGGATATCTGGTACGGCAGTATTCGGGCCTTGCCGAAAGGACAGTGGGAGGCATCGCGTTGCCTGGGATTAAATTTCACCCAGACGTTATGTCGCGTGGTGGCGCCGCAGGCGGTGCGTATCGCCATCGCTCCCACCGTGGGTTTCGCCGTACAGGTAATAAAGGGCACCGCGCTGGCGTCGATTATCGGTTTCGTCGAGCTCACCAAGGCTGGCACCATGCTCACCAACGTGACGTATCAGCCGTTTAAGGTTTTCGCGCTGGTCGCGTTGGGCTACTTCATCTTGTGTTATCCGCTGTCCCGTTACAGCCGCTATCTGGAGAATAAATTCAATGCCGCTCATCACCATTAATCAGGTGCAGAAATTCTACGGCGAGAACCACGTGCTGAAGGGGGTCGATCTCGATATCAATATGGGCGAAGTGATTTCCATCATCGGCCGAAGCGGCTCGGGGAAAAGCACCTTATTGCGCTGCATTAACGGGCTGGAGGGGTACCAGGAAGGCAGTATTAAGCTCGGCGGCATGACCATTACCGACAGCGATTCGCAGGCGCGGGAGATTAGCCGCTCCGTTGGCATGGTATTCCAGAACTTCAATTTATTCCCGCATATGACGGCGCTGGAAAACGTGATGCTGGCGCCGCGGCGGGTATTGAAAAAAAAGCCCGCCGAGTGCCGCGAACTGGCGCAGCAAATGCTGGTTAAAGTCGGGCTTGGCGATCGGCTGGATTTCTATCCCTCCAGCCTTTCCGGCGGTCAACAGCAGCGGGTCGCTATCGCCCGCGCGCTGGCGATGTCGCCAAAAGTTTTACTCTGTGACGAAATCACCTCCGCGCTGGATCCGGAACTGGTGGGCGAGGTGCTCAAAGTGCTGGAACAGCTGGCCGCGGAAGGAATGACGCTGATTCTGGTTACCCATGAAATGAATTTTGCCCGTGAAGTCGGCGACCGGGTGGTGTTTATGCACCAGGGTCGAGTCTGGGAGCAGGGCGACAGCAAAACGCTGTTCAGCCAGCCGCAAACCAATGAACTCAAACAATTTATCTCCTCCGTGCGCGGACTGAATTAATAAAGGAATCTACGATGGATATCGCTCAATTTTCACCAATCAATCCTCCGCATCGCCTGCTGATGGGGCCGGGGCCGATCAACGCCGACCCGCGCGTCCTGCGCGCCATGTCCAGCCAGCTTATCGGCCAATACGATCCGGCTATGACGCACTATATGAACGAAGTCATGGCGTTATACCGCGGGGTATTCCGCACCAGCAACCGCTGGACCATGCTGGTGGATGGCACCTCACGGGCGGGGATTGAAGCCATTCTGATCTCCGCGATCCGCCCCGGCGACAAAGTGCTGGTGCCGGTATTTGGCCGCTTTGGCCATCTGTTATGTGAAATCGCCCGCCGCTGCCGGGCGGAAGTGCATACCATTGAGGTGCCGTGGGGTGAAGTGTTCTCTCCCGAGCAGATTGAAGATGCGATCAGACGGGTGCGTCCACGTATGCTGCTGACGGTGCAGGGAGACACCTCGACCACCATGCTGCAGCCGCTGGCGGAGCTGGGCGAGATCTGCCGTCGTTATGATGTGCTGTTTTATACCGACGCCACCGCCTCATTGGGCGGCAATGCGCTGGAGACCGATGCCTGGGGGCTGGATGCGGTATCGGCGGGGATGCAAAAGTGCCTCGGCGGCCCCTCCGGCACCTCGCCCATTACCCTGAGCCCGCGGATGGAAGAGGCTATCCGTCGACGTAAATGCGTTGAGCAGGGGATCCGTACCGCCGAACACCTTGATGGCGTCGATGAGATGGTTTACTCCAACTATTTCGATCTCGGGATGGTGATGGATTACTGGGGGCCAGAACGGCTTAACCATCATACGGAAGCGACATCCGCGCTGTTCGCCGCCCGCGAATGCGCGCGTCTGATTCTTGAGGAAGGGCTTGATAACGGTATTGCCCGCCACAAACTGCACGGCGACGCGCTGGTGAAAGGTATTCAGGCGATGGGTCTGGAAATCTTTGGCGACCTGCAACACAAAATGAATAACGTACTGGGCGTGATCATCCCACAGGGCATTAATGGCGACCAGGTACGCCAACTGATGCTGCAAGATTTCGCCATTGAGATTGGCACCTCATTCGGCCCGCTGCACGGCAAAGTGTGGCGTATAGGCACGATGGGTTACAACGCACGCAAAGATTGCGTCATGACCACCCTCAGCGCGCTGGAGTCGGTACTCAATTACCTGAAATTCCCCACCACGCAGGGGGCAGCCATGCAGGCGGCGTGGGATCATTATCGCAGCGAGAAACCGCTATGAACCTGGCCGCAGCGCGAGTGATGGCGCGGGCTGAGAGATTAGCGGCGATAAGCGAAACGCCGGAAGGCCTGACGCGGGTTTACCTTTCGCCACAGCATCTCGACGCTAATCAGCAGGTTGCCCACTGGATGCGCCAGGCAGGCATGATTGTCTGGCAGGACAGCGTCGGTAATATTTGCGGGCGTTATGAAGGCCGTGAAGAAGGGGCGCCGGCGATTTTGCTCGGATCGCATCTCGATACGGTACGCAACGCCGGGCGATATGATGGCATGTTGGGGGTGTTAGCCGCCATCGAAGTGGTGCAGAGCTTACATAATCAGGCGCGCCGCCTGGCGCAGGCCATCGAAATCGTCGGCTTCTGCGATGAAGAAGGAACACGCTTTGGTATCACGCTATTGGGCAGCAAGGGGCTGACGGGAAGCTGGCCGCAAACCTGGCTGGCCCAGCGCGATGCCGAAGGCATTAGCCTGGCGCAGGCGATGGTCAACGCCGGATTGGATCCATCACGCGTCCATTCAGCCTCGCGCCCGGCGGAAGATTTTACCGCCTATCTCGAACTGCATATCGAGCAGGGGCCGAGGCTGGAACAGGCCGGTTCGGCACTCGGCGTGGTCGAGGCGATCAACGGCGCGCGGCGCCTCAATTGCTGTTTTACCGGCGAGGCGGGTCATGCCGGCACGGTGCCGATGGACCAGCGCCGGGACGCGCTTGCCGCCGCCGCGGAGTGGATGCTGTATATTGAGAGCACGACGCGCCAGCAGGGAGGCAACCTGGTCGCCACCGTCGGGACATTGCGCTGCTCGCCGGCAGCGGTCAATGTGATCCCCGGCGAAGTCGCGTTGACTCTGGATATCCGCGGTCCGCAGGATCAGCCGCTGGATGCATTACTGGGTTCATTGCTGGCGGCAGCCGCAGAGATTGCCGGGCGTCGCGGCCTGCAGTTTGCCGCTGAGGAGTTCTACCGCATTGCGGCAACCGCCTGCGATCCGCGATTACAGTCGGTGATTGCCGAAGCGCTATGCGAGGTACAGGGCACGGCGTTGACGCTGCCAAGCGGCGCCGGACATGACGCGATTGCTATCGCGGAGCGCTGGCCGGTGGGGATGCTGTTTGTGCGCTGCAAAGGGGGAATTAGTCACCATCCGGCGGAATCGGTCAGCAAAGCCGATGTCGAACTGGCAATTGATGCCTTCAGCCGGGCGGTGATAAAACTTGCCGGGTAAATCACTAACGGGCGCATCCTCTTTTCGGGGATGCGCCGCAAACTTATTCCGCTCCCGCAGGAAAAGCTATTCTCCGCAGTCGGCTGGCGCTAACGGCCACCGACAACGCCGAGGCCGCGGCGGCGATCCACAGCGCAAGATGAACGGCGCTTTCGTCTTTTGCCAACAGTACGCCCATCACGGCGGCTCCCAGACACTGCCCGAACGTGCGCATGATGGATAAAACGCCCGAGGCATAGCTCGCCTGTTCGCGACTCACGTTTGACAGCATTTCCCGGTTATTCGGGCTCTGGAAGCAGCCAAAGCCAATACCGCATACCAGGCTCCGCAGGCAGATATCCCACGCGGCGGGCGTAGCGGGCAGCATCGCCAGAAGGATTAAACCCGCGACAAAAATCATCAGTCCCAGCGTCGAGATGAGCGGAGCGGAGATTGAGTCCGCCCAGCGGCCGGCGTGCGGCGCGATCAGCACTATCCCTAATGGCCACGGAGTAAACAGCAGCGCCGAGAGCACCGGACTATAGCCATACTCGTTCTGGAACAGGAACGGCAGGGCAATAAAAGTGATCCCCTGGCTTACGAAGGCGATCAGCGACGTAAAGGCCGAAAGGGTAAAGCGTTCATTTTTAAACATCGCAGGCGGCAGCAGCGGGTTGTCCGTCTGCCGGATGCGCCAGATAAAGGCGGTGCCGCTTATCGCTGCGAGCAACGTCCAGTACAGACTATCGATATGCTGCGAAGCGCTCTGCATGCTATTCGCCGCCATGATCGTTGAACCCAATAGCAGCGCCGACAATATCGCTCCGGGAGTATCGAAAGCGGCTTGCCTGTCAACTGTCGGTCGCGGGAGCGCTCTGACCGCCAGTACTAAGGCGACGGTACCGGGGAGCACGTTTATTGCAAACAGCCATTGCCAGCTCAAAGTATGCAGGATCGTGCCGCCCAGTACCGGCCCGATGGCGGAGCTTGAAGCGATAAGCAGAGCGTGTATCCCGAGAATACGCCCCAGCAGTCGCGCCGGAAAAACGGAGCGCAATATGGCGGGTGCGATACTGAGCGTTGCCGCACCGCCGATCCCCTGCAGCACCCGCATGCCGATGAGCAGCTCAGGCGTCGTCGCCAGCGCGCAACCTGCTGATGCCAGAATAAATGCCGTCAGTCCGGCCAGAAACACCGGGCGGTAGCCGAAGCGCGCAGCCAGAGCGGCGAATATCGCCAGCGTCATCGCCGCCGCCAGCAGATACCCGTTGGCGAACCAGACGGCGGTACTGTCTGAGGCCTGTAGTTCCTGCGCCATCGATGGCAGGGCAATGTTTACCATGGTGCCATCAAAGACGCCCATTAAGGTGGTGGTCATTACCGCGGCCATAACCCGCGCTCGCGCCGGGCCTGGCAGCCCGTCGTCACCAGGTTGGCTGGAAAAAAGTGTCATCGTGTTGTCTCCTGCAGAGGATATCTGGATGACGAAACTATAAAGATGGCTTTTACCGGGCGGAAGGCGCACCATTTACATTCTATAGTTGCATGAAACGCCTTATCTGAATGTTCCAGGAGTTGTGGTCATGTCAGACCCCGATTTTAATTTATTGATTGCACTCGATGTATTACTGAACGAAGCCAGCGTGGCGGGCGCGGCACGTCGTTTGAATCTCAGTACGTCAGCCATGAGCCGCACGCTAAGCCGGTTACGCGACGTCACCGGGGATCAGATATTGGTTCGCGCCGGGCGTAACATGGTGCTGACGCCGTGGGCGGAGGCGACCCGCGATCGTGCCCGTCGCGCGGTCTTCGAGGCGAAGGCGGTGCTGCAGCCAGCGGCCGAAGCGCTCAACGTACAAAATCTGGAGCGTCTTTTCACCATCAGGGCAAACGATGGTTTTGTGGTGGCGTTTGGCCCTTCGCTCATTGCGGCAGTAGCCGAAGCCGCGCCCAATGTCTGTCTACGCTTTGCGCCTAAGCCCGAAAAAACGTCACGCTATCTACGGGAAGGGCTGGTCGATCTGGAGATTGGCGTCCAGAGCAATATGGGGCCTGAAATACGACTGCAACGGCTCTTTGAAGATCGGTTTGTGGGGGTGGTGCGTAAGGGGCACCCACTGGCCGCACTGAGAGAGATAACCGTGGCGGATTATGTCGCCTGGGGTCATGTGGTGGCCTCACCAGAAGGTACGCTGCACGGGTCCGTCGATGATGTGCTGGCCGAGCTCGGCATGAAACGCAAAATCGCCAGCGTCGTCCCCGGATTTCCGACCGCCCTGTCCGTGGCGCTGCAATCGGATCTTATCGCCATGATCCCCGCTCTCTATTTAGTTAATCATCAGTTCATGGAGCAGGTACATCTTTTTGAGCTGCCGTTTAAAAGCCGGCGGATTACCGTCTCGCAAATGTGGCATCCGAGAATGGAACGCGATCCCGCTCACCGCTGGCTCAGAGAGAAAATTGTGGCGATATGCCGCGTGGACAAGTCGTTACACCAGAAGCTGTAGAAGATTATTGGCATTGAGTTTCTTCAGGGCGTTACATTTATAGGTCGAGACCTGTTTTTCACTCATCTTCGTCATGTGCGCGACATATCTTACCGACTGCCCCTTAACCAGCCTGTCGAGGACGTTAAATTCCATCTCGGTCAGGCAGCAGCGCAGGGTGCGGATCCGCCTTGGCTCTTTAGATAACAGCCAGGCGGCATCCGCCACGGAAATCCGGTCATCGATGATATGCAACGTTAAGGTTTCAAAACGCTTGCGTAGATAGGTGGCCAGCCCCCAGCTTTTTTCATTACACACCAGATAGCCCGTTCCTCGCCAGCAATGGGCTTCCAGGGAAAGCAAAATATCAACCAGCGACTGATGCGTGCCGGTGATAGAGAAACGGCAGCGAATAACCAGCGTCGTGCTCTCTAACAGTAAGGGCTGCCACTGCACCGTGCCGCTATGCACTTCCATCATAACGTCACGACGGAGAAGGGCGTAGCGCAGCCCCTCCGCATAAAAGCGATTATTATCAAGAACAACGTAACTCACAGTGGCCTCTTTATAACGTACTGGGGGTATAGATAACGCGTAACGTACCGGTATAGTCACCCGCGTTTTTGCTGCTGGCGGCAAAGGCGGGCGTTTTCAGGGTAATGGGGGCCGGGATGCATAACACGCTTTCGCGGCCGCCCGGCAGTACAACCTGACGCAAATAGCGGCGATTGTTGGTACCCTCCCAGGTCAACGTTTTGCCGTTAGCGGCAACTTCAGTTGCGCCGGTGGTCGGGTTGGTCACCAGCACCTGATAATCGAGACGATCTCTTGGGTCCGTCTGGCTGCCTCCCCGTCGCCGGATAGAAAACGCCCCTTCGGCACGCCCGGTCGCGTCAAGCCCATCGTCTTCAAAGCGTAGAAATGCCCGCGTACTGGTGCTGTTATTGCCATCATAGAGGCACATATCCAGCGAGTTTTCGCCCTTAATTTTACTGCCGCCGGGTCTGCCCGGGAAATTGGTGAGGTTGAGGTTCACCACCGGCGTGGAGTGCGGAAATGCCGGTAAATAAATCTGCTGGTTGCCCGGGTCAACCACCTCAATACGCAGGTTAGCCTGCCAGTTAGCGATGGTGAGGTAGCCTGGGCAGCCAATATTGACGTTATTAAAGTCGCCGCCGCAGTTGGCGGTGCCCCATTCGCGCAAATCCTGTCTCAGCGTTGCCGTCCAGATCCCGGCCTGATCGAGTTTGTTTAATTCGCTACGGACGATGTAAAAATCAAAATAGGGCGCACTGTTCCATGCGGGCAGATTTTCTGTCCCTCCACTCACGTAGCTAGCGAAAACAAAGGTTTTGTTATTGATAAACATACGGTGTTCGCCATAGACTTTTACGTCCACCGTTTTGTTGGTTATTGCGTGGGTAAAACGCAGGTTTATCGGATAGGGCGCGGCCGGGTTCGCCGAAAACCATACCGGTGCGGTCATGCAGGCGCCATAGGTTGTATCGGTACGCGATTTGCAGGTCAGGGTATTTCGTCCCCATTTTTGCGGATCGCTCGTATCATAACCGCCGGACTCGTGTAGCCAGATATCCAGGCGGGCAGGGGGAGACTGGCGATCGAAGGCGAACGTCACGCTGGTATTTCTGCCGGCAGGACTAGCGGCCTGAGCCTCGGTAAAACAGATGCAGGCAAGCAGTAAAATCAAAAGACGCGTTATCACATCATTTTCCTGTAGAGAGAGTAGAGTTATTCATCGCCGTTGGGCTGACCGCCGGCGTACGGCCAGCCAGCAACAGTTGCGCCTGCTGCTGCACGGTTTCCGGTAACGCGGAATAAGTCAGTTCTTCGCAGGTCACCGTGCCGACATAGCGCACGACGTCTCGCATGGTCCTCACCTTCAGCGCGCACTGGTAAAACTGCTGTTGTTTCACCAGGTAGAGCGACTGGATCAGGCTGTCGCTTTCCGCACTAAAGCCGCCATTACCTAAATCGCTCCAGCCGCTGACGTTAAGCGGCATGCCGCCGATAAACGGCGTATGTTGTTCATCGGTCAACTGGCCAAGCCAGGTGTAGCGCGTGGTGGTTTGCACCTCTCTGTGCAGCATTTTTCCAGGCACCATAAATACCGTTCTGCTTCCCGACCCCTGCGTAATTTCACTGTTGGCGCCGTGGGAAATGTCCGTCGACTCATTAATAGTCAGCGTGGTTTGCTGATAGCCGGGCAGGGCGAACAACGCGCGGGCGTTTGCCGGGATATCGGCGCTACCGCTGTTATCAAGCGAAACGGCAATGCGGGAATCAGGTGACGCTTCCGGCGTTGCGACGTTGACCGCAATGGCTGACGCCGGGCGTCCGTCACCCCAGCGGCCAAACCACAGGCCAGAACGAGATAGCGCCAGCGTAGAACTGTAGTTACCGCTGCTGCTGAACCGGTGGCGATGATCCTGGCGATCCCACGAATCGCTGACGGTCAAACTTCCATTACCAAATCGGCCGCCCTGACGGGTATAGGCCGAAGTATTTAGCGAGTCGCTATTAATCCCGGATGCGTTAAGACCATATTCGTTTTCACCGCGCGCATCGGTGTACCAGTTATGCGCGAGGTTATAGTTGAGCTGATTTTTTTCATGCTTCTGCTGTTGCCACGTGGCCCCCACGGAGGTGTAGCTGGCGGCATCGCCCTGACGGTTATGAGCCAGCGAGAGGCTTACGCTGAGGAAGCCGCCTTTATCCTTGCCATCTCCAGAATGATCGTTACGCATAAACAGGTTTATGCTGCTGTTGATATTCAACCCGCGGGTGCTGAACGCGTTGCTCAGTCCGGCCTGCCACGCCTGCGAACGGGAGCGGGTCATGTACACCGATTCCCAGGGCAAACCATTGTCGTGCCGATCGTCACTATTTGGTAATTCACGCCGCGAGACATAACGGCCTTCATTGCGGTTATCGGAATAACCGAGGTTGGCATACCACGAGCCGACCGGAACGGAGAACATCACCGAGAGACTTCTGTAGCAACCATTCACCGCGTCAAAGCCTGTACTGCTGGAATCACAGTTATCAGCCGATAAGGCGTTACGATAGAAGCTCAGTGAAAAGCCATCGTTATAGCTGATTTGCTGGATATTGCCGCGTTGGCCCTGGCTGCCATAAAGGTAGCTAAAGCGTGTGCTGAGTACCCCATCAATGGGGCCGGTATTGAAACCGCGACTCCAGTCGACCGCGCTCTCCACAAAACGCTGGTTCTTTTTCACCGTTGCGCCGCTGGTGATCGCCAGCGTAGAAGTTACAGGCAGGCGAATGCCCGCTTGCGCCACGGCGCTGCGTGCGTCGCTCATATCGTCGTTATCGGTTTCACCGGCCTGCATAAACCACTCGACGCGGTCGAATGGCGTGATGCCGGTGCGGGTAAACGGAACCTGCTCGGTACGGGTCAGGCGGTTGTTTTCATAAATCGCCAGCGTCACGGTATAGCTCCCGTCCGGAAACGAACGGGTATCCAGGGTGTGCGCCCCGGCATTAAGATAAAAACTGGCCAGCAGCTGATTGCCTCGGCGCGCATCGATACGCGCGTCATGGGAAAGCAGCACGGTAATGGGCGTTCCACTGGACTGCTGAACTGGGTTGATCCACGCTCGCGTCGAGCCGGTACGCAGACCGCGAATTTTTCCAAGCGGTAGCTGGCTGAGGTTGATATTGCCGCCGGCCGCGCTGAAGAGATCGCGCGTATCCATTTCACCTAACTGAACGTAATATTCATGCCACAGATCCTGACGGAACCAGGCATTATTGACCGTGATCTCCTGCTGCTGTTGATGGCGAGAGCGCTGCCCAAGCCAGGTCCAGTCGAGGTTAAAATACCCATTCTCAGTCATGGCCAGCGCGCCGTTTCCCTGCACGGTCATCGACTGATAGTCTTCATCGGCCACGAAGTTGATATTTTGCTGGTGGATCAGCGCGTTCTCAGTATTGCGCGTAGGCTGATACCACTGATTTTCCGCCGTTTGTTTCGGTAGATACCGCCTGTCGAAAAACAGGTTAATACGGGCGTTATTCTCGTCATAAATCAGGGCCACGCTTTTGGTGTCGATAAAATCGCAACCCGCCGCGGAACCATTGCTGCTGCAGGCGAGATTGCCGTTACGCGCAAGCGGAGAGGAAAGGGCGGCGGTCACAGAGGCGATCAAGGCAGGATCATCGTTGAACTGACGCTTAATTGCCGCGATGAGCGTTTCCGGCGCCACAAAGGTTACCGTTTCAAGCGTGATATCGGCTTCAAACAGGCCAAGCGACGCGCCATACAGACTGACTTCTGTCCACAGGCGCTGCGTTTTCGCCAGATCTTCAAAACCCGCAGGTACGACGATAGTGGCGCTGGCTAATTGAACGGAAGCAGGTAACAAAACGACAAAAAGAAGAGCATTTCTGTGAAAAGCCATGAACGAGCCTCGACGTCATCCTGACATCAGAGGGCAGGCGCCCTCTGATGTACTTCCTTATACGTATTGTGGGGTTACGCGCCGCCTTCCGCGGTGGTCGCCTGAGTCAGCATCAGACTCACCACGCCGCTGTACTGACCGGTTTTCAGAATGCCTTTTGTGGTCTGAGAGATGGTCAGCGGCAGGACCGCAGAACCGTTTTCAACGCTGCCCGGGAACAGCTCGCTGCCGGTAAATTCTGCATCGGTAGTGTTCAGGGTTTTATCGCCCAGTTTTACGGTCATCGGTACCGTCTCGGCGCCATCTTCATTGGTCAGATTCGCTGCGCTAACCAGACGGACTTTGACGTTGCTGGTGGCTGAGTTCGACCAGATTTTGGTATTGAGACGGTAGCTTTCCAGCCCACGACCCGGCAGATATTGCATATCGATGCTGGCAGGTAACGGCGTATTATCGGCCTGGGTCATATCCAACTGGGAATCGACGTTGGCATTAACCGTAATATCCTTCTGAATAGCCATTGCGCTGAACGCAGTAGACATCGCAGCAACGATCATCAGAGGTTTAATATACTTCTTCATTGATATCTCCATATTTATAAACGAGCTCCATTAGCTCTTTAAACAAACCACATGTGGTTTTGACAGTGATGTCGTGTTATTGCACGACGGGCAAGTCTGCTTCTTCAGCTGTTTTATTAATCCAGTTGAAATAGCGGAATTTATATTTCTGGCCGTGATTCTGAGTGAGTGATTTTAATTTTCGCTCAGTATCCGGATAAATAGTTGCATCTTCTCTAATCCATCGGCATTTATCGCTTGTATCGCATACGCCAATTTCTTTCAGCGGTACTCGCAACGTGCCATCATTTTTTAAAGTTCCTGACGCGGGATTTATTCGCAGAGAAACCACCGGCTTTTCCGGCGCCAAATGAACCAATGCTCCCCAGATAACGTTAACACCGAGTTTAGCCGACGCCGGCGTCCCCGAAGATTGTACTGGCAGAATGCTATCCGGCTGTTTTACACCTTCAAAATAAACGCGCCAGGTACTCTCTTTTTCTGGCGGCGTCAGAGAAACGAGCCTTACAATACGTAAAGCGCCTGCCGCTAAAGCGAATTTTTCAGGGGTAACGACCACGCCTCCGTCTTTCCACGCTGCCATCTCAACTTCTTTTTCCTGTGGCGTACCCGGATTAAGAATTTTCTTTTGCCTCACCCGAATGAACTGAATATCATCGCTTTTAGAGGCCACTCTGATTTGGGCCGTCCCGGAACTGTCGACGTTAAGTTCCATCGGGTAAACGCTCATATTGGCCTGTGTCATTTCTGCGAAAAATGACATCGACAGGGCAGCGAGATAAAGCGCAGTGGACTTGTTTGCTCTGTTTTTTACTTTCACATTCATTCTGCCTGCTCTGAGTTCATGTACGACTTTAACACCACGACACCGTCTGCTTTCGTATCGCTTCAGGACAGGGAAACTTTAACCGGAACAGCGGGTTGTGAAAATTTGTATTAGTTAACTCAAAAAATACAGTTCTTTATCCTGCATTCCAGGCTTTAAAGTTGTATAGTTAAAAGAAAATGCCAAATCCTAAGGGGCTTAAGAAAATTCCCACTGATGAAAAAATAAGCTAATTCAGAAGGGCTTTCTTGCCTGCTGTTACAAGGATTAAAAGCAAGCGGCAACAGATGAGAGTGAAATATGTTTTTTATATGCAACAATTCGTTGTTATTTGATCCTGAAGCTCACACAGTTAGTGTTGTTGGACAACCTGAATCCGTATTAACGCTTTCGGCACCGGCCGTGCGTTTGTTACAGGAATTTATTCGTCATAAAGGAAGCGAACTTAGCCGTGAGGAGTTGATTACCCGCGTATGGCAGGAATTTGGTTTTACGCCTTCGGGAAATAATCTCAACAAAGCGATAAGTGAGTTACGCAAAAGTTTCCAGGCGTTGGGAGAACATCATGAGTTGATTGTAACCATACCGCGATATGGTTTTCGGTTTGATGCGGATGTTATTTTTCAACCTGCGCAAAACATTGACACCAGCGCACCTCAACCCCAGCTTCAAAAAGCTGAAAAGAGGAAGCAACCACCACGTCTGAAATGGTGGCTGATATTCACGGCATTATTAGCGTCGGTATTCGGTATTGGCATAATTATTCGCCAACAGCAGAATATAACAACGCCGGTAAGGCTAAAGCCGATTGAGCAAAAAATAGCTAAATGTAGCGTCTGGCTTATTAACGATCATGGGCGACCGCTGGTGTTATCGAAATTAGCCGAGCTGCTGGATAAAAACGGCGTGGCGTGCCAGCGAGAGGCGTACAGTGTCTATTATTTCAGCGCTCGTTTTTCCCTTGTCGCGGCGGATGAAGTGTTTATCGGCGCATGCCCGGTCAATAAAGACAGCTTGTGTAAAACCATTCGCTATAAAAGTGGGGCTGAAAAATGAAAATTAAACTTATCGGCGGCCTCAGCCTTTTTCTATTAGGTGGCGCAATGGTATTTTATTATTGCTCTGACGGGGTTGGTAAACGGGATGTACTAGCCTGCAGTACCATATTTAATTTTATACGCAACGAAGGTAAGGCCAGTGAAGTGCGGGTTAATACCGTTGCTCAGTTCTATTTTCACCGCGACGGCACTGGTCTGACAGCCTATAAAGGGGCCGCCTGGGCAAATGGCCAGAGCATGATCGTCGACAGAGACGTCGATTTTATCTGGTCGCGGCGTGAGGATGATAAAGTGGTGGTATTGAGCTACACCAAAACCTGGCGCAGGCACAATGACAACACGCCCGATGAGCAATGGGGAAGCTTCGCCAATCCAACCGCCCGTTACTATCTGACCATCTCCGAGGTTTCGCCATCGGTGTGGCTGATCCAGGACCGACATTATCCCACCTATATATGTCGGGGTGATTAACGCATAAGCGAAGGAGAATACCGACGGTATTCTCCTTTTACGCTTAGAGAATCTGCCTACAAGGGAAGGGCGAGAATAAGGGAAAGCGAGAGCGTTAGCAGAAGGATCCCGCCCGGATTTTAAAACATGCCGTTACCGCTGGCGGTTTTTGGCGGGACGTTTTGGGTAACATCCCAATGTTCAACGATTTTGTGCTGTTCGTTGAGGCGGAAGATATCCACGATAGCCCGCGTAACGCCAGGCTCACGACCGGTCACTTCAACGTGGAGAATCACATTATTTCCGTCGACAAACGCCTGCTTAATTTCACTATGCGAGTCGGGATATTTACTCTTCAGAAAAGCGATAAACTGCTCGAAGCCTTCCACGCCATCTTTTGCCATCGGGTTATGCTGTACATAGCGATCCCCGAGATATGGCCTGGCGGCGGAGAAGTCTTTATCGTTCAAAGCTTTATTATAAAAATCAATGACATTCTTTTTATTCAACAGTTCGCTTTCACTATTGCCCGCAAAAACGGCGGGGGTCAGAACGAAAAACAATGAAAGGGCACCGATAGATTTTTTAAACATACATCCTCCTGAGATGGTTTTGATGTCAGTTACCAGCTCTGTCAGGTGACTCCCAATGAACTTAACAGCCAGTTGGGATGGCGGTTGATTGAGGTGATTCTCTCTGAACCAAATAGTATCTTGAATTTGTTGCATCGACTCGTTTTGATCAAGTTGCTTGTTCAATTAAGAAGGGGTGGTTCAAATCGTTAGGTCATTGGCTGATGAGGACATCGGTACGTGTGATTGGATGAATTTAACATAATATACATTATGCGCACCAATGTGGATTGTGTCCGATAACGGCGTTTGCCGTGTGGATTTGCTTTGGTTATTGCTGGCCTACGCTGATTCCAATCTCGTACTGACAGTCATCTATCGTCGTTCTTCCTGTTTCGAATGACTTCCAGACTCATGATATCCTCACTCTGACATGTCGCTTTTTCCCATGGCTACTGGCCAACGGTAATCTCCAGTTGTCAGATTAATCGCGGACAACAACTTTTGCTGCCCGCGCTTAAAACATCGTTATCAACATGGTGGCTTAACCGCTCATCGTTCGCCATCGCTTTCGAGCGGCATGTCATCTCGATCAGAACACCTTAAATCGATATTCCATGATCACTTCCGACGACAGCGTGTTTGTACGTGTATAATGACCGTCCGTAAGGACTGGCGTTTTACCTTGCGTCTTATATGACCATCCCGGCCCGAACATCGCCCAAAAGGTGAAGTTTTTAAACATGGACTGCGTTGGAACCCAACGGCTAAAGGCGTTGATTTCTCCGGTACGGACATGATTTCCTTTATAGTTAAATTGCCCGATGTTTCCCGCCAGGCCAACGGCTAATTCTGGCGTTAATCGATATTCGGTGATGTTCGCCAGCACCAGTTCCCCATCCCGCATGTAATCATCGCCAGCGTAGGCCATAGAAATAAACGTTCCACGGGAATTTTTACTCATGTGGCGTGGATAAAACCCGACTTCACCTGCTTTTTTAGCATTGGTGTAGCCAATGCCCATTTTGCTATTCCAGCGTTCACCTTTCCAGGTCGCGTCCAGCGCAAAATGCCAGGCGTTATTGTCAAAATCCCGTTTGCTCGCAGGCATTGCGCGGTAACTTTCCATCGCGTGGGTGCCGTAGACTTGCGTTCCAATCGTTATCTGCGAATCCGCCCGAAACTGAGTAAACAGCAGGTGCCGTTGCAGGTAGTTTTTACTCTCACCATAAGCATACTGTGCATCAAATTTCTCTCCCCGCCAGAGAACTTCTCCGCTTGCCAGGTGGCTAATATATTTACCGGTATTGGTTTGAAATTGCTTTTTATCTGGTGAGTTTCTGTCCATGGAATTTTCAAGCCACGCCCCTCTTATGGTAAATGGGCCGTAGCTTACAGCACTGCTTACGCCGGAATATGTTGTTGGAGAAAGCCGGTTTGACGTTGAAATAACGCCATAATTTTTCAGCATCTGCCATCCCCAGCGCGCGTTTAACTGAGCCCCAGAAAGCGTATAGTTAAGCTTCACGTTACGTTGGCCGAACTTGGAATACCCTTCGGCGTTGCTTTTTTTGTTACCTGTACCATTATTATAAAGCACGCCGCGGGAGTTGAAATAGTCGCTGGCGCCCAACTTTATCGCACTATAATACGACACATCGAAGCCGATAATATCTGCAAAATAACCAGACTGGTATTCTGCTGAAAATCCCTGCCCCCAGGCGTTGTGTACATGTTTAGGATTGGCATTTTCCTCCTTAAGATATTTCCAGTAATTCTTTGCAGAGACAGTGAGCTGTGAGTCAGTAAAAAAAGGATCATCAAAAATAGCGTCTGTAGCGGCCCATACAGGCGTAACCAGCCCGCACGCTATTAACGCGGAAGTTATGTTCTTAAACATTTTTATTTCCTGAGAAAAGATCCGCCATAGCTTATTTATGGCGGAAAATTAAACTGTAATATTATTTGTGATTTAATGAATTCTTGCCTGCTTCAACGTATTTCATGGTGCCAATTTCTGGCACGCTGTATTTACCATCGTGATACGTGATTTTCACCACTGCAGCATTCGATAATGGCAAATTTTTGGCCGGGTCATCCGTCAGATCGGAAATCATTATCTGAATCGCCGTGCCTGAAGAAATGGCCAGAATATTGTTATCACCCTCTTTTTGAGCATTTTCTACAATAGTTGCCAGCGCAGCTTGTGTCCGCACTTTTACCTGCTCATAGTCTTCAGCTAGCTGTTTTGGATCGGACTTGGCCAGCGCGTTCTGGCTTTCCTTTACCGAGAGCGTGCCTGCTTTCATCGCTTTAAAAAGGGCTTTACTGTCCGTCATTCCTAGTGCGTGTGCGCCTGCATTGGCCATATCGACATTATAACCGCCTTCAAAACCACCAAAAAACGCCTCTCGCAGGCCTGTCATTTCTGTTAAATGATAATCCGTTACGCCAGCCTGTTTAAGAATCACTGCCATGGTTTCGCGCTGCCGTCCCGCATCACTGGAATAAAAACGATCAAATTTTATCCCTTTGAGTCCCTCACCTAAATATTGAGCAACCTGAACCCCATCCTTCGTCAATGGGGAATCAATCCAACCTTGCACGCGATCAAACGAATTAAGCAGCGTTTTCCCATGGCGCGCAAAATAAATATTGATGACCTCCTGCTGGTCATTTTTATCATTCGTGTTCGCCATCAGCAGTGGACTGGTAATGGCAGTAACTGCCATTAAGACACCCAGAAATAATTTTTTCATTTTAAAGAATCCTTTTTCATAGCCAAAAAAAAACCTACGTACTCTTCAGCCCCCTGGTATTGAGGTGGAGAAGAAAACGTAGGTTTTGCCTGTTGAAACAGTAACAATCCAGCTACTGTCGACCCTATCACTAATGTTTTTGAATTGCACCTAATCTATAGAGATGATTTATGTAATTGTGATCCTCCTCATATCAACCGTATTCCCATCTGGACGTTAATATCTGCAGTACGTATTTTAAACTCTCTTGGGATTGTTACTGTTTCAGGCAAAACCTAAGGCCGTTTCTGTACTCGTTGCAGGAGCGGCCTTAGGTTTTTTTTTGCATTTTAGTTACCCTCATGAATAACAGGAGTTACGATGAACAAGTCATGTATTGCCGCTGCGCTGATCTCTGCATTCGCTTTTACCGCAAGCGCCGCACCGCTAAAAATTTTGATTGTCAACGACGATGGTTGCGAATCCACGGGCAGTATTTCGCTTCAGGAAAAACTCACGCAAAAAGGTTTTGATGTGTGGATGGTTGCTCCAGCCACCAATCAGAGCGGCATCGGTTCAGCCATTACCTTCAAAACGGGTAAAATCTTTGATGTAAAGAAGGCTGCTGATAAACGCTACTGCTTCCCGGGAACACCCGCCGATGCGGTTGATTTTGGCTTACGGGGAATACTCATTAATAATCCGCCGGATCTGGTTATCTCTGGCGTCAACGATGGCCCGAATACCGGAATGGCTCAGGTCAATTCAGGGACGGTAAGTGCGGCAGCCAGGGCTGTACGTTATGGTTTCCCGGCGATTGCGGCCAGCATTGGGTATATCTTTACCGAAGATGAAATGAAGAATAAATGGCCAAGTACACATAAATATTGGCCTGATGCGGTGGATTATGTGGTTGATGTTGTTGAAACGCTGAATCATAAACAGGTTTCTGGAACACCTTTATTGCCTAAAGGGTCGGGCTTAAGCATTAACTATCCGCCGCTGCCAAAATCAAAAATTAAAGGTGTGCACTATGTTGAAAATGAGATGTTCCCTACCCCACAGATTGGTTATGATATTTTGCCTGATGGACGCGCTAAACAAACCATCAATCCGGAATCGTTAAAGACAGTAGAGAACGATACCGATTCCGGCTGGCTTAATAAAGGTTATATCACCTATAGCCTCTTTGATGGGGCAATGAACGCCCCGCAATTCCAGGCGCAATATGAAGAACTGTTGAGTAAATAATTCGCCAGACTAACTCACAACCTTGCACTATCATCTTCATGCCTGCCAGCGTCACACTTAATCGCTGGCAGGCGACGTTTTCATTTTTATCGCCACACAATAATATTGTTAAAGCCTACCTCTAAGTTGTACTATGCGTATCAGATAAACCATTAGGACGCTAATGCACGGCGTAATGAAATATATTAATGACAGCCTCAAACTGGGTACCATCGTTGAGCAAAGAATAAAGGAGCGGGATCTTAAGCAGCTAGAGTCCGCGAAAATGGACTTGATGGAGTGTATGGGAACGTCTGTCGGTTTGCATACCGCAGGTGTGCCTTTTATCTCAAGCGCGTTGTTAAGCGTGGTAAGTTTCGCTATGCCGCAGCTAACGCTTTGGGGGGCCATCTTTCAATGGTTTTCCTGGCCCGCGCATGCTGTTTTTGCTGGTATCATCCCCACAGGTTTACTCTACTGTCTGCTGATCTTCCCGTCGATGACGCTGTTCTCTCGAGGTTTTCTGGCTGCGCTTAAGTTTTATCTGGGTCTAATTTTCCTGACCGCCGCGCTAGCCGCGGGAAATCTTATTTACGCATTCACTTCGGTATTCATATTTAGCGAGCATACCGGTTTGCTTATAGGCGCTTTAGTTGGTGTATTATTTAGCGCTGGCAGCATCAAACTCGTTAACAGTGCTATGTTTGTAAAAACCTCAGCATTTTATTTGCATAATCGAATTTGGCGCTGGCAATTAAAACATCATGTAAAAAATACAGTATGATAAAAATCCTCTGCTGGCTCATACTCACACTGCTAAGCGCAACGGGGCTTGGCGCCTGGTTTCTTCAACAGCAATATGACGCGCGCTCCGCCGACTTCCGCATCCTGTATCGCGAAATCACGGTAAAGGTGTCGCAGCACGATGCCATCATCCCCCTGCTTCCGTCCGGTCAAAATGCCGCCGAAGTCCAGCAGATCCTGCCGCAGATCGTGCAATGGCGGCGCTATGATTCCCTGGAGCCGCGACGCCCCATCGTCGCGCAAAGCCCCGCACGCTACTGGCTGAATCTTCCGGGCATCTCCCTGCTGATTGATTTGAACACCCTACTTAACAGTCTCAATGAGAAAAAGACATTCAAACATCTTGCCATTCGTTGGGACGGTACCACGTTGTTTGAGGACGGTGCCGCATCTGCCAACACCTGGTGGCGCTGGGAGAAAACTGTCGCCAGCCCAACACAACCTCTGCTCATTAGCGCAGGTGATAACCCGCAATGGCATCAACTGCCGTGGTGGCTGATACTTTCACCGGCACTGTTCTGGGCGGTGATTATCTATCTTGTTAATCAGTATCGAACCAATAAACGCCGACGGGATATCGCCGATCTACGCACCCGCTATGGCGAACTGACTCGCCTTAACACCATGGGCGAGCTGGCCGCTGGTATCGTGCATGAGCTTAATCAACCTTTAACCGCCATTATGAGCTATAACCAGGCGGCAGTGCGCCTGATTAAAAAAAACGATCCCGTAAAGATCCCCGAACTGCTTGAGGCCTCAGTGTTGCAGATAAAACGCATTGACGCCCTGCTCAGCCAGTTTCGTCTCAAGCTAACCAGCAAGCGCGCCGAATATCAGCCGGTGGACCTTCCGTCGCTGTGGCTACGCGTGTGCGAATTACTGGATAATGAGATCCGCGCCGGTAAAGTTCGTATCTCCAGCCATTTTCCGCCGGACCTACCCGCGCTTCCTGCGCCGCCGCTGTGGGTAGAGCAAATACTGCATAATATCGTTAGCAATGCCATTCAGGCACAAAGCACAAATGCTCCAGGTAGCGCGTGGATTCATCTGCAAGCCGTGCGGGTAAATAACGGTATCGCTTTAACTCTTACTGATGGCGGACCAGGGTTATCATCTGAAGCGCTGGAGCAGGTTTTTATACCGTTTTATACCACCCGTACTGATGGTGTGGGACTCGGCATGGCCCTTGCGGATACCCTTGTTCAGCGTCTTAATGGCAAGATAGAAGCGAGCAATATCACCGGACAAGGCGCTTGCTTCCGGTTATGGTTTCCGCTGCGCAATGAGGAGAAGTAATGGAGCAGTACATCTGGTTAATTGATGACGATGCGGCAATACGCGATTCATTAAGTCTGCTGCTCTCAACCGTTGGCTGGCAGACGCAGGCGTTTGATAGCGCACACGCTTTTCAACATCAGGCAGGGAATCTAGCCGAATTAACCGGCTGTATGCTGCTGGATATCCGCATGCCGGGGAAAACCGGGCTGACGCTGCTCGATGAGTGGCGCCAGCTAGGTCTAACCTTGCCGGTTATTATTATGACCGGGCACGGTAATATTGATTTATGTCGTCGCGCCTTCAAAAATGGCGCCTTTGAATTTTTAACCAAACCCATTGATGCCGACCTGTTATTCGAAGTGGTCGGCGAAGCGATGGCGCAGCAAAAAGCGCATCTTGAACGACAACAAATATTACTGCCGCTGCAGGAAAAACTCGCCACCCTTACCGCCCGTGAGCATGAAATGCTCCAGCAGCTGCTCCAGGGCTACTCCAGTAAGGAAATCGCCCGTTTATGCTCGCTATCGCCGCGTACCGTCGAAGCGCATCGCGCCAATATTTTTAGCAAACTTGAAGTTAACTCGCTGCCCAAATTGTTGAAGGTTTATGCTGATATCGCCAGTGGTTCTAAGTAAAAATACCTGGTACGTTCGGTATTCGCGGCAATAGTCGCCATGCTCCCTACCCCCTAGTATTGGCCTATCGCCACTCAATACGACGGAGCATCACCATGAAACGTATCCTTCTTAGCGCCATCCTGCTCGGCAGCCTGGTCACGACCGCCAGCGCCGCAACGGGCGTTCTCAGCCAGAAAAATTTGTCAGTGGAGCTCGCGGATAAAATCGCGCAAAGTACGCTACAGGCCTGCGCCAAAGACGGCTATAACGTCGCCGTCACGCTGGTCGACCGTTCCGGTACGCCGCTATTAATGAAGAGAATGGATAATGCTGGCCCACACACCGTCGAAGCCAGCCGCATGAAAGCATTCACCGCGCTAACCACTAAAAATGCCACCAGCAATGTCATGAAAGGTTCTCAGTCCAACGCCGGAGCCGCGAACCTGCGCGATATACCCGGTTTTCTGCTATTAGCTGGCGGAGTGCCGGTTAAGATGGGCAATCAGGTCATTGGCGCGGTTGGCGTCGGCGGCGCGCCGGGGGGAAATTTTGACGAAGCCTGTGCGATTGCCGGGTTGCAATCTATCGAAGGCGAGCTTAACCAGGGCTAATCCAACGCGGGTAGACTATTGCTACCCGCATCGTCATAACGGGTTACCGACTCACATGCTGCATGGCGTTTTGCTCAACCGCCCCGCTTATCTTCTTCGCCCGACTTTCTTGACCAAAGAAGGTCAGGATCGCGATAATGATCGCCACCGTACCGGCAACGATTGCCATGGCCAGCCCATAGTTCTGACCATGATGTTCCGCGATCGTGGCCTGTAACGTCGCATTAACCGAAGCAATAAGATTACCCAGTTGATACACAAAGCCCGGCAGCACCGCCCGGGTATTCGCTGGAACCAGTTCATTCAGATAGGTCGGGACCACGCCCCAGGCGCCCTGAACCATGAACTGCATCAGGAATGCGCCGATTCCCAACATCAGTGAACCGCTAGCGAATGCCCACAGCGGGATAACCGGTAGCGCCAGCAGCGAGGCGGTTATAATGGCCTTTTTACGACCAATCTTCTCGGAAAGCGAACCGAACAGCACCCCGCCGATGATCGACGCAATATTGTAAGTGACAGCGATAATACTGATCGTTTTCGGATCAAAGCCGTGCTGCACTTTTAAAAATACCGGATACAGGTCCTGGGTGCCGTGGGAGAAGAAGTTAAACGCCGCCATCAGTACCACCAGATAGCAGCATAGTTTCCAGTGCGTTTTCAGTACCGGCAGCAGCGCCGTGCTTTCCTTTCTCTCTCGTGACGCCAGCCATACCGGTGACTCCTGCACGCAGAACCAGATAAACGGCAGCAGCAAAATAGGCGCAGCGCCGATGACAAACATCCCGCGCCAGCCGAGTAATTCAAATAGCAGCCCATAAGCGACAGCGGCAATCAGATAGCCAAACGGATAACCGGCCTGGAAAATTCCCGACATTAGTCCACGGGAACGGTCCGGAATGGTTTCCATTGACAGCGACGACGCCACGCCCCAAATACCGCCCATCGCCACGCCATATAGCACTCTTAAGACCAGAAAAATCGTTAATGACGGCGCCGCAGCAGACAGCAACTCGAAAATCGAAAAGAAGATGATATTCAACATCAGGATCGGCTTACGGCCATATTTCTCGGCGAGCCGGCCAAAAATGAGCGCGCCGATAGGCCGTACGGCAAGCGTCAGTAGTATCGCCAGCGTGACCTTTTCCAGCCCAACATGAAACGTCTGGGCAATGTCACTCAGTAAGAAGACGAGGAGGAAAAAATCGAAGGCATCAAGTGTCCAGCTTAAGAAGCTGGCAATGGCGGCATTGCGCTGTAGTGAAGTCCAGCCTAACATCGTGTTATCCCTATCCTGGCACAGCGGCCTGGAGATGTAGCAGCTAGCCGAAAGAACATGCAGGGCCAACTGCATATGTAAATGTAAAGTTTCTTAAGTTACCCATATGTTAAATACACCCAATAATCGTATGGCTGCAAGTTAATTAGCATGCTAATTTGTTTCAAATTAAGTATATGTCCCCTGATAGACCGTGCAGACAGAATGTATAGCATTTGCTATACACCTGTTCTACAATGAGCTGTATACCAATTGCTATACGGGAAAAGAAGATGAAATCAGATATCCAACTCAACATCCGGGCGAAGGAGTCCCAGCGGGCGCTGATTGATGCGGCTGCCGAAATTCTGCACAAATCACGGACCGACTTTATTCTTGAGATGGCCTGCCAGGCGGCAGAAAACGTCATTCTCGACCGGCGGGTGTTTAACTTAAGCGATGAGCAATACGCCGAATTTATCGACATGCTGGATGCGCCGGTTGAAGCTAACCCCGCTCTCGATAAATTGCTGGCGAGAAAACCGCAATGGGAAAAATAAGTGCGCCTGCACCGCTATCTTCACACCATCAGATTGCGGAGTTTTGTTGTGGAGAAACGGTTCTCGATCAATGGCTAAAACAACGAGGAATGAAAAACCAGGCTCAGGGTGCCGCGAGAACCTTTGTGGTCTGCAAGGAAGATAGCCATCAGGTGGTGGGATTTTATTCGTTAGCAACCGGCAGCGTTAATCACACGGAAGCCACTGGCGGCCTGCGGCGCAATATGCCCGATCCTATCCCGGTCATCATTCTCGCCCGCCTGGCGATCGACTGCGCGTTTCACGGACAGGGGCTGGGAGCTGATTTACTCCATGATGCGCTCTTACGCAGTTATCGCGTTGCCGAAAATGTTGGCGTACGTGCCCTGATGGTCCATGCCCTGACCGATAGCGCGAAGCGATTCTATTTACACCACGGATTCAAAGCCTCCACCACCCAGGAACGCACACTTTTCCTCGCGTTGCCTAAATAACTCCACCTTTCGTCATTTTCTCTACCACACTTATCTTTCAGTTCGGGAACCACACCAAAGGAAGGATAACGATGAAGAAAGTGGCGATTGTCGGCGTCGGGCCGACCGGGATCTATACTTTTCATTCCCTGGTTGAACGGGGTGAGCCGCTGGAGATAGTGCTCTACGAGCAGGGTGAAGAAGCTGGCGTCGGCATGCCTTATAACGATGAGCATAACTCAGCGCAAATGCTGGCGAATATCGCCAGTATCGAAATCCCCCCCATCTATATTACCTATCTGACGTGGCTACAAAATCAGAGCGAAGACTGGCTCAGCCGGCATGGCATTGAGCGTGAGGCCTTACATGAGCGGCAATTTTTACCACGCGTGATCCTCGGCGACTATTATCGCGATCGGTTCCTGGCGGTGTTGGAGAAAGCCAGGTTAGCGGGTTTCAAAGTTAGCGTGCGCGAATCCTGCGAGGTTACCGATCTCAAGGCGGAACAGGATGGCGTCAAACTGTGGGTTAATCATGCGCCCACAGCGGAACGCGCGGATTTTGCCGTTATCGCCACCGGACATCTCTGGCCGCAGGACGATGATTCCCCCCGCGAATATTATCCCAGCCCCTGGAGCGGTTTGATGCAGGCGCAGATAGCCCCCTGCCGGGTCGGTATCATGGGGACTTCACTCAGCGGCATTGATGCTGCCGTCGCGGTCGTCATTCAGCATGGCCATTTTACGACTGACGCCGATGAGAGCGTCCATTTTCGGCTTAATGACGCGAGTCATAAACTCCATATCACCCTGATGTCACGTAACGGCATCCTGCCCGAGGCCGATTTCTACTGTCCCATCCCCTATGAACCGCTGGAAATTGTCACCCATCAGAGGCTGGAAACGGCCATCGCTGAGGGTAGTGAGGGATTGCTGGATCGCGTATTCAAACTTATCGTCAGGGAGCTGGAACTCGCCGCGCCGCACTGGTGTAAGCAGATAAGCTTACGCCAGCTCACCGCGGATACGTTCAGCGACGCCTGGTTTATCGACAGAAAACGACACGATCCCTTTGCCTGGGCGCAAGCCAATTTGCAGGAAGTGGAACGCAACAAACAGCAACAGCATACCGTGCCGTGGCGGTATACCATTCTGCGATTGCATGAAGTGATTGAGATGATTACGCCGCATCTTAACGAACGCGACCACGAACGCTTTAACACAGGGCTCGCCCGGGTATTTATCGATAATTACGCGGCCATTCCATCGGAATCGATTCGCCGCCTGCTGGCGCTGCGTGAGGCCGGGGTGATTAGTATTTTGCCGCTCGGGGCCGATTATCAACTGGAAGTTCAACCACAACGGACGGTCATTCACCATCACAACCAACGCAGCGAATTTGACGTCTTTATTGACGCCAGAGGCCAAAAGGCGCTGAAGAGTAAAGACATCCCTTTCCCGACGCTGCGCCAGCAACTTCTCTCCTGCGGTGATGAGATCCCGGATATCGGTGATGATTACACCCTGCAGGCGCCGGCGTGCGCTCGCGGCCGCATTGCCTTCGGCGCGCTGCCGTGGTTGATGCATGACCGCCCTTTCGTTCAGGGCCTCGTCGCCAGCGCGGAAATCGGCGCCGCGATGGCGAGATCGGTTTCACAGCAGGCCAGCGGCCGCCGGCGCAAGCTGTGGTTCAGTCATGAAGAGTGGTGATCCATCAGCATGCGAATAACGACTAACCGCGTCTTAAGCGCAACAACGGAAAAGAGACCGCCATCCAGGCATGTTACAACTACAGGTTATCAGGTAGCACAACGCTTACGAGGTACATATGAGTCAACTATTTAGCCCTGCGCGAATTGGTAAACTGGCGCTGGAAAACCGGATTGTCATCGCCCCGATGTGTCAGTACTCCGCCGAAAACGGCAAGGCAACCGCCTGGCACCGCATTCATCTTGGACAGCTGGCTTTTTCCGGCGCCGGTTTGGTGATTATTGAAGCCAGCGCCGTTGAGCCCGCGGGTCGCATCTCCCCGGCGGACGTCGGCCTGTGGGATGATGAAACCGAAGCCGCCCTGTACCGGGTACTGGAAGATGTTCGCGCCTATTCAACAACCCGCATCGGTATCCAACTGGGGCATGCCGGGCGCAAAGCCTCCGTCGCTGCCCCCTGGCTTGGCGGCGGTCAGTTGGCGCTGGATAACGGCGGCTGGCAAACCGTCGCTCCATCCGCGCTGGCATTTCATGACGGCGACCGGGCGCCGAAAGCGCTGAGCCATGACGATCTGGCGCGGCTTAAACAAGCCTTTGTTGATAGCGCGCGGCGCGCTGAACGCCTGGGAATTGAACTGATAGAGCTGCATGCCGCGCACGGCTATCTGTTGCACCAATTCCTCTCGCCGCTGAGCAACCAGCGAACAGATGAATATGGCGGTTCGCTGGAAAACCGCTTACGTTTCCCGCTGGAGGTTTTCCAGGCAATACGGGAGGCGGTCAGCGAAAATATCGCCGTCGGCGTTCGGCTTTCGGCGACAGACTGGGTAGAAGGCTGTTGGGATACGGCGCAATCCATCGTCTTTAGCCAGCAGCTTGAAGCGCTGGGTTGCGACTATATTCACGTCTCCAGCGGCGGGTTGTCGCCGCAGCAGGCGATTCAGGTCGGTCCTGGCTATCAGTTACCGTTCGCCCATGAAATCCGCCAGCAGATCAACGTTCCGGTCATTGGCGTAGGGTTAATTACCGAACCGCAGCAGGCTGAAGATGCACTGCAAAACGGCGACGCCGATCTGATTGCCATCGCCCGCGCAGCGCTCTACAACCCACACTGGCCGTGGCAGGCTGCGGCGGCTCTGGGGGCCCAGGTTAGCGTACCGCCGCAATACCTGCGTTCAGAACCGCATGGGCTGAAAGGCACGCTAAAATCTAATCGCTGAAGCTTCACGCTATGAACGATAGCGGCGCGAATGCGCCGCTAAATTATTGACAGTAATTAATCGCGGGTTTGTACCCAGAAGGCGTGAATAAGGCCAGGAATATAGCCCAGCAAGGTCAGAATTATATTCAGAATGAATGCCCAGCCGAAGCCCTTACCCAGCAGTACGCCCAGCGGCGGCAGGATGATAGTAAATACGATTCTCCAGAAACCCATACACTCTCCATACAAACAAAATTAACGACTTAAAAAAGAGACTTCGTCTCTAAGCATAGTAATTCTACCTGATGCCGCCACGTTAACCGCCCCCTTTACCCGATTTTACGCATCTTGTAATGAGCATTACGTCAGCGTGTGCAATTCATCCGATGTATGGTTTTGTGAGTTCGATCATGTCCCCCTCTCCGCATTGTCGTTATCCTTAATCTAACTTGTATGGTAGTAGACTATAAACAACGCGGTAAGGAAAAGTTTTCATGCAAATGACGATGCGCTGGTTTGGGCCAGACGAAGATAAAGTCACTCTTGAGCAGATCCGTCAGGTTCCTGGAGTGGAAGGTGTGGTCGGCGCGCTGTACGACGTACCGGTTGGCGAAGTCTGGCCACGGGAGAAAATTAAGGCGTTAGTCGAGCAGGCCCACGCTAACGGTCTGACGATGGAAGTTATCGAAAGCGTGAATATTCACGACGCGATTAAAATCGGGCTACCGGAGCGCGATCGCTATATCGCCAACTATCAGCAAACTATCCGTAACCTCGCCGCCTTTGGCGTTAAGGTCATCTGCTACAACTTTATGCCGGTTTTCGACTGGATGAAAACCGACATGAACTACCGGCTGGCGGACGGTTCGCTAACGATGGCTTTTGAAAAAGCCGGCATCGATAAAACGCTGGAACAGGTCGTTGCGGAAGTGCTCAGCAACGCCAACGGCTATGCCCTGCCGGGCTGGGAGCCCGAACGTTTAGCGCAGGTACAGACGTTATTCGACAGCTATAAAGCGGTCGATGATGACAAACTGCGAGAAAATCTGGTCTATTTCCTGGAGAAAATTATCCCGGTCTGCGAAGAGGTCGGCGTGAAAATGGCCATTCATCCTGACGATCCGCCGTACTCTATTTTTGGTCTGCCGCGCATTATTAAAAACCGCGACGATCTCGACTGGTTGTGTCGCGCGGTGGATTCACCGGCAAACGGGATTACCTTATGTACCGGCTCTATTGCCGAGGAGCCGCAAAATAATGTTTATCAAATCCTCGCGGAATTCAGCCAGCGCGGGCGCATTCATTTCGCTCATGTCAGAAATATTAAAATCATAAAAGACAAAGATTTCTACGAATCGGCGCACCCTACCCGCTACGGCTCGCTCGATATGTACCGGGTGATGCAGGCGCTGCACGACAACGGCTTCGACGGCTATATTCGCCCCGATCATGGCCGTTTTATCTGGGGAGAAACCGGCCGCCCGGGATACGGCCTGTACGATCGCGCGCTCGGCGCCACTTACCTGCTGGGATTATGGGAAGCGCTGGAAAACCAGCACGCCTGATCCGCTCTTCACTCAGGTGCCGGAGTTCTCCGGCACTGAAAATAATAAAATCTCTGTTGGGAGGATGCCATGTCTCCAGCCCTGGCTCTGCTATGGGTGGTGGTCGGTATTGCGCTACTGGTCATCATGAATCTGAAATACAAAGTCCACAATATTTTCGCCTTGTTAATTGCCGGTCTGTTTGTCGCCATTATGGAGGGCGTGCCCCTCGATAAAATCGTCTCGATGGTTCAGCAAGGACTGGGCGGAATAATGGGACACCTGGCGCTGATCATTATATTCGGCGCTATCATCGGCAAATTTATGACCGAATCCGGCGCCAGCCAGCAGATCGCCGATACGGTCATCAGGCGTTGCGGTACCCGTTATCTGGCGGTCGGCTTGATGTTTATCGGCGTTATCTTCGGCATCGCCATGTTTTATGAAGTGGCGTTTTTGATTGCCATGCCGCTGGTTCTCAACATCGCCAGCAAAGCCAATATCCCGTGGATGAAACTGGTTATACCGACGGTCGTCGGCGCCACCATGGGCCATAGTTTATTTCCGCCACAACCGGGGCCGGTTGCATTAGTCAGCGCCTTCCAGGCGGATATTGTTCAGGTTTATCTGTATGGCATTATCGTGATCATCCCGGCGCTGTTCTGTGCGGGGATCCTGTTACCCGCCTGGCTTCCAGGTATCCGCGAGATGAAGCTGAATGCCATGATTAAACCGCAGGAGGAGAAACCTGCCGAGGCGCTGCCGTCGTTTGCGGTCAGCATTGCCATTCCGCTGATCCCCGCGATATTAATGATTGCGTCTTCGCTGATTCAGTCGCTGTTTGGCGCGGCCTCTTCTGCGGCAAAATTCTTCCAGTTCCTCGGTAGCGCGGAAATTAGCATGCTGTTGGCGACCGGCGCCGCAATCTGGCTGCTCGGCTGCCGCCGCGGTATGAACGCCGTTCAGGTTAACCACTGCGTCACGGACTCGGTCGCCAGAATTGCCAACGTCCTGTTCGTCATCAGCGCCGGCGGCATTCTCAAACAGGTTATTATCGATTCCGGCGTCGGCGACCATATCGTTACGATGATGAGCCACGTCCCGCTGTCGCCGTTTATTATCGCCTGGCTGATTACCGCTATTATTCGTATTCTTACCGGCCAGGGCGCCGTTGCGGCAATTACTTCAGCCGGGATTGTTTCGCCAATGGTTACCGCATTTCATCTTAATCCAGCGCTGATGTGCCTGGCGGTGGCCTGTGGTAGTAATACCATTACTTTGATGTATGACGGCGGCTTTTTACTCTTTAAGGAAACGTTTGGTATCTCGATGCGCGATACCTTTAAGACCTGGGGCTTACTGGAGCTCATCAACTCGGTGGTGGGTCTGTTGATGGTGTTATTACTGAGTCTGTTTATTTCCTGAGAAACGCATCGCGGCGGCGACAATACCGCCGCGGTAAGCACTCAAATATTTACTGTTGGCCGGCCGGCGCCTGCTGTGCTGGCGCTTGCTCCGGCGCGATACTCTCTTTTATTTCTTTGGTTTTATTGGCGGCATCGGCGGAAAGCTGGTTGGCTTCAACGATAGCGTTATCTTTAATTTTTCCCGCCTCTTTCATGATCGCATCGCTTTTTTGCTGCGCATCCTGTTTTACCGCATCCGCTTTATTTTTCGCATCCTGGGCAATCGCGTCGGCCTTCTTGTCGGCTTCAGATTTAATACTGCTGGCCTGGGTTTTCAGGCTATCCGCTTCATTATTGGCCTGCGTTTTGATGTCGTCGATCTGCTTATCCGCTTCTTGCTTAATGGCCCGCGCTTTATCGGCAGCCGCATCTTTAATTTGTTCCGCGTTATCTTTGGCCTGATCCAGTTTATTGTCGACTTTCGATGAGTCATCGCAGCCAAACAACGCCAGGCATAATGCAGAGGTAATCAGCGTTTTATTCCACAGTTTCATCAGTATTCCCTTATCGGTCCAGGTGGTAAGCCAGTGACGGTCATAGCCTTGCCGTATCGGCAGAGTCAATTTATTTATAATCGCTATGCCTGGAGAGTCAAGCTATCGATAATTTTCAGTAATGCTTTGCCGGAAAATGCATAGACCAGCCAACGCCAGCGGCTAATTTGCTTAAAAACAAGACAAAAAACCGTTATTCCAGCAATCGATACGCCCGGGCGGATAACCTGCTTTCCTTCTGGATGGCTAAAAAGCATCTTATATTCCATTTTGCGCTAAAAGGCAGATTTATGTTCTTTAAAATGCCGTTTTTACAGTTCTACCATTCAGCTATCTCGATACGAATGGGTAAATGGTTATGTCACTCTTTCACTCTGTAAGCGACCTGATTGGTCATACCCCACTGTTACAGCTGCATAAACTGGATACCGGCCCGTGCAGCCTGTTCCTGAAACTGGAAAACCAAAACCCCGGCGGTTCGATAAAGGATCGCGTGGCGTTGTCGATGATTAATGAAGCCGAGCGCCAGGGAAAACTGCGCCCCGGCGGCACCATCATTGAAGCCACCGCCGGTAATACCGGGTTGGGGCTGGCGCTGATTGCCGCGCAGAAAGGCTACAAACTGATCCTGGTGGTGCCGGACAAAATGAGCCGCGAGAAAATTTTCCATCTGCGTGCGCTGGGCGCCACCGTGCAGTTAACCCGCTCGGACGTCAACAAAGGTCATCCCGCCTATTATCAGGACTACGCCCGCCGTCTGGCGGATGAAACGCCGGGCGCGTTTTATATTGACCAGTTCAATAATGAAGCCAACCCGTTGGCTCATGCCACCACTACCGCGCCGGAGCTGTTTGAGCAACTCGATGGCGACATTGACGCCGTGGTGGTTGGTGTCGGCTCAGGCGGTACCCTGGGCGGTTTGCAGGCATGGTTTGCGCAACACTCGCCGAAAACCGAATTTATTCTTGCCGATCCTGCGGGCTCGATTCTGGCGGATCAGGTAGAGACCGGGCAATACGGCGAAACCGGCTCCTGGCTGGTGGAGGGGATCGGCGAAGATTTTATTCCCCCGCTCGCCCATCTGGAGAAGGTGCGCAAAGCGTGGCGCGTGACCGATCGTGAAGCGTTCGCCACCGCCCGGCAGCTGCTGCAAGTGGAAGGTATCCTCGCCGGCTCGTCAACGGGCACCCTGCTGACAGCAGCTCTGCGCTACTGCCGGTCGCAGTCCACCGCTAAGCGGGTGGTAACCTTCGCCTGCGATAGCGGTAACAAGTACCTGTCGAAAATGTTCAACGACGACTGGATGCGCCAGCAAGGTCTGCTAAGCCGCCCGACGCGCGGCGATCTTAGCGATTTTATCGCCCTGCGTCATGATGAAGGCGCAACCGTCACCGCCGCGCCCGACGATACGCTGGCTGCCGTCCTTGCTCGTATGCGCCTGTACGATTTCTCCCAGCTGCCGGTGCTGGAAAACGGCCGCGTGGTTGGCATCGTCGATGAATGGGATCTGATAAGCCACGTCCAGGGCGACAGCCGGCGTTTCGCGCTACCGGTCAGAGAGGCGATGACCCGCCATGTCGAAACCCTGGATAAGCACGCCCCGGAAAGCGCGCTTAAAGATATCTTCGACCGTGGACATGTCGTGGTCGTTACCGATAACGATCGGTTTATCGGCCTGATTACCCGTAGCGACGTCCTGACCACCTGGCGTAACCGACTGGAACAATAAGGAACGAACATGAAAAATTTACAGACGCTCAGCGTCCATAGCGGCATTTTTAACGACCAGCATGGCGCGGTGATGCCACCAATTTACGCCACCTCTACCTTTGCCCAGCCCGCGCCGGGCCAGCATACCGGCTATGAATATTCGCGTAGCGGCAATCCGACCCGCCACGCGCTGGAAACGGCCATTGCAGAGCTGGAAAGCGGTAGCCGGGGTTTTGCTTTTGCTTCAGGCCTCGCGGCCATTTCCACGGTACTGGAACTGCTGGATAAGGATAGCCATCTGGTGGCGGTAGATGATGTCTATGGCGGCACATACCGGCTGATTGAAAATGTTCGCCGTCGTAGCGCCGGTCTGCAAGTGACCTGGGTCAAACCTGACGATCTGGCAGGCATCGAAGCCGAGATCCGCCCTGATACGCGGATGATTTGGGTGGAAACGCCGACCAATCCGTTACTCAAGCTGGCGGATCTTGCGGCCATTGCCGAGATTGCCCGTCGACATAACATTATCAGCGTCACCGATAATACCTTTGCCTCACCGATCATCCATCGCCCTATCGAACTGGGCTTTGATATCGTGGTGCATTCAGCGACCAAATATCTCAACGGTCATTCGGATGTCGTCGCCGGGTTGGCGGTGGTTGGCGACAATCCGACGCTGGCCGAGAAGTTGGGCTATCTGCAAAACGCCGTCGGCGGCGTACTTGACCCATTCAGCAGCTTCCTGACGCTGCGCGGCATTCGCACCCTGGCTCTACGGGTGGAACGTCATAGCAGCAACGCTCTGCTGCTGGCGGAATGGCTGGAGCAGCAACCGCAGGTCGAGAAAGTGTGGTTCCCCTGGCTCGCCAGCCATCCTCATCACGATCTGGCTCGCCGACAGATGGCCCTGCCAGGCGGTATGATTTCCGTTGTGGTCAAAGGAGATGATGACTACGCCGGGCGCATCATCAAAAAACTACGGTTATTTACCCTGGCGGAAAGCCTGGGGGGTGTGGAAAGCCTGGTGAGCCAGCCATTCAGCATGACGCACGCCTCCATTCCGCTGGAACAGCGGCTGGCGAATGGCATAACGCCGCAGTTGATTCGACTCTCGGTAGGTATTGAAGATCCGCAAGACCTGATCGCTGACTGGCGAAACGCGCTACGTGAGTAAACGCTAACCCCGCGCGCGGCGCGGGGTTTCATTACCCTCAGCAGAAACATACCGCTTTGGCGTTTTCCGTCGGATGATAGGGATCGCTTCGGTGATCGTCGCTATCATCCCGTTTCCGCGGGATCTCACCGTGTTTACCCGGCTCTTCTCGCGCCGGGTGTTTACCGCGTTTATCGAGTTCATGGTGATGCGCTCTGCTCATACTCAGGCTCTCCGGTTAATTGGGCGCTTGTTTGCGCAGCTTATCAACCCGCACCAGCGGCGGCGTCATTTTACTATCCAGGCTTCCGTTGATGCTCACCAGTTTGTCTGGCTTGATGTCCTGACCATCAAAAACGGCTGCCGGAATAATGGCCGCAATGGTGCCAGTTTTATCACGGAACAGATAACGGTCGTCGCCTTCATGCTTAATCACATTGCCGCGCAGGGAAATAGTCGCGCCGTCGTGCATGGTTTTCGCCTGCTCAATGGTCATAATCCGGCCATCCTCCATACCGCGATAGCCGTCGTCCAGCTGGTGCGGCGGCGGCGGCGCGGCATCGTTTTTAAAACCGCCCTTTTCTTCAGCCCAGACGCCAGCGGTGAGTAACAAACAGAGTGTCGCGATTAGCTTTTTCCTCATTATTTCACCTTTCATGTCAGCATGACTGTTATTAAAGTCTGGCCGCGGATAGCGATTTTAACAACGTCAATAATTCTGATATCAGCTAAAATAACAACGTCGCTATCGTATCGTTAAATATAAACATCATGCTGGAGCCGAAAGATGGACAATAATCAACAGGATCCGCCAGAGATAAACGAGAATCTACAGGCGTTACGCTTCGAGTATAACTTCCGGCGCTATGGGGTGGTTTTTCTCGCCATTATTATCATTGCTGCATTATGCGGTTTATTTTCATCTGGCTTCCTGAGCTCCGCCCATCATGAGAATTCCGCTTCATCGTTAACGGTAGACTATGACCGTTTTGCCAGGCTAATGAGCGAAACCGAAGTCAATGTTCAGATAAAAAACAGTGGCCTCGCTCATACCTCAGTGGATTTTTCACCCACGTTATTAAGCCATTACCAAATTGGTGATATTCGACCACAGCCCGATAAAATGTACAGCGCTAACGGTCATCTGATACTGGTTTACAATGAAAATAGCAGTGGCGCGCCGCTTTCGCTGTGGTTATCTATCACGCCAAAAACATTTGGCAAACTTTCCACGACACTACAGGCGTACCGGCAACCTGCCGTCACCTTTAGCCAATTTGTCTTTCCTTAGGAGTCACAACGATGGAAATGGTGCTCAGAGCCGTCGCAATCTATCTTATCTTATTGATTATATTTAAAGTTGCTGGTAGAAGAACGCTTATGCAACTCACCAGTTTTGATCTGATTTTACTGTTGATTATCAGTGAGGCCACCCAGCAGGCCATGCTCAGCACCGACTATTCTGTTACCGGTTCAATGCTGACTATTGTCACGCTGGTCAGCGTGGATATTTTATTTGGCTATATAAAGAAGCGCTTTTCGCAGGCTGAGAATTATCTTGATGGTTCGCCGACGATCGTCGTAGAAAATGGTGTTGTCGCTGACGATAAAATGAAAATGGTCAATATCTCTGTGGATGACATATTGCTCGCCGCGCGACAGCACCATGGTATATATCAACTTGAGAAGATTAAATTTGCGATCCTCGAACGTAATGGCCAGATTTCAATTATTCCGACCGAAGCGTAGAGACGTTACTTATCGCGTTCCGGTTGTTTATCGCCTGACTCAGGAGCCCGTGTCGGGTCGTCCTCTTCTTTTTCAGTAACATGATTAATATACATACCACCTCCAACTTTGCGGCATTGAATTATAAATTGTAGCGTTATCATGAAATTTGGCCATTGCCATAATAAATAATGTCGTCTGTTAGCCATAATAAGTACTCTCGGATATTTCCGACCACCGGCCAGCAATGAATCAATAATACTCAAGTACTCAGTGACCAATACACCATGGCGAAATGCCATGTTCAGACCAATTGAGGCGACTATGGCGGTAATGGTTATCACCGGCGGCAGTGCGGGCGCCGGTAAAGCGACGGCGCTATGTTTTGCTAAGGCAGGCTATGATGTGGCGATTATTGCGCGCGATGAAAGTGGGCTACAGGAGGCCGAAAACGCATGTCGACAGTACGGCGTCCGGACGCAGGTTATCAGCGCTGACGTCGCTGATGCCCGTTCGCTGCGGCAGGCCGCGGCGGAAATCGAAACCCAGCTCGGCGCCATTGAAGTGTGGATCAATAATGCCATGACCACGGTGTTAGCGCCCTTCCATTTGATGAGTGATGAGGAATTTCGCCGCGTGACGGAGGTGACCTATTTAGGTTATGTCAACGGCACACGCGCCGCGTTGGAAGTGATGAGCCCCAGAAACCGCGGGATAATAATCCAGGTGGGCTCCGCGCTTGCCTGGCGTTCCATCCCGTTGCAATCGGCGTATTGCGGCGCGAAGGCGGCGATTCGCGGATTTACCGATGCTGTGCGAACCGAACTGATGCATCAACGCAGCCGGATCCAATTAACCATGGTCCAACTGCCGGGAATGAATACGACGCAGTTTGGTTGGGCAAGAAATAAAATGGATAAAGAGATGCAGCCCGTCCCCCCGGTTTATCAGCCGGAGGTGGCGGCAGAGGCGATTTTCAGCGTCGTTCAGCGCCCCGTTCGTGAATTGTGGGTGGGTAAAAGCACCATTCAATCCATCGTTGGCCAATTTTTCTTCCCTTCACTACTTGACCGCCTGATGGTTAACAAAGCCTGGGAAGGTCAGCTGACAGCGCAAGCGAAACGTAGCGAAAAGCCAGACGATCTCTATTCTGCCGTGCGGGGCGAGCACAGCACCCGCGGGACATTTAGCGCTGGCGCTCGCCAGCGCTCATTTAACGTCAGCGCCGATTTGCCTGGTAAAGTCGCCTCCGGCGTTGGGATCGCATTTGGACTGATGATATTACGCGGACTACTACGCCGCCCGCGCAAGCGCCGTTAATCGTGCTGGCGGCTAAACCAGCGATAACCATAATCGGCAAGCTGTAACCGGCAGACCTTGCCGCCGGTAAGGCTATCGCGATAACGGCGGTCCTCCAGCACGCAGGACCAGTAACCTGTCTCCTGACGCGGCAATCGTACCTCTACCGGGCGTTCGCTGAAGTTCGCCAACATCAGCAGATCGCGAGATTGACTGCGGTAGCGCAGCGCTAACACCGATGGCGGCAAGCCGGATACTAGCTCAAAGGGGGTGGTGCCAGGCTCATGATATTCGGCGCGCAGTTGAACCATCTGCCGCACTCGCTGCAGCAACGAGTGGCGTTGACGCAACGCCAGTTCGACGTTGACCTGCTGATATCGCCAGGGACCGCTGGCAACCGGCCTGACGAGTAATTTTTCCGCCGCGGCGGTGGAAAAGCCCCCATTCACCCCGGCTGACCACTGCATGGGCGTCCTCACGGCATAACGCTCTTTCAGCGACAGATCCTCGCCCATACCGATTTCATCGCCATAGCGCATCACAGGCACGCCAGGCAGCGACAGTAACACCGCATGGCTAAGCGCCAGCCGACGGATATTGCCCTCCAGCATCGGCGCCAGGCGGCGGCGAATGCCACGTTGATAGACTGACATCGACTTCTTGGGGGCGAAACAGCGCAGCACAAACTGCCGGTCTGCGTCCTCAATACCCTCCAGGTCGAGCTCATCGTGATTACGTAGCCAGTTAGCAAAACAGCAACCGGGCGGCGGCTTAATCATCGCTTGCAGCGCGCTAACGAGCGGCTTCGCACTCTGCCGGGCGAGGCTGACGTAAAAAAATTTGTTCAGCCAGAAATTAAGCACCAGTTGCAGGCGATCGCTGTGGCCGAAATAGTGACGGTAATCGTTCACTGCCACGTCAACTTCACCGAGCAGAATGGCTTCAGGATTTGTCTGTTCAACCAGTTGCCGAAGATGGGCCAATATCCAGTACCCCTGCTCTTCGTCTCCATTTCCGGCTTGTTTAACCAGGTGCGAGGCGGCGTCTAGCCGAAAACCGCTCACCCCAACGCGTAGCCAAAAACGCACAATATTGTCAATTTCGTCTATCACCGGAGGGTGCACCAGATTGAGATCCGGCTCGTGGCGATAGAACATGTGACGATAATACTGTCCCGCCTGTTGATCCCAGCGCCAGACGCTCTTTTCGACACCGGGAAACATTGGCGGATCGTCCTTTTCGGGCGGCGAATCGGCCCAGAGATAATATGGCCGGAAAGGAGAATGTCTGTTTTTACGCGCCTCCAGAAACCAGGGGTGTTGCGAAGAGGTATGCTGGATAACCAACTCGATGATTACGCGTATCCCCAGTTCCCGCGCGTCATCAATCAGTTGAATAACGTCACGGATTTGCCCAAAACGCGGATCGGGCTGCAGATGATCCTGCACGTCGTAACCGTCATCGAGAAATGGCGTCAGATAAAAGGGGGTTAACCACAATACCGTCACCCCAAAGCTACGTAAGTAATAGAGTTTTTGCCTTATTCCGGCCAGATCGCCACAGCCATCACCATTGGCATCATAAAACAGCGAGGTATCAACCTGATAAATTACAGCGTTTTGAAACCACGGTTGCTCTGCCATCTTCGTCCCCTCGTTTTAGACATGCAGCCCCGCCAGCGTCATAAAACCGCGCACCAGCGTACTGATGATTAACACCACCAGAACGCCGCAGCACCAGATCAACAGCAGCCAGCCCAGCCTTTTGGCGATACGCTTGCACATTAGTGATAGCCCTCATCTGCCCGCACCTTGCCGCGAAAGACCCAGTAACTCCAGGCGGTATAGGCCAGGATAACCGGAACAATCAGCAGCGTGCCGACCAACATGAACAACTGGCTGGCCACTGGCGCCGCTGCCTGCCAGAGCGTCACATTCGGTGGGATGATCCAGGGCCAGATACTTATCCCCAAACCGCTAAAACCAAGGAACAGCAACCCAAGCGTAAGAATAAAAGGCGCGGCGTGGCTGTCGGCGCGTTGACTCAGCCGCCATAACCAGAGGCTGAGGGTAAGGACCAGTAGCGGCACCGGTAGAAAATAGAAGACATTGGGGAGCGAAAACCAGCGTTCAGCAATTCGTTCGAGGGTAAGCGGCGTCCATAAACTAATGACAGCCATGGCAATTAGAAAAAGCAGCAGCAGTGTGCGTGTTAACCGACGCATCAAGCGTAACAACGCCCCGTCACTTTTTAAAATAAGCCAGGTCGCCCCCAGTAAGGCATAAGTGGCAATTAACGCTAATCCACAGAACAAATTAAATGGCGTCAACCAGTCAAGCGGCGAACCAGCGAATTGCCGCCCATGCAACGGAAAACCATGCAGAATGGCGCCGACGATGATCCCCTGGCTGAAGATGGCTAATAATGACCCCCACATAAACGCGCTATCCCAAAACCGGCGATGGGATTCCGCGGCTTTAAAACGAAATTCAAACGCCACGCCGCGGAATATCAGGCCAATAAGCATCGCGGTAAGCGGGATGGTCAGGGCGTCAACGATCACCGCGTAGGCCAGCGGAAAAGCGCCAAATAACCCGGCGCCGCCTAATACCAACCAGGTCTCATTTCCATCCCACACGGGCGCCACGCTATTGACCATGGTGTCGCGGTGCGCCTTATCGCGGGTAAATAAAAATAGCGCGCCGATGCCGAGATCGAAACCATCCATAACGATATACATCAGCGTGGCGAAGATGATTATCGCAAACCAGATGACTGCCAGATCCACTCCCATCAGAATTTCTCCTCACTCGGTAATTTATCCGGCGCCGATAAAGGACGCGCTGGCGTTCCGGAGGAATTAAGCGCTAATTCCGATTCAGGCTGAGGCCCCAGTTTGAGTAGACGAATAAGATAGAGATATCCCACGCCAAACACCGCAAAATAGACCACCACAAAGGCGGTCAGGCTGACGCTCATCTGCAGCGTACTATGCGCTGAGACGGCGTCCCGCGTGCGCAACAGACCGTACACCACCCAGGGCTGGCGTCCGACTTCCGTCGTGATCCAGCCGGCCAGAATGGTCAGTAAACCGACAGGTCCCATCGCTAACGCAAACCACAAAAAAGGTCGCGAGTCGCATAAACGTTTATGGCGACGTAAATACCAGCCAATGACGCCAAGCGCGATCATCAAAAAACCGGCTCCGACCATAAAACGAAACGACCAGAAAACAATCGTCGAATTAGGCCGTTCGTTGGCGGGAAAATCCTTCAGTGCTGGAACCTGGGCGCTACGGCTATGGGTGAGGATCAAACTGCCCAGGGCGGGGATAGCCAGCGGATATCGTGTGCGCTCTTCTGCCATATCCGGCAGACCGAACAGCAGCAGCGGCGTAGCTTCGCCGGGTTTATTTTCCCAATGACCTTCGATAGCGGCAATTTTTGCCGGCTGGTGCTTGAGCGTGTTCAGCCCATGCATATCGCCGACTACGGCCTGAATGGGGGCGACAATTAACGCCATCCACAATGCCATTGAGAACATTGTTCGAATGGCTGGCGTATCGTTATCACGTAATAAGTGCCAGGCCGCCGAAGCGCCAACGAACAGCGCGGTACTCAGAAAGGCGGCGATAGTCATATGAAGTAAGCGCCAGGGAAACGAGGGATTGAAGATTATCGCCAACCAACTATCTGGTATCACCTGCCCTTGTTCAATATGAAAGCCCTGAGGCGTCTGCATCCAGCTATTGGAAGCCAGGATCCAGAACGTTGAGGCCAGGGTTCCCATGGCCACCATACAGGTGGAAAAGAAATGTAATCCCGGCCCGACCCGGTTCCAGCCAAATAGCATCACGCCAAGAAATCCCGCTTCGAGGAAAAAAGCGGTTAAAACTTCATATGTCAGTAAAGGCCCGGTAATGCTGCCTGCAAACTGGGAAAAACCGCTCCAGTTAGTGCCAAATTGGTAGGCCATGACCAGGCCGGATACCACCCCCATACCAAAATTAATCGCAAAAATATTTAGCCAGAAATGATAAAGCTGGCGCCAGAGCAGGCGCCGTGTTTTTAACCACATGCCTTCCAGTACCACCAGATAGCTGGCAAGGCCAATGGTTAATGCCGGAAAAATAATATGAAAAGAGATAGTGAAGGCGAACTGGATCCTCGCGAGATGAAATGCATCAAACTCAGCCATCAGGTTCCCCTTATTGACAAGATAGTCAGACTGATTGACCAAAGAAAGGGTAACCGCCAGCGGCTACCCTTTCTTTGACGGATGACTTTTATCCCGTGCAGGCGTACTGCGTCTGGCCAGTTTATCTACCAGAATTTGCTGCCTCGGGGTCAACGACGGACACTGACAGTGCGCGTCAAAATTTATCTCTAACGTAATATTCCGCCCTGCTGCCGTTAGCGGCGGCGCGCTATCGTTAATACGCGACAAGATAGCAAGGAGACGAATCATTTACAGACCTTTTACCGCTAACGCTTAGCATCAAAACCCGGCGTTTCAGAGCGGATAATATATTGCTCCGTAATATCCGGAATATGTTGCAGCAACCATTCGGCCATACCTCTCTCTTCCGCCAAAATACTTTCTAAATCCGCAATCGAATCATGATCGTTGACCTTTTGCGCGGCGGTTAATAAGGAGGTATAACAGGCGACCTCAAACTGCTCGAAAACGTAACCGCTGATCACACCTTTGACTACTTCATCTTGTGGAAACATTCCACCAATAGATTGTCCCATCGCGGCGATTTTACTCATTGAGTCTTTAAGAACCGAGCGGGAAATATTATTGCGCGCAATAATATCATCCAGTACGGTAATTTGCCGACGGGTTTCAAAAAGATGCTGCTCAAGGCGGGTGCATAATTCCGGGTAGCTGTCGATGCGTTTGACCATCGATTCAAGCATCGATTCGGCCTGCTTTTCCATAGCGTGCGCGTCACGCAACCAATCGTGATAGTTTTCAATATCAGTCATAACAACCTCTTTATAAAAAGATAATTACTCTTCAGCCTTATCTTCATTTTCTTCTGCGGCCTGGTCGGCTCGTGCTGCGCTATACCCTGATAAGTGGCCGACAATATTTGCATAAATACTAATAATGATGACCCACAGGACACTGTCTTTCCACCATATTACCGACGGTATAGCCAGTACAAACCACATTATCGCCGCGACGAGATGACACCTTTTTATTACAACCGGACTAAGACTCATTTTTTTGCCTGATGCCTTAGATAGGATTAAGCGGACTGTTGGGCATCCTGATTGACGTGTCCAACGGCGATGTCCGTTAATTTCATATCAGCGTCTTTTTCTTCTTCCAGCGTTTCCGCCAGCAATTTCACCGCGGCTTTATAGCCGAGCTGCTCTGCCAGCGTACACAGCGTACCGTAGGCCGCAATTTCATAGTGTTCAACTTTCTGCGCGGCGGCTATCAGCGCAGCATCGCGGATCTCGTTCTTTTCCGTCGCTTCGATCACTTCGTTGGCCTCTTCGATAAGCCCTTCCATCGCCACACACTTCATCCGTTTCAGGCGAATTTGATCATTTTGTTCAAGGAGCTTATCAATACGTTCTATATGGCCCTGTGTTTCCTCAAGGTGAGCGCTGAATGCCGTTTGTAGCTCTTCACATGCGCTGGCGCGGGATAGTTTAGCCAGCGCGCGGGTTAACTGTTTTTCCGCGCTGTAGGTATCCGATAATAAATGAATAAAAATATCTTCAATGGTTTGTATTTTCATAAGTCACACCTTTTAAAAACTGCGGGTCGGATGACCCGCAGGGTATTTTTAACAGCAGTTACCAGATCAAATCACTTATATTCACAAGCTAGCTATCACCGGATTTACGGCCGCCGCCATGGCTGTTTTTACCGCCTTTTTTACCGGCTTCGGATGCACGTTCCGGGTCATTTTTAAAATTCCCGCCGCTGTGCTGTCCGCCTTTACGTCCGGCTTCAGATGCTTTTTCCCGGTCTTCTGCAAAATTACCTGAACCACCTCTGTGTTCTGCCATAACGTTTACCTTTTAGCTTGGTTAGTAAAAGATGATTTAACGCTCTAAATCATCGCCGTCGAGAATTAAGTCTGGAGCAATAAGTGAAAAATGCAAATTAAATAAAATATATTAACAGTTGCTATGAAATTAATTAAAAAATAAATAGCGGAGCGGTAAAAATAACCAGACCATCGCTAAGATCATATTAACCAGAAGAAATAAACGCGACGGCGAGACCAAAAATCACCACGAATTGAGCATGAGAAAATAGAACTGTAAATAAGATTAAATATTCTATTTTAAAATATTTAGTTGAATAATCTGAAAAATAACCCAGCGAAAGATTATATATAAATCGCCTTATATCAGTAAGTTGGCTAAGGAAAAGCGGGAATATGTCCATTGGGCAGGGATTTACATTTATCGTAGCGTCCGCATACCTTCTATCATTACTCTTTTCTGTGAAGGAGATTGCTATGGATAATGACAAACTGCGTACCAACCATTGGCCACAACCCCCTTTCCCCGATCAACCGCAAACGCCTCCCGGCCTGGCCGCCGAAATGGAACCCACACCGGATCATGGTGAAGTCAGCTACAGCGGGTCAGGACGGCTACAGGGTAAGAAAGCGCTGATTACCGGCGGAGACTCCGGTATTGGTCGCGCCGTGGCTATCGCCTTTGCCCGCGAAGGCGCGGATGTTGCCATTAACTATCTTCCGGAAGAACAGAGCGATGCGGACGCCGTCATCGCGCTTATCAAAGCGGAAGGCCGTACAGCGGTGGCGATACCGGGCGATATTCGCGTGGAATCCTTCTGTGAAACGCTGGTGGAAAAAGCGGTAAGCGGTCTTGGCGGTTTGGATATTGTTGTGAACAATGCAGGTCGTCAGCAATACTGCGAAAAAATTGAGCAACTTACCACCGCCGATTTCGATGCTACCTTCAAAACCAACGTTTATGCGCCGTTCTGGATAACCAAAGCCGCGCTGCCGCACCTCAAAGCCCAAAGCGTGATTATCAACACCTCTTCGGTACAGGCTTTTAAACCGAGCCCTATTTTGCTGGATTATGCCCAGACCAAAGCCTGCCTGGTGGCCTTCACCAAATCGCTGGCCAAGCAGTTAGGGCCGCGTGGGATCCGGGTCAATGCGGTCGCTCCCGGCCCGTACTGGACGGTACTACAGTCAAGCGGCGGACAGCCGGCGGAAAAAGTGCAAAACTTTGGCGGCGATACGCCGCTGGGGCGGCCAGGGCAACCCGTTGAGATCGCCCCGCTGTATGTGACTCTCGCCTCTGATGCCTGCTCGTATGCCTCCGGCCAGGTCTGGTGTTCAGACGGCGGTGACGGCGTACTTTAATAATGGAATGCCGGCAGCACCAGTTCGCCAATCTCCTGCATCGTCTCGGCCAACGGACGCTGGTTGCGACGAAAATGTAGGCCGATATGGTTCACGCCGGCATCGCGCATCGCATTTAATTCCTGAATGAGACCATGGCGGCCGCTGCTGATGCCGAAACGATGGCGCTGAATCGGCGCATTGGCGTCATCTTGCAGATCCAGATGGATAAAGCTGATATAGGGTTTCTCGCCCGCTACCCGACGCCACAGCTTGACGCGGCTAACGTGCTCGTCAGGCTGGCCAGGATAGGCAAGCCAGCCATCCATATTACTGCCTACCCATTGCGCCGTTTGTTGCGCCAAACCAGCAACCAGCAGCGGCGGGGTCGGTTTGGCTGGCAGCAACTCCAGGCCCGGCTCCAGCTGACGATCGGTCTCGCCCTTCAGCACGCTCACGCCGTGACGGAAACGCTCGCCGCGGCTGGCGTAGTCTTCACCAAATAGCGGGTATTCGACCGGCCTGTCGCCGCTGGCGATGCCCAATAGCAGCCGGTCGCCGCTGAGCGCCTGCACCGTGGCGGCGGCTTTACGTACCAGCCATGGCTGACGTAGCGGCAGCACAACCGCCGCCGTGCCCAGCAAAATATTTTGCGTCAGACTCGATAAATAACCGAGGTAGGTAAAGGCTTCAAAGACGTTAGCCGCATCGCCAAACTGCGGATCGTACAGCGGAACATCGCGGATCCAGGCGGCGCGAAAACCGAGCGTTTCCGCCAGTTTAATGCGCTCCGCGTGCTCGCTCATATCCGGCACGCCAAACGGTCGCCCGTCGCGCTGCCGTTTTAGCTGTCCGCTTGTCGACCAGTCATTGTCCAGCGGCAGTTCCACGCCAATCGTTAGCGGCTGCTGGGTTAATTTTTCGATGCTCATGGGTCACTCCGTCAACCGCCGTGCGGTATCACGTTGAAAATATGAGCAAAGTGTTTCATGGAATGCTATTGCGATAAACAGCACTAATCGCAATAGATAATTGCTATTTATGGAATTATCTTGAGTTCTGATTTTGTTTAAATGGATAGCTCACCAACACCAGAGGAAGAAACAATGATAAAAACCGACGCCTGGCTGTGGAAAAAGCACGCCTCCCCGCTTCTGCTTGAACGCCATGAGAAAACATTAGTCACGCCCGCTGACGATCAGGTGCTGATCGAGAACCGCGCCATTGGCCTTAATCCGGTCGACTGGAAGCTGATGGCCGGTCTCTCCGACGCCTGGCAGGAGGATCAGATCCCCGGCGTCGACGGTATGGGGGTGATTACCGCCGTTGGCCGCAACGCCCGCCACCTTCGTCCCGGCACGCGTGTGATGTATCACACCGACCTGCGTTTTGACGGTAGCTTTGCCCGCCATACGTTAGTCAGCGCCCAGGCGGTGATTGCGGTTCCCGACCACATTAGCGACCTTACCGCTGCGGCGCTGCCGTGCCCTGGTCTGACAGCGTGGCAGGCAGCGCAAAAGATCCCCCTTCCGGCTGGCGAGAATGTGTTGGTCAGCGGCGCCGGCGGCGCTGCCGGCAGTCTGCTAAGCCAATTACTGATTGAGAGCGGCGCTAACGTCTACGTCACGGCCAGCGCCACGCATCACCCGAAACTACTGGCTCGTGGGGTGATTCAGGCCTTTGATTATCACCATACTTCCTGGCCGCAGGAGCTAAAACGCGCGCTGGCGGGTAAATCGCTGTATGCCGCTTTCGATACCGTAAATCAGCAAAATGCCCTTTCGCTTGCCGGGTTGCTCGGCTACTACGGCCATCTGGTCTGTATACAAGACCGGCTCGAGCACGCGCCGCTACCGGCGTTTACTACCAGTATCTCATTGCATGAGGTCGCGCTGGCGGCAATCCATCCTTACGGTACCCAGAGGCAGTGGAGTCGATTACGTCAGGCCGGGGAAAACATGCTGCAGCAAATTGGCCGCGGCGAACTGATGATGCCGCCGATAGAAAGCGTCAGTTTCGACGAGATCCCACAGGCGCTGGAAAGGCTAAAACAGAACAATAACGGTATTAAGTACGTAGCGGTGCTGTAATATTCATCAGCACGATGAATAACCTCAATCCCAAAAACCGGGTAATCAATGCCACATCCAACGGGCCTCTTTCCGCTGGATGAGGCATTCATCGCTTCGCTTCCGTAGGTCGGTCTAGTGCTGAATGGTTACAATAGCCTGGGATTCAGCAGAGTGATTAGCAAAAATATAACAGCTAGATCGCCAACTAATAGTCACACACATCGATTAAAAACTCAGATTGAAAGAATCAAAAAAAGGAGTAACGTTAAAAAAACATTAACAAAGAGGTGCAAAATGTTACGCGATTATTTAAAACTGGATTCTGAAGACCAATTAGTTGAACAACAAAGCGGTCATCAACCTAGCCAGCAGTATACCGAAGTGACTGAGTGGGTGATCCTCAATAAAGAGGGTAAGAAAAAAGGCCGCGTCTCCCTGTTTGATAAATTTAATACTCGCCGCTCGTGGAACGTTAATTTTCGTATTACCCAATTTGATAACAGCGGTAAAGTTATCGTTGACCAACTGACAGACGCTATTTAATAGAATAATTAATAACATAGCGCCCAATCTGTGATGGAAACCACCTGACAAAACGCTGAGGCCAGCAACCGCATTCACGCGGGAAAGCGTAAGAAGTTTTTCAACTCATCAATTAGTCGCTCGTTTTATAATAATAAAATGAGTACTCGCTGCGCCTTAAGAAAAATAAACGCGCCAGTCGGCGCGTTTAATCATTAATTGTTTCTGACCGGCGGCGTCACCCTGACGCCAATAAAGACAATCAGCATGGCGCTTAATAATAACAGCCCGCTGCCGGTAAATACGCCGCTGGCGCCGCTGATATCAAATATTGCCCCACCGCCGGCAGCCCCGGCGCTAATGGCCAGCTGGATCGCCGCGACTAATAATCCCCCTGCGCTTTCCGCTTCATCCGGTACCGTAGTGGCAAGCCAGGTTGACCAGGCCACCGGCACCAGGCCGAATGCAAATCCCCACAGGGCGACCAACAGGCCATCCAGTAGCGCAATATGACCATACAGCACCATCATCAGCGCCAGCAAGCTCATCGCCAGTGGCACCAGCGCCAGCGTCAAACGCAAACTGCGCGCCAGCAGATGCCCGGCAAGCGAGGTGCCAATAAAGTTGGCCACGCCGAACCCCAGCAAAATCAACGACACCCCTTCTACACTTGCCAGCGCCACGGTTTCGAGAAACGGCCGCAGATAGGTAAAGAAAGCGAAGTGTCCGCCAAAAATCAAAATCGAAGCCAGCAGGCCGCCAACCATTCCCGGCCGCCGCAGTACCTTAAAGAGCGTACTAAAGCTGCCAGCACTCTCCGGGCGCATCGACGGCAGTACCCATAGCTGCCACAGTAGCGCAACCAGGCTCGGTACGGCGCAGATGATAAAGACGTTACGCCAGCCAATGAGCGCGCCAAGATAGCTACCCAGCGGTGCCGCCACTACGGTGGCAATCGACACCGCCGAGAAGATAATCGCCAGCGCTTTCGGCACCATCGCCGCCGGAACCAGCCGCATCGCCGTCGCCGTCGACATCGCCCAGAAGCCGCCGATAGCGATACCAAGCAGCAAGCGTCCCAGCAGCAGGAACTCCAGTGAACCGGCAAAGGCCACGATCAGACTGGAGATGATTTGCAATACGGAAAAGAACATCAGCACCCAGCGACGGTCGATATTGCGGGTAGCAGAGGTAATCAATAACCCCGTCACCAGAGCGATTAACGCCGTGGCGGTCACCGCCTGTCCGGCCATCCCCTCACTTACGCCCAGGCTGCTGGCCATCGGCGTCAGTAAACTGGCCGGTAGAAATTCAGCGACGATCAGGCCAAAGACCCCCAACGCCAGCGCATACACGGCGCGCCACGCCGGGCGGGCGTTAATCGCGCTCTCTTCAGCGACAATGCAAGAACTCATATACATCTCTCCAGAATCATTAACATTCGCCAAGCTTAGTGGCTTCCGTTAAGACGATATATGATACATACTCTGCAATTATTGATTATTCGTCCGGAAAAACGATGAGCCAGCAAACCTTAGATCTGACCAGCGAGCTGTTACAGGGCATGCGACTGTCGGGAGTGAAATACCGACGGATTGAAACCTCGCGTCCTTTCGGCGTGGAGTTTAATTCGGTTCCTGGCAAAGCGCAGTTTCATTTTGTCAGCCGCGGCCCGCTGCTGCTACAAATGAGCAACGGTAAACAGTTCTCGCTTGAGAGCGGCGATGCGGTGTTTATTCCCAATAGCGATGCGCACGCCCTGCTCTCAGATAGCAAAGCCGCGCGGGTGAATGTGATGGAGCTCGACAGCAAACCGGTCTGCGGGACGGTTTCCTGCATCAAAAACGCGGGCTGCGTTAATACCGAAGAGAATGCGGTTATCTTCAGCGCCTGTATGGATTTTGAATTAGGCGGAATGCAGCCGCTGGTTCGGGCCATGCCGGAGGTAATGCTGGTGAGTAGCCTGTTAAGCGCCCGCCCGGAAATCCAGCCGCTGCTGGCGGCAATGGAGCGTGAATCCCTGACGCGTCAGGTGGGCTATGCCGGCATTCTGGCACGTCTCGCCGACGTCGTCGCGGCGCTGATCGTCCGCGCCTGGGTGGAATGCGGCTGCGGTAACGCTACCGGCTGGGTACAGGTACTGCGCGACCCGAAGCTATCGCGCGCGATATATGCTATGCATCAGCAGCCCGGCGTCAACTGGAAGGTAGAAGACTTGGCCCGCGAATCCGGCCTGTCGCGTTCGGTGTTCGCCGAACGTTTTCTCACCGCCACCGGTACCACGCCGGCCCGCTACCTGACAGAATTACGCATGCGCCTGGCGGTACAATACATCAGCCATGAAGGCGAAGCGCTGGAAAAAGTCGCCTTCCGCCTCGGCTACAACTCGCTCGCCGCCTTTAGCCGCGCCTTTAAACGCATTACCGGCAAAGCGCCGGGAGCGCTACGCAATGGGGTCAATGAACAAGCGGTAACCTGATAAGCGTTATTTCTTCTGCCAGTTGGCCCACGGGCCAGCGTCGGCGGGTTTGTCGATGAGCCCTTCCAGAGAATCGAGATAAAAGTTTTCGACTTCTTTACGCGCCCACGGCGTGCGGCGCAGAAATTTCAGGCTCGACTTAATGCTCGGATCGCTTTTGAAACAGTTGATTTTGATATGTCGGGCCAGTTCATCCCAGCCATATCTGGCCACAAGGTCAGTGAGTAACGCTTCGAGCGTCACGCCGTGAAGCGGATCTTTTGACGTGTGCATTGTTTTTCCTGCATGAAAAATTTCGCCCACCATACGGACCGCGGCGGCATCATGCAACATCCCGCCACTTTTTTACATCACACCCACGCGGTTTCCCCACTCCTTATCTGTTTTTCGCAAAAGCACTGAACCCACCGCGGTCATAAATTAGAAAAGAACGTTATTGGTCGAAAAAATTGCGCTAAGGCAAGCTGAGCGCATCTACCCGACAGAGGAAATCATCATGCGCCGTTGTTGTTGCCGAACCCAGAATCACTTCATAGCCAATGACCCGTACCCCGTTCTCGGAGAACACAATGAACGCCACGACTTTGCCGATTCTCGATCTGGCCCGCTATACCAACCCTGCTGAAAAGAGCGGTTTTCTTGCCGACCTCCGCCATGCCGCTCGCGATATTGGTTTCTTTTATCTTATTAATCACGGCGTGGACGCCGGATTGCAAACCGAAGTTCAACGCCAGGCGCGACGCTTTTTTGCTCTTGATGATAGCGAAAAGCAGCAGGTGGCGATGATTCATTCCCCGCACTTTCGCGGCTATAACCGCGCGGCTTCCGAGCTCACTCGCGGCCAGCCAGACTGGCGCGAACAGTTTGACATCGGCGCCGAACGCCCGGCTTTAACTCTCGCCGAAAACGCGCCACGCTGGCAGCGTCTGCAGGGACCGAACTTATGGCCCGCCGCGCTACCGTCGCTGAAACCGACCCTACTGGGCTGGCAGCAGGCGATGACCGGCGTTGGGATCACCTTGCTGCGCGCGTTTGCCGAAGCGCTACAGTTACCTGCCGACGCCTTTGACGCGCTGTATGGCGAGAAGCCGAATGAACATATCAAACTGATTCGCTACCCCGGTCAGCGTGAAACCAAAAGCGCACAAGGCGTTGGGGCGCATAAAGATTCTGGATTCTTAAGCTTCCTGTTACAGGACGAGCAAAAAGGACTGCAGGTGGAAGTCGCGCCGGAGCACTGGATCGACGCCACGCCGCTGGCGGGCAGCTTTGTGGTGAATATCGGTGAGCTACTTGAGCTGGCGACTAACGGTTACCTGCGCGCCACCGTTCATCGCGTGGTCTCGCCGCCGGCAGAACAGGAACGCCTCTCAATCGCCTTCTTTCTTGGCGCGCAGCTCGATGCCGTGGTGCCGGTGTACCGCCTGCCCGCCCATCTGGCGCAGGAAGCGCTCGGCCCGGATAGCGATCCGCAAAATCCGCTGCTGCGGGATGTTGGCTGGAATTACCTCAAAGGGCGGCTGCGTTCCCACCCGGATGTCGCCGAACGTTATTACCAGGATGTTTTTCGCGAACGTACTGAGCAACTGATCGTTTAATTTAATAAGGATAACAAGATGAAATATGCCGCATTCAAACTGGCAGGGGTCGCTTTATCTCTTTCTCTGGCATGGACATCCGCCCAGGCTGCCGCGCTGCGCGTTGCCGCTGACCCGGTACCACACGCTGAGATCCTCAATTACATCAAAAAAATCGATCCCAGCCTCGATATCAAAGTGGTCGAACTCACCAGCGGCGTTAACGCCAACGAGCTGCTGGCGAATGGCGACGTTGATGCCAACTACTTCCAGCACGTTCCGTATCTGAAGGATCAGGAAAAAGCGCTGGGTAAGACCTTTGCCGTCGCCGCTACGGTGCATATTGAACCGCTGGGTATTTATTCCCGTAAGCACAAAGACTTTAATTCCGTCCCGGAAAACGGGACCGTCGCGGTGCCGAACAACACCACCAATCTCAGTCGCGCCTTGTTCCTGCTACAAAGCCAGGGATTAATCAAACTCGGCGCTAAATTCACCAACCCGGCGACCACGTTAGCCACCCCGAAAGATATCGTGGAAAATCCCAAACATCTGAAGATCCTCGAAATTGAATCGCCGCAGATCCCGCGTTCCTTAGACGATGTCGATTTAGCGGTCATTAACGGCAACTACGCGCTGGAGGCGGGACTGGTACCGGCGAAAGATGCGTTAGGACTGGAGAGCGCGAACAACAACCCTTACGCCAATATCCTGGTAACGACGCCGCAGTTGGCTAATGACCCACGCATTAAAGCGCTGGCCAAAGATCTCACCTCGCCGCAGGTTGCCGAGTTTATTCGCAAAAACTATAACGGCTCGGTTATCCCGGTTGCGCCGCAATCATGATTGAGGTCGTCGGGCTGAGTAAAACCTATGCCGGAACAGGCCGACCGGCGTTAAACGGCGTGTCGCTGCAGATCCCGAAAGGCGCGATTTATGGCATTCTCGGGCGCAGCGGCGCAGGAAAAAGCACGCTGATCCGCTGTCTCAATTTACTCGAACGGCCCTCTGCGGGCCGAATTGTGGTGAACGGGCATGATATCACTCAGTTAGACAAAGCCGGTTTACGTCAGCACCGTCTGCGCACCGGAATGATCTTCCAGCACTTCAACCTGCTGCATGCCCGCAACGTGGCTGACAACGTCGCGGTTCCGCTGGAAATCGCCGGTGTCGACAAACGTGCGCGCCGCGAACGCGTGCTCGAGTTGCTGGAGTTAGTGGGACTGGCGGATAAAGCAACCGCCTTTCCATCCCAGCTTTCCGGCGGTCAAAAGCAGCGCGTCGGCATCGCCCGCGCGCTGGCGGCCGGCCCGGATGTGCTGCTATGCGATGAAGCAACCAGCGCCCTCGATCCGGAAACCACCACCTCGGTGCTGGCGTTACTGGCCGATATCAATCAGCGGCTCAATCTGACTATCGTGCTTATTACCCATGAGCTGGAAGTCGTCAAAACGCTGTGCGATCACGCGGCGTTGCTGGAGCATGGAGAAGTCATCGAGAGCGGGAAAATCGCCGACCTGCTGGTGGCACCGTGGTCCAGATTACGTCAGTCGTTACTGCATAATCCGCAGGCGGAGCAGGATTTCCTTGCCCGTCACGGCTTTCACGGGAGGCCTTTATGCGTAGTCGCATGAGTTGGGAAGATTTATGGCCCTTATTGTGGGAAGGCAGCCTGGAAACCCTCTATATGGTAGGTCTGGCGGCGCTGTTTACCATTTTAATCGGCCTGCCGGTCGGCGTGTTACTGTTTGTCTCCCGTCGCAACGGCCTGGCGCCGATGCCGAAACTGAATGCGTTGCTGGGGGCGATTATTAATTTTGGCCGCTCGCTGCCGTTTATTGTACTGCTCATTGCGCTGATCCCCTTCACGCGTTTGATTATCGGCACCACCTTAGGCAGCACCGCCGCCGTCGTGCCGATTACCATCGGCGCTTTTCCGTTCTTCGCGCGACTGACCGAAAACGCGCTCGACGAAGTGGATTACGGACGCATTGAAGCCATTCTGTCGATGGGGGGTAATCTGTGGCACGTTATCTTTAAATCGCTGCTGCCGGAGGCGCTACCGACCCTGCTTGCCGGGATCACCCTGACTATCGTGATGCTGATTGGCTTTTCATCGATGGCGGGCGTCATTGGCGGCGGCGGTCTTGGGGACCTGGCGATTCGCTATGGTTATCAGCGTTTTAACGATCAGGTGATGGTCGGTACGGTGCTGATTCTGGTGGTGATGGTCCAGGGCGTACAAATGATCGGCGACAGGTTGGTACGACAGCTTGCCCATCGCCGCTAAGCTCTCATTCGCAGGCGGCTACTGCAGGCCGCCTTCCTCCACGAGAACCCTGACCAGCTCTGCCGCCGGCATTTCGCGGATCATCGCCACCCCTTGTCCCGCCCAGTGCGCGCCGAAACCATGATCGCCCTGCGCTTTTGCCGCCGTCGCCAGCGCTTTTCCGGCGTCATAAGCGAGCGGATAGGCGGGAATTTCTCCTTCGCCGATTTCGTGCCAGCTATTTTTAACGCAGCGTGCTGGCCGACCCGAAATAGCCGCTGTCAAAAATGTGACAATGTCACTATTTTGCGTGAGCGCCTGTCGATATCCACTATCTATACCCGCTTCCGGGCACAATAAAAATGCGGTTCCCAGCTGAACGCCCGACGCGCCGAGCTGCATCAGGCTGGCTATCGCCGCCCCATGCATAATGCCGCCGGCGGCGACAATGGGTAAATCGACAGCCTGCTTTAGAGCCTGAAGCAGAGTGAAGGTGCTCATTTGACGATCGTCGCCGTGTGGGTCAAAAATCCCCCGATGACCACCGGCCTCATACCCTTGCGCAATAACGACATCAATACCCGCTTGCGCAATTAATCGCGCTTCGTCGACGCAGGTGGCGGACGCCATCGTCACCATTCCCTGTTGCTGGAAGCGGCGAATGACCTCTGACGACGGCACGCCAAAATGAAAACTCACCACCGCCGGCTTCTGTTCAAGAAGCATATCGAGCATGGATTGATGTTGATGGAAGGTCTGATAAATCTCGTTAAGCTGTTTCGGCGGCGTGCCGTGATAACGGGCAAACGCCGGAGCCAACCGCGCCAGCCACTGCGCTTCCTGAACGGCATCGCGGCGCGACGGCGTATGACAGAAAAGGTTGACGTTAAAGGGACGATCGGTGAGCTGCCGGGTTTGTTCAATAAGCGCCTGCGCCTGCGTAACCGTCGACGCGCCGAGCCCCAGCGAACCCAATCCTCCGGCGTTGCTTACCGCTGCAGCCAGGGACGGTGTCGACACCCCTGCCATCGGCGCCTGAATAATCGGGTAACGAATATTAAGTAATCGCGGTAAATGCTGATTCATTGGCGATCCTGTGCAATTTGCGATGTGAGGCATTAACCATCTCTTTTTAAGATGTTAAGATCAACCATATTGTCATATTGAGAAGAAAAATATGAACCACACCACATTACTGATCTTTAAGCTGGTGGCCGAAACCCAAAGCGTCACTCAGGCGGCGAAACAACTTGGTCGCGCGCAGTCCAATATCACCACGCGCATTCAGCAGCTTGAAGAGGAGCTGGAAGCCGAGCTTTTCGTACGCGGAAACAAGAAGATGCTGCTTTCTCCCGCCGGGCAAAACTTCCTCAGCTACGCGCGGCGAATTTTAAGCCTTGCCGAAGAAGCCAAACTGGCGCTGCACCCGGCGCGCCCCGCGGGAACGTTAAAGCTCGGCGCGATGGAAGCCTGTGCCGCCAGCCGTCTGCCTGCCGTATTGCCTTTGTTTCAGCAACGCTGCCCGGACGCCGACCTGACATTGCGTACCATGCCCACCCGTCAGCTGACTGAACTGGTTGAAAACTCCACGTTGGACTGCGCGCTGGTTTCACTGCCGGCCGGTCCGGACGGCAGCCTTCAATGCCCACAGACGCTTGAATATCTCCCGCTTTTTATCGAACAACTGGTCCTTATCGCCCCTGCCGAGGGGCGAAACTACCGTTTTGCCGCCTTCCCGGCAGGATGTTCCTACCGCCAGCGAGGCATCGAGTATCTGCAGCAGACGGGAGCACACGTGGACATCGTCGATGTCAGCTCCTATCACGCGATGATGGCCAACGTCGCCACCGGTCGCTACGCCTGTTTGCTCCCGGAAAGCGTTCTGGCCCTGCTCACGCTACCCGCAGGCTGCCAGACGCATTATGTCACCCAGGCCGCCACCCAGCTTATCTGGCGCCGCGGGTATGTATCGCCGATTCTCGACGTCCTGCGCCAGTTATTGCTGGCGCCGGCCGCAGGCAACCAGCCCGGCGGCTCCCAGCAACACGCCGCTGGCCGTCAATAGTGAAGGGTTAAACGATCCCGTCAGGCTGTATAACCCATCGGCGACCAGCGGCCCGATTATCTGTCCGACGCCGTAAGTCGCCGTTAGCGCGGCGATCATATTAAATTTTACCGCCTGATTTAGCCGCTTGCCCTCTGACAAGGCGATGGTTACCGTCCCAAGGAAGGTCGCTCCAACCAGCAGCGCGCTCAACAAACAAAAGGTGAATGAGTGGCTCCACGCCGGTAAGGCCACGCCGAAGGCTTGAATAACGAGATTGCTACAAAATGCCCGCGGATAGCCAATTTTCAGCACGAGTTGGTGCCAGATAAAACAGGAAGGTACCGCCGCGAGACCAAATACCGCCCACAGGTGCACCGGGTCGATACCCGATAGCGCGCCGTGCAAAAACAGCGGCAAATAGGTCGCGGTGATGATGTAGCCGAAGCCCGCGAGGCCATAAATCAGCAGCAATTTTACCGCATCGCTCGTGCGCCCATTGTCGCTCGGCATCGTTGTTGCGGGCCCGCTGTTTAACGCCAGCAGCGAATCCGCCGGGCTTAATAATCCGCGCAAGGCGCATAAAAACAGTATCGTCGCCGTGATGGCGCACAGTAGCCAGATTTGCTGACTGCTAAACGCCAGCGCTTTACCGGCGGCAATAAACTCCGCCGACAAAAAGATCCCCATTCCGACCCCGGCAAACAGCACTGGCGCGCCGTTATGATGTTTCATATGTTGCAGTAGCCATAACGAGGCGGAGATAAGCGTTACCGCGCTGAGTACCCCGGCCAACCCGCGCAAGATGATGATAGCCAGCGGCGAACGCAGCCAGGCCAGTAGCGCCAGACAAATTAGCGTCAGAATGATCGAGACAATATTCATTCTGGTCGCCTGCTCCGGCTTTGCCTTCGCCAGTAACAATGCCCCCAGCAGGTATCCGGCATAATTAGCGGAGGCGGCCAGATTCCCCTGACGCAGCGTCAGGATCTGATCGCTTAACATCACCGGCAGGATCCCGGTGAAGGCGAAGCGGCCGTAACCCATACCAATCATTAATACCGTCGCCCCTGCCAGCGCTAATAAGAAAGCGTTTATCTCCGGCCTGATTTGTCGCATCTGCGTTACCCCTTGCACAATTTAATCTCAAAAAGAGAATGTTATTTACTTTTAATTCTCTTTTTATTATGTATTAGCATGATGCGACGAGCAAGCCGCCGCGCCAGGGCAAAGAGTAAAAGCACCAACCAGAGGATACTTCGGTTAGCGACGAAGGATGGTTGTCAAAAGCGCACGGTCGTTAAACGCCGTACTCGATAATAGGCCTCATCATCTTCAGCGCAGCGCTCAGTTTTTCGAGGCTCGGTGACGCCAGCGCCAGACGCAAAGCGTGCGGTGCATCGCGCCCGACGCTGTAAGGTTCGGCGGTGGAAATAGCGATATTCATGGTTAGCAGCTGTTTCACGACGCGATCGGCGCGGATCTCCTCGCCCAATGGCAGCCAAAGGAACCAGGCATTTTCATTGCCGATCATCGGTAAACCCGCCAGCGCCTGACGGGCGATGGCCTGCCGCCGCCGCGCATCTGCGCGCATTATAGTTTCGAGCCGGGCCAGCGTCCCATCCTGGATCCAGCCGCAGACCAGCGCCGTCGTTAAGGCCGGCGTATTCCAGCTGGTGGCGCGGATCGTCCGCTCTATCGCCGGCATTAACGCTTCGCGGCATACCACCATGCCAACCCGTAAACCGGTGGCGATGTTTTTTGAAAAACCGCACACATAGACCGTACGCTCAGGCGCCAGCGACATCAGCGGCGGCGGCGCGTTTTCAATCAACCACGCATAGGCGGCATCCTCAATGATGAACAAATCGAACTGGCGGGCAATATCAACCAGTTGACTACGCTGCGCCAGATTCATTACCCAGCCAAGAGGGTTATGCAGCGTCGGCATGGTGTAAATCGCTTTTACCCGCCGTTTTTCACACAGGCTGCGAAGCATGTCGAGATCCGGCCCTTGTGTTGTGTGCGGGATAGCAACCAGTTCAAGTTGATAGAGCCTGGCGAGAGCGCGAAATCCCGGATAGGTCAAGGCATCTGCCGCAACCACATCGCCGGGACGCAGCAGGCCGCCGAGCGTGACCGCCAGCCCATGCTGAGCGCCGTTAACGATAGCGACCTGCCCGGCGCTGGCCGCCATACCCTGTCTGTTAAGATGCTGGGCCACTATTTCCCGTTCGCTCATGCGTCCGGCGTGCGGTTGATAGCGTAACAACGCCTCCAGATCGCCCGCGCCAGACAGTTTTTTTAATGCCTCGCGCAGGAGAACGGTTTGTTCCGGCAACGCCGGAGAGTTGAAATTAAGATCGATCATGTCCGGGGCAATGGCGTGCTGATCGACACCCAGCCCCGGCGGCAAGCTCAGTTCACGCACAAAAGTGCCGCGTCCCGTTTCGCCGCTGACCAGCCCCATTAACGCCAGTTCACGGTAGACCCGCGTCGCGGTAGCCAGCGAAATTCCGTGTTCAACGACCAATTGCCGATGGGTCGGCAGCTGGCAGCCAGCCGCCAGCGCACCGCTGCGGATGGCTGCCGCATAGCGATCAACCAGAGATTTATAGCGGTTTTTCATCGTCATTGTATCCATGACAATTATTTGATTGTCATGGATTTTGCGACCTACTATCGACCCGGTCAACCACATTAACTATCACTACAAAGAGGTCACACGTGCACAACCGTCGCGCTTCCACTTCTATATCCGGTTGGATAAACGGTTTTATCGGCGTCGCTATTTTTAGCGGCTCGCTACCCGCCACCCGCATCGCCGTGCAGGAGTTCGATCCTTTTTTCCTGACTTTCTGCCGTGGGGCGATTGCCGGGGTGCTTGCGCTGGGCCTGATCTGGCTTTTACGCCTGCCGCGCCCGCAAGCGGGACAATGGCGTTCACTGGCGCTGGTTGCCGGCGGCGTGGTCATCGGTTTTCCGCTGCTGACGGCGCTAGCGCTGCAGCGGGTGACGTCTGCCCACTCAATTGTTTTTATTGGGTTATTGCCGCTAGCGACGGCGATTTTCGCGGTGATCCGCGGTGGTGAGAGACCGCGCCCTGCCTTTTGGGGATTCTCGCTGCTGGGCAGCATACTGGTAGCCAGTTTCGCGCTGGCCGGTAATGTCGGGATCTCCGTCGCGGGCGATCTGCTGATGCTGGCGGCGGTAGTGGTCTGCGGATTGGGTTATGCCGAAGGGGCGCGCCTCACCCGAGAGCTTGGCGGGCTGGCGGTCATCTGTTGGGCGCTGCTTCTGTCCCTACCCCTGATGTTGCTAGCCTGCGGGTTAACGCTTCCCGTCAGTTTCCGTGGTATCAGTGCGTCTGCATGGACGGCGCTGGCCTATGTCTCGTTATTCAGCATGATGATCGGCTTTATCTTCTGGTATCGGGGACTGGCAATCGGCGGTATTGCGGCGGTCGGTCAACTCCAGCTATTGCAGCCCTTTTTCGGCCTGGCACTGGCGGCACTACTCCTTCATGAATCAGTGAGCCCGTTGATGGTTGTCGTCACGCTTGGCATCATTTTCTGCGTGATCGGTTCGAAGCGCTTTGCCCGTTAAAATAGTCGGCAGCCTGATTTGAGGCGCGTTCCTCTCTCAGGCTGTCTTCTATCAATTAAACTGTGGCGCAACCGAATGGCCGCAGGCGCTGTTAGCATCAATGGTGTCGTTCATGCAGGTTTGCGAATCAAGGCCCTGACCCGGCGCCATCCCCGAGGATGATGAGGAACCTCCTGAACAGGCGGATACAGCAAAAACAATGAGCAATATAAGTAATTTTTTCATCGCGATGACCTCCGGGAAGCAAATAGATTGCCGTGCTCCATCCTAAGACTGGCCACTCATCCATTTCCCTTTCAAACTCAGGTATCACTCTAAGAAATAATATGGGCGTTATTTATCATCTGTATAGCTATATTATCGGTCATTTTGCCAATAAATGAACCGAGCGTTGGCATAAAATGCTCGCCCGCTCGCCGGAGCCGCCGCGCTTGCGCTATGCTTAACCTCCCTTTCGTTTTAAACACTTAGCGTTATGACTACTTCTGTCAGCACCACTCAGCTTAACCTGCGAATTATTTCCATCGTTGTCTTCACCTGTATCTGCTATCTCTCCATCGGCCTGCCGCTGGCGGTGCTTCCCGGCTACATCCACTACCAGCTCGGGTACAGTACGCTAATCGCCGGAGTCGTTATCAGCCTGCAGTACATTTCAACGCTCGTAAGCCGCCCGCATGCTGGCCGCTATACCGATATCTGGGGGCCAAAAAAGGTCGTTAGCCTCGGCATCATCTGCTGCATGTTAAGCGGACTCTTCACCCTCGCGGCGGTGATGTTGCAAGCTATACCGCTTCTCGCCGTCAGTGCCCTGTTGATTGGCCGGGTTTTCCTCGGCGTGGGAGAGAGCTTTACTGCCACCGGGGCAACGTTATGGGGCATTAAAACCGTTGGCGCGATTCACACCTCGCGGGTGATTTCATGGAATGGCGTCGCGACCTACGTGGCAATGGCCGTCGGCGCGCCGCTGGGGGTGATGCTCAATAGTTATTTTGGCATCAGCGGTTTTGCCGTAGTGGTGGTGCTGGTTGCGCTAATTGGATTACTCTTCGCCCGTACCCGCCAGGATGTCAGCGTGACCGCCGGAGTGAGAGCGCCATTCCATGTGGTAGTGCGCAGAATCTGGCCCTACGGGCTGGGACTGGCGCTGGGTACCGTCGGCTTTGGCGTTATCGCCACCTTTATTACCCTCTATTTTTCGGCTCACCACTGGCAAGGCGCGGCCTTCACCCTCTCTCTTTTCAGCATCGGTTTTATTTGTATACGCCTGATCCTTGGCAACACCATTACCCGCTACGGCGGCGTGCCGGTGTCGCTTGTCTGCTTCGTAGTAGAGTGTCTTGGGTTATTGATTATCTGGCAGGCACCGTCGGCGTGGATCGCCGGTATCGGCGCATTCCTCACCGGTTCTGGTTTCTCGCTGGTCTTTCCGGCGCTGGGCGTCGAGGCGGTGAAACAGGTAGAAGAACAAAACCAGGGTACGGCGCTGGGTACCTATTCAGCCTTTCTCGATTTGGCGCTGGGTTTGACCGGCCCGGTGGCCGGTTGGGTGGCGGGTTATTATGCGCTTGATACGCTGTATCTGCTAGCTGCGGTGATAGTCGCCATGGCGTTTATCCTGCTGCTTCGGGTTCGTCTGCAACAGACCAGGGCGAACGTATGATGTATGCCGATTAATCATGATACTGGTAACAATTTAATCAATAATTGACGACGCTTTAATATCCGTGCCACCATTCCGCGAGCATCCAGTCCTGGATGCCGGGCGGTACGGGTGCAGTGATAGAGGTCGTCAACAAAACGATCCCCCCGTGACCTGGCTCCATTCGACTCGTCGCCTGATGCGGCGAGCGGCTTACCCTGGCGGGAAATACCGACATGCATCAAAGTTTCAACCAGCGCGTTCATTTTTACTACTGCATTCTGGTCGCGCTGAAAATCCACGTAAAAACGAAAAAATCGGGCGGAGCGAGAGGGAAAAATAACTTTCTTCTCAAATGGTTGCGTAAAGCGCAGGACAACAACATCTTTCACCCGGATATCACCAGCGAAATCGAATGGCTACGCGGAAAAATTATCCAGGCCGGTCATGATACTGACCTTGAGCCGATGCTGGAATTCGTCTATGCCACCGCCCGGCGCGCCGAAATGCTCAAAGATGCCGACTGATCCTTATTAAGCTAGCTGCAAAATATCCCCTGTAGCCGGCGACTGTGCGCCGGCGAGCCACAGTTTTCCCCAGGCGCCGGTACAGTGGCAGGCCAAAATTTTCTCCACCTGCAGCTGCTGTAAGTAACTTCTCACCTGCCAGACCCTGGCGACGGATGCGGCGCGCAGGTGTAGCCCACCGATCAATGCGTGGACCCGCTCGATGCCGGTGATATTCTGACAATGCCGCACAATGTTCTCTACGCCACGATGTCCGCAGCCGCAGATGATGACCAGACCGTGGTCGGAAAGATAAATAAGGACGCCTTCATCGACGATATAATCAGGCGTCAACGGCGCGCTGGCTAAAACGCCAAAGGATTGCGGACGGTTTACCACAATCTCGCCGGACCACAACAGACGTTCGCTGATGGCAAACGGCTGCCGGTAGCATTCCATGCGAAAGCGGGAATAGTCGAGCTCAAGCGAGAGTTTTTTGATTTTGCGTACGTGCCGGCCAAGGCTGATAGCGGCATAGCGCGGTTGGGTAAGCTGTGGATGACAAATAATTCGGCTCCCCTCCGGCAGCCAGGGGACGCCACCGCAGTGATCGTAATGGCCGTGTGATAATACCGCCGCGGTCAAGTTATCCAGTTTAATCCCCATCCGCTGCGCATTCTTAAGAAAACTGCCGTCAGGGCCGGTATCAAACAGCACTTTGCTGGTTTCATCTTCAAGGAGCAGGCTAAGTCCGGCTTTGGCAGTCAACGCCGGATCGGCGTGCGCCGCAAGGCGATTTTCCAGTAATACCCTGATGGTTAAGGCCATTATTTCATTCATCCCTGTTATATATGCCCTACCAGTGTAACGAAGAAACCCTGCAATCTGTGTGATGAGCGCCGCACCCTTCGCCCCAAAAAAGTGACGCTGTCACTAAAAAACAACTTCACAACCGCGCTACGTCCTCTATGCTGATAGACGCGGATCGTTAACTTGAGGTTATCTATGGCAGACTGGAATCCCTCGCTGTATCTGAAATTTGCTGATGAGCGCACCCGACCGGCGGCTGAGTTAACGGCGCGTATTGCGCAACAGCCGGTCAAGCTGGCTGTGGATCTGGGCTGCGGTCCAGGCAACAGCACGGCCTTACTGCGTGCAGCGTGGCCTGAAGCGCGAATTATTGGCGTTGATAATTCCGCCGCCATGCTGGCACAGGCGGCGCAAGCGCTTCCCGATTGTGAGTTTATCACCGCAAATATAGAAGACTGGCAGCCATCTGAGCCCGCAGACGTGATCTATGCCAATGCCTCTTTACAATGGCTCACAGACCATCAAACGCTGTTCCCGCGACTGGCCGGCCAGTTAAGCGATGGCGGCGTTCTGGCGGTTCAGATGCCGGATAACTGGCAAGAGCCCTCTCATACCCTGATGCGTCAGGTCGCTGAAGAGCTGGGATTTCCGGAAAGTGGCCGACAGCCGCTCCCCAGCGTCCAGCAGTATTACGACATGCTGAGCAACAGCGGTTGCGAGGTGGACATCTGGCGCACCACCTATTATCACCCTCTGGAATCGCACCAGGCGATCGTTGACTGGCTGCAGGCGACCGGTCTGCGCCCGTATCTGCAGAATCTTGATGAAGAAGAAAAGAACGTGTTTTTAGAGCGTTATCTGATGCTGTTACAACAACATTATCCGTTACAGTGTAACGGGAAAGTGCTGTTATTGTTCCCGCGACTGTTTATTGTCGCGCGACGCCGGGTTAACGCGTAGTCGCCAGTTCGACATCAACGTTAAGCGCATTCAGCTGATTTACCACACTGCCGCTCAGCCGGTCATCGCTGATGATGACATCAAGCTCGCTCAGCGGCAGGATCAGGTAATTCGCCATTTTTCCATATTTTGATGAGTCGCTTAGCAGGATACATTTTTCACTTACCTTCGCCACGGTCTGTTTCACGATGGCTTTATTTTCGTTGGGCGTCGACAGTCCGCGCAAATTCCATGATGACGCCGAAATAAACGCGACATCGATAAACAGGTTCTCCAGCATTTTTGCCGTCAGGTGGCCAACGGTCGACTGATTCTCACGGCATAAGCGTCCGCCGGTATGGATCAATTCACATTGCCCGCGTTCAATCATCAAATTGGCAATGGCGAAATCATTGGTGATGATCAGCAAGTCCTGACGCTCAACCAGGTTTTCGGCCAGTGCGAGCGTCGTGGTCCCGGCATCCAGATAGACGGTGCTGTTCGCGGGAATATGCTTAAGCGCCGCCAGACCAATAGCCTCCTTTTCCTGGGGAAACATAAGCGTTTTATCGCGATGCGAAGGTTCATTCAGCAGGCGGGTTCGTTGCGGAAGTGCCACACCCCCCGATACGCTGGCCAGCACGTTAAGCTGCTCCAGGCGCTGAATATCGCGCCGGATTGTCATATGCGACACGCCCAGCGCCTCGACCAGTTCGACGACGCTGACCACCCCTTTGTCTTTAATGATTTCCAATATCTTCTCTTGTCTCTCCAATGGCAGCATCGATTTCTCCTGATGGTGTCTCGCTATCTCATATTTTCACATTTTATCACATTATCCAGGGCTGTACACCGGATTAACAGTGCCAGTTAATGTGAAAAATAGATAATAAATGTTATTTATTGTGATCGTCGTCGCTGTATTCATCACCTCAATCATTGATATTAACATTTAACAACAGATAATACCGTAAATTAACACTCGCTGTATGAGGGGACAGGATATGAGAGCAGGCATAATTGCCGATGATTTTACCGGCGCGACGGATATCGCCAGTTTTCTGGCTAATAACGGAATAGCGACCAGCCTGTTTAGCGGCGTCCCCGGTGAAGATTACCAGGGCGATGCTCGCGCATTAGTCGTGAGTCTGAAATCACGTTCTGTTTCAGCCAAAGAATCTGTGACGCTGTCACTGAATGCGCTGCGCTGGTTGCAACAACAGGGGTGCGATCGTTTTTATTTTAAGTACTGCTCCACCTTCGATAGCACGATCGAGGGGAATATCGGTCCGGTCACCGATGCCTTGATGGATGCGCTGGGCGTCGCAACCACGGTGCTCTCTCCGGCGTTGCCTATTAACGGTCGTACGGTGTATCAGGGACATTTATTCGTTGAAGACCGCCTGTTGCAGGAGTCCGGTATGCGCAATCATCCAGTCAATCCCATGGATGACAGCGATCTGCGCCGTTTAATGGAACGTCAGTCACGCGGCACATGCGGTCTTATCAATGCGCAGATTCTGGAATCCGGCGAGGCGGCCGTGCGCGACGCGCTCCAAACCCTATCCGCCGCGGGCTATCGCTATATCGCGCTGGACGCATTAAACGAGAAACATCTGCAAATTCAGGGGCAAGCGCTACAAGAGATGAAGCTGGTTACCGGAGGTTCCGGCTTAGCCGCCGGTCTCGCACGTAATTGGGCCAACGCCACGGAGCCTTCCCTTCCCTTTAGCGTCACCACGCCAGCGGCCAGTACGGTAGTATTATCCGGGTCCTGCTCTATGAGAACTCAGTCACAGGTGGAAAAATACCGCCAACTGGCGCCAGCGCTGGCCGTGGACGTGGCAGGTTTGCTTGATAAACGCTGGACGCTTGATGAGTATTGCGGTCAGATCGTTGAATGGCTGCACCAGCAGTCCGACGCGGCCATGGCGCCAATGGTTTACGCCACGACTTCGGTCGCAGAGCTGCACAACATCCAACAGCGCTATGGCGCCGAGCCAAGTCGGTTGATCGTTGAGACGCTGTTTTCTCAATTAGCAAAACAACTTGCGCAGCAAGGCGTGAGCCGGTTCATCGTCGCGGGCGGAGAGACCTCCGGCGCGGTAACGCAAGCGCTTGATATTCACCATTTCACTATCGGCGCTGCAGTCTCACCCGGCGTTCCGTGGATCAAGGCAGATTCCCGGCCGCTTTTCCTGCTGCTCAAATCGGGTAATTTTGGCGATGACAATTTCTTTGCCCGCGCGCAGACCGCGGAGGCTTGTGCATGAACGAGTCATCCTTACGCCAACAGATGGTCTCTATCGCTCGCTCTTTCTTTAATCGCGGCTATGCAACCGGTTCGGCTGGCAATCTTTCCGTCCAGCTTGCTGACGGCACGATTCTGGCCACCCCGACAGGCTCCTGTCTTGGCGAGCTTAACGCCGAAGAATTGTCGCACGTGACTCTGAGCGGTGAATTGCTCTCGGGTTTAAAACCCTCAAAAGAGGTGAGTTTTCATCTCGCGCTGTACCGCAACAATCCGCAGTGTCGCGCCGTCGTCCATCTGCATTGCCATTACCTGACGGCCCTATCCTGCCTGCAGGACCTGGACCCGGCTAATACCCTGCCGGCCTGTACACCGTATGTGGTCATGCGGGTCGGCGAAATACCGCTGGTCCCCTATTTCCGCCCAGGCGATCCGCAGATTGGCCAATGGCTCGGCGAACGCGCCGCGCAGCATAAGGCTTTTTTGCTGGCTAATCATGGCCCGGTGGTGGTGGGTAAATCGCTACGCGATGCCGCCGACAATCTGGAAGAGATGGAAGCGTCCGCCCGCCTGTTCTTCACGTTGAAAAACAGCCCGGTGAACTATCTCGATCATCAACAAATGACTGTGCTTCGAGGAATGCAATAATGTTGAAACTTGCTGCCAATTTATCGATGTTATTCGGCGAAAATCCGCCTCTGGAGCGCTTCTCCCTGGCGGCCAGAGCCGGTTTTAATGCCGTTGAGATGTGGTTCCCTTACGAATATCCCGTAGAGACCGTCGCCCGCGAATTAGAGAAACATCACCTCAAGCTTATCGGCATTAATACTCCGGCAGGCAATACCGCACGCGGCGAATGGGGATTATCGGCTTTACCTGGCCGTGAAGAGGAAGCCCGCAAAGCCATTGATTTAGCCATTCACTATGCTGCGGCTCTGCAGTGCCCGGCGATACATGTTATGGCGGGCGTCACCGAAGGGTTCGATCGGCAGCACTGTGCGGACACGTTTATTGACAACGTACGCTACGCGGCGGATCTGGCCAAACCGCATAACATCACCATTTTGCTTGAAGGTTTATCGCCCGCCACCCGTCCGGGTTATTTATTTTCCAGCCAATATCAGGCGATGGAATATATTCGCCAGGCGGACCGCGACAATATTCGACTGCAGCTTGATATTTTCCATGCCCAGCAGGTCGATGGCAATCTAACGTATTTATTGAAAAACTATAAAGAGTATATCGGCCATATTCAGATTGCGTCGGTACCGGCGCGCCAGGAACCGATTGACGGCGAAGTGGATTATCAATGGATTTTCGCCGTACTCGAGCAGGAAAAATATGATGGTTACGTCGCCGCGGAATATAGTCCTCGCGCCGGAACGCAAGCCGGACTGGATTGGGCGCAAGCCTGGTTAAATAACTAAAACCTACATAATATCAATGCCTCAGTGAGCACCGGTGCGCGCTCATTTTTCGGAGATAGAACTATGTCAAACCACTCTGCGTTGAGCCTGGAGGGCGTTGCGCCTGCCATAAATGAAGAGTTAGTGTGGAAGAAAGTCGTCCGCCGCACGCTGCCCTTATTAATGATTTGCTATATTCTGGCCTATCTTGACCGGATCAACGTCAGTATCGCTAAATTACAAATGTCGAGCGATCTGGCATTTTCCGACACCGTTTACGGTATCGGTGCGGGAATATTTTTCATCGGTTTTTTCTTTTTTGAAATTCCCAGTAATATGATCCTTCATCGCTTTGGCGCCAGACGTTTACTTGGCGGTTTACTTATTTCCTGGGCGCTCATTGCGCCGCTGACGGCATTTGTGCGCACGCCGCTGGAGTTTTATACCGTGCGCTTCTTTTTAGGCGTGGCGGAATCTGGCTTTTATCCCGGGGTAATTCTGTATCTTTCGTTCTGGTTCCCCAGCTATCGCCGCGGGCGGATGTTCGCCCTCTTTGCTACCGCCGTACCGCTTTCCGGGATCCTCGGCGCTCCGCTCTCAGGGTGGATTATGGGCCATTTTCATGAGTACGGCGGTCTCGCTGGCTGGAAGTGGTTGTACATTATTGAAGGCGCGCCATCTCTGCTCATTGGCGTGCTGGTGATATTTCTGCTGACCGACCGCATTGCGCAGGCGAAATGGCTGTCAGATGACGAAAAAGCGTTGCTCGAGGCGCGACTGCGCAGCGATGGCAGCCATAAGACCGAACAGCATGGTTCGATGCTGGCTGTTTTGAAGAATCCGAAGGTGTGGTTACTGACTTTTATCTATTTCTGCCTGATTGCCGGGTTCTATACCGTCAGTTTTTGGATGCCAACGCTGATTCATAACGCCGGTGAAGGCGATGTGCTGAAAGTCGGATTGTTAACCGCTATTCCTTATGCCGCAGCGATAGTCACCATGATTGCCGCTTCGCGCAGCGCCGATAAACGCAGAGAACGTCGCTGGCATCTCGCCGCCATCGCCGTCATGAGCGGCCTGGGGATGATTATTGCGGCGCTGTTCAGCCACGATCTGGTGATTGCGATGATCGGTTTAACAATTGGCGCCGCCGGCGGATTGAGCACCCTACCACTCTTCTGGAGCCTGCCGACGGCCTTCCTTGGCGGCGCTTCCGCCGCGGTCGGTATCGCGGTAATCAACTCCTTTGGCAATCTCGCCGGCTTTGTCGCCCCGTGGATTATGGGCCTGCTCACCGATATGACCCATTCGACGCTAACCGGCACCTTAATCATATCCGCGACGCTGTTTATCGGCGCTGCGGCGATATTCCGTATTCCTGCCCGTATGGTTAACCATTAATAATATTGAGAAAATCACCATGAATAATAAATTAACGATTGCCGTCACCGGCGCCGCCGGATTTCTTGGCTCCCAACTGGTCAAGGCGCTACTTCAGCGTGGTTCGCTAAGCGGCCCGCAGGGCGAAACGCAAGAAATCGGTAGACTGATCGCTATCGACCGCGTGGCGTTACAGGGGATTGACGATAGCCGTTTACAGGTATTAACCGGCGACATCAGCGATAGCGAATGGTTATGTAGCGCGATTCCCGCTCAGGTCGATAGCGTCTTTCATTTAGCCGCCATCGTTTCAAGCCAGGCGGAACAGGACTTCGAGCTGGGGATGAAAATCAACGTTGATGCCTTCCGCCAACTGCTCGAGCACCTGCGCCAGTTGCCGCAGAGCGTCAAACTGGTGACCACCAGTTCGGTGGCGGTATTCGGCGGCGACTTGCCGGAAAAAGTGAGCGATTCACAGGTATGGTTGCCGCAGAGTTCTTACGGCACGCAAAAAGCCATTTGCGATCTGTTACTGGCGGATTATAGCCGTCGCGGTTGGCTTAATGGCAGAAGCCTGCGCATGCCCACCATCGTCGTGCGCCCGGGGAGGCCCAATCAGGCGGCATCGAGTTTTGCCAGCGGTATTATCCGCGAGCCACTTAATGGGGAATCCGCCGTTTGCCCGGTCACGGCGGATACCCGTCTGTGGCTGTTATCGCCCCGTAACGCAATTAAGGCTTTAATTCACGGGCATGAACTGGCTGAAGCACAGTTGACGGACGGTCGGGTGATTAATCTCTGCGGGCTGTCGGTCAGCGTCGAACAGATGATCGCGGCGTTGCGCCAGGTTGCCGGCAGTGAAGTCGCGCAGCGTATCACCTTCACGCACAATGCCGCCATTGAACGCATTGTCAATTCGTGGCCCGGCGATTTCGACACGCGCTATGCTCAGCGTCTTGGGTTTATCGCCAACCACAGCTTCAGCGAAATGATCGAAGAGTATATGGCAGATTACCTCAAATAGGTTCGGTACCAGCGGCGCCCGACGGCGCCGCTGCATGTTACCAGGGGAAGTCGTGAACCAGCGAAAGATCCCAGGCGGTGGCCAGTAACGACAGAAACATAATCAGATTAACGGTAGTTTCGATTCGTTTTTCCATGCTGCTTCTCCTGTGTCGCACAGCTAGAGCTTCATCAGATACCGAACATAATCGTCCGCAGGGGTGAATTCATCATACAGTCGGCGTGCAGGATTATCGTGACGGGTGTGCCAGTACAGCCGCGACCATCCCTGAATTTTACCTTCAGCCTGCAGGGTTCGAATCAGCGTTCTCGCGACTCCCCGTCCGCGGGCTTTTGGTGCAACAAACAGGTCTTCCAGATAACAGACAGGCGTCGTTACCCAGGTGCCTTCGTGAAGTACGCAGATAGCAAACCCCAGCACCTCGCCCTCAACCACGGCTACCCGACCGATCACCGGAGACTGCGGATCCAGCAGACGTCGCCAGGTATGTTCGGTGACGGTTTCCGGCTGCGGGCTATTATAGAACTGCGTGTACCCCTCCCATAACACTCGCCAGGCGCTGTAATCCCGGTCAGTAGGTTCACGTATGTCTATATTCATTGATGGGATCTCCGCACGCTAAACATCATCGTTAAGTCATTATTTTGCTTTCTGAAAATGACTTCAAGCGCCGAGTGCACATTTCATCCCTTTCCCCGCTGCGAAGCGATGTCGGTACGATGTTACTGCAACGGTTTACTGCTAACAACAACCAGAATGTTGTAACTAATGAAAGAGATTAACCCGGCAGCATGCCGGGTCATTGCAGAGGAGCGTTTAGCACAGCGGTTTTACGGCGCTGCGCATGCCGTCACGTAAGATAGCATCCAGATTAGCCGTTACCTGCGCCGTCAGTCCAGGCACCTGCGTCAGATCCTGCTGCCAGTGCGATTCTACCGACAACACCGACGCTACCAGATCCTGCGTTGAAAGCTGGCCATCGCGATGCTGCGCCCACAGCTTCTGAAAGCGTGCGATCCACTCCGCGTCGTCCTGAACCGGGTAGACTTCACCGTTACGCTCACCGCGGTAGAAGGCGATCAATGCCGCCAGCGCGAAAGTCAGGCGCAGTGGCAATTTACCGCTTTGCTTCTGCCCTGCCAGCAGCTGCGGCAGGATACGTGTACGGAACTTAGTCATGCCATTGAGGGCGATGGATAACAGCTGGTGTTTGATATAGGGGTTGCGGAAGCGTCCTGTTACCGCGCTGGCGAATGATTCCAGCTCATCGCGCGGCAGATCGAGAACCGGGATAATCTCCTGGTATATCGCTTTTTCGACAAATGCGCAGACTTCCACGTCGTTCATCGCTTCACCAACGGTGTCCAGACCTGCCTGCCAGGCCACCGGCACCAGTGCGGTATGCGCGCCGTTGAGAATCGCTACCTTTCGTTCTTTATACGGTTTGATATCGTCAACAATCAGCACGTTGAGCGGTAATTTATCGAGGCGCAGTTCGGCGGCCAGCGATTTCGGCCCCTGGATCACGAACAGGTAAAAGTGCTCGGCGGTATCAAGAAAGGCGTCGTTATAGCCAAGCTGCGTTTCAATCTGCTCCGCTTCATCGCGCGGATAGCCGGTAACGATGCGGTCCACCAGCGTTGAACAGAAGGTGTTCGCCTCTGCAAGCCAGGCGGCGAAAGCTGCCGGCAGCGCCCATTCACGTGCATAGCGCAGCACCAGTTCACGCAGCGCCTCGCCGTTATAATCGATGAGCTCACAAGGGATGATGACCCAGCCTTTATCAGCGGCGCCGGCAAAATGGCTGAAACGCTCATATAGCAGCCGGGTCAGTTTCGCCGGATAACTTACCGCCGGGGCATCGTCAAAACGGTCCCCGGCATGGTAGCTGATACCGGCCTCGGTGGTGTTGGAGAAGATAAAGCGAATATCCGGATTGTGCGCCAGGCGCAGAAATTCGTCATAGTCGGCGTAGGCGCTAATTTCGCGGTTTACCGAACGAATAAGACGGGCATCGCTGACTGCTTCGCCCTTTTCATTCAGTCCGCGAATAATCGTGGTATAGAGGCCGTCCTGAGTGCTCAGCGACGGCGGGAAATCGCTGGCGATGGGTCGGACGATGACCACGCCAGCATTCAGGTCAGTATGCTCGTTAAGCAGGTCAATTTGCCAGTCAACAAACGCCCGCAGGAAGTTACCTTCGCCAAACTGGATGATACGTTCAGGGTACTGCGCGCCGGGGAAATCACGACGGTTTAAGGTTTTCACAATGGGTTCCCTCTTAGAGTAGTCATACAACCTGAGTAATTGGTCCAATAAGTTATCAGGTTTTATGCTTCGCAAAACCCCGTTTTGATCAAACCTCTTCGCATTATTCTGTCGTCGGGAGGATCTTATAGAACAGCGAGGTACCCGACATTTCCCCGTCAGGCATTAAGGCAAACTGCGGAATTTCTCCCGCTTTTTGCCAGCCGCACTGCTGATAGAAGCTCTCCGCGCCGCTGCCGGTGGCGGTATCCAGCACCAGCACGGTTTTCCCGTGCGCCAGTGCAATAGCCTCAAGCTCGCTCATCAGTAACCCGGCGATCCCCTGCCGGCGCGCATTTTGGTGAACCAAAAGCTTGGCGACATCGGCGCGGTGCGGCTGGTTTTCCGGCTGGTCGATAATCAACTGGACGGTCCCCACTATCTGCCGTTGTTGGTTTTCGGCCGCCAGAACAATCCGCTCGCCGGCAGCGACGCTTTGCGCCATCCGCTGCCAGAAGCGCTCGCCGGTGTCCGGTGAAAACGGCTGCATAAAACTGACCGAAGCCCCGCCGTTCACGCAGCTGGCGAGGATTTCATTTAATTGCGGAAGGGATTCAAGAATAGATTCACTCGTCAGCGTGCGAAGTGATATAGGTGTGGCCATAGGTTGCTCCCTGAAAATGACCACATCACTATGTTTTTAACTAATATTTAACTCAAGCAAAAAGACCATTGGATTTTCTTATCATACGCCGTCAGGCAGCGCCTGCACGCAAACACGATTGCGCCCGGCCTGCTTGGCGTTGACTAACAGGTCATCCGCTTCCATCAGCAGCTGATTAAACAGCTCGGCGATCCGTCCTTCACCGACTTCGCGGCACTGCAAGCCGAGACTCACCGTCAGGCGAATACGCTGCTGCCCCCAGGTGAACGTTTCCGACTCAATCCCCTGACGAATTTTTTCCGCCAGCAGATGGGATTGTTGAGCATTATCGAGCAGCGCCGCAACGGCAAACTCTTCCCCGCCGATACGCGCCACCATTCCCTCTTCGCCCGCCAGTTCACGTACGCGCTGGGCAAACTGGGTCAGCACGCAGTCACCGCATTCGTGGCCCCAGGTATCATTCACCCGTTTAAAACCATCGATGTCCAGCACCATCACCGAGAGCTGTTTATCCGGGTGCGGCGCCTGGCGTTTCAGCGCCTCGCCCAAACCGGAACGAGAGTAAACCCGGGTCTGAAAATCGAAATCAGCGCGGAGCGCCAGCTGTTTGACCAGGTTATTGATAGCCTCGACGCTGGTCGCCACGATCACCGGGCTAATCAGCATCGCCGCCATGCCGAGACGGGTTGAAAACAGCTGCCACGGCTGCGGACGCGCATCCGGCGACAGATGGATAAGCGAGTTTGCCACCAGCAGAATCTCAGTGATACCGGTAATAAACGTTAGCAGGCAGGTCAGCGGCAATGGATAGCGAATCGCGCACCAGATCAGCGCCGGCAGCGGGAAAGTCAGGCTTCCGGCGCCGCCTACCGCCACGCCGAGCGCCATCGATAGCACCAGCGCTATCACCGGCAGTAGTTGGCTAAAGCGAAAGCGGCCCAGCACCGATGGCAGCGTCAGGGTCAGAATAAACGGCAGGATGAGGACCGCGGTCGAGAACTGCTCGCTAAACCAGTCCGCCAGTTGCGGAATAAAAGTCGCCCGTTCAACATCAACCGAGCCCAACGCGCCAACCGCCGCGCACACCAGCGCCGCCAGCAGGCAATAACAAAAAAGATTCAGAGCGTTAATTGGCCCCGGCATCGAATCGGCACGCCGCTTATCCCACAGCACCAGTTGCGCCAGAATGACGATGAAGACGATATTGGAGAAGTTAATCAGCAGCGACGCAAAACCCATGCCCCAACGGGAAGTCAGGCCGTCATAAACCAGCATCGCGGCAAAACAAATAGCGTAAAAATAGCTGCGATTTAGCCAGACGTAGCGTGCGAAAATACCTGCCATAACGGCATTGAGCGGCCAAAAGAACGAGAGCTCCTGCACCAGACGTAACATAGCGCCCATAAAGTGCAGCAGGATCGTCAGCGTGAATAACACCAGCGCATCGCGCACCGGTTGATCCTCGCGAAATAGCGTGAATGACCGAATCGACAGTGAAGACATTCAGTAATTATCCGTCTAATTGTTTCAGGCAATTATTATGTAAATAATTAGTTAGCGGATTATCATAGCATGAGAATATTTGTTAGGCATACTGCCATGCCTGAGCGTTATCGGTTAACGGTTGGTAATCGCGTTCATTTCCATCACCAGCCAGTGGTGAATCACCTGTACCACGTAACGCTGCTCCTCGCCGCTCAGTTCACGCCCGCGCGGGATCGCATGCCACTTTTCCAGACATCCGCGGCAGCAGGTCGCCGTAGCGTGCTGGGCGATAAATACCGGGTGCCCGCGCATCGGCGTCTGCTTGCCGTCATTAGCAATCTGCGCCGGGGCCAGCCGTTTGGCGATAAAATCCGCCGCGTGGCTGTCGATAATCTCCGGCCCTTTATCATAACAATACTGCCGCTCTTTCACCCCGAGGTGGAAACGAGAGCGGAACGTTGAACGCCCAAGCCGGGCGAACAGATTTTCCATTGCAGACATCAGAACACCGATCTTCCTAAACGTTGGGTGAGTTTTTCCAGTAAGGCGATCCCCGCCAGCGAGTTACCCGCTTCATCAAGTTCAGGACTCCACACCGCAATCGCCATCTCCTGCGGCACAATCGCCACAATACCGCCACCGACGCCGGATTTTGCCGGCAGCCCGACACGCCAGGCAAACTCGCCGGCGTTCTGGTACATGCCGCTGGTCATCATCAGCGCGTTAACCTGCCGCGACTGAATCGGCGCGATGACCGGGTCCGCCAGATGCGGGGCAATCCCCCGATCGGCGAGAAACAGGAAAGTCCGCGCCAGCTCAACGCAGCTCATCTCCAGCGAACAGTAGTGGAAATAGTTTTGTAGCACCGTGGCGACATCATTATGGAAATTGCCGAAGGATTTCATCAGCCAGGCGATGGCGGCGTTACGTGCGGAGTGTTCGAACTCGGAGCGCGCGACCACCGAATCATAGGCGATATCGTCCACCCCGCTCAGCCGACGCACGATCTCCAGCATTCTCTGACGCGGCGCGCTCAGGCGGCTTTGCAGCATGTCGCAGACCACCAACGCCCCGGCGTTGATAAAAGGATTACGCGGTTTGCCCTGCTCGATCTCCAGCTGCAGTAAGGAGTTAAAGGGCTGGCCGGAGGGATCTTTACCGACGCGCTGCCAGATCTCCTCTTCCTGATAATGGTTCATCGCCACCACCAGACTGAGCACCTTCGAGATAGATTGAATCGAGAAACGTTCGTGGGCATCGCCGGCGCTATAGTGCTGGCCGTCAACCGTACAGATGGCGACGCCCAGTTTATTGCCGCTGACCCGCGCCAGGGCTGGAATGTAGTCCGCTACCTTGCCGCGCCCTATCAGCGGCCTGATTTCTGCCAGAACGGCATCCAGCATTGCATTATTAATAACCGTCGCCACACTCGGCTCCTTGCCCACCATCGAAATTCGGGTGGCGAGTATAGCAGAGCGCGGCGACGGACGTCAGGCGCTAACGTCGATTAGCGGCGGTCTTTCCATACGGTTTGAATATTGCAGAACTCATGCAAACCGAAATGCGACAGTTCCCGACCAAAGCCGCTCTTCTTCACGCCGCCAAACGCCACGCGAGCATCGCTGGCGCTGTAGCCATTGATAAACACCCCGCCGCACTCCAGACCACGCGCAAAACGCTCCGCTTCCGCGCTGCTTGACGTAAAGACGGTTGCCGAAAGGCCAAACTCGCTATCGTTAGCCAGTTCAAGGGCATGGGCCGCGTCGCGGGCTTCGCTGATGGTAGCCACCGGGCCGAAAAGCTCCTGACGGAAACCGGTCATCTCCGGGGTCACGTTGGCCAGTACCGTTGGCGCGTAGTAGTTGCCGGCGCCGGCGATTTTCTCGCCGCCAAGCAATAACGTCGCCCCTTCCTTCAGCGTGGCTTCAACCTGTTGATGCAGTTCATCGCGCAAATCAAAACGCGCCATCGGGCCGATGTAATTTTGCTCGTCGCGCGGGTCGCCCATTTTCAGCGCCGCCACCGCGGCCACGAATTTTTTAGTAAAAGCGTCGGCGATACCCGCCTCAACGATAAAGCGTTTCGACGCCGCGCAGACCTGCCCGCTGTTCTGATAACGGCCGACAACGGCGGCTTTCACCGCTTCGTCCAGATCGGCATCGTTAAGCACGATGAAGGGATCGGAACCACCGAGTTCCAGCACGCATTTTTTCAGCGCTGCGCCGGCCTGAGCGCCGATTGCCCGCCCGGCGCGTACGCTACCGGTCACCGTGACCGCCGCGATACGATCATCATTGATAATTTGCGAGACGCCTTCATTGGTGGCGTTGATCCAGCCAAAGACGCCAGCCGGCAGACCCGCTTTGGCAAACAGTTCGCCCAGCAGCTGCGCGCTGCCCATCACGTTCGGCGCGTGTTTCAGCAGATAGCTATTCCCAGCCAGCAGAATCGGTACCGCGCCGCGCAGAACCTGCCAGACCGGGAAGTTCCACGGCATCACCGCCAGAATCGGCCCCAGCGGCCGGTATTCAATCACCGCCTTATTATCTTCTACCTGGGTGGCTTCGGTCGCCAGCATCGCCGGGCCATGTTCGGCATACCAGTCGCAGAGATTAGCCGATTTGCTCACTTCGCCGCGTGCCTGGGCGATGGGCTTACCCATTTCAAGGCTGATCATTTGCGCCAGTTCTTCACCGCGGGCGCGCATTGCGCCGCCGACTTTACGCAGCGCGGCGGCGCGATCGGCGACCGTTACCTGGCGCCACTGGCGAAAACCCTGTTGCGCCAGGGCAATGGCTGAATCCACTTGTTGTTCGGTTGACCACGGCAGAGACGACACGACTTCACCAGTGGTCGGGTTCACGGAAACCGCGTGGGTGGCAGATAAATTCATGGTTATTCTCTCTGTAGGGATTGCGAAGTGTGGATAGTGTGGCCTACTCTTCCTTTCATTGAAAATGAATAATATTAAGCAATACATTCACAAAAGAAGAATACTATGGACCTTACCCAACTTGAGATGTTTAACGCCGTCGCCAGTACCGGCAGTATTACCCAGGCCGCGCAGAAGGTGCATCGCGTCCCGTCGAATCTGACCACCCGCATTCGCCAGTTGGAGGCCGACCTCGGCGTCGAGCTATTTATTCGCGAAAATCAACGGCTGCGTCTGTCGCCCGCCGGGCACAGTTTTTTACGCTACAGCCAGCAAATCCTGGCGTTAGTCGATGAAGCGCGGATGGTGGTCGCCGGCGATGAGCCGCAGGGGCTGTTTTCCCTCGGCTCGCTGGAAAGTACCGCTGCGGTGCGCATCCCCACCACGTTAGCCCTTTTCAACCAGCGTTACCCGAAGATCCACCTGGCGTTGTCCACCGGCCCTTCCGGCACCATGATTGACGGAGTACTGGAAGGCACGCTCAGCGCGGCGTTTGTCGACGGTCCGCTGGTTCATCCCGGTCTGGAGGGGCTACCGGTGTTCCCGGAAGAGATGATGATCGTCGCCCCTTATGGCCATGCGCCGGTAACCCGCGCCAGCGAGGTCAACGGCGCGAATGTCTACGCATTTCGCGCCAACTGCTCCTACCGCCGTCATTTTGAGAGTTGGTTTCACGCCGACCGAGCGACGCCCGGAAGGATCCATGAGATGGAGTCCTACCACGGTATGTTAGCCTGCGTGATCGCCGGCGCCGGGCTGGCGCTGATCCCACGCAGTATGCTGGAAAGTATGCCAGGCCATCAGCAGGTTTCCGCCTGGCCGCTCGCCGAAGAGTGGCGCTGGCTGACGACCTGGCTTGTGTGGCGACGCGGCGCGAAGACGCGCCAGCTGGAGGCATTTATTGAATTGCTGAACGAGGACCGTCAGGCGGCAAGCGCGACATGATGGCCGGACGTTAATCGGCGATAATCAGCCGCGGCGAGAGTTCCTGGAGCGCATCACGGGTCTCCCCTGGCAAATGCGCATCGGTGATGATGTCCGTGAGTGAGTCGAGGTGCGCGATATTGAACAGCGACCAGGCGCCGTATTTCGAACTGTCGGCCAGCAGGATCCGCCGCCGGGCGTTGGCGATCAGATCGCGCTTCAGCGCCGCCTTCTCTTCCGTCGGCGCGGTAATGCCCTTTTGCAAATCCCAACCGTTACAGCTGACGAAGGCCAGATCCGGCCACACATTCTGCAGCAAGCGTCGCCCATGCTCACCAATACACGACTGGCTGCTGTCATCGATGCGCCCGCCGATAATCGTCACCTCAATCTGTTTGAATTCAGCCAGAAACAGCGCGATATGCAGATCGCTGGTGATGACCCGCAGCGGCAGATGCGTAATCTGTCGCGCCAGTTCAATCATGGTGGTACCGGCGTCCAGCACAATGGCATCGCCGGCCTTGATAAGCGACGCCGCCGCCCTGGCGATGGCGTATTTCTCCTGAGGGCTACGCTGCGCTTTTTCCAGCGTCGTCGGCTGTGTGGGAATAAATCGGTTGAGCGTCACGCCGCCGTGGGTACGGCTAATGACCCCTTCCTGATCGAGTTTAATCAGATCGCGACGGATGGTCGCCGGCGAGGCGTTAGTTACCGCAACCAGTTGGTCGACCGTTACCAGATTATGGCTTTTCAGGAAGTCCATAATCTGCTCTAACCGATTATATCCCTTCATGTTATTCCTGTGCGATTTGCATGGCGAGCTCAATGGAGGTTGCCATGCTCTCAGACTTCGCTTTACCTGTCCAGGCAATATCAAAGGCGGTGCCGTGGTCCGCGGACGTGCGGATAAACGGCAGCCCGGCGGTGATATTCACCCCATCATAAAATCCAAGCAGCTTGAGCGGAATATGCCCCTGATCGTGATACATCGCCACCACCATATCGTACATGCCTTCGTGGCACTGCATGAAGACGGTGTCCGGCGGGCACGGTCCGACAACATGGATACCCTGCGCCTCCATGGCGGCAACCGCTGGGGCGACGATACGGATTTCTTCATCGCCGAACAGACCGTTTTCACCGGCGTGCGGGTTCACTCCGGCTACCGCGATGCGCGGCTGCGAATACCCCACGCGGCGTAAAAAATCATCGGCAACCCGGATAACCGTCTCCACCCGCGATTGGCTTAGGGTATCGAGGAAACGCCGCAGCGCGATATGGGTGGTGACGTGGATCACCTTGAGCTTATCGGTGTACAGCACCATGGCATAATCTTTGGTCTGCGTCAGATGGGCCAGCAGTTCGGTGTGTCCAGGGAAATGGTGCCCGGCCAGATGTAACGCCTCTTTATTCAACGGCGCGGTGGCGATAGCTTTGACTTCGCCCGCCAGCGCCAGCGCGGTGGCGCGCTTGATGCAGCGATACGCCAAATCCCCGGCCTGTGCCTGGACTTCGCCTGGCCGCAACGCCTGCGGATCGCTTAACGGTTCATCAATCACGTTAATCGTCGCGGGTGAAAACAGCGCTTCTCTCGGGTGCTCAATAATCCGCAACTCCGCACGCGGGGTAATGTTCAGCGCCAGGATTCGCCGCAGCGTCTGCGCGCAGCCCACGACCACCACCGGCGCACCGCTCAGCTCGCCTTCGCACAGTGATTTAATAATAATTTCCGGACCAATGCCCGCCGGGTCGCCCATCGTTACCGCAATCATGTTAGACACTCAGTTTCTCCTCAATAAAATTCACGACATCCCGCAGCGTGGTCTCCGTACCGAATCCCCCTGCTTTGGTCATCACCGGACGCGGCCAGCGACTTCCGAGAAAATGGCCGTACGGCACGCATTGCGCCACCCGGCCGGTTATATAAAACCCCTGCGCGCCGAGCGCATGAGCGACGGCGATAGCGACATCGCCGCCGGACAGATAAAGCGCCCCGGGCGCATGTAACTCAACGGCAAGTTGGGTGACCTGCGCGAGATAAGCGCAGATCCGTTCTCCCAGCGACGCGCGGCTCAACCCGCGTTCACGGCACTGCGCCTCAATACCGTGCCGGGCAGCGCTGTCCGCGCAGGTGGTAACCACGCAATGATGACTTGCCGCCAGCACCGCGGCGATTCGCCGGGCATCGGCCAGGGCGTCACCGTTAAAGGCGCGGGCGGCATCAATCCCGATCCGCTCGACCCGCGGATGGCCGGCCAAAGCGGCGACCTGAGCCTGTGCTATTTCGCTCATGGAGCCGACCACCGCCAGCAACGGCCCGGCCGCATCCCGGCGCAGATAGCGCGCCAGCGCCTCGCAGATCCCCGCAGAGCCCACCAGCAGCGTTTGCCGCGCGCGGCTGGCTACCGCGGCGATAACCTCATCCAGCTGCTCGTCTTCTTCGGCATCAATAATCAACACCCGTGGTTGGTCGCTCTCTTCCGCAAGGGCGGCTGCCAGCTGTCGCACGTCAAGCGAACGGCACGGCAGCTGGCTCTGCATGGCGAGCAATTGCCCAATATCGGCGCTAGTGACCGGGGTTTTGGGGTCGCTGGCGAATTCTGTTTCATTAAGCGCTACGCCGTGGACATAACAGCGCCCCCCGCGGGTTATACGCCCTGCCCCCGGAAAGGCAGGCGCGACAACCGCGACAGAGCAGCTCCGCGCACGCATCATCGCCTCCAGTTCCGCGCCGGGGTTGCCGCGCAGGGTGGAGTCGATTTTCTTCACCTGCCAGACGGCGGCGAAATTTGCCGCATCACGGAGTACTGCGTTCACTTTCTCTGCAGCCTGCGCCCTGGAAAGCGCCCGACTATCGCTATTGAGGACCAACGCCCGGGTGGTGGACTGATGGCCGGCGTTAAAGGCCACCTCAACCGCCAGGCCCGCTTCCGCCAGACTGACACCAGCATCATTGGCCCCGGTAAAGTCATCTGCCAGCACCAGAACAGGGTTATCGCCGCAGCTCATTCTCTTTCCTTCATCGCTTATTTGAATCGTTAATGATTATATTCAATCATATTTGATTAAATGTGAGCAAGCTCAAGTTATTAAACGTCCGTATAAATTATAACTTTTGCTCATTGAAATGAGTGAACACTAAGCATGTTGATTGAATTCAATCATAACAATAGAGGAGTGAGACATGGCGACGATTAACAGCACGATTATCAGCGGCGCGGGCGCCATATCAGCCCTGAAGCCAGTGCTGGCAGGTAAAAAGCGCATTTTACTGGTCACCGATGCGAACGTTGGTAAGTTGGCAGCGACCAAACAGATCCAACATCTGCTGGGCGAGAATAACGTTGAGGTGAGGATCGTGGATTCCGTACCGGCAGAGCCCAGCCAACATGACGTGGCGCAAATTGTTGACCAACTCGCGGGAGCGCAACCGGAGATGGTCGTCGGTATCGGCGGCGGCAGCGTCCTCGACGTGGCGAAGCTGCTCTCGGTATTACTTCATCCCGCCTCCCCTGCGCTCAACGCGCTGATCGACGGCGAGAAACCGCGCCTGCGTCTGACATCGCTGCTGATACCCGCCACCGCAGGCACCGGCTCGGAAGCGACACCAAACGCCATCCTGGCTATTCCCGAGCGTAATACCAAAGTGGGGATTATCTCCCCGCTACTGCTGCCGGATTTCGTGGCTCTGTTGCCGGAACTGACCACCAGTATGCCTGCGGCCATTGCCGCCTCCACCGGCATCGATGCGCTGTGTCATCTACTGGAGTGCTTTACTTCAACCGTCGCTAACCCGGTGAGCGATAACGCCGCCTTAATCGGCCTGCATAAGCTGGTGCGGCATATTGAGCGTTCCGTAACCCACCCGCAGGATCTTACGGCGAAACTGGAGATGCTATGGGCCTCGTATTACGGCGGCGTGGCTATCAATCATGCCGGTACGCATCTGGTGCATGCGCTCTCCTACCCGCTTGGCGGCACCTGGCATCTGCCGCACGGCGTCGCGAACGCCATTCTGCTGGCCCCCTGTATGCAGGTCGTACGCCCGCACGCGGTGGATAAATTCGCCCAGGTCTGGGATCTGATCCCGGACGCCGATCTGACCTTGAATAACGAAGAGAAATCTCATGCGCTGGTCCGCTGGCTGGCGCAACTGGTGAAACGCCTGGCGCTGCCGGACAACCTCGCCGCGCTGGGTGTACCACCAGAGAGTATTGAAACGCTAAGCGCCGCGGCGCTGGAAGTAAAACGATTAATGAATAATGCCCCATGCAGCGTGAACCAGGACGAAGTCCAGGCGATTTACCAGACGCTGTTTCCACAGTCATCTCATCAGGGAGAAGAGAAATAAATGCATCATTCCATTCGCGGCGTGTTAACCGCCATTGTTACCCCCTTTACCGCCAGCGGTGAACTGAACCTGACGGCGCTGCGCCAACAGGTAGAACGTCAGCTGGCCGCCGGTAATGGCATTTTTTGCGGCGGGACCAACGGTGAGTTTTTCGTCCTTAATGAGGCGGAAAAAATAGCTGTTGCCGAAACCTGCGTCGAGGCGGTTGCCGGACGCGCGCCGGTGGTGGCGCATATTGGCGAAGTGTCGACGCGGGAAACCATTCGTCTTGGCCAGCAGATAGCAAAGTCAGGCGTCGACGCGGTGTCCGTCATCACCCCGTGGTTCGTGCCGCTAAAACAAGATGAGCTGGTAAGCCACTACACGGCGATCGCCGATGCGCTAAGCGTACCGGTATTCCTCTATAACATCCCGGCGCGCACCGGTAACACCATTGAACCGCAAACCGCACGTCAGCTGGCTGCGCATGGCAACATCATTGGCATCAAAGATAGCGCCGGGAGTTATGAGAGTCTTAAGGGCTTTCTTGATGCGGTGAAGGATATCGACGGTTTTAATGTTCTGAACGGGCCGGATTCGTTGATTCATCAGGGTTTCGTTGACGGTTGTTCAGCCTGCATTTCCGGGTTGGCTAACGTTGCGCCACGGGAGATTAACGCGATTTGGTCAACCTTCCAGGCAGGCGATATTGAAGCCTCCAGGCTGGCGCAGGAAAACGTCACCGGCCTGCGTACCGATCTCTACAAAGTCGCCTTTTCCCCCGCCGCGGTGAAAAAAGCATTGCAGCTGATGGGCCATGAGGTCGGCGATAGCCGCTACGCGGTGCAGTTTAGCGCATCTCAACTGCAGCAAATACGTGGAATCATCGCGCAGTATCTTAATTAAGCGCTGCGCTTCTTCAACAAAATAGACCGGGCACCTGCGTGCCCAGGATTCGTACGCCCAAAGAGAGGCTAAGATGAATCATTTTACCACTGAAGATACCTTTATTATTGTTGGCATTGTCATCGCCTATATCTTATTTACCACCTGGCTGACGTTCCGTATTAGAAGTAAAAACTCCGGGGATTTTATGGAGGGCTCGCGCGCGATGCCGGCCTTTATTGTCGGTATCCTGCTGATGTCGGAATATATCGGCGCCAAGTCCACTATCGGAACCGCACAGGCCGCCTTTGAGAGCGGGATTGCCGCCTCCTGGTCGGTGTTGGGCGCCGCCATTGGCTTTCCACTATTTGGCCTGATACTGGTTAAGCGCATCTATAACACTGGCAAAATTACTATTTCCGGGGCGATTGCCGAGAAATACGGCACCAGCACCAAGAATATTATTTCCATTATTATGATTTACGCCCTGTTGCTGGTGAACGTCGGTAACTACGTCAGCGGCGCGGCGGCCATTTCTACGGTATTAAAGATCAATTTACCCCTCGCGGCGTTTATTACCGCCATCGTCAGTACTTTCTATTTTGCCTTTGGCGGTATGAAAGGCGTGGCCTGGGTAACCATGCTGCACAGCGCTTTAAAATATGCCGGCCTGCTTATTATTATGGGTTTCGCGTTGGCAAAAACCGGCGGTTTTACGCCAATGATCGAGAAAATGCCAGATTACTACTGGACCTGGGATGGTAATTTTGGCGCCGGCACGATCTGCGCCTGGCTTATCGGCACCATCGGCTCCATCTTCTGTACCCAGTTTGTCATTCAGGCTATCAGCTCGACAAAAAACGTAAAATCGGCGAAACGCTCTACCTGGATTGCCTTTTTCTTCTGCCTGCCTATCGCCTTCGCGATCGCCATTATCGGCGTGGCGGCGAAGTTTTTACACCCGGAAATCAATAGCCTGTACGCCCTGCCGGTGTTCCTGCAAGATATGAACCCGTGGCTTGCCGGGTTAGTGACAACGTCACTTGTAGCTTCAATTTTCGTTAGCGTCAGTACCGTTGCCCTGGCGATTGCCTCGCTGGTGGTAAAAGATTTTTACGTGCCGTGGCGCAATCCAACGCCGGAGCAGGAGTTTAAAGCCACTCGTTGGGCCTCGCTGATCATCGGTTTTCTGCCGCTTATTTTTGTGCTGCTGGTACCGGAAGTGCTGAAGCTCTCCTTCTTTACCCGCGCCATCAGGCTCTCTATCACCGTCGTCGCGGTCATCGCCTTCTATGCGCCGTTCTTTAAGAGCGCCCGCGGCGCGAACGCTGGCCTTATCGGCGCCTGCGTGGTGACTTCGGCGTGGTATTTGCTCGGCGATCCGTTCGGCATCAATAACATGTACATCGCGCTGATCACCCCGGCCCTGATTATGGTGATCGACCGCCTGATCCCCAATAAAGCGCAACAATCATCCCCGGCCCCCATTGAACAACGTGGAGTGTAAAAATGACCACCACCCCAACTTTTGACGGCGTAATTCGCCAACACCAACAGGATCCTCATCTGGCATGGGCAATGTTGCCCTCCGGCTGCCCGCAAAACCACGCCGCCAATCTTCTGCCGCTGCCCGATGGCACGCTGCTGTGCGTATGGTTTGGCGGTTCGCAGGAAGGAAAAGCGGATATTTCAGTCTGGGGGGCGCGTTTAGCGCCGGGCGCCACAACGTGGAGCGAAGCAGTAAAGTTATCCGACGATCCGCAGCGTTCGGAACAGAACCCGGTGCTGTTTCAGGCTCCAGATGGCGTGCTGTGGCTGTTATGGACCGCGCAGCACGCCGGAAATCAGGACACCGCTATTGTGCGTTATCGCCAGTCGCGCGATGGAGGAAAGCACTGGGGCGCAATCGCCACCCTGCTCGATGAACCCGGCACCTTTATTCGGCAACCCATCAGCGTGATGCCCAACGGCAACTGGTTGCTGCCGGTTTTCTATTGTCGTACCCGTCCGGGGGAGAAATGGGTCGGTAACGATGATGTGAGTGCGGTAAAAATCTCAGCCGATGGCGGCAAGAGCTGGCGCGACGTGGCGGTACCGCAGAGCCTCGGCTGCGTGCATATGAATATCACCCCACTGGCCGATGGCTCGCTGGTCGCCTTCTTCCGCAGCCGCTGGGCCGATCATATCTGGTACAGCCGGTCGACAGATTTTGGCGAAAGCTGGTCAGCGCCGATCCCCACCACGCTGCCAAACAATAACTCGTCCATTCAGGTTACCACGTTGAGCAACGGCGATCTGGCACTGGTGTTCAATAACATGAGCGCAGCAGGCGCCAGCGAGCGTCGGGCATCGTTATACGATGAAATAGAAGATGATGACGGTCGTAAAGAGCCTGAACGCACTGGCAAAACCGCCTTCTGGGGCGCACCGCGTGCGCCAATGACCGTGGCGATTTCCGCTGACGGCGGTAAAAGCTGGCCATGGATGCGCAACCTTGATGAGGGCGACGGCTACTGTATGACCAACAATTCCGAACAAAAACTGAACCGCGAATTCTCCTACCCCAGTATTAAACAGGGTGAAGACGGTAATTTACACATTGCCTATACCTGGTACCGACAGGCCATCAAGTATATCCGCGTATCGCCGCAGTGGGTGAAAGGAGAAATCGCATGATCATCGGTAATCTGAACGCCCTGCCTCAGGCGGGGTTGCCACTGGCGTTACGGCAAATCCTCAGCCGTCCTGAATGTTCTCTTGCCGCCCTGACAGCCCGTGAAGATGGTCGCTTTCAGCCTACTGATAGCGACTGGTACTGCACCATCGGCACCGCGCAAACCCAGGCGGCAGAACAGCGACATACCGAATACCACCACCAGTGGGCCGATATTCAGGTCATTTTAAGCGGAAAGGAGACTATTCATGCCGGTATGCTGTACAGCGGCCAACCCGACGATGAACAACGCAAACCAGATCTCTTTATCAGCCAGCAGACGCCGCAAAGCGTCACGCTGCATTTGCATGCCGGCGACTTCGCGGTCTTTCTGCCCGGCGAACCACACCAGGCGCTATGCGCCTTTGCAACACCCGCCCCGGTGAGGAAAGCGGTGTTTAAAGTACCGCGCAGCATGCTGGAGGCGCCATGAAGCAGGCACTGGTCACAGGCGCCAGTTCGGGGATCGGCGCGGCGATTGTGGGGCAACTGCTGGCGGAGGGCTGGCAGGTGCTCGGGCTAAGCCGCTCCGCGCCGCCATTCGCTCATGAAGGCTTCAGGCATCTGGCAGTCGATTTGAGCGACCGCCAGGAGCTGGTTGATGCTCTGTCGTCGGTACCGACGCCGCAGGCGATTATCCATGCCGCCGGTATGATGGCGGCGGCGCCGCTAGGAGAACTTGACGCACTGCGTGGCGAGACGTTATGGCGTCTGCATGTGGATGCAGCGCAGACCTTAGCCAACCGCTTTGCGCCCGTTATGAGCCGCGGCGGTCGGATTATCCTTTTGGGTAGCCGAACCTCTCGCGGAGCGGCAGGCCGTTCTCAGTATACGGCAACCAAAGCGGCGCTGGTGGCGCTGGCGAGAAGCTGGGCGGCGGAACTTGCCGCGGCGGGCATTACCGTTAACGTGGTCGCCCCCGGCGCCACCGATACGCCAATGCTGCGCCAGCCAGGGCGGGAGAGTTCGCCGCCGAAGACGCCGCCGCTCGGTAGATTGATTAAGCCACAGGAAGTGGTGTCGCTGGTGAGCTGGCTTCTTAGCGAAGGAGCCGCGGCCATGACCGGACAAGAGCTGGTAATGTGCGGCGGCGCCTCGCTTAGTTAGGATTGCCCGGCTAAGCGCTGCGTCAGCCGGGGAAACTATCGTTAACTTTCGCGCAAATAGACCGTGCCGCGCAGATAGGTGGTCACCTGGCCGCTAATCAATACGCGGTCATCGCGCCACTGGCAGCGCAGCTCGCCGCTGCGCGCCGACACCTGGCGCGCCAGCAGGTCGGTTTTATTGAGCTTCGCTCCCCAGTAGGGGATCAGCATACTGTGGGTTGAACCGGTTACCGGATCCTCCGGCACCCCATCACCGGGACAGAAAAAGCGGCTGACAAAATCGTACTCCTCGTCGGCGGCGCTGATGCAAATCCGCTTATCCAGCGCCTCCAGCAGCGCCATATTCGGACGTACCGCTTCAACCTGCGCCCGGTCGCGTAGCACCACCAGGTAATCACGCCCTTCCCGCACCTCCAGCGCATCATCGATACCCAACCCGGCGAACAGTGCCGTCGGCACGTCGCGCACCGGCGTCGTTTGCCAGGCGGGGAAATCCAGCGTCAGCCAATCGCCGCTGCGCGTCACCCGCAGTTCACCGACAAAACGGGTGCTGAATACGATGGTTGCCGAAGGGTGATCGAGATATTCAAAAATCACGTGCGATGCTGCGAGGGTGGCGTGACCGCAGAGATTAATCTCATCAAGGGTAGTGAACCAGCGCAGCTCATAGCCGCTGTCGGTACGAACAAAAAACGCCGTTTCGGATTGATTATGCTGCTGCGCCATTTTTAAAAGCGTTTCATCAGGCAGCCATTCGCTGAGCGGACACACCGCCGCCGCGTTGCCGCCAAAATTGCGATCGCTGAAGGCATCGACCAGGTAAAAACTAATTTCTTTCATCGTGCTCCCCTTTTTTATCGTCTATCAACATGACACAGAAAGCGCGGGTGCACACTATTAGCTGAAAAATTAAGTTGTTAGCAGGCACAGGTGTCAGCATAAAATGAGACACAGATCACAAAGTGATTGTATTTTCAGCAGCATTCGTTTTAAGATCGCCTTCTCTTCTTCTCATTACTACCAGCCCGGAATTTATGCTTACAAATACGGTCTCACGCAGAGTCGCGTGGCTGCGGGTCGTCACGCTGGCAATTGCCGCCTTTATCTTTAATACCACGGAATTTGCGCCGGTCGGTTTGCTGTCTGATATCGCCGACAGCTTCGGCATGGAAACGGCCCAGGTCGGGATCATGCTGACCATTTATGCCTGGGTAGTGGCATTGATGTCGCTGCCATTCATGCTGCTGACCAGCCAGATGGAGCGCCGTCGCCTGCTCATTGGCCTGTTCGTCTTATTTATCGCCAGCCACGTATTGTCATTTTTCGCGTGGAACTTCACGGTGCTGGTGGTGAGTCGAATTGGCATTGCGTTCGCCCATGCGGTGTTCTGGTCGATCACCTCCGCGCTGGCTATTCGTATGGCCCCTCCCGGCAAGCGCGCACAGGCGCTAAGTCTTATCGCCACCGGTACCGCGCTGGCCATGGTGTTCGGCATCCCTATTGGCCGTATCGTCGGGCAATATTTCGGCTGGCGCACCACCTTCCTGGCCATTGGTCTTGGCGCTTTAGCGACGCTGGTGTGCCTGGCGAAACTATTGCCGGCGCTGCCAAGCGAACATTCCGGTTCGCTGAAGAGCCTGCCGGAACTGTTCCGCCGCCCGGCGCTGCTCGGCATTTATCTGCTGACGGTTATCGTGGTGACCGCGCACTACACGGCATACAGCTATATTGAACCCTTCGTTCAAACCGTCGCTGGCCTTAGCGGTAACTTCGCCACCCTACTGCTATTGGTGCTCGGCGGCGCAGGTATTATCGGCAGTATTATCTTCGGCAAGCTGGGCAATCAACATGCTTCAGGGCTGATTACCACCGCTATCGGCCTGTTGCTAATATGCCTGCTGTTGCTGCTACCCGCCTCACGGAACGCCAACCAGCTGATGCTGCTCAGCGTGTTTTGGGGGATCGCGATAATGGTCATCGGCCTCGGCATGCAGGTGAAAGTGCTGGCGCTGGCTTCGGATGCTACCGATGTCGCGATGTCGCTATTTTCGGGTATTTTCAATATTGGTATAGGCGCCGGCGCGCTGGTCGGCAGCCAGGTGAGTAAGCAGCTGTCGATGTCGGCGATAGGCTACGTTGGCGCAGTGCCGGCGCTGGTGGCGCTGGTCTGGGCAGTGATGATTTTTCGCCGCTGGCCAACGCCGCTTGATGAACAGCAAGCGCATCACTCATGATAACGCCGCGGGCGGTCAATGCCGCCCGCGGCGCCGACATCCTATCCCCAAAAGGCCCGAAACAGACACGTCGCCGGGCCTTTCAGAAAGTTATCGCGATCAGGCGTGATAGTTGGTGATAATCTCCAGCACGCCGTTAATGATGAACTGAACCCCCATACAGACCAGCAGGAAACCCATCAGGCGGGAAATCGCTTCTATGCCGCCTTTCCCCACCAGCCGCATGATTGCCCCGGAACTTCGCAGGCAGCCCCACAGAATGATCCCCACCAGCGCGAAGATAATCGGCGGCGCCGCCAATACTACCCAATCAGGGAAATCGACGCCGTGCTTCACCGTCGAGGCGGAGCTGATAATCATCGCAATGGTGCCCGGCCCGGCGGTGCTGGGCATCGCCAACGGCACGAAGGCGATATTCGCCGTGGGTTCATCCTGCAGTTCTTCCGATTTGATCTTCGCTTCCATCGAATCATGGGCTTTCTGCTGCGGAAACAGCATACGAAAACCGATAAAAGCCACGATCAGCCCGCCGGCGATACGCAGACCGGGAATGGAAATACCGAAGGTATTCATGACCACCTGGCCGGCATACCACGCCACCATCAGGATCGCGAAGACATACACCGATGCCATCAACGATTGCCGGTTACGCTCGGCGTTGTTCATATTGCCCGCCAGGCCGAGGAACAGCGCCACGGTGGTGAGCGGGTTCGCCAGCGGTAAAATCACCGCCAGACCGATCCCTATTGCTTTAAAGAGTTCCAGCATAGTGAGTCAACATCCCGTTAAGTATCATTTTTTCAGTACAGTTTCACCCCGTGAGTATATCGACAGCAGCAGCGCAGATGCCACACCCCATGAAAAAATCACGCTTATAAAAAATAACAAGCGTTAGTAAAATGGAAAAAAGTGACCACCATCAAATTATCGTTCTTTAGCAAATCGTGGCATCGGCGAATTCATAATGTTGACTTATGATTGCCACGGCAATAATATCCATCGCAACTAAATAATTGCCTGGGCAACTATCATGGAAAACACCAACAATCTGTTCAACGAGATGATCCCTCTCGGCCGATTGATCCAGATGGTTAACCAGAAAAAAGATCGACTGCTCAACGACTACCTTTCACCCATGGATATCACCGCTACCCAATTTCGGGTGCTCTGTTCCATTCGCTGCGAGGTATGTACGACACCCGTTGAGCTGAAGACCGTTCTGTCGGTCGATCCAGGCGCAATGACGCGCATGCTCGACAGACTCGTCTGCAAAGGCTGGATAGAACGGTTGCCCAACCCCAATGACAAGCGCGGTATTCTGGTGCAACTGACTCCAGAAGGCGCAGCCCTTTGTGAGCACTGTCATCAGGTTGTGGGTCAAAAATTGCACCAGGAACTAACAAAAAATCTAACGGCAGACGAAGTGGTCATGCTTGAGCAACTGCTCAAGAAAGTCCTGCCGTAATAAGAAGAGGTAAGATGATGTCCAGACGCAATAACGACGCCATCACTATCCATAGTATTTTGTCGTGGATCGAAGAGAACCTGGAATCTCCATTGTCGCTGGAGAAAGTTTCGGAGCGCTCAGGTTACTCCAAATGGCACCTGCAAAGAATGTTCAAGAAAGAGACCGGCCACTCGCTGGGCCAGTACATCCGCAGTCGTAAGCTGACGGAGATTGCGCAAAAACTCAAGCAGAGCAACGAGCCAATTTTGTATCTGGCTGAACGTTACGGTTTTGAATCGCAACAGACGCTGACGCGAACGTTTAAAAACTACTTCGATGTTCCGCCGCACAAATATCGCATCACCAACGTTCCGGGAGAATCCCGCTACCTGATGCCACTAAATAATTATTGTTGTTAATCGCCTGCATAAAGACGTATCGAGGAAATCATGAAATTATTCGCTACCGCCGCCATCGTGCTAATGGCGCTGGCTGCAAGCCAGAGTTACGCGGAGCAAACCACCACTCCGGTTCGCCACAATAACCGGGATGCGATGATTATTCCTTCGGAACATAACGACTCGCCGTTTGATTTTAATCACATGGCTGCCGGCAATGATAAATCGGATGAGCTGGGCGTACCGTATTACAACTAATGCTCCACTTGTTCTGATATCTCCTGGGCCCCGCTAACGCGGGGCTTTTTTATCCCGCGCCGCGCCCGGGCGCACCAGCCGCAGACCAAACACGTTAATGTAGAGCCCGCCCATAATCAGCGCCGCCCCCAACAGCTGCAGGCCATTGAGCCGTTCACCGAGTAGCAGAGCCGCGCTGGCCATCCCGACCACCGGCACCAACAGCGACAACGGCGCCACCCGCCAGGTTTCATAACGTCCCAGCAGCGCTCCCCAGATACCGTAACCAACAATAGTGGCGACAAACGCCAGATACATGAGCGATAGCACGGTCGTGGCGTCGATATTCACCAGGCTTTCCGCCATCGCCTGCGGCCCATCAACAATACCCGACGCCAGCATAAACGGTAAAACCGGGATCAACGCGCTCCACACCACCAGCGACATAATCGGCGGCTTGTGCTGCTGAGACATAATCTTCTTGTTGAAAATGTTACCGCAGGCCCAGCTAAACGCCGCCGCCAGAGTCAGCATAAAACCGACCAGCGGCACGTGCTGGCCACCGAGGCTGGCCTCAACCAGTACCAGGACGCCAAAAATCGCCAGCGCGATACCGGCGACCTGTTTTCCCTGTAACCGCTCGCCAAAGACAAAAGCGCCCAGCACGATTGTAAAAAAGGCCTGCGCCTGCAGCACCAGAGAAGCCAGCCCGGCCGGCATACCGAGGTTAATCGCGCAGAATAAAAAGGCGAACTGACCGAAACTGATGGTCAGGCCGTAGCCCAGCAGCAGACGCAGCGGTATTTTGGGCCGAGCAACGAACAGCAGCGCCGGAAACGCCACCAGCAAAAAACGTAACCCCGCCAGCATCAGCGGCGGCATATTGTGCAACCCGAGCTTAATCACCACAAAGTTAAGCCCCCACACCACCACTACCAGCATTGCCAGCAGTCCATCTCTGCGCGTCATACGAAGCCCCTGTCTTCCTGGTCAACGATGACCACCGTCAAAGTAACCAAATTCCCGCCGCTCGAACAGATCATTATTTTTAGCAGGTGCTGAAGGCACTTTCCGACACGGAGCCCGCTATACAAGGCTCAGTTAGCATGCTATTTGTGATCGGGCACAACAAAAATAAAACACTTCATCGGGCAAGGAAAAAATGACAACCACCATCAGGCGCTCAACGGTAGCGCTGTTGGCGTCGTCGTTGCTGTTAACCATCGGCCGCGGCGCAACGCTTCCTTTTATGACGATTTATCTCACCCGTCGGTTCCAGCTGGAAGTCGATGTCATTGGCTATGCGCTCTCCGTCGCGCTGGTCGTCGGCGTTATCTTCAGCATGGGCTTCGGTATTCTTGCCGATAAGTTCGACAAAAAACGCTATATGCTGATCGCCATCGTAGCGTTTATCGTGGGCTTTATCGCCATCCCCGCGGTCAATAGCGTGGCGCTGGTGGTGTTCTTTTTCTCATTGATCAACTGCGCCTATTCGGTTTTCTCCACGGTACTGAAAGCCTGGTTTGCCGACGTGCTGACGCCGGAGAAAAAAGCGCGCATCTTTTCGCTCAACTATACCTTCCTCAATATCGGCTGGACCGTTGGGCCGCCAATCGGCACCCTGCTGGTAATGCAGAGTATTAACCTGCCTTTCTGGCTGGCTGCGCTGTGCGCCGCCTTCCCGCTGGTGTTTATTCAGCTCTTCGTCGAGCGCACCTCTGCCGCCAGTGCGGAAGGCATCACGCCGCAGTGGACGCCGTCGGTGCTTTTGCGCGACCGCGCCTTGCTGTGGTTTACCTTTTCCGGCTTGCTGGCGTCATTTGTCGGCGGCTCTTTCGCCTCCTGCATTTCGCAGTATGTGCTGGCCGCAGGCACCAGCGACTTCGCGGAAAAAGTGGTCGCGGTAGTGCTGCCGGTCAACGCCGCGGTGGTCGTCGCGTTGCAATATGCCGTCGGGCGACGGCTTTCGGCGCGAAACATCCGCCCGCTAATGACCTTCGGCACCCTGTGCTATGTGTTGGGTCTCGGCGGGTTTATCCTCTCCGGTAATAATCTGCTGATGTGGGGCATTTCCGCCGCCATCTTTACCCTTGGCGAAATTATTTATGCGCCGGGCGAATATATGCTGATCGATCAGATTGCCCCACCCGGTATGAAAGCCAGCTACTTTTCCGCCCAGTCGTTAGGCTGGTTAGGCGCGGCGTTCAATCCGATGCTAACCGGGATAATCCTCACCCATCTGCCGCACTGGTCGCTATTCTTCATTTTAATGCTGGCGATAGTCGCCGCCTGGCTGATGATTTTCCGCGGCATGAACGTGCGTCCGTGGCAAACCGTACAGGCGTAAACCGCGCGTCATGCGGCTGTCGGGTTGCTGTCGTCTGTCTGTCGGGTGCCTGTCGTGGCGCCCGGCAGGCTAAAAAACCACACTGGTCTCAGGTTCCCATCCGGAGATTAACATCATGAACAGCAGTACCCGAGTCAAACAATTACGTCTGCAGCGCGCCTGGTCCCAGGAACAGCTTGCCGAACTGGCTGGCGTCAGCGTTCGCACTATCCAGAGGATCGAAAACGGCGATCGCCCGGGGTTAGAAACCCTGAGCGCTCTGGCGGCAGTGTTTGAGATAAATGTGGCCGAACTCAGCGACGATGCGCCTGTCGGTCACGAAGCGTCGCTCGATTTACGGATCGAAGAAGCGAAAAGCCGTCTGCATCAGGAGAGCCGTTTTTTCCGCTCGCTAAGCGTGGCGGTAACGGTTTGCGTTTTGTTGCTGGTGATTAATTATTTCACCCAACCGGATGTCTACTGGTCAGTATGGGTGGCGATCGTCTGGGGTGCATTATTGCTACTACGGGGATTACGTCTGTTTGTCTTTGCCGGGTGGATCCGCCACTGGCGACAGGCACGCCTACAGCGCCTGCTGCGCAAATAGAAAAAGCCCGCTTAATGCGGGCTATCTCCTTACCAGACCTGGGCGGCGATCCCTGTGACCAGCCGCACTTTATCCCACTGCTGGGCTTCGCTTAACGAATTGCCCTCTTCGGTGGAGGCAAAGCCGCACTGCGGGCTCAGGCAAATCTGCTCCAGCGGCACATACTGCGCCGCCTCCTGCAGGCGCGCCTTCACGCCTTCCGGGTTTTCCAGTTCGCCATTCTTGGTGGTAATCAGCCCCAGTACCACCTGCTGATGGCCTGGTCGGATAAAGCGCAGCGGGGCAAAATCACCGGAACGGTCATTATCATATTCGAGGAAGAACGCGTCGATGTTGACGCCGCCGAAGAGAATTTCCGCCACGGGCTCGTAGCCGCCTTCTGAAATCCAGGTCGAACGGAAGTTACCGCGACAGACGTGCAGACCAACGGTCAGATCCTGCGGTTTCCCTTCCAGCGCTTTATTCAGCACCCGGGCATAGGTACGCGCCAGTTCGTCCGGATCGTCACCGCGCTCGCGTACCTGCTGGCGTTGTTCGTCTGAACATAAATAGGCCCAGACGGTGTCATCGAGTTGCAGATAACGGCAGCCAGCGTCATAGAAAGCGCGGATCGCGTCACGCCAGGTGGTTGCTAAATCGTCAAAGTATTCGGCCAGGTCCGGGTATACCGTGCTATCGATATCTTTACGCCCGCCGCGGAAGTGCAGCACGCTGGGGCTGGGGATGGTCATTTTCGGCTGCGCATTGCCGCTGACGCTTTTCAAAAAGCGGAAATCTTCCAGCATTGGATGGTTGCCGAAGCCCAGTTTACCGGTCACGCGCACGCCGTGCGCTTTGGTCTGTACGCCGTTGAACTGAATACCTTTCTCTGAATCGTAACGTTCCACGCCTTCCAGACCGTCGAAGAAGTCGAAGTGCCACCACGCGCGCCGGAACTCACCGTCGGTCACCACGTGCAGGCCGCAATCGCACTGCTGCTGAACCAGTTGGCGGATGGCTTCATTCTCAATTTCACGCAGATGGCCGGCATCAATATTGCCTTCCGCCAGCTGCAGGCGCGCCTGCTTAATAGCGTCAGGACGTAAAAAACTGCCGACAATATCTGCGCGGAACGGGGCCTGGTGACGTTGCATGTTCTCTCCTTAACGGCAGGCAGGTAGTTGCCCGCCGTGATAATTCATTATTTGAATTTTTAGACTTCTGGATGTCTATATGTCCAGATACTGTCATGCGGAGAGAGCATCGGCAAACGAGAAAAATTCATGGCTGTTGAATTTATTTCATGTTGCTGGCTTCGCTGAGGCTAAATGCGAACCCCTCATCCGCCCAACCAGTCAGGCCGCCGAGCATCATTTTTACCGGTCTGCCAAGCTGTGCCAGCTTTAAGGCGGCAATATCCGCGCCGTTGCAGTGCGGCCCGGCGCAATAGACAACAAACAGCGTTTCCGCGGGCCACTGCGCCATTCGCGCGGCATTGATCTCGCGATGCGGCAGATGCAGCGCGCCAGGCAGGTGGCGACGGGCAAACACATCATGACTGCCAATCACGTGCAGTAGCACAAAGTCCTGTTCGCCGTGCTGCATGGCGTGATGGACATCCGCGCAGTCGGTTTCGAAACTCAATTTATGGGCAAACCAGGCAGCGGCATCGACCGGGGCGGCTGGTGTAAATTGGCTTACAACACTCATGGCGTATTCTCCTTGTCTGTGGTAACACTACTTTAACCACCACCGTACCCGGACCACCGCCCCCATTGATGACAGAAAACGCTGAAATCCTGACAACCCGCAATGTGACACTGTCACCACCAAAAGTCGTCGTTCTGGCCTATGACGGCCTGTGTACATTTGAATTCGGCGTGGCGGTGGAGATTTTTGGCCTCCCGCGCCCGGAAATGGGGGAAAGCTGGTATCGGTTCGCGGTCGCCGCCGTCGATGATGGCGAGCTTCGCGCCACCGGCGGTATCCGTATCGTCAGCGATGGCGGGCTGGCGCTGCTTGATGAAGCGGACACCATCGTGGTGCCCGGCTGGCGTGGCATAGAAAGCGATGTTCCTCAAGCGTTGTGCCAGGCGCTGGCGGCTGCGTACGCGCGCGGCTGCAGAATCGTTTCTATCTGTTCCGGGGTGTTTGTGCTCGCCGCCGCCGGATTGCTCAATGGGCGGCAGGCCACCACCCATTGGCGTTATACTGCCCGGCTGCAGCAGCGTTTTCCGTTGATTGAGGTGGTGGAAGACGTGCTGTACGTTGGCGATGCGCGGCTGATGACCTCCGCCGGCAGCGCCGCGGGCATCGATCTCTGTCTGCATCTGGTGCGCGAAGATTTCGGCCATGAAGCGGCGAATATCGTCGCACGGCGGCTGGTGGTGTCGCCGCACCGCGACGGTGGGCAGGCGCAGCAGGTGATTCGCCCGGTGGCTACAGCGCGTGAAAGCCAGCGCCTCGGCCAGCTGTTTGATTACCTGCATCAGCATCTCGCTGAGAGCCATACCCTCGCCTCGCTGGCGCAACGGATGGATATGAGCCCGCGCACTTTCTTGCGCCGTTTTCAACAGGCGACCGGCAAATCACCGGCCCGCTGGCTGCTCGATGAGCGGTTGCTTCGCGCCCGCCAGCAGCTCACCGACAGCCGCCTCAGCATCGACAGAATCGCCGAAATCTGCGGTTTCGCTAATGCCAGTACGCTACGTCATCACTTTCGCCAGCATTTCGCCGTGAGCCCGCTGCAATATCGAAAAAAGTTTTCCCCCCGTCAGTGATAATATTAAGATGGCCAGCGACAATTATTCGCGTCGTTGATTTACACCTGCAAGGATTAAGCTGATGAAAAAAGAGTGTCGCGTCGTTATCTATAAAGAGGGGCTGCTGGGCAGTATGTTTTTTGGCGAAGCGAAAGCCGATCCCGATAAAATGAGCCGGTTCCTCACTGAGTACACGCAGCAGGGCTGGGAAGTCAAAACCATGGCGGTCGAACGCCGCCGCAGCGCACTGTTCTGGTCGCGCGAAGCGTATTTATTTGTGCTTGAACGCGCCATCTGATGCGTTAATTTATTTCATATACCCTAACGCCATTCTGGTTAATCGTTTGTTTAGATTGACCAGGATATTATCTATTCAACAACCGTAAACCCTGTTCAATGAGGACAACATTAGCGCATAAATATGATGGAGGTAGACCATGCTGGGAAACATGCATGTTTTTATGGCCGTACTGGGAACAATCCTGTTCTTTGGTTTTCTGGCCGCGTATCTAAGCCACAAATGGGATGACTGATGAACGACGATAATCCCCACCCGCAAGCGCCCCCTGCTGCTGTTGCACCAGGGGGCGTTCTGTTTTTAAAGACCATTATTGCCGTTGTTGCTGCCAGATAGTGATTTCGTCAAAAAGCCAGCCGATAAACAGCGCTGCCTCCTCCTTTTCTTCCGCCAACGGAGAGACCGCCAACCAGTAGTGCCAGGGATAAGGCGCAGTAATTGCCGTTATCTGCACCAACTCTCCTCTATCCAGCGCCCCCTGAACCAGAGATCTACGCTCCAGAGCGATACCTTCGCCCAGCCGTACCGCATCAAGAACCAGATTTGAATCATTAACCCGTAGTCCGCCAGGCTCGATCTCTTTCTCCAGCCCAGCGTTCAGGCACCAGCTTTTCCATGATTCCATCGAAAAAATAATGTTGCTCGCAGCCACCTCCTCCGGCGTCGCTGGCAGCTTGCCGCCGTTATAATTTGGCGCGGCGACTACCATTAATTCATCCGCAAAGAGAAAATGACTTTTAACCCCTTCCCATTCACCACGCCCCATACGGATAGCAATATCAATCCCTTCCTGTTCCAGATCGCTCACCGACAAGCTGACCTGAAGCCGCAATAAGATATGAGGATATTTCTCGCGGAATCTCATTAGCCGCGGCAATAGCCAGTGACAGCCAAATGAAGGTAGTGTTGACAACGTAAGTTCCAACGTCCGAGGTTTAATCTGTACCAGCTTTGTCGCCTCTGCGATGTGCTGCAGAGCCTCGCGAATTTGCAGCGCGTACAGCCGCCCTTCTTCATTGATTTGTACGCCACGCCCCTGGCGGATAAAGAGTTTTACCCCAACGAGCTCCTCGAGGATTTTGATTTGTTGGCTAATCGCCGAATGTGTCACATTCAGTTCCTTCGCCGCTAGCGTCACGCTGCCAAGACGGGCGACGGCCTCGAAACTGCGTAAACTTGCAATGGGTGGATAATTCGACATCTGTTGTTCTCTGCACCTTGCCGGCTAATGTCAGAAATACTTACGCTCTGTATAAGAAAACCATGATATTCGTCGCTATCGGTTTACGCTAATCTGCGGTGGTCTGCTTATCGGCAGCGCCTGAACACATGATTTCCCGATAATAGAATGATGTTAATCTGGAATAAAAAAATGACGATGAAACTTATTGGTATGATGGATTCGCCTTACGTTAGGCGTGTTGCAATCTCGCTGGAACTATACGGCATACAATTTGTGAGCGTTCCTTTATCAGTATTCAGCACCTTTGATGCGTTTTCACAAATTAACCCGGTTGTTAAAGCGCCAACGGCGGTACTGGATAACGGTTTGTTATTAATGGACTCGACACTGATTCTACAATATTTCGAAATGCAGGCCGAACCCAGGCGTAAACTGTTAGCGAAAAATCCGCATCGGTTAGCGGAGGATCTGCAACTGTTGGGGTTTATTCTCGCTGCCAGCGAAAAGGCGGTACAAAATATTTATGAACATCGTCTCCGTCCGGCGGAAAAACAGCATCAGCCATGGATTGAGCGTGTAACACAGCAACTGCTGGCAGCTTGTCATGAATGGGATGCAAGATTGGCCGGCCGCACTACCGCCCAACAGCTGGATCAGGTCATGATAACCAGTACTGTCGTCTGGTCATTTATTCAGGCCATGATCCCAACGACGATCCCGCCCCACGATTTTAAACATATACATGGTTTAGCCGAAGCATGTGAGGCTTTAGCCGTTTTTAAAAAATATCCTCTGGCGGAATAATCGCGTTTATAAGGTTTTCCTACGCTTGCGCGAATACATCACTTCATCGCTTTGTTTTAGCATATCCCCGAGCGTCGGATAACGGCTGACATCGCTCTGTAGCTCGCCGTAAGAGTAATTAATGTTATAGGGTTTTCCTGACGTCTGGTTGTAATGATCGACACTCTCACGCAGCTTTTGCAAGAATGTGTCGGCACGCCCGTTGCGGGTAATGATGGCGGCGAACTCATCGCCGCCTAAACGGCCGACAACCTCGCCTGGCAGCAGATGTTGCGCCAGAAACGCCGCGAAGGTTTTTAGCACCTCGTCACCTTCCGCATGCCCCCACAGATCGTTAATGGGTTTGAATTTATCGAGATCAAAAAAGACCAGGCTAAACGGCGTTGCATTGCTGGTAAGCGTACGGAAACGTTTATCGCCGATGCGGTAAAAGCCGCGCCGGTTAGCGATGCCGGTCAGACTGTCGGTCATCGCCATGCCAATCACCTGGAACTCATCCTCGACGATATACGCCAGATCCTTGAGGACGGCGATCTCTTCATCGTTAAACTCGCGCGGCGTGGTATGAATCAGGCATAGCGTACCGGCCACGGCGCCATCGGGCAGATGGACAGGATAGCCCGCGTAGAAGCGGATATAGGGTTCGCCCGTCACCAGCGGGTTATCATAAAAACGATCGTCATTGACCGCATCGTTAACGATGAAGGCGCCGTCCTGCAAGATGGCGTGGGCGCAAAAAGAGATATCGCGCCGGGTCTGGCGAATCCCCAGCCCCTGACAGGCGAGCAGCCACTGCCGTTCCCGGTCGAGCAGGCTGATAAGTACCACCGGCACCTGATAAATTTTTTTAGCCAGCCGAGTGAGGCGTTCGAAACGCTCATCATCACGGGTATCGAGCAGGTCCGCCAGATATAGCGATTTCAGTCTTTCTTCTTCATTTTCCGGTACGCCAGGGAATTTCATAAAGCCTCATTGCACTAAAGCGAAAAATCAGGTGGCTGGATTAATGCGCAGCCGATGAAAAGCGCGTCAGCGCCCCATACCAGTCATAGCTGCCCTGGGTGCCAATTTCGCGTTCCCCCTCTTCCAGCTTCAGCAGAAAACGTCGTTTGTTAAGCTGATCGAGGTTGTGGAAGTAAGTTGCCAGCCGTCGGGCTAAATCTTCATACATGGCAAAAGCCACCGCGGTCCCTTGCGTCGCATCGGCATACTTCGCAAATTCGTTCTTAATCGCCTGAAAATCATCGTTCATTGAAAGCACCACCTCCTGTCACAATGTCATCAGTATGGTTAGCCCTGGCCGTTTTTTCCATCCCGATAGCTATCAGCATTTTATGCTGCCTTAAAAAATACAGCCCTGGGAATGTCCGAGACCCTCGCTATGAAAAACAACGTATTTACGCTGCCATCAGCGCAAATTATCAACAACCAGCAGAGGATAATAAAATCGACAAGCGACGAGACCGGGGGAATGGGCAAAAAAAAACCGCCATGTGACTGGCGGTGAATAAATGCTTGCATGGATAGATCGTAGATTGTATTTAGCGTTTTCGTAGAAAAGCGTCGTGAGTTCCTACGTCTGACTCGCAGGCTAGCACGCCCTTGTTCAATAAATCTTAAACCGCAGACGTACTCATAGCTTCTCTACCAGCGCTTTGAGTTCAGCGATCAGCGGCGCGGTATTGTCCTGCGCCGCGAGCGGCCACGTCGACTGGCGTACCACCAGCCGCGCCGGCAGCAGTTCGCGCAGGCGACCGGTCGGCGCCGCCATCTGCTGCATCAGTAATTCCACCGCCCGGCGGCCTAACAGATCAAAATCCTGGGCGACGGTGGTAAGCGGTGGCTGAAAGTAAAGGCTATCGGCCGTATCGTCATAGCCGGTCACCGAAATCGCCTGGCTGCCGCGCCGATTAAGCTGCGCCAGCGCGCTTAACACCCCGAGCGCCATCTGATCGTTGGCGACCACGATCGCGCTTAATTTCGGGTTTTTATGCAGCAACTCAAAGGTTTTTTGCCAGCCGCTGGCGGCGCTCCAGTCGCCGAACACCGTAATCGATTGACTGACCCCCAGCCGGTGCAGCGTCTCGCGCCAGCTGCCAAGGCGCATCCGCGCCGATACCGAGCTTTCCGGCCCGGCCAACAGGCCAAACTCGCGATGCCCTAATTCCCAAAGATGGCGCACGCAGGCGCCGCAGCCATCACGATGATCAAAACGCACGCAGGAGACATCCGTCTCCGGCGAGACATCGAGAAACAGGCAGGCGATATCCGTATTTTCCGCCGCCAGCCGTTCGGCGACGCTGCTCTCCAGCGGCAGGCTGATAATGGCGCCTCGAATATGCTGGGCGCGAAATTCATCCAGCCGCGCCTGCAGTGCCGGGTAATCACTTTGCGCCGGCATGGCGATGGCGACCTCCAGCCCCTGCTCACCGGCATACCGTTTAACCGCCGCGGCAATTTGCGACGGCGCGTGTAAGGTCAACGACGCCGTGATAAACCTATCGACGCTGCCGCTTTGCCCGCCAATAGCTGTGCTGACCGGTTAGGTACATAGTGCAGCGTCTGCATCGCGCGCAGCACCTTTTCACGGGTGCGCTGCGCCACTATCTGTGGGTTATTCACCACCCGCGAAACCGTCTGCTGTGAAACGCCCGCCTCGCGGGCGACATCTTCTAAAGTGGCTGAACGGCGCTGCATCGCATACTCCTGTCAGTGAAAATGGCTTAATGTCTTACGCTAACATTTTATGTCTTCCTTACGACAGAAATCTGCTATTTGCGCCGCGATTCGTGATCGTGAATGGGTTTCATTTTCGCCAACGTTGCGGGCCTGCAAAAAATACCCGATAACCCGATGAGATTGTTTAGCGAATAACATTTATCACCATTATCCGTCAGGAATGCGTATGCAACGATATGATTCAGGCGCCGCTCGCGGCCCCGCTTTTCACGAAGTCCTGGCCCGCGAGGACTGGCAGAACCAGACTATCACCCACCTCAACCGCCTGCCCGCACATCCCACTTTTGCCAGCTGGCGCGATACCGATGCGGCGCGCGACAACCGCCATTCTGACCGCCGTCGTCAACTGGACGGCGAATGGCAATTTTCCTATGCCCGCAGTCCGTTTCAGGTTGATGCCAGCTGGCTGCAGCATGACCTGCCCGACAGTCGCCCGACGCCGGTGCCCTCAAACTGGCAAATGGAGGGTTATGACGCGCCGATATACAGCAACGTCCGCTATCCGATTGATACCGTGCCGCCGCGGGTGCCCGAAGACAATCCTACCGGCTGCTATTCGCTGCAGTTGACCGTCGATGAGGCGTGGCGGGCCGAAGGGCAAACGCAAATTATCTTTGACGGCGTCAACTCCGCCTTTCATCTGTGGTGCAACGGCGAATGGGTTGGCTACTCCCAGGATAGCCGCCTGCCCGCCGCCTTTGATTTAAGCCCGTATCTGCAGCAAGGCGCCAACCGCTTGTGCGTGATGGTGATGCGCTGGAGCGCGGGCAGTTGGCTTGAAGATCAGGATATGTGGCGCATGAGCGGTATCTTCCGTTCAGTCTGGTTGTTGCATAAACCGCAGGCCCGCCTCAGCGATGTGCAATTAACCCCGCAGCTCGATGCGCGCTATCGCGATGCGCAATTGCAGGTCAAACTTAGCGTCGAGGCCGCGTCTGAAGCGCTGGCGGCGCTGGAAGTGGAGGTTGCGCTGTGGGATGGCAAAACGCGCCTTGCCAGCCAGCGCCAGCCGCTGGGTACGCCGATTATTGATGAACGCGGCAGCTACGGCGAGCGGGCAATCATCAATCTCGACGTCGAACGCCCGCGGCTGTGGAGCGCCGAGCAGCCTCATTGCTACCGCGCGGTGGTATCGCTATGGCGCGGCGAGACGTTGCTTGAAGCGGAAGGCTGGGATATTGGTTTTCGCCAGGTAGAAATCCGCGACGGGCTACTGTTGCTCAACGGCAAGCCGCTATTGATCCGCGGCGTCAACCGCCACGAACATCATCATCAGCGCGGCCAGGTGGTCAACGAAGAGGATATGGTGCAGGACATTCTGCTGATGAAGCAGAACAATTTCAATGCCGTGCGCTGTTCGCACTACCCCAACGCGCCGCGCTGGTACGAGCTATGCAACCGCTACGGCCTGTACGTGGTGGACGAAGCCAATATCGAAACTCACGGCATGGTGCCGATGAATCGGCTGTCTGACGATCCGGCCTGGCTTGCCGCTTACAGCGCGCGCGTCACCCGTATGGTCCAGAGCAACCGCAACCATCCCTCGATCATTATCTGGTCGCTGGGTAATGAGTCCGGCTGCGGCGACAACCATCAGGCCATGTACCAATGGTTGAAGCACAACGATCCTTCGCGTCCGGTACAGTATGAAGGCGGCGGCGCCGACAGCAGCGCCACCGATATTATCTGCCCGATGTACGCCCGCGTCGAGCGCGACCAGCCCTTCCCGGCGGTGCCCAAATGGTCGATCAAAAAGTGGATCGGTATGCCTGGCGAACAACGCCCGCTAATCCTCTGCGAATATGCCCACGCGATGGGCAATAGCCTTGGCAATTTCGCCGATTACTGGCAAGCCTTCCGTGACTATCCTCGCCTGCAGGGCGGTTTTATCTGGGATTGGGCCGACCAGGCAATCGAAAAAACATTCCCGGATGGTAGCGTCGGCTGGGCCTATGGCGGCGATTTCGGCGATAAGCCTAACGACCGGCAGTTCTGCATGAATGGCCTGGTATTCCCCGACCGGCGCGCTCATCCTTCGCTTATCGAGGCCAAACATGCGCAACAGTATTTCCAGTTCGCCTTGCTGGAACAAAATCCACTGTGCATTGCTATCACCAGCGAATACCTGTTCCGCGCCACCGACAACGAAACGCTGCGCTGGCAGGTTCAGTGCGCCGGAGAAACGATAGCCAGCGGCGACTTAGCGCTGGTGCTGCCGCCGCAAGGGCGGGCAGAATTGATTCTTAGCGACAGCCTGGCCCTGCCGCGCGGCGCCCGCGATGTCTGGCTGCTGCTCGAGGTGATCCAGCCGCAGGCGACGTCATGGTCTGAGCCCGGTCACCGCGTCGCCTGGCAGCAGCTAGCGCTTACCGCGCCGCTGGCGCTTGCTGAGACCTCCGCCGAAGGCCCGGCGCCGGTCCTGACCATCAAACCCGCGATCTACGAGGTTAGCGTCGGATCCCAGCGCTGGGTTATCGATCGCCAGAGCGGGCGTTTAAGCGAATGGTATTGCGCGGGAGAACAGCAGCTGCTGACCCCGCTGGAGGATCAGTTTGTCCGTGCGCCGCTGGACAATGATATCGGCGTCAGCGAAGTCGAACGTATCGATCCGAACGCCTGGGTCGAACGCTGGAAGAGCGCCGGTCTATATTCGTTGACGACCCGCTGCGTAAAATGCGAGGCGCAACAGCTGGCACGGGAGGTGATCGTTGATAGCCACTGGCACTATCTGCGCGGCGAGGAGACGGTCATTGCCAGCCACTGGCGCATGACCTTCACCGCCGACGGCAAGCTCCAGCTCACCATTGATGGCGAACGTGCCGCCACGTTACCGCCGCTGGCGCGCGTCGGGCTGCGCTTCCAGGTCGCCGATCAACACACTGAGGTCAGTTGGCTGGGATTAGGGCCGCACGAAAACTATCCGGATCGCAAAAGTAGCGCCTGTTTTTCACGCTGGCAACAGCCGCTGCGCGAGATGAGCACGCCCTATATCTTCCCCAGCGAAAACGGTCTGCGCTGCGATTGCAAAGCGCTGGACTGGGGATGCTGGCACGTCGCAGGCCAGTTCCACTTTTCGGTGCAGCCGTACAGCACGGAACAGCTGATGACGACCGATCACTGGCATCGCATGACGCCGGGAAAAGGCGTCTGGATCACCCTCGACGGCCAGCATATGGGCGTTGGCGGCGATGATTCCTGGACACCAAGCGTTCTGCCACAGTGGCTGCTGCTCGAGACACACTGGCACTATCAGGTTACGCTTCATTGTCAATAATAACGGGGGCCTCGGCCCCCACCGCACAGGTATAATAAGATATGAAACTCTCTGAACTCACGCCCCGCGAACGGCACAATTTTATCTATTTCATGCTGTTCTTTTTCTTTTACTATTTCATTATGTCGGCTTACTTTCCCTTTTTCCCGGTATGGCTGGCGGAAGTAAACCATTTAACGAAAACCGAAACAGGGATTGTTTTCTCCTCCATTTCGCTGTTCGCGATTATTTTCCAACCGGTGTTTGGCCTGATTTCCGATAAGCTCGGGCTGCGTAAACATCTGCTGTGGACCATTACCGTACTGCTTATTTTATTCGCCCCGTTCTTTATTTTTGTCTTCTCGCCGTTGCTGCAAATGAACATTATCGCCGGCGCGCTGGTGGGGGGCATTTATTTAGGCGTGGTATTTTCCAGCGGTTCCGGCGCGGTCGAGGCCTATATTGAACGCGTCAGCCGCGCCAACCGTTTTGAATACGGCAAAGTGCGCGTCTCGGGCTGCGTCGGCTGGGCCCTGTGCGCGTCAATTACCGGCATCTTGTTCGGTATTGATCCTAATATAACCTTCTGGATAGCCTCCGGTTTTGCGCTGGTGCTTGGCGTGTTGTTATGGCTATCGCGCCCGGAAGCCAGCAGCAGCGCGCAGGTTATTGACGCCATCGGCGCCAACCGCCAGGCCTTTTCTCTGCGTACGGCGGCCGAACTGCTGCGAATGCCGCGTTTCTGGGGATTTATTATTTATGTTGTGGGCGTCGCCAGCGTATATGACGTTTTTGACCAGCAGTTCGCAAACTTTTTTAAAGGCTTTTTCGCCACGCCGCAGCGCGGGACCGAAGTTTTTGGCTTTGTCACCACCGGCGGTGAATTACTCAACGCGATGATTATGTTCTGCGCCCCGGCAATTATTAACCGCATCGGCGCGAAAAACGCCCTGCTGATCGCCGGTATAATTATGTCGATGCGCATTCTCGGATCTTCATTTGCGACTTCGGCGGTGGAAGTGGTCATTTTAAAAATGCTGCACATGTTTGAATTACCGTTCCTGCTGGTCGGGACCTTCAAATATATTTCTTCCGCATTTAACCCTAAGCTTTCCGCCACCCTATTTTTAATCGGCTTTAACCTGTCGAAACAGCTTTCCGGCGTAGTGCTTTCGGCCTGGGTCGGGCGGATGTACGACACCGTGGGTTTTCACCAGGCCTACCTGATCCTCGGCTCAATCACCCTGAGCTTTACCCTGGTATCGCTATTTACCTTAAAAGGCGGTAAGACGCTGCTGCCCACGGCAGAGTATAACAACGCGGCCTGAGAGATTAACGTTCCGTCAGGGATGACGGCAACGCCGCCCTAATTTGCGTTTGCCCACCGTTATTTTCCAATTCGTAGATGCGGCTCTGCGCACGCGCCGAGATCAATTGCGCCAGTTCCGCCGAGTGGCTGGTGAGCCAGATCTGGCTATAGCGTGATGCTTCGACAATCAGTCGCGCCAGCGCCGGGAACATCTGACGATGCAGGCTGTTTTCCGGCTCATTAATGGCGAGAAAGGCCGGTGGTCGTGGGCTGAGTAAGGCAACCGCCAGGCATAAAAAACGCAGGGTACCGTCAGACATCTCCGCCGCCAGCAGAGGCCGATAAATCCCCTCCCGGCGCATCTTCATCACGAACCGCGAGTTGTCGTTCTCACAGAAAAAGGTACAGTCGGGGAACGCTTCGCCGAGGATTTCATGCAGCAACTCCTCAGCGCCAATTTCGACGATAGTCTGAAATGCCGCCGCCAGATTGCCGCCATCGCTATCGAGCACCGGCGAACGGTAGCCGACCGTCGGCTGGCGCAGCGGTGAAAGCCTGCCGATGGCAAACTCATGGTAAAAACGCCAACGGCGCATGGTCTCCCGCACGCGCGATACTTCCGGAAAACGATGCGGCTCGCCAAGCTGGCCGAAGATGGACTCGTTTTCGTAAATGGTATCGGTGAAGGTACTTTTTTCACCATTGACATCGACCAGGAACGCCGCCTGGTTTTTCCGCTGCAGTACACGCGATGATGGCCGGCGGTTAAAGCCCGACAGCCAGATATTCTCTTCTTTAACGATCGGATCGAGCATGAATTGCGTCGGATACGGCAGTTTTTCCGGAAACCCGACCTGCAGTTCATATTCAAATTCATCGGTCAGGCAGGCGATTTGCAGACGCCGTGGGTGGCGGTCGGTCGGCGCCTGCTTGCCTGACCACATGATGTTCTCCAGCCCGCCCTCCTCGCTGACATAGCTGGAGAACTGGCCGTTAGCCGAGGCGGTTAACAGATGGATTGCTTTGTAGATATTCGATTTTCCGCAACCGTTAGGGCCAAACACAATATTCAGCGGCCCCAGTTCCAGTTCAATCGCTCTGACTGAACGGAAATTATTGATACGAATACGGTTAATCATGCCATTCCTCAGGCGTGCCGACGCTCAACTGAGCGATTTTTTCATCCCGCGCGTCAGCGCGACTCTGGCGAGCTTATCGGCATCCAGGTGTGTATCACTAAACACGCCGAAAAACAGGCGTTCATTATCAATAACCTGCGACACCACCCGGTAGTTCAGCGGAAGCCCGGATGGCGCGCCGTACTGCGCAGGCGTGACGGAAACTTCCGTCGCGGTGTCGGCGACGCTGACCAGCAGACCATCTGCTTTGCCGCCCACCAGCATGACCTTAATTAACGGGTGCACTGTGTTCCTCCCGAGTGGGGTCAAAAATGTCATTGAACAAGTCCCTGGCCACGCCCAAGCGCCGCAGGAAAAAACATCATCGTAAGTACTTTTTTATAGTTCATAGCGGCCAGGAATATAAAAAAAAACAAATTGCACTTTGTAAGTACGCATTATTAGTAGTAAAGGCCGACAAATGATGAAGGAAAAAAGTGGAATTGTGAATCTTAACAACTCTTATTTGTTGCTCCGGGCGTTGAGAATGGTCGCAAAATGTACATTGGTGACAGTAGCATGCCGTGCGTTTTGGTAGCCCGAACAAGGCGCAATGCGCCGCCGCCGGGAAAAACCCTGGCGGCGGCGGGTAGCACAGTATCTACAAACCGCGATTTTTCAACATCGGCTCGATCAGCGGATCGTGCCCGCGCCAGTCGCGATACAGCGCTTCGAGATCGCAGCTGTTACCGCGCGATAAGATCGCCTCGCGGAAACGTTGACCGTTTTCCCGGGTTAATCCCCCCTGCTCGACAAACCACTGATAACCGTCGTCGGCAAGCATTTGCGTCCACAGATAGGCATAATAGCCCGCCGCATAACCGCCGCCGAAAATATGTGAGAAATAGCTGCTGCGATAGCGCGGCGGAACCGCCGCCAGATCCATCTGCTCCTCGCGCAGAGACTGCTGTTCGAAAGCATCGACATCCTGCGGCAGCCCCTGCGGGGTGACGCTGTGCCAGTGCATGTCCAGCAGCGCCGCCGCCAGCAGTTCGCTCATGTCATAACCCTTATTGAACGTTGAGGCGCGGAACATGCTGTCTCGCAGATCGTCCGGCATGGCTTCGCCGGTCTGGTAGTGCTTCGCATAATGGGCGAAGACCTGCGGCTCGCGGGCCCAATGTTCGTAAATCTGCGACGGAAATTCGACGAAATCGCGCGGCGTATTGGTGCCTGAAAGGCTCGCATAACGCTGGTTAGCGAACAGGCCGTGCAGCGCATGGCCAAACTCGTGGAACAGCGTGATGACGTCATCCCAGGATAGCAGCGCGCAGCCGCCGGCTTTTGGTTTCTGGTAGTTGCAAACGTTGTAAATCACCGGACGCTGGCCACGCAGCGTCGATTGCTCGACAAATACGTCCATCCAGGCGCCGCCGCTTTTGCTATCACGCGAGAAATAATCGCCGTAAAACAGCGCCATGCCTTCGCCGTTGGCATCAAAGATTTCCCAGACCCGCACATCGGGATGGTAAAGCGGAATATCAAAACGTTCGACAAAACGGATGCCAAACAGTTGGGAGGCGGTCCAAAAAACGCCATCTTCCAGCACCCGGTCCAGAGCGAAATAGGGTTTTAGCTGCGCTTCATCGATGGCGAATTTAGCGCGCCGCACCTGCTCGCCGTAATATAACCAGTCCCAGGCCGCGGCCTGAAAATCACCGCCCTCTTCATTAATAACCTGCTGGATGTCGGCAAGCTCCTGTTCGGCGCGTCGGCGGGCCGCAGGCGCGATGCGGCGCATAAAGGCAAGCGCCTCAGACGGCGTTTTCGCCATTTGATCGGCCATCGACCAGCTCGCGTAATCGGCGACACCGAGCAATGCGGCCTTACGCGCGCGGATTTCCGCCAGCCGCAAAACCAGTTCACGGGTGTCGTTGGCATCGCCCTTCTGGTTACGCGTCCAGCCCGCGGCGAACAAATTGTGCCGGGTCTGGCGATCGGCAAGTGCCTGCAGCGCCGGTTGCTGGGTGGTATTGGTCAGCGCCAGCAGCCAACGGTCATGCAGGCCTTTGTCGCGCGCGGCATCGGCGGCGGCGGCAATCTCATCCGCGGCCAGTCCGTCAAGCTGGTGTAGATAATCAACAACCAGACCGCCGGACTTCACTGCCGCCAGCAGACGCTGCTGGAACTGACTTTGCAGCAACGCCTCCTCGGTATTCAATGCTTTTAGCGCGGTTTTCTGCTCTTGCGCCAACGCGGCTCCCGCCAGCTGAAAACGCTGCCAGCTCACCTCCAGCAGACGCCGCGACTCCGGATCCAGACTCAGGGCATCGCGCTGCTGCCAAACCTGTTTGACTCGCTGGTACAGCGCATCGTTGAGCCAGATATCGTTGCCAAGCTCGGCGAGCTCGGCGGAAAACTGTTCGTCCAGTTGCTGTATCAGCGGATTGGTATTCGCCCCGGCCATCGCGAAAAAGACTCGGGTCACCCGCCCCAGCAACTGACCACTCTGCTCCAGCGCGACCAGGGTATTGTCAAAATCCGCCGGCGCCGGGTTATTGATTATCGCCGCGATCTCCTCGCGCTGGCGCCGTACGCCCTCATCAAAAGCCGGGCGATAATGACTATCTTCAATCAAATCAAAATGCGGCGCCTGGTACGGCAGTAGGCTGACGTGTAAAAAGGGATTATTGTCCGTCATCATTCTCTCCTGAACGCGGGTATCCACTAAGATTAGGCAACTCATTGATTGGCCGCAATGATTTATCCAGCCTGCAGGCTATACCAACAGATTAGGATACGATTTTCCTTTACCGCGCGGCGTTAACGCGTGCTATGTTATGACAACACAAAAAGCGTTGAGGAACAGTAAGATGATTATTCTGGTGACTGGTGCAACTGCTGGATTTGGCGAAAGTATTACTCGTCGTTTTATCGCTAACGGCCACAAAGTGATCGCCACCGGGCGTCGTGAAGAGCGCCTGAAGACGCTCAAAGAGGAGCTTGGCGATAACCTGTATACCGCGCAACTCGATGTGCGTAATCGCGCCGCCATCGAAGAGATGATCGCCGGGTTGCCTGCACAGTGGCAGGCTATCGACGTCCTGGTGAACAACGCCGGCCTGGCGTTAGGTCTGGAACCCGCCCATCGCGCCAGCGTTGAAGATTGGGAAGACATGATCGATACCAACAATAAAGGCCTGGTTTACATGACCCGCGCGGTGCTGCCGGGGATGGTTGAGCGTAATCGCGGCCATATTATTAATATCGGTTCGACCGCCGGCAGTTGGCCCTACGCTGGCGGTAACGTCTACGGCGCGACCAAAGCGTTCGTGCGCCAGTTCAGCCTGAATCTGCGCACCGATTTGCACGGCACTGCGATTCGCGTCACCGATGTCGAGCCGGGCCTGGTAGGCGGCACCGAATTCTCCAACGTACGATTTAAAGGCGACGATGCGAAAGCCGGTAAAACCTATGAGAACACCCAGGCGCTGACGCCGGAAGATGTCACCGAAGCGGTGTGGTGGGTCGCGAATCTGCCGAAACACGTCAACATAAACACGCTGGAAATGATGCCGGTCAGCCAGAGCTTTGCCGGTCTCAGCGTCCATCGTCAGGGCTAACGTCCTCTGCGGCCTGGCCTGCGGGCCAGGTCTGGGCGGAACGGTAAAAAACGAGTAAAATAATGCTCATAACCCATTAAAAAGTAATCATCAATGGCCGCAGAAACGCAACTGAATCCGACCCAGCCCGTCAATCAGCAAATCTATCGCATCCTTCGCCGGGATATTGTCCATTGCCTGATCCCGCCGGGAACGCCGCTGTCGGAGAAAGAGGTGTCGGTGCGATTTGATGTCTCTCGCCAACCGGTACGCGAAGCCTTTATCAAATTGGCGGAAAACGGGCTGATTCAGATCCGCCCACAGCGCGGCAGCTATGTGAATAAAATCTCGATGACCCAGGTGCGCAACGGCTGTTTCGTGCGTCAGGCCATTGAGTGCGCGGTAGTACGCCGCGCAGGATCGATGATCAACGATGAACAGCTCTATCAGCTGGAGCAAAACCTCAACCAGCAGCGGGTGGCGGTAGAGCGTCAGCAGCTCAATGATTTTTTCCAGCTCGATGACGAATTTCACCAGAAATTGTCTCTTATCGCCGACTGCCAGCTGGCGTGGGACACCATTGAAAATATTAAAGCGACCATCGACCGGGTTCGTTATATGAGTCTCGATCACGTGACCCCGCCGGAGATGCTGCTGCGTCAGCATCTCGATATTTTTCATGCGCTGGAAAAACGCGATCTTGATGCCGTCGAACAGGCGATGAATATCCACCTGCATGAGATTAGCGAGTCGGTATTGTTAATTCGTCAGGAAAATAGCGAGTGGTTCAGCGAAGAATAATGGGTTCAACGGCAGCCAACGTCGCGTAGCTGCCGTAAAATAGATTACCGCACCACTAACACCGGAACTTTGGCATAGCGTAAAACGGATTCAGCGTTTGAACCAAGAAGGTGGGTTGAAATACCCGGTTTACGTGAGCCAATAACGATAACGTCAAAATTCTCTTTTTCGCTCAGCGCTAATATTTCATCGCGCACATTGCCAAAAACAATGTGGGTATGGATCCGCGAAGCCGGGGTAGAAAACAACCGCGAGAGATCGCGCATTTTCTTTTCCGACTCCTCTTTCATATAGGCTTCAAATTTACGAATATCCGCCGTAAAGCCGCGCAGCAAAGAACTGGTGCTGTTTGGCAGCACGTTCAGCAACGTGATTTCACCCTCTTCGGCAGATGCTAAAAAATCGGCGTGACGAACGGCCTTATCGCTTAAATCCATTTCAAAAACATCGACCGGCAACAGTATTTTTTTGTACATAGCCTGAGCTCCTTAGTCCTGAAGAAACCGTTGGGATGATTTTATTCTGCCATATTTAAACGTATGGGAATACGATCAATCACCCAAATAAATACTTCAGAGATAAAAATAAATTTCAGAAATGTATAATTAATTATAGATTTTTAGAGTGATGTACAGGCGGGAAATATCAAAAGGTATTCGTATTGCTAATACAAAAATAGCCCGGCACGCTATACGTTGCCGGGCTACTAATGGAATGATGGTTTTTTACTGGGCTTTAGCCCATTCGGCAACGGTCGCCTTCGCGCCGTGAATCTGTAAAGAGAGATACGCCGCCGTCACCGCATCGACAAAACGCGCTTCCTGCGGCAGGCTATCGCCGAAAATGGCCTTAATACCCAGCAGCGCCTGCACGCGTTCGCTACCCTCTTTACTGCCCTGCACCGCCTGTTGAATTACCGGCAGCAGCGGATCGCTGATTTCAATCGCCTGCCCCTGATCATCGACGCCGCTCACGTAGCGCATCCAGCCGGCAATACCCAGCGCCAGCAGGCTGAAATCACTGTGATGCGCCAGGTGCCAGCACACGGAATCAAGCATACGCTGCGGGAGCTTCTGACTACCGTCCATCGCAATCTGCCAGGTGCGATGCTTAAGCGCCGGATTGCTATAACGCTCAATAAGCAAACCAGCATAACGCGCCAGATCGACGCCCTGTACTTTTAGCGTCGGCGCTTGCTCTTGCAACATTAACGCCTGCGCTGCGCGGCGGTAGTTATCATCCTGCATGCAATCATTGATATGCTGATAACCGGCGAGATAACCCAGATAAGCAAGGAACGAGTGGCTGCCGTTGAGCATACGCAGCTTCATCTCTTCAAACGGCACCACGTCAGTGACCAGCTCCGCACCGGCTTTCTCCCACTGCGGACGACCAGCCACGAAGTTATCTTCGATAACCCACTGGCGGAACGGTTCACAGGCCACACCAGCCGGATCGCGCACCCCGGTGAGTTGTTCAATTTTATCCAGCGTATCTGCGGTCACGGCCGGAACGATGCGGTCGACCATTGTGGAAGGGAACGTCACGTTCTGCTCAATCCACTGCGCCAGTTCGTCATCAACGGCGCGGGCATACGCACAAACTACGTTGCGCATTACGTGGCCGTTTTCCGGCATATTATCGCAGGACATCACGCTGAAAGCCGGCAGACCGGCGGCGCGACGGCGCGCCAGCGCTTCTACCACCACGCCCGGCGCCGATTTCGGCTGGTGTGGAGTTTGCAGATCGGCGGCAATCAGCGGGTTATCGAGCTGCAGCTGGCCGGTGGCCGGAGAGTGGCAGTAGCCTTTTTCGGTGATGGTCAGCGAGACAATCGCCACCTGCGGTTCGCACATTTTCGCCAACACGCTTTCCAGGCCATCGACCTGCGCATGCATCGCCTGCTTCACCACGCCGACGACGCGCGCGGTCCAGGCATCGGCGGACATTTCAGCCACCGTATAGAGCAAGTCCTGCTGTTGCAAATCGGCAATCTGCTGCTCACCGCCAATGAGGTTCACTTCGGTATAGCCCCAGTCGCTGCCGTGTTCGGCGGCAAGGATATCGGCATATACCGCCTGATGGGCGCGGTGGAAAGCCCCAAAACCGAGATGAACGATGCGAGAAACCAGCTTGCTGCGATCGTAAGAAGGAAGCGTTGCCCTGGCGTTTAAAAGCGTGTTTTCCATGGTGTCTCTCATTTTTATGATGACTGATAAATCATTCTCAAACAGAATGTTTTGGTGAGGTAAACCATCGCACGCAATTGGTATGACATCTTTGATTTCCATCAACTACCATACAAGAAGATCCGGCGCTGTCGCGTTTCGTGATCCTGCGCGCAATGGCGGGAATGAGCCGGGAATAAACCCGGCTGGATAGCGTTAACGATGAAATTAGGATTTCGCGTATTGGCCGTTCGCGCTCAGCGCCTGGCGCGTACCGGCGTCCGCCGCATCGTGGTCCAGACTCAGGTCACGGTCGCACACTTCCGGCATCAGCAAGGACGAGATGAGACCGATAGCTGAATAGCAGATCAGCATCGCGACAATCGGCCACCACGAACCGGTTACGTTACAGAAGATACCGGCCAGCACCGGCCCGAATCCCACCGCCACCAGACCGCCAGCCTCTTTTGAGATAGCCATTCTGGTGAAGCGATTACGCGATCCGAACATTTCCGCCATAGTAATATTTTCCAGCGCGAACAAGCCCAGCACCGCCACGTTATGAATGACAATCAGCGATAGCATAATGGTGCTGGCGCTATAGCTTTTATCGACAATAATGGCCAGCATCGGCCAGGCCAGAATAATGGCCGAAATATTGACGATAATATAAGGTAAACGGCGCCCAACTTTATCTGACAACCAACCTAACAGCGGAATAGTAATAAAACCAATCACTGAGCTAATCATTAAGGCATCGGTCGGAATCGCCTTATCAAATAATAGAGTCTGTACCAGATATCCCGCGAGAAATGTTTGCAACAAACCGGAATTACCAGCCTGACCAAAACGTAAACCGGTCGCCAGCCAGAATGATTTACTTTTTAACATTGCGCCGAACGTGTTTTGCGCGGCGGCGGCTTTAGCCTGAATTTCATCGGCTTCGTTGACCTGTTCAAATACCGGGCTTTCTTTCAGATTCACACGCAGCCAGATGGCAAAGATCATTACCACGACGCTCGCGAGGAACGGAATACGCCAGCCCCAGGCGATGAGTTGTTCGCGATCGAGCAGGAAGAACATTATCGCCCAGATGGCCGTGGCGCTCAGCGTCCCGCAGTTGGTGCCCATCGCCACCAGAGAAGAGATGATGCCGCGTTTGCCTTTTGGCGCATACTCCGCCAGCATGGTTCCGGCGCCGGAAATTTCGGCGCCCGCCCCCAGCCCCTGGATAATACGCAGGGTCACCAGTAACACCGGTGCAAAAATACCGATCTGCGCATAGGTAGGTAAAACGCCGATCAACGTGGTACAAATTCCCATCATGGTGATGGTAATAAACAGAACCTTTTTACGCCCGATGCGGTCCCCCATTTTACCGAATATGAAAGCGCCAACGATCCGCGCAATATATCCTGCGCCATAGGTTCCCATCGCTAATATCAGCGCCATAGCCGCCGACTGCTCCGGGAAAAATATCTCATGAAAGACCAGCGCGGCGCCTAAAGAATAAAGCTGAAAATCCATAAACTCCAGTGCCGTGCCAAGCCAACCGGATACCGCGGCGCGAATTAGATCCGAGGTGCTTCTCTCTTTTTTAGCTGTCGTCATAATAATAATCTCTAAAGTAGGATACAGCGAGGTTATTTATATTTATGCGTTGAAGGTTAATAACACCTTACAACAATGCTTGCGATCTTCTTCAAATAACGTCATGGCATCGACTACATGCTCGAAAGCAAACTGATGGGTGATGAGCCGATCAGGATTTATTAATCCGTTTGCCAACCACTCAAGAACCAGCGGGAATTTATTGGCATTGAGTCTGGAAGAATAAATAGTGAGCTCTTTGCCGGTAATCCCCTGCTGCGCCACCATTGAAGGTTCGGTAGAAAAGCCCATCAATACGATCCTGCCCGCCGGCGAGGCCAGTGCGATGGCCTCTGCGAAAATCGCCGGATGGCAGGCGGCGTCGATAATCAGCGTCGGCCGGATACCCTGCGCTTCCAGCGCCTGCGCCAGCGGCTGTTCCTTATTATTGATGGTCAAGTCGGCGCCGTTTTGCTGCGCCATCTGCAGCCGCTCGGGGATCTGATCGGCAACGATGACCTGCCGCACGTTATAGACGCGCTTGAGCACCTGAATGGTGGTCAGCCCCATCGGCCCGGCGCCGTAGACCAGCGCGATATCCTGTTCGCGTGGTTTAGCCTGCCCGGTGACATTCGCCGCAATGGTAAAGGGCTCAACCATTACCGCATGATGGTCGCTCACGTTCTCCGGCACCGGCCAGGCATTTTTGGCCGGCACCACCGCGTATTCGCTAAAACCGCCATCGCGATGGACGCCCAGCACCACCAGCGAAGCGCAGACGTTGGGCTTACCGACCGAACAGGGATAACAGTGGCCGCAGCTGATAACCGGATCAACCGTCACCCGCTGGCCCACGACTTTATCCGTCACCCCCTCGCCCACGGCATCAATCACGCCGAAAAACTCGTGGCCGATGACCCGGGGATATTTGGCGAACGGGTTATGTCCACGATAGATGTGGCTATCTGAGCCGCAAATTCCCGCCAGTTTCACCTTTATCCGTACTTCCCCGTTTCCCGGCTGCGGCAGCGGCCGTTCTTCAATCGCCAGCGCGTTTGGCTGTTGGATAACAATACTTTTCATTTTTCTCTCCTTACCAATTCCACAGCGTGCCATCTTCGAGGCGCGCCACCGGCAGACAGGCGGGTTCATAGGGATATTTCGCCGCCAGCTTCTCGTCGAATTCGATGCCCAGCCCCGGTTTATCGCCCGGATGCATATAGCCATTGTCAAAACGCCAGCTATGCGGGAAGACCTCCAGCATCTGTTCGGAATAGCCCATGTACTCCTGTACACCGAAATTTGGCACCCACAGGTCGAAATGCAGCGCCGCCGCCATACATACCGGAGAGAGATCTGACGGCCCGTGAGAACCGGTGCGTACCTGGTACAACGAAGCAAAATCGGCGATGCGCCGCATGCCGCTGATCCCGCCAGCGTGGGTAATGGTGGTGCGGATATAATCAATGAGCTGCTCTTCAATCAGCTGTTTGCAATCCCAGATGCTATTAAAGACTTCGCCCACGGCAATCGGCGTGACGGTATGCTGGCGGATTAAGCGGAAGCACGCCTGATTCTCTGCCGGGGTCGGATCTTCCATCCAGAACAGGCGATACTCCTCAATGCTTTTACCAAAGCGCGCCGCCTCGATTGGCGTCAGGCGATGGTGCATGTCGTGTAGCAGGTGCTCGTTAAAGCCAAATCTTTCGCGCACGGCGGCAAACAGCCGCGGGGTAAAATCGAGATATTTTTCCGTTGACCACAGCTGTTCTTCCGGCCACACGCCTTTGGTCGCCGGCTCGTATGCCTGACCTTTGCCCTTGGCCATGCCGTAGGTGGTCTTCATCCCCGGAATACCGCACTGCACGCGGATCGCCTTAAAACCCATTTCCTGATAGCGGGCGTAGTCGTCCAGCACTTCATCAATGGAATGACCGGTGGTGTGGCAGTAGACCATCACCCCTTCGCGCGAGGCGCCACCCAGCAGTTGGTAAAGCGGCATTCCGGCGGCTTTGGCTTTGATATCCCACAGCGCCATATCAACGGCGGAAATCGCCGACATGGTCACCGGGCCGCGGCGCCAGTAAGCGCCTTTGTAGAAGAACTGCCAGATATCTTCGATGCGGTGAGCATCACGGCCAATCAGCTGCGGACAAAGGTGATCTTTCAGGTATGAGGCGACCGACAATTCACGGCCGTTTAGCGTGGCATCACCGAGGCCGACAATCCCTTCATCGGTGGTGATTTTTAAGGTGACGAAGTTACGCCCTGGACAGGTAACGAACACGTCGGCGGCAACGATCTTCATGGGTAATTCCTTACATCTGTGCGGTTAGTGATCAAAATTAAATCACCAGACCTACTACCATACAAGTATGATATTTAAAAAAGATGCGAAGGATCACAAACGGATGTGGTTGCGGGGGCGACTGGCGCCCCCGTTAGCGATTAATTGATGCAGTCTTTTACGATGAAGAAATAACACAGCGCGCCGGCAAAGGTCACGCAGGCGGCGATAACCAAGGCCAGGTTGAAGGAGTGCGTGGTATCCACCACCCAACCGGTGACGACCGGTGCAAAAGAGGCGAAAACAAAGCTGCCGAAGTTCTGAATCGCCGCCACCGACGCGACTTTATTCTCGCTGACCATCACCTGTACCAGCCCCCAGGCCGAGGTCCCGGCAAAGTGGACGCAGAATAGTGCCATGGAGATAAACGCCACCGCCTGGGTCGGCGAGTTTGATTGCACCACCAGCAGCGTGCCGAGCGCAGAAAGCGTCAGGCCAACCACAATGGCCGTTTTGCGCGTTTTTGCCAGATCGTAACCGCGGCGCGCCAGCGCATCGACCACCAGCCCATTGACCCACATGCCCACCGCCGCGGCCAGGAACGGGATCGCCGCCACCCAGCCGGTTTTCGCAAGGCTCAATCCCTGCTGCGCCTGCAGATAACCCGGCAGCCACGCGATATACAGCCAGCCGGTATAGTTAACCCCGGAGAAGCCTAAAATCATTCCCCAGGTGGTGCGCCGTTTGAACAACGCCAGCCACTCGCTGAATACCAGCGTTGGGCGCGCTTTTTCCGGCGCCGCCAGATACTGGCGCTCCTCCTGCTGCAGATCGAACTGCGCGCGGTTGCGATACCACGCGTACCAGCACAGGCCCACAACGATCCCGGCAAGGCCGATAACCACGAACATGGTGCGCCAGCCCCAGGCTATCTGCATCAGTACCAGCGCTGGCGGCGCAATCGCCTGGCCAAGCACCGTTGACGAGTTAAAAATGCCGACCGCGGTGCCGCGCTCTTTTTGTACGTACCAGTCGGTAATGGATTTTACCCCCGCCGGCATAAACGGCGCTTCGCCAATTCCGAGGCCAATGCGCAGTAAAATAAAATGGCTAAAGGAGTTCACTACCCCGGTCAGCGCCTGCATCAGCGACCAGAAAATCAGCCCCGCCCCCAATACGATCCGCGGGCCGAAGCGGTCGAGCAAAATCCCCGAGGGCAGCTGCGCGAAACCATATGATAGCGAGAAGGCGGAGAGCAGTACGCCAAATTCGGTCGCGCTGAGCCCGAGATCGCCGCGAATAGCCTCACCGGCGACGCTTAATGACGAACGATCGAGGAAGTTGACGATACCGGCGATAAACAGCAGCGTCAGGGTGACTTTTTGCACCCGGCCAATGCGCACGGGTTTGGCGCCAGCTTCGCTGGCAAGGGTTTGTGTAGCCATAATTGCCTCTTACGATAAACAGCATGATGCGGTTAGAGTAAGTAAGGCAACTAGTCGGCTACCATACAAGAATCAAGGTTAAAATTAGCGTGGAAGATCACAAAGGGCGATTTTTTATCCTGATGCGCGACGTTAAGCCCGCCCCCAGCCTGCAACGATGATCAGCATGCCGCATAGCGCAATCGCCGCCCCCGCCCAGTCAAAGTGGCTTAGCTTCACACCATCGACGAAACGCAGCCACAGCAGCGCGGTGCAGACGTAGACGCCGCCATAAGCGGCATACACTCTGCCGCTGGCCTCCGGGTGCAGGGTCAGTAGCCAGACGAACATCGCCAGCGCCATCGCAGTCGGGATCAACAACAGCGGCGAACCGCCCCGCTTCAGCCATAGCCACGGCAGGTAACAGCCGATGATTTCACACAGCGCGGTAGCAAAGAAAAGTAACGTGGTTTTCAGCATTAAAGTTTGGTAAATGAGACAATTTGTTGCACTAGTGTACGCGATAATGCGCAGGCACCCATGCCATTTTGTCCGGTAGGCGCGGGTAGCGAGTTGTAGTAAACTTGTCCAACTGGTTAACCCTTTTTATCACTCAAAGGAAATCGTGATGAAAATGACACGCAATAAACGCTGGTGCCTGACCGCCCTGCTGGCGGCAAGCGCAATGGTCTATACCGCTTCGTCCTTCGCGCAAACCGACAAACTGGTGATCGAGTCCGGCGACAGCGCGCAGAGCCGTCAGCAAGCCGCAATGGAAAAAGAGCAGTGGAACGATACCCGCTCGCTACGGCAGAAGGTGAATAAACGCGCGGAGAAAGAGTGGGACAAAACCGACGTCGCCTTCGATGCGCAGGATAACTGCCAGAAGAGCGCCAACGTCAACGCCTACTGGGAACCTAACACCCTGCGCTGTCTTGACCGCCGTACCGGTCGCGTTATTACGCCATAATTCCCCGGCGCCCGTGGGCGCCATCCTCTATTTCTATTCATGCACACAGGATTTCCCATGTCTGACGCCCCTCACGTCAAACTCCGCCCGCTTGAGCGCGAAGACCTGCGCTTCGTCCACCAGCTTGATAATAACGCCAGCGTAATGCGTTACTGGTTTGAAGAACCTTACGAGGCCTTCGTCGAACTCTCTGACCTTTACGACAAACACATTCACGATCAAAGTGAACGCCGTTTCGTTATCGAATGCGATGGCGAAAAAGCCGGGCTGGTTGAACTGGTGGAGATAAACCACGTTCACCGTCGCGCCGAGTTCCAGATTATCATCTCCCCGGAATATCAGGGCAAAGGGCTGGCGACGCGCGCCGCTAAGCTGGCAATGGACTACGGCTTTACCGTTCTGAATCTGTATAAGCTGTATCTGATTGTCGATAAAGAAAATGAAAAAGCGATCCACATCTACCGCAAACTCGGTTTTATGGTCGAAGGCGAGCTGATTCACGAGTTCTTTATCAACGGCGAATACCGCAATACTATTCGCATGTGCCTGTTCCAGCATCAGTACCTTGAGAAACATCGTCCTCAAGGCCAGACGCTACTCAAGCCCACGGCTCAGTAATAGTCGATACTGTTTTTGATGCTGTAGTGTCGCGTCACCGCCGGCTGGACGCTTTCATCGACAACCTGCATCTCGCAGCGGATCGGGTTGTCATGATCGTCATAGTCGCAGGTTTGATTGACCTTGCCTAACGCGCGGTCGTTAAATACGCTCACCGCGCTGTAATCGAGCTTTTTACGCGGATCGGTGGACGGCGTCGATACGACGCTGAAGCGCTCATCTTTCGCGGTGGTGGTTTTGCCCAGCGGATAACCTTCGCTGTCGTAGCGATAGCTGGAAGTACTCTCTTTCCCGCGAGCCGTCACCACAAAGCCGTTGTCATCGGTCTCCCAGCTGACGCCCGCCGCCGGCATCTCGGCGAGCTGGCATTTCCCCTGCAGCCGCAGGCGTTTCTCCTGCGTTTGCGCATCCAGATAGTAATTCGCGTCAAGTATCAGCGTGGCGCCGGTTTTGTTTTCGAGGTCGGTAAAATCCAGCAGATCAAAACAGCCTTCTGCCGACACCTGGGCACGCACCCGTTTCACCATTTCGCCCTGGTCGTCGAACAGGATCTGAGTAAAGGTTTTAACCGGGCCGCGCAGCGGATCGAACTCAAACTCATTGGAAAAACTGGCCATCTCCGGGGTAAACGCCGCCGGCGCTGACGGCTTATCGCAGGCGCTGAGCAGCAACGCCGCCGGGATCAGCAATAACAGTTTATTCACAGCCGCTACCTTTTTGGGAACATTCCAATCATTTTAGCAAATACAATTGTTTACACCAATTCTGCTATGCTTAAAACTGGATGACATCAATAAGGAGCTTATGATGAAACTATCCTCATGGTTGTGCGCGGCCCTGCTGCTGAGTTCGGCATCCGCACTGGCAGCGCCGGACTCCTGCGAGCGGGTAAAAGGCGAGATCCAGCAAAAGATCATCAACAACGGCGTTCCGGCTTCTGGTTTTAGCCTGGCCATTGTACCGAACGATCAGCCTGACCAACCCGGCGCTCAGGTGGTGGGCCACTGCGCTAACGACACCTTCAAGATAATCTATACCCGCAACGGCGACGCGGCGGCCACCGATTCAGACGGGCAATAACCGCCGCTTTCGAGTGAAGGATCTTATCTCTGGTTGACCGGAGATAAGATTCGCCTACCCCTATTTAAGTATTATTCCTCACCCATGCGCCAGCAACCACGCTGTTGCCAGCGGCATTTCGCATAATAAAAATCATGGAGTGAGCACAATGTCCTACCCAGAACATCCCGGCGGCGTCAGCCGTCGCAACCTCATAAAATCCTCAGCAATCGGTTCACTGGCCCTGGCTGCCGGCGGTCTGTCGCTGCCGTTCAGTCTACGCGCCGCGGCCGCCGCCGTGCAGCAAGCCACCGGAGCAGAAGAAAAAACCGTATGGGGGGCCTGCTCGGTTAACTGCGGCAGTCGCTGCGCGCTACGCCTGCACGTCCGCGACGACGAAGTGGTGTGGGTGGAAACCGATAATACCGGCCACGATATCTACGGCGATCATCAGGTTCGCGCCTGCCTGCGCGGGCGTTCTATTCGCCGGCGTATCAACCACCCCGATCGTCTAAACTACCCAATGAAACGCGTCGGCAAACGCGGCGAAGGAAAATTCGAGCGCATTAGTTGGACCGAAGCGCTGGATACCATCGCAGAAAGTCTGAAACGCGTGGTAAAAGAGTACGGCAACGAAGCGGTCTATATTAACTACTCTTCCGGAATTGTCGGCGGCAATATGACCCGCTCTTCCCCTTCCGCCTCGCCGGTAATGCGGCTGATGAACTGCTACGGCGGATCGCTCAACCAGTACGGCACCTACAGTACGGCGCAGATCGCCTGCGCCATGCCCTATACCTACGGTAGCAACGACGGCAACAGCACCTCGGATATTGAAAACAGTAAACTGGTGGTGATGTTCGGCAATAACCCGGCGGAAACCCGCATGAGCGGCGGCGGCATCACCTGGTACCTGGAGCAGGCGCGTGAGCGCTCTAACGCCCGTATGATCGTCATCGACCCACGCTATACCGATACCGCGGCCGGGCGCGAAGATGAGTGGATCCCGATTCGTCCCGGTACCGATGCGGCGCTGGTCGCCGGTATCGCCTGGGTATTGATTAACGAAAATCTGGTCGACCAGCCGTTCCTCGATAAATACTGCATCGGCTACGATGAGAAAACCTTGCCGGCCGATGCCCCGGCCAACGGCCACTATAAAGCCTATATTCTCGGCCAGGGGGACGACGCTACCGCCAAGACACCGCAGTGGGCCTCGCGTATTACCGGTATTCCCGCCGATCGCATCATTAAGCTGGCGCGCGAAATTGGTATGACCAAACCCGCCTATATCTGCCAGGGCTGGGGCCCGCAACGCCAGGCGAACGGCGAACTCTCCGCGCGGGCTATCGCCATGCTGCCGATTTTAACCGGCAACGTCGGCATTAACGGGGGTAACAGCGGCGCCCGCGAATCGACCTATACCATCACCATTGAGCGCCTGCCGGTGCTGGAGAATCCGGTAAAAACCGCCATCTCCTGCTTTAGCTGGACCGACGCTATCGCTCGCGGGCCGGAGATGACCGCCACCCGCGACGGCGTGCGCGGCAAAGAGAAGCTGACGGTCCCTATTAAATTTCTGTGGAACTATGCTGGCAACACCATCATTAACCAGCATTCCGACATCAATAAAACCCACGATATCCTGCAGGACGAGAGCAAATGCGAGATGGTCGTGGTTATCGAAAACTTTATGACCTCGTCGGCAAAATACGCTGATATTCTGCTGCCGGATCTGATGACCGTCGAACAAGAAGATATCATTCCTAACGACTATGCCGGCAATATGGGCTATCTGATTTTCATCCAGCCCGCCACCACGGCGAAGTTCGAACGCAAACCTATCTACTGGATCTTAAGTGAAGTGGCAAAACGCCTTGGCGACGATGTGCATCAGCGCTTCACCGAAGGACGAACTCAGGAGCAGTGGTTACAGTATCTGTACGGCAAAATGGTCGCCAAAGATCCGGCGCTGCCGGGTTATGACGAGCTCAAGAAAATGGGCATTTACAAGCGTAAAGACCCGAACGGCCATTTCGTCGCCTATCGCGATTTCCGTCGCGACCCTGAAGCGAATCCGCTAAAAACCCCCTCCGGCAAAATTGAGATTTACTCCAGCCGCCTCGCCGATATTGCCGCCCGCTGGCAACTGGAAAAAGACGAAGTCATTAGCCCGCTGCCGGTCTATGCCTCCACCTTTGAAGGCTGGGACGATCCGTTGCGCAGCCAATTCCCGCTGCAAATGTTTGGCTTCCATTATAAGGCGCGTACCCACTCCAGCTACGGCAACGTCGATGTCTTACAAGCGGCCTGCCGCCAGGAAGTGTGGCTTAACCCCATCGATGCCGAAAAACGTGGGATTAAAAACGGCGACATGGTGCGCGTCTTTAATCAGCGCGGCGAACTGCGTATTCCGGCAAAAGTTACGCCGCGTATTATGCCTGGGGTAACGGCGATGGGTCAGGGAGCATGGCACGATGCCAATATGGCTGGCGATCGCGTCGACCACGGCGCCTGCATGAATACCCTCACCACCCACCGGCCTTCACCGCTGGCGAAGGGAAACCCGCAGCATACCAACCTGGTCGAAATCGAGAAGGTTTAAGGAGTAAACCATGAGCGCTCAATACGGATTTTTTATCGATTCCGCCCGTTGCACCGGTTGCAAAACCTGCGAGCTGGCCTGTAAAGACTACAAGAACCTGACGCCGGACGTCAGCTTCCGTCGTATCTATGAGTATGCCGGCGGCGACTGGCAGGAGGACAACGGTGTCTGGAATCAGAACGTTTTTGCCTACTACCTTTCCATCGCCTGTAACCACTGCGAAGACCCGGCGTGCACCAAGGTCTGCCCGAGCGGAGCGATGCACAAGCGCGAAGATGGTTTTGTGGTGGTCAATGAAGAGGTGTGCATCGGCTGTCGCTACTGCCATATGGCCTGCCCGTATGGCGCGCCGCAGTACAACGCCGCTAAAGGGCATATGACCAAATGCGATGGCTGTCACGAGCGTGTGGCACAAGGCAAGAAACCGATTTGCGTCGAGTCCTGCCCGCTGCGGGCGCTGGACTTCGGGCCGATTGCCGAACTGCGTGAAAAGCACGGCCAACTGGCCGCCGTGGCGCCGCTGCCGTCGGCGCACTTCACCAGGCCGAACATTGTGATAAAACCAAACGCCAACAGCCGTCCGTGCGGCGATACCACCGGCTATCTGGCCAATCCGCAGGAGGTCTAAAATGGGAAATGGATGGCATGAATGGCCGCTGGTTCTGTTTACGGTACTGGGGCAATGCGTAGCTGGCGCGGTTATTGTCAGCGGCCTGGGCTGGGTGTCGCTCTGCGATCAGCGCGAAGCGCGAGAGCGGCTGGTGCGCAGCATGTTCTTTATCTGGCTATTGATGGGAATAGGTTTTCTTGCTTCTGTCATGCATCTCGGCTCGCCGCTACGGGCATTTAACTCATTGAACCGCGTTGGCGCTTCAGCGCTCAGTAATGAAATCGCCAGCGGCGCCCTCTTCTTCATCGTCGGCGGATTCTGGTGGCTATTGGCGGCGGTGGGAAAAATGCCCTCGGCACTTGGCAAAATCTGGTTGTTTCTCACCATGTTGCTGGGGCTGCTATTTGTGATGGCGATGACCCGGGTCTACCAAATTGACACCGTGCCAACGTGGTACAATGGCTACACCACCAGCGCGTTCTTCCTGACGGTACTGCTCGCCGGTCCGCTGTTCGCTGCCCTGCTGCTAAAGCTGGCGAAAGTCGATTTCAACGGCTGGTTTTTTGCCGCTATTAGCGTGGCCGCACTCATCATCAGCGTGGCCGTTGTTGTCTTGCAAAGCGCGGATCTCGGCACGATCCACAGTTCAGTACAACAGGCGAACGCCCTGCTACCGGATTACGGCAGACTACAGGTTCTACGGCTGATCCTGCTGGCGCTCGGTCTCGGCTGCTGGCTGTGTCCGCTGATCCGCCGCCAGCCGCCGCGCGCCGCCGGGTTATTGATCGGGCTGATAATGGTTTTAGTCGCGGAGTGTATAGGCCGCGGCCTGTTTTATGGCCTGCATATGACCGTGGGTATGGCGGTTGCGGGTTAACAAGACGGCGCGCCTGTGCGCGCCGCAGTAAGGAATAGGGTAATGATGCAGATCCCAAATCGCGACGCCGTCGCACTAAGCGCCCGCACGTTGGGCGCGCTGTTCTCTTATGCGCCGAATAGCGAGCAAAACACGCCGCTGGTCGCCGCTTTTCTCGATGGTAGCTGGCAGCCGCAGTGGCCGTTCCCGGTCTCCGATTCACTGGCAATGGAATTCGCCGCCAGCAGCGACGAGGCGCTGCCGCAAGCCTGGCAGCGTCTGTTTATCGGTCCATGGGCGCTTCCCGCTCCGCCGTGGGGTTCGGTGTGGCTGGATAAAGAGTCGGTGTTATTCGGCGACTCAACGCTTGCGCTGCGCGAGTGGATGCGCACCAGCGGTATTGCGCTGGATCTTGAGCGCAACGAACCCGAAGACCACTTCGGAACACTGCTGCTGCTGGCCGCATGGCTGTGTGAAACAAATCAGGATGAGTTGTTTGCGCAACTGCTGGCCTGGCATCTACTGCCGTGGTCCGGGCGTTTTCTGAGCGTCTTTATGGAAAACGCCGGGCATCCGTTCTATCGGGCGCTGGGCCAACTGGCGCAGTCGACGCTGGCTAACTGGCAGGAATATTTGCCCATCGCGGTGGCGGAAAAGCAGCTGTATCGTTAACTCACCCGCCGCGTCGATCCCCGGCGCGGCACTTATAGCTTTTGCATCTAAGGTTATTCCCTATCACAATAACGCTATGACTCCCAATTTCATTCCCGCTAATGCATCGTCTTCATAACTACCCTGATGTGCAGGTGATGTTCCGTCGCCTGATCATCGCCACGCTCGTCGGCATCTTTGCGGCGCTGGCCGTGGCGCTGTTTCGCCACTCGATGGTGGCACTGGAAACTTTATTTCTCGGTAATGATAGCGGCAGTCTGGTGAACGCCGCGCAGTCGCTACCGTGGTGGCGTCGGCTGCTGACGCCGGCGCTTGGCGGAATCGCGGCGGGGACATTACTCTGGTTATGGCAACGGCGCAACGTGTCGCGTCCGCACGCCCCGACCGATTACATGGAAGCGCTGGAAACCGGCGATGGCTGTTTCGATACGCCGGCAAGCCTCGTCAAATCGCTGGCATCGCTGCTGGTGGTCGTGACCGGCAGCGCCATTGGCCGCGAAGGGGCCATGATCCTGCTGGCCGCGCTGGCCGCCTCGCTGTTTGCCCGCCGTTTTACCCCGCGCGCTGAATGGAAGCTGTGGGTCGCCTGCGGCGCCGCCGCCGGGATGGCCAGCGCCTATCATGCGCCGCTGGCGGGGAGCCTGTTTATCGCCGAAATCCTCTTCGGCACCCTGATGCTGGCCTCGCTCGGGCCGGTGGTCATTTCAGCGGTGATCGCCCTGCTGCTGACCAATTTACTCAATGGCGGCGCCGCGCCGCTGTACCACGTCGTCTTGCAACAAAACCTGACCGCGCTGCATTACGGTTTAATGCTGGCAACCGGCCTGCTGACCGGTCTGTGCGGGCCGCTGTTCATCTGGCTGATGGACTACAGCCACCGTGGCTTCGTGAGGCTGAAACTGTCGCCGCCGTGGCAGCTGGCGCTGGGGGGACTCATCGTCGGCATGTTATCGCTTATTACCCCGGCAGTATGGGGCAATGGTTATAGCGTGGTGCAAAGCTATCTGCTATCGCCGCCGCTATTTAGCGTCATTATCATCGTCTTTGTCTGTAAGCTGTTGGCGGTGCTGGCCAGCAGCGGCTCCGGCGCGCCGGGCGGCGTCTTTACCCCGACGCTATTCGTCGGGCTGGCAATAGGAATGCTATTCGCCACTTTTAGCGGGCTGTGGTTAGATAACGATCAGAACATAGCGATTATGATTGGGTTAACCGGAATGGCGGCGTTTCTCGCCGCGACAACGCATGCGCCAATGATGTCGACGCTGATGATTTGTGAGATGACCGGGCAGTATGTGCTGCTGCCCGGTTTATTGATCGCCTGCGTACTGGCTTCGGTAGTGTCGCGAACGTTACGCCGGGATTCGATCTATCGCCATCACGTTGCCGAGCACGTCTAAGTCAACATACTGGCTGAGTTCGCGCTGTTCGGCGCGCGGCAGATAAGGCAGCTCGCCAATCAGCGGCGCAGGCAGCTTTTTGCTCAACACATCAATAATTTCAGCGTAGTGCGCAAGGCCAGGGTTAATGCGGTTGGCGACCCAGCCGATTAACGGCAGACCGTCGTTGGCGATCGCCTGAGCGGTCAACAGTGCATGGTTGATACACCCTTCCTGAATGCCCACCACCAACACTACCGGCAGTTGTTCCTGCACTACCCACTCGGAGAGCGGGCGTAAGTCGTTCATCAGGCTGCGCCAGCCGCCGGTACCTTCCACTACGACATGATCCACTCTGCCGCTGAGCTGCTGCAGGCCGTCACTGAGTAAGCCGTAGTTGATCGGGCAGCTGTGCGCCACGCTGCTTTCTTCTTCGCTTAACGCGATGGGATTGACAGCATCATACGGCAGCGACAGCGTCGACACGCTCTGTAATACCAGCGCATCTTTGTTACGCAGTCCTTCCGGCGTCTCTTTGCTGCCCTTCGCCACAGGCTTATACCCGGCGACGCTTTTACCGCTGGCAGCAAGTGCCTGCAGCAGCGCGCGGGATACTACCGTCTTCCCGACAGCAGTGTCAGTACCTGTTATAAAGAAACGCTTAAACATCACTAACCCCAAAGTTGTGTATACGAAAAATACATAAGAGAAATAATCAACAGTGGGAAAAGTCTACGCGAAGCCGTCGGGGCCCAGATTGAGATAGCGCAATTTTTGGTGCGACTATGAAAAAATGTTAACCCTGTAACAGTCGGATAAGGAGCGATCCGTTATAGAGGGCGTCTTTCACCAAAGCCGCGCCAGCCATCGTTCCGCGGTTTGAGAACTGGGTACTCTCAACCGCGATATGACGACTATATGCCGGTAGCGCCTGTTGCCGAATACAGTCAGAAATTGCCGGAAACAAAATATCAGACGCCTGATTGAACGGCGAACCAATAAGGATTTTTTGCGGGTTAAACAGATTGACCATGATAGCCAGAATACGCCCTACATGAGCGCCAACGCCGGTAATGATATCCCGCGCCAGTAAATCACCCTGCTGCGCCGCCTGACATAACCATTCAACGCTCAACTGCTGTTGATGCAGCATAGAGCTCATGGATTTTGCCATGCGCATCTGCGCCAGTTCCAGCACGCTTTCGACGCTGGCGATGGTTTCCAGGCAGCCGTGATTGCCGCAATAGCAGCGTTTACCATAAGGGTCAACCTGGGTGTGGCCGATCTCCACCAGGCTGCTGCTGCCGGCGTGCAACAGGCGGCCATCGGTGATCACTCCCGCGCCGACGTTGTGGTCGATTACCACCTGGATGACGTCGCGCGCCCCCCGCGAGGCGCCAAACAACGATTCGGCCATAGTCCAGGCGCTAATATCGTGCTGTATATAGACCGACACTCCGGTGTGATTAGCCAGAGCCTCACCGAGCGGCATATCTTTCACGTCATCATAAAACGGCATCCGGTGGATGATACCGTTTTCAGTATCAATGATCCCCGGCAAGGTGATGGCGATTGCGGTAAGTCGTTCGAGCTTGTGCTGATGGCGAATAAAAAACTGGTCGATATGCTCGATGATCCGCGTCAGCAGCGGTTGCGCATGCTGCAGCGGCAGTTCCAGTTGTTCTTCCACCACCAGCTTGCTGCTCAGATCGCGCAGCGCCAGGTGGATTTCCCCCCGGCTGATGCGCAACGACAAATAATGCCAGGCTTCCGTTTCAACCATCAGCCCGACCGCCGGGCGGCCGCGGCTCCCCGGCTCCTGGATTTCGGTCTCCTGCACCAGGTGCGCTTCCAGCATCTCGCGAACAATTTTGGTAATGCTGGCCGGCGCCAGTTGCGCAAATCGGGAAAGGTCGATACGCGACACCGGGCCAAGCTGATCAATCAGGCGATATACCGCGCCAGCATTAGTCTGCTTTATTTGATCGATATGGCCTGGTTGACTGTCCGCTACCACCGTTGACTCCCTTTATTTTCGCGCTTCGAAATAAACTTTTGGCTATGGTGAAGCACTTCGATGGTGCACGTCAAATTTTTACTTAGCCTTGTGATTTGCCGCACATTTTTACCCCGTTTTTGTCTTAATTCGCCAGGGCGGCGGCAGCGAGAAGATAATCGCGAAAGCGCTGCGCCGCCAGACCCTGTTCACGGTGTTTGGCCCACACCAGCCACATTTCCGACACCGCATCAGGTTCACTAATCGGCAGCCAGCGCATTTCATTTAACTGCACCCGCTTAAACGAGGCCGGTAGGATCGATACCCCAAGACCTGAAGCCACAAGGCCAATAATGGTCATTGCCTCGCCGACCTCCTGGGTGATAACGGGCGTGGTACCGTAGCGGCGCATCAACCCGAGAATATCGTCATACAGGCCGGTACCAACGTGCGGATCGAAAAAGACAAACGGCTCGCGCGCCAGCTCAAGCAGACTGACCGATTGCTGACGGGCCAGGGGATGATCGCTGGGCACCATCGCCAGTAGCGGTTCGCGCAGCACCCTTTCCCAGCACAAGGTATCCGGCAGCTGCGTGTTGCGCATCAGGCCAAGGTCAAGCGCCCCTTCATTCAGCGGCACGATCTGTTCGCGGGTGTTGGTTTCGCGGGTCTGGATATGGACATCGGGAAAGCGGCGACGAAAAGTGGAAAGCGTATCGGAAACCGCTTTGATAAATGGCGCCGACGAGGTGAAGCCGATACGCAGTTCACCGGTTTCGCCGTGGTGCAGGCGCCCGGCGCGAGCGGCGGCATCTTCAACCTGCGTCAGTATTTGTCGGCTATCGGCGAGGAACTGCACTCCCGCCGCCGTCAGGCTGACGCTGCGATTAGTGCGGGCAAACAGCCGCGCGCCAATCTGTTGTTCGAGAATCTGAATTTGCTGGCTTAACGGCGGCTGAGAGATATTCAGGCGCGCCGCCGCGCGGCCAAAATGCAGCTCTTCCGCCACGGCGACAAAGTAACGCAGATGACGCAGCTCGATATTCATATTTAAAACGTCTTATTTGAGATTATTAATATATTAGACGGAATATTTACAATTTTATACCCTAAAAATGTGAGCTGAATGGTCACATCAGTTTGTTTGTAATCCAGCTGTATATAAGCAAGGAATTCTCCGTGAGTAACACAACAACCGCTGACACCGCGCCGGCGAGCGATGTCAGGGATAAGGTCGCTTCCCAGCCAAATCAATTTATTAAACGCGGCACCCCGGCGTTTATCCGCGTCACCCTGGCGCTATTTTCCGCCGGACTGGCCACCTTCGCCCTGCTCTATTGCGTGCAGCCCATTCTGCCGGTGCTGTCAGGCGAGTTCGGCGTAAGCCCGGCCAGCAGCAGTATTTCATTATCGATTTCCACCGCGATGCTCGCCATCGGCCTGCTATTTACCGGCCCGCTGTCGGATGCCATTGGCCGTAAACCGGTAATGGTCACCGCCTTACTGTTGGCGGCGTGTTGCTCATTATTATCAACGATGATGACCAGCTGGCACGGTATTCTGATCATGCGCGCGTTGATCGGCCTGTCGCTCAGCGGCGTAGCCGCCGTAGGGATGACTTATCTCAGCGAGGAGATCCACCCAAGCGTGGTGGCGTTTTCAATGGGGCTTTATATCAGCGGTAACTCGATAGGCGGCATGAGCGGCCGCCTGCTCACCGGGGTCTTTACCGATTTCTTCGGCTGGCGCGTGGCGCTGGCGGTGATAAGCGCCTTCGCCCTCGCTGCGGCAATCATGTTCTGGCGTATTCTTCCCGAGTCGCGCCACTTCCGCCCTATTTCGTTGAAACCGAAAACGCTGCTGATTAACTTCCATCTGCACTGGCGCGATCGCGGCCTGCCGCTGTTGTTCCTCGAAGGCTTCCTGCTGATGGGCGCATTTGTGACCCTGTTTAACTATATTGGCTACCGTTTGATGATGTCGCCATGGTCGCTGAATCAGGCGGTGGTTGGCCTGCTGTCGGTTGCTTACCTGACCGGGACCTGGAGTTCGCCAAAAGCCGGCGCGCTGACGGTGCGTTATGGCCGCGGTCCAGTAATGTTGTTCTTTATTGCGGTGATGCTGTTTGGCCTGCTGATGACGCTATTCTCGCCGCTGTGGCTGATTTTCATCGGCATGCTGCTGTTCTCCGCCGGCTTTTTTGCCGCGCACTCGGTCGCCAGCAGTTGGATCGGACCACGGGCGCGTCGCGCGCGCGGCCAGGCATCTTCGTTATACCTGTTCAGCTACTATCTTGGCTCAAGTATTGCGGGGACGCTCGGTGGGGTCTTCTGGCATCATTACGGCTGGAATGGCGTCGGCGGCTTTATCGCCCTGCTGTTAATGGCCGCGCTGCTGACCGGCGCCTGTTTGCACAACCGCCTGAAATAATCGTTAAACGACGTGACCTTATTGGTCACGTCCGTTCACCACAGCCCGAGCACCGATGGTAACCCCAACAGTTCTCTGAGAGCATCCATAGAAAGCAGTGCGAAAAATACCCACGTGAACGGATTCATACTCGCCTCCGCTGACAGCCAGCGCCTGTTTTCAGTGTAGCCGCTGGCGAAGCGCACCGTCCGTTATGGTTATCACATGCGCATTTTTCGATGCACGCAAAATGTCGTTCCAGCGACTCGACCAAATCACCCCGACGCGCTAGTGTACCCACTGACAACAGATTTATTTCACTCGCCACAGGCCAGCAGAGACTATGACTGACAACAACAACTATCAGCAGCTCACCCGCACTTTCCAACGGCTCTCCCGCTTCTCTCACCTTGCCGCCATCGCCGGCTGGGATATGTTCGCCATGATGCCGCCCGGCGGCAGCCGCGCGCGCGGCGAAGCGCTGGCGGAGCTCGGGGTGCTGCAGCACCAAATTTTGACCGATAAGAAGGTTGGTGAATGGCTGGAAAACGCCCTGCAGGAAGATCTTAACGATCTGGAACAGGCTAACCTGCGCGAAATGACCCGCCAGTACCAGCAAGCGGCGCTACTGCCCGAAAGCCTGGTGGAAGCGAAATCGCTGGCTGGCAGCCGCTGCGAACACGCCTGGCGCAGCCAGCGCCCGGCTAACGACTGGCAGGGGTTTGCCGAAAACCTGCGCGAGGTCGTTAAGCTCAGCCGCGAAGAGGCGCAGATCCGTGCCGATGCGAAAGGCTGTTCACGTTATGATGCCCTGCTGGATATTTTCGAACCCGATATGACCAGCGCGCGTCTTGACGTGCTATTCGCCAATCTGAAATCCTGGCTGCCGTCGCTGCTGGCAAACGTCGTCGATAAGCAAGCGCAGAAGACGCTGCTCGAGCCACAGGGGCCCTTCGCCATCGCCGATCAGCGTGAGCTGGGCCTGGAAGCGATGCGGGTTTTAGGCTTTGATTTTGACGGCGGGCGTCTGGATATTAGCGCACACCCCTTCTGCGGCGGCGTGCCAGAGGACGTCCGGATCACCACCCGCTATAACGAAAACGATCTGCTCAGCGCGCTATTTGGCGTGATCCACGAAACCGGCCACGCGCGCTATGAACAGAACCTCCCGCGTAACTGGGTCGATCAGCCGGTTGGGCTGGCTCGCTCAACGGCGATTCACGAATCTCAGAGTCTGTTCTTCGAAATGCAGCTTGGCCGCAGCGAAGCCTTCCTCAACCGCCTGCTGCCCGCCGTGCGTCAGCGCTTTGGCGACCAGCCGGCGTTCAGCGCGGAAAACTTTATCGCCTGGAACCAGCGCGTGAAGCCGGGCTTCATTCGCGTCGATGCCGACGAAGTCAGCTACCCGGCGCACGTCATTCTGCGCTATGAAATCGAGCGGGCGCTGATCGACGGCGATATTGAAGTAGACGATATTCCCGCCCTGTGGGATGAGAAAATGCAGAGCTGGCTGGGTATTTCGACCCTCGGCAACTATCGCGACGGCTGTATGCAGGATATTCACTGGACCGATGGCGGTTTCGGCTATTTCCCTTCCTATACGCTGGGGGCGATGTACGCCGCACAGCTGATGGCGGCCGCCAGACGCGCGTTACCGAATCTCGCACAGGATATCGCCGGCGGCGATTTTAACGCTCTGTTCGACTGGTTGCGGCAAAATATCTGGCAGCACGGCAGCCGCTTTACCACTTCGCAGCTGATTAAGAATGCCACCGGCGAAGATCTCAACGGTGAGTATTTCCGCCAGCATCTTACCGCGCGTTATCTCTAAGCCTGCGCGCCGGGGCCTGCTCCGGCGCGTTATACCCGTTCGCTTCGCGTTGTACATATGGTTACACGCCGATACCAAACACTCACGGAAAGCTCCAAAAGACAAGCATATAGTTACTTCAACGGCCCCGCAGTGGGGTTGAAATGAAGAAACCTTTTCGAGGATATCAGAATGAAAAAAGTATTAGCTCTGGTCGTTGCCGCTGCTATGGGTCTGTCTTCCGCTGCTTTCGCTGCTGATGCAGCAAGCACCACTCAGGCACCTGCTGCTGCAACTCACAGCACCACTGCCAAGACAACTCACCATAAAAAACATCACAAAGCTGCCGCCAAACCGGCTGCAGAACAGAAAGCCCAGGCTGCCAAGAAACACAAAAAAGCCGCGGCGAAACCCGCTGTAGAGCAAAAAGCTCAGGCTGCGAAAAAACACCACAAAGCCGCCACTAAACCGGCTGCACAGAAAGCCCAGGCTGCCAAAAAGCACCACAAAACTGCCGCTAAACCAGTAGCGCAGAAAGCTCAGGCTGCGAAAAAACACCACAAAACCACTAAACACACCGCTGCTAAACCTGCTGCTCAGCCGGCTGCATAATCGTTTCGGTTAGTCTGGTATTGTATAAATCGGCGCTGTTTAAGCGCCGTTTTTTTCTGGAGAGCGCTATGCTGCGACGCTATCGTTTTGAGCTCATCCTGATACTGCTGATAATATGCGCGCTGGTGGCAACCCGCTTTTTCCTCTATTAGGCGCCGCTAATCATCCCCCTCAATAGGAAAACCGGCTTCACGAATTGCCTGACGGCAATCGCTGACGCCCGCAGCATATCCCGCTTCAATTTCGCATACCGGGCTCGCACTGGAGAAAGGTAAGCGAATCGGCGTCGCCAGTTGACGTTCCAGCTCGCCAATTTTTACCCGCGCCGCCAGCAATTCCTTCGCCAGTTCTGGGGGCGACACTTCGGTTTTTTCCCCCGTAATGATCGCCCGCAATTGCTTCTCATCGATAGTCATCATATCCGCCAGTTTGCATTCATTGACAGATATTATAGCCAACGCCACCTCAGTGGCGCTGGCGTGACGCTACATGGCACGTACCGCCTCAATCACGAGATAGCCCATCGCTCCCCACATAAAAAAAGAAACCAGCGAAACATAAACTAATGCGCGAATACCTTGTTTAGACATACACCCTCCCACTACGGGAAATGACATTGCGCTTATGATGGCCGGGTCAACCTCACATTTCACTCAACGGGAATCGCCAATGACAATGTTTACAGTGAGAAAATGTTTCGTAGTGAAAATAATTGAGAAGATGGTAAAAAAACGCCAATGACCATGAACTTTTGCGATCTTAAGGCGACTAAAACACCCTCGAAAAATTGCGCTTTGCGAATGTCCTGTAAGGCAAAGTGATTATTTTGCCGTCGTTTTACGTACGTTCCGATACACGAATTATGTTGCGTTGCACGCCGCTTTCTGCGGAAATGACAACAGCAGAGATAATGCGTTAACCATCTGAATTAACATGGTTCTTGCATAGATGAAATGTCTTCAGGAGTCATTTTAACTGCCGTTTGGCTTAATAAAAATTATTCTTAACTTTCATAAACTTAAATCTCCTGCTACTTTCAATAGACATAATTATCTCCCCAGAGAGTGATATGCGTAGAGACGTACTGTTATTACTGTGTTCGTTTTGTGTATTTCCCCTGTTTGCTCACGCCGATGATGACGGCATGAGCGCGAAAGATATCAAAACGCTTTTTTTCGGCCATGACGATCGTAAAGCGGTCAGCGATCCGGCCAGTTCCCCCTGGGATGCCATCGGCCAGTTAGAAACCGCCAGTGGTAATCTGTGTACCGCAACGCTGATTTCACCGCATCTGGCCCTCACCGCCGGTCACTGTTTGCTGCAGCCGCCGAAAGGAAAGCCGGACAAGGCCGTTGCGTTGCGTTTTATCTCGCGTAAGGGCAGTTGGGTCTATGAAATTCACGGGATTGACGGCCGTACCGACCCATCGCTAGGCAAACGGCTTAAAGCGGACGGCGATGGCTGGATTGTCCCCTCTTCCGCAGCCCCCTGGGACTTTGGCCTGATCGTCCTGCGCTACGCGCCCGGCGGCATTACGCCTGTTCCTGTGTTTCGCGGTGATAAAGAAGCGCTGACCGCGGCGCTGAAAGCAACGGACCGCAAAGTGACGCAATCCGGCTACCCGGAAGATCATCTGGATAGCCTCTATAGCCACCAGGATTGTCTGGTGACGGGATGGGCGCAAGCCTCAGTTCTATCACATCAATGCGATACGCTACCGGGCGACAGCGGTTCTCCGCTGCTGTTAAAAACGGACAACGGCTGGCAGGTCATTGCAGTGCAAAGCTCGGCGCCGGGACCGAAAGATCGCTATCGCGCCGATAACCGGGCTATTGCCGTGACCGGTTTTCTCGACAAGCTGGAAGCGCTGGCTAACGAGTGATTATCCCTGCTGCTGGCGCAGTTGAAGCAATGAATCGATCGGCATCGGTTGGCTGAAATAATATCCCTGAAGTCGATCGCATCCCGCCCGCCGCAGCAGCGCCAGCTGCTGCTGAGTTTCTACCCCTTCAGCAACCACGGTGATCCCCAGCGCATTAGCGATACGTACCGTGCCGCGCACCAGTTCTGCCGCCTGCGGGTCGACATCCACCACCCCGGCTAACGACTTATCAATCTTGAGGCTATCAAAACGACAGCTGCGTAGATAACCAATACTGGAATAGCCAATGCCAAAATCATCCAGCGCGACGGCGATACCTAACGATTTCAGGTTCTCGATAGCCACGCGAGCGCGCTCCGGGTTTTCCAGTACGTAGCTTTCGGTTACCTCAAGCTGCAGGCGGCGGGCAGGAAACTGACAGCGTCCCAGGGTTTGGATCACCCGAGTTTCGAATTCCGGGTCGCGGAACTGCGCCGGGGATATATTGACGGAAAGGAGTAAATCCCCCATCGTCTGGAGATCGTAACAGGCTTGCGACAGCGCAAACTGGCCCAAGGCATAAATCAATCCGCTGCTTTCGGCAATGGGGATGAAAGCATCCGGCGCCAGCGGGCCTTCAGGACGTCGCGGCCAGCGCAGCAAGGCCTCTACGCCTTCCATCACCAGCGTTTCGGCATTGACGATCGGCTGATACCAGACATCAAATTCGCCTTTTTCGAGACCTTCGCGGATACCATTTTCAATGTGCAGCTGGTGCTGACGCGTTTCGTTAAGGGTGTCATCATACCAGGCCGCTCTTCCCTTACCGCTTTTCTTCGCGTGGTACATGGCCATATCCGCACGGCGAAACAACTCAGTACTGGAACACTGCGTCGGCACCCCGCTGGCAATACCAATACTGGCGCTGATATATATTTTCCGGGCGCTGAGCGCAACGGGAGTTTTTAATAATTCGAGCACCGCCAGGGCGAATGCTGAGGCCTGATTAACCGCATGTTCGCCGCTCATGGTCATGGCGAATTCATCCCCGCCCATCCGCGCCAGCATCGCCCCCGCCGGAACCCGATCGCGTAATTCGCGGGCGATATGGGCAATCAGCGCGTCGCCAGTATCATGGCCGTAGTTATCGTTGACGTCTTTAAAACCATCGAGATCGATAAATACCACGCTCTGCATTTCATTCTTACCGCATTCGCCCATCGCATTTAAACGTTCAATCAATGCCCGACGGTTCGGCAAAAGGCTCAGCCAATCGATCAGCGCATTTTTTCGCGCCTGCTGTTCGCCGCGCGCCAGCTTGTAAAGCCCCAGGCTACTCAGCATGATAAACAGCAAAATTAAACTTGCCGCCAGAATGGCAATGAGCCTGATGCTGTTTGACGCGGCGCGCGCCGCTTCCGCACCGGGAAGGCGCGGTTGCCAGCTCAGATAGGCCAGCGTCTCCCCGCCCTCTGTGCGTAATGGTACGCTGTATTCGCCGGCAAACTGCGTCGTATGCAGACGATTAATCTGGAAAGTGTTCCCCAGGGTTTCCAGCATGGTTGGATTAATGTGGCGGGTAATCACCAGATAGCGACGGGTTTTATCATAAATCGGTAAGCGGCCGATTGTCGGGCGAATCAAGCCGATACCGACAAACGCAATGCCCGCGCGGGTACGGGTGATTCCGGCAAAGGCATTTTTACCGCGTCTCAGCACATCCGCGTGCAGCTCGATAAGGGTTTGTAACCCGCTGCCGAAAAAACCAATATCGGATTCGGTAAATGGCTCGCTGCGAAAAGCCCCCCACAAGATGCGATAGTTTTCATCCAGGATAAAAGTGCCGTCGTAGAGATTATTAATCTTAAAACCCGATCCCCACGAATCATACAGCCAGTGTGCATCAAGATGGGGCGTATAGGTTTGTTTAACCGCATCATCCCAAATCGAATTATCCAGTACCAATGACAGCACCCGGTTCACCGATGTCTGCACGGCGCCTTCTACCGAAAGCATCGAACGGTGTTTATCTATTTCATTAGTTTTAATACTGACCAGATGTTGCGACAAATAGAAAAGAGAAATCACAGAGACGACCAGGCCCAGGCCGGCAAGAAATACCAGAATGGAAAGGATTTTGGCAGAGGGAATATTCCGCCAGCCAGGCAAAGGAATCATGTGCTGTCCTCATAGCGGCGTACAGAAAGATGCCGAATCTGCTTTTTTAAGCGTAATACAGAGAACAGAATTTGCCGCCTGCGAACGCAGGCGGCATCATATCAGGCCAGTTTTATCAATACCATACCGGCCACCAGCAGCACGACGCCAACCCAACCTTTATGGTTCAGACGCTGACCAAAGAGGATCCAGCCAGCGGCAATGGTGGCCGCAATCCCGAATCCGCCCCACAGCGCATAAGCGACGGACAGGTCGATACCTTTTACCGCCTGCGACAGGGCGCTAAAGGCCCCTAACACCGCCGCCAGCGACAGAATACCGTAGATCTTACGACGGAAGCCGTCGGAAAATTTCAGCAATACGTTCGCGGTTATTTCCAGTACGATAGCCAGCGCCAGCCAGGCGCCGTGAATCCACTCAAACTGTTGCATGAGCTGTCTCCTCACGCTGTTTCACCGCCTTTTTTGTGCCGGACTTAATCAGTATGATCCCGGCGACCAGCGTTGCTAGTCCGGCGAGTTTAATGACTGACAGGCTTTCATCGAACAGCAGCACGCTGAATACGGTAATCAATAAAATACCGATACCTTCCCATAGCGCATACGCCACACCGAGAGCAATTTTTTTAACGGCGAAGGCCAGGAAAATATAGGAAAGCGCAATCATTGCCAGCATTAAAATATAACCTGTATGACCGCCGCTGACGCTTGCCCATTTCATAGACAACGTGCCGGTTATTTCAGCGACGATAGCTAAGGCTAATAAAATCCAATAAAACATAATCCCTTCTCCTGCTTGAGAATACAATCCATGACGGCTTACGCGAGTAAACCGAAAAAATTCTGACGTAGTTTTAGCCGTGCGCGGTGCGCCAGCTCAGGCAGAGAGAATGGGACTATAGCGCGGAGCGCCAGTGCTGTTCGCCAGCAAATCGGGAAAGGATGAAAGGTAATGCGTGATGAGTAGAAAAATAAAGGCTGAACTGATTGTTCATAAAATTACAATTATCCGCGGTGTTGCTTCTCGTCATTGCGGAAAAAAATTGTCCTCGGTAGTTAAACACAAGTAAATTTTTACCATAGTGTTAATATTAACTCAAAGAATTTGCAATTCTTTACGTCTAACGAGCGATTTCAATTAGTATTTTCTCAAACTGATCTCCATCATAAACGTGTATAGCAAAGTCGCTATGATCAAGGACGTTTTCATCTTCACCGTAAGGAACCCAATGGCCAAACCCATCATCACCCTAAATGGACTCAAGATCGTCATCATGCTGGGCATGTTGGTTATCATCCTTACCGGCATCCGTTTTGCCGCCGACATTATCGTCCCCTTTATCTTAGCGCTATTCCTTGCGGTGGTGATCAATCCGCTGGTCCAGTTGATGGTACGCTGTCGGGTGCCGCGAGTGCTGGCGATTTCGCTACTGGTGGGCGCTATCGTGCTACTGGCGGTGGTACTGCTGGCGTCGCTTGGCACCTCGCTTAACGAACTGGCGCGCACCCTGCCGCAATACCGCACGTCGCTGGCCGAACCGCTAAAGACGGTCACCCCATGGCTACAGCGCTTTGGTTTTACCGTCTCCGCCATTGAGCTGAATAAGTATATCGATCCCAACGCGGTGATGACCCTGGTTACCAGCTTGTTGACCCAGTTGTCGAATGCGATGTCGTCCATTTTTCTGTTGCTTCTCACCGTAGTATTTATGCTGTTGGAAGTGCCGCAGCTGCCCGCCAAGCTTCAGCAGCTAATGTCGCGGCCGGTTGAGGGAATGGGCGCCATTCAGCGGGCGATAGATAGCGTCTCACATTACCTGGTACTGAAAACCGCGATTAGCCTGGTCACCGGGCTGGTGGTCTGGGGTATGCTGGCGCTGCTGGACGTCCGCTTCGCCTTTATGTGGGGGCTACTGGCCTTTGCGCTGAACTATATTCCCAATATCGGTTCGGTACTGGCGGCCATCCCGCCGATTCTGCAGGTGATGGTATTTGGCGGCCTGTATGAGGCGCTGATCGTCACTGCCGGTTACCTGATTATCAACCTGGTGTTCGGCAATATTCTCGAGCCACGTATCATGGGCCGTGGGCTGGGGCTCTCCACGCTGGTGGTGTTCCTGTCGTTAATATTCTGGGGCTGGCTGCTGGGCCCGGTCGGCATGCTGCTGTCGGTGCCGTTGACCATCATTGTGAAAATCGCCCTTGAGCAAACCAACGGCGGGCAGAGTATTGCCTTCTTACTCAGTGACTTAAGTAAAGAATAATCGGCAATCTGGCTGGCCTATCCGCCAGCCTTCCCTCCTTTCATCTTTTCCGCTCAGACCGTTACTCCTTTTTTATTATTGATCCCCATCACAAATGGGCACATCCAATCATTACTATAAAGCTAACGATTAGCCGGCGTGCTTAATTGATGCACAGCGCCGCGCATCGCACACTAACTTCCACCAGGACAAACGAAACGATTTGTCGAATCAGGAGGTTAACAATGAATGCTGAACAAACGACGGGACGGGTCTGGAACCGTCGCCGGACGGAAAAACAGCGGCGGCTGGCCGAAACGAAGATTGCCGGCAAAGTCATCCCCACTGACCAACTGGTCAGCGTACTGGAAAATCTGCTCGCCCCTGGCGACCGGGTAGTACTGGAAGGTAACAACCAGAAGCAGGCTGATTTCCTCTCCCGCATGCTCGCCGAGGTTAATCCGCAGAAAATCCACGACCTGCATATGATTATGCCAAGCGTCGGGCGCAGTGAGCATCTGGACCTGTTTGAAAAAGGCATTGCCCGTAAACTGGATTTCTCTTTCTCCGGCACGCAAAGCCTGCGCATCTCGCAGCTGCTGGAAGATGGCCTGCTCGAAATCGGCGCCATCCATACCTATATTGAACTCTACTCCCGCCTGTACGTCGATCTGTCGCCAAACGTCGCGCTGATCGCCGGCTATAAAGCGGACCGTAAAGGCAACCTGTATACCGGACCGAGTACTGAAGATACGCCAGCGCTGGTGGAAGCCGCCGCCTTCCACGACGGCATTGTGATAGCCCAGGTCAACGAACTGGTGGACGACGAATGCGACCTGCCGCGCGTCGATATTCCCGGCTCGTGGATTGATTACGTGGTGGTCGCCGACAAACCGTTCTTCATTGAACCGCTCTTCACCCGCGACCCTCGTCTGATTAAGCAAGAACACATTCTGATGGCGATGATGGCGATCAAAGGCATCTACGCGGAACATCAGGTGCAGTCGCTTAACCACGGCATCGGCTTTAATACCGCCGCCATCGAGCTGTTGCTGCCCACCTACGGCGAACAGCTCGGACTGAAAGGCAAAATCTGTAAACACTGGACGCTGAACCCGCATCCGACCTTAATCCCGGCCATCGAAAGCGGCTGGGTGGAGAGCGTGCACTGCTTCGGCGGCGAACTGGGGATGGAAGAGTATATCCGCGCCCGCCCGGATATCTTCTTTACCGGCCCGGATGGCTCAATGCGTTCCAACCGTGCCTTCTGTCAGCTGGCAGGTCAGTACGCGGTAGATATGTTTATCGGCTCGACCCTGCAGGTTGATGGTCTGGCTAACTCCTCAACCGTCACCCGCGGTCGTCTTTCCGGTTTCGGCGGCGCGCCGAACATGGGCCATGACCCGCACGGTCGCCGCCACGCCACCCCGGCCTGGCTCAATATGATCACCGAACCAGACCCGATGCAGCGCGGTAAAAAACTGGTGGTGCAGATGGTCGAAACCTTCCAGGCCGGCGTAAAACCGACCTTCGTTGAAACGCTCGATGCGGTCGACGTCGCCAAAACCTCCGGCATGCCGCTGGCGCCGGTGATGATTTATGGCGATGACGTGACCCACGTGCTGACCGAAGAGGGTATCGCCTACCTGTACCGCGCGGAGAGCCTTGAAGAGCGCCGGGCGATGGTCGCCGCGGTGGCCGGGATCACCGATATTGGCCTCGGGGTGGACGCCAAACGCGTCGCCGCGCTGCGCCAGAGCGGCAAAGTGGTGTACCCGGAAGATATCGGCATTCGCCGTAGTGATGCCACCCGCTCGCTACTGGCCGCCGGCAGCGTCGCCGAGCTGGTGGAGTGGTCCGACGGACTGTACAACCCACCGGCAAAATTCCGGAGCTGGTAATGAAAAATCTCTCCCCCCTACACGCAGAAAGCCGCGTCAGCTGGCTGGCGCATACCGCCAGCGCGTGTCTGATTGACGAAGCCCGCCTGAGTCCGAAACCGGGTCTGGTCGATAGTCGCGGCAACGGCGCGCATCAGGATCTCAATCTGGACCTGATGGAACGCTCCGCCCGCAGCCTGCAGCCAACCTTTCACGCACTGGCGCAGCAAAGCTGGCAGCGTCCGGCTGATATCGCCCTGCGCGAAACCGTCGGCCGCCTCGGTCGCGAAGGTGAAGCGCAGATGATGATGGCGACAGGTGGAGTTAACACCCACCGCGGCGCCATTTGGGCGCTGGGCCTACTGGTCAGCGCGGTGGCGATGTTGGGTGGAGAGGGTCAATCACAGGCGATCGCCGGGACCGCCGCCGCCCTTGCCCGCCTGCCTGACGGTTTCGCGCCGAAAAGCTTTAGTAAGGGGCTGCGCGCCAGCCGCCGTTGGCAGGTGCCGGGGGCACGCGAGGAAGCGCAGCGCGGATTTCCGCATGTTACCGCCCTGGCGCTGCCGCAACTGCAACAGAGCCGGGCGCGAGGCGCCAGCGAGCAGCAGGCGCGCCTTGATGCGCTGATGGCCATCATGACCTCGCTGAGCGATACCTGCGTGCTGTCGCGCGCCGGCATGAACGGGCTGCATGCCATGCAGCAAGGCGCCCGCGAGGTTCTGGCGGCGGGCGGTTGCGCCAGCGTCGCCGGTCGCGCCGCGCTGGCGCGCCTTGATGCGCAGATGCTGGCGCAAAACGCCTCGCCGGGTGGCGCGGCCGATCTCCTTGCCGCCACCCTGTTTCTCGACCGGGTTTCCGGCTAACGCATTCAGAGGATGTTATGGAACAGATTACATTGTCATTTCCTGCCAACCGCGCCCTCAGCGGCAAAGCATTGGCAGGAGTCGTAGGTTCAGGCGATATGGAAGTGCTTTATACCGCCGCACAGGGCGCCACGCTCAACGTACAGATCACCACCTCAGTGGATAACAGCCAGGCGCGCTGGCAGGCGCTGTTCGACAGGCTGAACCTGATCAACGGTCTGCCCGCCGGGCAGTTGATTATCCACGACTTCGGCGCCACGCCGGGCGTCGCTCGTATTCGTATTGAACAAGTATTTGAGGAGGCCGCTCATGCGTAACGATCGCAGCTTTATCGAACTGCGCGCTCGCGAACGCGCCCACGCCCTGCTGGACGACGGCAGCTACCGCGAACTGCTGGATCCGTTTGAAGGCATTATGTCGCCGTGGCTCGGCGCGCAGGGCATCGTCCCACAGTCCGACGACGGTATGGTGGTCGCCAAAGGCACGATCAACGGCCAACCTGCGGTGGTGATTGCCATCGAAGGCACCTTCCAGGGCGGCAGTATGGGCGAAGTCTCCGGCGCCAAAATGGCCGCCGCGCTGGAGCTGGCGGCGGAAGATAACCGCAACGGTATCCCGACCCAGGCGGTGCTGTGCCTCGAAACCGGCGGCGTACGTCTGCAGGAGGCCAACCTCGGTCTGGCCGCCATCGCCGATATTCATGCCGCGATTGTCGACCTGCGTCGCTACACCCCGGTGGTCGGCATTATTACCGGTACCGTCGGCTGCTTCGGCGGTATGTCCATCGCCGCGGCGCTGTGCAGCTACCTTATCGTCACCCGTGAAGCCCGTCTCGGCCTCAACGGCCCGCAGGTTATCGAGCAGGAAGCCGGCATTGAAGAGTACGACTCCCGCAACCGTCCGTTTATCTGGAGCATGACCGGCGGCGAAATTCGCACCGCCAGCGGGCTGGTCGACGCGCTGGTTAACGATGGCGTTAACGCCGTTAAAACCGCAATGAATGAGGCGATCGCCAAAGGCGTACCGGCACAGCACCGCAGCGACAACTATGACGATTATCTGCGTCGCTTGAGCCAGTTCGATACTCGCCAGCAGGCGGATACCGCGCAGATTAAACAGCTTTTTGCCCGGGAGGATAAATAATGAGTCAGTTCCCAAACCGCGCCGCGCTGTGGCTGAATAAACTGGCGCCCGACGCGCCGCTGATGAGTGGTCTGTGCCCTTCGGTGCAGGTCGCAGATGGCCAGATTGATGGCGAAAACGTCCGCTTTATCGCCGTGGTGCCTGACGCTAACAACCACTATCCGCGCGCCGCCGGCGGCGAAGTCGGCCTGCTGGAAGGCTGGACGCTGGCGAAAGTGGTCAACGAAACCATCGCCGCCGACGCCGATCGGCCTGTCAAACGGCCGATCGTCGCGGTAATTGATGTCCCGAGCCAGGCCTATGGCCGCCGCGAAGAAGCCTTTGGCATCCACCAGGCCCTGGCCGGGGCGGCAGGCGCCTACGCCAAAGCCCGTCTTGCCGGCCACCCGGTGATTGGCCTGATTGTCGGAAAAGCGATGTCCGGGGCGTTTCTGGCCCACGGCTATCAGGCCAACCGCCTGATCGCCTTTAACGATAGCGGCGTGCTGGTTCACGCGATGGGTAAAGAATCGGCAGCGCGCATTACGCTGCGTACCGTAGAGGCGCTGGAGAGACTGGCGGCGACGATCCCGCCGATGGCCTACGACGTCAGCAACTACGCTACGCTCGGCCTGCTCTCCGCCCTGCTCGATATCAACCATCCGGATGCGCCAGACGAAGGCGATCTGTCACTGGTCAGCCGTGCCCTGCGCGACGCCATCGCTGACGCGCGCACCGATACCTCACTGAAGTGCCGTCTGGGCGCGGAAAACCGCCGCAGCTCGCAACTGGTTCGCGATCGCATGCGCGCCAGCTGGTAAGACGTTCGTACGTAAGTAGTAGAAGAAAACCTGCCGGAAGCAGTCTCCCGGAGCGCGGAATAAACGCTCCGGGAAGGGACGGCTTTTAGAAAAAATAACAATCGCGCCAGTACTCTATTTTATTTACAGGTGATTTATGACTTATGTGATTATTCATGCTCTTGCCCCGATTTTCGTCATTATGCTGCTGGGCTTCTGGGCCGGTAAGGCCGGGATGGTAGATAACAAAAACGTCTCGCTGCTTAATATTTTTGTAATGGATTTTGCCTTACCCGCCACGCTGTTTAGCGCGACGGTACAAACGCCGTGGGCCGGTATCGTCGCCCAGTCGCCGCTGGTGCTGGTGCTGACCGGCGCGATGTGGATCACCTATGCCGCAATCTACTTCCTCGCCACCAGCGTGTTCAAACGCACGCCGCAGGATGCCGCGGTGCTGACCCTCACCGTCGCCCTGCCAAACTATGCCGCGTTAGGTCTGCCGATCCTCGGCAGCGTGCTGGGTGAAGGCGCGTCAACCTCGCTGTCGGTGGCGGTTTCTATCGCCTGCGGCTCGGTACTGATGACCCCGTTCTGCCTGCTGATTCTGGAGCGTGAAAAAGCCCGCGCCGCGGGTGAAAACAGCGGTTCTACGCTGGCGATGCTGCCGGTGCTGATGTGGCGTTCAGTGAAAAAACCGATCGTCTGGGGCCCGCTGCTTGGGGTGGTGCTTTCCGCGATCGGCATTAAAATGCCGGACCTGCTGCTGGCGTCAATCAAACCGCTGGGCCTGGCCGCCACCGCCGCCGCGCTGTTCCTCACCGGGGTGATCCTGTCGGCACGTAAACTGCAGCTCAATGCGCTGATCGCTACATCAACCATCGTAAAACTGCTGGTGCAGCCGTTTATTGCCTGGGGTCTGGTGATGTTACTTGGTCTGCACGGTTCTATCGCCATTACCGCGATCCTGATGATTGCGCTGGCCGCCGGCTTCTTCGGCGTGGTCTTCGGCAACCGCTTCGGCGTGCAGTCTCCGGATGCTGAAGCCGTGCTGCTGTTAAGCTCGGTTCTGTGTATCCTGTCGCTACCGCTGTTTATCTCTTTGACTTCAGGACTGTAAACCATGTCATCAACGCCGCGTCCTCACGATTTAGTTTGGTTAAACCACGCCAGCGCCCTGGAAGACATTGCCGAGCCGTGGGTGGCTCAACAGTGGCGAGCCGCGCTGCCGGTGGTGGTGAGGCGCGACGTTGACGGCCAGGCCCGCATCCCGGTTGGGGTGCGGGGCATGAAGCGCGAACAGCGCGCCGCCGGCTGGGTTCAGCCGCGCAATATCGTGCGCAGCGTCACCCCGGAGACGCTTGTCGAGCGCGAAGCATTACTCTGCTCGCCGTTTGTCTCGCAGCCGCCGGTCCAGGCGGCTATCGCCCTCACCTTACACCGCTGGCCCTGGGGCTGGGGCGTCACCGGCAGTACCGGCTACGCGCTGGCAACCGAAATCCCGGTGCTGCATGCGGCAAGCGATCTGGATTTGCTGATCCGCGCGCCGCAGCCGCTGGACCGCGAGGCATTGCTGGAATGGCAGGCCCGGGTGGCCCAACTACCGTGCCGCGCCGATACCCAGATAGAAACACTGTACGGCGCCTTCGCCCTTAATGAGTGGCTGCGCGATGGCCGCGCGCTGCTGAAAACATCCCGCGGCGCGCGCTTAACCGCGACGCCGTGGCACAGGGAGGAATGATGAAGATTATATTTACTTTTCCCGGTCAGGGCGGCCAGCGCCCCGCAATGCTGGCGGCAATCCCCGATCGCGAGGCTATCCTCACCCAGGCGCGCGCCGTGCTGGGGGATGAAGTCGATACCCTCGATAGCGCCGACGCGCTAAAGCATACCCGTGCAGTACAACTCTGTCTGCTGATCGCCGGGGTAGCCTGGGCGCGCGAGCTACAGCGCCAGGGCGTGGATCCGCAGATGGTCAGCGGGCTCTCTATCGGCGCGTTTCCGGCAGCGGTGATTGCCGGCGCGCTCGATTTCGCCAGCGCGCTGCGCCTGGTGGCGCTACGCGGCGATTTAATGGAGCAGGCTTATCCCGAAGGTTACGGGCTGACGGCGATTATGGGGCTGACCCGCCCGCGGGTTGAGGCGCTGATGCAGGGCCACGAGGTTTATCTTGCCAACCTGAACGCCGAAACGCAAATCGTGATCGCCGGGCGCGATGACGCCATGGCCGAGGTGGCGCAGCTGGCGCTGCAGGCTGGCGCCAGTAAAGCCCAACGGCTGGCGGTCAGCGTGCCGTCGCACTGCGCGCTGTTGGATAAACCTGCCGCAGCCCTGGCAAAAGCCTTTGCCGACGTCACCTTAACGCGCCCTCAGCGCGCCTATTTAAGCGGCTCGACGGCGCGCGTGCTGTGGGATCCGCAGCGGATCGCCGACGATCTGGCGATGAACATGGCGCGCACCGTGCATTGGCAGGAGGCGATGATCGCCGCTGATGAACGCGACGCAAGGCTGGCAATCGAGATGCCGCCCGGCGGCGTGCTCACCTGCCTGACCCGCCAGGCGGGCTGGCGCGGCGAGACAATTTCGCTGGAGCGCAGCGGCGTAGACGTCGCCCGCCATCTGGCGCAGCGGCTTAGCGATTAATACTGCGGGCGTACATGCGCCCTTCCGCCGCCAGCGCCAGCAGGTCGGCATCGCGCTCGCGATGATGTGAATAGACGATAGAGATCAGCTGGCGCATCTGATAGGGTTCCGCCAGCTTTAACAGCTGCACATCGTTTTCGTAAACCTTCTTCATGCGCCCCGGCAGCAGCGCAAACCCGACGCCCGCCTGCACCAGGCTTATCATCGAAAAGATATCATTCACCCTGGTCACGATTTCCGGCTCAAAACCGGCTACATGAAAGGCCTCCTGAAATCCGGCATACGTCGCAAACCCTTCCGCCAGCGAGACAAATTTACGATCGGCGTAATCGCGCAGGTCGGCGAGCTGAGTGGTATCCAGCTGTTCCGTCGCCGGCGCGGCGAGGAAGATATCATCTTCAAATAGCGGCACCACGTCGAAAGCCGAATTATTGTACTCGCCTTCATTGGTGGCGATTAAGATAGCGTCAAGGGCATCGTCTTCCAGCATATCCAGCAGCATCTGATTGGAGCCCATCGTCAGATCCAGTTCAAGCTCCGGGCGACGCAGCTTCATCCCCATGATGATGCGCGGAACGGTTTCCAGCGTCAGCGAATAGAGGGTACCGATGCGCAACCGTCCCTGACCGACGCCGGCGACTTTACGCGTCGCCTCAAGCCCGCGGCTCATCAGACTCATCACATCCTGGCAGTACTCGAGCAGCGTCCATGCCGCCTGCAGCGGCAGCAGGTTGCGCCCTTTGTGAACAAACAGCGGGCAGCCGACTCCCTCTTCGAGCGTATGCAGCGCGCGGTGAACGCTAACGCTGCTGAGCTTCATGGCTTCGGCGGTTCTGGCGATATTGCCCTTCGCCATAAACATCATAAAGACCGATAGCTTGCGGAAGGTGATCTCCTGGTTGATATCGTCTTTCATAACCCTTCCACACCCCTGGTTTAATTTTCTTATTTCAATTCAAACCAGTATATCTTTTATGTGGCCAAAGTTGCAGGCAGCGCGCGGCCTCAGCCGGTAAAAAACGCAAAAAAGGGAAGACCATGGTCTTCCCTTTTGTTCACTGCCTGGATGCGTCGTTACAGCGCCATATCGTGCTGTGGCGAGGCCTCGCGCGGCGTCTCTGCCGGTTTGGCGGTCGCGGTCGGCGCCGTCTCTGGCATCTGAATGACCGGAGGCTTGGTCAGTTGCAGCGCCGCGGCGGTGTCATCCCAAACCTGCTGGGTCAGGGCCACGTTGCCGTTTAACTTCTCGCCGTAGCTCGGCACGATAGCGCGAATGCGGCTCTGCCATTCCGGCGAGTTAAACTGCTGCGGGAACATCTGCTTGAGAACGTTCAGGGTGATCGGCGCGGCGGTGGAAGCACCTGGCGATGCGCCGAGCAGCGCAGAAATCGTTTTCTGCTCATCGACCACCACTTCGGTACCGAGCTTCAGCACGCCGCCCTTTTCCGCGTCTTTTTTGATGATCTGCACGCGCTGACCGGCCTGAATCAGTTTCCAGTCTTCTTTATGCGCGTTCGGGTAGTACTCTTTCAGCGCCGCAAAGCGGTCATCATCGCTGAGCATAACCTGGCTAACCAGGTACTTCACCAGATCGAAGTTGTCGAGGCCAACGTGGGTCATCGGCAGCACGTTGCTGGTGGTGGTCGTGCTCAGCAGATCGAAGAACGAACCGTTTTTCAGGAACTTAGTGGAGAAGGTGGCGAATGGCCCGAACAGCACCACGCGCTTACCATCGAGGTAGCGAGCATCCAGATGCGGTACCGACATCGGCGGCGCGCCAACTGAAGCCTGACCATAAACTTTCTGCTGGTGCAGTTTTGTCAGCTCCGGGTTCTCGGTCATCAGGAATGAGCCGCCTACCGGGAAGCCAGCATAGTTGTCCGCTTCCGGAATACCGGTTTTCTGCAGCAGCTTCAACGCGCCACCGCCGGCGCCGATGAAGACATATTTGGCGTCGATAGCCTGCTCTTCACCGCTCTGCACGTTCTTAATCGTCACGTGCCAGGAGTTGTCGGCATTGCGTTTAAAATCGGTGACTTCAGAAGAGGTCTGCAGCGAGAAGTTGCTGCTCTTTTTCAGGCTACCGATCAGCTGACGGGTAATTTCACCGTAGTTCACATCGGTACCGACCGGCGTCCAGGTCGCGGCCACTTTTTGCTGCGGATCGCGTCCTTCCATCACCAACGGCGCCCACTGTTTAATTTGCGCGTGATCGGTGGAGAATTTCATTCCCTGGAATAAGGTGGTCTGCTGCAGCGCGTTATAACGCTTTTGCAGATAATCCACATTATCGCCCCACACGAAACTCATATGCGGCGTGGAATTAATAAACGAGTGCGGGTCGTGCAAAATACCGCGTTTGACCTGCGCCGACCAGAACTGGCGCGAAATCATAAACTGTTCGTTGATATCCAGCGCTTTGCTGACATCAATAGAACCGTCTGCACGCTGCGGCGTGTAGTTCAGTTCCATATTCGCCGAGTGACCGGTACCGGCGTTATTCCAGCCGTTGGAGGACTCCAGCGCGACGCCGTCGAGTTTCTCCACCATCACCTGTTTCCACTCCGGCTGCAACTCCTGCAGCCAGGTGCCCAGCGAGGCGCTCATGATGCCGCCGCCGATCAGCAGAAAGTCAGTTTTTTTCGAGGTATCGCCATTTGCGTAGGTCGCCGTACTGACGAACATCGCTAATGCGGTCATAGATATAATCGTTTTTTTAATTGCAGGCATAATAGAAATATCGCGTAGCAAAAGTGTAATAAGAGCCGTCATATTAACGCACTTTTACTTTATTTTAAAATATCATTTACACTTCGATATTTTAATTAAACAGTTTTTTAACTTAAAAAAGCAGCTTATTTATTTCGCTGGCAGTCATTGTGAAAAATAGCGACGGAAAATCAGGATCATTCGGGCGATAAGAAATATAGCGCCGGTTTATTTAGTTATTTAACAAACCGGCGCGGCGAGGAGATTAATTAACGTTACTGAGCGTTTTCTCTTGCGCTTCAGCCAGGGCGACACGCAAATGGTTGTTGTTTTCGCTGAGCAGATCCCGCGCCTGCCAGGCATCGAGCCCCGTCATCAGCATCAGAATCGCCGTCCGACAATGCTGATTGCAACTGGCCAGCGCGGCTTTGGCTTGCGCGCGCGTACACTCTGCGGCGGCCATCACCATGGCGATTTGCCGCTCCTCCCAGCGCGGGCTGGTTGCCTGTAGATCAACGCGCAGGTTGCCGAACACTTTGCCGCTGCGTACCGCAAGGCCGGTGGTTAACAGGGTGAGAATCTGCCGCTGCGCCATTTGCGCTTTCGGATTGCCATAACCCGCCACCGCTTCCGGCCCGGTCTGCGGCGCAATCATAATATCCGCCAGCTGCGCGGCTTCGCTATCAGGTTGCTGCGTCAGGATCGCAATCGGCGTCCCCAGCGACCAGGCGTGACGCATGGCTCCCCACACCCACGGCGTTTTGCCGCTGACGGTGAGCGCCAGCAGCATATCGTTAGCGCTCAGGGACAATAGCTGCATATCCCGTAAGCCCGCGTCATAATCGTTAGCCGCCCGCTCGGCGGCCTGCAGCGCGCTCCCTTCGCCACCGGCGATCATCGCCACCAGTGAGTGATTGGCTTCAGGGGAATAGTCATTAACCGTTTGCAACGCCGCCTGCCCGGATGCCCCGGCGCCAACGATCACCAGCCGTCCTCCCCGGCTCAGGGTCGCCGCGGCGTTATCCACCAGCCGGGTAATCTGCGGCAGGCAGGCATCGATGGCGACGGCTATCTGTTTGTTATCCTGCTGCAGCAGGGTCAGCATATCGAGGGTGGCGAGCGTATCGATATGGCGCGTTTGCGGGTGGCGTCGTTCCAGCATTGATGCGGTTGGCTTACTGCTCATAAAACCTCCATTTAAAACCGAACTCACTGCGGCGAAATCAATAGCGGTGACATATCCATTCATTCATCACGGCTATTTGATTGATGCAGCCAGTGTAAAGCCTTCATTCACGGCTTTACCGCCACGGGGGTCACAGTTTGTTCACCCGACACCTAATCGCAGCGCGATTGCGCGTTATCCGAGCATGAGGGCTACGCATGTCAGGCAACGGATACCCGGTACGCCGGTTTTACTGTTATTACACGGCTTTATGAAAGCCGCCCTATCGGCGATAATGATCGTTCAACGAATCGATCGGGGTTGTCATGAAGGAAGCCGAGCTACAGCCGCCCGCCCGCAAGCGCGCCCGCAGCCTGAAATTAAGTACCGCCGTCACGCTGATGATTGGCAGCGTTATCGGCGCGGTGCTGCTGCTGGTCTACGCGCTATGGTTTATGCAAATCAGTAACGCCACTCGCGACGGCTTAAAAGAGACGGCGCTGGCGGTGGCGCGCACCATGGCCGATATGCCGCAGGTGAAGCGCGGTCTCGGCGAGCCGCCGCAGAGCAATATTATTCAGCCGTTGGCGCAGGCCATTACCCGGCGTAACGACCTGCTTTACGCGATTGTGACCGACATGCGCGGCATTCGCTATTCGCATCCGGATAGCGCCATCATCGGTAAACCCTTTATCGGCGAGGATATCCGCCCGACGCTCGCCGGGCGGGAAAACGTGGCGATTAACCACGGCGTACTGGCGCCGGCGCTGCGCGTGTTTACCCCGGTATTCAATGAACAGCATCAGCAGATAGGCGTGGTAGTGGTAGGTATTTCGCTGAGTAAAGTTGACAAACAGATCGCCAATAGCCGCTGGGACGTTCTGCTGACCATTCTGTTCAGCGCGCTGGTCTGCGCAATCGGCACCTGGAGCCTGGTGCGCGGCTTGAAGCGTATTTTGCTGGGGCTGGAGCCGCAGGATATCTCCACCCAGTTCCAGCAGCGTCAGGCGATGCTGCACTCGCTGAAAGAAGGGGTGATCGCCGTGGATAGCAGCGGCCAGGTCACGTTGATTAACCCGGCCGCCCGCGGCATGTTACTTAGCGGGCCGGATAAAAGCATCGATCGCACCCCGCTGCTTGCGGACCTGCAGGAAGTTTTGCGCAGCGGCGAGCCCATCTATGACCGTGCGCTCGGCTGTAATGGCCTGTTGCTGATCAGCAATACCGTCCCGGTGCGCAGCCAGAACGCCATCGTCGGCGCGATCAGCACCTTCCGCGATAAGACCGAGATGAGTCAACTGGTGCAGCGGCTGGACGGCATGATGAGCTACGTCGATGCCCTGCGCACCACTTCGCACGAGTTTATGAACAAGCTGCACGTGATCCTCGGCCTGCTGAATATGAAAAGCTATGACAAGCTGGAAGAATATGTGCTGCAAACCGCCCATGCCTATCAGGCCGATATCGGTGAAATTCAGCACCGGATAAAATCGCCGGTGGTCGCCGGCTTCCTGATTGGTAAAATCCAGCGCGCCAAAGAGCGAGGCTTCACGTTGAACCTCGCCGAAGAGAGCCTGGTGCCGGATTGCCCCAATGAAAAACAGGTCACCGTACTGGTGACGGTGTTAGGCAATCTGATTGAAAATGCGCTGGACGCGATGAGCGGCCAGGAGGAAGGCGAAGTGAGCCTGCTATTGCACTATCAGGATGGCTGGCTAAGCGGTGAAGTGAGCGACGATGGCCCGGGGATCCCGGCGGCCAATATTGACGCCATCTTTAATAAGGGCTTCTCCACTAAAGGCGAAAATCGCGGCGTCGGCCTGTTTCTCGCCAACCAGCAGCTCCACGAACTCGGCGGCACGTTGTCCGTCGAGTCCGAGCCTGGCGTATTTACCCAATTTTTTGTTCACCTGCCCTGGGATAGTAAAAGGAAAAAAGCGTGATAAATGTATTAATTGTTGACGACGATGCGATGGTTGCCGAGCTGAACCGCCTGTACGTGGCGCGCATCCCCGGTTTCAGCTGCTGCGGCACCGCGTCGACGCTCGGCAAAGCCCAGGAGATGATTAATGACCCGCAGATGGCGATCGATTTGGTGCTGCTGGACGTTTACATGCAGCAGGATAGCGGCCTCGATCTGCTGCCGACCATTCGCGCCAGCGGCCGTGCCATCGACGTGATTATGATAACTTCCGCCGCCGATGCCGCCACCGTCCAAACCGCTATGCACTATGGCGTGGTGGATTATCTGATTAAGCCCTTCCAGTTCCCGCGCTTTGAAGAAGCGCTGACCGCATGGCGTGAAAAACGCAAACTGATGACCGGCCAGCCCTATTACGAGCAGGCGGATGTCGATCGCCTGTTGCACGGCGGCACGCCGGAAGCGGCTGACGCGCGTAAGCTACCGAAAGGCTTAACGGCGCAAACTCTACGCACGCTGTGCCAGTGGATTGATAGCCACCCTGATGTGGAATTCTCTACCGATGAGCTGGCGGCGGCGGTGAATATCTCGCGCGTCTCATGCCGCAAGTATCTGATTTGGCTCGCGCAGATCAATATTCTCTATACCACCATCCATTACGGCGCGACCGGCCGACCGGTGTATCGCTATCGGCTGGTCGCCGAGCAGTACGGCCTGCTCAAGCAGTACAGTCAGTAATCTGGTAGCCGCTGTCGAGCAGTTGAAAGCGGATGCGCTGCGGTGACGACAGAATCACGTCGCGGTTTTTGGTGACAAAAATCGCTTCAATGTCGTCCCGCTGGCGCAACGCCGCGCAGCCCTTCTCCACGCCAAGGCCATACAGCAGCGTGGTCCAGATATCGCCGTCCAGTGAATCCGCGGAAATGACCGTTACGCTATCGAGTTCGTTATCCAGCGGATAGCCGCTGCGCGGATCGAGGATATGGTGCCAGCGTTTGCCATCCTGCTCGAAATAGCGTTCATAGGTGCCTGAAGTGACAACCGACTGCCCGCTAACGGCAATAGAGCCAATAAGTTCCTGCGCCGCGGCAAAGGGTTTTTTCAGCCCAATCGCCCATTCCCCTAACGTATGTACATTGCCGCCGAGATTAATCAGCGCCTGTTCGATCCCCTGCTGGCCCAGGTAATCGCGTACCTGGTCAGCGATATATCCTTTAGCGATTGCGCCAAGGTCGATTTCCATTCCGGCCTGCGCCAGCCACACGCTCTGCTTTTCGTCATCGAGAATGACATCCTGCGGGCGGGTTAATGGCAGCCGGGCCGCTATATCCGCCGCCGACGGCACGCTATGCCCCTGAAAGCCAATGCGCCACAGTTTAACCAGCGGACCGATAGCCAGATTAAAGGCGCTGTCGCGCACCATACTGGCGGCTTTAGCGCACTTAATCAGTTGGTACACCGGACGGCTAACGGTGACAGGATGACGCCCGGCGGCATGGTTGATATCCATCACCTGCGACTGCGCCCGGTTCACGGTGAGCAGATCTTCGTAGCGTTTAATTAACTGAAATACGCGGGAGGCCAGCGCCTCATCGTGGGAATAGAGTTTGAGCAGGATGGGCGATCCCATCAACACGGCGGAGTAGCTATAGACGCGGTTATCGGACATTGGGCTCTCCTTAGAAGGGATAAGCCGGGCGGCTAAGCCAGCCCGGCATCAGCAATTACCTATTATCCTCTGGCACGTTTCGCCGCCTGATGGCCCGCGAGGGTACCGAAGATGATGATATCCGCGACCGCGTTACCGCCGATGCGGTTACCGCCATGGATACCACCAACCACTTCACCCGCGGCGTAGGCGCCGCGAATCGGCTGCTGCGCCACATTCAGCACTTCGCCATCGGTATTAATGGTCACGCCGCCCATAGTGTGGTGCACCCCTGGGGCAATACGAATGGCGTGGAACGGGCCTTCGTTAATCGGCGCGCGCAGCGCGGTTGTGCGGCCAAACGCTTCATCGTGCTGTTTTTCCACCGCGCCGTTGTAGCATTCCAGGGTAGCGAGGAACGCATGGTAATCCATCCCCAGTTTCTCCGCCAGTTCACGCGGCGAGCTGGCGCTGGTGACGAAGCCTTTGGCGATATACTCGTCGGCGGCTTTGTTTTTCGCCCGCACATGCTCGTCGAAGACGATGTAAGCATAGTGTTCCGGCAGCGCGATAATCGCCGCAGACACTTTATCGCGGGTCTCCATCTCGTTGAAGAAGCGGTTCCCCTGCTGGTTAACGAGAATAGCGCCGCCGCCGCGAATCGATTCGGAAATCAGGTACGAGGTCTGCTGCTCGACGGTCGGGTGAATTTGAATTTCGCCCATGTCCACGGTGCCGGCGCCAATGCGCTCCAGCAGCGCGATACCGCTACCGGTCGCCCCTTTATGGTTGGTGGTCACGAAGCCTTCGAGGTCAGGACGATATTTCACCACCATCGCGCTGTTGGCGCTGAAGCCGCCGGTCGCCACGATGATACTTTTGGTCTGCACGTCGATGATCTCTTGTTCATCGTTGATAAGACGCACGCCGCTCACTTCGTCGTGGCGCATCAGGATCTCTTCTACCGAGGTATCCAGCAGCACATCGATACCGCGTTTGGTGATATTACGCACCAGACCGCTAATCAGGTAGCCGCCAACCGCCGATCCGTCGCGCGGACGGTGGGTACGGTCGATACTCATCCCGCCGGTGGTGGTGATATCGTTAAGCATAATCCCACGGTCCGCCAGCCATTCAATGGCTTGCGGCGCGTTTTCAACGAAACGACGCAGCAGCTGCGGGTTGTTTTTGTTGTGGCCGCCCTTCAGGGTTTCCTGATAGAACAACTCTTTACTGTCCTGAATACCTTTGACGCGCTGGAAGCGGGTTTCCGCGGCGTTCATCCCGGCGGAAGCTTTGATGGTGTTGCCGCCAATAGTCGGCATTTTTTCAACGATCAGCACGCTGGCGCCTTCGTCGTGGGCCTGAATCGCCGCAGCCAGACCGGCGCCGCCGCTCCCCACCACCACAACGTCATAGCTTTTCGGCGCGGCATCGTTGCCGCCCTCTTCCTCAGCCAGCGCTTTGCTGGATTTCAGCATCGCTTTGGACACCGCTTTTTTCACCGCTTCGCTCTGGCTGGTCGCGCCGGAGATAGCGTCGACGTGCGGCGTGTTGGCGGTCAGAATACGTTCGCGGATCTCTTCGAAGCTGGTGGTAAATTCAACGCTCTGTACTGGGCTTGCGGCCAGCTCAATATCCGCAATGCGATCGTTTTCGAGGCTGACGTTAATGACCAGTTCGTTGGCATCGTCCTGAACGGTTTCGACAAACATCCCCGGTTTAAATTTCGCGTCGCCCATGCTCATGTCGCGGATCATCGCTTCGACCAGCGAGAAACGCCACAGCGGTTCCGGAATGTGCAGCGCCTCGCGCTGGGTGCTGTCGATAAAGAGTTCCAGCTCTTCGCCGGCGGCGATACGTGAAGCCCAGTCCGGATAGGCGATGCAGGCGCGGCCGACGGCCATCAGGTCATAACCGTGATCGAGGCCCTGTTCGGCGTCGGCTGCGTTAACCACTCCGCCGACGCCCATCACCGGCACCTGCGCCAGCGTTTCAGAACGCATCGCGCAGTATTTTTCAATCAGCGGCGTCGGATCGCTGGTATCTACGATAGACGGGCGCAGCGTCGCGCCAACCGAGAAGTGCAGGTAATCGACGCCGCGGGCGGCCAGTTTCTCCAGCAGATACATGGTGTCATCGAAGCGGATCCCCGGGACTTCCATCTCTTCCGGCGAGAAGCGATAGCCGATAATAAAGGCATCATCAGCGTACTGACGGGCCATTTTATGCGTGATGTCCAGTACCGCCAGCGGGAATCTGGCGCGGTTGTCGCGGCTGCCGCCCCACTCATCGTCACGCTGGTTGGAGTTCGGCGAATAGAACTGCTGGATAAGATAGGTGTTGGCGCCGTGGATTTCGACGCCGTCGAAACCGGCAAGAATCGCGCGGCGTACGCCGTCGCCAAATTTGGCAATCATGCCTTCGACTTCTTCACCACTGAGGGCGCGCGGCATGGCGGCGCCGTCGCGCGGCGCGGCAATGGCGCTCGGCGCCACCGGCTGGCGACCACCAATCAACTGTGGGTCAACCATGCGGCCGCCGTGGTAAATCTGCAGAATCGCTTTCGAGCCTTCCGCTTTTATCGCTTCGGCGATTTTCGCCAGTCCGGCGATTTTTTCATCGTTATCAATGCCAATAGCGCCCGGGAAGGCCAGACCATAATCATCAATAAAGCAGCATTCAACGATGATAGTCCCGATGCTGCCGGCACGGGCGCGATAGTATTCAACGAGCTCGCTGGTGACGGTACCATCGAAATAACCGGTGCAGGTGGTCATTGGCGCCATTAGCAAACGGTTTTTCAGTTCAGTCCCATTCGGTAAAGTAAATGGCTGCAGAATTCGTTCGTTACTGGTCATATTAATACTCCAGATTTTAAATATTGAAATTCAGAATTGGGTGACGGAAATTTTATTGATTGTTTATTTTCATTCCTGTTGTCATGCCAATAATATAGCTCGTTTTTTAGTTACTAAATTAATTACGTTAGTTAAAAAACTATTTAATACCTGCAATAACAGCAATACCTCTATTGTATTATTAAATTTATATATCGCATTTACATAATACAAATGAATGATAACATTTCAGTCACTTTTGTTAACGCTGCAAAAACGCACAAAACAAAAATAAAACATGCCATTTCAATAACTTAAATAATAAATCGGTTTAGCCATTTATTATTATTTAAGCGTTCCATTAACAATTAACGTTTCTTACGGATAATAACCACATCATCATATGTGGTTATTGCCAAACGAAAAAAAAGATCCAGATCACCTGTTTTTTTTGATCTCGATCAATTGCAATGCAACGTGAAAGCGCAATATATAAATACCCAATGAATTTAATTTAACGCCGCGAAAAACGCGTTAAATAACCGTTTAAGCAATAAGCAATCTCGACCATTAATAATTAAAGAAACTTTCGCAACTAAAAAAATCGAGCATTGTAAGCGAAGACGGAACCGTATTTTCAACTACTAGCAGATACTCATTATGAAAGAGAAAAAGACAACCATACCGCCTGCCGGTGCCGCGTCTAACGCGGCGTATAAACGTCTGATCATGATGGCGTTGCCCATTATCGTCGCCGTACTGCTGCTGTTCGTCCCGGTGCCTGACGGCTTACCGCCATTCGCCTGGCACTATTTTGCTATCTTCGTCGGCGTTATCGTCGGCCTTATCTTCGAACCGCTGCCGGGCGCCGTTATCGGTATCACCGGGGTGGTGGTGATTGCTTTATGTAGCCAGTGGCTGCTGTTCAGCCCGGAACAGATGGCGGCGCCGAGCTTTAAGCTGGCCGGCGCGTCATTTAAATGGGCGGTCAGCGGCTTTGGTAACTCTACCGTGTGGCTGATCTTCGGCGCATTCATGTTCGCCGCGGGCTATGACAAAACCCAGTTCGGCCGCCGTCTGGCGCTGATTCTGGTTAAATATCTTGGCCGCCGCAGCCTGACGCTGGGCTACGCCATTACCTTCGCTGACCTGCTGCTGGCGCCGTTTACCCCGTCCAATACCGCACGTAGCGGCGGGACCATCTACCCGATTATTGCTAACCTGCCGCCGCTGTACGGTTCTAAACCTAACGATCCGAGCGCACGCCGTATTGGTTCTTATCTGATGTGGGTAGCTATTACCGCCGCCTGTATCACCAGTTCCATGTTCCTGTCGGCGCTGGCGCCGAACCTGCTGGCGCTGGCGCTGGTAAAAAGCATCGTCGGTATCAACATCTCCTGGGGTACCTGGTTTATCGCCTTCCTGCCGCTGGGTATCCTGCTGATTCTGGCCATGCCGCTGCTGGCGTACTGGTTCTACCCGCCAGAAGTAAAAATCAATAACGAAGTACCGCTGTGGGCCGCTCGTGAACTGGAAAAACTGGGCAAACTGTCGCGCAATGAAATCCTGCTGCTGGTGTTTGTTTGCTTCGCACTGATGATGTGGATCTTCGCCGCCGACTGGATTGAACCGGCGCTGGCTGCCCTGCTGGTTATCGTGCTGATGCTGTGGACCGGCGTGCTGTCCTGGAGCGATATCACCAACAACAAAGCGGCATGGAATACCTTTGTCTGGTTCGCCACGCTGGTCGCGCTGGCTGACGGTCTCTCCTCCACTGGCTTCATCGCCTGGTTGGGTAAAGAAGGCGGCGCGCTGATGAGCGGTATTTCTCCGGGCGTTGCGACCATCGTCCTGCTGCTGGCGTTCTATCTGCTGCACTACCTGTTCGCCAGCACCACCGCGCACACTACCGCGCTGCTGCCGGCCATGCTGACCATCGCTTCGACTATCCCGGGCATGAATATGCAAGTCTTCGTCCTGCTGATGGTGACCTCGCTGGGCGTGATGGGCATCATCACCCCGTACGGTACCGGTCCGAGCCCGATTTACTACGGCAGCGGCTACCTGCCAACCAAAGACTACTGGCGCCTCGGCACCATCTTCGGCGCCATCTTCCTGGCCGCCCTGCTGCTGATTGGCTATCCGTGGATGTCCATGATGTTCTGATTCATAACCGCCGGGTCTTCCCCCGGCGGTTTTTATCTTTATGGAGTATGTGAATATGTCGACGAAACCCTTTGTTTATCAAGACCCGTTCCCGATGGCGCATGACGATACCGAATACTATTTGCTCAGCAAAGAGCACGTCTCCGTCGCCGAATTCGCGGGCCAGGAAGTATTAAAGGTTGAACCGCAGGCGTTAACTCTGCTGGCGCAGCAGGCCTTCCACGATGCCGCTTTTATGCTGCGCGTCTCGCATCAGCAGCAGGTCGCGGCCATTTTGCTCGACCCGCAGGCCAGCGAAAACGACAAATACGTCGCGCTGCAGTTCCTGCGTAATTCCGAAATCGCCGCCAAAGGTGTGCTGCCCACCTGCCAGGATACCGGCACCGCCATCATCATGGGTAAAAAAGGCCAGCGCGTTTGGACGGGCGGCGGCGATGAAGCCGCGCTGGCGCAGGGCGTCTATAACACCTATACCGAAGACAACCTGCGTTACTCGCAGAATGCGCCGCTGGATATGTATAAAGAGGTCAACACCGGCACCAACCTGCCGGCGCAGATCGATCTCTACAGCGTCGACGGCGACGAATATAAATTCCTGTGCATGGCGAAAGGCGGCGGTTCCGCCAACAAAACCTATCTGTACCAGGAAACCAAAGCGTTAATCACCCCGGCGAAGCTGAAAAACTACCTCGTCGAGAAGATGCGTACCCTCGGTACCGCGGCCTGCCCGCCCTACCACATCGCCTTTGTGATCGGCGGCACCTCAGCGGAAGCGACGCTGAAGACCGTTAAGCTGGCTTCCGCCCGCTACTATGACGACCTGCCGACCGCGGGTAACGAGCACGGTCAGGCGTTCCGCGATGTGCAGCTGGAGCAAGAGCTGCTGCAGGAAGCGCAAAATCTCGGCCTCGGCGCGCAGTTTGGCGGGAAATATTTTGCCCACGATATCCGCGTTATCCGTCTGCCGCGCCACGGCGCGTCCTGTCCTATCGGTATGGGCGTCTCCTGCTCCGCCGACCGCAACATCAAAGCTAAAATCAACCGCGACGGCATCTGGATCGAAAAACTGGAGAGCAACCCGGGGAAATATATCCCTGAACACCTGCGCCAACAGGGTGAAGGCAATGTGGTTAGCATCAACCTGAATCAGCCGATGAGTGAGATCCTGACGCAGCTGTCGGCGCACCCGGTCTCAACGCGTCTGAGCCTTAACGGCACCATTATCGTGGCCCGCGACATTGCCCACGCTAAGCTGAAAGAGCTTATCGATAACGGCGAAGCGCTGCCGCAGTACGTGAAAGATCACCCGATCTACTACGCCGGCCCGGCAAAAACACCCGCCGGTTACGCCTCAGGTTCTCTCGGCCCGACCACCGCAGGACGAATGGATTCCTACGTCGATCTGCTGCAATCGCACGGCGCCAGCATGGTGATGCTGGCCAAAGGTAACCGCAGCCAGCAGGTGACTGACGCCTGCCATAAACACGGCGGTTTCTACCTCGGCAGCATTGGCGGCCCAGCGGCAGTACTCGCCCAGCAGAGCATTAAGAGCCTCGAGTGCGTGGCTTATCCGGAGCTGGGAATGGAAGCTATCTGGAAAATCGAAGTGGAAGATTTCCCGGCCTTTATCCTCGTTGATGATAAAGGTAACGACTTCTTCCAGCAGATCCAAAATCAGCAGTGCGCCGGTTGTAAACAACACGGCTAATCCCCTCCGCGCCCGGCGGCTCATCGTCGGGCGTATTCTCCCCCCTTAATTCTTGAATTCACCCGACGCTGAACTATGCTCAATCCAGCAGCCGCTCAGAGTTTGACCGGCTGAAAAATAACAATAATTCCTCTTTTCTGGTGTCGCATATGAACAGGATTCAGGCGTTGTTAACGGCGTGCTTTCTGCTATGGCTGGCCTTCCCGCTTTCCGCGGCAGAACCTCGTCAGCAGCCCACCGCTCGCGAGCAGGCGCGAACCGTCGCTATTTTCCATCAACCGATCGTCATGCTACAGGCTACATTCGGCCAGACCACGCCGGAAGAACGGGTTCTGCGCATCCGCAATACGCTACGCGCCTTCACCGAAGCCGACATCAGCCAGCCGCTACAGGTGGTGCCAGTCACCCGCTACAACCAGCCGGGGCGGCTGTTTCTGATGAATGGCAAACCTATTATGTTGCTAAGCCAGGCTGACCTCGATGAAGGCGACGATCTGACGTTGGATCAGGCGGCGCAGCGCGTTCTTGCCCGTATGGAAGCGCAAAGGACGTCGCTGCGCGAACAGTACAATACCCGCTATTTGTTGCTGGCGGCGCTGAAATCCGCCGCCGGCGCGTTGCTCCTCGCCCTGGCCTGCTATTTCGCTTTTCGCTCATGGCGGCGAGTGCGCCGTTTTTTCCATCTACGGATCCTCGAAAAACGCAGCATGATCCCACATAGCTGGCGGCGGTTTCTCGGTAACGTCGAGAGCCGGTTATACGCGCTGCTGTTAGTACTGCTAGGGATACTGGCGGGTTATGTCTGGCTGAGTTGGGTATTCAGCCTGTTTCCGTGGACCCGGGTATGGGGAGAATCGCTCGGTGAGTGGTCAGTAGGGGTAATTCGTGATATTTCGCTGTCCATCGTGTCGGCGCTGCCGGGATTGATGATCGTACTGCTTATCTTTCTGATTACGTGGTTTATCATCCGCCTGCTGAAGGTGGTGTTGGATCAGGTCGCCGCCGGGCGTCTGCAGATCCCCGGTCTGCATCCAGAAACCGTCGGCGCCACGCGAAAGCTTATCGCCGTGGTTATCTGGCTCTTTGCGCTCTCCGCCGCCTATCCTTTCTTGCCTGGCGCAAACTCTCTGGCCTTCAAGGGGATTAGCGTGTTCTTCGGCCTGATGTTGACGCTGGGCTCAGCGGGGGTGATGAATCACGCCATGAGCGGACTGGTGCTGATTTATACCCGTGCGCTGCATAAAGGCGACTGGATCCGCATCGCCGATAACGAAGGCCAGGTCAGCGAGATCGGCATGCTGGCGACCAAAATCCTGACCCGCGAGAACTATATTGTCACCCTGCCGAACGCGGTGGTGGTCAGCGGTAAAATCACCAATCTCAGCGGCAGTGACCCGCAACAGGGAATCAACCTCACCACCGGCGTGACCATTGGTTACGATACGCCGTGGCGGCAGGTACAGGCGATGCTGGAACTGGCGGCCCACCGCGCCCAGGGAGTGGATCATCAGGTGGCGCCGGTGGTTCGCAAACTGGGATTGCTCGATTGGTATACGTCGTATGAACTGCAGGTGCGGCTGTTACCGGAAACGACGCTGCCGGAGGGGCGCAACGCGCTGCACAGCAGCATTATCGATGTGTTTAACGAATTTGGCGTGCAGATTATGTCGCCCAATTTTGTCATGCAACCGAAAGGCGCGGTGGTGGTCGCCAAAGAGGATTGGTATACCGCCCCGGCCGTCGCGCCGCAGGAAGGCGACAGATAACGTCATCCTACGCCAACGCAGCGTCACCAGGTAATGCCGGATGGCGCTGCGCTTATCCGGCCTACAACTCAAAATCCCCGGTGGCGCTACCGCTTACCGGGGCTACAGCGCCGTGCGATTTAGTAGCCCGGACAAGGCGCAATGCGCCGCCCCCTACGCCTGCGCGGCGTCGATCTCGGCAAACACCTGCTGCGCAAGGTGCAGCGTGGCGTTTGCCGCCGGTAAGCCGCAGTACAGCGCCGAATGCATAATCAACTCTTTCAGCTCATCACGGGTCACGCCGTTATTAAAGGCGGCGCGCAGATGCATCTTAAGTTCCGCCTCGCGGTTGAGCGCAATCAGCATCGCAATAGTGATCATGCTGCGGGTATGGTGATCGAGCCCCGGACGCGTCCAGGTTTCTCCCCAGGCGTAACGGGTGATGAAATCCTGAAACTCCTCATTCAGCGGCGTGAGGTTCTGCAGCGTACGGTCAACGTGAGCATCGCCTAATACCTTGCGGCGAACCTCCATTCCCTGCTGATAACGTTGTTTATCTTCCATTTTGCTCCCCCAGCAAAAAGCCGTTCAGCGCGGCGTTAAAGGCGGCTGGCGCTTCGATATTCGACAGATGCGACGCGCTCAGCACCACCACCTGGGAATCGGCAATCTGCTGATGCAGGAAGTTAGCGTCGGCGACAGTCGTGACAGGGTCACTTTCTCCGGCAATAATCAGCACCGGAATCGCAATTTGCCCGACCTCCCCCCGCAGGTCAGCCGCCGCCAGGGCTTCGCAGCAGGCAGCGTAGCCTTCGGCGTCGCTATGAGTCAGTTGATGGCATAATGCCTCGACCACCTCCGGCGCGCGCTGGCGGAAAGCATCGCTGAACCAGCGATCCGCCGCCCCCGCGGCAACCACATCCATCCCTTCCTGACGCACCGCACGAGCGCGAGAAAGCCAGCCCGACTGATCGCCGATCCGCGCAGCGGTATTGGCCACCGCCACCGCGTAAAAACGTTCCGGCGCAAAGCGCGCCAGCCATAATCCCGTCAGCCCGCCCATCGAAATACCGCAAAACAGTGCCTTACCGATATTAAGGTGATCGAGCAGCGCAAGTACGTCTTCGCCCAGTTGCGCCAGGGTAACCTTGCCGTTTTTCGTCGTTTTACCATGGCCATGGGTGTCATAACGCAGTACGCGAAAATTCGCCGTCAGGGCCTCCATTTGCGGCTGCCACATGGCGCGCGTGGTGCCAAGCGAGTTCGACAGCACGATAACCGGCGCGCCTTCCGGCCCGTCGAGTTGATAATCAAGATTCATGATGTTGCTCCTGATAACGCGCCAGTACCTGGCGCACAAAGCGTTCGGCGCTACCGGTAGCCGTTGCAGGATCCAGTAGCGCGTTTAAACGTTCGCGGGAGAGATACTGACTGACCTGCGGGTCAGCCGCCAGCAGATCGACAAGCAAGCCATTGCGATCCAACGCCTGACGACACAGCGCTTCTACACGATGGTGCGCCTCGGCTTTGCCAATAAACTCCGCCAGCGCCAGGGTCACCGCTTCCGCCATAATCAGCCCGTGAGTGATATCAAGGTCGGCACGCATCTTATGCACGAAAACCTGCATCTCGCGCACCAGCATGTCAGTTTGCGCCAGCGCCCCGCCCACCAGCATAATCAGCTCCGGTAGCGTTTCCCATTCGGCCTGCCAGCCGCCGAGCGCGCGCTCATGCTGTTGGATTTGGCCGGCGTAGAGGGTGGCGACCAGCCCCGGCGTGCGCTGCGCCGCGGTTAGAATCGCCGCGCAGGAGACCGGGTTACGTTTGTGCGGCATGGTCGAGGAGCCCCCGCGCCCTTCCGCCAGCGGCTCGCCGACTTCCGCAACCTCGGTTTGCATCAGCAACGAAAAATCATTGGCGAATTTTCCCAGGGTGCCGCAAACGCCGGCGAACCAGGCGCCGACCTCGAGGAAACGGTCGCGCTGGCTATGCCATGGCGTATCCGGCAACTGCAGGTCGAGGGTTTGCGCCAACGCCTGCGCCACCTGCGGCGCCTGCTGTTTCAATGAATCAAGCGTGCCCGCCGCGCCGCCAAACTGCAGCGCCAGCACCCGTGGGCGCATCTCAATCAACCGCTGCTGCCAGCGCAGCAGCGCATCCAGCGTCCCCGCCAGTTTAAGGCCAAACGTGACCGGTAGCGCATGCTGCATCCAGGTGCGCCCCGGCATCACCGTATGTTGATAGCGCTGCGCCTGTTCGGCGAACGCGTCAATCAGGCTTTGTAGCAGGCTATCCGTCGCCGCCAGCGCGCCCCGCAGTTGCAGAACAAACCCGGTATCGATAGCGTCCTGGCTGGTGGCGCCCCAATGGACATAGCGCGCGGCGTCCGGATCCTGCGCTTTCACCCGCGCAGTCAGCTGTTTAACCAGCGGAATAGCCAGATTGCCGGCGCTGGCCGCCGATTGTCCCAGCGCGTCGAAATCGATAAGCGCATGCCGGCAGGCGTTGACTATCGGCGAGACTGCCGCCTGCGGCACCAGCCCGCAGTCGGCCTGCGCCTGCGCCAGCGCGGCTTCGAAATCCAGCATACCCTGTACCCGCTGCGCATCGCTGAACCAGTCGGTTAGCGGACTGCTACGCAACATGGGGGTCAACAAACTCATCGCGACTCCTTAAACGCGTTCAATAATCAGCGCAATCCCCTGGCCCACGCCGATACACATGGTGCACAGCGCATAGCGGCCGCCGGTACGCTTCAACTGATAAGCGGCGGTCATCGCCAGACGTCCGCCGGAAGCCCCCAGCGGATGACCCAGCGCAATGGCCCCGCCGTTGGGGTTAACGTGGGCAGCATCATCCGGCAGGCCTAAATCACGGGTAACCGCCAGCGCCTGCGCGGCAAAAGCCTCATTCAGTTCGATGACATCCATCTGCGCCAGCGTCAGCCCGGTTTGCGCTAACACTTTGCGCACCGCCGGTGCCGGGCCGAAGCCCATAATCCGCGGCGCCACCCCTGCCGTCGCCACGCCGACAACCCGCGCCAGCGGCTGTAAATCATTCGCCGACATCGCCTGTTCACTGGCCAACAACAGCGCACAGGCGCCGTCGTTGACGCCGGAGGCGTTACCGGCGGTAACGCTGCCGTCGGCGCGGACCACGCCGCGCAGTTTAGCCAGCGCCTCCAGCGAGGTGCTGCGCGGATGTTCATCGCGGCTGAAACGCAGCGGCTCACCTTTGCGCTGCGGCACCGATACGGCGATCAGTTCATCGGCGAAACGCCCCGCTTCCTGCGCCGCCGCGGTACGTAACTGACTGCGTAGCGCAAAAGCGTCCTGGTCGGCGCGAGAAATGGCAAACTCATCGGCGACGTTTTCCGCAGTTTCCGGCATCGAGTGCACGCCGTACAGCGCTTTCATCTGCGGGTTAATAAAGCGCCAGCCGATGGTGGTATCTTCCATCTGCATCGAGCGGCTAAAGGCGCTCTCGGCTTTGCCCATCACAAACGGCGCGCGCGACATACTCTCCACCCCACCGGCGATCATCAGTTGAGTTTCGCCGCTTTTAATCGCCCGCGCCGCGACGCCGATCGCATCGAGACTGGAACCACAGAGGCGGTTAATCGTGCTGCCGGGAACGCTCTGCGGCAGCCCGGCCAGCAACAGCGCCATGCGCGCCACGTTACGGTTATCTTCTCCGGCCTGGTTAGCGCAGCCGTAGATCACATCGTCGATCAGCGCCGGATCGAGTCCCGGGTTACGCTCCAGCAGCGCTTTCAGCGGCAGCGCCGCCAAATCGTCGGCGCGCATACTGGATAATGCGCCGCCAAAACGGCCAAACGGCGTACGCACCGCATCACAGATAAATGCCTGATTCATCATAGGTTCCTTACGCACTTTCCGCCAGTTGTTCAAAAGTCAGCGCCACCGGAGTGATGCGCTGTAGCTCTTCAAAGGAGAGGCCATTAAAGATTTCGCGCACCACCGGGCCGCGGTCGGTAATATCGATGACCGCCAGATCGGTATAGATACGGCTGACGCAACCGACGCCGGTCAGCGGGTAGCTGCACTGTTCGACCAGTTTGCATTCGCCATCGCGGGTCAGATGGTCCATCATCACAAACACCTGGCGGGCGCCGATAGCCAAATCCATCGCCCCTCCAACCGCCGGGATCGAATCCGGCGCGCCGGTGCTCCAGTTAGCGAGATCGCCGCTGGCGGAAACCTGATAGGCGCCCAGCACGCAGATATCCAGATGTCCGCCGCGCATCATGGCGAAGGAGTCGCCATGGTGGAAAAAACAGCCGCCCTGCAGCAGGGTGACATACTCTTTACCCGCGTTGATCAGTTCTGGATCCTCTTCGCCGGGCTGCGGCTTCGGCCCCATTCCCAGTAGCCCGTTTTCACTGTGCAGGAACACCTCTTTATCGGCAGGTAGATAGTTGGCGATACGGGTCGGCAGACCGATACCAAGGTTGACGTAAGCGCCTTCCGGAATATCGCGGGCGACGCGCTGGGCCATTTCGTCACGAGTCAGTTTTTGCATGTTCGGCTCCTCAGGCGCTTTGCGCGACGGACAGATTTTCCAGCGAGAATACACGCTGGACGAAAATCCCCGGGGTGATGATGTTTTCCGGGTCGAGTTCGCCAAGGGCGACCAGCTGCGAGACTTCAACAATGGTGGTTTTGGCGGCGGTCGCCATAATCGGGCCGAAGTTGCGCGCCGCTTTGCGGTAGACCAGGTTGCCCCAGCGGTCTCCCTGGTGGGCCTTAATCAAGGCGAAGTCAGCTTTAATCGGATACTCAAGCACATAATGGCGGCCATCTATTTCCCGGGTTTCTTTGCCTTCCGCCAGCGGCGTGCCGTAGCCGGTAGGGGTAAAGACCGCGCCGAGACCTGCGCCAGCGGCCTGGATCCGCGCCGCCAGGTTGCCCTGCGGCACCAGTTCCAGCTCAACTTTGCCGCGGCGATAGAGGTCATCGAAAATTTGTGAATCTACCTGGCGCGGGAATGAGCAGATCATTTTGCGCACCCGCCCGGCTTTGAGCAGCGCCGCCAGCCCCACTTCGCCATTACCCGCGTTGTTATTAATAATGGTTAGGTCGCGGGCGCCCTGGTCAATCAGGGCGTCAATCAGATACGTCGGCTGCCCGGCGGGGCCAAATCCGCCGATCATGATGGTCGCGCCGTCGTGGATCCCGGCAATGGCCTCACTCAGCGTCGACACGCTTTTATCAATCATCAGGTCGCTCCTTAACGTGCGGTAATCGCACTTATATGCGTTGTTCGCACAAAATGTGACCCGCTTAACGATGCTGGTCAAGGGCGATAATCGAAATATGGTGCGATAATCGAACATCGTATATCTTTAGCGAAAGAATGTGATCGATGGCAAATACGGAGAACAAAATGGACAAGCATCCAGATGATGTAGTGGCGGGCGACGGCGATCCGTTTAAGGGCGACCCGAACTTTATGGCGTCGCTGGCGCGGGGGCTGGAAGTGATTCAGGCTTTTACCCCGCAGCGCCCGGTGCTGTCGATTTCGCAGATCAGCCAAAAGACCGGCATCCCCCGAGCGGCGGTACGGCGCTGCCTGTATACCTTAAGCAAACTGGGATTCGTCTACGCCGAAGACGGTAAGAATTTCCAGCTGCGTCCGCGGATCCTCGCCCTCGGTCACGCCTGGCTGGCCTCAACGCCGCTGGCGCGCTCGGCGCAGCCGGTGCTCAAGCATCTGAGCGAAATGCTCAATGAATCCTGCTCAATCGCCACCCTCGATGGCGACGATATCCTGTATATCGCCCGCGCCTCCAGTTCGCGAATTATGACGATCGATCTTGATATCGGCAGCCGCCTGCCGGCGTGGGCGACCTCCATGGGCCGCGTGCTGTTAAGCCATCAGCCGGAAGAACGGCTGAACGACATGCTGGGCCGGGTGACGATGATTCGCTACACCCCGCAAACGGTAGATTCGGTGAATAAGCTGCGCGCGGAGCTAAAACGCGTGCATCAGCAGGGATATGCGTTGAACGATCAGGAACTGGAAATGGGGCTGCGTTCGCTGGCGGTACCGCTATATAACCCGCAGGGACAGGTGAAAGCAGCGCTGAACGTCGGGGTTCACGCGGGCCAGATGTCGACCCGCGAAATGCTGGACAGAGTGCTGCCGGAATTACAAAAAGCCGCCCGCGAGCTAACGCTGCTGCTGCGCTAGCGGCTGCGTTTAGCGTGCAGCTCCCAGTTCTCCTGCTTAGCCTGTTCGGATTTACGCAGCGCCACGTAACAAGCGCCGCTGCCGCCGTGGTGCGGTAGCGCGGCGCAAAACGCCTGTACCTCGGGCAACTCTGGCAGCCAGCGCGCCAGGTAGCTGCGAATAATATTGGCGTGGGCCTGGTCATCACGGCCTTTGCCGTGGATGATAAGTAAATTACGCAGCCCCTCTTTTTGCGCCTGTATCACGAAGGCGAACAGCATTTGCCGACACTGTTCGACCGGCTGGCGCAGGAGCGACAGGCTTGCCTGCTGGCTGTATTTTCCGCGCCGCAGTTTTTCCAGCACTCCGCTTTGCAGCCCTTCCCGTTTGAACTCCAGCGGCACGGCGAGCGGTACGATATCGAGGTAGCCGGTGGTCAGATAATTATCGAGCTGCAGGGTATCGATACGCTGCGGGGCGCGCACGTTGCGCTCACGGTGCCAGTGTACGTCATTATTGCGTTTCAGAGGCTGGACATCCTCCATGGCGTCAAGAAACAGGGATTTGTCGTCAAGGTTCATGGTCTCTCCTCCAGCGGCTATCGCCTGCTACTATAGCCGCCTCGCGCCTCCCCCTCAACGCGTTTAGCCGCCACTGCCGGCAAATAGCCCCACGCAGGATTTTTAAGGAAACAATTGACGGCTTTGACGACGAAACAAGGTGATTAACGAAGCCGTTAACGGCGTTGGTCGCGTATCGCGCCGCTGAATCAGGTAGTAGGTTGCCCTGGGCAACGTTTCACGTATCGGGATCATCACCAGTTTATCCGCCATCATCGGATCGTTTCCGAGCTCTACCGGCAGAATGCTGAGGAAATCGCTCTTCACCACCAGACTGATGCACGAAGAGAAGGTTTCACACACGATATCGACCTTGGGCGCCAGCCCGGCCTGGTTAAACATCTCCTGCAGTTGTTTAAAGTAGCTACCGCGCGGCGTTGGCATCGTCCAGTGGTGATCGAGCAATTCAGTCAGGGAAGTGGCGCGCGCCGCCGGATGTCCGGCGCGGGCGAATACCGCGAATGGTTTCTCAAACAGTTTTTCAAAGCTGAATTCATGATCGTACGGGCCGGGATAGTAGGTGTTGATAGTGAAATCAAGCTCACCCTGACGCAGTTCATTAATCATCGCCAGAAGTTGCCCTTCCATGATCCGCACCTTCACCAACGGATGCTGCTGATGAAAGCGGCAGATCACCGATGGCATCAGCGAACGGGCGACGCTGGCGCCGAGACCAATATTAATCTGCCCGGCCTGCTCGCCCTGACGCTGCAGCAGTTCATCCTGAGCCGCCCGCAGCTCTTCAAGGATCAGGCTCGCATGTTGGTAAAAACTTTCGCCGTTTTCCGTCAGCGCCACCCCCTGGCTGCGGCGGACAAACAGTTGGGCGGAAAGCCCCTCTTCCAGCTCTTTAATCGCCTTGGTCAACGCAGGCTGCGAGATCGCCAGCGCCCGGCTGGCGCCGCGAATACTCCCCTCGCGGGCAACCTCAACGAAAGCGCGAATTTGATGAAATTTAATCTGAAATGACATGCTTTAGATGATAACCATTGTTTATCAGACAGAAGAAAATGACATCTACTGTAATCGAACATGCTGTGGCAGGTTAAGGGTGAGATTGCATGAAAGGCGTATGTGATAAGCAAAAGCTATCACTTCGTGAACGCCGTCACACTTTTTTAATATGACAGGAAGGGTTATGCCGCAACTTCATGAATTCATCAGCCAACTGGCGCCGGAAATGACGCAATGGCGTCGTGATTTTCACCTGCACGCGGAGTCCGGATGGCTGGAATTTCGTACCGCCAGCAAGGTTGCCGAGATCTTAGACGGACTCGGTTATCAACTGGCGCTCGGGCGCGACGTTATCGATGCCGACAGCCGAATGGGGCTGCCCGACGACGCCACCCTGGCACAGGCATTCCAGCGCGCCCGCGAACAGGGAGCGCCGGAACGTTGGCTAACGGCTTTTGAAGGCGGATTCGCCGGCGTCGTCGCCACCCTGGACACCGGCCGCCCCGGCCCGACGCTGGCGTTTCGCGTCGATATGGACGCGCTCGATCTTAACGAACAACACGACGATTGCCATCGCCCGCATCGCGCGGGTTTCGCCTCCTGCAACGCCGGGATGATGCACGCCTGCGGCCATGACGGCCATACCGCCATTGGGCTGGGTTTAGCGCATGTGCTACAGCAGTATGCCGATCGGCTCAACGGGATCATCAAGCTGATTTTCCAGCCTGCCGAAGAAGGTACCCGCGGCGCGCGCGCGATGGTGGCGGCAGGCGTGCTCGATAACGTGGACTACTTCACCGCCATTCATATCGGCACCGGCGTCCCCAGCGGCACCGTGGTCTGCGGCGGTGACAACTTTATGGCGACCACCAAATTCGATGTGCAATTCGAGGGCGTCGCCGCTCACGCCGGCGGCAAACCGGAAGATGGGCGCAACGCGCTACTGGCCGCCGCGCAGGCCTCCCTCGCCCTGCACGCCATCGCGCCGCACAGCGCCGGCGCCTCGCGGGTTAACGTCGGTGTTATGCAGGCCGGTACCGGGCGCAACGTGGTCCCTTCTTCCGCGCTGATAAAAGTCGAAACCCGTGGCGAGACAGAAGCTATCAACCAGTATGTGTTTGAGCGGGCGCAAAACGTGATTGCCGGCGCCGCAGCGATGTATGAAGCCCGCTATGAACTACGGCTCATGGGCGCGGCAACTTCCAGTGTCCCCTCTCCGGCGTGGGTGCAATACCTGCGTGAACAGGCAGCACAGGTGCCAGGTGTGATAGAGGCGGTGGATCATATTGCTGCGCCGGCGGGATCCGAAGATGCCACTTTGATGATGGCGCGGGTACAGGAGCGCGGTGGACTGGCTTCATACATGATTTTCGGTACTGAACTGAGCGCCGGACATCACAATGAGAAATTTGATTTCGACGAAGGGGTCATGACCATCGCGGTCGAGACGCTGGCGCACATCGCGCTCAACTTTCCCTGGCAGCGAGGTGTGTGATGGAAAAGATCTATCAATTTGTTGATGACATCATTGAATCGCGACGCGACGATTTTTGCGCTATTGCCGATGATATCTGGGATCATCCGGAAACCCGATTCCAGGAATTCTGGTCCGCCGCGCGGTTGGCCGACGCGCTGGAAGCGGAAGGTTTTCAACTAAGCCGTCACGCTGGTGGAATCCCCAATGCGTTTATCGCCAGCTTTGGCGAGGGTAAACCAGTCATCGCCCTGCTCGGCGAGTTTGATGCGCTGGCAGGACTCAGCCAACAGGCGCACAGTGCTGAACCAACATCCGCGACGCCGGGGGAAAATGGCCACGGCTGTGGGCATAATCTACTTGGCACCGCGGCGTTCGCCGCTGCGGTCGCCGCGAAACAGTGGCTGCAGCAGCATGGCGGCTCGGGCACCCTGCGCTTTTATGGCTGCCCGGGTGAAGAAGGCGGCTCGGGTAAAACCTTTATGGTGCGCGAGGGACTATTCGATGATATCGACGCCGCCCTCACCTGGCATCCGGAAGCCTGGGCCGGGATGTTCAGCACCAGCACGCTGGCCAATATTCAGGCGGCGTGGCGCTTTACCGGAACCGCTGCCCACGCCGCAAACTCACCGCATCTTGGGCGTAGCGCGTTGGACGCCGTCACGCTGATGACCACCGGCAGTAACTTCCTCAATGAGCATATTATCGAGAAAGCGCGTGTGCACTATGCCATTACTGATACCGGCGGTGTGTCGCCCAACGTGGTGCAGGCGCAGGCTGAAGTGCTGTATTTGATTCGCGCTCCGGAAATGGCCGACGTGCAGCAAATCTTTGCCCGTATTGAGAAAATTGCTCAGGGCGCCGCGCTGATGACCGAAACCAGCGTCAGCTGTCGTTTTGAAAAAGCCTGTTCCAGCTATCTCCCCAATCGCACGCTGGAAGCGGCAATGTATCAGGCCGTATGTCATTACGGTACGCCGCAATGGAGTAACGAAGAGCGCGCTTTCGCAGCGGATATTCGCTCCACGCTCGGCGTGAACGATATACAGAACAGCCTGAAGAATATTGCCGGCACCAGCGGTGAAGAAGGAAAAGCGTTTTCCCGCCGCCATCACGACACGGTACTGATCGATGAAGTCGCGCCGTGGGCGGCGACGGAAAACGTGCTGGCCGGCTCTACCGACGTCGGCGACGTGAGCTGGAAAGCGCCGGTGGCCCAGTGTTTTAGCCCCTGCTTCGCCATCGGTACGCCGCTGCACAGCTGGCAACTGGTAAGCCAGGGAAAAACCTCCATCGCCCATAAAGGGATGCTGCTGGCGGGTAAGATACTGGGAGCAACGGCAATTCGTTTGTTCAGCGACAGGCCGTTGCTCGAAGCAAGCCAGCAGGAACTGGCTCAGGTACTGGCGGTAAGCCCATACCAGTGCCCGATCCCGCGTGACGTCGTACCATCAATTTTAAAATAAGAAAAATTAGCCTCTGGGATAACGTACAGCGTGATGGCAATCGCCAATAAAAATAACAGCTGACAACCCCTGAGGCATGCCGCAACCAACACAACAACGACAACTGAGGAACGCCCATGAGTATGTCATCCATACCGTCGCATTCCCCCACCGGTAAGCTGTATGGCTGGGTTGAGAAAATAGGTAATAAGGTTCCGCATCCATTTTTGCTGTTTATCTATCTGATAGTGGCGCTGATGGCCGCTACCGCCATCTTGTCGGCGCTAAACGTCGGCGTACAGAACCCCACCGACGGTTCGCGAGTGGTGGTAAAGAATCTGCTCAGCGTGGAAGGGCTGCACTGGTTTCTGCCGAACGTGATTAAAAACTTTAGCGGCTTCGCGCCGCTGGGGGCGATTCTGGCGCTGGTGCTCGGCGCCGGTTTCGCCGAACGCGTCGGCCTGCTGCCGTCGCTGATGGTCAAAATGTCATCGCACGTTAGCGCGCGTTACGCCAGTTACATGGTGTTATTTATCGCCTTCTTCAGCCACATCTCTTCCGACGCGGCGCTGGTCATTATGCCGCCGCTAGGGGCGTTGATGTTTCTCGCCGTCGGTCGTCATCCAGTGGCGGGGTTGCTGGCGGCGATCGCCGGCGTTGGCTGCGGATTCACGGCAAATTTACTCATTGTCACCACCGACGTATTGCTCTCCGGTATCAGTACCGAAGCGGCGAAAACGCTCGATGCCTCGCTGCATGTTAGCGTCATCGACAACTGGTACTTCATGGCTACCTCAGTCATCGTACTTACTCTGGTCGGCGGATTGATTACCGATAAACTGGTCGAGCCGCGGTTAGGAAAGTGGCAGGGTAAGAGTGATGAAACGCTGCAGACGCTGACGGCGGAACAGCGCTTCGGGCTGCGCATTGCCGGTATTGCGGCGCTGTTGTTTGTGGCGGTTATCGCGCTGATGGTGGTGCCGGACAACGGCATTCTGCGCGATCCCATCAAGCATACCGTGATGCCCTCGCCCTTTATTAAAGGCATTGTGCCGCTGATTATCTTTTTTTTCTTTGTCGTATCTTTAGCTTACGGCATCGCCACCGGCAAAATTCGCCGTCAGGCTGACCTGCCGCAGTTAATGATCGAGCCGATGAAGGAGATGGCCGGATTTATCGTGATGGTCTTCCCGCTGGCCCAGTTTGTCGCCATGTTTAACTGGAGCAACATGGGGAAATTCATGGCCGTTGGTCTGACCGATGTGCTGGAGAGCGCCGGGATGAATGGGGTGCCGGCGTTTGTCGGCCTGGCGCTACTGTCGGCGTTTTTGTGTATGTTTATCGCCAGCGGTTCGGCTATCTGGTCGATTCTGGCGCCCATTTTTGTGCCAATGTTTATGCTGCTGGGCTTTCACCCGGCGTTTGCGCAGATCCTGTTCCGAATCGCTGACTCTTCCGTGCTGCCGCTCGCGCCGGTATCGCCGTTTGTGCCGCTGTTTCTCGGCTTTTTACAGCGCTACCGGCCCGATGCCAAACTGGGCACCTACTATTCGCTGGTATTACCCTACCCACTCATTTTCTTAGCCGTCTGGCTACTGCTGCTGGTGGGTTGGTATCTTGTCGGGCTGCCGATAGGTCCCGGCATCTATCCGCGTTTGCCCTAACGCAGCGACAGGCCAGGGAGGGCCTGCGTGAGTTAACGAATTGTGGTGCGGTTCAGGAGCGTTTTACACAGACTTTCGATGGCCAACGACAGCAAATTGATAGCTAACCCACTGATAATCAACACAACAACTCCCGTTAATATGTATTGCATATCGCCACCTTTCTGTTGGTTAAAAAAAACCAGCGCCAAAGCGCTGGAAAAATAATTGACTCAAGGAATGCCTGTATATTTATCTGCGACGCCGGGTGCCTCCCGGTGAATTAGCCAGTTCACGCTAATTCGCGTGCGTATGACAAACTGCATAGAGATTTGAACTGAACGCTCCTCCGCACAGGGGAATTCGCCGCCAGACAAAGGTAGCAAAATGCTCTTTCTGCCGCGCCTGCTAGTTAATGCAAAAATAAACATTGCTCCCCGTCCCTTTATTCCGGCAATTTGCGATTGGGCAATCGAATGACGGAATTTAAATGACTGCGATTCGTATTTATAAATTAATAGTACAGCCTTTCATTATTTGCTGACCTTTCGGAGGTATAGTTGGCAGAGCGCACGTCATGATATGGTGTGCCCTTGCCGAAATAACCTCGTAGAAGGAAGACCGATGCTGACGCTACTGCAAGATAAAATCGATACCCCGCTGGGGCCGTTGTGGGTCATTTGCGATGAACAATTTAACCTGCGCGCCGTGGAGTGGGATCAGCACCGTGACCGTATGGAGCAACTGCTCGACATCCACTACCGCCATGAGGGTTATGAACGTCTTGATGCGCGCGATCCGGGCGGGCTGAGCGCGAAGCTGCGGCAATACTTCGACGGCGATCTCGCGATTATCGATACCCTGCCGACCGCCACCGGCGGGACGCCGTTTCAACGTCAGGTCTGGCAAGCGCTGCGCACGATTCCCTGCGGGCAAGTCATGCACTACGGTCAGTTAGCCGAGGCTCTCGGCCGCCCAGGCGCGGCCCGTGCGGTCGGCGCGGCAAACGGTTCCAATCCGGTCAGCATTGTGGTTCCCTGCCATCGGGTGATTGGCCGTAACGGCACCATGACCGGCTACGCCGGGGGCGTACAGCGCAAAGAGTGGTTATTGCGCCATGAAGGCTATTTGCTGCTTTAACAGATAATGCCTTTTTTGGAAATTACAGGTAACTTTACAATAATTGATCGCTTAATAAATTGCTTGTTATCAAAGAGATAGGGTGAAAGGTATATTTCCCCTTCTAATATTGCGTCTTTCCGGGTTTCGAGACTTACTTGCTCCTCAAAAAGATGTTAAAATTGACCAATATCAATTAAAGCTTGAGCAGACATATGATCCCGGAAAAGCGAATTATACGACGCATTCAGTCTGGTGGTTGTGCAATCCATTGTCAGGATTGCAGCATTAGCCAGCTCTGCATCCCCTTTACTTTGAACGAACATGAGCTGGATCAGCTTGATAATATCATCGAGCGTAAGAAGCCTATTCAGAAAGGGCAAACCCTGTTCAAAGCGGGTGATGAGCTGAAGTCGCTGTACGCTATCCGTTCAGGGACCATCAAAAGCTACACCATCACCGAACAAGGCGATGAGCAGATTACCGGCTTCCACCTGGCGGGTGATTTGGTCGGTTTTGACGCCATTGGCACCGCCCTGCACCCAAGCTTTGCGCAGGCGCTGGAAACCTCAATGGTTTGCGAAATTCCGTTCGAAACGCTGGATGATCTTTCCGGTAAAATGCCGAACCTGCGTCAGCAGATGATGCGCCTGATGAGCGGCGAGATCAAAGGCGATCAGGACATGATCCTGCTGCTTTCCAAAAAGAACGCAGAAGAACGGCTGGCGGCCTTTATCTACAACCTATCCCGCCGTTTCGCGCAGCGCGGCTTCTCACCGCGTGAGTTCCGCCTGACCATGACGCGTGGCGACATCGGCAACTATCTGGGCCTGACGGTAGAAACCATTAGCCGCCTGCTCGGTCGTTTCCAGAAAAGCGGTATGCTGGCGGTGAAAGGGAAATATATCACCATCGAAAACAGCGATCTGCTGGCGCAACTGGCAGGCCAGGCGCGCAACGTCGCCTGATTTATCTCCGCTATACTTTCTTCTACCTTGTGCCGGATCGACATTTTTTTCTAATTTGTTGATCTGGCCAGGGTCATCCCCTGTTTCAATTCATCCATATAGGTTATCTTTTTAATGACTGACTGTAGCTACAGCTGTAAGGAGACCCTGTATGGCGAAGTATCAGAACATGCTGGTAGTAATCGACCCTAACCAGGACGACCAGCCTGCATTACGGCGCGCGGTGTATCTGCACCAACGGATTGGTGGACGCATCAAAGCCTTTTTGCCGATCTATGATTTTTCCTATGAAATGACCACCCTGCTGTCGCCCGACGAGCGGACGGCGATGCGCCAGGGCGTGATTAGCCAACGCAGCGCCTGGATCCGTGAACAGGCCAAGTTTTACATTGAATCCGGGGTGCCAATCGATATCAAAGTGGTGTGGCACAACCGCCCCTTTGAAGCCATCATTCAGGAAATCATCAGCGATAAACACGACCTGCTGCTGAAAATGGCCCATCAGCACGACAAACTCGAAGCCGTCATCTTCACCCCGACCGACTGGCACCTGCTGCGCAAATGTCCATGCCCGGTATGGATGGTTAAAGATCAACCGTGGCCGGAAGGCGGTAAAGCGCTGGTGGCGGTTAATCTGGCCAGTGAAGAGAACTATCACAACGCCCTCAATGAAAAACTGGTGCGGGAGACCATCGCCCTCGCCGATCAGGTTAACCATACCGAAGTACATCTGGTTGGCGCCTATCCGGTGACGCCTATCAACATCGCCATTGAATTACCTGATTTTGACCCGAGCATCTATAACGATGCGATTCGCGGCCAGCATCTGCTGGCTATGAAAGCGCTGCGCCAGAAATTCAGCATCGATGAAAACCGCACCCACGTAGAGAAAGGGCTGCCGGAAGAGGTTATCCCTGATTTAGCTGAACATCTGCAGGCCGGGATTGTGGTGCTGGGCACCGTTGGCCGCACCGGTATTTCTGCCGCGTTTCTCGGCAATACCGCGGAACAGGTTATCGACCACCTGCGCTGCGACCTGCTGGTACTGAAACCGGAAGCTTATCAAACCCCGGTTGAACTGGACGATGAAGACGACGACTAACGGCGTCTCATGAGGTTTGAAATTATATCTAACATCCCCCGCCCGTCGGGGGATTTTTTTGTCGGCCCGCTAAAGAAGAAAAAGGGCCATACGGCCCCGGATATCAACGCTAATTTAACAAGCTTAGAGAATGCGTTAGTGGATACCTAAACGCCAGGCCAGGTCGATCTCTTCTTTTAGTTCCATCGACGAAAGCGACATCAGATCGGCAAACTCGAGCTCGAGGAGTTTGAGCTTCTTCAGGTACTGCGCGGGGGTCATAACAGCGGTATCGCGGCGCAGGTACTCGATGGCCATCTGCGTGGGGGTTAACTCGGTATCCATAATATCCTCAGTGTGGTGAAAAAACAGGCATAGTATAACACCCATCGCCGTTCACTTTATGAGCAAATCATGGTTTCGCTGTCTATATAAAAAAGCCGTCTCAACAGAGACGGCTTAGAGCGTTGCGCTATTACAGCGCTTTCAGAATGGCATCCACGCTGGCTTTAGCGTCGCCAAACAGCATGTGGGTGTTCTCTTTGAAGAACAGCGGGTTCTGCACGCCTGCATAGCCGGTGTTCATCGACCGTTTAAAGACCACCACGTTTTGCGCCTTCCACACTTCCAGCACCGGCATACCGGCGATCGGGCTCTTCGGATCGTCCTGCGCCGCCGGGTTCACCGTGTCGTTCGCGCCAATCACCAGTACAGTATCGGTATCGGCGAAATCATCGTTAATTTCATCCATTTCCAGCACCACATCGTACGGAACCTTCGCTTCCGCCAGCAGCACGTTCATGTGCCCCGGCAGTCGTCCGGCGACCGGGTGGATACCGAAGCGCACCTTGATACCGCGCGCACGCAGCTTCTCAGTGATTTCCGCCACCGGATACTGCGCCTGTGCCACCGCCATCCCGTAGCCCGGCGTGATGATCACGGAATGCGAGTTTTTCAGCATTTCAGCCGTCTCTTCGGCGCTGATTTCACGATGCTCGCCAACTTCTTCATCGTCGCTGGAACTGCCGCCATCGGTGCCGAAACCGCCGGCGATAACGCTGATAAACGAACGGTTCATCGCCTTACACATAATGTAGGAGAGGATGGCACCGGAAGAACCGACCAGCGCGCCGGTCACGATCAGAAGGTCATTGCTGAGCATGAAGCCCGCCGCCGCCGCCGCCCAACCGGAGTACGAGTTCAGCATCGATACCACCACCGGCATATCCGCGCCGCCGATAGACGCCACCAGGTGCCAGCCGAACGCCAGCGCGATAATGGTCATCACCAGCAGGCATAGTACCTGCGTTCCGGTGCTGTCAGTACGCACGAAGGCCACCAGCAGCAGGAAAGAGATGACTAACGCCGCCAGGTTCAGCTTGTGGCGATTCGGCAACATCAGCGGTTTTGACGAAATTTTGCCGCGCAGCTTACCAAAAGCAACGATCGAGCCGGTGAAGGTCACGGCGCCGATAAAGATGCCGAGAAACACTTCAGTCAGGTGAATATTCGCCAGCACCTGATCGAGGCCCGGGCCATGGTCGAGATAACTGTTGAAGCCGACCAGCACCGCCGCCAGACCAACGAAGCTATGCAGCACCGCCACCAGCTCCGGCATCTCGGTCATTTCGACTTTCTTCGCCAGACGAATACCGATCGCGCCGCCGATAACCATCGCCACGATGATCCAACCGACGTTACCGCTGTCCGGCCCGAAGATGGTGGCAATCAGCGCAATCGCCATCCCGGCGATGCCGTACAGGTTCCCCTGCTTCGACGTTTCGTGCTTTGACAGCCCCGCAAGGCTAAAGATAAACAGAATAGCGGCAACAATGTATGCAGCTGTAACTAATCCTCCAGACATGTGCTACCCCTTAGTTTTTGCGGAACATTTTCAGCATGCGCTGAGTGACGGTGAAACCACCAAAAATATTAATGCTGGCGATCAACACCGCGATAAAGCTGAGGAAGCTGACCCAGCCGCCGTGCCCTATCTGCAGCAATGCCCCAACGACAATAATCCCTGAAATGGCGTTGGTTACCGACATGAGCGGCGTGTGCAGCGCGTGCGACACGTTCCACACCACGTAGTAACCGACTACGCAGGAGAGCGCGAAGACGGTAAAGTGACCCAGAAACTCTTTCGGCGCGACGTTCGCCAGCCAGCCAAAGAGGATAATCGCCAGCGCCATCAGCGCGTATTTACGCCACGGCGAAGCTGGTTTAGCCTCTTCTTTTGGCGCTTCGACGGTTTTCGCCGCCGCCTGCGGCTGCGCGGATACCTGAATCGGCGGCGCCGGCCAGGTAATTTCGCCCTCGCGGACCACTGTGACGCCGCGCACCACTACATCGTCGAAATCGATGGTGATATTGCCGTCTTTTTCCTTGCACAGCAGCTTCAGCAGGTTTACCAGGTTGGTGCCGTAGAGCTGAGAAGATTGCGTCGGCAGACGACCCGGCAGGTCGGTATAGCCGATAATTTTCACGCCGTTGGCGGTGGTCACGACTTCGCCCGGCACGGTGTATTCACAGTTGCCGCCGTTTTGCGACGCCAGATCGACCACCACGCTGCCTGGCTTCATGGCGTCAACCATTTCGCGGGTAATCAGCTTCGGCGCCGGTTTACCCGGGATTAAAGCCGTAGTGACAATGATATCGACATCTTTCGCCTGCGCGGCGAACAGCGCCATCTCGGCTTTGATAAAGGCTTCAGACATGACTTTGGCGTAACCGTCGCCGCTGCCCGCTTCTTCTTTAAAATCCAGTTCAAGGAACTCGGCGCCCATACTCTGCACCTGCTCTTTCACCTCCGGACGGGTATCGAAGGCGCGGACGATGGCGCCGAGGCTGTTCGCCGCGCCGATCGCCGCAAGGCCGGCGACGCCTGCGCCGATTACCATCACCTTTGCTGGCGGCACTTTACCCGCCGCGGTGATCTGGCCGGTGAAGAAACGGCCGAATTCATGCGCCGCTTCGACAATCGCGCGATAACCGGCGATGTTGGCCATCGAACTCAGGGCATCTAACGACTGGGCGCGGGAAATACGCGGTACCGAGTCCATCGCCATCACGTTGATACCGCGAGCGGCCAGCTTTTCCATGAGATCCGGATTCTGCGCCGGCCAGATGAAACTCACCAGCGTGGTGCCCGGATTGAGCTTCGCAATCTCCGCATCGTTCGGCGCGTTAACCTTGAGGATAACGTCGGAGTGCCAGACGTTATCCGCGCTGACGATTTCCGCGCCCGCCTGTTCGAAGGCTTCATCGTCGAAGCTCGCCAGTTTCCCGGCCCCGCTCTCGACCGCCACGCTAAACCCGAGCTTAAGCAGCTGCTCGACCGTCTTCGGCGTCGCAGCGGCCCGGGTTTCCTGAGCTAAGCTCTCTTTTGGTATCCCAATTCGCATAGTTTTCCCTTCCATCGGTTTTTGATGATGGTTTATTTTTTTCACAAATGCGCCAGCGGCGGCGCAAAAACGCCGCTCAGGTATTCATCTGGAAAATGAAACAGTAACAAACTTTTTATAACCTACTGAAAATACCGATTGTGATCTACATCGTTAAAACAGAATTTTTGATTTTATTGAGAAAAATTAGTCCTGACTGCGTCAGGCAGCAATATTTGCCTTAATTTTATGCCAGAACCTGATAATTCGCTTACCTGAGGGATTAATTCGCCATTTATTACCGTCAGTATCATTGCATTAACATTACGTTAACTTATAAAAGTGATATTGATTATCGATTTTGCTGTTCAAGGGGCTGTTTTTTCAACATATCAGTATTTGTTATATTTTTGTAACGAACGATTCGGGCGGGAAGTGAAAAATGACGCAGACAGTTACGTTGTTTAAATGCAATAATCACCTGTTTTCAGTCAACAACAATACCAGTACATGGTTTGCGCAAGGCAAAGGATTATTTTTATGAAGCTTAAGAACACACTCCTGGCGTCTGCTCTTCTGGCTACCACCGCGTTGTCTGCCCATGCAGCGACCGAGCTGACTCCGGAGCAAGCGGCAGCGCTGAAGCCCTATGACCGCGTCGTCGTCACTGGCCGTTTTAACGCGATTGGCGATGCCGTACAGGCGGTTTCCCGCAAGGCGGATAAAGATGGCGCAGCTTCCTTTTATGTTGTCGACACCTCAGATTTCGGCAACGGCGGCAACTGGCGCGTAACGGCGGATTTCTATAAAGAAAACGCCCCGCAGGCGGATACCCCGAAAAACCGTATCATTAACGGCGTGATGGAACTGCCGAAAGACCAGGCCGTCACGCTGATGCCGTATGACACCGTGACCGTACAGGGCTTCTACCGCAGCCAGCCGGAAGTCAACGACGCCATCGCCAAAGCGGCGAAAGCCAAAGGCGCGTATGCCTTCTTCATCGTCCGTCAGGTTGACGCCAACCAGGGCGGCAACCAGCGCATCACCGCTTATATCTATAAAAAGGATGCGCAGAAGCGCGTACTGCAGAGCCCTGATGCGATTCCAGCGGATTCCGAAGCCGGTCGCGCCGCTCTGGCGAAAGGCGGCGAAGCGGCTAAAAATGTCGAGATCCCAGGCGTGGCCTCCTCTGCGGCCGTCGGCGCCGGCACCGGCGTAGGCCTGTTCTACGAAACCCAATCGTCGAAAGGCGGACGTTACACTGTCACCCTGCCGAATGGTACTAAAGTCGAAGAAGTGAACAAGATCACCGCCGCGCAGATGGTGCCGTTTGATAGCATCAAATTCACCGGTAACTACGGCAACATGACGGAAATCTCCTATCAGACCGCGAAACGCGCGGCGAAGAAAGGGGCAAAATACTACCACATCACCCGCCAGTGGCAGGAACGTGGCGGTAACATCACCATTAGCGCCGACCTGTATAAGTAATCGGTTTCAGCTGCTCAAAAAGGCGACATCGGGTCGCCTTTTTACATTTTTTCGCCCGCCGCCATTGCATGCGTTCAAGACACTCCGTAAAATCCCGCGCCTTAGCGTAATCCTCCATTTTTATGCGATTTCGCCAAATAAATATTCTTGATTCACTGTTGTCACCTCGGGAATACAATGGAAAAGAAACTGGGCCTTAGCGCCCTGACCGCACTGGTACTCAGCTCCATGCTGGGCGCGGGCGTTTTCAGTTTGCCGCAAAACATGGCTGCCGTCGCCAGCCCATCCGCTCTGCTTATCGGCTGGGCTATCACCGGCGTCGGGATTTTATTCCTCGCTTTCGCCATGCTATTGCTGACCCGAATCCGACCGGAACTGGACGGCGGCATCTTTACCTATGCCCGTGAAGGTTTTGGCGAACTGATCGGTTTCTGTTCCGCCTGGGGCTACTGGCTGTGCGCGGTGATTGCCAACGTCTCCTATCTGGTTATCGTCTTCTCCGCCCTGAGTTTCTTCACCGATACGCCGGAGATGCGTATTTTTGGCGACGGTAACACCTGGCAGGCGATCGTCGGCGCGTCAGTGCTGCTCTGGGTGGTGCATTTTCTGGTGCTGCGTGGGGTCCAGACCGCGGCAGGCATTAACCTGGTGGCGACGCTGGCTAAACTGTTGCCGCTCGGCGCATTTGTGGCGCTGGCCGCTATCGCGTTCCGGCTCGATACTTTCCGCCTCGACTTCAGCGGTATCGCGCTCGGCGTACCGGTATGGGAACAGGTGAAAAACACCATGCTGATCACCCTGTGGGTATTTATCGGCGTGGAGGGCGCAGTAGTAGTCTCTGCTCGCGCGCGCCACAAGCGCGACGTTGGCCGCGCAACGCTGCTGGCGGTGGTCTCGGCGCTGGCGGTTTATCTGCTGGTCACCCTGCTGTCGCTGGGCGTTGTCGCCCGCCCGGAACTGGCTGAAATGCGCAACCCGTCGATGGCAGGCCTGATGGTCAAAATGATGGGGTCATGGGGCGAAGTAGTAATCGCCGCGGGATTAATTATCTCCGTCTGCGGCGCCTATTTAAGCTGGACCATTATGGCCGCCGAAGTGCCGTATCTGGCGGCGACGCATAAAGCGTTCCCGCGCCTGTTCGCCAAAACCAATAAGAATAACGCCCCCTCTTCCTCGCTGTGGTTGACCAACATCAGCGTGCAGATTTGTCTGGTGCTGATTTGGCTTACCGGATCCGACTACGGTACCCTGCTAACCATCGCCTCAGAAATGATTCTGGTGCCCTATTTCCTCGTTGGCGCTTTCCTGCTTAAGATTGCCGTACGTCCGTTACATAAAGCCGTGGGTGTCGGCGCGTGCGTTTATGGCTTATGGTTATTGTATGCGTCCGGTCCTGTGCATTTGTTATTGTCGGTGGTACTTTACGCTCCGGGTCTTCTGGTTTTCCTGTACGCCCGCCGTACGCACCAGCACGATCGCATGCTCAAACGGCGTGAAATGGCATTAATTGGTTTTTTGCTGGTTGCCGCCGTTCCGGCAACGTGGATGCTGGTGGGGTAAGCGGTTGCCCTACCGCTGAACTTGAAAGGAGATACCCATGGCTGAACCACAGCCTCGTCCGGTCCTGATCACAGGAGCAGGCCGCCGTATCGGCCTCGCTCTGGCACACCATTTTTTAAACCAGCAGCAACCGGTGATCGTAAGCTATCGCCAGCATTATCCTTCGATTGACACCCTGCGCGAAGCCGGCGCGGTGTGTCTGCAGGCCGATTTCAGCAGCGACGACGGTATTCTTACCTTCGCGGAAGCGGTGAAGGCGCAGACCAGCGGGCTGCGTGCGATTATTCATAACGCCAGTGATTGGATGGCGGAAAAACCCGGTGTGCCGTTATCCACGGTGATATCGCGGATGATGCAGATTCACGTCCACGCGCCCTATCTGCTTAACCATGCGCTGGAGAGCCTGCTGCGCGGTTTTGGTCACGCCGCCAGCGATATTATTCACATTACCGACTACGTGGTGGAACGCGGCAGCGATAAGCATATCGCCTATGCCGCCAGTAAAGCGGCGCTTGATAATATGACCCGCTCTTTCGCCCGTAAGCTGGCCCCGGAAGTGAAGGTCAACGCCATCGCGCCATCGCTAATTATGTTTAACGAGCATGATGACGCTGAATATCGTAAACAGGCGTTGGATAAATCGCTGATGAAAATCGCGCCGGGTGAGAAAGAGATTATCGACCTCATCGATTATCTGTTCACCAGTTGCTACGTGACCGGCCGCTCTTTCGCTGTCGACGGCGGCCGACCGCTGCGCTAGTGGAAACGGCTCCAGCCGAGGATGAGCAGCCAGGCCGCCAGACTCCAGCAGATCACCGCGCCTGCCAGCGCGTAAGGCAGGCGCATTACCCCAGTGAAGTACCATAATGAAAGTAAGTAGATAAAATACGGGATGATTGACCACATGCCGAAGACAATAGTCGTGCGCAGCGCTTCAATGCCGCGCTCGCTGGCGACGATATAATGGGCAATCAGCGCGAAGGTCGGAAATAACGGAATTAAACCGGCAATATAGTAATTTTTGGTTTTTGACAGTACGCCTATCAGTACCACCACCAGCGCTCCCAGCAGCGCTTTAATCAACAGCCCCATTTTATGCCTTAACATTTGAACAACAATTTCCACCAGCATAACGGAAGAACATTTGTTTATGAAAGATTAATGGCAGGCAATTTGCGGGCGGTGTATGTTAGCTTTTTAATTTATACGCGTAAGATATGAATAAGATCGTTTTTGTTGAGGATGAGCCCGAAGTTGGCGCGCTTATCGCCGCCTATCTGGGAAAGCATGATATGGACGTGGTTGTTGAGCCGCGCGGCGACCGGGCCGAAGAGGTTATTGCTCGTGAACAACCCGATCTGGTACTGCTGGATATCATGCTGCCTGGCAAAGACGGGATGACGCTGTGCCGCGACCTGCGCAGCCAGTGGCAGGGTCCGATCGTGTTGCTGACCTCGCTCGATAGCGATATGAACCATATTCTGTCGCTGGAGATGGGCGCCAGTGATTATATCCTCAAAACCACCCCGCCTGCGGTGCTGCTGGCCCGCTTACGTTTGCATCTGCGCCAACACGTGGCTTCGCCGTCGATGCCCGCTCCCGCAACCCTGACGCCGCATAAAGCCATTGTTTTCGGTTCGCTGTCGATCGACCCGGTTAACCGTCAGGTATTGCTCGGCGGCGACAACGTTGCTTTGTCCACCGCCGATTTTGACCTGCTGTGGGAGCTGGCGACCCATGCCGGGCAGATTATGGATCGCGATGCGCTGTTGAAAAATCTCCGCGGCGTCAGCTACGACGGCATGGATCGCAGCGTCGATGTCGCGATTTCACGCCTGCGTAAAAAGCTGCTCGACAACGCCAACGAGCCCTACCGTATCAAGACGGTGCGCAACAAAGGTTATCTGTTCGCCCCGCACGCCTGGGATAATTAATCGGCGTCAGGAATAGACCGATATCACGCCGTGTAGTCGGTCTTGAAATTCAGCGTATTTCTCTCTGAATGCCTTTTCATCGTTTTCGCCATACCAGCGTACGACCTCACCGCTGGCGAGGAAATGATCCAGCAGTTCGCCGCTCGCCAGAATCCATTGCGGTAAACCATCGACCTGTAGACTCCAACCTCGCGGATGATAGTGAATGAAATCATTGCGCAGCTGGTGAAGCTTGTCCACCGCCACCGCACAGTCTTCGCTGGGTGCGAATCCGCTGTTCTCCCTTGTCGCACGGTATAGCGTCATAAAGGACGGTAGCTGCAGCTTGTCGATGTTGGAAAAATCGTCGTTATAAATTTGCTCGTAGATCGCGCGAGTCGACGCTTTACCGTCGAACAGATAGACCAGAAAGTCATTGCCCTGACACAAGGCCAAAACCATCGCGTTCTGCAGGATGCTGTGCCAGCCGGTAATCACCCACTTCCACTGATAAGGGTCGGCGATCGCCTGCATATGGCTAAGGACCATATCGAAGGTTTTTAAAATCTCAACATCATTATCAGTATGCAAATACACGGGCTTAGTCATCTGGCGCTCTCCATCATTTAAGGGGCGCTTAAATTAACAGAGAGGCTGGCACGTGACAGGACGGGCAGCCGGCTTAAAATGGCTCTCGGTCATTCGGCCTGGCGCGTCGGTGAGAACTTTGCCGAGCGGGATCCTTCTCCTGTAGAATCTTTTGTTGCGAGATAACCCAGTTAATGACCGGTGATGATTAATGAAAAAACTGTTTGTGCAGTTTTACCTTTTGCTGTTCGTCTGCTTCCTCGTCATGACCATGCTGGTCGGCCTGGTGTATAAATTCACCGCCGAGCGCGCCGGACGCCAGTCGCTGGACGATCTGATGAAAAGCTCGCTGTATCTGATGCGCAGCGAACTGCGCGAGATCCCCCCGCGCGACTGGAGCAACACGCTGAAAGAGCTGGACCTCAACCTCTCTTTCGATCTGCACATTGAACCGTTAAGCAAATTCAAGCTCTCGGAAAGCTCGATGCAGCACCTGCGCGCGGGCGATATCGTGGCGCTGGACGATCAGTACACCTTTATTCAACGCATCCCGCGCAGCCATTACGTATTGTCAGTCGGCCCGGTGCCCTATCTCTATTTTTTGCATGAGATGCGCCTGCTGGACGTCGCACTGATGGCGTTTATCGCTATTTCACTGGCGTTCCCGGTGTTTATCTGGATGCGTCCGCACTGGCAGGATATGTTGCGAATCGAAACCGCCGCACAGCGCTTCGGCGAAGGCCATTTTAGCGAGCGCATTCATTTCGATAGCATGTCGAGCTTCGAGCGACTCGGCGTAGCCTTTAACCAGATGGCCGATAATATCAACGCCCTGATAGCCAGTAAAAAACAGCTTATTGACGGTATCGCCCATGAATTGCGCACGCCGCTGGTGCGCCTGCGCTATCGCCTGGAGATGAGCGAAAATCTGACCGAGGCGGAGTCGCAGGCTCTCAATCGCGATATCGGGCAACTGGAAGCGCTGATTGAAGAACTGCTCACCTACGCGCGCCTCGATCGCCCGCAGAACGAACTCAACCTGACCACCCCGGATTTCCCGGCCTGGATCCGCGCGCACGTCGAAGATATTCAGCTGGTAAATCCGCAGCGTGAAGTCGCGTTGCGCCAGCTTACGGCGGGCGACTACGGTGCGCTGGATATGCGTTTAATGGAGCGCGTGCTGGATAATCTGGTCAATAATGCTCTGCGCTACAGCCATCAACATATTCATATCAGCCTGTCGCTGGCCGGTTCACGGGCGACGCTGCGCGTGGAAGATGATGGCCCGGGTATCGCCCTTGAGGAACGCGAACGGGTATTCGAGCCGTTTGTCCGTCTCGATCCCAGCCGCGATCGCGCCACCGGCGGCTGCGGCCTGGGGCTGGCTATCGTACACAGTATTGCCCAGGCAATGGCCGGTGAAGTCCGCTGCGACGAAAGCTCGCTCGGCGGCGCGGCGTTCATTTTCAGCTGGCCTATTTACCACCAGCTTCCCGCTTTTACTTCTGCTTAGCCGAACTTGCGCAGGCGTTACGGCCTGCGTATAGTTTATACTCAAATAGTATGTTGTAACTAAGGCGGTAAACATGGCAAGCTACGACCTCGTTGCGCGCTTAAATGACACCTTTCGTGAGCTTGAGCGCGAGCTACAAACCTTCAAAGCATCGCTGAGCCGCTGCCGCCTGCTGGCGGCGCGGGTTTTCGAATTGCCGGCGGTGAGCAAAGAGGCGGAGCACGCGCCGCTGGATACCATTCAGGTCACGCAGCACGTCGGCCAAAGCGCGCTGGAGATGGCGCTCAGGCACTACAGCCATCTGTTTATTCAGCAGCAATCGGAAAACCGCAGCAGCAAGGCGGCGGTACGCCTCCCCGGGGCGATTTGCCTGGCGGTTGATACGCAACAGCAGGCAGAGCTGCTGGAGAAAATCAGCGCCATTAACGCGCTGAAAGCGGCGTTTGAGAGAATCGTCACCGTCGATTCCGGATTGCCGGCCGCCGCGCGTTTCGAATGGGTTCACCGCCACCTGCCCGGCCTGATTACCCTCAGCGCCTATCGTACGCTGACGCCGCTGTGCGACCCCAGCACCATCCGCTTCGGCTGGGCCAATAAGCATGTGATTAAAAATCTGACCCGCGATGAAGTATTAATGCAGCTAGAGAAGAGCCTGCAATCGCCGCGCGCGGTGCCGCCCTGGACCCGCGAACAGTGGCAAAGCAAGCTGGAACGGGAATTTCAGGATATCGCCGCCCTGCCGCAGCGGGCAAAATTGAAAATCAAACGCCCGGTCAAGGTACAGCCGATTGCCAGAGTGTGGTATGCCGGCGAGCAGAAGCAGGTGCAGTACGCCTGTCCCGGCCCGCTGATTGCGCTTATCTCCGGCACGCGTGGGGTAAGCGTGCCGGATCTTGGCGAACTCTTGAATTACGATGCTGATAACGTGCAGTATCGCCACAAACCGCAGGCGCAGTCGTTACGATTACTGATCCCGCGTCTGCATTTATGGCTGGCTAGCGAGTAGCGAGGCTGCCAACCATATCCTGCGGGCGAACCCAGCTATCGAATTCCGCTTCCGTCAGGTAACCAAGCGACAACGCCGCGGCTTTCAGCGTTAACCCTTCATGGTGCGCTTTTTTGGCGATCTCCGCCGCTTTATCGTAGCCGATATGGGTATTGAGCGCGGTCACCAGCATCAGCGACTCATTAAGCAACTGGCCGATCCGCTCGCGGTTCGGCTCAATGCCCACCGCGCAGTGCTCATTAAAGCTCTCCATGCCATCCGCCAGCAGGCGTACCGACTGCAGGAAGTTGTGGATGACCATTGGCCGATAGACGTTGAGCTCAAAGTTCCCTGACGCACCGCCGATATTCACCGCCACGTCGTTACCCATCACCTGGCAGCATAGCATGGTCAACGCTTCGCACTGCGTCGGGTTGACCTTGCCGGGCATAATGGAGGATCCTGGTTCGTTCTCCGGAATGGCGATCTCACCGATGCCGCAGCGCGGCCCGGAGGCCAGCCAGCGCACATCATTGGCGATTTTCATTAGCGAAGCCACCAGCCCCTTCAGCGCGCCGTGGGCATGAACCAGCGCATCCACGGTGGCCAGCGCTTCAAATTTGTTTGGCGCGGTGACGAACGGCAGCCCGCTAAGCGACGCCAGTTCCGCCGCCACCCGCACCGCATATTCCGGGTGCGTATTCAAGCCGGTGCCAACCGCCGTACCGCCCAGCGCCAGCTCAGCGAGATGCGGCTGGCTGTGTTCAATATGGCGGAGATTATGTTCCAGCATCGCGACCCAACCGGAGATCTCCTGCCCTAACGTCAGCGGCGTAGCGTCCTGTAGGTGCGTGCGGCCAATTTTAACGATGTCACCGAAGGCCAGCGACTTTTCCTGTAGCGTGGCGCGCAGCGCCTGTAGCTGCGGGATCAGCTTTTCGCGCAGCGCGATTAGCGCCGCGACGTGCATGGCTGTTGGAAAAACATCATTCGAGCTCTGGCTTTTATTGACGTCATCATTGGGATGAATTTTGCGCGCCATGCCGCGCTCGCCGCCAAGCAACTCGCTCGCACGGTTTGCCAGCACTTCGTTCATATTCATGTTGCTTTGGGTACCGGAGCCGGTTTGCCAGATAGCTAACGGAAACTCCTGCGCATGCTTGCCGGCGAGGACTTCATCTGCGGCAGCGATGATGGCGTCCGCTTTGTCCGCCGCCAGCAAGCCCAGGTCCTGGTTAACCTTCGCCGCCGCTCGCTTGGTCAGCGCCAGCGCATAGATCAATTCATCAGGCATTTTCTCCGTTGAGATACGGAAATGCTCAAGCGAGCGCTGGGTCTGCGCGCCCCAAAGTTTATCGGCCGGGACGTCGATTGCGCCCATCGAGTCTTTTTCACTGCGATGCGTTGTCATTACTTTCTCCTTGGATTCAAAGTGCGTCATAGCGACAAAGCTCACCTGCTTAAAGGATTAAGTATTAACCAGATTTATTAGTTGTTTTGGTCGTTCGTGCCGCTAAGCGGCCCAAACAAAAACCGCCCCGAAGGGCGGTCTCGTTTACTTCACGCAGCGCGAGCACTGCGACGTCTGGATCTGCTGGAAGAAGTCGTTACCTTTATCATCAACGAGGATAAAGGCCGGGAAATCTTCCACTTCGATTTTCCAGATAGCTTCCATTCCCAGCTCCGGATAAGCCACGCACTCAAGGCTGCGGATACTCTGTTGCGCGAGAACCGCCGCCGGGCCGCCGATACTACCGAGATAGAAACCGCCGTGTTTATGGCAGGCATCGGTCACCTGCTGGCTACGGTTACCCTTAGCCAGCATGATTTTACTCGCCCCGTGCGATTGCAGCAGATCGACATACGAGTCCATGCGGCCAGCGGTCGTCGGCCCCAGAGAACCGGAGGCGTAACCATCCGGCGTCTTCGCCGGGCCGGCGTAGTAAATCGGATGATCTTTGACATACTGCGGCAGCGCTTCGCCGTTATCGATAAGCTCTTTCAGCTTGGCATGGGCAATATCGCGGGCCACGATGATCGTGCCGCTCAGCGACAGACGAGTCGACACCGGATACTGCGACAGCAGCGCCAGAATCTCGCTCATCGGCTGATTGAGGTTCACCTTTACCGCTTCGCCTTCACCGGCCTGACGCAGGTGCTCAGGGATATATTTGCCTGGGTTGCTCTCCAGTTTTTCCAGCCAGATCCCCTGACGGTTAATTTTGGCTTTAATGTTACGGTCGGCGGAACAGGAGACCCCCATCCCCACCGGACAGGAAGCGCCGTGACGCGGCAGGCGGACTACGCGGATATCGTGGGCGAAGTACTTGCCGCCGAACTGCGCGCCGAGGCCGAGGTTCTGCGCTTCCAGCAGCAGCTCTTGCTCCAGCTGCACATCGCGGAACGCCTGGCCATGTTCGTTACCTTCGGTCGGCAGACCATCGTAGTATTTGGTCGAGGCCAGTTTCACCGTCTTCAGCGTCGCTTCCGCAGAGGTGCCGCCAATCACAAAGGCGATATGGTACGGCGGACAGGCCGCGGTGCCGAGGGTGCGCATCTTCTCGACGAGGTAGTTTTTCAGCTTCGCCGGGGTGATTAACGCTTTCGTTTCCTGGTAGAGATACGTTTTGTTAGCGGAGCCGCCGCCCTTGGCGATACAGAGGAATTTATACTCATCGCCATCGGTAGCATAAAGATCGATCTGCGCCGGCAGGTTGGTACCGGTGTTAACCTCTTTATACATATCCAGCGGCGCGTTCTGCGAGTAACGCAGATTGTCCTGGATATAGGTGTTGTACACGCCCTGCGCCAGCGCGGCTTCATCGCCGCCGCCGGTCCATACGCGCTGTCCCTTTTTGCCCATGATGATCGCGGTGCCGGTATCCTGACAGGTCGGCAGAATGCCTTTAGCGGCGATATCGGAGTTACGCAGGAATTGCAGCGCGACGTATTTGTCGTTTTCGCTGGCTTCCGGGTCGTTGAGGATATCCGCAACCTGCTGCTGATGTGCCGGGCGGAGCATAAAGGAGGCGTCGTGGAACGCGTGTTGGGCCAGTAAGGTTAGCGCCTGGGGTTCAACCTTCAGAACCTCCTGGCCGGCGAATTCGGCGACGGAGACGTAATCACTGCTGAGGAGATAATACTCGGTGTCATCCTTTTTAAGCGGAAAAGGATCCTGATAAACAAACGGTTTGTTCGACATTGTACTCTCACTTACTGCTTGGCTGATTATGTTTCAGGCAGACACTCCATTTGCCTGTAGAAAAGCGAGTCGATCAATTTTACACAATTTTTTAACAAAAACTGAGACAAGGACGACTTTTTCTTTCAACAGTTGCTTCTCGACGATTTGTTGGTTTAATAGAGCCAACATTTTTATGTGGAAACAGGGATTGAGAATGCAGAAGCTCATTAACTCAGTGCAAAACTATGCATGGGGAAGTCACACCGCGTTAACCGACCTTTACGGTATCGCCAATCCGGACAATCTGCCGATGGCGGAACTGTGGATGGGCGCACACCCGAAAAGCAGTTCGCGGATCCTTAACGCCGACGGCCAGCCGCAGTCGCTGCGCGACGTGATTGAGGCCGATAAAAACGCCCTTCTCGGCACTAATGTCGCCGAGCGTTTCGGCGAGCTGCCGTTCTTGTTCAAAGTCCTGTGTGCCACCCAGCCGCTCTCCATCCAGGTTCACCCGAATAAACGCGCGTCGGAAATTGGCTTTGCCAAAGAGAACGCCGCGGGTATTCCGCTGGATGCCGCAGAGCGCAACTATAAAGATCCCAATCACAAGCCGGAGCTGGTCTTCGCCCTGACGCCGTTCCTCGCCATGAACGCGTTCCGCGAATTTAATGAAATTGTCGCGCTGCTGCAGCCGGTTGCCGGGGCGCATCCTGCCATCGGCGAATTCATTCAACAGCCGGACGCCGGGCGTTTAAGCCAGCTGTTCGCCAGCCTGCTGAATATGAAAGGCGAAGAAAAAGCGCATGCGCTCAGCGTGCTGCAAAGCGCCCTCGACCGCGAACAGGGCGAGCCGTGGCAGACCATTCGTCTGATCGCTGAATTCTACCCGGATGACAGCGGCCTCTTCTCTCCGCTGCTGCTCAACGTGGTGAAACTGAATCCTGGCGAAGCGATGTTCCTGTTTGCCGAAACCCCGCACGCCTACCTGCAGGGCGTCGCGCTGGAAGTGATGGCCAACTCAGATAACGTACTGCGCGCCGGTCTGACGCCGAAGTACATCGATATTCCGGAACTGGTGGCAAACGTGAAGTTTGTCGCCAAACCGGCCTCTGAGCTGCTGACCCAGCCGGAACAACACGGCAGCGAGCTGGATTTCCCAATCCCGGTCGACGATTTCGCCTTCTCGTTGCACGATCTGACCAGCAATGAAGCCTCTCTGGCGCAAGAGAGCGCCGCGATTCTGTTCTGCGTGGAAGGCGAAGCAACGCTGCGTAAAGGCGAACAGCGTCTGACCCTGCAGCCGGGTGAATCGGCGTTTATCGCCTGCAACGAATCACCGGTACAGGTCAGTGGCCAGGGTCGTCTGGCGCGCGTGTTCAATAAGCTTAAGTAAGTTACTGAACTTTTAATCCGCAGTTGCTAGACTTCCCCCATCATGACAACACCACCAGGCGGCATGTTCCGCCTGGTTTCATTTATGGACAAATGCTATGAAAAAAACATTGGTCGCTGCGGGAGTTATCGTCGCGCTCGGCGTCGTCTGGACAGGCGGGGCCTGGTTTACCGGTAAGCAACTGGAAAACCGTATTGCCGAAATGGTGCAGCAGGCGAATGCCCAACTACAGAGCAACGCGCCGGAAGCTGGCGTAGAGCTGAGCTATCAGGACTACCAGCGCGGGTTATTCAGCAGCCACCTGCAATTGGTGGTGAAGCCGCAGGCCGGTAAAGAGCACAGCTTGTTGGCCGCCGGTCAGAGCCTGATTTTTGACGAAAAGGTCGATCATGGTCCCTTCCCGCTTGCCTCGTTAAAATCTTTTAATCTGGTACCGGCAATGGCCTCGGTCAACACCACTCTGGTGAATAACGATGCCAGCAAAGCGTTGTTTGATATCGCCAAAGGGCAGTCGCCGTTTAACATCGACACCCGTATTGCCTACAGCGGCGATACCCAGTCGGCCATCTTCCTTAACCCGCTGGATTACGCTAAAGACAATGAAAAAGTTATCTTTAGCGGCGGTCAGTTCCAGCTCAATGCCGATCGCGATGGCAAAACTATTAGCCTGAGCGGCGAAGCGGCCAGCGGGCAGATCAACGCGGTCAACGAATACAACCAGAAAGTCCAGCTCAGTTTCAGCAACCTGAAGGCTGACGGCGCCACCGAAATGACCGCCTTCGAAGAACGTATCGGCAAGCAGAAGATCGCCCTTGATAAACTGGCTATCGGCGTTGAAGGAAAAGAGCTGGCGCTGCTGGAAGGCATGAATATCGACGGCCGCTCGACGCTCTCCGATGACGGCAAACGTATCAATAGCCAGCTTGATTACAACCTTAACAGCCTGAAACTGCAAAACCAGGATATGGGCCGCGGCAAACTCACCGTTAAGCTGGATAATCTCGACGGTCAGGCGTGGCATCAATTCAGTCAGCAGTATAACGCCCAGGCGCAGGCGCTGATGGCGAAGCCCGAGCTGGCGCAGAATCCGGAGCTCTATCAGCAAGCATTAACCGAGATCTTCTTTAGCTCGCTGCCGATTCTGTTGAAAGGTAATCCGTCGCTGACGATTTCCCCGCTGAGCTGGCAAAACGCTAAAGGCGAAAGCACCCTGAATCTGTCGGTGCTGATGCAGGACCCGGCGCAAACGACCGCCGCGCCGCAGACCGTCGCCGATGAACTGGACCGCAGCGTTAAATCGCTGGACGGTAAGCTGGTGATCCCGGTGGATATGGCCACCGCCCTGATGACGCAGATTGCCGGGCTGGAAGGCTATCAGCCGGAAGATGCGGCGAAACTTGCCGATCAGCAGGTCAAAGGGCTGGCGGCGATGGGCCAAATGTTCCGTCTGACCACGATGGAAGATAACGCGATTACCTCCAGCCTGCAGTACGCCGACGGCCAGGTAACACTAAACGGGCAGAAAATGCCGCTGGCTGATTTCGCCGCCATGTTCGGCCTGACGCTCCCCACCGCCGAACCGCAGCAGTAAAAAACGTCCCGGGCTGCGGTCAGGTAGCCCGGGAATCACCTTAATCGATGGCGGCCCCTACTTTCTGATAACCAGCCGCGGCGGCATAATCTGATTACGCGCGCTGCCTTGCCCCTCCTCGAGGCGGCGTAAAATACACTCCGCCAGGCTGTTCCCCATCTCACGCGCGGGGGTGGTCACCCAGGTCAAGGGGACATCATCGAGCGCCGCTTCCGGCACTTCGGCAAAGGCCGCCAGCGCGATGCGTTGCTCAAAATAACTTTCCACGCTACCCTCGCCGCTCTGCCGCCCGGCGCGCAGCAGACCGAACCACGCCCCGGTGGCGATGACGCTGTTATAGCAAAGCACCGCGCTGATGGTCGGGTTTTGCCGCAGCAGCGCGATCATGGCTTCCGCCGCCTGCTGCTGACTGGAGCCACACTCGACAACCCATTCGCTATGAAACGGCAGGCCGTACTTCAATAATGTGGCGCAATAGCCGCCCACCCGTTCGGCGCGGGTCAGGGACGCGCTTTGCCCGCCAAGCCAGGCGATGCGCTGATGACCGCGGCGAATCAGATGTTCCGTTACCATTTGCGCCGCCTGCATGTTATCCGGGCGGATCAGGTCGATATCGTCCAGATAGCTGGCGCGGGAGGCAAAAACCAGCGGCATCCCCACTTCGGCGGCACGATCGCGCAGTTCGCCGCCCTTGTCGATAGCGCCAGCGATAATCACCCCGTCCACGCCCTGTGAGACCAGCGTTTCGAAGCGCTGGAGCATTTTCTCGCCGCGATGCCCGCCCTGGGTGAGAAATACCATTTTACCCTGTGATTCCAGCGCATCGGTCAACCCGGCGGTTAGCTCGGCATAAAACGGCTTCGACAGATCGCTAACGATAAGGCCAATTACCCCGCTTTGCCCGCCGCGTAGCGACGCCGCCTGGCGATTACGCACAAACCCGAGCTGCTCAATGGCCTGATTGACGCGCTCGCCGGTGGCCGAAGAGATGCGCCCTTTACCGCTGAGCACCAGCGATACCGTACTAACCGAGACGCCAGCCGCCAGCGCCACATCATTGATGGTTGTCTTTTTTGCGATAGCCATAACGACTGGCTGACTCCCTTTGCCTTTCGATAAAACGTTTTATCAGTATGTTATCTTTATAAACCTTATTATCGCTTGATTATGTGATTTTTATCGCACTAAAAAATGGTAAAACGTTTTATCTTGCCGCTACGTTACATCCTATCGACCCTTTTCAGAACCAGGATTCGTGTATGACGGCGAAAACAGCACCAAAAATTACCTTATGGGAGTTTTTCCAGCAGTTAGGAAAAACCTTTATGTTGCCCGTGGCGTTGCTCTCGTTTTGCGGGATCATGCTGGGGATCGGCAGCTCGTTAAGCAGCCACGATGTGATTACGCTGCTGCCGTGGCTGAACGTGCCGCTGCTGCAGGCGATTTTTGTCTGGATGAGTAAAGTCGGCTCCTTCGCTTTTAGCTTCCTGCCGGTCATGTTCTGTATCGCAATTCCGCTCGGCCTGGCGCGTGAAAACAAAGGCGTCGCCGCTTTCGCGGGTTTTGTCGGCTACGCGGTAATGAACCTCGCGGTCAACTTCTGGCTGACGGCGAAAGGCATCCTGCCGACTACCGACGCGGCGATCCTCAAGGCCAACAACATCCAGAATATTATCGGTATTCAGTCGATCGACACCGGGATCCTCGGGGCGGTGATCGCCGGGATTATCGTCTGGATGCTGCACGAACGCTTCCACAACATCCGTCTGCCGGATGCGCTGGCCTTCTTTGGCGGCACGCGCTTTGTGCCGATCGTTACCACCGTGGTGTTAGGCCTGGTCGGGCTGGTCATTCCGCTGGTATGGCCGGTGTTCGCCATGGGTATCAACGGACTGGGCCACGTTATCAATAGCGCCGGCGATTTTGGCCCGATGATCTTCGGTACCGGAGAACGCCTGCTGCTGCCGTTCGGTCTACACCATATTCTGGTGGCGCTGATCCGCTTTACCGAAGCGGGCGGCACCATGGACGTTTGCGGCCACAGCGTTAGCGGCGCGCTGACCATCTTCCAGGCGCAGCTGAGTTGCCCGACGACGCACGGCTTCTCTGAAAGTGCGACCCGCTTCCTGTCGCAGGGTAAAATGCCCGCCTTCCTCGGCGGCCTGCCCGGCGCGGCGCTGGCGATGTACCACTGCGCTCGTCCGGAAAACCGTCATAAAATTAAAGGGCTGCTCATTTCCGGCGTCATTGCCTGCGTGGTCGGCGGTACCACTGAGCCATTGGAATTCCTGTTCTTGTTCGTCGCGCCGGTACTGTACGTCATCCACGCCCTGCTGACCGGCCTTGGTTTCACAATCATGGCGGTACTTGGCGTCACCATCGGCAACACCGACGGCAACATTATCGACTTCGTGGTGTTTGGCATCCTGCACGGTCTGGCGACCAAGTGGTATATGGTGCCGGTTGTCGCCGCCATCTGGTTCGCGGTGTACTACGGTATCTTCCGTTTCGCCATCACCCGCTTCAATCTGAAAACGCCGGGCCGCGATATCGAAACGGCGGCCAACATCGAAAAAGCGGTTGCCGGAACGATTGGCAAATCAGGTTATAACGTGCCGGCGATTCTGGCCGCGCTCGGCGGTGCTGATAATATTGTCACGCTCGATAACTGTATTACCCGCCTGCGCCTGTCGGTGAACGACATGAGCAAAGTCGATACCGCCGCGTTAAAAGCCAACCGCGCAATCGGCGTGGTCCAGCTTAACGATCACAACCTGCAGGTGGTCATCGGCCCACAGGTTCAGTCGGTAAAAGATGAAATGGCCACCCTGATGAATACCGTTCAGGCCTAAACATACGCCCCCTCTCACCCGGAGGGGGCTCTCGCGAAGGACGTTCAGATGTTTGATTTTGCCACACCAGTTGACCGCCACGGGACCTGGTGCACCCAATGGGATTATGTTGCCGACCGTTTCGGCGCCGCTGACCTGCTGCCGTTCACTATCTCCGATATGGATTTCGCTACCGCCCCTTGCATTATCGACGCCGTCAGCCAGCGACTGGCGCACGGCGTTTTTGGCTATAGCCGCTGGAAAAATGACGAGTTTCTCGGCGCCATCAGCCACTGGTTCGCCAGCCGTTTTCATAGCCCCATTGACCACGAGGCCATCGTTTACGGCCCGTCGGTTATCTATATGGTGGCCGAAATGATTAGGCAATGGTCCAATCCGGGCGACGGTATCGTGGTCCATACCCCGGCTTACGACGCGTTTTACAAAACTATCGACGGCAACCAGCGCCGCATTGCCCCGGTGGCGCTCAAGCTTGATGAGGGTGAGTGGCGCTGCGACATGAACGAACTGGAAGCCGCGCTCGCCCGTCCCGACAACCGCATTTTGCTGCTATGCAGCCCGCATAACCCGACGGGCAAAGTCTGGAGCCGCGACGAACTGACCACCATGGCGCAGCTGTGCGCGAAGCATAACGTCCGGGTTATTAGCGATGAAATTCATATGGATATGACCTGGGGCGAACACCGTCATACCCCCTGGTGCGCCGTTGCGCAGGGCCCCTGGGCGCTGTTCACGTCGGGCTCAAAAAGCTTCAATATCCCGGCATTTACCGGCGCCTATGGGCTCATCGCCGATACTGCTTCGCGCAATGGCTATCTGCAAGCGCTGAAAGGTCGCGATGGTCTCTCTTCTCCGTCGGTTCCGGCGCTGGTCGCGCATATCGCCGCATATCGTCAGGGGGCGCCCTGGCTGGATGCGCTACGTGATTACCTGCAGGAAAACATGCGCTATATCGCCGAGCAGCTGAATCAGGCCTTCCCGCAGCTAAACTGGCAGCCGCCGCAGGCCACCTATCTGGCGTGGATCGATCTGCGCCCGCTCGAAATCGACGACCGTGCGCTGCAACGCGCGCTAATTGAAGAGCAAAAAGTCGCGATTATGCCGGGTTATACCTATGGCGAAGAGGGTAATGGTTTCATCAGGCTAAATGCCGGCTGTCCGCGGGAGAAGCTTGAGAAAGGGATTCAAGGATTGATTGCCGCGCTGTCGTCATTGCGCCCGGAATTAAAATAATTTTGATACATCTCAAAACTTTTTTAACCACGGAGGAGTATTAAAACAACGCTGAACAATCACGTCCGAATGACAATGCAGAGGAGGAAATGATGAAAACCTACGATCGTAACCGTAATGCTATTGATGCCGGCAGCCGGGTCATGGTGGCCGACAGCGGCGCGACGGGAGTGATTAAGGCTATTCATGGCGCCAATAAAAACAGCGAACAGCTGCGCCGCAGTGACTGTGTAGAATTAGACGGTAGCCATGAATTGTATTGCCCATTGAATCTTATTCGCCTGGGCTTTAATTAATTCCGGCGTTGTTGATTTAAGGCCGCCCTGACTGGCGGCCTTTTTCATGAGGCATTCTTCCCGCTTTTGATCTCGTCGAGTGATTCTGAAAGCTAAGCGGCGTATTATCGCGGCTCTTCACGCCCTTTCGGGGCGAATTACCTTCTGAGTTCAGAGGCATTTCTATGACATGGCAACAATTCAAACAAGCCTGGTTAATCAAATTTTGGGCACCGGCGCCCGCGGTGATCGCCGCCGGTATTCTTTCTACTTACTATTTTGGCATTACCGGTACTTTCTGGGCAGTCACCGGCGAATTTACCCGCTGGGGCGGCCAACTACTGCAGTTGATGGGCATCCCGGCCGAAAACTGGGGTTACTATCAATTAATCCATCTCGAAGGCACGCCGTTAACGCGTATTGACGGTATGATGATCCTTGGCATGTTTGGCGGCTGCCTGGCCGCCGCGCTGTGGGCGAATAACGTCAAGCTGCGGATGCCGCGTAGCCGCATCCGCATTTTCCAGGCCCTGGCCGGCGGGATTATTGCCGGCTTCGGCGCCCGGCTGGCAATGGGCTGTAATCTGGCGGCCTTCTTTACCGGGATCCCGCAGTTTTCCCTGCACGCATGGTTCTTCGCCATCGCCACCGCCATCGGGACCTGGTTTGGCGCGCGCTTCACGCTGCTGCCTGTTTTTCGTATCCCGGTTAAAATTGAGAAAGTCTCCGCAGCCTCACCGTTAACCCAAAAACCCGCGCAGGCGCGTCGCCGCTTTCGGCTGGGAATGCTGGTATTTATCGCTATGATCGGTTGGGGGCTACTGACCGCCGCCAATCAGCCTAAATTGGGTCTGGCCCTGCTGTTCGGCGTTGCTTTTGGCCTGCTCATCGAACGGGCACAAATCTGTTTCACCTCCGCCTTTCGCGATATGTGGGTGACCGGGCGTACCTATATGGCGAAAGCGATCATCTTCGGGATGGCGGCCAGCGCCATCGGTATCTTTAGCTATGTGCAGCTCGGCATGGAGCCCAAAATCATGTGGGCCGGGCCGAACGCGGTAATTGGCGGCCTGCTGTTCGGTTTCGGCATCGTGCTGGCCGGTGGCTGTGAAACCGGCTGGATGTATCGCGCCGTTGAAGGTCAGGTTCATTATTGGTGGGTCGGGTTAGGCAACGTTATCGGATCCACCCTGTTGGCTTACTTCTGGGATGATTTATCGCCGGCGCTTGCCACCCACTGGGATAAGATTAACCTGCTGACGACTTTTGGTCCGTTCGGCGGCCTGCTTATCACCTACCTGCTGCTATTTATCGCGCTGATGTTGGTCATCGCCTGGGAAAAACACTTCTTTCGCCAGAAAAACACTTCGGCGACCCGTATTAAGGAAACCGCATGAAAGAGATCGTTCCTGATTACCGCCTCGATATGGTTGGTGAACCTTGCCCCTACCCGGCCGTGGCCACGCTTGAAGCGATGCCGGCACTAAAAAAAGGGGAAATACTTGAAGTGGTGAGCGACTGTCCGCAGTCAATCAACAACATCCCGCACGATGCTAAAAATCACGGCTATACCGTGCTGGATATTCAGCAGGATGGGCCGACGATCCGCTATCTGATTCAAAAGTGACGAGAAGGGCCGGTAGCGCGCTACCGGCTGTCATTACTTGCCCGCCATCCAGCGCCGATAACGTTTAGCCTGCCGTTTTGCTGTCAGTTGCGCCGTCAGCAGCGCCCACAGCGGTGAGACCTGCGGCCGCACCGCGCGGTGGCGGCTTAGCCGCTGCAGCTGATATTTCACCGCCGCCATATGCGCGGTGGCGGCAATGGCCTTGTTCTTCCAGTTACCCTGACGCAGCAGTGGCGCATCGTACTCCCCCTCACGCCAGTACTGCGGCAAGCCGGGGACTATCGCCATTGCCGTAGCGATGCCCACCAACGCAATCCCGCTATTCACTACCCTCTCCGCCACTTCACGCCGCCGCACGCCGCCGGTAACCATTAAAGGAATCGTCGCGACGTCGGCAATTTGCTCGGCAAACTGCAGGAAATAGGCTTCCCGCGCCAGCGTCCGTTCATCGCGCATGGCGCCCATCATCGCCGGCGCTTCGTAGCTGCCGCCGGAAAGTTCGACCAGATCGACGCCGCTTTCCGCCAGCAGTTGCACCACCGTCTTCGCATCGTTAATCGAAAAGCCGCCGCGCTGGAAATCTGCTGAATTGAGTTTAACCACCACGGTAAAACCCGCCGCCACCGTCTCGCGAACGCCGCGCACAATATCCAGCAGTAAACGGGCGCGATTTTCAATGCTCCCGCCATACCGATCGGTGCGCTGGTTACTGAGCGGCGAGAGGAACTGGCTCAGCAAATAGCCGTGGGCGGCATGGATTTCGACGCCGTGAAATCCGGCGCGCTCCGCTAACCGGGAGGTGGTGATGAACCGTCGTGTCACGTCGGCGATATCCTTATCATTCATCGCCCGCGGCAGGCGAAAGCGTGAAGACTGCGAGCCAAGATCCAGCGCCAGCGCCGAAGGGGCCAGCGTCTCCTGCCCAAGGCCACCGGGCATCTGCCGCCCAGGATGGTTTATCTGCATCCACACCTGTGCACCCTTCGAGCGCGCCGCCTGCGACCAGGCGCGGAACTTATCCAGATGCCGTTCATCTTCCAGCACCACGCCTGCCGGGCCGGTCATCGCCCGGGCGTCCACCATCACATTACCGGTAATAATCACCCCGGCGCCGCCCTGCGCCCAGGCCTGATAAAGGGTGAGTAATTCCGTTGACGGCGCATGATCGGCATCGGCCATATTTTCTTCCATCGCCGCTTTAACGATGCGGTTGTTAATGACGACGCCAGAGGCCAGTCGCAGAGGGGTAAAGAGGGTCATGTCAGGGCTCCAGTCAGTGAACTGGACAAACCATAACCTTAAAGTTAAGTTTAAGGTCAAGCAGCTTATGAGGAATAAAAATGAACATCGGAACTCTGGCAAAACGCAGCGGCCTGGCGCCTTCGCGGATCCGTTATTACGAGCGCGCGGGGATCCTCAAAACCGTGCAGCGTAAAGCCAATGGCTATCGCAGCTATCCGGAAGAAACGCTGGTGGTGCTGGGGCTAATTACCACCGCTCAGGCAGCGGGTTTCAGCCTCGAAGAGATATCATCCCTATTGCCGTCAGACCTCAATCACTGGGATCGACAAACGCTACTCACCACCCTGCAACAAAAAGTGGCGGATATCGAAAAGCTGGAACAGAAACTCGCGCACAGTAAAGCGCAACTGGTCAACGTTATCCATGAGATACAACAGAAGCCGGATGACATTGACTGCGCCGCGAATGCGCGGCGCGTATTAACTGAGGTGCTGGATGTACAGCACCAGACGGGGAAGGAAGAATAACTACCAGCCTTTCACCGCATCGCCTTTATACAATTCGGCGGCGGCGTTGGCGACTTCGTCGGTCTGGTATGCTTTCACCAAATTCTTCACTTTTTCGCTGTCTTTATTATCTTCGCGGCTGGCGAAAATATTGACGTACGGCGAATTTTTATCCTCAATGAACAGACCATTGCGCGTCGGCGACAGGCCAATCTGGCTGGAGAACGTGGTATTTATAATAGCCATGGTCACTTGTTTATCATCCAGTGCACGGGTCAGCTGCGGTGCTTCAATCTCGACGATTTTCAGCTTCTTCGGGTTATTCACGATATCCAGCACGGTTGGCAGCAGGCCAACCCCCTCTTTCAGAGTGATCAGCCCCTGCTGCTCCAGCAATAACAGAGAACGCCCAAGGTTGGTTGGGTCATTAGGCACCGCTACCTGGGCGCCGTCCGGAAGCTGTGAAATGGCGGTGATTTTCTTTGAATAAGCGGCAATCGGATAGACAAAAGTAGTACCAACATCCACCAGCTTATAGCCGCGCTCCTGGATCTGTTTATCAAGATAGGGTTTATGCTGGAAAGCATTGATATCGAGATCGCCATTATTCAGCGCCTCATTGGGCAGAACGAAATCATTAAAAGTCACCACTTCAACATCAAGGTTATATTTCTGTTTAGCGACTTTTTGCACCACCGCCCAGACTTGCTGATCGATACCCGCGCTAATCCCCACCTTAATATGATTAGGATCCTGATCTTTTGGCCCACAGCCCGCTAGCAGCAACGCGCTAACGAGGGCCAATGAATGAGTTAAACCTTTAAGTGAAAAAGCCATTTTCCCGGCGTCCTTTTAATATAGCCTGCTAACGATGGCAGGAATGTCAGTCCGGGACACTATATAAAAGCATCTTTCTAAGATTAAATACTGATTCACTATGACTAATAGCGAAACGCTATTGATAAGTCGCCACGCTGCTTATACTCACCCGCCAGTGGAACTGCTGATTTCTTGCGCTAAAGCAATACTTTGTAACACTTGAAACACTGTTCCAATACCATTACACACATTAAAATTAAGATTATATTATTAGCATTATAATAAATAGATAAGTGAACGTTTCGTATACATCAGCTGTATAGGAAGCCGTTTCGCACGCACACACAACCCACAAGGAAAACCATGGAGCTTCTGGATTTGCTCAGAACCATTTTTGAGCGAGTACGCACTGATGCGGATTTTATTTCATTTACTGAAGTACTTCTGGAGAACAATGTCTCTTATTACATCTATTTTGTCGCTACAGGGAATGTAAATTTTGTTATGTCATCAGATACTTTCGTTTCCCTGAAAAGCAACAGAAAGTTGTTGCGGGTTAATTCCCAGTCCTGCAGAGCGCTCACCCGAGATGCCGCCCGGCGCCACTTTAGCGGTATTACCACTTTTGATAACTATTGCGCCGAACTGGCAAATGCCGGGGTATTCAAGTGGGTGGTTGATCTCAATGAAAAAACGCGACACTACTGGTCAAAAGACAATACGTTATTGCATATGGAAAATATGATTCTGCCCGTTTGATTGCAGAAATTATTACACGCGGTTCAAGATATTCAGGCGGCCCGCCGTTGGTTTTGTTTCGGGCTGCTCATCGCCTGCAATTGCGCAACAAAATGAAAAATTGGCTCTTTTATTGCGCAAGTACAAACTTTTCACTGGTCAACTCTCTGTATCCACAGGATTTTTTCCGTACTTTTAAACGGTTACGCTGCTGATGTATAATATCGTGCACTTCAACTAAAAAATGAGTGCGACCATGATTGATTCAACTTTGCCTTTAACAGACATTCACCGCCATCTTGACGGCAACATCCGTGCCCAAACCATTCTCGATCTTGGCCGCCAGTTCAATATTACTCTCCCGGCAGACACCCTTGAAACGCTGCGTCCGCATGTGCAGGTCACCAGCCATGAACCCGATCTGGTCAGCTTCCTGGCGAAACTCGATTGGGGCGTGAAGGTGCTGGCTTCTCTGGAAGCCTGCCGCCGTGTTGCCTGGGAAAACGTTGAAGACGCCGCGCGCAACGGCCTGCACTACGTTGAGCTGCGTTTTTCTCCGCGTTATATGGCGATGACCCATCAATTACCGGTCGCTGGCGTCGTCGAAGCGGTGATTGCCGGGGTACGCGAGGGCTGCCGTGATTTCGGCGTCGAAGCGCGTCTGATTGGCATCATGAGCCGCACCTTCGGCGAGGCGGCCTGTGAAGAGGAACTCGACGCCCTGCTGGCCCATCGCGATGGGATCACCGCGCTGGATCTGGCTGGCGACGAGCTGGGATTCCCCGGCGCGCTGTTTATGGATCATTTCCGTCGCGCGCGTGACGCGGGTTGGCGTATCACCGTCCACGCTGGTGAAGCCGCCGGGCCGGAAAGTATCTGGCAGGCCATTCGTGAACTGGGCGCCGAACGCATCGGTCACGGGGTGAAAGCCGTGCAGGATCCGAAGTTAATGGACTTCCTCGCCGCTGAACGTATTGGCATTGAATCCTGCCTGACGTCAAACATCCAGACCAGCACCGTCGCTTCACTGGCGCAGCACCCGCTGAAGACTTTCCTCGATCACGGCGTTTTGGCGTGCATTAACACCGATGATCCGGCGGTACAGGGGGTGGATATTATTCACGAGTACAATGTCGCCGCGCCGGCGGCGGGCCTCAGCCGTGAGCAGATCCGTCAGGCGCAAATTAACGGTCTGGAACTGGCGTTCCTCAGCCGTCAGGAAAAAGAGGCGCTGATCCAACGCGTTCTAAAGGCTAATTAAGCCAAAGCTCCGCCGCGCAGGCGGAGCATGCTGTTAAATCAGGCACAGCGCCGTCCGGTGCCGTGCCGATTCAATCCCCAGTTCAATCAGCTCCATAATCTGAATCGCCTGGCTTGCGGGTACCGGGTTTTCTCCGCTGCCGTTGAGCGCATCGCGAATCGCCGCATAATAAGCGGGATAGTTCCCGGGCAGCGTCAGCCAGGTTTCCTCGACGCGCTCTTGGCCTTCAACGCGGGTCAATATGCCGTCGCGCATATCGTAGCCCCAATCCTCCTGCGGCAGTCGCTCGCCGCTTTTCAAACGCTCTTCCTGCGGATCGAGACCATATTTTACATAGCTTCCTCGTGAACCATGGACGATATAACGCGCCGTTTCCGCCGCCGCCAGCAGCGTACTGTGCAAAATCACTCTCCGTTGCGGATAAACTAACACCGCGTGGAAATAATCCGTCGCCTGCGCACCGGGGCGCTGCTGCGCCAGATCGACGGCAATACTTACCGGTAGGCCAAACAGGTTGACCGCCTGATCCAGCAGATGGGGGCCTAAGTCATACCAGATACCGCTGCCAGGGCCGCCCTGCTCACGCCAGCGGTCACGAACCTGCGGGCGAAAACGATCGAAATGTGATTCAAAATAACTGACCTCCCCCAAATCCCCTGCGGCAATCAAGGCCTTCAGCGTGAGAAAATCGCTATCCCAACGGCGATTATGGAACACCGATAACAGCCGCCCGCGGCTTCTGGCGATAGCATCCAACTCACGCGCCTGTGACAGTGTCACGGTAAAAGGTTTGTCAACAATGACATGTTTGCCCGCCTCCAGCGCCGCTCGCGCCAGCGGGAAATGAGTATCGTTGGGAGTTGGAATAACAATCAGATCGATATCAGGGTCCGCATTTAGCGAATTCGCTGAAGCCACCACCTGGGTCGCCGGCCAGTCCGCCAGCACTTTCTGCGCATCGCTACTGACCACGGCCGACAGGGCCATGCCCGGCGTACCGGAAATCAATGGCGCGTGAAATGTCTTGCTTGCATAACCATAACCTATCAGCCCTACCCGTATAGCATCACTCATGACCTCATCCTCGTGCGCAACCATGACTTCAACTATAAACCGCAATCTTTCGATTATCCGTGCACGCTGTTCATCTTTGCGCCAGTTGCGCAATGCGTGGGCAGTAATACTTGCGTTGTTTCCGCGGTTTAGTAACATTTCAATCCATTTTAACTTTCCGCTTTAGAATTATGACGACTGTTTTTACCCGCATTGTAGAACTTATTGGCTGGGTTGTTTTTGGCGTTTCGGCTGTGCTGTTGGTGGTTGCGCATCAAATCGATGATTATCAGTCCCCGCCTCCGGCCAACACCGTACAGGCGAAATAACGGCAAAGAGTGATACTCGCCGCAAATCTGCAACCGGTTTCAGAAACCGGTTGCAGATTTGTCGCGCCATTCAATACACTCTCTTTATCACTTGATAAGGAGTTTTTTTGATGGCCGCATTTCCGCAAGATTTTCTCTGGGGGGCCGCAACGGCCGCCTACCAGGTTGAAGGCGGGCACGATGCCGATGGCAAAGGCCCTTCTATTTGGGATATCTACTCGCACCAGCCGGGAACCACCTTTCAGGGCACCAATGGCGATATCGCCGTCGATCACTATCACCGCTTTCGTGAAGATGTCGCCCTGATGGCTGAAATGGGGCTACAAAGCTACCGCTTTTCTATCTCCTGGCCTCGGTTATTGCCTCGTGGCCGTGGTGAAGTCAATGAACCAGGCGTGAAGTTTTACAGCGATCTGATCGACGAACTGCTGGCGCACAATATTGAACCGATGATCACCCTTTATCACTGGGATTTGCCCCAGGCATTGCAGGACGAAGGGGGTTGGGAGGCTCGGAGCACAGCGGAAGCCTTCGCCGAATACGCGCGACTGTGCTATCAGCGCTTCGGTTCCAGGGTCAAGCTGTGGGCAACCTTTAACGAAACCATTGTATTTATTGGCCACGGTTATATTAATGGCTGCCACCCGCCGGCGGTACGCGACCCGGCTCGCGCCATCCAGGCTTGTCACCATGTCTTTATCGCCCACGCGCTGGCCGTTAAGACCTTCCGTGACATGAACATTAACGGCCAGATTGGTTTCGTTAACGTACTGCAGCCCCATACGCCGTTGACGCAAAGCGCCGAGGACATTGAGGCCACCGCGTTGGCCGATGCTATCCATACCCACTGGCTATACGATCCGGTACTCAAAGGCGCCTATCCAGACGCTTTACTTCAACAGGCTCAGGCGCTGTGGAACGTACCACGCTTCGCACCGGGCGACGACGCGCTGCTCAGGGAAAACCGCTGCGATTTTATCGGCCTGAATTATTATCGTCGGGAGACGGTCTCCGCCACGCCGCAGGATGGTCCAGGCGTTGGCGAGTCCGGCGTGGATGGATTATTTTATTTTGTCCGCAATCCGCAAAGTACTTATACCGAATGGGGTTGGGAAATTTGGCCGCAGGGATTAACCGACGGCATCATGATGATAAAAGAGCGTTACGGCGATATCCCAATCTATATCACCGAAAATGGTTTGGGGGCGAAAGATCCGATTATTGACGGTGAAATAGTCGACGATCCGCGAATTGACTATCTGAGTAGCCACATTAATGCGCTGGAAAAGGCAATAGCATTAGGTGCGGATGTCCGCGGTTTTTACCCATGGTCCTTTATTGACCTGCTAAGCTGGCTCAACGGCTATCAGAAGCAGTATGGCTTTGTCTACGTCGATCACCAGCAGAACCGCGCTCGCAAACGAAAAAAGAGTTATTTCTGGTATCAAAACGTTATTGCCAGCCGAGGCGAACAGCGTTAATCTTCCCTCCCAGGCGCCGTCCGGCGCCTGATCTGGTTGTAGAATATTCTTAAATTTCTTTTTACGATGCCAGGATCCTAATCAGTTCTTGTTTTTAGTATTGGCAACCGAAATAATTCCGCCGGCCCATCAAGAAGGCGCTGTTAGTTGAAACACGGTTTACAGAAAATTGGTAATATTCGACTTAATTCCGATTATTAAATGGATACACAAATGACCGTACAGGATTATTTATTAAAATTCCGCAAAATTAGTTCGCTGGAAAGCCTGGAAAAACTTTTTGATCATCTTAACTATTCTCTCTCTGACACCAATGAAATCGTCAACATGTATCGCGCCGCCGATCACCGCCGCGCCGAGTTAGTCTCTGGCGGAAAACTGTTCGATGTAGGCCAGGTGCCGAAGTCGGTGTGGCGTTACGTGCAATAAAGACTGTTATCATTCACGCCAGTTGCTTATACTTCCCGCCCTGAAATTAACTAACTGGCGTTGAATCCGGGGGTTAGGATGTCCTCTCAATCTGCAGAACGTATCGGCGGATGGCTACTGGCGCCGCTGGCGTGGTTACTGCTCGCGTTGCTCAGCACCTCCCTATCATTAATACTGTACGCGAATGCGCTGATGGCGCCTCAGACCTGGGCATTGCTGAAAGCCATGAGCTTTGGCCATCTGGCGCTCTGGCTGGCTTCGCTGCTGTTCGCCGTCGCGATGTGGTATTATACCCTGTGGCTGACGATAGCGTTTTTCAAACGCCGCGCGGTGGTACCCAAACACTACATTATCTGGCTGCTTATTTCTCTGCTGCTGGCGATTAAGGCGTTCGCTTTTTCGCCGATTTCGGATCTTCTGGCCATGCGCCAGCTGCTGTTTCCGTTGCTCGCTGCGGCACTGTTTGCGCCCTATTTTCGACGCTCTGCGCGGGTTAAGCGGACCTTCGTCAATCCGTAATAACCACACAGTTCACCTGTTGTCGCCGGTATCGATTTATTCGATAATAGGCGGCTTTTTTTCGTTTCAGGTCCAATAATGGCTGATTATTTACTGCTCTTTGTCGGTACTGTCCTTGTTAATAACTTCGTGCTGGTGAAGTTTCTTGGATTGTGCCCGTTTATGGGGGTTTCCAAAAAGCTGGAAACCGCTATGGGGATGGGACTGGCCACCACCTTTGTGATGACGCTGGCCTCAATTTGCGCCTGGTTGATTGATACCTGGATCCTTATCCCGCTGAACCTTGTTTATCTGCGCACCCTGGCCTTTATCCTGGTCATCGCGGTGGTGGTGCAATTTACCGAGATGGTGGTACGTAAAACCAGTCCGGCGCTGTATCGCCTGCTGGGGATCTTCCTGCCGTTAATCACCACCAACTGCGCGGTGCTGGGCGTGGCATTGCTGAATATTAACCTCGGGCATAATTTCCTGCAGTCCGCGCTGTACGGTTTCGCCGCCGCCGTTGGTTTCTCGCTGGTAATGGTGTTATTCGCCGCGATTCGCGAACGTCTGGTGGTTGCCGATGTTCCCGCGCCGTTTCGCGGTAACGCGATTGCGTTGGTGACCGCTGGATTAATGTCGCTGGCATTTATGGGCTTTAGTGGTTTGGTGAAGTTGTAATGAGCGCTGTCTGGATAGCCGTGATCGCCATCAGCCTGCTCGGGCTGATTTTCGGCTTAATACTGGGGTACGCGTCGCGCCGTTTTGCGGTGGAAGACGACCCGGTGGTAGAAAAAATTGATGAGTTGCTGCCGCAAAGTCAATGCGGCCAGTGCGGCTTTCCTGGCTGCCGTCCCTACGCGGAAGCCGTGGGCACTCAGGGTGAAAAAATCAACCGCTGCGCCCCCGGCGGTGAAGCGGTCATGTTAAAAATCGCCGCATTATTGAACGTCGACCCGCAGCCTATTGACGGCGATGAGCAGCAGCAAGAGCCGGTTCGCATGTTGGCGGTGATTGATGAAGCCAACTGCATTGGCTGCACCAAATGTATTCAGGCCTGTCCGGTTGATGCCATCGTTGGCGCGACCCGCGCCATGCATACGGTGATGAGCGACCTGTGCACCGGCTGTAATCTCTGCGTTGCCCCCTGCCCGACTCAGTGTATTGACCTGCGTCCAGTCGCTCAGACCACCGAAACCTGGAAATGGGACCTGCAGGCCATCCCGGTACGCAATATTCCTGTGGAACAACATGTTTAAGTTATTTTCCGCTTTCCGAAAAGACAAGATCTGGGACTTCAACGGCGGTATTCATCCGCCGGAAATGAAAACTCAGTCCAACAGCACGCCGCTGCGTCAGGTTCCTCTGCCGCAGCGTTTTGTCATTCCGCTGAAGCAGCATATCGGTGCTGAAGGCGAACTGTGCGTAAAACCGGGTGACAAAGTTTTGCGCGGTCAGCCGTTAACCCGCGGCTTTGGCAGGATGCTGCCGGTTCATGCCCCGACTTCCGGAACGGTGACGGCTATTGCCCCCCATTCCACCGCCCACCCTTCCGCGCTGGCGGAACTCAGCGTTATTATCGACGCCGATGGCGAAGACTGCTGGATCGAGCGCGACGGCTGGAGCGACTACCACAACAAGTCGCGTGAAGAGCTGATCGAGCGTATTCACCAGTTTGGCGTCGCCGGACTCGGCGGCGCCGGCTTCCCCACGGGAACAAAACTGCGCGGCGGCGGCGATAAAATCGATACCCTGATTATCAATGCTGCAGAATGCGAACCCTATATCACCGCAGACGATCGCCTGATGCAGGATTGCGCGGCGCAGGTTGTTGAAGGGATCCGCATCCTTGCGCATATTCTGCAACCCAAACAGGTGCTGATTGGTATCGAAGATAACAAACCGCAGGCCATTTCCATGCTGCGCGCGGTGTTATCCGACGCCCACGGCATAGCGCTGCGGGTGATTCCAACCAAATATCCCTCCGGCGGCGCGAAGCAACTTACGCAAATTCTCACCGGTAAGCAGGTGCCGCATGGCGGCCGCTCCTCCGATATTGGCGTCCTGATGCAGAACGTTGGCACCGCTTATGCTGTTAAACGCGCGGTGATCGACGGCGAGCCGTTAACCGAGCGCGTCGTCACGTTGACTGGCGAAGCGATTAGCCGGCCGGGCAACGTTTGGGCGCGCCTGGGGACGCCGGTGCGCCATCTTCTGAGCGATGCCGGTTTCTGCGCCAGCGCCGAGCCGATGGTCATCATGGGCGGCCCGTTGATGGGCTTCACTCTGCCCTGGCTCGACGTTCCGGTCGTGAAAATCACTAACTGTCTGCTGGCTCCGTCGGTAACTGAGATGGGCGAAACACAGGAAGAGCAAGGCTGTATCCGCTGTAGCGCCTGCGCTGATGCCTGCCCGGCAGATCTCCTCCCCCAGCAGCTGTATTGGTTCAGTAAAGGCCAGCAGCACGACAAAGCCACTACCCATAACTTAGCCGACTGCATCGAATGCGGCGCCTGCGCCTGGGTCTGTCCGAGTAATATTCCGCTGGTGCAATATTTCCGCCAGGAAAAAGCGGAAATTGCCGCCATCCGTCAGGAAGAACAGCGCGCCGCCGAGGCGAAAGCTCGGTTTGAAGCGCGACAGGCGCGTCTTGAACGTGAAAAAGCCGCGCGCCAGGAGCGGCACAAAAAAGCAGCCGTACAACCGGCGGCGAAAGATCAGGATGCCATTAACGCCGCATTGGCCCGCGTGCGTGAAAAGCAGCGTGATGCGGCGCAGCCGATTGTTATTCAATCCGGCAGCAAACCAGATAACAGCGAAGCGATTGCCGCCCGCGAAGCGCGTAAAGCCGAGGCCCGGGCGCGCAAAGCTGAACAGCAAGCCGCTGTTGAATCGACAACCGAGGCGACCGATCCGCGTAAAGCCGCCGTTGAGGCCGCTATCGCCCGTGCCAAAGCGCGCAAAGCCGCGCAGCAGGTTGAAAACGCCGCTCCCTCTGCCGAAAGTGAAACTAACGCTGAAGCTGCGCCCACGGTCGATCCGCGCAAAGCCGCCGTTGAAGCCGCTATCGCTCGCGCCAAAGCGCGCAAAGCCGCGCACCAGGGTGAAAACGCCGCTCCCTCTGCCGAAAGTGAAACCACGGCTGAAGCTGCGCCAGCGGTCGATCCGCGTAAAGCCGCCGTTGAGGCCGCTATCGCCCGTGCCAAAGCGCGTAAAGCCGCGCAGCAGGTTGAAAACGCCGCTCCCTCTGCCGAAAGTGAAACCACGGTTGAGACAGCGCCCGCGGTCGATCCGCGTAAAGCCGCCGTTGAGGCCGCTATCGCCCGCGCCAAGGCGCGTAAAGCCGCCCAACAAGCAGAACAACAAACCGCGCCGGACGCCGCCAATGACGACCCGCGTAAAGCGGCCGTCGCGGCAGCTATCGCTCGCGTTCAGGCACGTAAAGCAACACAGCAGGCAGTTAACGAGGAATAAATGGTTTTCAGAATCGCAAGCTCCCCTTATACCCACAACCAGCGCCAGACCTCGCGAATTATGCTCCTGGTGCTGCTGGCGGCGATCCCTGGTATTGTCGTCCAGAGCTGGTTTTTCGGCTGGGGTACCCTGTTGCAGATTATCCTCGCGGCCTTCACCGCATGGGGAACCGAAGCGGCTATTCTCAAGTTGCGCAAACAGAATATCGCGGCAACCCTTGCGGATAACTCTGCCCTGCTGACCGGGCTGTTGTTGGCCGTCAGTATCCCGCCGCTGGCGCCGTGGTGGATGGTGGTGTTGGGCACCGCCTTTGCGGTGGTGATTGCCAAGCAACTGTACGGCGGATTAGGACATAACCCCTTTAACCCGGCAATGATCGGCTATGTCGTTCTGCTAATCTCTTTCCCGGTGCAGATGACCTCCTGGTTACCGCCGCACGAAATTGCCGCTCAGATTCCTGGCTTTATGGATGCGCTGCAGGTCATTTTCAGCGGCCATACCGCTAGCGGCGGCGATATGAACAGCCTGCGCATGGGAATCGACGGTATCAGCCAGGCCACGCCGCTGGATACATTTAAGACTTCGCTTCATGCCGGGTACAGCGCAAAAGAGATCCTGCAGTATCCAATTTACGGCGGCCAACTGGCTGGCCTTGGCTGGCAATGGGTTAACCTCGCCTGGCTGGCTGGCGGTCTGTTCCTGCTTTGGCAAAAAACCATTCGCTGGCATATCCCGGTGAGCTTCCTGCTAAGCCTTGCCGTCTGCGCCACTCTCGGGTGGATTTTCTCGCCGGAAAGCCTGGCATCGCCGCAAATGCATCTGCTTTCCGGCGCCACCATGCTCGGGGCGTTCTTTATCCTTACCGATCCGGTGACGGCATCCACCACCAACCGCGGACGCCTGATTTTCGGCGCGCTGGCAGGTTTACTGGTGTGGCTGATCCGCAGCTTCGGCGGTTATCCGGACGGCGTCGCCTTTGCCGTGCTGCTGGCGAATATAACCGTCCCATTGATTGACTACTACACGCGTCCGCGCGTGTATGGCCACCGTTAAGGAGTCGTCATGTTAAAAAGCATGCGTAAACACGGCATCACGCTGGCGCTCTTTGCCGCTGGCTCTACCGGACTAACGGCCGCCATCAATGAGTTAACCAAAAACACCATCGAGCAGCAGGCCGCGCTGCAGCAAAAGGCCCTGTTCGATCAGGTCCTGCCAGCGGAGAGTTATAATAACGACCTGCTGCAAAGCTGTTATCTGGTGACCGCGCCGCAGTTAGGCAAAGGTCAGCATAAAGTATGGATTGCAAAGAATAACAATGCGCCGGTCGGCGCGGTGATGGAAGCCACGGCACCAGATGGTTATTCCGGGGCGATTCAGCTGCTGGTAGCAGCCGACTTTAAAGGCACCGTTCTCGGTTCACGTGTCACCGAGCATCATGAGACACCCGGGCTCGGTGATAAGATCGAACTGCGTATTTCTGACTGGATTACCCACTTCAGCGGCAAGGTTATCCATGGTCAAAATGATAGCCACTGGGCGGTGAAAAAAGACGGTGGCGATTTCGACCAATTCACCGGCGCGACCATTACCCCACGCGCGGTGGTAAATGCCGTTAAACGCGCGGGTCTGTATGCGCAAACGCTGCCCGCGCAGATCCCTGAATTCACCGCCTGCGGAGACTAAGCCATGAGCGAAGTAAAAGACGTCATTGTTCAAGGGTTGTGGAAGAATAACTCGGCGCTGGTTCAGCTGTTGGGTATGTGTCCCCTGCTTGCGGTTACCTCAACGGCTACCAATGCCCTGGGCCTCGGCCTGGCGACCACGCTGGTACTGACGCTAACCAACCTCACCATCTCCAGCCTGCGCCGCTGGACGCCGGCGGAGATCCGTATTCCGATCTACGTGATGATCATCGCCTCGGTAGTCAGCGTGGTACAAATGCTTATCAATGCCTACGCTTTCGGCCTGTATCAATCGCTGGGTATCTTCATTCCGCTTATCGTCACCAACTGTATCGTGGTGGGGCGCGCCGAAGCCTTCGCCGCCAAAAAAGGGCCGGCGCTGTCGGCGCTCGATGGTTTTTCCATTGGTATGGGCGCGACCTGCGCCATGTTTGTGCTGGGGTCGCTGCGCGAAATAATCGGCAATGGCACACTGTTTGATGGCGCCGATAGCTTATTAGGCAGTTGGGCAAAAGTCCTGCGCATCGAAGTTTTCCATACCGATACGCCGTTCCTGCTGGCGATGCTACCGCCGGGCGCTTTCATTGGCCTCGGTATGATGCTGGCGATAAAATACCTCATTGATGAGCGTACTAAGCAGCGTAAGGCGAAAGCGGCGCAGGCCGTCTCCGTCGCCCCAACTGATGTGACAGGGAAAGCGTAAGATGAATAAAGCCAAACGCCTGGAGATCCTGACCAGGCTGCGGGACAACGACCCGCACCCAACGACCGAACTCAATTTCACCTCACCGTTCGAGCTACTTATAGCGGTGCTGCTGTCGGCGCAGGCCACCGATGTGAGCGTCAACAAAGCGACGGCGAAGCTCTATCCGGTCGCCAATACGCCGGCGGCGATGCTGGAGCTTGGCGTTGACGGCGTGAAGTCCTATATCAAGACCATTGGTCTGTTTAACAGTAAAGCCGAAAACGTCATCAAAACCTGCCGCATCTTACTGGAGAAACATAACGGTGAGGTGCCAGAGGACCGGGCGGCGCTGGAAGCGCTACCAGGAGTCGGACGTAAAACCGCTAATGTCGTGCTGAATACCGCCTTTGGCTGGCCGACTATCGCCGTCGACACCCATATCTTCCGCGTTTGCAATCGGACACAATTTGCTCCCGGCAAGAACGTTGAACAAGTCGAAGAAAAGTTGTTAAAGGTGGTGCCGGCGGAGTTTAAAGTTGACTGCCACCACTGGCTTATTCTTCACGGCCGTTACACTTGCATCGCGCGAAAACCGCGCTGTGGTTCCTGCCTGATTGAAGATTTGTGCGAGTATAAAGAGAAGGTAGAGTCCTGATTTCTGCATATCTTGTGAATATGACCGCTCCCCCCCCGTAGTCGCCTTTTTCATCGTCGCCAGCCTGGAGCCATAACCTAACCTGTGGTTATGGCTCTATGTTTTACCAGCCACACCGATAATCACTCCATAGTTTTGCCATTTAGATGGATAATTATGCGGTTATATAACGAACGATCAGCGCATTCGTTTTTTACCGTCGAAAATTTTCTATGTATTTGTGATCAAGATCATCCATGCAACTCATCGTTAAATAACTGTTGCGAAAATGATGCAAAAAGCCAGCAATTTCAATATCAGAGCCTTAGACAACAGGACAATAGCCTGCTTATTTTTCGGAATATAGGTCATCCCACTACCTTCAAGGTCAAAAAGCAGAATATATCGCCTTTATCCCCTCAGTAGCCGCCCGCCACAGATTAAAATATCAGGTTTAACGAATAGGTGAAATTTAACTCTGTATAACATTTGCATGACTGGCTAATTATAGTGGCTTAGTTATGTGTAACAGAGTATTACAAAGCTATTGCCTGATGGGGCAGGATAGTGAACATTACTTGCCGTTTTCCCTCCAAGAATAACTATAAAGGCGGCGGTCCTTCGCGATTGCGCCCCAAACAGCCCCCGTTAATATGGGATGTAAAAAAAGAGGTATATGTGTCAACTGCAAACAATAAACCAGCAGAAAGCGTGAGTCTGAACGCTTTCAAACAACCAAGAGCGTTTTATCTCATCTTCTCCATTGAGTTATGGGAGCGTTTTGGTTATTACGGCCTGCAAGGGATCATGGCCGTTTACCTGGTAAAACAGCTGGGTATGTCGGAAGCGGATTCTATCACCCTGTTCTCTTCCTTTAGTGCACTGGTTTATGGCCTGGTCGCTATCGGCGGATGGCTCGGCGACAAGGTACTTGGCACCAAACGCGTCATCATGCTTGGCGCGATTGTCCTGGCTATCGGCTATGCGCTGGTTGCCTGGTCCGGTCACGATGCCGCCATCGTCTATATGGGTATGGCGACTATCGCCGTCGGTAACGGCCTGTTCAAAGCTAACCCGTCCTCCCTGCTCTCTACCTGCTACGACAAGAACGACCCGCGTCTGGACGGTGCATTCACCATGTACTACATGTCCGTCAATATCGGTTCCTTCTTCTCTATGCTGGCTACACCGTGGCTGGCAGCGAAGTTCGGCTGGAGCGTGGCGTTCGCGCTGAGCGTCGTGGGCATGCTGATTACCGTGGTTAACTTTGCCTTCTGCCAGAAGTGGGTTAAACAGTACGGTTCCAAACCTGACTTCGCACCGGTGCATGTCGGCAAACTGCTGGCAACTATCGTCGGCGTAGTCGTGCTGGTCGCGATTGCCACCTGGCTGCTGCACAACCAGGGCATCGCACGTATGGCGCTGGGCGTCATCGCACTGGGTATTGTTATCATCTTCGCTAAAGAAGCCATGGCGCTGCAGGGCGCGGCGCGTCGTAAAATGATCGTTGCTTTCCTGCTGATGGTTGAAGCGATTGTCTTCTTCGTACTGTACAGCCAGATGCCAACCTCGCTGAACTTCTTCGCGATCCGTAACGTTGAGCACTCGATTCTGGGTATCGCGTTCGAACCGGAGCAGTATCAGGCGTTGAACCCGTTCTGGATTATGATTGGTAGCCCGATTCTGGCGGCGATTTATAACAAGATGGGTGACCGCCTGCCGATGCCGCATAAATTCGCCATCGGTATGGTACTGTGCTCCGGCGCTTTCCTGGTGCTGCCGCTGGGTACCAAATTCGCCAGCGATGCTGGTATCGTCTCCGTCAACTGGTTGATCCTCAGCTACGCGCTGCAGAGTATCGGCGAACTGATGATTTCCGGCCTCGGCCTGGCGATGGTGGCTCAACTGGTACCGCAACGTCTGATGGGCTTCATCATGGGTAGCTGGTTCCTGACCACCGCAGGCGCCGCCATCATTGCAGGTAAAATCGCTAACCTGATGGCAGTACCGGAAAACGTGACCGACCCGCTGGTTTCTCTGGATGTTTACGGCCACGTGTTCCTGCAGATTGGTATCGCGACCGCAGTCATCGCCTTCCTGATGCTGCTGACCGCGCCGAAGCTGAACCGCATGACGCTGGACGACGACGCTGTCGCCAAAGCGCGCGAAACCGCAACCGCTTAAATGCTCCGGGAAAACCAATAAATTTAGGCCGCTAACGTTTGTTAGCGGCTTTTTTTTTGTCCCTGGGCGGACTAACATACAGAAAACTGCAGCCACGAGGAGTTACTGATGAAACTGTTCTACAAGCCCGGCGCCTGTTCCCTTGCCTCTCATATCGCCCTGCGCGAAAGCGGCCTCGACTTTACCATCGATAGCGTCGACCTGGCGAAGAAACGCCTCGAAAATGGCGACGACTACCTGCTGATTAACCCTAAGGGTCAGGTTCCCGCGCTGCTGCTTGACGACGAAGTGCTGCTGACCGAGGGCGTGGCCATCATGCAGTACATTGCCGACCGCGTACCTGACCGTCAGCTGCTGGCGCCAGTGGGCACCATTGCCCGCTACCAGACGCTGGAATGGCTGAATTACATCGCCACCGAATTACATAAAGGCTTCACCCCGCTGTTCCGCCCGGATACGCCGGATGACTACAAGCCAACGGTGCGTGCCCTGCTGGAGAAAAAGCTGCAGTATGTCGATGATGCGCTGAAAGATAAACAGTGGCTGAATGGGCATCGCTTTACCATAGCTGATGGCTATCTGTTCACGGTACTGCGCTGGGGCTATGCGGTGAAACTGAATATGGAAGCCTACGCAAATATTGGCGCCTGGATGGCGCATGTCGCGGCGCGTCCGTCCGTTGCGGCGGCGCTGTCGGCGGAAGGTCTGAAGTAAACCATGGGCATGCCCGCAAGCGGGCATGCCATCGCGCTTACAGTTGCGTAGCGCTGAAGTAATGCTCCGGTTTGGCGATGCGGTCCTGTGCCGCCACCACCTGCAGTTCATACTCCTGCATATTTTTGGTTGCCAACATGATTTCATACACTGCCGCAGTGACGTGCTCAAGGGCATCGCGCAGGCTGGCGCCCTGCAGTAGCTTAACCAGCAGCAGGCCGCTGGTCACATCGCCCACGCCGACCGGCTGACGGCTGCCAAAATCGACCAGCGGGCGACTGATATGCCAGGCTTCATCCGCTGTCACCAGCAACATCTCAAAGCGATCCATACTCATCCCCGCCCGCGCCAGATGCTTCACCAGCACGACCTGCGGCCCTTGCGCTATCAGCTCACGCGCTGCGCTAACGGCTTCATCAACGTTAGCAACCGGATGGCCGCACAGGATCTCCAGCTCGACAAGATTCGGCGCGATAATATCGCTGGCCGGCAGCGCATAGCGTACGTGGAATTCAGCCACCCCAGGGGCGACGATACAGCCTTTTTCCGGGTGGCCCATCACCGGATCGCAAAAATATTTCGCTGCCGGATTCGCCGCTTTAACCTGACGCACGATGCCGAGAATATGTTCGCCCTGCTCGGCGGAGCCAAGGTAACCGCTCAGTACCGCATCACAGCTCTGCAGCTTATCGATGTCGGCAATCCCCTGCACGATTTCGGTCAAATGCGAAGGCGGCATGACGCAGCCGGTCCATTTGCCGTATTGCGTATGGTTGGAGAACTGTACGGTATTGAGGGGCCAGACGTTGGCGCCGAGACGGCGCATCGGAAATTCAGCGGCGCTGTTGCCCGCATGGCCAAACACAACGTGAGACTGAATGGCGAGGATGTTCTTCATTTTCTTACCACAACCCTAAAAAGAAAAAGGGCGTGGTTTCCCACGCCCTGGTTTTATTTTTTATTTCCAGCAGATCAGGCAGTAATTCTTCTTACCGCGACGCAGTAAGGTATAGCGGCCGAACAGGCGGTCGCTATCGCTGAATACATATTCCGGATCGGACTGTTTTTCACCGTTAATGGTCACCGCGTTGGAGGCTACGGTTTTACGCGCCTGGCCGCGGGACGGCTGCAGCTCGGAATCTACCAGCGCTTGCAGAAGATCGGCGCCCTTTTCCATTTCGATCATCGGCACGCCGTCTTGCGCCAGCTGTTCAAAATCCGCTTCGCTCAGGTCGCTCAGATTGCCATTGAACAGGCTTTCAGTAATACGTTTCGCTGCTTCCAGGCCTTCTTCGCCGTGGACCAGACGCGTCACCTGCTCTGCCAGCACGTACTGCGCACGCGGCGCCTTACCGCTGTTCTTATCTTCTTCTTCCAGCGCATTGATCTCTGCAATGTCCATGAAGGTGAAGAACTTCAGGAAGCGATAAACGTCCGCATCCGCGGTGTTGATCCAGAACTGGTAGAATTTGTACGGGCTGGTTTTCTTCGGATCCAGCCATACCGCGCCGCCTTCGGTTTTACCGAACTTGGTGCCATCGGCCTTGGTGATCAGCGGAACGGTCAAACCGAAGACCTGATTCTGGTGCAAACGACGAGTAAGGTCGATACCAGATGTGATGTTGCCCCACTGGTCGGAGCCGCCGATTTGTAGCGCCACGCCGTGCAGTTTATTCAGGCAGGCAAAGTCATAACCCTGCAGCAGGTTATAGGAAAACTCGGTGAAAGAGATACCCTGATCGTCACGGTTCAGACGCTGCTTCACCGCTTCTTTGTTGATCATCTGGTTCACAGAGAAGTGCTTACCGATGTCACGCAGGAAGGTCAGCACGTTCATGCCGCCGAACCAGTCGTAGTTATTCGCGGCAATCGCCGAGTTGTCGCCGCAGTTGAAATCGAGGAATGGCGCAACCTGTTTACGGATTTTGTCCACCCACTGCTGCACGGTATCTTCGGTATTGAGTTTACGCTCAGCGGCTTTGAAGCTCGGGTCGCCAATCAGACCGGTCGCGCCGCCCACCAGCGCCACAGGCTTGTGGCCTGCCTGCTGGAAGCGTTTCAGGCATAACAATGGAACAAGATGCCCCAAGTGCAAGCTGTCAGCGGTAGGATCGAAGCCGCAATAGAGCGCGATCGGGCCTTGCGCCAGTCGCTCTGCTAACGCTTCTTCGTCCGTCACCTGGGCTACCAGCCCCCGCTCTTGCAATTGTTTAATCAAGTTACTGCTTGCCATCAAATTCTCCATGTATAAACGACTGCACCTTTGCCGGTACACGACTTTTCGCCAGACGCGAAAGGTACATAGAATAAAGCGCCGGAGCACGTAGCACCAGCGCTTAAAACAACATTTTGCGTCCTTTATGGCGCCAGACGGTCGATTTGCCAGCCATCATTTTGCCGCTGGTATAAAAAGCGGTCGTGTAGACGATGTTCGCCGCCCTGCCAGAACTCCATCTGTTCGATGCTGACGCGGAAGCCACCCCAGAAACTCGGCAACGGCACTTCGCCTTGCTGGAATTTCTGTTTCAGCTCAAGGAATTTACTTTCCAGGATCCCACGCGCGGAGATACGGCTGGACTGTTGGGAGACCCAGGCGCCGATCTGGCTATCGCGCGGCCGGCTGTGGAAATACTTAACCACTTCCAGCGTCGACAGACGCTCTGCCTGACCGATTACCATCACCTGCCGCTCCAGCATATGCCAGGGAAACAGCAGGCTGATATGGGGATTTTTTTCGATTTGATGTGCTTTGCGACTACCCAGGTTGGTATAAAACACCAGCCCTTTTTCGTCATAGTGCTTTAACAATACAATGCGTTGATAGGGCTGGCCGTTTTCATCAACGGTCGCGACCACCATTGCCGTAGGGTCGGCAAGCTTAGCGTCGCAGGCCTGACGCAACCAACGTTCAAATAACGTCAGGGGTTCAGCGGGAAGATCGTGGCGACGAAGGCCGCCACGGGTGTATTCACGGCGCAGATGCGCGATTTGCTGCAATTCGTCGTTATCAGACATAACCATTGAGATCGTTGTCATAGGGTGGCGTTATTGTGCGCCCCCGCTACGGAAATCTCAACGTTTCGCGGTCTGCAACTGGCAGTTGTCCAGTACGACGCGGTCGCGCTTATAAACAGTGGCGCTGTCGCCCTTCGACCAGAAGACATAAACGCCATCAGTATAACGAGCCCCGGAAGCCGACAGCCCCTGGGTCAGGTTTAATTGCTGATTATCATAGATAAAGCTTACCTGCTGACGCGCGTTGTTCAGATGGACGGTCAACGGTTTTTGATCGCACTGATATTCAAGGGTGTCGGTCTGCATCCGTTCAACGAATTGGTTGTAATAGCTACACCCTGCCAGCATGAAAGGGACTACCGCAATAAGAATTTTTTTCATGAGTATGCCTTCGACTTTCCCGGTCAGGAGAGCAAACCGCCCTCCCGGAATTTCGTCCAGTTTACCGGTAAATAAAAAATAGCGACTTCAGTTAACTCTGATTCTGCGCTCGATTCGCGGGATAGATGGCACCAAGAATGGTCGCTTCGCTGGCGCCGGTAACGGAAGGAAGATTACCCGGCAGGCCGGCAAGCGTACGCCATGCCAGCCACGCAAAGGCCAACGCTTCCATATCGTCGCCGCTGATGCCGGCGTCATCGGTGGTCGTGACTTCAGTACCTGGCAGCAGCGCCGCCAGACGCGCCATCAACAGCGGACTTCGCGCCCCGCCGCCGCAAACTAACAAACGCTCGCAGCCGCCGCTTAACAAAACCTGCTCACTGATGGTCACTGCGGTCAGTTCTGTCAGCGTAGCCTGAACATCCTGCCCTCGCAGATTGGCGTAGCGCACCAGATGTTTTTCCAGCCAACCATAATTGAAATACTCGCGACCGGTGCTCTTCGGCGCGGGTAACGCGAACCACGGATCGCTAAGCATATCCTGCAGCAGCGGTAGCAAGACTTTGCCTTCACTGGCCCATTGCGCGTCTTTATCGTAGGGTTTACCACATTGGCGCCAGATCCAGGCGTCCATCAGCATATTCCCCGGCCCGGTATCGTAACCGCGTACCGGCTGCCCCGGAACCAGCAAGGAAAGATTGGCTATGCCGCCGATGTTAAGCACCATGCGCCTTTCAACCGGGTGCGCCAACAGAGCCTGATGGAAGGCAGGGACTAGCGGCGCGCCCTGGCCGCCAAGCGCCATATCGCGGCGGCGGAAATCCCCCACCACGGTCACGCCGGTATGCGCTGCGATCTGATTGTTATCGCCTATTTGCATCGTGTGCGGCGCATCGCCGGTCGGCTCATGCCACACCGTCTGGCCATGGCAACCGATAGCGACGATATCCTCAGGTTGAAGGTTCTGTTGGCGCATCAGCGCTAATACTGCGTCAGAAAATAGCCGGCCCAAACGGGTATCGAGTCGCCCCAGTTGCGACAAGGTCAGCTGCTGCCCCTGGCAAATCGCTAAAATATCTTCTTTCAGATTGACCGGGATGGGGTACGAGAGGCTCGCCTGCTGCGCCACTATGTTTTCATTTATTGCCGCCAGAACAACATCAACGCCATCAAGGCTGGTGCCAGACATTACGCCAATAAAACGACCTGATTTCATACGCCTACCCTCATTCCATGACTTTTGCAGTACCATCAGTGCATCATAAAGCAGCGTTCAATGCTATGGCGCACTAATACTTTTTAACAATAGTTCTGCCGCAAGAATTTGTTAGGTAAAGTACTTACGTTTATCCGTCGTTAAAGCGAACCTTATTATTTTTAAACGGTCCATAAGGAAGCTATGCCAGCGAACGCTTAAATGCCATATAATTGACCACATGGAAGTTCACTGGAACATTTTGGTACACAGGAGATTCATAGATGATTTTACGTGTTTTGGCTGTCTCGATGATTGGCTTAACCCTGGCGGGTTGCGTCAGCAGCAGTGGCCTATCCGGCGATGTTTACACAGCCTCAGAAGCCAAGCAGGTGCAAAGCGTGACCTACGGTACCATCGTACATACCCGTGCGGTCCAGATCCAAAGCGGCGATGACAGCAATGCCATCGGCGCGATTGGCGGCGCGGTACTCGGTGGCTTCCTTGGTAATACCATCGGCGGCGGTACTGGTCGTTCTCTTGCAACCGCTGCAGGCGCGGTTGCCGGTGGCGTAGCCGGTCAGGGCGTACAGGGCGCGATGAACAAAACGCAGGGCGTTGAGCTGGAAATCCGTAAAGATGACGGTAACACCATCATGGTGGTTCAGAAACAGGGTAACACCCCATTCTTCGTCGGCCAGCGCGTAGCCATTGCCGGCAGCGGCAGTCAAGTGACGGTTTCCCCGCGTTAAGCCTCTCTAATGCGGCCTTTATTGGCCGCATTAATCCCTCATAATTATTATTTAGCTCCAAATAATTTATCATACATATATCAATTTTATTGATATTTCTCCGCGACAACTTGCGTTTGCGCAATATTTTCCGTTGATTAATTCGTTAGCCTGAAGTGGTCTTTCTCATTTAGCGACCTGCACGTCGTTTTTATCCGCCCTTTTATCGCGGGAGTTTGCCTGTGCCTCTGAAACTAAACCGGTTATCACACCGCTTATTTGCTTATATTATTGCCTGCAGCCTGGCAATTATTACGATCGATTTATTATCTAATTCAGTTGTTAATCGTATCCCTACGACTTCTTCACCACTTTTCCCTTTACTGACAATAATATTAATGATTTTTCACATTACTATTTCCTGTTTTATGAGCATGAAGTATTGGTGTGATAAAAACCGCCTGTATCTGATGCCCATCGCCTTCGCTTTTGCCAGCTCTGCCCTGTTGATGCTAGGCACTCTGAGCAGCTATCCCGGCTGGCTACTGTGCAACAGCGAATATATTGTTAAACAAAATGACGCGCTGATCTTTTATTCGTTCCGCAATATTCTGATGGCCGTGTTATTTATCACTGCCATTATAATATATCGTTTTCGCCAACATCTTAACCAGGCTGCTGGCGCACATGCTATAATACTGACGGTATGCTTTCTATTCAGTGCCGCCATTCTTATTTTATCCTGGCTACACTCCAGTAATAGTCCGTTATTAAGCATCGATTTTATCGACGATATCACCAGCACTTTTACTCCGTTATGGCATAACTGGATGGGCTGGCTGCTATTTTTAGCCTGGGTATGTACGTTGATATTATTGATTATGCTAACCCGGCTACGTAATATCTTCTGGTACAGCGGCGCATTTTTCTGTGCCGCCTATATATTTACGCTAAACGTATTACTCACAGCGACAGGTAGTCAGCATATTATCGCCTGGAATCAGGCGCGCCTGTTCGAAACCTTAAGTACCTTATTTATGCTGTTCGTCCTGTTAAGCGACGTTTTTCTTCTCTATCGCGACTCTAACAACAAATACATCAATTCATATCAGAACTCTATCCGTGACCCGTTAACCGGGCTGTACAACCGCAGCTACTTTTACGACACGCTGAATGGACTATTGCCGCATACTTCAGCAGCACAACCGCTTTCCGTCATCGTCAGCGATCTCGATCACTTTAAGCGTATCAACGACAACTACGGTCATGTCCAGGGTGACAAGGTGATTCAGTTTGCCGCCAGCGTATTACAAACCTATGTCCGTCGTGAGGATATTGCCGCGCGCATCGGCGGCGAAGAGTTTGCCCTGTTGTTGGTAAATACTGATGCTGATGATGCGCTGGCGATAGCCGAGCGAATTCGCCAGATGGTCAGCGCCGGGCAGGATTCACTGCCGGAACAAATGACCATTAGTATGGGTGTCTACACGGCGACAAGCTCGCTCATTGAGGCTGAAGAGTGCGTTAAGCGCGCGGATACGGCTATGTACGCGGCGAAAAACGGTGGCCGCAATCGCGTGGTGGTCTGGCAGAATAAATAATTGAAAGGGCTCTGCAAGCGCAGAGCCCTGTTCCTGGCTAGTCTTTAGCCTGAAGATCGAGGATATTGTTTTCAAGTTTACGGATTAAGTTGAGCAGCGTTTCGACTTCCTGCTTTGATACACCTGCAAGGATTTCATCACGCGTTTTGCCGATCACGTCTTCCATTTGGTTGATCAGCGGTTCAGCCTTTTCCGTTAGCTTGATACGTTTCGCCCGGCGATCGTTTGCACAAGTCTGGCGAGAGATAAGCCCTTTCTCCTCCAGTTGATCCAGCGTGCGCACCAAAGAGGGCTGTTCAATACCAATTGCCTTGGCCAACTGGATTTGCGACTGCTCAGGAGGTAGCTGATGAATGTTATGCAGCGTGACCCAGTGCGTCTGCGTTAACTCCAGAGGTTTCAGGCGATGGTCGATCAGCGCGCGCCAAACGCGTACCAAACGTGCCAGATCAGAACCAAGTGGCGATTCCAATTTCATCTCCTTATAATTAGCTTGCTAAGTTATTATACTGCTTTTAGAATAGTGTGCAGCATTTAAATTACCAAAACAAATGAATTACTTGATTCACTAAATTCAAAACAATGATTTACAATGTGAACTAATTCATCACCAGGAACATTATCCCTGCAACGGCAAAGGATTTTTGCTTGTGAAACTGAGTCTTAACACTCCCGGATTGTCGCTACAGGACCTGGTGTTCGGCGCTTCTATCTATTTTCCCCCGTTATTTAAAGCCGTCGTGCTTGGTTTCTTTATTTGGCTAATAGTTCATCGTCAGTTGCGCGACTGGATGTACGCCGGCGAAATCTGGCATCCCCTGCTGATGGACCTTTCCCTGTTTGCGCTGGCCGTTTGCCTGGCGCTGGTTCTCCTGACTCTCTTGTGATGCTCATTTCATGAAGAAACTAAAATATCTCTCAACCTTAATTATCGCCGCCTGCGCAATCATCGCCGCCTGGCTGGTCTGGAACTACTACACTCAGTCGCCATGGACCCGCGACGGTAAAATCCGCGCCGAACAGGTCGGCATCACCCCGCAGGTCTCCGGCAGTATTTTGCAGTTGAATGTTAAAGATAACCAATTGGTCAACGCCGGCGACGTGCTGTTCCGTATTGACGATACGCCTTATCGCATTGCGGTATTAAACGCTCAGGCGCAGCTGGCAAAAGCCAAAGCGGAACTGGCAAAAGCCAAAGCCGAGCAAACCAAGGCCGCCAGCGACGTTACTCGCCGCCGCAGTCTGTCGCAAAACTTCATCTCCGCTGAAGATATGGAAACCGTCAATACCGCGCTGAATACCGCCAATACGACTTATGAGGCGGCTAAAGCGGTCGTTGGCGTGGCGCAAGCCGCGCTGGAGCATGCGCAGTGGCAGCTGTCGCAAACCGTGGTTAAAGCCCCGGTTGATGGCTGGATAACTAATTTGTCAACGCGGGTCGGGGACTATGCCTCCGTCGGCCATCCCGTATTTGCCCTTGTCGACAGCCACTCTTTCTATGTCCTGGGTTATTTTGAAGAGACCAAACTACGTCACATCCGCGAAGGTGATAGCGCCCAGGTCGTTCTTTACAGCAGCAAACAAACGTTACAGGGTCACGTTTCCAGCATTGGCCGCGCTATTGTCGACCAGAGCGTCGAAGGCGGTTCGGCGTTAGTCGCTAATATTAAACCCAATATTCCGTGGGTGCGCCTCGCGCAACGCGTACCGGTACGTATCGAGTTCGATAAACTCCCTGCGGATGTCACATTGGTTTCAGGTACCACCTGTACCGTGTCAATTGGCGGACAATAATGAAGCTGCAGGCTCTGCGCTGGCAATCACTGCCGTGGTTTAAAGCCAGCCGCCCGCAATGGCGCTACGCATTGCGCAATGGGATAGCCATGTGTCTGGCGCTTAGCATCGCCTATGCGCTGGATCTTGATGAACCCTACTGGGCAATGACATCAGCCGCAGTCGTGAGCTTCCCGACCGTCGGCGGCGTTATCAGTAAGAGTTTTGGCCGTATCGCCGGCAGCCTGCTCGGCGCCTGCGCCGCCCTGTTACTGGCGGGCCATACCCTTAACGACCCGTGGCTATTCTTATTCAGTATCTCAGCCTGGATTGCGCTCTGTACCTGGGCTTGCGCGATGTTTACCAATAACGTCGCCTACGCTTTTCAACTGGCGGGCTATACCTGCGCAATCATCGCCTTCCCGGTTATAAATGTTACCGACGCAAATGAACTGTGGACTATCGCTCAGTCGCGGGTCTGTGAAGTGATTGTGGGGATATTGTCCGGCGGATTCATGATGATGATCCTGCCCAGTACCTCGGATGGCGTCACGCTGCTGACGGCACTGAAGAATATGCACTCCCGGTTATTAGAGCATGCCAGCCTGCTGTGGGTGCCGGAAACCACCGATGCGATTCGTAGCGCTCATGAAAGCGTCATCGGTCAGATCCTGACTATGAATCTACTGCGTATCCAGGCCTTCTGGAGCCACTACCGTTTCAGACGGCAGAATCCCTTGCTGAATTATCTGCTGCATCAGCAGTTGCGAATGACCAGCGTCATCTCCAGCCTGCGGCGAATGTTATTGAACTGGCCGGATGCGCCGGGTAATACGCGGGCGGTGCTGGAAACGTTACTTAGCGAGCTCGCCAATCCGCACGCAAATGTTTATAGCGTGGCGCGAATTCTGGTGCCGCTAGCCCCCGGCCCTAACGCCGACTATCGCCATCTGGCGTTCTGGAAACGGCTGCGTTATTTCTGTCGTATCTATCTCGAAAGCAGCCGCTGGATCCGCCGCATCGAGAACGCCAGCGCTATCACGGTGTTCAATGTGCCTTCGGCACCCGCGCTGTCGCGCCATACCGATCAGGCGGAAGCGTTATGGAACGGCTTACGGACCTTCTGCGCGCTGGTGGTCGTGGGCGCCTGGGGTATCAGCACCCAATGGCAGGCCTGCGCCGCCGCGCTCACCCTCGCCGCCATTAGCTGCGTACTCTACTCGATATCGCCTTCGCCCTTTAAATCGCTCACCTTATTGATGCGTACGCTGGTGCTGTTGTCGCTGTTCAGCTTTGTGGTGAAGTTTGGCCTAATGGTGCAGATAACCGACCTGTGGCAGTTTTTACTGTTTCTCTTCCCGCTGCTCACCACCATGCAGTTATTGAAACTCCAGATGCCGAAGCTCGCAGGGCTGTGGGGGCAGTTAATCGTCTTTATGGGATCGTTTATTTCGGTCACCAACCCTCCGGTTTACGACTTTGCCTCGTTCCTTAATGATAACCTCGGCAAAATCATTGGTGTCGGTCTTGCGTGGCTTGCCTTTGCGATTATCAGCCCCGGCTCGGATGCGCGGAAAAGCCGCCGCCATATTCGTGCGTTACGGCGTCACTTTGTCGATCAGTTGAGCCGACGCCCGCAGCACAGCGAGCATGAATTTGAGTCACTGGTGTACCACCACATTAGCCAGTTAAGTAGCAGCCAGGACGCGCTGGCGCGACGTTGGCTGCTGCGCTGGGGCGTGGTGCTGCTCAACTGTTCGCATGTCGTGTGGCAACTACGCGACTGGGAGACACGCTCCGATCCACTTTCACAGGTGCGCGACTTGTGTATCAGCCTGCTACGCGACGTCATGAGTGAACGCGGCGTCCAGCAACGCCCACTTGCCTCGACGTTGCTGGAGCTGCAGCGGATATGCGATACCCTTAACCACCATCATCAGCCGGCGGCTAAAGAGCTGGCGGCGATTATCTGGCGGTTATACTGCTCGCTATCGCAGTTAGAACAGGCGCCGATTGCCGGCACCATTACCGAACGGACTACTTAATCACCCCGCAGGCAAAACGCTCGCCGCCGCCGCCCAGCGGCTGCGGACTATCGGCCATATTATCGCCTCCGACATGCACCATCAGCGCTTTGCCCTTCACTTCCGCGAGCGTTTTCAGGCGCGGGGCAATAACCGGTTGGTTAGCCACGCCATCGTCGTTCACCACCAGCAAAGGAAGATCGCCGAGATGCCCTGCCCCTAATGGCCCTTCATGTTTGCCGGTATGTTGTGGGTCGAAATGACCGCCCGCCGCGCCAGCGGCGACCGCTTTACCGTCTTTTATCGCCGGTTGGCAGCTCCCTTCTGCGTGGATATGAAAGCCGTGTTTGCCCGGCGGAAGCGCGCGTAAATCAGGCGTAAACTCAAGGCCTCTGTCGGTTTCAGTGATTTTAACGCTGCCGACGGCCTGGCCAACGCTCTGGCTGGTGACAAGATTGAGGGAGACATCTTCACTGGCGGCCTGAGCGCCAGCGCAAAATGCGAGAGTGAAAATAGCGAGTAAACATCGTTGCATAACACCTCCGGATTAGCCGTATCCCTGATAAGTGTAAACCAGGTAGCGACATCCGGAGGCGTAATCTGGCTTACGGGACGTCGTAACCCAGCGCCGCTTTACGAATGCGGAACCACTGCTGGCGCGTCATATGCAGTTTTTCCGCCACAATAGCTGAGCGCACGCGCTCGATTTTCCCCGAGCCAATAATCGGCAGCGGTTTCGACGGCAAGCGCAATACCCAGGCGTAAACCACCTGCTCAATGCTTTCTGCGTTGAGCTCCTGGGCAATTTGCGCCAGCTCGTCGCGCAGCGGCTGGAAGCTTTCGTCGTTGAACAGGCGTCCGCCGCCGAGGCAGGACCAGGCCATCGGGCGAATGCGCAACTGCTGGAGTTGATCGAGGGTGCCGTCAAGCAGCAGCGGCTGATGTACCGGCGAGAGCTCGACCTGGTTAGTGGCCAGGGTAAAAGGCAGGCGCGATTGTAAAAGCGTAAACTGCGCCGGCGTAAAGTTAGATACACCAAAGTGGCGCACTTTCCCACTATGATGTAACGCGAGGAAAGCCTCAGCGACCTCATCGGCATCCATCAGCGGATCCGGGCGGTGAATCAGCAGTAAATCGAGATGATCGGTCGCCAGATTACGCAGGGATTGCTCGGCGCTGAGAATGATATGGTCGCGGTCAGTAATATAGTGGCCAATAGTATTTTCCGCGCGCGCCTTGGTCGCAATACCGCATTTGCTGACGATTTCCATACGGTTACGCAGGTGCGGGGCGCGTTTAAGCGCTTCGCCAAACGCGGCTTCACACTGATAATCGCCGTAGATATCGGCGTGGTCGACGGTCGTAACCCCCAGATCCAGGTGCTGCTCAATAAAGCCAACCAAAGCGTCGGTGGACATCTTCCAGTCCATGAGACGCCAGTAGCCCATTACAAAACGTGAAAATTCCGGCCCCTGCGGAGCCATAGCAATACGCTGAACCATAAACGCTTCCTCGACAAAAAAGTGTTCTGAGTATACGCATATTTGTCGTCAAAACAGTGAGGGTTGCTGCGGTTCTTCCGCCGGTTCCTGCTTAGTCGCGCGAATTTTACGCAGCAGACGCTGGCGGCACAGACGCAGAACCTCCTGTTTTTGCGCGTCGCTCAGCTTTTGCCAGTTAAAGCGCTCATCCCGGCTACGAAAACAGCCGCGGCAATATCCGCGTTCATCGGACTGACATATTCCCCGGCACGGACTTTGTACCGGGAAAAACTCCAGCTGCTCTGCCACCACCGCTCTCCTGTATTTTCTCTCTGTCTCTCATTGAAGACGTTCCACCGCCAGTGCGCAACTTTTGTTGTCTTCGTATTCGCGCTAACGATCATTTTGCTTGCATTAGACCAATCGGTCTACTACAGTGTGCTCCATGAACAGACACAGCGAATGCGATACCCGAGAACACATCCTCATCACCGGCGAGCAACTATGCATGCATCGTGGTTTTACCGGCATGGGCTTAAGTGAACTTCTGAAAACGGCGGAAGTGCCGAAAGGCTCTTTCTATCACTACTTTCGCTCAAAAGAAGCCTTCGGCGTCGCGCTGCTTGAACATCACTACACCGGCTATCTGCAGCGCCTGGTTGATCACTTTGACCATGGCGAAGGCAACTACCGCGACCGACTGCTGGCCTACTATCAGCACACGCTGAATCAGTTTTGCCAACAGGGCATTATCAGCGGTTGCTTAACCGTGAAGCTGTCGGCGGAGGTGTGCGACCTGTCGGAAGATATGCGTACTGCCATGGATAAAGGCGCCAGCCAGATTATCGCCCTATTGGGCGAAGCGCTGGAAAAGGGCCGTCTGGAGGGTAGCCTGTTGTTTGAGGGGGAAGCTATCACCCTTTCACAGGTGCTGTACTCGTTGTGGTTGGGAGCCAATTTACAGGCCAAAATTACGCGTAGCGCAACGCCGCTGGAAAGCGCCCTTGCTCACGCCAAACAAATCATTGCAGCGCCTGCGGTTTAACAGGCGTTTTATTTAACCAGTTACAAGACGACCGGTCTACTCAGGAGTCATTATGTCAGAATCTAAATTGTTCAGCCCGTTAAAAGTCGGTGCGGTGACCGTACCTAACCGCGTATTTATGGCTCCGCTGACCCGTCTGCGCAGCATCGAACCAGGCGACATCCCTACTCCGCTGATGGCTGAGTATTATCGTCAGCGCGCCAGCTCCGGCCTGATTATCACCGAAGCGACGCAAATTTCCGCCCAGGCGAAAGGCTATGCCGGCGCGCCGGGCCTACATAGCGCAGAGCAAATGGCCGCATGGCAAAAAATCACCGCTGGCGTTCATGCTGAAAACGGTCATATCGCCGTGCAACTGTGGCACACCGGCCGCATTTCCCATAACAGCCTGCAGCCGGGAGGCGCGGCGCCGGTTGCGCCATCGGCGCTGAGCGCAGGTACGCGTACTTCGCTGCGTGATGAAAACGGTCATGCCATTCGCGTCGATACGTCGATGCCGCGCGCGCTGGAAACAGACGAAATCCCAGGGATCGTGGATGACTTCCGTCAGGCGGTAGGCAATGCCCGCGATGTCGGCTTCGATCTGGTAGAGCTGCACTCCGCGCATGGCTATCTGCTGCACCAGTTCCTGTCGCCTTCTTCTAACCAGCGTACCGACCAGTACGGCGGCAGCGTCGAGAATCGCGCCCGCCTGGTGCTGGAAGTGGTCGATGCCGTCAGTAAAGAGTGGAGCGCCGATCGTATCGGCATTCGCGTGTCGCCAATCGGTAGTTTCCAGAACGTCGATAACGGCCCGAACGAAGAAGCCGATGCGCTCTATCTTATTGAGCAGCTGGCAAAACGCGGTATCGCTTATCTGCACATGTCCGAACCAGACTGGGCCGGCGGCCAGCCGTACAGCGACGAATTCCGTCAGAAAGTTCGCGATCGCTTCCCGGGCGCGATTATCGGCGCTGGCGCCTATACGGTGGAGAAAGCCAACGACCTTATCAATAAAGGACTGATCGATGCCGTGGCCTTTGGCCGCGATTACATCGCTAACCCGGATCTGGTGGCGCGTCTGCAGAAGAAAGCTGCGCTTAACCCGCAGCGCCCGGAAAGCTTCTACGGCGGCGGCGCGGAAGGTTATACCGATTATCCAACCCTGTAATCCCTCCATTGATAGCGGCGTACCAACGCCGCTATACTCAAGACTCTGATGTATCAAAACAAACTGCATAGGGGAAATTATGCGCTTACTTCACACCATGCTGCGCGTTGGCGACCTGCAACGTTCTATTGAGTTTTACACCAACGTGCTGGGCATGAAGCTGCTGCGTACCAGCGAAAACCCTGAATATAAATACTCGCTGGCTTTCGTCGGCTACGGCGAAGAGAGCGATACCGCGGTTATCGAATTGACCTATAACTGGGGCGTGGATAGCTACGAACTCGGTACCGCCTATGGCCATATTGCGCTGAGCGTCGACAACGCGGCGCAAGCGTGCGAGCGTATTCGCCAGAATGGCGGCAACGTCACTCGCGAAGCTGGCCCGGTTAAAGGCGGCAGCACGGTTATCGCCTTTGTTGAAGATCCGGACGGCTACAAAATTGAGCTGATCGAAGAGAAAGATGCCGGAAAAGGTCTCGGCAACTAAGTTAATTCGGGCGCGTTCGCGCCCGATGTTTTCTCCCTTCCTGCTGCAAGCCGCGGCAAAATTTGCCATAATGCGCGCTACTTTTTTCCAGCTAAGAGAATCTGATGTCCGAGAACGCTCAACTTAATGGTCTGTGCGGCCGTTTTCGCGGTTTTTATCCTGTGGTAATTGATGTTGAAACCGCCGGGTTTAATGCCAAAACCGACGCCCTGCTGGAGATCGCCGCTATTACGTTGAAGATGGATGAGCAGGGCTGGCTGATGCCGGACGAAACGCTGCATTTTCACGTGGCTCCCTTCGAAGGGGCCAACCTGCAGCCGGAAGCGCTGGCTTTCAATGGAATTAACCCAAACGATCCGGAGCGCGGCGCGATAAGTGAATACGATGCGCTGCACGCCATTTTTAAAATGGTTCGCAAAGGAATGAAAGAGAGCGATTGTAGCCGCGCGATTATGGTGGCGCATAACGCGACTTTCGATCACAGCTTTACGATGGCCGCCGCCGAGCGCGCCGGGTTGAAACGCAACCCGTTCCATCCTTTCGTGACCTTCGATACCGCCGCGTTGAGCGGGTTGGCCTTAGGGCAAACGGTATTGTCTAAAGCCTGCATCGCCGCCGGCATGGAGTTTGATGGCAGCAAGGCCCATTCTGCGTTGTACGATACCGAGCAAACCGCCCAGCTATTCTGCGAAATCGTCAACCGCTGGAAGCGCCTTGGCGGCTGGCCGTTACCTGTACCTGAAGCGTAAGCGATAAAAAAAGCGACTTCCGGAGAAGTCGCTTTTTCTTTTGCAGCAAAGAATTACTCTGCTTTCGGCTCGTCAGCGTTGTGCTTTGCAGCCGTTTCTTTGATCAGCTGCTGCAGTTCGCCGCGCTGATACATTTCGATGATGATGTCGCAACCGCCAACCAGTTCACCGTCAACCCACAGCTGCGGGAAGGTCGGCCAGTTAGCGTATTTCGGCAGTTCAGCGCGAATATCCGGGTTCTGCAGGATATCTACGTAGGCAAAACGTTCGCCGCAAGCGGAAAGCGCCTGCACTGCCTGAGCGGAGAAACCGCAGCTCGGCAGCTTCGGAGAGCCTTTCATGTACAGCAGGATCGGGTTTTCAGCGATTTGACGTTGGATCGTTTCTAGAGTGGTGCTCATTGTCGTGCTTCCTTAAACATCTTTACGGCAGTAATTTGTCATTGTAGCGTCCTGGACGCAGGACCGATAATAACATTTTTTTCACTCGCCACATTTTATCTTCTGTCGTCTGAAGTTGCCTTAAAAATATCACTTTGTAACGTCACCGCGGGGCGAGTTGCGCACTTTCTGTACGAGGCGGTGATTGTCTGACTCATTTTTTTGCAATCGTTAACCAAACGACATTTTAGATACAAAAGAGTATTAACTTTCTGGCTTTTTATGCTTTAGAATCATTCCGGTTTGTCATTCACCGTCAGGCATTAGTATATGTCTGTAATTTAATCAGGGGATTGCTCAGTGGCGCGGCTCAATAAAATCGCGATATCGCTCTGTGCATTACTGTTTACATCTATCTCGCTTACGCCATTGGCGCATGCTTCAGGGCATACGCACGCTTCGGCTACGCCGAAGGCGCACCCGGCGAAAGGCTCCACCGCCGAGCGTAAGAAGAAAGCAACGCAAAATAAATCCAAATCCACCGCTAAAACTACCCGTAAAAAAACCTCAAGCGCGAAGTCCCCTACTCGTATTACCGCAGCAAGCCAAACCGCGCTTAATCGTCAAGTCGCCGGCGCCACTAAAAAATGCGTGTTGCGTAAAGGCTATAAAAAGCAGTGTGCGAAAACGGTAAAATCCAGCGAAGCATCGACGCTGGCGCTGAACAGCGTGAAAAGCAAATGCGTGGTGCGTAAAGGCTACAAAAAACGTTGTAAACCTGTCGCTGATGAACCGAATCTGACGATTGCCGATGCGCACAAAGCCCGAGTGCAAAAAGCGCAAAGCACTGCCATGAATAAACTCATGGATCAGCTAGGCAAACCTTATCGCTGGGGAGGCTCCTCACCGCGTACCGGTTTCGACTGCAGCGGGCTGGTTTATTACGCCTATAAAGATCTGGTAAAAATTCATATTCCGCGCACCGCTAACGAAATGTACCACCTGCGCGATGCCCGCCCGGTTGACCGCGATGAACTGCAAAGCGGCGATCTGGTCTTCTTCCGCACCCGCGGACGCGGCACCGCCGACCACGTAGGCGTTTACGTTGGAAACGGTAAGTTTATCCAGTCGCCGCGTACCGGCCGTGATATTCAGATAACCTCCCTAAGCGAAGATTATTGGGTTCGTCACTACGTCGGCGCGCGCCGCGTAATGACGCCAAAAACCATTCGTTAAGAGGCGCAGACCCCGGTTTGCCGCTGCGCCGGCAAACCGCTCTTCTGTACATTCCCCTCCTCTTCCAGATTCAGCGGATACTGCATTCGTTCCTCCAGTTGCGCGGGGTGACGGCGGTAGCTGGTCGGCGACATACCAAAATGACGACGGAAAGTACGGCAAAATGTCGCCTGGCCTTCAAACCCGAGCAGCAATGAGATACTCAACGCCGAATCCTGCGTCTGTTTGAGAATACCGGCGGCAATGGTCATTTTGCGTCGGCTAACATATGTTCCCAGCGTATAACCGGTAATCAGCGCGAACTGGCGCTGAAAGTACCAGTGCGAATAACCCGATTTCCTTGAGATTGCGGTGACGGGTAGCGCGGTAAAGATGTTGTCTTCGATCCACTCGATGATATCTATGACGATCGGAATAATATGTCCGCTGACCATTTCATGTTTATGCGCCATCTCTTCTCATCCATCAATTATGAGCTTTATGCTTGTTCAATAACGATTTCTTACTCCGAGGTTCGTTGCCTGCAGAGACAATTATATTTGTCATACAATTAAAATTAATCCCAATGATTATTGGGCATGAAAGTCATTCCCATTGCGCATAATGCTCACAAGCTAATGATTTATACCATTTTAAAAAGATAACAAGGGGTGAGGATACGCAGCGTTTTAGTCGTAGGCAGGGGCATCGATGGGGACTTTGCGAATCATATCGCTCACCATGCGCCAGACTGGCGAAGGCTTAATCAGTCGCATTAGCAATGAATAACCTTTGTTGTTGTAAGTCTTTTAACTGACTTCAGCAAATGTTAACATTCTCAACACAATAACATGTAACACTCGCGACAGCGTTACACAGTAAATACGATATTCAGGTGAACATTCACCTAATTAATGTGAGAAAAAACAAAAAGTTATAAGGAGAGTAGCAATGTCGTTCGAATTACCTGCATTACCATATGCAAAAGACGCCCTGGCGCCGCACATTTCCGCAGAAACCCTGGAATACCATTACGGTAAACATCACCAGGCCTACGTGACCAACCTCAACAACCTGATCAAAGGCACCGCTTTTGAAGGCAAATCTCTGGAAGAGATCGTTCGCTCTTCTGAAGGCGGCGTTTTCAATAACGCAGCGCAGGTCTGGAACCACACTTTCTACTGGAACTGCCTGGCGCCGAATGCCGGCGGTGAGCCGGAAGGCGAACTGGCCGCAGCGATTAACAAATCTTTCGGTAGCTTCGCTGATTTTAAAGCGAAATTCACCGATGCCGCGGCGAAAAACTTCGGCGCAGGCTGGACCTGGCTTGTTAAAAACGGTGACGGCAGCCTGGCTATCGTCTCCACCAGCAACGCCGGCACCCCGCTGACTACCGATGCGACGCCGCTGTTGACCGTTGATGTCTGGGAACACGCCTACTACATCGACTACCGCAATGCCCGTCCTAATTATCTGGAACACTTCTGGGCGCTGGTAAACTGGAAATTTGTTGCCGCCAACCTGGCAGCATAAAAATAAAACCGCAGCAGGGTTACCCCGCTGCGGTTTTTTCTTAGTGCGACTTAGTTATTCGCTAACGCTTCTTCTGGTTGTGAACGCCCGCCAAACAGCACCACCGCCAACGCCAGCCCGGCAATAATCGCCCCCATCACCGGCACAAAAGCATAACCGAGACCGCCGGATATCACCGCGCCGCCCGCCGCCGCGCCCAACGCATTACCGAGGTTGAAAGCGCCAATGTTAACCGACGATGACAGGCCCGGCGCTTCGTGCGCCACGCGCATTACCCGCATCTGCAACGGTGGAACCACCGCGAAGGTTGCCGCGCCCCACACGACCATGCTGACGGCAGCACCCAGTTGCGATTGCGCCAGCAACGGAATGGCCAACATGATGGCAATCAGTAACAACAGGAACCCTTTCAGCGTTCCGGAGACTGAACGGTCGGCAAATTTACCCCCCAGATAGTTGCCAAGCGAGAAACCGACGCCGATCAACACCAGCATGGCGGTAACAAACAGCGGTGAAGCGTGGGTGATGGTATGCAGTACCGGAGAAATGTAGGTATACAGCGTGAACATCGCCCCGGCGCCCAGCACGGTAGTCAACAGCGCAGAGAGTACCTGAGGACGCATCAACACCGAAAGCTCGCGCTTCACGTTCGGACGTTCGCCGGCGCTACCCTTCGGCAGGGAGAACCACAGGCTGACCATCGCAATTAATCCCAGACCCGCCGTGGCGAGGAAAGACATTCGCCAACCGATGGTTTCGCCAAGCCAGGTGGCAGCCGGTACGCCGCCGATATTGGCAATGGTCAGCCCCATAAACATGGTCGCGACCGCACTGGCCTGTTTGTGTTTTGGCACCACGCTTGCGGCAACGACCGAGCCAAGGCCGAAGAACGCGCCATGATTGAGGCTGGTGATAATACGCGACAGCAGTAGCGTCGTGTAATCCGGCGCAATAGAAGAGAGCACGTTGCCGAGGGTGAAGATCCCCATCAGGAAGATCAATGCATTGCGGCGAGCGCGATGCGATAGCAGCAACGTCATTAACGGCGCGCCGACCATCACGCCAATGGCATAGGCGCTAATCAGCATCCCCGCGGCCGGAATAGAAACATCGACGCCTTTGGCGATAACCGGCAGTAATCCCATCGGGGAAAACTCGGTGGTACCGATACCAAAGGCACCGATCGCCAACGCGAGTAAGGGAAAGTTGATTTTCATTCAGAGACTCCATCAGGCCGATTCAGGACACGGCATTACATCAGAAGCCAAAAGCATGACATCAATCACAGAAAAACAGAAGTAAACGAAATGACAAAAGATTTTTGCAGATTTGCTAATAATGGCGGGATGGGAGGGGAAGCCCCCTCCCTGCTGGAATCAGTGCAGTACCGCGGTCAACGCGGCGGCGACGATCAGACCCAAAACAATAACCGTCGTTGTCAGCGAAAACTTTAAATTTGTGTCCATCAATTTTCTCCCCTGATTATCCCCACATAGAAAGTGAGCTTGCTCATTTTTGCACAAAAATATGCAAAAATCTTCCCGGATTTAGAGTGATGCACATTTTTGCTCTTCCCCTTTGCCGCGAGATAGGACAAAATCCCACGCTAATTTGAAAGCGTATCGGCCATTGACCCCTTCCTGTCGTTCTGTGTCGTTTTCCCAGGTGTTGCAATGTTGAGCATTGTATACAGGGTGTGTATAGGCAAACGTTTACGTATCGATAATCAGACGATCAGGTCAAGGTCTGGAGTGAGAAGTAATGGCAACTATTAAAGATGTAGCGAAACGCGCAAACGTTTCCACTACAACTGTATCACATGTGATTAACAAAACCCGTTTCGTGGCGGAAGAGACGCGCAATGCGGTGTGGGCGGCAATTAAAGAACTCCACTATTCGCCAAGCGCCGTGGCTCGCAGCCTGAAAGTCAATCACACTAAATCGATCGGTCTGCTGGCCACCAGCAGCGAAGCGGCCTATTTCGCTGAAATTATCGAATCCGTAGAAAAGAGCTGCTTCCAGAAAGGCTATACCCTGATTCTGGGCAACGCCTGGAACGATCCGGAAAAACAGCGCGCCTACTTGTCGATGATGGCGCAAAAGCGCGTTGACGGCCTGCTGGTGATGTGTTCCGAGTACCCTGAGTCGGTGCTCAGTATGCTCGAAGAGTATCGTCATATTCCGATGGTGGTGATGGACTGGGGCGAAGCCAAAGCGGACTTTACCGACTCGGTTATTGATAATGCCTTTGAAGGCGGCTATATCGCCGGCCGTTACCTGATTGAACGCGGCCATCGTGAAATTGGCGTTATTCCGGGCCCGCTTGAGCGCAACACCGGCGCCGGGCGCCTTGCCGGCTTCATGCAGGCGATGAAAGAAGCGCATATCAATGTGCCGGAAAACTGGATTGTTCAGGGCGACTTTGAACCGGAATCCGGCTACCGCGCCATGCAGCAGATCCTTAATCAGCAGCATCGCCCAACCGCCGTGTTCTGCGGCGGCGACATCATGGCGATGGGCGCTATCTGCGCCGCCGACGAAATGGGCCTGCGCGTGCCGCAGGATATTTCGCTGATCGGATATGATAATGTGCGCAACGCCCGCTACTTCAGCCCGGCGCTGACCACAATACATCAACCCAAGGACTCGCTCGGAGAAGCGGCATTCAATATGCTGCTCGATCGCATTGTTAATAAACGCGAAGAGTCGCAGTCCATCGAGGTGCATCCACGTCTTATCGAGCGCCGCTCGGTTGCCGACGGCCCGTTCGTCGATTATCGTCGTTAACACCCTCCTCCGGCGCCGGTTATTCCGGCGCCCGCAACCACTCCCGATTCAACGTTTCGCTGTCGCCAAGATAGTCAAGCAGCCAGCTTAAAGCGGGTGAAGCATCGCTTTGTTGCCAGGTCAGGCAGCAGGCGGCATCCGGGAATGGGTTTTCCAGCGTCAAGGCCGTCCACTCCCCGCTATCGATATGCGGGCGGGCGAAATGGCCTGGCACCATCCCGACGCACAATCCTGCCGATAGACAGGTGGCTGAAGATTCCCAATCCGGCACCACCACCCGCTTCTGGTTATCAAGCAGCCAGGTTGTGCGCTTCGGCAGCGAGCGCGAGGTATCTTCGCGCACCAGGGACGGCCAGTTGCGCAACACGTCATCACTGAGCGGCCCTTCCATCTGCGCCAGCGGATGACTGCTGGCGACGACACAGTGCCAGTTCAGCATCCCCATATCGCGAAAAGCGTAACGCCCTCCCACCGGTATCGAACGCGTCGCGCCGATAGCGAGTTCTACCCGCCCATCGGCTAACGCATCCCAGACGCCGTTGAAAACTTCCTGAAAAACGATCAGTTCGACATCGCTAAAATGGCGATAAAAATCAACGATCATCTGGCGCATCCGCGCCGGTTTAACGATATCGTCCACCGCAATGGACAGCTGGCCGCGCCAGCCGTTAGCAATTTGCTGGCACTGCTGGCGGGTGATCTGCATTTTTTTGATAACAGAACGCCCTTCCTGCAAAAACCAGTGCCCGGCGGGGGTCAATTCAACATCACGATGGCGACGTTCAAAAAGCGGAACCGCAAGCCACTCCTCCAGCTGTCGCACCGTATAGCTCACCGCCGAAGGTACGCGGTGCAACTCCTGCGCCGCGGCGCTGAAACTCCCGTTACGCGCTACAGCATCAACCACTTCTAAGGAATATTCAGACCACATATTCTGCCTGCAAAATTTTTGAATGCATGTGACAAATAATAGCGTTTCACAAGGCGGATTACACTCCCTACACTCTGCGGCATCGTACCTGCATCAGTAGAAAGAGAACGTTATGCAACAACCTGGGAAAGGATTTTTAGTGTGGCTGGGCGGCCTGAGCGTGCTTGGCTTTCTGGCCACCGACATGTATCTACCGGCCTTTGCCGCCATTCAGCAAGACCTCAACACCTCTGCCGCATCGGTTAGCGCCAGCCTGAGCTTATTCCTCGCGGGCTTCGCGCTCGGCCAGTTGTTCTGGGGGCCGCTGTCGGACCGCTATGGCCGGAAACCGATTCTGCTCGCCGGGCTGGCTATCTTCGCTCTTGGCTGCCTTGGGATGCTGTGGGTACGCGACGCGACGCTGATGCTGGTACTGCGTTTTGTCCAGGCGATCGGCGTATGCGCCGCCGCGGTGACCTGGCAGGCGATGGTGACCGACTACTATCCGGCCCAGCGCACCAACCGCATTTTCGCAACGATCATGCCGCTGGTCGGGCTCTCTCCGGCGCTGGCGCCGTTACTCGGCAGCTGGCTGTTAGTTCATCTGGAATGGCAGGCTATCTTCGCCACCCTGTTCGCTATCACCTTACTGTTGATGCTGCCGGCTTTTCGTCTGAAGGCGGTCGTCAAACCTGCTGGCGAAACCCAGCAGAAACTTACCTTTATGGCCCTGCTGCGTTCACGTGAATATAGCGGTAACGTACTCATTTATGCGGCGTGTTCCGCCAGCTTCTTCGCCTGGCTCACCGGTTCGCCGTTTATCCTCCATGAAATGGGCTATGGCCCAACGGTGATTGGTCTTAGCTACGTGCCGCAAACTATCGCCTTCCTGATCGGTGGTTACGGCTGCCGCGCGGCGCTGCAAAAATGGCAGGGTCATCAGATGCTGCCCTGGCTGCTGGTTGTTTTTGCGCTGAGCGTGGCGGCGACCTGGCTTGCCGGGATACAGGATCATCCGTCACTGGTTGCGCTAATGGTTCCGTTTTGCATCATGGCGATTGTGAATGGCGGGATTTACCCTATCGTCGTCGCCCAGGCGCTGAAACCTTTTCCACAGGCAACCGGGCGCGCCGCCGCCCTGCAGAATACGCTGCAGCTTGGCCTCTGTTTCCTGGCAAGCCTGCTGGTCTCAAGCCTTATCGCCACTCCGCTTCTGACCACCACCAGCGTGATGCTGATTTCCATCGTTCTGGCAGGCATCGGTTTCTGGATGCAGCAACGACGCGTGCAGTTAGTGAACGAATCGTCTCACGCTTGATGATTTTTTAAAGCATCTCCCGGACCAGTAATTAGCCTGCTAATATATTTTTATTGAAAGGCGGTTTTTAGCGGCCTATACTGGATCCGGCATCACATAAATAGAAAGTTTTTTAGATATTAACGGGGGCAGGAAGCAGCCCGTTTCACCATGGAAGGCCTTTCGGCAAGGGTTATCTCCCTTCCTCTGTTCTACGTCGGATAGCACCCTCACGATTTTTTCGTGAGATTTCTCACAAAGCCAAAAAAGCGTCTACGCTGTTTTAAGGTTCTGATCACTTGGGCGTGATGGAGAAGCTATGAGTTCATCGTGTATAGAAGAAGTAAGTGTACCAAACGATGATTGGTACCGGATTGCAGCTGAATTATTGGGCCGTGCCGGAATTGAGATCAATGGTTCCGCACCCTCCGATATCCGGGTAAAAAACCCGCTCTTTTTTAAACGCGTGTTACAGGAAGGGTCTCTCGGATTAGGCGAAAGCTATATGGACGGCTGGTGGGAATGCGAACGCCTGGATATATTCTTTCACAAGGTATTGCGCGCCGGGCTGGATAAGCAACTCCCCCACCACTTCAAAGATACGCTACGTATCGCTGGCGCTCGCCTGTTTAATCTGCAAAGCAAAAAACGCGCCTGGATTGTTGGTAAAGAACACTACGATTTAGGCAACGACCTTTTCCACCGCATGCTCGATCCCTATATGCAATATTCCTGCGGATACTGGAAAGAGGCCGAAAATCTGGAACAGGCGCAGCAGGATAAATTAGATCTTATCTGTCGCAAACTGCAGCTTGAGCCGGGAATGAAAGTGCTGGATATCGGTTGCGGTTGGGGTGGGCTGGCCTATTACATGGCCAAAAACTATAACGTCAGTGTGACAGGCGTGACCATTTCGGCCGAACAACAAAAAATGGCACAGGAGCGCTGTGCAGGATTAGATGTCAATATTCTGCTGCAGGACTATCGCGATCTTCACGAAAGTTTTGACCGTATCGTCTCCGTCGGGATGTTCGAGCACGTTGGGCCTAAAAATTACGCCACTTATTTTGAAGTTGTCGATCGTAATTTAAAACCAAACGGTCGTTTTCTGCTACATACCATTGGTTCAAAGATTACCGATCACAACGTCGACCCGTGGATTAATAAATATATATTCCCTAACGGTTGCCTGCCGTCGGTACGCCATATCGCCGATGCCAGCGAGAAGCATTTTGTGATGGAAGATTGGCATAACTTTGGTGCCGATTATGACACCACTTTGATGGCCTGGTACGAGCGTTTTCTTGCCAGTTGGCCGGATATTGCCGATAACTATTCAGAGCGTTTCAAACGCATGTTTACCTATTATCTGAATGCCTGCGCGGGTGCTTTCCGCGCCCGCGATATTCAGCTCTGGCAGGTCGTCTTCTCGCGCGGTGTTGAACATGGCCTGCGCGTAGCCCGCTAGACTCGTTAAAAAAAGCCCCCGCAGAAATACATTTCTACGGGGGCTTTTTTATTATTCTTCCGCGCTTTTTTGCGCCGCTTCTTTTGCCGCCAGCACGCGTTCCACGGTATCCACCACCGCCTGAGTCTGCGGATCGATTTCGATATTTACTTTATCGCCGAGTTTTTTCACCCCAAGCGTGGTGCGCTGCAGCGTTTCCGGAATAAGATGCACGCAGAAACGAGTCGGGGTCACTTCACCAACCGTCAGGCTAATACCGTCCACGCCGATGAACCCTTTATACAGGATATATTTCATCAGCGCCGGGTCCTGCACCTTAAACCAAATCTGGCGATTGTTTTCCGAGGTGAGGATTTTAACGACTTCGGCGGTGGTCATAATATGGCCGGACATCAAATGGCCGCCGATTTCATCACTGAATTTCGCCGCTCGCTCGACGTTGACCATATCGCCTTCATGGATAGCGCCAAGATTAGTGATACGCAGCGTCTCTTTCATCAAGTCAAAGCTGATTCGCGGGCCGTCAATTTCGGTAACGGTCAGGCAACAGCCATTGTGCGCCACCGAAGCACCGGTCTCCAGGCCATCGAGCATATGCGCCGGCAGCTCCACCACGTGGGTGCGGAAATTCGGTTTCTCATCGATGGACACCACTTTCGCAGTCCCCTGTACAATACCAGTAAACATACTTTGCTCCTGTTGAGAATCGTGACGGTATCATTACCGTTATATATACGCGGAACAATAACAGTTGGCCAAACAGGTTGCCAGCGCGCATCGTGCCCCCACCATTTTTTCACTGGCTTAATGGCTAATCCTCGCTACAATAGACTGGAAATTCCTCCTGTTTTTTCTTCTTGCTGCCATTTAAGGCGGCTTTTTTAGTCTCAAAATAACAACAATATAAAGGTGTTCACGTGCAGAAGTACTTTATAGAAGCGCGTCAGTTATTAGCATTGGCTATCCCGGTCATTCTGGCGCAGGTCGCCCAGACGGCGATGGGTTTTGTCGATACGGTGATGGCCGGCGGCTATAGCGCAACTGATATGGCCGCCGTGGCTATCGGCACCTCGATCTGGCTACCTGCTATCCTGTTTGGCCACGGTCTGCTGCTGGCGTTAACGCCGGTTATCGCCCAACTCAATGGCTCCGGTCGCCGCGATCGTATCGCCCAGCAGGTACGCCAGGGCTTTTGGCTGGCGGGCTTTGTCTCCGTACTGGTGATGGTGGTGCTGTGGAACGCAGGCTATATCATCAGCTCGATGCACAACATCGACCCACAGCTTGCCGACAAAGCGGTGGGGTATCTGCGTGCGTTGCTATGGGGCGCGCCAGGCTATCTGTTCTTCCAGGTCGCGCGTAACCAGTGCGAAGGGCTGGCAAAAACTAAGCCCGGAATGGTGATGGGTTTTATCGGCCTGCTGGTCAACATTCCAGTGAACTACATTTTTATCTATGGTCATTTCGGTATGCCGGAACTTGGCGGCATCGGCTGCGGGGTCGCGACCGCCTCGGTCTACTGGGTCATGTTTGCCAGCATGCTGACCTGGGTGCGCCGCGCGCGCTCAATGCGCGATATCCGCTGCGCTGAGCGTTTCAGTAAACCTGATTTTTCGGTATTAAAACGGCTGGTACAGCTGGGGTTGCCAATCGCGCTGGCGCTGTTTTTTGAAGTCACGCTGTTCGCGGTTGTGGCGCTGCTGGTTTCGCCATTGGGGATTATCGATGTCGCAGGGCATCAAATCGCCCTTAACTTCAGTTCGCTGATGTTCGTTCTTCCGCTCTCGCTGGCGGCGGCGGTAACAATACGCGTTGGTTTTCGTCTCGGCCAGGGCTCGACGCTGGATGCACAGACCTCCGCGCGTACCGGGGTCGGCGTGGGCGTCTGCATGGCAATGATCACCGCGATTTTCACGATCCTGATGCGTAAGCAGATTGCCCTGCTGTATAACGATAACCCTGAGGTGGTGCTACTGGCCTCACAGCTGATGCTGCTGGCGGCGATTTATCAGATTTCCGACTCCATTCAGGTGATCGGCAGCGGTATTCTGCGCGGTTATAAAGATACGCGGTCGATCTTCTTTATTACCTTCACCGCTTACTGGGTACTTGGCCTGCCAAGCGGTTATCTGCTGGCGCTGACGGATATTGTGGTGCCGCGGATGGGGCCTGCGGGCTTCTGGTGCGGCTTTATCATCGGCCTGACCTCCGCTGCCATCATGATGATGCTGCGCATGCGCTTCCTGCAACGTCAGCCATCAAGCGTGATCCTGCAGCGCGCCGCGCGTTAACCAGAAACGCTAAAGAAAAGGGCAAGCCGTTAAAACGGTTTGCCCTTTAATAGCGCTACTTCGCAAGCCATTTGCGCTGCGGCGGCGTATAGCGATGGAATGCGGTTAAAATCTCCTGTACATCATCGCTAAAAGTCAGCATCTCAGCATAGCGGCGATGCATAAACCCTTCGGCGGCCATTTTTTCCGCCATCGCCTGCAGCGGGTTGTAATAGCCGTTCACGTTCAGGAAAGCACAGGGCTTTTCATGAATACCGAGCTGCGCCCAGGTCCACTGTTCAAAAATCTCTTCCAGCGTTCCGGCTCCACCCGGCATGGCAATGAAGCCATCCGCCAGCAGCGACATTTTGTTTTTGCGCTCATGCATATTCTCAACGACATGCAGCTCGCTTAATCCGCTATGCGCAATCTCACGCTCCACCAGCCCGCGCGGCATCACGCCAATGACCCGCCCGCCGTGTTCTAATGCAGCATCTGCCACCGCGCCCATAAGTCCTACTTTACCGCCGCCATACACGAGCTCCACCCCGGCTTGCGCCAGCGCCTTGCCAACCTGTTGCGCGTAAACCTGATAAATCGGGTTTTCCCCGGTAGAAGAACCACAAAAAATGCCAATTGCTTTCATTACTGCGCTCCGTCGTTTATTTGCCGCACACTCTAGCATAAAGTCGGTGAGCGTCTCCCCTGCCAATCCGGGCAGAAAAATGCAACGGAGCAGGACATTGCTGAAGAAATATCCTTTATCATCAGTAAAATATGGGCGATATGGATAAAAGTTCTGCAAACGCGTCTATTCTGCAAGAAAAGTGACGTTTGCCTCTTGCCACACGGCCTCCCTGCCGTTAATATGCGTCCCCGTTGTCACCACAACATTGCGTTCATAGCTCAGTTGGTTAGAGCACCACCTTGACATGGTGGGGGTCGTTGGTTCGAGTCCAATTGAACGCACCATTCGCGTTTATAGCTCAGTTGGTTAGAGCACCACCTTGACATGGTGGGGGTCGTTGGTTCGAGTCCAATTAAACGCACCATATGCGTCCGTAGCTCAGTTGGTTAGAGCACCACCTTGACATGGTGGGGGTCGGTGGTTCGAGTCCACTCGGACGCACCATTTCAATCATTATTGATTTGGTGCGCACTTCTCTTCTTTCCTCTTGCTTTTATCTATAACGACATCAGTCGCTGTACCTGAATACTCTCCAGTTTCCCCTCCAGAATCGCCAGAAAATCGTCATGATACGGCATCGCAACGTGCTGTTTTAGATCGTCTTCCGAGCGCCAACGCTCAATAAACACAAATGAGATCTTTCCTTGCCGGGAAAGCTGCCTGACATCAGGGATCTCCCGGCTTTCGTGCAGGTCATATTGCAGGCACCCTGCTTCTCTGTGCGTCGGCGGCACCATGGCTAATGCCGCCTCTCTGATGGTATCGATATATTCAGGATGGGGGGTCAGCGTGGCAACAATTTTGACTTCACTCATAAGGTTTCCTCTGGCTCACCGCGTTCCCCTGGAGGCTATATCTATCCAGGGCGTGAATTATTCAGCGTAGTGGTGAAGCCAGCATTACGCCAGAGTCCGCGTCAGCGCCCTTTCTCATACACCGTCATGGTAAAGACGACGGGCAACTGACTGAAATTACAATATTCATGTGGCACATCGGTACGTGCTACCGCAGAACACCCTTCAGCCACCTGATATGGGTCATTATTCACCGTCAGGGTGAGTTCTCCCTCGGTCACGTATAGCAGTTCCCAGGTGTCGGCCGGATGCCCCGGCGAACGGAACGATTCGCCAGGCAACATCCGCCACTGCCAGAGTTCAAGCATATCCGGTCCGCTGGTGCCGGCCAGCAGCCTGGCACTGCCGCCCTGCTCGCCGCGCCATAATACCGGAATCGCATCACGGTCGATAAGATGAACCATCGGCTCACTGGCAACGTTGACAAACTCCGCCACCGACACCCCCATCGCCGCAGCGATTTTGCACAACAGCGCGATACTGGGATTCGCCCTACACCCTTCGATATCCACCAGCATCCCTTTACTGACGCCGGCGCGACGGGAAAGCTCGTCGAGAGAGATCTTCTTTTCGCGTCGAAACTGCTTAATACGCCGCGATACCGCCTCATTAATGCGGCTTAGATCGTTGCTGTTATCGGTCGTTATATTGACTTTATCATTCATCGGTCGATATTATGCTCTAAATCAGTCATTACAGGATTATGCAATGTCTCACCCATTACCGTCAATTAGCCCACAGTTAGCCGGGATCGCTCCTGGGTTTCGGGCGCTGAGTATTACCGTCAACGCTGCGCCGCTAAGTGATGCTTCTATCGGTGAAGCCGCGCTGGCGTCAGCCTGTCAGGCAGTATTAGCCGGAGAACCCGCATGGGCGGAGGACCATCTCGCGGCATGGTCTACGGTATTCAAAGCGTTTGGCGCTAAACCGAAACGTACGCCCTGTTCCGCAGAGGCGTTGCGTAAACGCGTACTTCGCGATGGCGCCATGCCGGCAATTGACCCGGTCGTTGACCTCTACAATGCCGTCAGTCTGCGGTATGCCATTCCCGTCGGCGGCGAGAACATCGCCGCCTATTGCGGCGCGCCGCGTCTGGTCATCGCCGACGGCTCTGAGCCCTTTGATACGATGAAGGAAGGCTTAGCCGCCGTTGAATCACCGGAACCGGGAGAAGTCATTTGGCGTGACGATCGCGGTGTGACCTGCCGCCGCTGGAACTGGCGACAGGGAGTTCGTACCCGCCTGAGCGCTCGCGATCGACATATGTGGTTTATTCTGGAAAGCCTGCCAGAGATGCCGCTCGAAGCGCTGCATGAGGCCGGCCGCATGCTTACCGGGGGGCTGGAGCAGATGATGCCCGGCTTGAGCCACCAGTCCACGCTAATCAGCCTATAAAGTCAGACACAGGAGCAGGTAATGTCACTATTTTTAACCAGTTTTATCTTTGAGAAGAAAGAGTACGACGATGACTTTTATCAACTGGACGGCGAGATCGAGCGCTATACCCAGTCGCTGGAGGGATTTATCGGTATGGAGAGCTATCATGATGCCGCCAGCGGCCGAATCATCAACAACTACTACTGGCGCGACCGACAGTCTATGGAAATGATGATGAACCATCTGCAACACCAGCAGGCCAAAGCTCAGGGGCAACGCTGGATCGCCGGGTATCAAACCATCGTTGCCGAGATTGAGGGCAGCCACAATATGAACCTGCCCCATCCACTTGCGGAGTATCCACTACGCTACCAATCAAAACATCAGTGATTTTGAACAAGATAGGCAAATTGTTTCGATTTTAAACAATCATCATTGGTTCTATTCTTATCACATCGGAGCAACAGCGCTCCTCGCCAAACAAAATCTTTAAGGAATATGACCATGAAATCCATCAAAACTTTTGCTGCAGTTACCGTGCTGTCCCTGATGTCATTCGGTGCTTTCGCCCAGAGCGTGACGGCAACCGCTTCAACCCTCGACCGTGCGGAAGCGAAAATTGCCGCCCAGGCTGCGGAGCAAGGCGCGTCTTATAAAATTACCAGCGCCCAGTTCAATAACCGCGTCTATATGACTGCCGAACTGAGCAAATAATAGTGCGAGTGTGACGCGCCAGGCTTTATCTCTGGCGCGCCGCGCTGCTTTTCAGCTACGACAGTGTCGTTGTCCTCTCCACCGATGCTTCAACTACCTGCCACTTGCTCCAGCACCGCCGAGGCCTTTGCTGCTATTTCGGCGCTGACTTTTGTCGCCAGCACGTCAATAAATCCACGCAGTTGCTGCGCCGTCAGGCCGTTGTGCAGGCTAATCGCGTAATGGCTCTTCAGCTGGCTTTCCACGCCCGATAGTGCGGCCAGCATTGAGATCGTCGCCAGCTCGCGCGTCGGCCAATCCAGGACGTCACGCTGGAAAATATCGCCAAACAGATGCGCCTTCAGATAGCAGTCGATAGCTGGCGCAAATTCAAATAGCGGTCCGCTGACCGTTTACCCGACCAGTTGTGTCTGATTACGGCTACCGGCCTGCAGGCTATCCCAATTCTCCGGTAACGGGGTCGCTGTCGCCCCCTCGTTATCAATAACGCCTCGCGCCTGACGCTCGGTTATCACCTTCATCAGGCAGGAGAGCGCATTCAGGCTACGCGGAAAGCCGCAGTAGGCGTACAGCTGCACCAGCGTCTCTTTTAACTCATTTATCGTCAGGCCGGTGTCCAGCGCGGTATCCAGCGCATGGGCCAGCGCCGCGATATTGCCTTCGGCGGCCAGGGCGGCAACCGGGATCAGCGCCTGTTGGCGCGCGTTCAATGGGTTTTGCATCGTTTGTTCTCCAAACGGAAAGTATCGACAGGAGAAAAAGATTATAGAAACTTGGCAGGGGGTTGATTAGCCAGGCAAAAACGAACAGACCTATGAGATGGGCTCATGAATTATCCATTACGATGCACAGGGCTTCCTTGCCCTGGGGAATATTATTCGAAGTAGACTTCCGGATTTTCCGACAGTGAAACGAAGGTTTTGGTGTCTTTATCCAGCGCGCGAATATCGCCGCTTTCGATATCATAGAACCAGCCGTGCAGACGCAGGGTTTTGTCGCGCAGGCCAACCGCGACCGATGGATGCGTTTTAATGTTGTTCAACTGGGCAATGACGTTTTCCTGCACCATACCGTTCACTTTATCGGTCTCGCTGGCCCAGGTTTTCTTCTCAACCACCGCTTTCGCCGCGTCCGAATAACGCAACCAGTGGGAAACGGCAGGCATTGGTTCCAGACACTGGCAGGTGGCGATGGCTTTCATCGCGCCGCAGTTGGAGTGGCCGCAGATGACAATATCCGTCACACCGAGGGCGACAACCGCATATTCAATGGTGGCTGACACGCCGCCCGGCTCCGGCCCGAAAGAGGGCACAATATTACCGGCATTACGAATAACGAACAGCTGCCCTGGCTCCTGCTGGGTAACCAGCTCCGGGACCAGGCGGCTATCAGAACAAGAGATGAACAACGCTTTTGGATTCTGGCTCGACGCCAGGCTGCGGAAGAGCTCTTTGCGTTGCGGGAAAATCTCTTTCTGGAAGTTGAGGAAGCCCTCAATGATATGTTGCATAGCAGTGTCTCTTTTCTCTGTAGTAATTACGATATGACAAAGATCACATTTAGCTAGTGTATCACCGAAGCGCAGAATGGGAATCGTTATTGATAATAGCTGTGCAATAAGCACCCAACCTGTCCTTTGGGTGCTTGCCTCTGTGGGTCTACATAAAGAACTTCACCGCTTGTTGCAAGGTGGTGCCCATTCCCCACAGCAAGGGTATACCGACGGCCAGCCAGCTTAGCGTCAGCAGCAGCGGCGCGGGCGTCGGTTCCCAGCTCAGCTGCGCATCTTTATTGATAGTATACAGACCCCTCGCCTGCTGCTGTTGCTCCGCGGTCATGGCATATTTCTGCGGAATCGGCCGAACCAGCTGATTACAAATAAAGCCGATGATAAGCAACCCGGTCAACGCCAGCAGCGTGATGTCATAAATTCTCGCGGGTTCCACCCCCTGCGCCAGCTGGTACTCGCGCAAATAGTTGACCAGCACCGGGCCGCTGATCCCGGCCGCCGACCAGGCAGTCAGCAGACGGCCATGAATCGCGCCAACCATTTGTGAGCCAAATACGTCGGCAAGATACGCCGGGATGGTCGCGAAACCGCCGCCGTACATAGAAATAATCACACAGAGCGCACAAACAAAAAACGCCACGTAGCCGCCGTGGTTAATCAACGGCAACGTGCCGTAAAGTAGGGTTCCCAGAAAGAAGATCAGCGCGAAGGTGGCTTTCCTGCCGCACATATCGGAAACAGAAGCCCAGAAAAAGCGCCCCAGAATATTAAACAGGCTGAGCAGCCCGGTAAATCCCGCCGCCATCGTCGCGATGCGCTTCAGCTGTTCTGTATTAAGTTCCTGCCAGCCCAGATCCAGGGATAGTAGCTTACCGGCAAAAATCTCCTGCAGCATCGGCGAGGCCATGCCGAGAATGCCAATCCCGGCGGTAACGTTGAGCCACAGCACCAGCCACAGCAGCCAGAATTGCGGCGTGCGCCACGCGACGCTGACGTGAACCTGAACGGTTGGCTGTTTGCTGATGGCTTGCTGCGCCTTCGCGCCGACCGGATGCCAGCCCATAGGCGGCAGACGGTAACCAAAAGTACCGCAGAGCATAAACAGCGCATATATCACCGCCAGCGCCAGAATGCTCTGCCATACCCCACTTCCCTGACCATCGGCGAAAAAATTAATCAGCCAATTCGCCAGCGGCGCTCCCACCAGCGCCCCGCCGCCGAAGCCCATGATCGCCATTCCCGCGGCCATCCCTCGCTTATCGGGGAACCAGCGCAACAGCGTTGAGACCGGCGAGATATAGCCAAGCCCCAGGCCAATGCCGCCAATCACACCGGCGCCCAACCACAGTAGCCACAGCTGATGAAAATAGATTGCCGCGCTCGCCAGCACCAGGCCGCCACACCAGCAGAGGGTGGCGACAAAACTCACCAGACGCGGGCCAACCTTCTCCAGCCAGCTCCCCCAAAGCGCCGCGGAGCAGCCGAGAAAAACGAAGAACAGCGTATAGGTCCAGCCGAGCAGGGAAATTTTCCAGTCGCACTGGCGGGTCACCAGTTGCTGCCAGAATGACATATCGACCGGACACTGCAGCGGCACGCTGCCGCCAATCAGCTGCGACATTGGCAGCCAGTAGACGGAAAAGCCGTAGGCCATGCCAATGCACAAATGCACCGCCAGCGCCGCGGGAGGGACCAACCAGCGGTTAAATCCAGGTTTAGCAATAATGCGGGGCTTAGCAAAAAAACGACTCAACGATGAAACGGGCGGAGTCGCGAGATTCTCATTTATCTGCACCATATTCCTGTCCTTATCATGTTTGTTTGCCGACTATCGCAGTAGCCGACGGCAAACGGTAAAGGCAAGAAAAATGCCACCTGCTGAAAAAACGAACAGAAAATGGCGACTGAAGCGAGCAAGCACAACCCATAAGCCATGAGGAGAGGGAGTTGAAAGCTGTAAAAAAAGAGAAAATCATCGGTAGTGATTTTCTCTTTCCCGGACATCGAGGTGTTTTCGTTGCCAGATCAATAACGATCGGCGATTTTGATAAACGTTGCTCTCAGAGTGATACGGCTTATCAGACCCCGACCAGTTCATACTTTTTAATTTTGCGATATAGCGTCGCAATGCCGATCCCGAGCTCATCGGCGGCCTGCTTTTTATTGCTATAGCGCGTCAGCGCATCGCGGATCATCTGTTTTTCCATCTCCTCCAGCGCCGTTCCCCCCTCTTCTTCTTTCGCAACGCTGGCTGGTGCCGCCCGGCTGCTTTCGCGCTCGTTGACTTTGCCGCTGCTGATAAGATTTGGCGGCAGCAGCGACAGATCAATCACCTCGCCGGAGGGAACCACGTTAACCAGATACTCCATCAAGTTACTCAGCTCGCGAATATTGCCCGGCCAGCGGTAGTTCTTCAGTAAGGCGATGACTTCCGGGGACACGCCGGGATAGACCAGCTCCAGCCGACGGGTGTGCAGATGCAGGAAATAGTGAATCAGCAGTTCGATATCATCCTGACGCTCGCGCAAAGGCGGCAGGCGTAGTGGGATGACATTAAGCCGATAGAACAGGTCCTCGCGGAATTTCCCTTCGGCAATGAACTGCTCAAGGTTCTGGTTAGTGGCCGAAATAATGCGGATATCGACCGGCACCGGATGGCTGGCGCCCACCGGCTGAATTTCGCGCGATTCAATCGCCCGCAGCAGCTTGGCCTGTAGGGTTAATGGCATATCGCCGATTTCATCAAGAAACAGCGTGCCGTGATTAGCCGCCTGAATCAGACCGGTCTTGCCATTGGCCGAGGCCCCGGTAAATGCGCCTTTGACGTAACCAAAGAGTTCGCTCTCCAGTAGCTGTTCGGGGATGGCCGCGCAGTTGATCGCGATGAAAGGCTTCGCCTGACGGTCGCTGAGTTTATGCACCGCGCGAGCGACCACCTCTTTGCCGGTTCCACTTTCGCCGACGATCATCACGCTCGACGGGCTTGGCGCCACGCGGGTAATCAGTTTTTTCAGCTGACGCATTGGCCGACATTCGCCAACCATCTGTTCAATCTGCGGGCCATCCTGCGGTGGCGCCAGATCGGCCGACGAATGCGACTGATGGAAGGCCATTAAGAACAGCCATTGATCCTGAATAGCGTGCAGCTGACCGATAATAAGCTCTTTCTTATCATCAAAAGAAATGACGTGCTGTACGTGACCGCGAATAAAGTTTTGCGCAAAAGTCAGCGGACGAAAATGAATAGTTTTGCCAATCATACTGCCATGATTCGCGCCAAGGATTTTCATCGCCGCCTGATTGGCAAATTTCACTTTTTGATCCTGGCTAACCACCAGCACGCCTTGATCCATGTTTTCAATCATGGTGGAAAACATTTTAAGCATATTATCTCCCCCGCCCTGGTCCTCTAACAGGCGGGAGACAAATATTGAAGAAACATGGCGTACATAATCTGAGAACTCGTGAAGGTTGTCATTAATGCGCTCCTGCTGCTCGCGAGTTAAGGCGACCAGGCTAATAACCCCGACACACTGTTCTTGATAAATCACCGGGGTACCCAGAAATGCCTTTTCTTTACAGTTCTCTTTATTGGTACAGTCTTTACACAAGGGATCAAAACGCGAATGAGTCACGACCTTTTCTTTTTTTGTTTCTATTATGTAACGTAAAAGTCGCGAATCTGTATTTAATTTTCGCCCCAGGAATTTACCGTAGGCGCCGGTACCGGCGACCCGGCACAGCGTATTGTCGACAATCTCGACTTCGAGTTGTAACACGCTGGAGAGCATGCGGGCAAAACGTTGAATCGTTGGCTGAATCTGCATTAAAACGGATAGCGAATTGGAGGGAATCATAATTGACCTTTTAATATCAGTAGCCGAAAGAAAATGCTGAAGATCGACTCTTTTTATTCTGCGTTTATCATACTACCGCCGCCCAGGCTGAAAAAAGGTGCCAACCCTGCGCTTTTTTACAGCTTAAAGAAAATATGGAAGAGGTATCACATTTTCCTCTCAATATGATAATCCGCAGGGCAAAATTATCATTTTGGTGTTGAAATCACCGTCGCAGAACGATATCCACGCTTGTCTGACGGCTCAAAGTAAATTTACCGTGACAACTGGCAAATGAATTTCATTTCCATCAGTTGAGCGTTATAAGCCATTTTTCGTGACCCGCCTCGCATAATCCCCGACTTTTCCACTCGCCCACCGCGACTGAATTATAACTGGCACGCTTATTGTTAGTGGTAATACAGCGCTGGCCGTCGCCACTTACATCAATGTCATTTCGACTGCACAGCAATCAATAAGCCGTCATTCACTACCAGGATCGAAATATGAAAACTGTTAACGAACTGATCAAGGATATCAATAAGCTCAACTCTAACCTGCATGAAAAAGATTTCCTGCTGACGTGGGAGCAATCGCCGGACGAGCTGAAGCAGGTGCTGGATGTCGCCGCGGCGCTGAAAACGTTGCGGGCGGAAAACATCGCAACCAAAGTTTTTAACAGCGGACTGGGTATTTCGGTCTTTCGCGATAACTCTACCCGCACCCGCTTCTCTTATGCCTCGGCGTTAAACCTGCTCGGCCTGGCGCAGCAGGACCTCGACGAGGGCAAGTCGCAGATAGCCCACGGTGAAACGGTGCGCGAAACCGCCAATATGATCTCCTTCTGCGCAGACGCTATCGGTATCCGCGACGATATGTACCTCGGCGCCGGCAACGCCTATATGCGTGAAGTCGGTGAAGCGCTGGATGACGGCCACAAACAGGGCGTACTGCCGCAGCGCCCGGCATTAATTAACCTGCAGTGCGACATTGACCATCCGACGCAGGCGATGGCCGATCTGGCCTGGCTGCGTGAGCACTTCGGCTCGCTGGAAAATCTGAAAGGTAAAAAAATTGCCATGACCTGGGCCTACTCGCCAAGTTACGGCAAACCGCTTTCCGTCCCGCAGGGAATCATCGGCCTGATGACCCGCTTCGGTATGGACGTCACCCTCGCCCATCCAGAGGGCTACGATCTGATCCCGGACGTTATCGAAGTGGCGAAGAAAAACGCCGCGGCTTCCGGCGGCAGCTTCCGCCAGGTCACCGATATGGCGGAAGCCTTTAAAGACGCCGATATTGTCTACCCGAAATCCTGGGCGCCATACAAAGTGATGGAACAACGCACAGAACTACTGCGCGCCAACGACCATGACGGGCTGAAAGCGCTGGAAAAAGCCTGTCTCGCCCAGAACGCCAATCACAAAGACTGGCACTGTACCGAAGAGATGATGAAGCACACCAAAGACGGTGACGCGCTGTATATGCACTGCCTGCCGGCGGATATTACCGGCGTCTCCTGCGAGGAAGGCGAAGTCACCGAAGCGGTGTTCGAGAAATATCGTATCGCCACCTATAAAGAGGCCAGCTGGAAGCCGTACATCATCGCCGCCATGATCCTCTGTCGCAAATATGCCAAACCCGGTCAGTTGCTGGAGCAACTGCTGCAGGACGCGCAAAAACGCATCAAATAACCTCGCGAGCCGGTCTGCGGGCCGGCTTCCCCGACTCCAAAGAAGGATAAGGACAGAATATGTCTGCTTTTTCGCTGAAAATGGATATTGCCGACAACCGTTTCTTTACCGGTGAAACCTCGCCGCTGTTCTCTCGTCAGCAGGCACAACAGGCGCGCCATTTTCATCAAAAAATCGCCGGTTACCAACCGACGCCGCTGTATGCCCTGAAGGAACTGGCGACGCTGTTCGGCGTAAAGAACATCCTGGTAAAAGATGAATCCCAGCGCTTTGGCCTCAACGCCTTCAAAATGCTCGGCGGCGCCTACGCCATCGCCCAACTGTTGTGTGAAAAATACCATCTCGATATTAACGCCTTCTCGTTTGAGACCCTGAAATCCACCATCAAAGAGAAGATGACTTTCGCCACTACCACCGACGGCAACCACGGGCGCGGCGTCGCCTGGGCCGCCCAGCAGCTTGGGCAAAACGCGGTGGTGTACATGCCGAAAGGTTCAGCGCAGGAACGCGTGGACGCCATTTTACGCCTCGGCGCGGAATGTATCGTTACCGATATGAACTACGACGATACCGTGCGCTTTACCATGCAAACCGCACAGAAAAACGGCTGGGAAGTGGTACAGGACACCGCATGGGAAGGCTACACCAAAATTCCAACCTGGATTATGCAAGGTTACGCCACCCTCGCCGATGAAGCGGTAGAACAAATGGCGGCGATGGGCATTGCTCGCCCTACCCACGTCTTCCTGCAGGCCGGTGTCGGCGCGATGGCAGGCGGCGTGCTCGGTTATCTGGTCGACGTTTTCGGCGCCCGCGATTTGCACTCGGTGATCGTGGAGCCTGAACTGGCGGACTGCATCTATCGCTCCGGGTTAAAAGGCGACATCGTCAACGTCGGCGGCGACATGGCCACCATCATGGCAGGACTGGCCTGCGGCGAACCTAACCCGCTGGGCTGGGAAATTCTGCGCAACTGCGCCACCCAATTTATCTCCTGCCAGGATGCCGTTGCCGCCCTCGGTATGCGCGTACTCGGTAATCCTGTCGGCAATGACCACCGGGTTATCTCCGGTGAATCCGGCGCCGTCGGGCTCGGGACGCTGGCCGCTGTTCACTTCCATCCGCAGCGCCAGGCGCTGATGAACAAACTGGGGCTTGATAGCCACTCCGTGGTGCTGGTCATCAGCACCGAAGGCGACACCGACGTGCAGCATTACCGCGAAGTCGTCTGGGAAGGCAAGCTGCCGGCAGCACAATAAACGTTCAACATATTCATCCCGCGAAGCGGGAAACCAGGACCGGAGAGTTAATTCATGGCTAAGCACATTCCTTTCAAACTGATTGTCGAAAAAGCAAACCACTACCAGCAGGATATGACCCGCTTCCTGCGCGATATGATCGCTATCCCCAGCGAAAGCTGTGACGAAAAACGCGTCGTGCATCGTATTAAAGAAGAGATGGAAAAAGTCGGCTTCGATAAAGTCGAGATTGACCCGATGGGCAACGTGCTGGGCTATATCGGCCACGGCCCGCGGCTGGTCGCTATGGACGCGCATATTGATACCGTTGGCATCGGTAACATCAAGAACTGGACCTTCGACCCCTATCAGGGGATGGAAACCGATGAGCTGATCGGCGGGCGCGGCGCGTCCGACCAGGAAGGCGGGATGGCGTCGATGGTCTACGCTGGGAAAATCATCAAGGACCTCGGTCTGGAAGATGAATATACCCTGCTGGTGACCGGTACCGTTCAGGAGGAAGATTGTGACGGTCTGTGCTGGCAGTACATCATCGAACAGTCCGGCATTCGCCCGGAATTCGTGGTCAGTACCGAGCCGACGGATTGCCAAATCTATCGCGGCCAGCGCGGGCGTATGGAGATTCGCGTTGATGTCCAGGGAGTGAGCTGCCACGGCTCGGCGCCGGAGCGCGGCGATAATGCCATCTTCAAAATGGGTCCAATTCTTAACGAACTGCAGGAGCTCTCCCATAACCTGGGCAACGATGAGTTCCTGGGTAAAGGCACCCTCACCGTCTCAGAAATTTTCTTCACCTCGCCAAGCCGCTGCGCGGTTGCCGACAGCTGCGCGGTCTCTATCGACCGCCGTCTGACCTGGGGCGAAACCTGGGAAGGCGCGCTGGATGAGATCCGCGCCCTGCCTGCCGTACAGAAGGCCGGCGCAGTGGTCTCAATGTACAACTATGAACGCCCGTCATGGACCGGGCTGGTTTATCCAACGGAATGCTACTTCCCGACCTGGAAAGTAGAAGAGGATCATTTCACCGTACGCGCGCTCAGCAACGCTTATGAAGGGCTGTTCGGTAAAGCGCCGGTGGTCGATAAATGGACCTTCTCCACCAACGGCGTTTCCATCATGGGCCGTCACGGCATCCCGGTTATCGGTTTCGGGCCAGGTAAAGAGCCGGAAGCCCATGCGCCAAATGAAAAAACCTGGAAACAGCATCTGGTGACCTGTGCCGCGATGTACGCCGCAATCCCGCTGAGCTGGCTGGCCACAGAGTAAGTTTATACGGTTATTCCTCCCGCCGCGCGTCGGCGGGAGTCTGGAGTTTTTATGCGCGTACTGATTAAAAACGGCATCGTGGTCAACGCCGACGGCCAGGCAAAACAGGATCTGCTGATTGAAAACGGCCTGGTCAGCCAGCTCGCCGAACGGATAACCCCGACCGAACCTTGCCAGACTATCGATGCCGCAGGTTGCTATGTCATGCCCGGCGGCATTGATGTTCATACTCATTTTAATATCGATACCGGGCACGCCCGCAGCTGCGATGATTTCTTCACCGGCACCCGCGCCGCCGCCTGCGGCGGTACCACCACTATCGTCGACCATATGGGCTTCGGCCCCGCCGGCTGCCGCCTTCGTCACCAGCTAGAGGCCTATCACGGCTATGCCGCCTACAAAGCGGTGATCGACTACAGTTTTCACGGCGTTATCCAGCATATCAACCATGCCATCCTCGATGAAATCCCGATGATGGTTGAAGCCGGGATTAGCAGCTTCAAGCTCTACCTGACCTACCAGTATAAGTTGAACGATGATGAAGTGCTTCAGGCGATGCGCCATCTCCATCGCGCTGGCGCGCTAACCACCGTTCATCCGGAAAACGACGCCGCTATCGCCCGTAAACGGGCCGAATTTCTGGCGGCCGGCAAAACCGCGCCGCGCTACCACGCCCTTAGTCGCCCGCTGGAGTGTGAAGCGGAGGCTATCGCGCGAATGATCAATCTCGCCCAGCTCGCCGACAACGCGCCGCTGTATATCGTTCATCTCTCCAACGGCCTGGGGCTGGATTATCTGCGTCTCGCGCAGCAGCGGCACCAGCCGGTGTGGATTGAAACCTGTCCGCAATATCTGTTGCTTGACGACCGCTGCTATGAACGCGAAGACGCTCTGGGATATCTGTTAAGCCCGCCGCTGCGCAACGCCAGCAACAATGATGCGCTGTGGTGTGGTATCGCCGATGGTTCGATCGACGTGGTGGCGACCGATCACTGCGCTTTCTCGATGGCCCAACGCCAGCAGCTCTCCGGCGGCGATTTCAGCCGCTGTCCGAACGGCCTACCGGGGGTGGAAAACCGCCTGTTGCTCATGTTTTCCCACGGCGTCATGACCGGGCGGATTTCAGCGCAGCGTTTCGTCGCGCTCACCAGCGCCACTCCCGCGAAGCTATTTGGCCTGTGGCCGAAAAAAGGACGATTGGCGCCCGGCGCAGATGGCGATGTCGTCATTATCGATCCGCAGCGCACCACCACGATCCGCCATGAGATGTTGCATGACAACGCCGACTATTCACCCTGGGAGGGCTTTATTTGCCAGGGCGCGATTCGCCAGACCTTATCGCATGGCCGGGTCATTTTTGATAACGGCACCTTTACCGGCAGCGCTGGTCAGGGACGTTTTTTACGCCGCGATCCCTTTTCTACCGCTCACCTTCCGGTCAGCGGAATCACATCTTAAGTGAGGTATTCATGAGTAAGAAAATTGTACTCGCCCTCGGCGGTAACGCGCTCGGCGAGGATCTGGCCGGACAAATGCAGGCCGTCAAACAAACCGCGCAGGCCATCGTCGACCTGATAGCCCAGGGCCACCAGGTAGTCGTGACCCACGGCAACGGCCCGCAGGTTGGGATGATTAATCTGGCCTTCGAAGCCGCAGCCAAAACCGAGGCCCATACCCCGATGCTGCCCATGTCGGTCTGTGTGGCGCTAAGCCAGGGTTATATCGGCTATGACCTACAAAACGCCCTGCGCGAGGAGTTGCTGTCGCGATCGATGCATATCCCGGTGGCAACAATCATCACCCAGGTGGAAGTCGACGCCAACGACCCGGCGTTCAAAAATCCGACCAAACCTATCGGCTCTTTTTTCACTGAGCAGGAAGCAGAACAGCTGACGCGTCAGGGGTACGCTATGAAAGAAGATGCCGGACGCGGCTATCGCCGGGTTGTCGCCTCGCCGCAGCCGGTGGATATTATTGAGAAAGAGACGGTCAAAGCTCTCATGGACGCCTGCCACGTAGTGATCACCGCGGGCGGCGGCGGGATCCCGGTAATCCGCGAAGGCAATCATCTGCGCGGCGCCAGCGCGGTAATTGATAAAGACTGGGCCAGCGCTAAACTGGCGGCGATGATCGACGCCGACATGCTGATCATCCTGACCGCGGTCGAGAAAGTGGCGATCAACTTTGGCAAACCCAACGAGCAGTGGCTGGATAAGCTGTCGCTCAGCGATGCCGAACAGTTCATTCGTGAGGGGCACTTCGCTAAGGGTTCGATGCTACCGAAAGTTGAGGCCGCCGCCTCATTCGCCCGTTCACGTCCGGGGCGCAAAGCGCTGATCACCGTATTAAATAAAGCCAAAGAAGGGATTGAAGGAAAAACCGGTACGGTCATTGAAGGGTAAAAAGGCACCGAATGTAGCCCCGGTAAGCGGTAGCGCCACCGGGGATTTTGAGGCCATCTACACCGGCTTCGTGCTGCTATCTACGCCACCGACAATAACTCACTCTTCTCTTTTACTCTTTTATTCATCAGCGTCATCAGCGCCTCAAGCACCCCGCCGCCAATGGCACGAGCCTTATCGGAGACGCTGGTAAAATCGGCGCTGGCGCCACGCGGGTCGATATCGCCAATTTTAAAGCCGCTATCAACCACTAACCCATCGCTGAGCAAACCACGCACCATACCGCTTAGTGGCGCAATAATCTCGGCCTCGCCGACGGTGGCGATGATATCGCCTTCGTTCACAATATCACCCAGCGCCACTTTCGCGCGCATCACCCCGGCTCCCGGCGCGCGGATCACCCGTCGTGAAGTATGGCCAAGAATATTACCAGGAACCCCGGTGTTCTCCTGCGCTTTGCCATCGTAAATCACCTGCCCCAGCCAATGGCCGCGATTGGTTTCAATCACCGCATGGCAATCCACACCGGCGCAAAAACCAGGGCCTAGCGCAATTACCGCTGGCGCCATCTCTCGCTGCGTACCAAAATTCTCTTTCGCCAGTATGGCATCCACGACGCAGACAGGGCGCAGTTCATTCAGCGATTCGCATAGCGGATCCACCAATACCGGGATCGCGCCATTTTCAATTACCCGGATGGCCTCATGAGCGGATGACACCCGCTTCGCCATCACCCCTTCTACCGTCATTTCACCGTCGAAGACGGCCTGGGCAAAAGCGACGCTGCGGCGGATCACCGTCGGTTTCGCGACTTCCAACATCACCACTTTGAACCCCGCATGCCACAGACGCAGAGCCACGCCGCTGGCGATATCGCCGGCGCCGCGAATAGCGACCAACTGCTGCTGCGCAGGCGTGGCTGACGCCATCAGCAAGCCGCCTGGCGCGCGATTTTTTACCTGCAGGATTTCCGCCAGAATGCTAATCGCTATCTCATGCGGCGTTTCGGCGCCAATGTTATAGCCAACCGGCGCATGCAGGCGGGCAATATGTTCTGCGGCAACGCCGTTTTCCCGCATCTGGCGTAAAAACACCTGGACTTTACGGCGACTGGCCAGCAGCCCAAGCCAGGCGACCGGCCGTTCAATCAGTGTATCCAGCGCTTCACGATCCTGGTTATTGGTGGCGATTAACACAAAGTCATCGCCGCGGATCGCCAGATTCTCCACCGCCTCGCTGAAGGTTTCAGCATGCAGCAACTGCGTTGTCGGCGGAAAATAGTCGGGGTTCAGGCTCTCTGGATAGATATCGGCCACCGCCACCTCAAAACCCAGCAGCGCCGCGCTTTGCGCCACCGCGCGGTTCACGTGCCCGGCGCCGATCAGCACCAGACGCGGGCGCAGGCCATGTACGCTAATATAGACCGACATCGCCCCGCCGCAATCGGAGCCGACCGCATCGCTGCCGCTACGCGCCATCCGCCCATGAAACATGCGCGACGCTTTTTCGCTGAGCGCTTCCAGCGCCTGTTCAATCACTTTGCGCTCAACCATGCCGCCGCCGATGGTGCCGACTATCGAACCATCTTCACGAATTAACATCTGCGCCGAATGGCGCGGCGTTGAGCCGCGGCTATCGACAATCTGCGCCAGTGCAAACGGGCGATTCTGTGCTTCGAGTTTTGCCGCTTCAGAGAAAATATTCATAACAACCTCAATGGATATCCGCTATGCGCCCAAGCCGGGGCGTCACTCTGTTGTTCGTCGTCGCGTTATCGCGGGCTGCTCTTGTACTGCTCCCGCCCACAGTGCGTTAACCCCCCACTGCTGCAACAGCGCCTGCTCCGGTAAATTCTCATTTTGAGAAAGCTGATTCAGCAGCAGGATCCGGCGACTGGCGGGCGGAACACCTTTAAACGCTCCCTGCGGATGCGTAATTAAGCGATGCAGCATTGGCCAACTCAGCGCCGTATCCGGCGCCGCGCCGGTGATCCGGGAAAAAAGGGGCCAGCGATGAACGGTCGCTGGCCCAACGTTTTGCCCGAGCCTCCAGGCCCCCATGACGGCAATAACGCAGCAACAGGATTGAGGTATGCAAGGTTCGTGCTCAGCTGGCGCTTTTAAGGCGAAACCGTGAGCCCCGTCAGCTTCTACCAGCACCACATCCACGCGCCCCGCGGCAACCAGCGCATCAAGCTGTTGCGGGCTAAACCCACGAACCTTACCCGCAGGGGCGAGCCACGAGGCGTAGCAGGCCTGCAGCGGCCGCCGCCAAACTTCGACAGGCAGCGCCAGCGGTTCGCGGCAAATCACCACAGGTAGTGATGCCGGGAGATACATATGGGTGGTCGTGGTGATCAGAACTCGTCGGCCAGCCTCCAGAAAACGCTGCGCCAGCCACATTAAGGTACTGGTTTTGCCTCCCGCGCCGACGGCGGAAATGAGCAGCGGACCATCATTTACGCCTAAATCACAAAACAGCGATTGCAGATGCGGTATATTTTCCATGCGCTGGCCAGGATTCCATTATTCAGGGAGGAGTATGAAACAGGTCGATTGTATTATTACCGCCGCCGGATTGTCCTCCCGGATGGGACAGTGGAAAATGATGTTACCCTGGCGCGGAACGACAATACTTGATGCAAGTATAAAAAACGCCCTGCAATTCTGCTCGCGTATTATTCTGGTGAGCGGTTTTCGCGCAGAGGAGCTACATCAACGCTATTCGGCGCATCCGCAAATAACCCTGGTTTATAATCCCAACTATCAACAGGGTCTGTTTACTTCTGTTTGCGCTGGCGCGAGCCAGGTGCGAAACAACTTCTGTTTTATCACCCTCGGCGATTTACCCTGCCTGCCGCCAGCGCTTTTCCAGCGGCTTTGGCAACAACGCGGCGACAGCGCCCTTCTTCCGCAATATCAAGGCGTACCGGGTCATCCCATCCTTATTACCGGCACACAGCTGCGCCAACTTATCACTTACGATGGACCTGACTCAATGCGCAAACGGTTATTACAGAGCCGCCATCGCTGCCTGGAGTTAGATTTTCCGCAAATGGTCTGGGATATCGATACCCCTGCTGATTTTATTCGCCTGCAAAACCAGGATTAATCATGTCTTTGTCGGGAAATTATCATTGTGATATTTCGCCGTTTATTTTGAGAAATCCCGACGGATAAAAATATAGAGTGATTTTAATTCTCATTACCATAGCGTGAGCCCATTCACATAGCCCGGCGTTCTTTAGACCTCTCTCACATTTTTAATTATTTCTCCCTCCTGTCTTTAATAACTGGTTCGATTGTTGCTCCTCCTTAACTATCCGTCGGAATAAGTACCACTAACCGGCAAATTTGATTGCACAAATAAAGGAGAGGGTTATGGGGGATATCATGCGTCCCGTCCCGTTTGAGGAATTATTGACGCGCATTTTCGATGAGTATCAACAACACCATTCCATTTTTGGTATTCCTGAGCAGCAGTTCTATTCGCCTGCCAACCAACGCCGGGTAAGCGTCTTCGGCGAAAGCTGCGCCACCCCAATCGGCCCCGCCGCCGGGCCACATACCCAACTGGCGCAGAATATCATCACCGCCTGGCTCACCGGTGGGCGGTTTATCGAGTTGAAAACCGTACAGATTCTCGACCGGCTTGAGCTGGAAAAACCCTGCATCGATGCCGAAGACGAATGCTTTAACACCGAATGGTCTACGGAATTTACGCTGCAAAAAGCGTGGGATGAGTATCTTAAAGCATGGTTTATTCTGCATCTGTTGGAAGAGGTTTTCCCGTTCACGCCGGCGAAGAACGGTAAGTCCTTTATTTTCAATATGAGCGTCGGTTATAACCTGGAAGGGATCAAGCAACCGCCGATGCAGCAGTTTATCGATAATATGATGAACGCCGCCGGGCAGCCAAAATTTACCCAGTACCGCGACACGCTGAACCGCTGGCTGCATGATGACGCCTTCCTCACCCGCTTGTCGCTGGATGATATTCGCCCACGGCTGGCGACGCTCGCGGAACGCATTCCTGCAAAACTGGTACAAGGGGTTACCCTCTCCACCATGCATGGTTGCCCGCCAGATGAAATCGAAGCCATCTGCCGCTATATGCTGGAAGAGAAACAGCTCAACACCTTCGTGAAGCTCAATCCGACGCTGTTGGGCTACCCGCGCGTACGCGAAATTCTCGACACCTGCGGCTTTGACTATATCGGTCTGAATGAAGAATCTTTTGAACACGATCTTAAAATCGGCCAGGCGCTGGAAATGTTGACGCGCCTGATGGCGTTGGCGAAAAGTAAACAACTTGGCTTCGGCGTGAAGCTGACCAACACCCTCGGCACGGTCAACAATAAAGGCGCGCTGCCCGGCGATGAGATGTATATGTCCGGCCGCGCGCTGTTCCCGCTCTCCATCAACGTTGCGGCGCTGCTCTCGCGTGAATTCGACGGCAAACTCCCGATCTCCTACTCCGGCGGCGCCAGCCAGCTCAATATTCGCGATATCTTTGAAACCGGGATCCGCCCCATTACCATGGCGACCGATCTGCTAAAACCCGGTGGTTACCTGCGTCTTAGCCAGTGCATGCGCGAGCTGGAGCAGGCCGATGGCTGGGAGATGAATCAGGTCGACGTCAAGCGCCTGAACGCGCTGGCGGAAAAAGCGGTCAGCATGGAGTACACGCAAAAACACTGGAAGCCTGACGATCGCATCGACGTTGGTGAGCCGCTGCCGTTAACCGACTGCTACGTCGCCCCTTGCGTCAGCGCCTGCGCCATCAAACAGGATATTCCGGAATACATTCGCCTGATGGGCGAGCAGCGCTATGCCGATGCGCTGGAGCTTATCTATCAACGTAACGCGCTGCCGGCGATTACCGGTCACATCTGCGATCACCAGTGCCAGTACAACTGTACGCGTCTTGATTATGACAGTGCGTTAAATATCCGCGAGCTGAAAAAAATCGCCCTTGAGAAAGGCTGGCCTGAATACCAACGCCGCTGGCATAAACCGGCGGGTTCCGGCAGCCGAAACCCGGTGGCGGTGATTGGCGCAGGGCCGGCGGGGCTGGCGGCGGGCTACTTCCTCGCCCGCGCCGGCCACCCGGTCACGCTCTTTGAGCGCGAAGCCAACGCTGGCGGAGTGGTAAAAAATATCATTCCGCATTTCCGCATTCCCGCTGAACTTATCCAGCAGGATATTGAGTTCGTTGTTAATCACGGCGTCAACATTGTCTACGGCTGCGACCCGCATCTCACCGTCGAAAAACTCCGTCAGGAGGGTTATCGCTATGTACTGATCGGCACCGGCACCGACAAAAACAGCGGCGTGAAGCTTGGCGGCGATAACCCGAATATTCATAAGTCGCTCAACTTCCTGCGCGCGTTCAACCGCGGCGATCGCCTGAACGTGGGTAAACATGTGGCCATTGTCGGCGCGGGTAACACCGCAATGGACTGCGCCCGCGCGGCGCTGCGCATCCCCGGCGTTGAGAAAGCGACGGTGATTTATCGCCGCTCGCAGCAGGAGATGCCGGCATGGCGCGAGGAGTACGAAGAAGCCCTCCAGGATGGCGTTACGTTCCGTTTTCTCAGCAACCCGGAATACTTCGCCGCTGACGGCACGCTAACCGTCCGCACCATGGCCCTCGGCGAGCCTGATGAACAGGGTCGACGTCGCCCAATGCCCACCGATGAAACCTGGACGCTGCAGGTCGATACGCTGATTACCGCTATCGGCGAACAGCAGGATGGCGAAGCGCTGGCGGCGATGGGGATCCCGCTCAACGATCGCGGCTGGCCTGAAGTCAACGCTGATGGCGAAAGCCGGCTGGCTAATGTATTCCTGATTGGCGACGTACAGCGTGGCCCTTCTTCTATCGTCTCGGCGATAGGCAACGCCCGTCGCGCCAGCGATGCAATCCTCAAGCGCGAGAATATCCGCAGCCACTTCGGCGATAAACAGTGGAATAACGTCGATCCCGCGGACATCTACCGCCGTAAAGGGACCATTGCTATCGCTCAGGTTGATAAAGACGACCGCGATGCCTTTGTCGCGCAGGAGGCGGAGCGCTGCCTCGAATGTAATTACGTCTGCAGCAAATGCGTTGATGTCTGCCCGAACCGCGCCAACGTCTCCATTGCGGTACCGGGGTTCGACAACCGCTTTCAGACGCTGCACCTCGACGCGTACTGCAACGAATGCGGCAACTGCGCGCAGTTCTGCCCATGGCAGGGAAAACCCTATAAGGACAAGGTCACCGTCTTTAGCCTCGAACAGGATTTCAACAACAGCAGTAATCCGGGTTTTCTCGTGGAGCAACAGCGCGTCCACGTGCGTCAGGATGGCATGACCTGGCTGCTGGATATCGACCAGCGAGGTCAGTTCGCTGAAGTACCGCCGCAGCTGGATGCCATGTGCCGCATCATCAGCCACGTTCATCAACATCATCACTATTTGCTGGGAGTCGTCGAAGTATGAGTATCTTAGTGCTTAAAAATGCCACCCTTGCCCAGCTTCATCCGGAAAAAGTGGAAGAAGGTGTCGATATCGTCATCGAAAATGACAGAATTATCGAAACAGGCGCGAACCTGAGCCCGCGTTACCCGCAGGCGCGTATTAAAGAAATGCACGGCCGACTGGTGATGCCGGGAATGGTCTGCTCGCATAACCATTTTTATTCCGGACTGTCGCGCGGAATTCAGGCCAATATCGCGCCGAGTCCCGATTTTATCTCCACGCTGAAAAACCTGTGGTGGCGCCTGGACCGCGCTCTGGATGAGGAGTCCTTATACTACAGCGGGCTTATCTGTTCGCTGGAGGCCATTCGCAGCGGCTGCACAGCCGTCATTGACCACAGCGCGTCGCCGAACTATATCGCTGGATCATTAAGTCAGTTACGTAACGCTTTCATCAAGGTCGGCCTGCGTGGCATGACCTGCTTTGAAACCACCGACCGTAACGGCGGGTTGCAGGAACTTCAGGCAAGCGTCGAGGAAAATATCCGCTTTGCCCGCGAAATCGATCGGGCGCGGGAAAGCGGCGACGAGCCATATCTGGTAGAAGCGCATATCGGCGCCCATGCGCCGTTTACGGTTCCTGATGAGGGGCTATTAATGCTTCGCGAAGCATTAAAAACAACCGGGCGCGGCCTGCATATTCATATGGCGGAAGACCGTTACGACGTTTCTCACAGCCACCATCACTACGGTAAAGATCTGCTGGTACGCCTGGCGGAGTTCGATCTCATCGATAGTAAAACGCTGGTAGCGCACGGGCTGTATCTGTCGGAAGCTGATATTGAACTGCTGAACGCGCACGATGGTTTCCTTGTCCATAACGCCCGCTCTAACATGAACAACCACGTTGGTTATAACCAGCAGTTGACGGCGTTTCGCAACCTGGCGCTGGGCACCGACGGCATCGGCTCCGATATGTTTGAAGAACTCAAATTCGCTTTCTTTAAACACCGCGATGCCGGCGGGCCACTGTGGCCGGATAGCTTTGCGCGGGCATTAAGCAACGGTAACACGCTGCTTAGCCGCAACTTTAACGACCGTTTTGGCCGTATTGAGGCAGGCTATAAGGCGGATTTAACCATCAGCGATTATATTCCGCCGACGCCGCTGCTGGCGGCGAATCTCGCCGGGCACATCGCCTTCGGTCTGGGGGCCAGCCACGTTCATAGCGTGATGGTAAATGGCGTCATGGTCTATGAGGATCGGCAGTTCGCTATTGATTGCGATACGATTTTCGCCGAAGCGCGAAAGGTGGCGAAGAAGATGTGGCAGCGGATGGATGCGTTGCCGTAAACCCATCACGGCAAAACAAAACCCGGTCGCTGTACCGGGTTTATTTTTTGGCTTCTACCGGGGCTATAAATAGCACAGAAACATCGATCGGGTAGCCCGGATAAGACGCAGCGCGTCGCCATCCGGGGATCGCTTACACGTTCAACAAGCTGGCGCTGGCGATCGTTCTCTGTTTCTGCAGCGCCGCCAGGGCCTCACCGGTCATCAGCGATATTGCCGCCGTTGGGCACACCGATACGCAGGCCGGGCCACCATCTCGCTGCTCGCAGAGATCGCACTTCACAATAACCGGCGGATGCGCCGCCGATGTTTCGATAGTAATCGCGCCAAATGGGCAGGCGACGACGCAGCTCTGGCAGCCAATGCAGCGCCCGGCATCGGCTTCTACCCGCTCGGCGCCCATCGCCAATGCGCCGGTCGGACAGACCCCTACGCATGGCGCGTTTTCACACTGATGGCACATCACCGGCACGCTCAACGTGTCGAGTCGCATCACCTTCAATCGCGGATGAAATTCCGCCCCTTCCGCCACATGCTCCAGTGCGCAGGCGACTTCGCAGGTACGACAGCCGATACAGGCCTGTGAACTGGCAAGAATAAAATGGGTCATCACCGCTCCTTATGATCAAATCGCGCCAGCATTTCGCTTGCGGCCTGGCGCCCGGCAACCATAGCCGTCACCACCAGATCGGCGCCATGTACCGCATCGCCGCCGGCATAGATTTTGTCATGGCTGGTCTGTGTGGTGCCGCGACCTTTGCCGCCCGTTACAATCTGCCCCCAGCGGTCAAGTTTGATGCCATGCCCCCGCAGCCACGGCATGTCGTGAGCCTGGAAACCAAACGCCAGCACCAGCACATCGGCCGGGAGTTCGAATTCTGAACCGGCAATTGGCCGCGGGCGCCGGCGGCCATCCGGCCCTGGTTCACCCATTTCGGTACGGATCATCCCGACGGCGCTGACCTGGCCTTTACGGTTACGCAGGATATATTGCGGCTGAACGTTAAACTGAAACGCCACGCCCTCCTCCCGCGCGTTCACCACCTCTTTTTTCGAGCCTGGCATGCTTAACTCATCGCGACGATAGGCGCAGGTTACGCTCTCGGCTCCGCGACGCACCGCGGTGCGCAAACAGTCCATCGCCGTATCGCCGCCGCCCAGCACCACCACCCGCTTACCCTTAATGTCGGTTAACGGATATTCGGCGCTCTCTTCAATACCCATCACCTCACGGGTATTGGCAATCAGGAACGGCAGCGCCTGAATAACACCCGGCGCGTCTTCGCCATCAAGACCCGCGCCCATCAGCCCATAGGTGCCGACGCCTAAAAAGACCGCATCGTAGTTAGCCAGCAGTTCGCTAAAGTCCACGTCGCGCCCCACTTCCTGATTGAGATGGAAACGAATCCCCATATCGCTGAAGATCTCGCGCCGCAGCGCCATTACCGTTTTTTCCAGCTTGAAAGACGGAATGCCGAAAGTCAGCAGCCCGCCAATTTCAGGATGTTTATCAAAAACATCAACCTGTACCCCGGCGCGCGCGAGAATATCCGCGCAGCCCAGTCCCGCCGGGCCGGCGCCGATAATAGCCACGCGTTCCTGACGCGGGGCAACCTCGCCTGTGGTTGGCCGCCAGCCCATCGCCAGCGCGGTATCGGTGATATAGCGTTCCAGATTGCCAACCGCCACCGCGCCGCCTTCGTTTTTCAGCGTACAGGCACCCTCGCATAGCCTGTCCTGTGGGCAGACCCGGCCGCAGACCTCCGGCAGCGAACTACTTTGATGACAGAGTTCTGCGGCCTCAATAATCTTGCCCTCACGCACCAGTCGTATGAAATCAGGAATATGGTTGTGTAACGGGCAGGTCCAGTTGCACCAGGCTTTTTGCGCACAGTACAGGCAACGCTCGCTTTCATATTCGGCATCACATTCGCTAAGGCGCTGGTAGATCTCGGCAAAATGCGCTTTTCGCTCTTCCGCGGCAAGCTTCTTCGCCCCCACCCGCGGCGCTTTATCCAGGATCGCTTCGCGCCTTGCGCCACGACGCTCGGCCAGCGGCTGCCCCTGGGCAGAGCGGATTTGTCTTTCTCGCTGCAACCGCTTCAGGGCGCTCTCGTCCATTACGCGCAGCGCCTGAGTCGGGCAACTGGCCACGCAGGCCTGCTCTACTGAGGGGCGATCGCGACAAAGATCGCATTTTTGCGCCAGCTGCGGGCCATCTTCCCCGCTGGCGACCATCTCGATTGCGCCAAATGGGCAAGCGACGACGCAGTTTTTGCAACCGATACACTCGGACTGGGTAAACTGGATGCTGTCGTTGGCGACATACAGCGCCTGGGTCGGGCAGGAGGTGACGCAAGGCGCGTCGTTGCAATGGTGGCAAGTGGTCGCAGTACTGGTATTCCGGTGGAAGACAACATGGATGCGCGGAACAAACGCGCTGCGCTGTGCCGGCCAGGCATCCTGATGATGCGCCGTGACGCAGGCCACTTCGCAGGCATGACATCCAATACAGTTCGCAACATCGGCCACAATAAATCGATTCATTTGCTTCCCTTTTATTCTTCTGGAATAGTCTTAGGGATGGATTGCAATATTCGGGCGATATTTGGCGCTCAACTTATGTAGCCATTCATTTTTGCGAGTCAGCTCAAATTATTACTCTCCTGTGGCTCTCGAATAAATAAAACCTCATCAAATCACCGGGATGGCATCTCAACTCCGCTCTGAATTTTTATCATTTTTATCTTCTTAGCGCTTATTTCGCCTACCAAAATGAGACGCTATATATCTCAAACTGATATTCGCCATTTTTATTTCTGATGCCCGCTCGCAACGTTAAACAGGCCAGCAAGAAATAAACAAGCCAACCCGTGATTGATTTCACAAATATATTACTCCACTGCCGAATCGCTCATTTTTGGCACAGCTTACGCATAACCCTTCTAACGCATAAGCAACTCCGTGCGCGTTATACGCTGGTGAACATCATCAGCAGAGGGAGGCAATGGCCTTCGAATCGTAACTTCTGCCCTTTCAGTTCGGCACGGGAAGAAGTCGTAAAGGAGACAACTACTTCATGAAAGATTTTGCCATTCCGGCCTCACGCAATACGGCGACTGTCGCGCCGGTCGATGAGGTCCTGCCAATTACGCAAATGATTCTCTATGGATTGCAGCACGTGCTGGTGATGTACGCCGGGGCGGTGGCGGTACCGCTGGTGGTGGGTAACGCGGTCGGTTTGCCTGCGGAGCATATTATTTTATTAATCAGCGCCGATTTGTTTATTTGCGGCGCCGCGACCATCGTACAATCGATGGGCATCAAGCAGTGGTTGGGCTGCCGCCTACCGCTGATCCAGGGCTGTACTTTCGCCGCGCTGATCCCGATGGTGCTTATTGGTAAAGAGTACGGTATCGGGGCGATCTCCGGCTCGGTTATCGTCTCCGGCATTTTTATCCTCTGCTGCGCGCCGTGGATTAGCCGCCTGATTCGCTTCTTTCCAAAGGTGGTGATGGGCGGCATTGTAACGCTGATCGGCCTCTCTATTATGCCGGTCGCGGGAGGATGGATTGGCGGCGGCAGCAGCGAGATGGCCGGTTTCGGCGATCTCTTCTCGCTGCTGATGGCGGCCATCACGCTGGTCATTATTCTTAACCTGTATACCTTCGCTACCGGCGTGGTCAAAAACACCTCGGTGCTGATTGGGCTGGTGATCGGCACTATTTTATGGAGCTTCTTCAAGCCGCTGGATTTTAACCTCGTCAACGCTACGCCGTGGCTACATCTGCCACAGGTGATGCAGTTCGCCCGGCCTGAGTTTCATATCGTGCCCGTCGCCCTGCTGTCGATGGTCATGGTGGTGGTGATGGTCGAAACCATGTCGTCCATCATGGCGACCGGCGATATCGTCGGTAAACAGGTCACGGCCAGCATGCTGCGTAACGGCCTGAATACCTGCGGACTGGCGACGACGATCTGCGGCTTCTTCAACCTGTTTCCCTACGCGGCCTTTGCGCAAAACGTCGGCCTGATTGGCCTGACCGGCGTACGCAGCCGTTTCGTGGTGTCGGTCTCCGGCGTCATTCTGATGCTGATGGGCATTTTCGCCAAAATGGCGGCGCTGGTGGTACTGATTCCGAAACCGATCCTCGGCGGCGCCGGTATCGTTATGTTCGGCATGGTTGCCGTTTCCGGTATTCGTACTCTCGGTCAGGTCAACTATCGCAACAATAACAACGGGATGGTGGTCGCGCTCACCCTTGGTCTCGGCATGATGCCGGTGCTGGTGCCGAATCTGTTTACCCAGTTCCCGCCAATGATGCAGCTGTTTCTGCACAGCGGCATCACTATCGGCACCCTGACGGCGATTGTCGCCAACCTGACGCTGAACGGCAGCGTGCCGTTCCGTATTTCTCACGATGTCCCGGAACCGGACCCGGCGCCGCCGAGCGCGGCTGCCCGCAACATGGCCGTGCGTACGGTACGCATGTGGCTGCTGCTGCGCAAAGTACAGAAAGGTCAAACCGCCGCTGACGGCCAGGAGTGATTCATGTCTATGTCGCAACGTCTGCTTTTTGCACTGTTGATGATGGCCCTGATGGCGGTTCCCGCCATCCAGGACGCCATTACCCTCGGAATTAACAGCCGTTTTATCTATCTGTTGCCGTACTATTTTTAAGGAGTCACACGATGGAAAAAGTCACCACCGTCTGTCCCTACTGCGCCGCTGGCTGTAAGCTGCGGCTGGTGGTGGACGACGGCATGGTCGTCGGCGCCGAAGCGGCCATGGGGAAAAACAATCAGGGCACCCTGTGTCTGAAAGGCTATTATGGCTGGGACTTCATTAACGATACCCAGATCCTGACCCCGCGTCTCAAAACCCCCATGATCCGTCGCCAACGTGGCGGCAAACTGGAAGCCGTCTCCTGGGATGAGGCGCTCGATTACGTCGCCACCCGCCTTGGCGCCATTAAAGAAAAATATGGCCCGGACGCGATCCAGACCACCGGCTCCTCCCGCGGGACCGGTAATGAAACCAACTACGTGATGCAAAAATTCGCGCGCGCCGTTATTGGCACCAATAACGTCGACTGCTGCGCTCGCGTCTGACACGGCCCTTCGGTTGCAGGTCTGCACCAGTCGGTCGGTAACGGCGCCATGAGTAATGCCATCACGGAGATTGATAACACCGATCTGGTGTTTATCTTCGGTTACAACCCGGCGGATTCCCACCCTATCGTGGCGAATCACGTCATTAACGCCAAACGTAACGGGGCGAAAATCATCGTCTGCGACCCGCGCAAGATTGAAACCGCGCGCATCGCCGACATGCACATTGCGCTGAAGAACGGCTCGAATATCGCGCTGCTCAACGCCATTGGCCACGTCATTATTGCAGAGGATCTGTACGATAAATCCTTCGTCGCCAGCCGTTCCGAAGGCTTCGAGGAGTATCGCAAAATCGTCGAAGGCTATACGCCGGAGTCGGTGGAAGAGATAACCGGCGTCAGCGCTCAGGAGATCCGCGCCTGCGCCCGGATGTACGCCAGCGCCAAATCCGCCGCCATCCTGTGGGGCATGGGCGTCACCCAGTTCTACCAGGGCGTGGAGACCGTACGGTCGCTGACCAGCCTTGCGATCCTTACCGGCAACCTCGGCAAGCCGAGCGTCGGCGTCAACCCGGTGCGCGGGCAGAACAACGTCCAGGGCGCCTGCGACATGGGCGCACTGCCGGATACCTATCCGGGCTACCAGTACGTTAAGTTCCCGGAAAACCGCGAGAAGTTTGCCAGAGCCTGGGGCGTCGACAGCCTGCCGGAACATACCGGCTATCGCATCAGCGAGCTGCCGCACCGCGCCGAACACGGTGAAGTCCGCGCGGCGTACATTATGGGCGAGGATCCGCTGCAGACCGATGCCGAGCTTTCCGCGGTGCGCAAGGCGTTTGAACAGCTGGAACTGGTTATCGTCCAGGATATTTTCATGACCAAAACCGCCGCCGCGGCCGACGTCATCCTGCCGTCCACCTCGTGGGGCGAGCACGAAGGCGTGTATACCGCAGCGGACCGCGGCTTCCAGCGCTTCTTTAAAGCGGTGGAGCCGAAGTGGGACCTGAAAACCGACTGGCAGATTATCAGCGAAATCGCCACCCGGATGGGCTATCCGATGCACTACAACAACACCCAGGAGATCTGGGATGAGTTGCGGCATCTGTGCCCGGACTTCTACGGCGCCACCTATGAAAAAATGGGCGAGCTCGGCTATGTCATGTGGCCATGCCGCGATGAGTCCGACGCCGACCAGGGGACGTCGTATCTGTTTAAAGAGAAGTTCTCTACGCCGAGCGGTAAAGCCCAGTTCTTCACCTGCGACTGGGTCGCGCCGGGAGATAAACTCTCTGCACAGTATCCGTTGGTGCTGTCGACGGTGCGCGAAGTCGGCCATTACTCGTGCCGTTCGATGACCGGCAACTGCGCGGCCTTAACCAGGCTTGCCGATGAACCAGGCTATGCGCAAATCAACACCGCCGACGCCGAACGGTTAGGTATCGAGGATGACGCGCTGGTGTGGGTCAATTCGCGTAAGGGCCGCATCATCACCCGCGCGCAGGTCAGCGATCGGCCGAATAAAGGCGCGGTGTACATGACCTACCAGTGGTGGATCGGCGCCTGTAACGAGCTGGTGTCAGAGAACCTGAGCCCGATAACCAAAACGCCGGAGTACAAGTACTGCGCGGTTAACGTTGAACGGATTGCCGATCAGCGCGCGGCGGAGCAGTACGTGATCGAGGAGTACAACAAACTGAAAGCCCGCCTGCGCGAAAGCGCGATGGGTTAAGGTTCGGCGGCCTTACCCGATATCCGGCCCCTCCCCGGTGGCGCTTACGCTTACCGGGGCTACCAACCGACTACCGAACCGTAGCCCGGATAAGGCGCTATGTGCCGCTATCCGGGAACCCTCCCCGGTGGCGCTTACGCTTACCGGGGCTACCAACCGACTACCGAACCGTAGCCCGGATAAGGCGCTGTGCGCCGCTATCCGGGAATTCTCCCCCGGTGGCGCTTACGCTTACCGGGGCTACCAACCGAATACCGAACCGTAGCCCGGATAAGGCGCGATGCGTCGTTATCCGGGAATCCTCCCCCGGTGGCGCTTACGCTTACCGGGGCTACCGACCGACTACCGAATCGTAGCCCGGATAAGGCGCGATGCGCCGCTATCCGGGAACCCTCCCCCGGTGGCGCCTTATCTGGCCAGCAAATCGCGCAAAACAGCAGCCCCGTTACAAGATCACGATTTAATCGCGTGTTGAATGGAGTCAATAATCGGCTGATAGCCGGTACAGCGGCACATATTGCCTTCTAATACATCCTTTATTTGCGCTTCGTCCGGATGCGGCTCTTTGGTTAATAATTCGGTGGCGCTGACCAGTACTCCCGGTGTACAGAACCCGCACTGCACGCCGCCCTTCTCAATAAATGCATCCTGTAATTTTTGCGTAATCGGATTATCGTTTAACCCTTCGAGCGTCTCGATCTCCGCTTCATCACACTGTTCGGCCAGTACCAGACAAGAACAAACGGCGTTACCGTCCATCAGCACCGTGCAGGCGCCGCATTCGCCAATCGAACATCCCTCTTTGGTGGCGGTAAGATGCAATGTATCCCGCACCAGATCCAATAGGCGCATATTGCCTTCTACTTTTGCTTCCACCAGCTTGCCGTTTACCTTCACTTTAATTGTGCTCATAGCTCTATCCTGTACAGGGCGCTCTGGCGCCCTGATTGAATCATTAAATCCCTGAGGCCCGTTGCGCCTCGGCCATCATGTCGCGGAACATATTGACGAACACCGGCTGCTTATATGCCGCCGACCAGCGCTTACCGATGGCCGCATAGATAAGCTTGTCCAGCACCTCGCAGGCGCTGTTAATCGTGTCGCTATTTAACGGTTTCCCTAGCAGGCAGCGTTCAATATCTAGTAACCGCTGCGGCTTACTGAACAGCGCGCCGTCCACCAGACGGCAGTAGCTCACCGTGCCATCATCAGCAAAATCGAGCAGCGCGCTCAGGCTCTGACGGGTGATGTTGAGCGCGTTGCGCCGCCCTAACTGGTGATAGAAACCTTTAGCCCGCGGGCGCGCCGGCGGCGGCAGTATCACTTTGGTCAAAAGTTCATCCGGCTGGCGCTGGGTCTTGTAGCCGGACAGCAAAAACTCGCCCAGACCGAGGGTGCGTACGCCATTTAGCGAGCGCAGCTCGATGCGCGCGTCATAGAGGATGGCAGGTGGAATGGAATCGCCGCAGGGCGCGGCGTTGACGATATTGCCGCCGATGGTGGCGCGATTACGGATCTGGTGCGAACCGACGGTATGACAGGCCTGCGCCAGCAGCGGGTAACGTTCGCGCAGCAGCGGATGATCGGTAATACGGTTAAAGGTCATCGCTCCGCCAATGATGACCTCATGGCTGGCCGGATCTTCGCTCACCTGCGTCAACTCCGGCAGACGGGAAATATCAACCAACCGCAGCGCGCGGGTTTGCAGACGCCCCTGCACAATTACATCGGTACCGCCGGCGATAGCCGTCACGCCCTCTTGCGCCAGCAGGGTTAACGCCTCCTGCAGGCTTTTCGCTCGGGTCACTTCCACATCAGTGAGGCGCAGCACCTGCTTCTTGTTTTCCGCCTCCAGCATCATTTCGCTTTGGCGAACCGGCTTTTTCAGGTTGTAGCCGAGGATCACCTGTTCGAGGGTCAACGGTAATTTATTAAACCGCGTCTCTAGGGCAAAACTCACCGCGTTATTGATGGCCGCCGCCGCGAGTTCAGTAGCTGGCTCGCCGATCCCCTTCGCCCCCAGAGGCCCGGCGATATCCGGGTTTTCTACGCCGATAATCGTCATCGGCGGAATATCTTTCATCGTCGGCAGCAGGTAGCTGTCGAAGTTTTCCGATTTGACCTGGCCATTTTCAATGTTGAAGTCTTCCAGCAGCGCGTAGCCAAAACCCTGCGCCACCCCACCGTAAACCTGACCTTCAAACCCCACCGGGTTGAGTACCCGGCCCACGTCATGGGCGGCGGTAACATGCAGCAAATCGGTTTTACCGGTGCTGGTATTCACCCGTATCTCCGCCACCTGGCAGCCGTAGACCCAGGTAAAGTACGGGCTGCCGCAGCCTTTTTCTTCATCCCAATGAATGGGCGGCGGCACAAACCAGCCGTACTCGGTCAGGCTGACGCTAGCCCATTTGGTTTTATTAACCGCGGTTTTGAAATCAATACGCCGTTCACTGTCCTGGACGTTGATGATAAAGCCATCCTGCCACAAGGTTTCAGCCAACTTGCGGGTACCGATGCTGTCGCCGACGACGCTGAGAATGCGGCGTTTTATCTTGTCCGCGGCGTCAAGAATCGCCCCACCGCCGACCATAGTCCCACGGGTTGCCGCCGTCGATCCGCCGTCGCCGATAACCGAGGTCGGCGGTTCCATAAAATGCAGTTCCGATAGAGGAATACCAAAGGCTTCCGCGGCGATTAGCGACATCGCGGTTTGCAGACCCTGACCGTTTTCAGAAACCGATGTCGCCAGATTGACGCTGCCGTCCTCATTCACCTGAATGAGCGCCGTCGAGGTATCTACCCCTTCCGCGCCGATGGAACAGCCGCGGTAGCTCAGCGCCAGGCCAATACCATAGCGATAAACACCGCCTTTTTGGTTCAATTCACGATAGTGCTGGCGTTTTGCCGCAAATTCCGAGGCATTCACCGCCTTAGTCAGGACTTCAATCGCCGAGACGGTGTGTTTATCAAACCGCTGCCCGGTGACCGAGGTATCGCCCTGACGCAGCGCGTTCACTTCACGCACCGCCACCGGCGAGAGATTGAGCGCTTCGGCAATTTCATCCATAAAGGATTCGTTGGCGTAAACCACCTGTGGTGAACCGAAACCACGCATCGCCGAGGTATAGCTGTTGTTGGTATAGACGGCTTTAACGTCGATATGGACGTTATCAATATTGTACGGCCCAGCGGCCTGCACCGAAGAACGCCATGTGACGAACGGGGAGGACGCCGCATAGCCGCCGCTGTCGGCAAGAATATCGATTTTGATCGCCAGAATGCGTCCGTTGTCGTCCACCCCGGCGCGATACTTCATTTTATAAGGGTGGCGCTTACAGCTTTCGATAATGGACTGCTCGCGGGTGTAGGTAAATTTCACCGGACGACCGGTCAGGCGCGTCATCAATGCGGAACGGCAGGCCAGATGATCGATGATGTCATCTTTGCCGCCGAACGAGCCGCCCATCACCGCGCGTTTGACGTTAATCTGGCTCTGCGGGCAGCCCATAAACTTAGCCACGAAGCTGCGTACGCGGTGCGGGTTCTGAATGGAGCCGGAGATAATCAGGCTACCATCGGTGGGGTCAAGCCAGGTCAGTACAACTTCCGGTTCAATGTAAGCGTGTTCCTGGAAGCCCACTTCATATTCACGTTCAATCACGTGACTGGCTTCGGCAAAGCCTATGGCGATGTCGCCCTTAACGGTGTGGTGATGGGCGGCGATATTATCGCTGCGGTCCGGGTGAATTCGCCGGGCGTCCGGCGCCAGCGCGGCTTCTACGTCCGTTAGCGGCTCATAGGGCGTATAGCGCACATGTATTTTATCCGCCGCTTCGCAGGCGGCTTCATAACTGGTTGCCGCCACCACAGCGACGACATCGCCGTGGAAGACTACCTCGTCTTTGACGATAGGCAGATAATCTTTGACGATAATCCCCACGACCGGAGTACCGGGAATATCTTGCCAGGTGGCAATTTTTACCACGCCTGCAACATTCAGCGCCTCGCTAAGATCTATCGCCTCGATTTTCCCGGCGGGTATATCCGCAAAGCGGCAAACGCCATACAGCATGCCCGGTAAGGTAATATCGTCGCCATAAACGGCCGTTCCTTTGACTTTCGCCAGTCCATCCACGCGCCGTAGCGGCGCTGAAGGTGAAGCACACATAACAGTCCCCTCAATGATTATCCGTTGCGGGCAATCCCGGGTTTGCTAAACGTCGCGCTATCCATAACCCATGGGAAAAGCCACATCACCGATAACAAATCCAAGATTTGTGCCAGAAATCAATGAGGTGCCGTTTAAGATTCGTTTTTGTGAGTCGTCGCGCAAAATGCGGCTAAAGTACGGAGAAAATAGCGCTACTAAGGCCGCGGCCCGCAGGCCAGAAACATTTCGCCGCCATTTTTATCAAAGTGATAGCCCGGTTTTCTCAAATTAATAATTTGCCTGTGTACTAGACGGTATAGATACGGATCTCGTGTTCACGGAAAGCATCCCGGTATTTACGGCTAATGTTTTCCTCAACGACCAGCACGTCAATGGCGCTGCTTTCAGCTACCACAAAACGGGCGACGGCGGGGATTTTATCTGAGGTTAAGCCAACGATAATTTCACTGCACTGTTTGATAACCGCTTTCTTAAATTCACAATCGGCGTGATCAAAGCCGGTTAGACCTGACTCCGGAGCCATTGCGCAGCCGCCAATAAATCCCTGATCGAAGAGGATCCCCTGCACCTGGGCCACCGCCGATGCGCCGACACAACCGCCTGCCGCGCGTTGCACCAAACCTCCGAGCATCACAACCTCGTAAAGCGGTTTTTTAAGCAGAACCGCCGCGATTTCCGGAGAATTGGTAACCACGGTTAAGGCCAGTTCGCCCGGTAGCGCTTCCGCCATGGCCAGATTGGTGGTGCCGGTATCAATAAAAATACAGCCGCCCGGTTTCACTAGCTGTGCGCACTTCTGTGCGATTCTGCTCTTTGTTGCCCTGTTTTTCTCTTTACGTTCGTTGTACTCCATGGATTCCGGCAGGGTCATCACCGCGCCGCCGTAGACTTTCTTACAATATCCGTCTTTGCTCAACTCATGAAGATCGCGGCGAATAGTGTGTTCAGAGACCTGTAAGCGCTGGGCCAGATCGGCGCAGACGACCCTACCGTCCTCCTGCAGGATCTGACAAATCAGCGCTTGTCGTTGCTGAGGGAAAGCTGCATAATCGAGCACAACAACTCCTTAAAATAAACATAACGAGCAGAAAAGAGCATAATCGTTCACTTATGCGCATGCTGTCAACCCAACCCTTTACGAGGTAAACCATGAAAGTTGCCCATATCGCTCTCTGGACCCGCCATCTTGAGCAGCAAGCACGCTTTTGGGTGGAGTTTTTTGCCGGTGAAATCAACGAAAAATACCGTAGTAAAACCAATCCTGGTTTTGAATCCTACTTTGTAAAAATTGGCTCTGACGTGGCCATTGAGTTAATGACCAAACCCGGTTTACATGACTCGACCCACGATAACAACCATACGGGGTGGGTGCATCTGGCGATCGCCGTCGGCGGCACGGAACAGGTGAATGCGTTAGCCAAACGCGCTGAAATGGCGGGAATTTTAGTCTCTGCCCCACGCACCACCGGCGATGGCTATTATGAGGCGGTTATCAAAGACCCTGATGGAAACCTGGTGGAAATCGTCGCATAGTAAGGCAAATCCACATGAAGGAGTCGACCGTGGCACATTATCGCGTTATTGATAAAGCGAGCTGGCCTCGCCTGGATCACTTTACGTTCTACCGTACCTTTGCCAATCCCAGCTTCAATCTGTGCGTGCCGGTAGAAGCGCAACAGTTGTATACCTGCGCGAAGGACCGGGGCGTCTCCTTCTTTCAACTGGCATTATTCGGCCTGTTGCGCGCGGCCAACGCCGTACCGCAGCTAAAACAGCGCCTGCGCAACGACGATATCATCGAATATGACGCCATCTCGGTGATGACGCCGATCATGACCGCCAGCGAAGGTTTTCGCCAGGTATGGTGCGATAACGCCGCTGATTTCCCCGCGTTTAGCGCCGCCGCGACGCCGCGCATTGAGGCCGCAAGAAGCACCAACCCCTCACCGCTTATCGTGGAAGAAGAAAATTTCTTTTGCGCCAGTTGTCTGCCGTGGCTGCACTTCAGCGCCATGACCCATGCGGAATACTACGTTGGCGCGGCGGTACCCGCCCTGACGTGGGGAAAACTGAAAAATGGCATCATTCCGGTTGCCGGCCGATTTAATCACGCTTTTGTTGATGGCCTGCACGCCAGCCGTTTTTATGCCGAAGTCGAATATTATTTCGCTAACCCGCAGGCCCTGTGGCTGCCGGTTGAGGCCGGCGATTAGCTGCCGCGGCACAAAGAACAATCTACTATGACTTCCCCGAAAACCGGCATTATATTGCCGGTTTTTTGCTAATGCGAAATGGCTATAACCCATAGCGTTTCGTTGTTAGACAGTATTCAGCGCGCCTCTTATCTTCGTCATGAATTGTAAATAACAACGCAATCATTTGATGAGGTAGCACTTTTGTCCAGATTACGGCAAGGATTAAAAACCAGACAAACGCGCTTCGCGCTGGCGCTGAAAGTGGCGCTACTCGGTAGCATGGTGGCATTTTCTTCTGTCGCCAACGCCGACGATATTCTTAAAGAAGGGATCACTCCCGCAACCGATGCCAGCCAGATCCCGGCCAGCGCCAAACTGCGTAAAGACACGGTAGTGGCCGGCATTTCCGAACCGCAGGGGATCTTTAACCCTTACTTCTTCGTCAACGGTTGGGATGAGAACGTCACCAACGTTATTTTCTCGCGCCTGATTGACTGGGACAGTCAGGGGAAGCTGGTGCCGGGGCTGGCTGAGAGCTGGACGGTGAGCGCGGATAACAAAGTCTATACCATCAAATTACGCCCAAACCTGACCTTCAGCGACGGATCGCCACTCACCGCGGAGGATGTCGCTTTTACGCTGACCGTTCTGCTCGACCCGAAATATGACGGCGATACCGATATCACTCTGGCCAATATCGCCGGCGGCGCGGAATATAAAGCCGGCAAAGCCGATAGCGTGAGCGGCCTGAAAGTTATCGAACCGCTGACCTTACAGGTTACTACCACCCAGCCGGGCGCGACAACGCTGGCGAAAATCGGCGGTCCGGTATTATCGAAAGCCTGGTACGGAAAAGGGTATCAACGTGGAAATCTGGATTATCTGCGTTCTCTACACGGAAAACCGCTGGGTAACGGTCCTTATGTCTACGATAAATATATTCCCGGTCAGGAGATTCGCTTCCACGCCAACACGCATTTTTATCGCGGTACGCCGCCAACGCCGCGCTTTATCTATCGCGTGACCAATCCGTCTACCAATTTCCAGTTATTCCAGACCGGCGAAACCGACTACGACGCCTTCACCTCGCGCCCGGATGATATTGAGCAGCTTAAGATGCTCGGTTTTGCCAATATCAACCTGTACGGCTCCAGCGACTACAGCCAGGTGGAGTTCAACCTCCATCGCCCGGCGCTGCAGGATAAAAAAGTGCGTCAGGCGCTGATTTACGGACTGGACCGCCAGAAGTTAATCGACGTGGTGTATCAGGGATACGGTAAGGTAGCCATTGAACCGATCGCGCCTATTTCCTGGGCCTTCAATGCGCAGGGCGTCAACCCCTACCATTACGATCCGGTGCAAGCGAAAAAACTGCTCGATGAAGCGGGCTGGCTGCCTGGCGCCGATGGCATCCGCGTGAAAGACGGTAAGCGACTGGAATTGACCCTGCTGGCGAGCAAAAAAGTCATTAACGATGCGCTGATCCCGATTGCCAAAGAGAACTGGCGGCAGATAGGCGTGCTGCTGAAACCGCAGGTGGTTGATTTCAACGCGCTGATGGCGCAGCGCAAAGCGGGTAATTACGATTTGGCGTCGTTCAGCACCAGCACTCTCAACGATCCGCATGACGGCGTGTGGGACTTCTACAGCAGCGAGGCCAAAGAGTCGGGCTACCACAACGCTGAAGTCGATAAGCTTATCAATGCGGGCAACGCGGTGCTGGATGTCGAACAACGCAAGCCTATCTATCACCAGCTGTATCAGGTGCTGGCCGAGGATCCGCCGGTTATCCTGCTGGGATACCGGGAGATTCTTTCCGCCAGCAGCGCCCGGGTGACCGGCTTTAAGCCGGATATCTATAACGGCCTCACCGGCAGTTTGCCGGATGTGAAAATCGTGAAGTAAATCCCCCAGCCGCCGGCCCCCCGGCGGCTGATGTGAGAATGTTATGAAAAATTTCATCCTGAGGCGCCTATTGCAAACGCTGCCGATGCTGCTGCTGGCCTCCTTTATCATTTTTATGCTCTTTGCCAAAACCCCCGGCGACTTTATCGATGGCAACATTACCCTGACGGCCGCCCGCGCCGCCGAACTGAAGGCGATATACGGCCTCGACCAGCCGCTCTTCACCCGCTACCTTCACTGGCTGGGGCAACTGCTGCGCGGGGATTTAGGCTTCTCGCTGCAATACCAAATTCCGGTCAGCCAGTTACTGAACCAGTACATCTGGAACTCCTTCCTGCTGGCAAGCGTGGCGCTGGTCTTCTACTGGGGTATCGGCCTGACGGTTGGCGTAGTCTCCGCGCTCAGACCTAATTCCTGGTTTGATCATCTGGTGAGTATCGCGGTGTTCGCCGCCATGTCCTTTCCCACCTTTTTCCTCTGCCTGCTGCTAATTAAGTGGTTTGCCGTCGACCTGCACTGGCTGCCGGTAGGCGGGATGACCAATACCGGTAGCGACGATAGCGGCTGGCGGTATGTGCTGCAGGTCGCCGCTCATCTGGTACTGCCGGTACTGGCGCTGGTGATGCTGCAGGCCGGCAGCCTGACGCGCTATTTTCGCGCCAGCATGCTTGACGTGGTGAAGATGGATTTCATTCGTACCGCCCGAGCTAAAGGGCTGCGAGAACGCACGGTTATCATGAAACACGCGCTGCGCAATGCGCTACTGCCGGTCATCACCCTGCTTGGCTTCGAACTGCCGGGATTGTTCTCTGGCGCCATCATTACCGAAAAAGTATTTAACTGGCCGGGCGCCGGGCACATTCATATCGATTCGCTGGCCGCTCGCGATTATCCGGTATTGATGGGGTTTACCCTGTTTCTGGCGGTGCTGACGATCATCGGTAACTTACTGGCCGATGTGCTCTACGCGTGGGCCGATCCGCGCATTCGAGTGAGGTAATGATGATAACTTCCCTGTTTGGTTACCGTCGCCGCCTGCGCCAGGCGACAATCCCCGCGCTTGCGCAAATAACCCCCTCTCCATGGCGTCAGGCATGGCGCCAACTGCGCCGCAACCGGATGGCAATGCTGTGTTTAATCCTGCTTGCGGTGATGGCCCTGTGGTGCGCGCTCGGGCCGATGTGGTCGCCGTGGAAAGATGACGCCACCGATGCGCTGATGATCAACAAACCACCCGGCGCCGAACACTGGTTAGGTACCGATTTTCTTGGCCGCGATATCTATACGCGTTTACTGCTGGCCGGGCGCATTTCACTGATAATCGGCCTGTTGACTATGCTGCTATCGGTAACGCTGGGCTACCTGCTGGGAGCGCTGTCGGGCTATGTCGGCGGGCTCACCGATAAACTGATCATGCGGCTAGCCGATCTGGTGATGACGATACCCGGCCTGCCATTATTAATCGTCGCCGGCGCGATGCTCTCCGAGCTCGACTTTTCGCCGGATTCCCGCATCTGGATGGTCGTAATTATGCTCAGCCTGCTGGAGTGGCCGAAGCTGGCGCGGCTGGTGCGCGGGCAGTGCCTGTCGCTACGCGAGCGCGATTTTATGCTGGCGACGCAGGTTCTGGGACTGTCGGCGCGTCGCCGGCTGTTCGGTCACCTGCTGCCCAATACCATCCCGATTCTGGTGGTGATGGCGACAATGGCGGTCGCTAACGCCATTCTGAGCGAATCGGCGCTGAGCTATCTCGGCCTCGGCGTGGTACCGCCGACACCATCGTGGGGCAACATGATGGATGCTGCTAACAGCCTGATTGATTTTCAGCGGCGACCGTGGCTATGGATGCCTCCCGGGATTGCCATCTTTATTACTGTGATTGCTATTAATGTGCTGGGCGACGGCCTGCGCGACGCAATGGACCCGAAAATGAAACAGAGGCTGAAATGAGCACGCCATTAATTTCTTTTAAGCAACTTTCTGTCTCTTTCGCTGCTGAAGGTAGCCGGGTGCGCGCGGTACAGGAGGTCTCTTTTTCGATTCAGGCCGGGCAAACGGTAGGTATCGTCGGTGAGTCCGGCTGCGGCAAAAGCGTGACCGCCATGTCGTTAATGGGCCTGCTGCCTCCCCAGGCCGCTCGCATTGACGGCGGCGAGATCCATTTCGAAGGACGCGATCTGCTCAAGCTGAAAGCCCGTCACATGGCCGACCTGCGCGGCAACCAGTTGGCGATGATCTTCCAGGAGCCGATGTCGGCGCTCAACCCGGTACTGACCATAGGCGAACAGCTCTGCGAGCCGCTCATCCGCCACCGCGGCGACTCGCCGAAAGCCGCCTGGCAGCGTGCAATACACCTGTTGAACGAGGTGGGACTGGCGCGCAGCGAAAGCCTGATGGCGTACTATCCGCATCAACTTTCCGGCGGTATGCTGCAACGGGTGATGATCGCCATGGCGCTGAGCTGCGGGCCGCAATTATTGATAGCGGATGAACCAACTACCGCGCTGGATGTCACCGTGCAGGCGCAGATCCTGCGTCTGATACGGGACCGCGCGCGCGAAAGCCAGATGGCGATGCTGCTGATCACCCACGATCTGGGGGTAATCGCGCAGATGGCCGAAAGGGTCGTCGTAATGTATGCCGGGCGGATTGTCGAACAGGGAACCACCGTCGAGGTGCTGCGCCAGCCCCAGCACCCCTATACCCGCGGACTTATCGCCTCGCGTCCGGTGCCGGGCGCGCGCCGCCGGCGGCTTTACTCCATTCCCGGTCAGGTGCCGGATCTCGCGCAACTGCCTGCGGGCTGCGCGTTTGCCGATCGCTGCGAACAGGCAACAGCACGCTGCCGTCAGGACACCCCGCCACTTTTTGGGTCCTCGCATCAGGCAGCCTGTTTTTATAGTCAATTCGCGGAGTCGGTGGCATGAACCAGCCCTATTTAATTGAAGTTAATGGCTTGAAAAAGTATTTCCCGCTGCGCGACGGCCTGTTCGGCCAGCAGACCGGGGAACTGCGCGCGGTCGATGACGTCAGTTTTAATATCCGTCCGGGAACGATTTTCGGCCTCGTCGGAGAATCCGGTAGTGGTAAAACCACCGTTGGCCGCACCTTGCTTGGCTTGTATGAAAAGACCGCCGGCAGCATTAAATTCCGCGGTCAGGAGTTATCCGAACTGTCAGCGGCGGCAATGCAGGCCCTACGACCGAAAATTCAACTGGTGTTTCAGGATCCCTATAGTTCACTGAATCCACGCATCCGCGTCGGCGAGGCGATTGGCGAGGCGATGCTGCAGCATAAACTATGCACGCGCGCTGAACTCTATGAGAAAGTCATTGCGGTGATGAAGATATGCGGGCTGGCGCCTCAGCATTACCACCGTTTTCCGCATGAATTTTCCGGCGGTCAGCGGCAGCGCATCGGCATCGCCCGCGCGCTTATCCTCAATCCGGACTTTATCGTCGCCGATGAACCCATTTCCGCACTCGATGTGTCGATTCAGGCGCAGATTATCAATCTGTTTGCCGACCTGCGCGACGAGCGTGGCGTCACCTTTCTATTCATCTCCCATGACCTTGGAGTTGTAGAGCATTTGTGCGACGACGTGGCGGTGATGTACCTCGGTCAACTGGTGGAAACCGCCAGCCGCGATGCGCTGTTTAGCCGCCCTCTTCATCCCTATACCCAGGCGCTTCTGGCCGCGGTACCCACCCTCGATCCCGAAAGCGAACCGCAGGCGGTCGTCCAGGGAGAAATCCCGGATCCGTCGCGCCCGCCTGAGGGCTGCCGGTTTTCGTCACGCTGCCCGCAGGCAAGTGACCACTGCCGCCGTCAGGCGCCGACGCTTCGTGAAATTTCGCCTGGACACCTGGTCGCCTGTCATTGGGCAGGATAGCGATGACCAGCAAGAGGCGAGGCATATTTTCTGCGGAGTATAAAAATAAGAAAACATGACATTGTTAAGGTTATGCGCACGTCATATCTTCAAAGCGTGTACTTCACTTTAAGGAACACCCTTATGATTAAGCGTCGCACTCTCAAATCTGCACTTGCGGCGGTTATTTCGCTCGCCGTCCTTGCCGCGCCAGTTTATGCCAACCCTGGTAATGGCAACGGGGGTGGCGGAGGTCATGGCAATAGCGGCGGAGGTGGCAACCACGGTAATAGCGGTGGAAACCACGGCAATAGCGGTAACCATGGCAACAGCAGTGACCACAGCAACAAAGGCCAGGGAAATGATAAGTCGAAAGAGGATCACGGTAACCGTAAAAACTACGGCAAACCCGACCATGTCGACTCTGATATTAGCTTCTCGCGAGCCCGTTCTCTGGCGGTGAATTATGGTCTGGTAGGTTATCAGGCGCTACCGCCGGGTATTGCAAAAAATGTGGTTCGCGGCAAACCATTACCTCCAGGTATTGCCAAAAAAACGTTGCCGGCATCTATGATTAACGATCTGCCTTACTACCCGGGTTATGAATGGCGTGCAGTGGGCGATGATTTAGTGCTGGTTGCGTTAAGTACCGCAATCGTCACTTCCGTCATTAACGGCGTTTTTGATTAATTTTTTCACCTTTCAGGCTACACGCCGAACGTCAAAAAGGCCCATCACCAGGATGGGCTTTTTTTTGCTTCATGCGACAGGGAATAATGAGGATCCAGCCGGACTGGCGGAAAGCGCTAAGAATATTGCCGTGCAATGGATTTTAATGATTTGAGAGTAGAGAAAACCACGGGTTCGCCGATGTCTCTGGCCTACGTCAATGCCGCAGGGCAGCGTATTGCGCAGAGTGATATTCAGAGAGTAAAAGTCCAGCATTGCCCCCTGCTACCTCCCCCGGCTGTCAGCCAGGAACAGGTCCCGTTTACCGGGACCTGTTTCGTTTAGAGAGGTTATTCCTCCAGCGCGTAGGCGATGATATCGTCCCCGACGTCCGGCGAGTGGCTGGCGCCGCCGGCGGAAATCAGCACATACTCTTTGCCGGTTTTCGGCGATTTGTAGACCAGCGGCGCTGCTACCGCGCCAACCGGCAAGCGAGCGCGCCACAGCTCTTTACCGCTGGCGGAATCCAGCGCCCGCAGGTAGTTATCCTGGGTACCGGCGAAGAAAACCAGCCCAGAGGCGGTAGAGGTTGGGCCGCCCAGGGTCGGCATTCCCAGCGGGATATGCAGATGGGTTTTCATCCCCAGCGGACCGGTATCTTCCACCGAGCCCATCGGTACCTGCCACAGTAGCTGACGGCTGTTCAGGTCAATGGCGCTCATGGTACCAAACGGCGGAGTATTACAGGGCACGCCCAGCGCGGACTGCAGGATGTCGATACGCACGCCGCCGTAAGGCCCGGCCACTTGCGGGCGAACGGTGCCCATAAAGCCAGGAACTTCGTCGGTGGAAACTTTGTATTTCGCCATCTCTTCCTTGCGCACCAGCGACATCCGCAACGGCATACGCATATCGTTGACGAACAGCGTACCGGTACGTTCATCGATGGTGATGCCGCCCCAGTTCATGCCGCCGAGCAGGCTTGGCCACTCGATATACGGTTTCTCTGACGGCGGCGTATACATGCCAAGGTAGGTCGACTCTTTAAAATCGATACGGCACATCAGTTGGTCGAACGGCGTCACGCCCCACATTGATTTTTCGCTCAACGGCTCGACGCCTAACTGCGGCATGCCGGTAGAGAACGGCTGGGTGGCAGACAGATGTTCGCCCTCCGCCCCCTGATGAGCGACGGGCAGCTCTTCAACACGGGTCACCGGTTTACCAGTGCGGCGATCGAGCACGTAAATCTGTCCGGTTTTGGTGGTCTGGATCAGCACCGGGACGTCCTCGCCCTGCTCGTTTTTCATGTGGTACAGTACCGGCTGCGATGGGAGATCATAATCCCAGATATCGTGGTGAACGGTCTGGAAAACCCATTTTGTTTTACCGGTACTGGCATCCACCGCCACCACCGCGGAGCCATATTTCTCTTTCGCTTCATTACGATCGCCGCCCCAGTAGTCCGGCGGACCGTTGCCCGTCGGCAGATAGACCAGATTCAGCTCTTTATCAAAGCCGGGAATGGTCCACACGTTCGGCGTTTCGAGGGTATAAACGCGGCTTTTTTCCGGGTCGGTGATATTTTCCGGCTTGCCTACATCCCAGGCCCAGACGACTTTACCATCGCGTACGTCAAAAGCGCGTACGACCCCGGATGGCTCGCCGTGTACGATATCGCGTACCCAGCCGCCCAGCACCGCAATATGCCCCATGATCACCGGCGTTGAAGTCGGATGGTAGCGTTTGCTGTTTTCGGTGTCGCCCATGCCCTGCTTCAGATCCACGCTACCGTGGTCGCCGAAATCAGCGCACAGTTCGCCGGTTTTGGCATTCAGCGCCAGCAGGCGCGCATCCACGGTCGATACCATGATCCGCTGCGGACACTGTTGCAGCGCCGGGCTCGCTTTTTCTTCCGCGCTGAGCGTATCGTCGCTCTGCACGTCATAGTAACCCACACCGCGGCAGGTCACATGTTCCGCCGTCTGCGCGTGCGGGTCAAAGCGCCAGCGCGCCTTGCCGGTATCGGCATCAATGGCGGTCACCACGTTGAGCGGCGTACAGGAATAGAGCGTATCGCCAATTTGCAACGGCGTATTTTCGTCAACGCCAATGGCCGGGCCGGTCAGGCGGCGGCCTGTGTGGTAGGTCCAGGCGACTTTCAGCTTATGAACATTTTCCGGGGTAATATCGGTATACGGCGCGAAACGGGTGCCGGAGGCATCGCGGCCAAAGAACTCCCAGTTATCGCTTTTTGCCGCCTGCGTCGCACTATTGTCGCTCGCCGCTTTCACGACGCCATTGTGGATGCCGCCGTGCGGATAGAACGCCGAAACCAGCGTCGCCAGCAGCACGATAAAAATAACCGTGGCGCTCCAGTTCGCCAGACGCACGCGAGCCACCGGCATCGCCGCCGCCAGCCACAGGGCCAGCATTAGCATCAGCGCAGGAACCACCAGACGAGGGATCAGGCCCCAGTAGCTGAGCTGCACTTCATACAGCGCCCAGACCAGCGTTAACAGGAAGGTAATAACAGCAAGAGGCAGCGCGTATTGACTACGAGTGAAGTACCCAACGGCGATGATAAGATAAGCGAGACCGGCTAACAGATACCAGGCGCTGCCGCCGAGCGAGAGCAGCTTGCCCCCCCAGATAGTTAAGAAAATCCCAATGCCAAAACTCAGTAACACAAAAAGCAATCGGTAGATGGTGAAGAAAATCCTTCGACCATGACCTTTTTGTTCGTCCATATTTCATCCCATTCGACAGATGTCGATATAACCAAAGCATTTATTTTTAAAGCGCCGATCGATAAACGATGCCGCTCAGCGCAGTTAACCTGTTGGTTGGACGCCCCAAACCAGGGCGAAGAACGTAAGAAAGTATATGGACATGTAAATTTTATGTAAAATTTAACCGCATAAAATGTTTAGAATTTTTTAATTCATAAAATGAATTTGATAGCTCTTATCGTTGAAAACTACGAAATACTCAGTCTGGGCACGGTATTAACGTAATGTGCGGCAATCGGCCGATGAGATGCATCGCCCTACGCTTTGCCCTATAATTGATGACGGTTAAAACTGAACTTATGTGGGTAACTCATGGAAATTGATCTCGACAACCTGGTCTTTAGCGGCCTGGAAGAAGCGGAAGAGCGTAACGCTGAACGCCTGGATGAAGCGGATAAAAAAGCGCAGGCGATTGTTGCCGATGATGATTGCGGCGATGCCTGCAAAATCTAATGATTAAACCGGCTAACCAGGCCGGTTTTTTTTCGCCTGTAACTGCCTAAGCGGGCAAAAAGCCCTTTAGCGTTTCCAGCAGCGCCTGCGCCGCCTTCGACAACTGCATATGTCCGGCATGAATAACGCCAATGCACTTTTCAATCGGCGGATCGCTTAACGGTAGACAAACCGCTCCCAGCGACTGCATCTGCGACTGGCATAACGCGGGCACCGCGCTGCCGCCCAGACCGCTGGCGACCATCCGCCCGACGGTGACCAACTGATGACTTTCCAGCGCCACGTCCAACTGGCTACCGCTACGCGCCAACTCTTCTTCCAGCATCAAACGCACCGCCGATGGCCGCTGCAGGGTTATAAAATCCAGCGTCAGCAGTTCACGCCAGCTCAACTGCTTTTTACTCGCCAAAGGCGACGTTTTCGGCACGATCGCCACGAAGCGATCCACCGCCAGCGGCGTAAACAGCAGATTGTTGACGGGCGATGGCTCAAACGCGATCCCCATCTCCACCCGGCCTTCGCGCACCATCTCAATGACCTGCTCATTAATCACGTCATGCACCGTTACGTTGACTCCCGCATAGCGGTCGCGGAAGGCTTTAAGCACTTCCGGCAGCACGTTAGCGGCAAACGACGGCATCGCGGCGACGGAGATCTTTCCCCGCTGCAGGGTGAAACTTTGCCGCATCGCCTCTTCGGCATTATCCCAGTCCGCCAGCAGCTGGCGGGCCATCGGCAGAAAGGTTTCTCCCTCCTGGGTTAAGGTCACTTTGCGGGTGCTGCGCTGCAGCAATGCCCCGCCAAGCGCCTCTTCCAACCCCTTAATGGTCAAACTCAGCGCCGGCTGCGACAGGTTCAGACGCTCGCTGGCGTGGGCGAAGTTAAGAGTGTGAGCTACCGCTAGAAACGCGCGTAACTGTTTGACACTCATTCTCATTTTTCTACCTGTTAACTAATTGAAAGAATTTAGTTAACGATAAATTAATAAAAAAACCAAATGAGTGGGTCACAAATTCAAAATTATCAAATCAGTCCGCGCCCTTAATGATAGAGCCATCGCAAGGCAGGAGAAAAATGATGGCAGGACTGGATAAGCGCGTCGCCAGCTATGAAGCGGCGCTGGACGGATTAACCGATGGCATGACGTTACTGGCCGGCGGCTTCGGCCTGTGCGGCATCCCGGAAAACTTAATCGCCGAGGTCAAACGCCGCCAGGTACAGGGCCTGACGGTAGTTTCTAATAACTGCGGCGTTGATGGCTTTGGTCTCGGCATGCTGCTGGAAACGCGCCAGGTACGCAAAGTCGTGGCCTCATACGTTGGCGAAAACGCTCTCTTTGAACAACTGGTACTGAGCGGCGAACTGGCGGTGGAACTGACCCCGCAAGGTACGCTTGCCGAGAAAATTCGCGCCGGCGGTGCCGGGATCCCCGGATTCTATACCTCGACCGGTTACGGCACGCCGGTAGCGGAAGGCAAAGAGGTGCGTCAGTTCGACGGTAAAAATTACATTCTCGAAGAAGCCATTCGCGGTGATTTCGCCCTTGTGAAGGGCTGGAAAGCCGACTGGTACGGCAACGTGGTCTACCGCCATACCGCGCAAAATTTTAACCCGTTGATGGCCACCGCCGGACGCATCACGGTAGTGGAAGTCGAAGAAATCGTCGCGCCGGGCGAACTCCCCCCTTCCGCCATCCACACGCCCGGTATTTATGTCGACCGGCTGATCGTCGGGCAATTCGAAAAACGTATTGAACAGCGCACGCTGCGCGCCGGAGGGAACTGAACATGTTAACTCGCGAACAAATGGCGATGCGCGTCGCCCAGGAACTGCGCGACGGCGATTATGTCAATCTCGGTATCGGCATTCCCACGCTGGTCGCTAACTATATTCCAGCCGGTATTGAAGTGATGCTGCAGTCGGAAAACGGCCTGTTGGGGATGGGCGAATTTCCCGATGAGTCAACGATTGATGCCGACATGATTAACGCCGGCAAGCAGACCGTTACCGCCCAAACCGGGGCGGCAATTTTTGACTCCGCCCAGTCCTTCGCCATGATCCGCGGCGGCCACGTCGATCTCACGGTCCTCGGCGCTTTTGAAGTCGATGTCGCGGGTAATATCGCCTCGTGGATGATCCCGGGAAAAATGGTGAAAGGCATGGGCGGCGCCATGGATCTGGTGGCCGGCGCGCAAAACATCATCGTGGTGATGACGCACGCCTCGAAAAACGGCGAATCCAAACTGCTCCCGCAATGTACCCTGCCGCTCACCGGCGCGGGCTGTATTCGCCGGGTACTCACCGATCTCGCGCTACTGGAAATTAGCGACGGCGCCTTTGTTCTGCGCGAATACGCCCCTGGCGTCAGCATTGACGAAATTGCCCGTAAAACGGCGGGACGGCTGGTCATTGCCGATGACGTCCGCGAAATGCGCTTCACTAAGGAGGCAATATGAAAGAAGTCGCTATCGTCTGCGCGCTACGTACGCCAATCGGCAGTTTTCGCGGCGCCTTGTCTTCCCTTTCCGCCGTCGAGCTTGGCGCCGCCGTAGTGCGTGGTCTGCTTGAACGCACACAGCTACCGGCCAGCGCCGTTGACGAACTGATTTTTGGCCAGGTATTAACCGCCGGCTGCGGACAGAATCCGGCGCGACAAACCGCGCTGCGCGCCGGGCTACCGGTTGAAACTCCGGCCGTTACCGTCAATCTGGTTTGCGGTTCCGGGCTGAAAGCCGTGCAACAGGCGGTACAGGCCATTCGCAGCGGCGAGGCGGAGATAGTGATCGCCGGCGGCCAGGAGAGCATGAGCAATGCCCCATATCTGGTTCAGGGCGCGCGCGATGGCCTGCGCTTCGGCCATGCCAGCATGCAGGACAGCATGATTCAGGACGGATTATGGGATGCGTTTAACGACTATCACATGGGCATCACCGCCGAGAATCTCGCCGACGCCTTTGATATCTCCCGCCCCCAGCAGGATGCCTTCGCCGCCCTTTCGCAACGCAAAGCCGCCGCCGCGATAGCCGCCGGGCGCTTTCAGGCTGAGATAGTGCCGCTTAGCGTCCCTCAAGGTAAAAAAGCGCCGCGCATGGTGGACGCAGACGAACAGCCGCGCCCGGAAACCAGCGAACAACAGCTGGCGCAGTTGCGCCCTGCCTTTCGCACGGAGGATGGCAGCGTCACCGCGGGCAATGCCTCTTCGCTCAACGATGGCGCCGCGGCAGTCTTATTGATGAGCGTCGATAAAGCGCGGCAGTTTGGCTTGCCGGTGCTGGCGCGGATTGTCAGCTCTGCGGTGGCCGGCGTCGATCCGTCCGTGATGGGTATCGGCCCGGTAAGCGCTTGCCGGAAGGCGCTGCAGTGCGCCGGTTGGTCGCTGAACGAGGTGGATCTCATCGAAGCCAACGAGGCCTTTGCCGTGCAGGCGCTGGCCGTTGGCAAATTGCTGGAGTGGGACAGCCAGAAAGTCAACGTCAACGGCGGCGCTATCGCGCTCGGCCATCCGATTGGCGCCTCAGGATGTCGCATTCTGGTTAGTCTGCTGCACGAGATGCAGCGCCGCGATGTCAGCAAAGGCCTGGCGACGCTTTGCGTCGGCGGCGGTCAGGGTATCGCGATGACCATCGAACGTTAACAGGAGCCACTATGTTTACACCACAACTGGCGGTACTGGGCGCCGGCCTGATGGGCGTCGGCATCGCCTGTCATTTTGCCCGCCACGGCCACACCGTACGCCTCTACGACACCGACCCGGCGCGCGTTAGCGAGATTCCAGGCGTCGCCGCCGCCATTTTGCGCGAGCTCGAAGAGTGCGAGCAGTTTGATGCCGCTCAGCGTACGGCGGTGCTCTCGCGCCTCTCCGGCACCACGGCATTAGGCGATCTTGCTGACGCGACCTTGCTGATCGAAGCGATTCCGGAACGTCTGGCGCTCAAGCACGCCTTATACCGCGAACTGGAAACCTTAATAGCCGACGAAGCCATTATCGCCAGCAACACCAGCGGACTACCGCCCGATCGGTTGGCGCAGGGTATGCGGCATCCGGAACGCTTGTTAATCGCCCACTTCTGGCATCCGCCGCATTTTATCCCGCTGGTGGAAGTGGTGCCGGGCAGCGCAACCCTGCCGCATCTCGCCAACCAGGTCAGCGATTTTTTATCCTCCTGCTCGCTGGAAGCGGTAGTACTCAACCGCGCCGCGCCGGGGTTCGTCGGCAACCGACTACAGTTCGCCCTGCTGCGCGAAGCGCTGCATATCGTTAAGAGCGGCATCGCTTCGCCGGAGGTGGTCGACAAAGTGATGCGCGCCTCGCTCGGCCGCCGCTACGCGATGGTCGGGCCGCTGGAAGCCGCCGATATGACCGGTCTGGCGACCGTCCAGGATATCTGCCAACACCTGCTGCCGGAACTGGCCACAGGCAGCGACATGATGTCGCTGGTCGCCGACAAGGTTGCGCAAGGCGCTACCGGCGCCCGCAGCGGGCAAGGTTTTTATCACTGGGATGAGACCCGGCAGAAACGAATACAGTCGCGCCGTGAGCATCAGCTGCGCTACGCCCTGAAACCGTAACTTCTCGTTTTGTACCCCGACAATAACAATGATAGTGAGGAGTCGTAATGAGTGTGTTGATTGCCCTGGCCGCGTTGGCATTACTGATGCTGGCTGCGTATCGTGGATACAGCGTTATCCTGTTTGCCCCTATCGCCGCGCTTGGCGCGGTCCTGCTTACCGACCCGAGCGCGGTAGGCCCGACCTTTACCGGCCTGTTTATGGAAAAAATGGTCGGTTTCGTGAAGCTCTATTTTCCGGTATTTCTGCTCGGCGCCGTCTTTGGCAAGCTGATTGAACTATCGGGCTTCTCGCGTTCCATCGTCGCCGCCGCGATTCAAATTCTCGGGCGTCGACATGCGATCCCGGTGATCGTGCTGGTCTGCGCCCTGCTAACCTACGGCGGCGTTTCGCTGTTCGTGGTGGCTTTTGCGGTCTATCCCTTTGCCGCCGAACTGTTTCGCCAAAGCGGAATCCCGAAGCGACTGATCCCGGCAACCGTCGCGCTGGGCGCATTCTCATTTACCATGGATGCCCTGCCGGGCACCCCGCAGATTCAGAACATTATCCCCACCAGCTTTTTTGGCACCAACGCCTGGGCAGCCCCCTGGCTTGGATTGATAGGTTCACTGTTTATCATCACCTTCGGTTTACTGTGGCTGGAACGACAGCGGCGGAAAGCGCTCGCGAATGGCGAGGGATACGGTACCGATCTGCAAAACGAGCCGCAGACGCCGGATAACATCAATCTGCCGCATCCGCTGATCGCCATTGCCCCGCTGCTGCTGGTTGGCCTGCTGAACCTGCTGTTTACCCGCTGGATCCCGCAATGGTACGGCGCCAGCCACGAGCTAACGCTGCCAGGGCTTGCCAAACCCATCGTCACCGAGGTCGGCAAAATCACCGCTATCTGGGCCGTCGAGGCCGCGCTGCTATCCGGTATCGTCGTGGTGCTGGTGTTCGGTTTTCGTAATATTCGCGGCCGTCTGGCGGAAGGCAGCCGTACGGCGGTCGGCGGCGCGATCCTCGCGGCGATGAATACCGCCTCGGAATATGGTTTCGGCGCGGTGATTGCCGCCCTGCCGGGTTTTCTGGTGTTGTCGAAAGCACTGACCGCCATTCCCAATCCCCTGTTAAACGAGGCGATTAGCGTAACCGTACTGGCGGGGATCACCGGCTCCGCCTCCGGCGGGATGAGCATCGCGCTGGCGGCAATGTCCGATACCTTCGTGGCCGCCGCCCACGCCGCTAATATTCCGCTTGAGGTACTCCACCGCGTCGCTTCAATGGCCAGCGGCGGCATGGATACCCTGCCGCATAACGGCGCCGTCATCACGCTGCTGGCAATCACCGGCTTAAGTCATCGCCAGGCTTACGGCGGCATTTTCGCCATTACGCTTATCAAAAGTCTCGCGGTTCTGTTTGTCATTGCCGTGTTCTATTTAACCGGTATTGTCTGATGCCTGATTTAAGGAGTAACGAAATGAATTTAAACGGTAAAACAGCGCTGGTCACCGGCTCCACCAGCGGTATTGGTTTAGGCATTGCCAAAGTGCTGGCGCAGGCCGGCGCGCAGCTGGTGTTGAATGGTTTTGGCGACAGCACGAGCGCGCGAGCCGAGGTTGCCGCGCTGGGTAAAATTCCCGGCTATCACGATGCCGACCTGCGCGACGTCGGGCAAATTGAAGCGATGATGCGTTATACCGAAAGCGAATTTGGCGGCGTCGATATTGTGATTAATAACGCCGGTATCCAGCATGTGGCGCCAGTGGAGCAGTTCGCGGTGGAAAAATGGAACGATATTCTGGCGATAAATCTGTCCAGCGTCTTCCACACCAGCCGACTGGCGCTGCCGGGCATGCGCGAGCGCAACTGGGGGCGGATTATTAATATTGCCTCCGTGCATGGGTTAGTCGCCTCGAAAGAGAAATCCGCCTACGTTGCCGCCAAGCATGGGGTGATTGGCTTTAGCAAAACGCTGGCGCTGGAGACCGCGCGTACCGGCATTACCTGCAACGCGATTTGCCCCGGCTGGGTACTGACGCCGCTGGTTCAGCAGCAGATCGATAAACGTATCGCTGAGGGGGCCGACCCTGAGCAGGCCAGAGCGCAGCTGCTTGCCGAAAAACAACCCTCCGGCGAATTCGTGACGCCTCAGCAACTGGGGGAAATGGCGCTATTTTTATGCAGCGACGCCGCCGCGCAGGTTCGCGGCGCGGCGTGGAATATGGATGGCGGCTGGGTGGCGCAGTAATTATCTTCCCAACGGGGAGCCTGTCTGTTCCTCCCCGGTTGGTTCGTGCTATTCACCCTTCATATCAAACCGCGATTGAGCAAAGGCCTTGTAGACTTTATCGTTAGTAAACGGCGGGAAGGTCGCACTTTTTGCCGCCTCACGCAGCGCGGCACAATAGGCTTTATTTCCCTCAGCCGTATTCATCTTTTCCAGAGTGCCATCCTGGGCGAATTCTAAATGCAGGCGGCACTTTTTTCCCCGCCACGCGTAGCGGTCAGCAAGTTGCGACTCGAAGGCTTCTTTGATCCCCCTCGCCTGCTGACCATACTCATCCTCATCGCTAAAACGCCCGGAGTCACAGCTACCGAGGGCAGAGGTTTTATGACAATCCGACGGGTGTAGCGGCGCACAACCGCTTAGCGCAACGACTGCCGCGACAAATATCCATGCTTTTTTCATCATACATCCCTGTTGGTTTCAGCAATAAAAAACTGCCATTACTGTACCGCAAACCGGAACGATCGCAGCCTGCTATTTCTCAGGGGCAATAATCAAAACATCTCCAAAAATCGCTTCACCGTGCGCGAACGCTCGAAGCGCCGCCAGGCGATGGCAATATCGGTCTTGACCGGCGTCCCCTGTATCGATTGATAGCTGACGTTGGGCAGCGCGATACAGGTCATCGACTGCGGCACCAGCGCGAAACCAAATCCGGCGTTAACCATACTCAGCGACGATGAAATCTGCGACGACTGCCTGGCGCGGTTCATATCGATCCCGGCGCGCAGGCAGCTATTGAACACCAGCTCATACAAACCCGGCGCCACTTCGCGCGGGAAGAGGATCGGCGCGACGTCCCGCAACTGTTCCAGCGCCAGCGTCGGTTCCGCTGACAATGGATTATCGCGCGGGAGCGCAATGACCATTGGCTCTTCATCAATGATACGCAAGTTAAACGCCTTACTGCTTTCACACGGCAAACGGACAAAGGCGATATCGATCTCCGCCTCGCTCAGCGCCGCCATCAAATTTGCCATGTTGCCCTCCCGTTGATGGAGGATGACGCCTGGGTGATCGAGCTGAAAACGGTGCAGCAAGGTGAAGATTTGTGGATGGAAAGCATCAGAACTGGTAATGCCTAACGACAGGCTGCCGTTCATTCCGCGGGCAATGCCCTTGGCCTTTTCCAGCGCCGCATCGCTCAGCGCGAGGATTTGGCAGGCATCTTCATAAAAGGACTCCCCGGCTTCGGTCAGCTCCACCCCGCGGGTTAGCCGACGCAACAGCGGAGTGCCAACCTCTCGCTCAAGCCGCTGAATTTGCTGACTTAACGGTGGCTGTGAGATACCCAGTTCTTTCGCTGCCCGGGTGAAGTGCCGCGTGCGGGCGACGGCGACAAAATAGCGTAGATAACGAAGTTCCATATCGAAAACGTCTCAAACCAGCATGGTTTCTATATTGGAACTGTGAGCTGAATCGGGTCAACCTTTATTTAACCTTTCTTATATTTGTTGAACGAGGAAGTGGCTCATGAATCATGCTTCAGATTGCACCTGTGAAGAGAGTCTGTGTGAAACGCTACGCGCGTTTTCCGCTCAGCATCCCGATAGCGTGCTGTATCAAACTTCGCTGATGAGCGCCCTGCTCAGCGGCGTCTACGAAGGTACCACCACCATTGCGGACCTGCTGAAGCACGGTGATTTCGGGCTCGGCACTTTTAATGAACTCGACGGCGAGCTGATCGCGTTTAGCAGCCAGGTTTATCAACTGCGTGCCGACGGCAGCGCGCGTAAAGCGCGCCCGGAACAGAAAACGCCGTTTGCGGTGATGACCTGGTTTCAGCCGCAGTACCGTAAAACCTTTGACCATCCGGTCAGCCGCCAGCAGCTGCATGAGGTTATTGACCAGCAAATTCCTTCCGACAATCTGTTCTGCGCGCTGCGAATCGATGGTCATTTCCGCCACGCCCATACCCGCACCGTGCCTCGTCAGACGCCGCCCTACCGGGCGATGACCGACGTGCTCGACGATCAGCCGGTTTTCCGCTTTAACCAGCGTGACGGCGTACTGGTCGGTTTTCGTACCCCGCAGCATATGCAGGGAATTAACGTCGCCGGCTATCACGAACACTTCATTACCGATGACCGCCAGGGCGGCGGCCACCTGCTGGACTACCAGCTCGACCGTGGGGTATTGACCTTCGGCGAAATTCATAAGCTGATGATCGACCTTCCCGCCGACAGCGCGTTCCTGCAGGCCAATCTGCATCCCGACAATCTCGATGCCGCCATCCGTTCAGTAGAAAGTTAGGAGATTCACATGGACAAACAGTATCCGCAGCGCCAGTGGGCGCACGGCGCCGATCTGGTCGTCAGCCAACTGGAAGCGCAAGGCGTACGGCAGGTCTTCGGGATCCCCGGCGCTAAAATCGATAAGGTTTTCGACTCGTTGCTGGACTCCTCAATCCGCATTATTCCGGTGCGCCACGAGGCCAACGCCGCCTTTATGGCCGCCGCGGTCGGGCGCATTACCGGCAAAGCGGGCGTCGCGCTGGTGACCTCCGGACCCGGTTGTTCCAACCTGATAACCGGGATGGCCACCGCCAATAGCGAAGGCGACCCGGTGGTGGCGCTGGGCGGCGCGGTCAAACGCGCGGATAAAGCCAAACAGGTACACCAGAGTATGGACACGGTGGCGATGTTCAGCCCGGTCACCAAATACGCCGTAGAAGTGACCTCGCCGGATGCGCTGGCGGAAGTGGTTTCTAACGCTTTTCGCGCCGCCGAGCAGGGTCGCCCGGGCAGCGCCTTCGTCAGCCTGCCGCAGGATGTGGTCGATGGCCCGGCGACCGGCAAAGTGCTGCCCGCCAGCAGCGCGCCGCAGATGGGCGCCGCGCCTGACGAGGCAATCAATCAGGTTGCGAAGTTGATTGCCCAGGCGAAGAATCCGGTGTTCCTGCTTGGATTAATGGCCAGCCAGACGGAAAACAGCGCCGCGCTGCATCGTTTGCTGGAAACCAGCCATATTCCGGTCACCAGCACCTATCAGGCCGCCGGGGCGGTCAATCAGGATAACTTCTCGCGCTTCGCCGGGCGCGTCGGGCTGTTTAACAATCAGGCCGGTGACCGCTTATTGCAACTGGCCGACCTGGTTATCTGCATCGGCTATAGCCCGGTGGAATACGAACCGGCGATGTGGAACAGCGGCAACGCGACGCTGGTACATATCGACGTACTGCCCGCCTATGAAGAGCGTAACTACACGCCGGATGTCGAGCTGGTGGGCGACATCGCCGGCACGCTGAACAAGCTGGCGCAAAATATCGATCATCGGCTGGTGCTCTCGCCGCAGGCTGCTGAAATCCTCCACGACCGCCAGCATCAGCGGGAACTGCTTGACCGCCGCGGAGCGCAGTTGAATCAGTTTGCCCTGCACCCGCTGCGTATCGTTCGCGCCATGCAGGATATCGTCAACAGCGACGTCACGCTGACGGTCGATATGGGGAGCTTCCATATCTGGATCGCCCGCTATCTCTACAGCTTCCGCGCCCGTCAGGTGATGATCTCCAACGGTCAGCAGACCATGGGCGTCGCCCTGCCGTGGGCCATCGGGGCCTGGCTGGTCAATCCGCAGCGCAAAGTGGTCTCGGTCTCCGGCGATGGCGGTTTTCTGCAATCCAGCATGGAGCTGGAAACGGCGGTCCGCCTGAAAGCCAACATCCTGCATCTTATCTGGGTCGATAACGGCTACAACATGGTCGCTATCCAGGAAGAGAAAAAATATCAACGCCTGTCCGGCGTCGAGTTCGGTCCTATGGATTTTAAAGCCTATGCCGAATCCTTCGGCGCGAAAGGGTTTGCGGTGGAAAGCGCTGAGGCGCTGGAGCCGACGCTACGCGCGGCGATGGACGTCGACGGCCCGGCGGTGGTCGCCATCCCCGTGGATTACCGTGATAACCCGCTGCTGATGGGCCAGCTACACCTGAGTCAAATTCTTTAAGTCATCACAAAAGGAAATGGAAATGAAAAAAGTCACACTTGTCACCGGCGCCGGTCAGGGCATTGGTAAAGCTATCGCGTTACGCCTCGTGAAGGACGGTTTTGCCGTGGCGATCGCCGATTACAATGACGTCACAGCGAAAGCCGTGGCGGATGAAATCAACCAGCACGGCGGCCGGGCAATCGCGGTCAAAGTCGATGTTTCCGACCGTGAGCAGGTGTTTGCCGCCGTCGAACAGGCGCGAAAAACGCTGGGCGGATTCAACGTCATCGTCAATAACGCCGGGGTCGCGCCATCAACGCCTATCGAATCCATTACGCCGGAGATTGTCGACAAGGTCTACAACATCAACGTTAAAGGGGTGATCTGGGGGATTCAGGCGGCAGTCGAGGCCTTTAAAAAAGAGGGGCACGGCGGCAAAATCATCAACGCCTGTTCGCAGGCCGGACACGTCGGCAACCCGGAACTGGCGGTCTACAGCTCGAGCAAATTCGCCGTACGCGGTTTAACGCAAACCGCCGCTCGCGACCTGGCGCCGCTGGGTATTACCGTTAACGGCTACTGCCCGGGGATTGTGAAAACCCCGATGTGGGCCGAGATCGATCGTCAGGTATCCGAAGCGGCGGGTAAACCTCTGGGCTACGGAACTGCCGAATTCGCCAAACGCATCACCCTCGGCCGCCTGTCTGAGCCAGAAGATGTCGCCGCCTGCGTCTCTTATCTCGCCAGCCCGGATTCCGATTATATGACCGGTCAATCGCTGCTGATCGATGGCGGGATGGTATTCAATTAATAAAAAATAAGCTCTGACATGGTTTGCCCCTGCCTGTTCGCAGGGGCTTTTTTTCGTCTGTTACGCCGTTATTTTGCCGGGTGGCGGCTACGCCTTACCCGGCCTACCGTTCGCGCGGTCACTGCCATTTGTAGCCCCGGTAAGCGACAGCGCGACCGGGGAGTAGTGCAGAAAAAGCAAATATTTACCGCGCCTGCTGCTGCGCCTGCGCCAGCTGGCGGGCAATCGCCTCGCGGCGGGCATCGCCCTCCGGCAACAACATCAGCAACTGCTGTAGCGCCGCTACCGCCTGCGGATAGTCTTCATTGCGTACCGCGCTGAGCGCCAGCATCTCCAGCACCGGCAGGTTTTTCGGCTGCCGCTGATGCAGATCGCGCAGCAACAGCTCGCCCATCCGCATCTGCGCGTTATCGCCCGCCCGCACCAGCGCGCTGGCATAATCAAAGCCTACCGCCGGGTCATCCGGCGCCAGCTTATGCGCCCGCCCGAACGCGCCGATCGCCGTCTCGCCATCGTTTAGCAGCAGACCGAGCCGCCCAAGCAGTTGCCAGCCGGCGAGATCGTCAGGGCTAGCCTGCAGATGGCTGCGCAGCCCAAGCCTCAGCTGGGCCAACTCATCCATCCGCAGCGGCGCTGCGGATGGATCTTTCGCCTGCGCCAGCAACGCGGGATAATGGCGCTCGCTCTGTCGCCACAGCAGCACCTGACCCACATCGCTGGTTTTCAGATAGAGCCCGCCGCTGACAAAGACCAATAATAGCGCCCCCGGTAGCAGCAACCAGCGGCTAAGCGGCCGAACGCGCGTCTGTTCCTGCGGCGAGATATCCGCCAGCAGCGTACGTTGCAGCTCGACGATCATCGCCTCATTACTATCAGTATGCTCCTGCTCCAGTTCGCGCAGTCGGGACTGGTACAGCGAGCGGTTAATGTCATTGCGATCCGCTGCTGTTTTCTGTTGCCGCGACCGGCGGTAACGCGGATCGAGCATACAGCACAGCCCACCCAGCGCCATCAGTACGCCGCCGTACCAGATCCAGCGCACGAATGGTTTGTAGTACAGACGCACCGCCCAACTGCCATCATCCAGTTCTTCACCCAGCGCGGCGTAAAGATCGCGGGTAAACCCGCCGCTGATGGCCGCTTCGGTCATCATCATCCGGCTGGCGGTGTAAAAGCGTTTTTCGGCATACAGCGTGGCTTCCGGGCGACCGTTGCGGCTGACGGCAATCACCCCCTCGCCGCCGTTCCAGTTCGGCCCGACGATATTACGCACGCCCTTGAAGACGAAGTGATAACGATGAATATCGAGGCTGTCGCCAGCCCGCATGCGGACATCGCGCTCGATGCTGTAGTTCTGGCTGAAGGTGATGCCAATGACGGTTACCGCCACGCCGACATGGCCGAGCACCATTCCCCACTGGCTACGCGTTAAGGTGCGCAGGCCGCGCCAGAAGCCGTGGCGATGCGTGGCCCGTTCATGGACTTCAATCAGCGCGAAGATAAGCACCCACAGCGCCATCATCAGGCCGATGAACGCCATCGCGGTGATGCGGTCCTGAAGAAGCCATGGTAACGCCAGTGAAAGTGACAACGTCACGACAAGTGATATCGCCAATCGTTTAAGCTGTTTACCAGGCTCATCGCGGCGCCAACGAATCAGCGGCCCCAGCCCCAGCAGCAGCGCAAACGGCGCCATCAGCGCGGTGAACATGGTATTGAAGAACGGTTCGCCGATCGATATCGTCCCCAGCCCCAACGCTTTATGCACCAACGGCAGCAGCGTGCCTAACAGCACCACCAGCATCGCGGCCATCAGCAGAATATTGTTGCCAAGCAGGAACGACTCGCGCGACCAGAGCGTATGTTCCACTCGCGCCCGCACTCGCCCACCTTTCACCGCATACAGCAGCAGCGAGCCGCCAATCGCGAGGGTCAACAAGGCCAGTATAAACATCCCGCGCGCCGGATCGGAGGCAAAGGAGTGCACCGATACCAGCACGCCGGAACGCACAAGAAAAGTCCCCAGCAGGCACAGCGAGAAAGCCGCCAGCGCCAGCAGTACCGTCCAGGCGCGGAAGCTGCCGCGCTTTTCGGTCACCGCCAGCGAATGCAGCAACGCGGTGCCGACCAGCCACGGCATAAACGAGGCGTTTTCCACCGGGTCCCAGAACCACCAACCGCCCCAGCCCAGTTCGTAATAGGCCCACGCCGAGCCCAGCACGATCCCAAGTGTCAGGAACATCCACGCCGCCTGCGTCCACGGGCGCGACCATCGCGCCCACGCGGTATCCAGCCGCCCCGCCAGCAGCGACGCAATCGCGAAGGCGAAGGCCACCGAGAAGCCAACGTAGCCCATGTAGAGGATCGGTGGATGAAAAATCATCCCGATATCCTGCAGCATAGGATTGAGATCGCGGCCATCTACGGGATACAGCGGCAGGCTGCGGCTGAACGGATTGGAGGTGAACAGGATAAAAAGCAGGAAACCGAAGGCGATCATTCCCATCACCGCCAGCACCCGCGCTACCGCGTCGGGCGGCATCTGGCGACTGAAGAGCGCGACGGCGAACGTCCACACGCTGAGCAGCAGCACCCACAGCAGCAAAGAGCCTTCGTGCGCTCCCCAGGTGGCCGCCACCCTGTACCACACCGGCAGCGCGCTGTTGGAGTTTTCCGCCACATAGCGCACGGTGAAATCATTGATTACAAAGGCATGCACCAGCAGCGCAAACGCGCCGATGATGCAGATAAACAGCGCGCAGGCCAGCGGCCGGGCTAATGCCATCAGCCATCGTTCCTGGCGCGCTGCGCCCCATAGCGGAAAGATACTTAGCAGCAGCGCCAGCCCTGCCGCCAGACACAGCAGGTAGTTGCCCAGTTCCGGCATCATGGCTGTGTCCCCTGTTGTTCAGGTGTCATCACGTTTTTTACCTCAGGCGGGGCGAATCCAGTGCCCCGCCCCGGCCCAGTTACTCTGCAGCAGCCGGCAGTTTCGAGACGTCGGCGTTACCTAACGCCTTCTCATCGCGAATCATCGACTTATCTTTTCGTACTTTCGCCACATCGCTGGCGCTCACCGGCGGCGCGTTGTTGCCCCAACTGGTGCGGATGAAGTTGACCACATCCGCAACCTGTTGATCGTCAAGACGCCAGCCGAATGACGGCATGGTCAGGTTCGAGACCGCATCCTTCACCGCCGGCGTGGTGTTGCCGGTCAGAATGATGTGAATCAGCGAGGTCGCATCTTCGGTCTGTACCACCGGGTTGCCTTTCAACGACGGGAACGCGCGTTTATAACCGACGCCGTCGGTACGGTGGCAGGCAGCGCAGTTATCGACGTACAGCGCCGCGCCGGTTTTGCTGTCATCGCCTTTCCACAGATCTTTCGCCACGCTATCTTCCACCGGAGCTGGCGTCTGTTTACCGCCGCGCGGCGGTAACGACTTCAGATAGCGAGCAATAGCGGTGATATCGTCATTCGAGAGATACTGCAGGCTGTGCTCAACCACGTCGCTCATGCCGCCGAAGACCACGGATTTATCATTGCGCCCGGTTTTAAGGAACTCGGCCAGTTCAGCTTCGCTCCAGCTCCCCAGCCCGTCGCGATTTTCACCGCGCAGGCTGGATGCCACCCAACCGTCAATCGGCGCATTGCTACCCGCCAGGTAATCATCGCCTTCACTTTCGCTAAGCGCTTTTTCCTGCATCGTCAGGCTACGCGGGGTGTGGCAGGCGCCGCAGTGGCCAAGGCCTTCCACCAGGTAACGGCCGCGCTCCAGTACCGGGTCCACCTGCGGATTGGCGACAAAGTCGCTCGGGGACGGAGCGAAGATGCCGCGCCAGAACGCCAGCGGCCAGCGCATCGACAGCGGCCACGGAATGTCCGTGTCTTTGTTGGCGACGTTAACCGGCTCCACGCCGTGCATAAAGTAGGCGTACATGGCGCGCATATCCGCTTCGTTGATACGGGCGAAGGAAGGATACGGCATCGCCGGATAGAGCGTTGAGCCGTCTTTACGCACGCCTTTACGCACCGCGTCGTCAAACTCTTCGAAGGTATAACCGCCAATACCGTGCGCTTTGTCCGGCGTGATGTTGGTGGAATAAATGGTGCCGATCGGCGTTTCCATCGGCAGACCGCCGGCAAAAGGTTTGCCCTCTTTACCGTTGGTGTGGCAGGCCACGCAGTCGCCGGCGCGCGCCAGATATTCGCCCTGCTTAATCAGATTGCTGTCCGCAGGCGCCTCTTCGGCGAACGCCGCGCAGCTTAACGCACCGAGAACCAGTGCCGATAACCATTGCATTTTCATGATTTGCTTTCCCTTATGCCTGCACCAATGGACCCGGATTTCTCAGGTACTGTTCGCGGATAGCCTTCGCCGACCAGTAGGCCAGCGCGGCAACGGTCCCCGTCGGGTTGTAGCCCAGCCCCTGTGGGAAAGCGGAAGCGCCTATGACGAAGACGTTATGCACGTCCCAGCTCTGCAGATAACGGTTCACCGCGCTGGTTTTCGGATCTTCGCCCATCACCGCGCCGCCGTTCATATGGGTGGTCTGGTAGCTGGTGGTGTCAAAGTGGCTATTGGCGTTTTTCGGGCTGCCGAGCATATATTTCGGCTTCATCGCTTTGGCGATCGGCGCCATCTTGTCGAACATAAACTGCGCCATCTTGATGTCGTTTTCCTGCCAGTCGAAGGTCATGCGCAGCAGCGGCTGACCAAAGACGTTTTTGTAGTTCGGATCGAGATCGAGATAGTTCTGCCGATAGGACTGATGCGCACCGTGAGCATCCATCGACAGGTGGTGCGTGTAGGTGTCGGCCACCGCCGATTTCCATTTACTGCCCCACGCAGGGGTACCCGGAGGCACCGGCACGCCGGAGATAGGCTTGGTCCCCGCCTGGTTGACCCAGAACGGCGAACCGCCGACGAAGCCCGCCGCGCCGTGATCGAAGTTATCGGCGTTGAAGTCATCGACGCCGACGCCGTTGCCGCCCGCGCCGATGAACGGGTTGGTGAAGGTATCTTTATCGAAAATGGCCTTGATAGTGGTCATGTTCTGATAGGCGAAGTTACGCCCGACCACCCCTTCGCCCGTCTCAGGATTGTACGGTTTACCGATCCCGGAAAGCAGCATCAGATGCACGTTATGGAACTGGAAGGCGCCGATAATCACCAGATCCGCCGGCTGTTCCATTTCACGGCCCTGACCGTCGACATAGGTCACACCGGTGGCGCGGGATTTATCGTCGGTCAAATTGACCTTCAGCACGTTGGCGTTGGTACGCAGTTCAAAGCGTTTTTCCTGGCGCAGCGCCGGCAGAATGTTAACGTTCGGCGAGGCTTTCGAATACATGTAGCAGGCGTAGCCGCTGCAGAAACCGCAGAAGTTACACGGCCCCATCTGCGCGCCATACGGGTTGGTATAGGAGTCGGAGGTGTTTGCGGAAGGCAGGTTATAGGGATGATAGCCCACTTCCAGCGCCGCTTTTTCAAACAGCTGCGCCGACCAGGTATTTTTCTGCGCCGGCAGCGGGAAATCGTCCGAGCGATCCGGCGCAAAGGCGTTACCGCCGCGGCCTTTACCGACAACCTTCCCTTTAACCGACCAGGCGGTACCGGAGGTGCCAAAGACTTTTTCCGCTTTATCGAAGAACGGTTCCAGTTCGTCGTAGGTGACGCCGAAATCCTGGATGATCATATCCTGGGGAATGAAGTTTTTGCCGTAACGCTCTTCATAATGGCTGCGCATACGCAGTTCGATCGGATCGACGCGGAAATGCACGCCGGACCAGTGCAGACCCGCGCCGCCAACGCCGGTGCCCGGCAGGAAGGCGGCCAGTTGGCGATAGGGTACCGCCTGCTGGCTGGTGTTGTGACGAATCGTCACCGTGCTTTTAGAGAGATCCTGGAACAGCTTGCGGCGGATGTTATAGGTCAGCTCATCGATAACCTGCGGATAAGCGCCGTCCGGCCAGGTATCGCGCATCGGGCCGCGCTCCAGCGCGACGACGTTGAGCCCCGCTTCCGTCAGCTCTTTGGCCATGATCGCGCCAACCCAGCCGAAGCCAACGATCGCTACATCGGTTTTTTTCAATACGGTCGCCATGATTACGCCCTCTCCCCATTAATTGATACCGGCGGGAAGGGATAGCGTTCGCCTCGTTCAACCCAGTCCATAAAGTCGGCGCGCGCGCCGGGAAAATTAATCAGCGTCCAGCCGACCATGCCTTTATTGCCGCCATGGATAGGGTCGCTGAAGAAGCCTTCGCGGGTGTTTTGCAACAGATAGGAGAAAAACAGCGAGGCTGGCAGCTGTTTGAACTGCGCCTTGCCGGATTCCCACAGACCGAGCGCCTCATCCTGCTGTTCGCCGCTCAGTTCAGCAAAGCTCTTGTGATACTGGTTTTGACACCACTCTTCGGCATCGGCGATACCGAGGTTATAAATCTGTTTTGGTACCAGCGGCAGCTGGTAGCCCATCTCTTTCGGCACGTCGGGGTTAAATGGCCCCTGCATATACCAGATGGAACCGGTGGCATAAGGGGTGTTAAGCTGGCGGTCGATAAACTCCGGCACACCGGCCTCTTTGGCGCCGGGACCGAGTTCATCGGCCGGGATTAAGCGAGCGACGGCGGCGTTGATAAACAGCCACTCGCGATCGTTGAAGAATTGCGGCTTCCAGTCGCTGGATGTCGCGTTGCCACCGGCTGAGGGTGCGGAGGCCGCCTGTGCCGTGGCGCTCGCCGCCACGCCAATGGCGCCCACGCTGCCGCCGCCGATGACTACCGTTGGAATCAAGGCCATTGATTTTACTAAAAAATCACGCCTTGAATTGTTGGTTTTCTCGCTCGACATAATCACATTCCTGTCAATTAAAAATACTGTTTTGTCGCTTACAAGCCCAGCAAATCCCGCTCTGGTACCGATACCATTGAACTGTTGCGAAACAGACCGTCTGGCTTTGGCCAATAAGACGTACAATAAATCGCCAATAGCGATAAGATTTATAGGGTTATCGTTTGGATATTAGACGATTCTCAACGCAACGCGGGAAAATGGCGCAAATATTCACCGGGTTGTCACGATAAGATCGGGCATTTAATAACCTGAGTGCGGTAAGTCATGCGGAAATTTCGCGCCTTTGGTTTTACCAAAGCGCCAATAAAGGGTGATATGTATCACATTTGTTATTTTTTGTTTATGGTACATGGCAGATTAAGCACCTGTAAATACTCGCTTAATGAATAATTAAACAATTCGAGCTGTTAAATTAGTTAATCACCGTTGTTAATTAAATCGATACTGGTTCCCTTATCAATTTAACGACACGGTGATGTCGTACAGATATTCCCAACCACAAGGAGAATTTATGTTCGATCATGTCAAATTTGGCGTCAGTGATTATGCCGCGAGCAAGGCATTCTTTTTACAGGCGCTGGCGCCGCTCGGCGTGACGCTGGCGGGCGAAGGCGAGCCGGCTTACGGCGCGGAGCTAGCCGGGGCGAACGATGCCTCTTTATGCCTCTATCAAAGCGAAGATAAACCCGCGCCGCTGCATATCGCCTTTTGCGCCGAGAGCCGCGAGCAGGTTGACGCCTTCTGGCACGCGGCGCTGGCCGCCGGAGGCAAGGATAACGGCGCGCCGGGATTACGACCTAATTACCACGCCAATTACTACGCCGCCTTTGTCATTGCGCCAGATGGACACAATATCGAAGCGGTGTGTCATCTGACGCCCTGAGCAAAGTTTATCGCTGCGGAAAAACCCACACATCATCCGCGGGCAGCGTCAGATGACAATGTTCGGCATCACGCAGGGCCGTGCCGTAGGCGCGGATGGCAAAGTCATCGCCCTCGGTGCGGAACAGATATTCCCACCGATCGCCGAGGTACATGCTGGTCAGCAGCGGAAGTTCCAGCCTGTTATCCTGCGGCGAGCAGTCAAGGCGCAGCCGTTCGACGCGGATCACCGCCGTCGCCGGCTGACCGACGCTGACCCCCTCGCCCGCGCGTCCCCATAGCGCCCAGCTGGCGCCTTCAACTCGCGCGCGTCCGTCCTCCAGCGCCGTCACCTTACCGTGCAGGCGGTTATTACTGCCCATAAACTCGGCGGCGAACAGGGTGGCCGGATTGCCGTACATCTCCTGCGGCGTCCCCTGCTGTTCAATCACGCCGTTGTTAAGCAACAAAATGCGATCGGAGATCGCCATCGCTTCATTCTGATCGTGGGTGACCATCAGCGCCGACAGGCCCAGCTTAATAATGAGCTCGCGCAGGAATACCCGCGCCTCTTCGCGCAGCTTGGCGTCGAGGTTAGATAGCGGCTCATCCAGCAGAATAACCGGTGGGTTATACACCAGCGCCCGTCCTATAGCCACGCGCTGCTGCTGGCCGCCGGATAGCTGATGCGGATGCCGATTACCGAGATGTCCCAGACCTAGCTGCTCGAGAACGCTCTGCACCCGCTGTTTAATCTCGCCGCTGGCCACCTTACGCAGTTTCAGCGGATAGGCCACGTTGTCGAATACCGTTTTATGCGGCCACAGGGCGTAGGACTGGAACACCAGCCCGAGATTACGCTCTTCCGCCGGGATCTCGCTACGCGGACTGCCGTCATAAACCACGTTATTGCCGATGGTGATCCGCCCGGCGGTCGGTTTCTCCAGCCCGGCGACCGCGCGTAACAGCGTGGTTTTCCCGCTACCTGAAGGGCCAAGCAGCGACACCACCTCCCCGCGTTTGAGCTCCATCGACACCCCTTTCAGCACCGGGTTGTCGCCATAGGTCAGATGCAGATTGTCTACCGATAACTCAATCATGTAATTTCACTCCAAAGCGCAGGGCGATACCCAGACCGACTACCACCAGCAGAATATTGATAAACGATAGCGCCGCGACGATATCAATGGCGCCCGCCGCCCACAGAGAGACCAGCATCGACCCGATCGTTTCGGTGCCTGGCGACAACAAATAAACGCCGGTTGAATATTCGCGTTCAAAGATCAGGAACATCAGCAGCCAGGAGCCGATAAGCCCGTAGCGCGCCAGCGGAACGGTGACGTGGCGGGTGATTTGCCCGCGAGAGGCGCCAGTGCTGCGCGCGGCCTCCTCCAGCTCCGGCGCCACCTGCAGCAGCGTTGATGAGATAAGGCGCAGGCCGTAGGCCATCCACACCACCGTATAGGCCAACCAGACGCTGAAAATGGTGTTGCGCAGCGCGCGCAGTTGCACGATAAGGTGTTCGCGCAGCCAGTCGGCGATCGGCAGCGCCGAGAGCCAGCCGTTTTTCAATGACTGATCGAGCCACATCGGCACAAACAGAAACACCCACAGAAACGCCAGACCAGCCAACAGGCCCGGCACCGCGCGCGGTACCAGCACGCTGTAGTCGAGAAAGCGCGTGACGTTATCCGGTTTACGGTGCATGGCGATACCGACAAACAGATAGCAGACCACCGCCAGCGCGCCGCCGATAATCCCGATCGCCATCGAGTTGACGATCGCCCGCAGCAGGTTCGGCTGCTGCCAGATGTTGCGGAAAGTCGCCAGCGACAGCTCATCCCATAGCGAAACGCCAACGCCCCAATTGGAAATAAAGGCCCGTAGCGCCACACCCAGTAGCGGGACGCCGATGGTCACGGTTAACCACGCCACCACGACCGCGCCCGCGACCCAACGCCATTTCCCCAGCGGCAAGGCGCGCGACTGCGACGCTTTACCTTTCATGGTCACGAAGCGGTTGGCGGTACGCATCAACCGGCGCTGCAACATCACCAGCGGAATGGTAATGCAGATTAACACCACCGCGACCGCCGCCATCAGATGGTAAGAAGGCGTTCCCAGTTTATTAGTCAACTTATAGAGATAGGTCGCCAGTACCATGTTGCCTTCCGGATCGCCGAGCACCAGCATCAGGCCAAAGACCTCAAGGCCGAGGAAGAACAGCAGCACGCAGGCGTAGAGGATGGACGGCCGTACCATCGGTAGGCTCACCGAGGTCATCACCTGAAGCGGCGTGGCGCCGACGGTACGCGCCGCCTCTTCCACATCCGAACCGACGCTGCGCAGCGCCGAGGAGATATAAAGATAGGCATGCGGGACGTGCGTTAAACCGGCGATTACCACGATGCTGAACATCGAGTAGATATTCCAGGGCACAAAACCAAGCCACGCTTGCGCCCACTGCGACAGGAAACCGACCGGCCCGGCGGCCACCACGTAACCAAAGCCCAGCACCATCGGCGAGACGAAAATCGGCACCAGGATCAGCGGCTCAATAAAGCGCCTGCCGGGTAAATCGGTACGTACCATTAAAAAGGCCAGAATGCCGCCCAGCGGAATCGCGATAATGACCAGACCAAAAGCGAGGATAAATCCAGAGCGTAAGGCCAGGTAAAAATCCGGGTCGGTAAAAATAAAACCGAAGGCTTCGAGGCTCCACTCTTTCGAGCGGGCAAAAAATGGTGCGGAAAGAAAACTTTGCGCCACGATAAATAATAGCGGAACGTAAATTACCAGTGCCGCTATCAATACCACCATGCCACGCGGTAGCCCTTGCCACTTTCTGCGTAAAATGTTCATCTTTAATTCCCCTGGCAAAGTGCAGAGATAAATTATCAAGAAGAGATAATGAGTACTTATTTACTGAATACTGATACGATCATTCCCCCGGATACATTCCAGGGGAAGTTTCACAGGTAATTACTTTATTTCGCAGCAGCGGCGCGCCATTGCTTAATAAATTCCAGACGCTGTTTGGGTTGCAGATATTGCAGCAGGCTTTCATCCACCGGAATCGGCTTCAGCGCATTGCCCAGTAATTTGGTCATCCCGTCGATATCATTTTTACCTTCAATGTCGTTGCGAATTGACGGGATATCGCCCTGAGAGGCAAGAATCGTTTGCCCTTTTTCCGACAGTACATAGTCGAACCACAGTTTCGCCGCATTAGGATGCCCTGCTTCCGCGGTGATAAATGAGACGCGGGACAGCACCAGCACGTAGTCTTTCGGATAGGCGATGCCTAATGACGGGTCGGTTTTAGCGCGCGCTTCGGCATAGGATCCCAGGATGTTATAGCCGATCAGGTTTTCACCGGAGGAGACGCGCTCCATCATGGTGCCGGTAGAGGATTGCACCGTCAGGCCGCCTTTGGCGATATTCGCCAGGTCGGCAAAGTAATTGCCGTCAGCCTTGCTATCCTGCACCGCCAGCATAAAACCAAGCCCCGATTTCTCGATATCGTAGGTGGTGACTTTGCCTTTAAATTTATCAGCCTGCCCGGCGATAAGTTTGGCCAATGCGGTATGTGAATCCGGCACTTCATTTTGTGGGATCAGCCGTTTGTTATAGATAAAGACCACCGGCTCATAGGTTGTGCCGTAGGCTTTTTGCTGCCAGACCGCCCATTTCGGCAGCTTGCCGACTTCTGGTGAAGCATACTCTTGCGCATAATCAGTGGCTAATTTCAGCGCCGTGTCCATGGAAGAGCTCCACACCACGTCGCCGCTCCCGCCGCCGGCAGCTTGTTCACTAATATAACGGTTGTACAGCTCGGTGCTGTTCATATCGTTATATTCAACTTTAATCCCAGGATATTGCGCTTCAAAGCCTTTAATTAACGGCCCTGCCGCTTTGGTGTCCGTTGTGGAATAAACCACGACTTTGCCCTCTTTCACCCCGGCATCAACGACTTTTTGATAATCTGCCGGGTAGCCCTGCGGCACCTCCGCCAGCGCGGAGTACGAGAAGACTGTCGTCAGTGAAACCACTAAACCGCCGATTTTCTTATACATAAAATCAACCCTTAAGCATCAATAATTAAACACAAATTTAACATATAGTGCTACAACCCCCTCTGCAACGCTGGGGGAAGGATTTTTATGGCTTTTGTGACAGTGGCGTAGTTTAAAAAGTGGTGTTTATGGAGTTTATTCAGCGAATAGAGAAAACAGCGAGCGAGGTCACAGATTAATGCCGCAGCGTCACGAAGCGATTACCGCCAATGGCAAAGCCTTTTATTTGCATTTCTTCAGGACCATTCGAATAAAGAAAAACAGGAGCAGCGCATACAGCAGCGCCATTACCAGGATGGTAATAAAAGAAATGGGATCTGCTCCTGATTCATATGGTTGACTGAGACGGGAGTTAAACAGGCACCAGGTATGATCTATCACCCAAAGCGTGATGCCATTTAGAGGTTTACCATAGCTGCTGAGCCATAAGGCAAAAAGAAAACATACCGCAAATAGTAATGAATTCTTAATGTACTTCACAACTGGCATAGTCTCGGCTCCCCTGAACATCTACGTAACCATAAGCCAATAAACCCGATCGAGAACCCGGTACTTTCACTTTAGATGTTCTCAATAATGTTTGCCTAACATTATAAAAATCATTTCTATCCACAAATGTTATACATGTATTCCATTACTCTATCAGGCTTGGTATTTATTACATCAACTGAACGGAATCAATACAATACCTCTTTTATCGCTCCATCACAATAAAATTGCTCAAATAAAGAACCATCACATAACGCTATTCAAAGCAATATTTAATTTTTCCCTGATAATAATAGATGAACCTTTTACATATTCACCTCATATTACATTCAACACCATTTTGCCGGGCGGTTTCGTCAAAATGAACCATGCCAATAATCTCCCTATTCAGTGAGAGATATTTATCGCCTTGATCTTCTGCGCCTTGCGGCGCAGCATGGAATGGCAAACGCAACAAAACAACAACATACATCGAGGAGACTATTCGTGCCTACAGGACATCGCTTTCGCCCCACGGAGCTGCACCACTTCGTCACCACCCTGTTCACGCAGCTGGGCAGTACACCAACCGAAGCCGCGCTGGTCGCAGACCACCTGATCGCCGCCAACCTTGCCGGACACGATTCGCACGGCGTCGGCATGATCCCGAGTTACGTAAAATCCCATAGCGAAGGATTTTTACAGCTTAACCGCCATGCCAGCGTGATGAAAGACGCCGGCGCCGTCGTCACCCTTGACGGTAACGCCGGCTTCGGTCAGGTCGTTGCCCATGAAGCCATGCAGTTGGGGATTGAAAAAGCCAAACAGCACGGCCTGGCCGCGGTAGCGCTGCGCAATGCTCACCATATCGGGCGCATCGGTTACTGGGCGGAACAGTGCGCCGCGCAGGGGTTAATATCCATTCATTTCGTTAGCGTCGTCGGCGATCCGATGGTGGCGCCATTTCGTGGCAAAGATAGCCGCTTCGGCACCAACCCGCTCTGCGTGGTCTTCCCGCGTGAAGGCCACCCGCCGCTGCTGCTCGATTACGCCACCAGCGCCATCGCTTTTGGCAAAACCCGCGTCGCATGGCATAAAGGCGAAGCGGTGCCTGCCGGCTCATTGATTGACTCTCGCGGCGAACCGACCACCGATCCGGCGGTGATGCAGACCTCGCCGCTTGGCGCCCTGCTCACCTTTGCCCAACACAAAGGCTATGCCCTGGCGACGCTGTGCGAGGTGCTCGGCGGTGCGGTCTCGGGCGGACAAACGACCCACCAGGATAGCCTGCAGGGCTGCGTCGACGCCATCTTCAACTGCATGACTACCATTATTCTCAGCCCGGAAGCCTTCGATGCGCCGCAGATGCAGCGCGAAACCGAGGCCTTTATCGACTGGTGTAAACAGTCGCCGCACGATGCCGATACACCTATTCTGGCGCCGGGTGAGTGGGAAGCGGCCAATCGTCAGCAGCGGCTGGCAAACGGTATTCCGCTCGATGCCAGTAGCTGGCAGGCGATCTGCGCCGCCGCGCGGCAGGCCGGGATGTCGCAGGAGACGTTGAATCAACTGCAGCAGAACATGGAAGTCAACGCTTAACCTCAATCCCCGCGGGGCGATCGTCAGCCACAGCGTCCCGCGTCATCGTCACTTATGACGACATCCATGATTTTCCCGCGTCTTCATCACCTTCATCCCGCGTCATCAGCGCTATCTTCACTTTGGCACGCATTATGCAATCGATTTGCATCGCACGACGATCGACGTCGCGCGTTTGCTGACGGTAGCCTGCCGGGCCCGGCGCGCTATCGCCCTATCTTCACTGTTAACAGGTCTGTTACTGATGAATAAAATTACCAGCGTGTGCCCCTATTGCGGGGCGGGTTGTAAACTCAAATTGGTTGTCGAAAATGATAAAATCATTCGCGCCGAGGCCGCCGACGGCGTCACCAATCAAAACCAGCTATGTCTGAAAGGCTACTACGGCTGGGATTTCCTCAATGACACGCAGCTTCTCACGCCTCGCCTGAAGCAGCCGATGATTCGTTATCAGAAAGGCGGCCCGTTCACTCCGGTCAGTTGGGAAGAAGCGATTCGCTACACCGCCGCTAAGCTCCGCGAGATCAAGGCCAAATATGGCCCGCGCGCCATCATGACCACCGGTTCGTCCCGCGGCACGGGGAATGAAACCAATTACGTGATGCAGAAATTCGCCCGTGCGGTACTCAATACCAATAACGTCGACTGCTGCGCCCGCGTTTGCCACGGGCCGTCGGTCGCCGGGCTGCAGGCTTCGCTCGGCAATGGCGCGATGAGCAACTCGATAAGCGATATTGAGAACTCAAAATGTCTGCTGGTCTTTGGCTATAACTGCGCCGATTCTCACCCTATCGTGGCGCGAAGGGTATTGAGAGCCCGCGACAACGGCGCGAAAATCATCGTCTGCGATCCGCGGCGCATTGAAACCGCCCGCATCGCCGACCAGCATCTGCAGCTCAACAACGGCAGCAATATGGCGCTGGTCAACGCCTTCGCCTATGTCCTGCTGGAAGAAGATCTCTACAATCACGATTACGTTGAGCGTTATACCGAAGGGCTTGAGGCCTATCGTGAGGCGGTGAAAGACTACTCTCCCGAAGCCGTGGAAGCGCTGGTCGGCGTCCCGGCGCTGGCCATTCGCCGGGCGATGCGCACCTTCGCCGCCGCCCCTTCCGCCACCATTATGTGGGGAATGGGCGTAACCCAGTTTGGCCAGGCGGTTGATGTCGTCCGCGGTCTCGCCAGCCTCGCGCTGCTGACCGGCAACCTCGGGCGGGCTAACGTCGGCGTCGGCCCGGTCCGTGGACAAAATAACGTTCAGGGCGCCTGCGATATGGGGGTGTTACCCAACCAGTTCCCGGGCTATCAGGACGTCACCGACGCCGCGGTGCGCGCCAAATTCGCCAATGCCTGGGGCATCGATCCGGCGCTGATGGATACGCAAATCGGCACCCGTATCACCGAAGTCCCGCATAAAGCGCTGGCGGGAGAAATCAAAGCCTACTACATCATGGGCGAGGATCCGCTGCAAACCGAGGCCGATCTGGGTCTGGTACGCAAAGGGATGGAAGCGCTGGATTTTGTGGTAGTGCAGGATATTTTTATGACCAAAACGGCGGAAGTGGCTGACGTGCTGCTGCCGGCGACGTCCTGGGGCGAGCACGGCGGCGTCTTTACCTGCGCCGACCGCGGCTTCCAGCGTTTCGAACAGGCTATTCCGCCCACAGGTAACGTGAAACGCGATTGGGAAATTATCAGCCTGCTGGCCAGCGAGATGGGCTATCCAATGCATTACGCCAGTAACCAGCAAATCTGGGATGAAATGCGCGAACTCTGTCCGCTGTTCTACGGCGTAACCTGGGAGAAAATGGGCGACATGGGCCACGTGCAGTGGCCGTGCCCAACGCTCGATCACCCCGGTACGCCATGGTTGTATCAGGATAATCACTTTGATACTCCATCGGGCAAAGGGCAACTGTTCGCCGCGCCGTGGCGCGCGCCGGCGGAAACGCCGGACGATGATTTCCCGCTGGTGCTCTGCACGGTGCGCGAAGTCGGCCATTACTCCTGCCGTTCAATGACCGGCAACTGCGCGGCGCTGCAGTCGCTGGCGGACGAACCTGGCCGGATCCAGATGCACCCTGCCGATGCCGAGCGGGCAGGTATCGCCGATCGTCAGCTGGTATGGGTGAGTTCGCGGCGCGGCAAAGTGATGACTCGCGCCGATCTCAGCGAGCGAATCAACCCCGGCGCGGTGTATATGACCTACCAGTGGTGGGTTGGCGCCTGTAACGAGCTGACCCAGGATAATCTGGATCCTATCTCGAAAACCCCGGAAACCAAGTACTGCGCGGTGAAGGTAGAGGCTATTGCCGACCAGGACTGGGCGGAACGGTACGCGTGGACGACCTATAGCCTGATGAAGGCGCGGTTAAAGGCGGCAGCTAACGCCTGAGGGTGAATTCAGGGAGAGGCTTAGCTTCTCCCTGATATCTGACGTTGACCGGATTGACATAAAAATAGGTCTTCTTTGGCAGGACAGCTGAAAATCTTTTGTACCGCTCAGGGAGCTGCCAGCAGGGACTGAAGTATGAAGCCGCCCCCCCCGTCCTGTGACGCCGGCAAACAGGGTTTTCTCCTGTTCGGTAAGTTTAGACATGGTGTGTTTTCCTCAATTCAAGCGCATGGCATGACGGACGCTGTCAGGTGTTTTTCCAGTCCACCCCTGGAATGCGCGATAAAAGGAATTGGGATCTTCGAATCCAAGGAGGAAAGCGATCTCTGCGCCGGACATCGTGGTATTTGCCAGGTAGTGTCGGGCAAGGCTCTCCCGCACCATATTGACCAGGGCGCGAAAGTTTTCCCCCTCCTCCTCAAGCCGACGTTGAAGCGTACGCTTACTCAAGCCCAGTCGTTCCGCGGCCTTCTCAATGGTAGCCGCGTTACCAGGCAACAGCTCCAGTAAGACAGCACGCACGCGTTCCGCCGTCGACGCCGTCGAATCAAGTTCACTGAGCCGTCGGCGAAGATCGGGTTCGAACGCGTGAAACATGCTTTCGTTGACCGTCAGGAATGGACGCAAAGCATCCACAGCGGCGAAAGCGATAACTGGATACTCTCCCTTTTGCACAGGTACGCCGAAGAAATTCTCGTAACGCCGGAGATAACGACTGGACGGAAGTTGCGGCAGGATAACGCGATGCGCCTTAATGTGCTCACGGGTAGCCAGTCTGGCTAGTCGCACGAAAAACGCAATCTCGGCCACTTGCAGCGAGTAAGGTACCTCGGTTTGTATCGACAACCAGCGAGGCGTCACGACCAGCTCGCCTGCGTCACCCGTATTGACTTCCAGGCTCATGGGCGCCACCAGTTGCTTGTATTTGGCGAGGCGCTGCAAAGCCTGTACCAGATTCGCGCTGCACAGGGCAGCGAACAGTGGTGGGTTGAAAGAATCAGCCGAGAGAGTCTCGACGAGGCGTAAGGGAAACATGGCATCACTTGCCTCAGCCTCTAAAGCGCGCCAGAAACGAAAATAGTCTTCGCCAGAAAGCCCCTGTCTTGTACGGGAGAGTAAATCGTCTGGAAGGCCGGCCCGACGTAATACATGGCCAGGCTGAACACCTAAGTCCTTCAGTATTGCCAGCCAGCCAATATCCATGGGAAAAGTTTTGTTTTGCACCTTCAGAACTCCGTCACTATTGCTCATTCAACCGACGCTCAGAGTATAGAGCAGTCGTGCGCTTAACCCCCGTCAAACCGCGCCACAATGACTGCACGTTGCGCCAATCTGTAACATCCGCGACTCAACTCCCTGTGCTGGCATCTCTCGCATTAAAATTGGCGCGGATTGCCAGAGCGTTGTCGTGGCTTGCTTCCTATAGTGAGATGTAAACATCACACCAGCCAGGACACGTTCCACCTGTCCTGGCGGTCCAATCTGAACAATAGAGAAATCCCCATGAATGCTACCGAAGCTATCGACCAACTGGATCCCCAAAAATGGACCACAACATCTCCCGCAGAACGTTTGCGTCTGCTGGAGGAAATCCGTGCAAACCTGAAGAAGTACGGTGATGACCTCGCCTTCGCCGACAGCAAGATGAAGAATGGCATCCTCGGGGCGCCTCTTTTTTCATACCCAATGTCTAAGGTTGCTACCGTCGTTCCTATGGCGAGTACCGTCTCGGCAGCCATCATCCTTTATGAATCCATTCTCGACGGCAAGATGCCACAGCCGCTGAGCGTGGAAAAAGTGAGTGAGGATCTCTACGACATTTATGTCTTTCCGCAGGAGCGGAAAGACAAGTTGATGTACGCGGATCAGAAGAGTCGCATTCGTGTGAAAGGCGCACCGAAACAAATCAATCCGATGGAAAAGCCCGCGGGTATTATTGCCGTGCTGGGTGCCGGTAACTACAGCTCAGCGCTCGAGGTGTTGAAAGCGATCTTCTTCGAGAACTGTGCGATCGTACACAAACCGCATCACCTGAACGAAGAAACCGACAGGATTTGGGCAAAGATCATGCAGCCGCTGATTGATCGGCGCGTTCTGAGCTTCTGCGATGCCGATCGGGGACAAGATCTGACAGTAGACCCCCGCCTCTCCAGGATCTACTTTACTGGTGGAACCGCAACGGCCGAGGCTATCATGTCAGCGACAGAGACGCCGCTGATCTCCGAATGCGGCGGTAATAACCCATGCATCATCGTGCCGGGCGACCGGCCATGGACAAAGAAGGAAATTGAACACCAGGCAGTGCAGATAGCCACCATGGCAAAGTTCAATGGTGGCGCGAACTGCGGTCGTCCCCAAACTCTGGTGACAAGCAAGCTCTGGCCGCAGCGCAAGGAATTCCTCGACGCGCTGCGGGTCGCTATCTCGGAGACTACTCCGGCCATGGGTATGTACTACCCCGGCGCCGACAAGGTCGTGGATGGTTTTCGACAGGCCTATCCCGATGCGGAAGTACTAAGCCCCGAGGGCGGCAAGTATCCGCATACCGATGTCATATTACTAACAGACGTTGAGCCCGGTGGCTACGCCACTTCACATGAAGCGTTCAGCCTGGTGCTCGCTGAGGTGCCGCTTGACCTGCCAGCCACTGCCGCGCACTTCCTCCCCGGCGCCGTCAAGTTCGCCAACACCCAGCTCCTGGGCACGCTCGCCAGTGCGATACTTATCGATGAGGACACCAGAAAGGCCCATCAGAAATTACTTGAGCAGGCGGTGTCTGACCTGGAATATGGTGCGGTCGCCATCAACAGCATGCCGTCCTTCATTTTTCTCAACCCCTATCTGACCTGGGGTGGAAATGAGGCAGGCAAGACGTTCGTTTCTGGTCGCGGCAACTTTGGCAACCTACTCAATTACGAGAACGTTGAGAAATCGATCATGGAGGCAAAGTTTATGTCACCAGGGCACATGCTGTACACCAACAAGCGAGCGTTCGACAATATGGCTGGAAACATGGCGAATTTCGCAGTCGAGCCTACCTGGATGAACCTGACCTGTCTGATGGGGGACGCCATCCGCGATAGCTTCCGTAAAAAAGATTTCTGAGTAGTAGAACGCATCGGCCTGAAAGGCCTTATCCATTGCCCCTTACTCGACTATCTTCTAGCGAGTCTGCTTCATAGCCTGAGCAGTGAATGTGACCTTAAGGACATGCATAGGGTGAGCTCCACAACAATAAATCGGAACTCATCGCGGCTTTCCACAATAAATCGTGGTGCTCGAACGGCTTGTACGCCAGTTCGAGCGCTATCAGGCCAGCGCCGGTCGTGGCATTCTGCACCTGAAAGTGAGTCTAGCAACGATAGACTTGACGACACCTTCACTATTGTGAATTTAATTATACCATAGTAAATTACGTGAATTCATTTTGTAGGTAATTACCCAAAAACATGTCCATTTTAAGGAAAAAAAGATGATAAAAATCAGAATGTCACGACCTTCTGAAGCGGAAGACATCATCCAAATTTGGAAAAGTTCTGTCGATGCTACGCATGATTTTCTGTCAGCACACGACCGGCAAGAGATCGAAAAAGAGGTGGTCGGCTTTTTTTCGGAAACTCCTGTATGGGTAGCCACAAATGATGAAGACCAGCCACTCGGATTTATGTTCTTACATGATGGTCACCTGGAGGCCCTGTTCGTAGATGCTGCTGCTCGCGGGCTTGGCGTCGGAAAACAGTTGATATCCCATGCCCTTGCTCTTCATCCTGATTTAAGCGTCGACGTCAATGAACAAAACCAACAGGCTGTCGGGTTTTATCACCATATGGGCTTTCAGGTTTCAGGACGCTCCGGGCAGGATAGTCAGGGAAGACCTTATCCCCTGCTGCACCTGCGTAAAGGGAATGGCGTCTAACCGTTTAGCAGGGGAAATATCATCTGTTTTTTTGGCTAAACGCAACGATGTATGTACAGTTCTGTTCGCTATCCGGGTTAGTCATTTGGCACTCGCCTGCAAAGGTAAGAGCAAGACAATCACCCGCTTGCAAATGATGAGTCTGATGATTGATCCTAAAATCAAGGTTGCCGCTCAGCATCCAAAGTGTTTGCCCACAAAGATGCTCAATAGCGGAAGCGGGGATCGTCAGTTGACCCAGTGCAGGGATTTCAACTTTTATCAGTTCCGGGCTGGCGCCCGCCGGGGACAATGTCCAACGAATAATGCCTGATTGTTCATCTGTCCAATGCTGCTGCTGGTGAGCGAAACGAACCAGCGAATTCTGATGTTGCTCAAGCTCGGCGAAAAGTTTTGATAGCGTAATATTCATGGCGTTGGCTAAACGACTAAGGATAGTCGCGCTGGGACTTGACACGCCTCGTTCAATCTTACTAATCATCGCCTGGCTGACGCCTGAGCGTTGAGCAAGTTCCGTTACCGTCCAGTTACGAGCTTTCCTGTGCTTTAGTAATAACTGTGCAATGTCGCTATCTACTATCTGATTTTTCGCTGTTTTATCCATTTCACCCTCACTTTCGCCAGCCTGATTATGCCATTACCTAAATTAGGCTGGAATCATTGATTGTGTCAGTGTGAAAAAGTCAGGTTTCAATAGCTGGACAATCATTTTAAGTACCTACGTCATCAGAAGAGCATGAGTTTGCGATGCGCACTCCCGGCACAACGCGGGTAAGTTAATCCGAGTTCTTCGTTTCATAGCAACGTCCCCCCTTGATTAAGGATAGCGTTGCATCGACCCGTTGAACTCACAGCGAGGAGTGAACATTGTGCTTAAATAATGATGACTCTGGCAGGATGGGTTTTCAATGCCTGGAAGGTAGCCACTAATTCAGGTGACGTAAATGTGTAGCAATCCCCCACTTTAGGCCAATACATTTTCCATTAATCAGGTCGATAACAGAATAACTTGCATTGGGATGAGCATAGCGAGGGAAACTATTGACAGTCCCTTCTTTAAGAATTGCCAGAGTGCCCTGACTGACATGCCCGTGAGACACAATACATATTGTTTGTTGATGTGATGAGGTATCTTCCAGGTTTTGTAAAAAACGCATAACTCGCTGAGAAGCATGCGCCAGTGACTCCCCCCCTGGTGGACAATACTCTGCATCAAGCCTGAATAATGCATTTGCATAGTTTGGATGTTTTTGTCTGAGTAGTTCTAACGGCATACCTTCAAACTGACCAAAGGCCTGCTCTTTAAGGGCCGGTTCAGCCGTCAGTGAACAATGAAAGTGTTCAGCCAGGCTTTGCCCCATTTGCCAGGCACGCCCAAGCGGAGAAGCGTAAACACGCTCTATTTGATACTCACTTGCACTAAACGCTGCTAGTAGGAGGGATGTTTCACGCAAACCCCGACAGGTCAAGGAGCTATCGCTGTGCCCCTGAATAATTCCTTCCCAATTCCACTCTGTTTCTGCGTGTCGAACAAGTATCAATTTCATTGTTAGCTGGCCATGCTCGTTGTTGATCAAAATGTCCCAACTGCGCGATGTCAAACACACACCGTTGAAGCAGCGGAAGGCTTTTCTGTTGTGGAAATAATGAACAAGTGTAGCTTATTGCCGTTATGCAGCGGCTCTGGGTGTGGGGCGCTGAATTTTATCCGTAGTTAACTTCCGCTTTTGGCACGAAGCGGACAGAACTTTAGCGGCGCAACGCGCCATAGACCAGAAGTGGATTCTTTAGTTCCGAAAGCTGCTTGCTATTTGAGCGAAAGGTAGTGCAATCTGTGTAGCCTCAGCTGAACCATGGAATTATGCCAGACAAATATGATGCTAGAATTCATGCTTTCTCAGTATGCTCAACTGCCCGTACCACAGGATATTCTCCATAGCTGGCTTGAAAAATGGATTTCTGAGCAGGAAAAATACTGTGTGGATAGCACCTTTTCAGCAAGGTTCCCGTGGAAAGAAACTGGCTTGCCACAGGAGTATTTTTTACAGCGAAAACTTAATATTGATGGACAGCATTTTCTTACTGGTCCGCGTTACCGTGGGGGCGATATCAATAGCCCTTTCATTGACATTGTCGCTTCAGACTCCAGTATAGATTGTTCTGTACTCAAATACGTTTGCCAAGAGTGGGCGCAGCTAAAGCCGCTGTACATTCGAATTCTCACGCCCGGCCATCATAAAAATCAGGGTATAACAGATCAATTCATCTATGCATCCTGCCTGTCAGGTGCCTCAGAATATCAGGATGACACAGTAACCCTGAGGCTGGCTAAACACGCCGATTTTGAATGGTGTCGAAAGGCGCTCATGGATGCCTATCAGAATTCGTTGTCAGCTATCCCAGCCTTAAGAGGCAATCTGTGCTCTGTCGATGACGAAGAACTCAGTGATTATATTTCAGAAGGCGTTGCACATATTGTTTATGAAGAAGGAGTGCGCGTCGGACTAATAATTTGCGAAAAAGGAGGCGTCGCTTTTTTAAGTGGCCACAGGATTTCTGAAGAGGTAATCCTTCCTGCCTTTCGCGGACGCTCTCTGGCCTCCCGGGCTCAGCGCCTGCTTTGTAACCATCTTCAACGCTCCAGCCGGGAACCCTGCCTAATGATAGGGACTATCATTCCGGAAAATTTGCCGTCGATAAAGACAGCTGAAAAAGCGGGGCGGACATGCATTCTCAGATTTGAGTATTTACCTGTGATGTTTAGTTAATCTGCTGAACCTGAACGTTAAATCTGTTGCTGCGTGTGATATGAAATATGTCTATATAACTCTTTTCTTGCTGCACAAGGCAGACAAGATAAGTAGCGTTAAGGTCCGCTATGAGCGAGAAGCGGACACGGGAATAGTTTTCAATAATGATCAGTACGTATTGAGCAGAACTAAATACTTAAGATATGCTTTAATTTGACGTACATCTATTCAAATGTTGAAGAATTTCTTCACTAATATAAAAGATGCAGTCTAAATGCTTACTGTGCTCAATAATTCTACTATGTAAATTCGGGTTACCACATCCTTCTACAAACTCTGACATTTGTCTTGCATCAAATAGCTCATCCTTTTCAGCTATCAGAACAGTTACAGGTAATGGCAATGCTGCAATTTGCCTTGCAGGTTGACGCGGCGTCAAAGCATTCGCCATATTCACGCTGTATCGCTGAACAAATTCAGGTCTTAATAGCATAACCTCATTGGGAAAATTAAGAGTCACTGCATAACGGTTACCGCATAGTAATCCCAAACTGAGCGCATTTAGTACGAAAGGCCACTTGCTCACCGACGCGAATGGAACCATTGTTCTTCTGCAAATTTTAGCTGGCGCAAAAGGCCCAAACTCAGGCGCAAGTAAAATCAGGCTGTCACTTTGTTGAGAGGGGGTGAAGCGAGTAAAATAATTGATCAACATCCCCCCTCCGCTTGAATGGCCAAGCAAGTGAACTCTGGCCCAGGGGAACTTTACGCGAACATGTGCAAGAACAGTGTCGATATCCTGCCAGACCTGCTCCGGATTAGAAACGCTACCTTTGTTACCCAATGAGTTCCCGTGTCCACGGATATCTATGAGGCATGTACAAATAGCTCCACGATGACTTATCTGATGAGCAAGGATATCGTAACCAGCATTTGAGTTGACTCCACCACCGTGGTAAACGATAAGAACATCCTCAACTGCGCTTGCGGGTTCAAAGATGCGAATGTTTAGTCCTGCTATCAAATATTCAGCTACATTTTTAGCAAGTGGTAATAAAGTTCTGAGTTGTTTATAGCGGTCGTTAAAATTTATGAAATCAATCACGTCAAAAAATCCATGCAGATGAAGTTCGGTATCCTAAGAATGTTTTGCTCAAAGTATGCACTGTTTTTTTTTCTTCAGAACTCATACTGGGGGAATTTTCTTCAAAAAATTCCTCCTAACTTCTTTCTTGCTCCTTATCTTCAACTTCCGCTCCTGGTACAAAGCGAACCAACCAACTGAATTTAAAATCCTGTCTGAGCGAGAAGCGGACACAGGATTTACCGGTTCTGTATAACCTAACGGATAGATTTTGATACTATGCCGGACCCGCTAAACAACATGCGGATACCCAGGCCAATCATGACAACACCTGTAAATCGTTCCTGCCATTTGATAACGCCAGGGTGTTTACCTAGCCAGTTACCAAATGTGCCTGATGCCATCGCGACTGACCCCAGAGACACGATTCCTGCCAGCTTTTGGATACTGCCAAGGACAAGCAATTGCAGCCAAACTGGACCCGCTGCGGGATCAACAAATTGAGGAAGAAAAGCAAACATGAACAGCAGGGATTTTGGGTTAGTCAGGCTGTTCAGAGCGCCTTCCTTAACGGCATTCCAGTCAGAAATTTTTGCCGTTTTTCGCAGCCGCGTATCAGTACCTGAAGTCGCAATCATTTTTATGCCCAGCCACATCAGATAAGCCGCACCGACCCACCGTAACAGATCCAGCGCAACCGGCCAGGCATGAACAACGGTTACCAGCCCGAGGACAAGAAAAGAAACTTGCACAAAACCTGCTACAAATACATTGCCCAGGACCGTAAGCAGCGCAATACGTCTTCCCTGACCGACACCTCTGGCGATAGTCAGCATCATGTCTGGCCCAGGAGAAATCTCCAGCAGCGTCAGCGCGAGAAGGAAAGTTATAAACGTTTCGATGGAAGGCATCGTGATTGAGTCCAGAAAAATATTTCCGCTACGTTACCTCAGTCCGATTCATGCCGAAAGCGGAATATATTGCAGCGTCCGCCTGTGGCGCTACACAGACATTTCAACTCTCAGTGATGCGGCAGCATTTTGTCCTTTTGATCAAATTACGCCCCACTACCGACCCGAAGGCCGGTAGCTGTTGATACAACCCATTACCACGCGTTATTTCAGGTTGTTGCGGAAAAAGTCCGTCAGCTTGTCGAAAGGGATCACGTCAGTGCGGTCATACAGATCGACGTGCCCTGCCCCCGGAACGACATACAGCTCTTTAGGCTGACCGGCGCGTTTAAAGGCGTCCTCGCTGAACTCTTTTGAATGGGCCTGGTCACCGGTAATAAAGAGCATCGGACGCGGCGAAATGGTTTCAATATCGTTAAATGGATAGAAGTTCATAAACTTACCGATACTGCTCAGCATCGGTTTTGTCGTCAGTTCCTCTTTCTCGCCCTGCGGGGTATAACCGCCGCGTTCGGTACGGTAGAAATCAAAGAACTCGCGCTGAATTTCCGGCGTGGAAGCATCCAGCTTATTCACCGTGCCCGGAATGTATGCTTTCTCTCCTCCTTTGAACTCGGCAAACCGCTGCTCAATGGCCGACTGGATAAAGGCCTTACGCTGTTCCAGAGTCTGGGAGTGGTTAAGGCCGTTACGAAACGCGGCTCCCATGTCATACATGCTGACGGTGGCGATAGCTTTCATACGCGGGTCAATTTTCGCGGCGCTGATGACAAAACTTCCGCTGCCGCAGATGCCCAGCACGCCGATATTTTCTGGATCAATAAACGATTGTGTACTGAGGTAATCCACCGCCGCACTGAAATCATCCGCGTAGATTTCTGGTGAAATCAGGTGCCCCGGCTTGCCTTCGCTTTCCCCCCAGAACGAGAGATCGATCGCCAGCGTAACAAACCCCTGCTCCGCCAGCTTCTGCGCATACAGGTTTGCGCTTTGTTCCTTAACCGCGCCCATTGGATGGCCAACGACGATCGCCGGGTTTTTGGCGTTCTGATTCATCGTTTTCGGGATAAACAGATTGCCGACCACGTTCATTTGATACTGATTTTTAAAAGTGACTTTCTGCTGCGTCACTTTTTCGCTTTTATAAAAGTTATCAGCGCCTCTGGACATATCCGCCGCCGAGGCGGCAAATGCGCTAATGAACATTCCCAGGGCTAACGCAAATTTATTCATGATAGTTTCCTTGTCAGGACGAGTGTGATGAAAGACCCTCGGCAGAGGCGTCTGCACGTGAGGTCAGGAAAATCAGTACGGTTGCGATAATCAACATCGCGGCGCTAGCCAGAAAGGTGCTCTGGTAGCCATGATGGTCGAACAGCACGCCCCCCACGGTGGATCCCAGCGCAATGGACAACTGCACCATCGCCACCATCAGCCCGCCGCCCGCTTCGGCATTCTGCGGGAACGTGCGTGGAACCCATGCCCACCATCCCACGGGCGCGGCAGTTGAAATAAACCCCCACAGCCCGAGCAAGGCCGTCACGATGGCCGCCTGGCTGCCAAACGCGATCAGGGCCAGCGCGACGGTCGCCATCAGCACAGGAATGGCCATTAGCGTCGGGTAGAATCCGCGCTTCAATACCCGGCCAATCAGCGTGGTGCCGATGAAACCCGCGCTCCCGATGACCAGCAGGATGAGAGTCACCGCTGAGGCGTCCACCTTCGTGACCGTCTCAAGGAAAGGCCGGATATAGGTAAAGAGCGTGAACTGCCCCATAAAGAAGATCCCCACACCGAGCATGCCCAGCATGACCACCCGACGGCGTAACAGTGCAAAGACGTTGCCGGCCCCCGCTGGCTGGCGGGTAACCTGCATGGAAGGCAGGCTGAGCAATTGCCAGATAAACGCGACGATGGCGACGGGTAACAGGCAGAAAAAGGCTCCCCGCCAGCCGATGACGGAACCCAGCCAGCTGCCCAGAGGCGCGGCCACAACGGTTGCCAGCGCATTGCCGCTGTTAAAAATGGCCAGGGCCAGCGGAACACGGTGCACCGGCACCAGACGCATCGCTGTCGCCGCCGACATCGACCAGAACCCGCCGACCACGATGCCAATCAGGGCCCGGCCGGTCATATAGGTCAGGTAATTAGGTGCCATCGCAATGACGCCCCCCGAAAGTGCCATGATGCACGTCAGGCCAAGCAGCAGGTTTTTCCGGTTAAGCGTGCCTGCCAGTCGGGAAATAAACAGGCTAGTCACCACCGCAAACGCGCCGGAAATAGCGATCCCCTGCCCGGCCATGCCTTCGGTGACGTTTAGGGACTGCGCCATCGATGTCAGGAGGCTGACCGGCATAAACTCGGAGGCGATCAGGGCGAAGACGCACAGCGTCATAGCAAACACGCCGCCCCAGTGCGCCTGTTGTTTTTCACTTGCTCCGTTCTGGTTTTTGGTTTCAGTTTTCTGATTACGCATTTAGCCTTTCTTTTCCGTTGATAATGGAATGCCCTTCCCCTTCTGAAACGGCGACGTGGGGGATAAGCGCGTGAGTTAAAGAGAACGATGGATATGGAAGGCGCGACGGCTCAATCCGCAGCCCTGAGCCCGGCAGAGAGGAGCATCAGCAGGGACGTCTTACGGTGAGCATTTTCCATCTCGTTTAGCGTTGACTTTTTCATCGCATTATTGTTACCAATAGGCAGCGGTGAAACTAGCTAATGAATGCTTAACAGCCTTATAAGTAAAATTTATAAATAGCCCGGAAACCAATATGGCAAGACGCAACCTCAACGATTTACTCTCTTTCGTCACCGTGGCGCGGGAAGGCAGCTTCACGCGTGCCGCCGCGCAGCTTGGCGTGACCCAGCCTGCGCTGAGCCAGGCGATTTCCGGGCTGGAAGAGCGAATGCAAATCCGCCTGCTGACGCGGACCACCCGCAGTGTGTCCCCGACGGCGGCCGGGGAACGCCTGTTGCAATCGGTGGGCCAGCGTATTGATGAGATAGAGGCTGAGCTGGACATGCTGACTGAACTGCGGGACAAGCCTGCAGGAATCGTCCGCATCACCTGCGGGCCGAACGTGCTGAAAACGACTCTGCTGCCCAAGCTGGCGCCGCTGCTCCGCGAATATCCGGATATTCATATTGAGTTCGATGCTAATCACGGATTCCGGGATATCGTGGCGGATCGGTTTGATGCGGGCGTGCGGCTTGGCGATACGATTGATAAAGATATGATAGCGATGCCAATCGGCCCGAAACTGCGCATGGCAGCAGCCGCCTCGCCAGATTATTTCGCACGATACCCGGTGCCGAAAACGCCTCATGATCTGACGCAGCATCAGTGTATTAATATGCGCATGGTCCGCTCCGGCGGGATTTATGTCTGGGAATTCGATCACGAGGGAGGAGAGTTGAAGGTCCGGGTTAATGGACAGTTGACGTTTAACACGTCGGATCATGTTGTCGACGCCGCCCTGGCAGGGTTAGGCATCGCCTTTTTACCTGAAGAGGAATTCGGCTCACACATCAGAGAAGGTCGTCTCGTACGCGTGCTTGAGTCCTGGTGTCATCCTTTTCCGGGCTACTATCTTTATTATCCTAGCCGCAAACAGCCTTCCCCAGCCTTCTCACTCGTTGTTGATGCGCTGCGCATGAACGGGAAACTTTAGGTTTAAGATTTTTTCGCTGTATCAGAATGGACTTATCAAATGACCAGAACAGAGAGGCTTCTCGAGTTACTACAGATATTAAGAGCGCAAAGATATCCCATCACGGCATCCACGCTCTCAGAAAGATTAGGGATAAGCGTACGTTCACTTTATAGAGATATAAAAACGCTGCAGCATCAAGGGGTGCGCATTGAAGGTGGGGCCGGAATGGGTTATATCGTTAAGTCTGACTTTCATTTGCCACCCTTAAATTTTTCGCATGAAGAAATCAATGCTATTACCCTTGGGCTAAATTGGGTATCTCATAACACAGATGATGATTTCAAAAACACAGCAAGGAATGCGCTTGCTAAAATACACGCCGTCATCCCCGACGAATTAAAAAGCCTTATCGAAAGCCAATCTTATTTAATCGGCCCTTCAGAAAGTAATGAGGTCTTTTTCAAAGACATTCGCGATGCTATTAAAAAGCAAAAGAGAGTCCAAATAAAATATTGTGACAAGAAAGGCACTGACTCTTCTCGTGTTATATGGCCCATCGGATTGGCATATATGCAGTCATGTTGGCTTTTGGTCGCATGGTGTGAGATGAGAAATGATTTTCGTCATTTTAGAACTGACAAAATTGCAGAGATGGCACAACTGGACTCTATATACAGGGAAAGCCGGATGGCTTTATTGAAAAAATGGAGAATAAAAGAAGGGATCGCCGAGGAGAAAGAGTACTGACAAAAACTGTCACAGCTATTTTGTATACTCCCTCTGATGCAAAACTCAATTCTACATCATAGGGGGAATGATGAATTTCCAGAATAAAGTTGCTGTCATCACAGGAAGCACGACAGGGATAGGTGAGGCAGTCGCAGAGCAATTACACCAACATGGTGCTAAGGTCGTTATTGTCTCCCGCTCGCCAGAGCAGGCCATCAAAAAAGCGAAACAATTATCTTCACAGGGGCAACAGGCGCTGGGGATCGGATGCGATGTGTCGCAACCTGAACAAGTACAGAAAATGATTGCTGAAGTGATCAAACATTTCGGCAGACTTGATTATGCTGTAAATAATGCGGGCATAACAGGTGAGCATGGTAAAAATATAACAGAACAGACGGTTGAAAACTGGGACAAAGTTATTGCCACTTCATTGAGCGGCGTTTTTTACTGCCTAAAATACGAAATACCTGCAATGATGAAGTTTGGCGGCTCTATCGTTAATTTATCTGCAGTCAATGGTCTGGTTGGTATTCCAGGATTAGCGCCCTACACCGTGGCTAAACACGGTATCATCGGTTTGACCCAAACCGCAGCATTAGAGTTTGCAACGCAAGGCATTCGAATCAATGCCGTCGCTCCGGGCTATGTCCAAACGCCACGAATGAGTGAATTTCCTGACAATATCGTACGTAGTTTCGCCAATAGCCACCCTATGAAGAGGATGGCAAAAATGCGGGAAATAGCAGACTTCATACTGTTTTTGCTGTCAGAAAATGCGGCGTTCTGTACCGGCGGCGTTTATCCCATCGATGGTGGTTATTTAGCTGAGTGAAACTCCCCCAGTGCTTTTAAACCGCAAGAGTTTCATAAGGCTTTAACGTCGGCTATGTCGAGGTGTGAACCTCATACAGTTCGACGTTAACCCTGGGGAACCGCTCATTCCCGTTCTTCTATCCAGCTCACAAGCTCCGCAAACTGAGCTTCTGAAAATACCGCGATGCCATGCTCACTGAGCAGTGACGCCGCCACTCCCATACCCGATTTACGCTGATTACTGAAAGAACCATTATAGATAAACTGACTGCCGCACGTAGGACTACCATCAGTTAACAATGCGGCGGTACAACCTGCTTCTTGTGCTGCTCGCAGAGCCAGCCAGGCTCCCAGTTGATAATGCGGCGTAACATCCCTTCCCGTATTTTCAATTATTCTGGCTTGTCCACTCATTACGTCTCTCCCATCAGCCGACACGATCTCGGCAGGTGGTCGCGGAACAGGTAGCCCGGCAGCCAGCTCAGGACAGTGGATTACCAGGCGCTGCTCCCGTTGCCAGCGAGCAAGTTGATGGGTCATCTGCGCTTTCTCTTTTCCGTTATAACGGACTTTAAGGCCCATCAGGCAGGCACTGACCAATATTTTATTTATCATTTCTTTGTTGGCCCCCGGAGACCGTTCACCCGCGCTTTCCGCGGCACACGAAAACTTAGCCCTGCCCGGCAGGCAGCAGTGATTCCACCAGCGCCGTCCACAGCGCCACGCCGGGCGCCAGCAGATCGTCGTTAAAATCGTAGCTGGCATTGTGTAGCGGCCTGGAGGGCGTTTCGCCGTCTGTCCCTATCCAGAAATAGGCGCCGGGACACACTTCCAGCATGCAGGCAAAATCCTCCGACGCCATGGAAGGATTGATCTGCCAGCGCACCGCGGCTTCGCCGAGCTCGGCCTGCGCCACCTCGCGCACCTTCAGCGCCTGTTGCGCATCATTTTTGGTCACCGGATAGCCCGGATACCACGCAATCTGACCGTCAACGTCGGAAACCTGCGGCTGCGTATGCACGTACTGCTCAATGAGGTTTTTTACCCGCTCGCGCACCGTATTGCTCAGGCAGCGAAAAGTCCCGCGCAACACCACGCGGTCCGGCAGCACGTTGATCGCCTCACCGCCGTTGATCTGGGTAATGCTGACCACTGCGGAATCCTGCGGCGACAGGCGGCGTGACGGAATCGTCTGCAGCGCCATAATCAGCTGTGCGGCGGCGACGATAGGGTCGGCGCCGCTCTCCGGCATCGCCGCATGGCAGCTTTTACCGGTGAGCGTTATCTCGAAGGCATCAAGCGAGGCCATCATTGCCCCGGGATTCACCGCCACATGCCCCAGCGGCAAGCCTGGCCAGTTGTGCAACGCGTAAATGGCGTCCATCGGGAAGCGCTCGAACAACCCCTCTTCCACCATTTTGCGCGCGCCGCCGAGGTTCTCCTCCGCGGGCTGAAAGACAAAATGCACGGTGCCGCCAAAGTTGCGGGTCTGGGCAAGGTGCGCGGCGGCAGCCAACAGCATGGCGGTGTGGCCGTCATGACCGCAGGCATGCATCACGCCAGCACGACGCGAACGATATTCCACCGTCCCCTGTTCAGCGATCGGTAGCGCATCCATATCGGCGCGCAGGCCAATCACCGGCCCCGGGCCGTTCTCAAGCGTCGCGACGACCCCGGTACCTGCCAGCCCGACATGTACCTGCAGGCCGAACGAAGCCAGTAGCCCGGCAACCCGACGCGAGGTCTCCTGCTCCTGGTACCCGAGCTCCGGATGAGCATGAAAATCGCGACGCCAGCCGATAGCTTCGGCAATCAGTGAAGACGATACCGCCATGTCCTGTTCCTTCCATTACTGAATGAGTGGTCCCCGTCCTGCTGCTTCCAGGCGGCACCCTTCGTTATATCCTTTCGCCCCCGCGGCTGACAACTTCAGCGATGATGATTTTTGTCTATTCACCAGCGGATCGTTTTATCGATATCAAAAATAGTAGCTATTTCAGCGGTGACTTCCGTCAGCTGATTAATTATCATGCAGACTGGTCGGCGTCTTGCCGGATTATCCACCTGCAACCTTCCGTTATCGGGAATACAATGTTTAACCCAGACCAGAATCGCCTGGCCCCCACGCTGGCGATGATCATGGCCGCTTCACTTGTGGGATTTATCACCGGCTATACGGTGCCATTAATCAGCCTCGAGCTGGCGCAGCAGCAAGTTGCTCCGCTTTATGTCGGCCTGCTGGCCGCGCTGCCGCCCGCTGGAATGATGCTCTCTTCTTTTCTTTCTCCCGCGCTGTGCCGTCGTTTTGAAATGGGTGCGTTGCTCAGCGTTAGCCTGATTCTGCTGGCGTTGGCGACCATCGCCTCCTGCATGACCACCGACATGACGCTGTTGCTGGTGCCGCGTCTGCTGACCGGACTCGCCTCCGGCGTCATTATCGTATTGGGGGAAAGCTGGATAACCGGCGGCGCGGCGGGCAGTAATCGCGCTACTCTCACCGGCATCTATGCCTCGGCCTTTACCGGCTGCCAGCTCGCCGGCCCGCTGCTTATCTCCGTCGGCCCCGCCTGGCAACACGCGGCGCTGATGGCCATTGTCGCCATTACCGCCGTTTGCCTGCTAATGCTGCGTCATCTGCCGCGCGGCAGTCGCGAAAGCCTTGCCGAGCGCGCGAGCTGGCGCAGCCTGGGGGCGTTTCTGCCGGTGCTGGCCTCTGGGGTATTCTGCTTTGCCTTCTTCGACGCCAGTATTCTCGCGCTACTGCCGCTGTACGGCATCGATAAAGGTTTAAATGAAACGATGGCGGTACTGCTGGTCACCGTCGTCCTCACCGGCGACGCCATGTTTCAGGCGCCGCTGGGCTGGGTTGCCGACCGCTTCGGCATCCGTCGCGTGCATCTTATCTGCGCGGTTGTCTTTAGCCTGTCGCTACTGGCGCTGCCGTTTATGCTCGCCTCGCGCGTACAGCTGATGGCTATCTGCCTGCTGCTCGGCGCCGCGGCGGGCGCGCTTTACACCCTGTCGCTGGTGCGAGCGGGGAAAACCTTTAGCGGGCAAAAGCTCATCATGATTAACGCCCTGTTTGGCTTTTTCTGGTCCGCCGGTAGCGTGGCCGGGCCGATTGTCAGCGGCATGCTGATTGGCGTCTCCGGCTATGACGGCTTGATCATCACCCTGTTCGCCAGCGGCGTGCTGTTCCTGCTAATCCAGTGCCTTAGCAAGAATGAAAAAACGCTGCTCGCCAATGAGCAGGAAGAAGACATGGAAGAGGCTACCGAGACCGCGCAATAGCGGAGGTTGTTGATAACGGGCAGGCGGGGATCCACCTGCCCGTTTTGCTTATGGCTACAGCACCTTACTGAGGAAGGCAGCGGTGCGCGGATTGGTCGGCGCGCTAAAGATCTGCGACGGTTTACCCTCTTCCTGAATCACCCCCTGATCGATGAAAATCACCCGGTCGGCCACTTCGCGGGCAAAGCCCATTTCGTGGGTCACGATCACCATCGTCATCCCTTCGCTGGCGAGATTTTTCATCACTTCCAGCACATCCCCTACCAGTTCCGGATCCAGCGCTGATGTGGGCTCATCAAACAGCATGATCGATGGCTTCATTGCCAGCGCGCGGGCAATCGCTACCCGCTGCTGCTGACCGCCGGAGAGGCTGGAAGGCCAGGCGTCACGCTTATCGCTGAGTCCCACCTTCGCCAGCAAGGCATCCGCCAGGTCGACCGCCTGCTGGCGCGGCATGTTGCGCAAATTCATCGGCGCCATCAGCAGGTTTTCCAGCACCGTCATATGCGGAAACAGGTTAAAGCGCTGGAACACCATGCCAACACTTTCACGCATCTTGTTGAGGTCGGTCGTCCGGTCATGGGCGGCAAAGCCGTTGACCACCACTTCGCCTTCGCTCACGGTTTCCAGCGCATTCATACAGCGCAAAAAGGTGCTTTTGCCCGAGCCGGAGGGCCCGATAATGCACACCACTTCCTGCGGTTTAATATCGCAACTGATGCCGCGCAGCACGTGACTATCGCCAAAGCGCTTATGTAAATTATTAATGTGAATCACTTTTGCCAAACCTCTTTTCCAGACGGTTAACCAGCTGCGCCAGCAGGAAGGTAATCACCCAATAGACCAGCGAGATCGTCAGGTAGGGTTCCCAGTAGGTGGCGTAAGCGCCGGAGACGGTTCGCGCCGCGTAGGCCAGATCGGCAAGCCCGATCGCCGAGGCCAGCGATGAGTCTTTAACAATAGCGATAGCGTTGTTGCCAAGCGGCGGCAGAATGCGGCGAAACGCCTGCGGCAGGATCACTTTACGCATGGTTTTCCACCACGGCATACCCAGCGCGCGCGAAGCTTCCATCTGCCCTTTATCGATAGACTGGATCCCGGCGCGGAAAATCTCCGACACGTAGGCCCCGGCGTTAAGGGTAATCGCCACGATACAGGAGAGGAACGCGCCGTAGTTAGAACGCAGTTCGCGGGCGAAATCGGCGCTCATTATCCCGCTGGTGACCAGCAGGCCGTCGCGCGGGTTAATAAACAGCGGCACCAGCGCAAAGTGGACCACCATAATCTGCACAAACAGCGGCGTACCGCGGAAGGCGCTGACGTAGAAGCGCACCGGAAACTGCACCAGATAACGCAGAATATATTTCCATGGCCCGTGTTCGGCCTTCGCCATCCGCCCCAGCCCAAGCGTTAACCCCCACAACGTCCCGAGGATCACGCAGATAATGGTACATTTAATCGTCATCAAGGCGCCGTCCATAAACAGCGGGCCGTACTCCTCGATGATCTCCCAACGAAAGAGGCCACTACATAATCAGGACAACACGCAGGGCTTAGAATCCAGCAATGGCAAGGGTTAAGCTATATCCCTTGTTTTATGAGGCCTTACGATGACTGCAAAAATTGAGCACACTTCCTACACAGCTAAAAACGGTTATACGTGGCGTAAGCGCTACGTAGGTAGCACCATGAGCATTGCCCTTTTGACCAAAGATCACAACACAGCAGTAAGACGTTCTACCTTGCTCACCATGAAGTTCATCGAATACGCCGCGCATGAATGGGGCTTTGCTGCGATGGCTGAGACGCTCAAGAAATATCGTGACACCATGACTACAGCAGACAAGATGAACCAGCTACGAGCCACCTTAGCGGCTACAGGATACGATCTGAATAATCCGGCTATGCCGATCCCGGCAGTGGCGCAAGTATCAGCGGTGGCTTTGCACGTTGCTGAACAGGCACAAGCGGCTAACACTAAACACGGCTTTGAAGAAGCAAAACAGGCATGGATAGACGCTAACCTATCAGACTGGCGGCCTAAGACCTTAAACGGCTTTAAGAATAGCTCTAACAAGCTGATGGCCTATCTTGCTACTAATGGCGTGATGTACGTAGAGGATGTGACGAAAGATCACGTAAGAGGCTTTAAGCAATACCTTGATGATTCAGACTTTGCACCGGGAAGTAAGAAGAGCTACTACAATAAAAATCAGCAGTGGTTTAATTACATGGTGAACGATAAAGAATGGATTGAAAAGAATCCGTTTAATGGGCTTGCATTCAAAAGCGCTGAAGTGATCAACATCAAAACGCCAATGAATCACAATGACTTTGAGCATGTGTTTAACCTGCTTCAGCATGACGCAGAGAAGCCTATTAAATGGATGATGGCTGTAATGCATCATGAATCGCCACGGATAATCTAGACACTTCCGAGCCGTTGATAATACTGGTTTTCATATTCTGTCGGTGACATATGATTGCTTGAACCATGCCGACGCTTACTGTTATAAAACATTTCGATGTAATCAAAAATATCGCTGCGGGCTTCTTC